>NZ_CP040106.1:3478750-4945000 GCF_005281475.1 Echinicola rosea | reverse complement strand
GTGGTCAAGGAGAGAATCCTGAGGTGCTCGAGTGAATCATGGCCAAGGAACTCGGCAAAATGGCCCTGTAACTTCGGGAGAAGGGGCGCCTACTCGCAGAAATGAGAGAGGCCGCAGTGAAAAGGCCCAGGCGACTGTTTATCAAAAACACATGGCTTTGCGAAGTGGAGACACAAAGTATAAGGCCTGACACCTGCCCGGTGCCGGAAGGTTAAGGGGGGGCGTTACCGTAAGGGAAGCGCTGAACTGAAGCCCCGGTAAACGGCGGCCGTAACTATAACGGTCCTAAGGTAGCGAAATTCCTTGTCGGGTAAGTTCCGACCTGCACGAATGGTGTAACGATCTGGGCACTGTCTCGGCCATGAGCTCGGTGAAATTGTAGTCGCGGTGAAGATGCCGCGTACCCGCAACGGGACGGAAAGACCCCATGAACCTTTACTGCAGCTTAGCATTGGCATTGGGCAAACAATGTGTAGGATAGGCCGGAGGCAGTGAAGCGGCGTCGCCAGGCGTTGTGGAGCCACTGTTGAAATACGGCCCTTTGTTTGTCGGGTGTCTAACCCGCGAATGTCGGGGACATTGCTTGGTGGGTAGTTTGACTGGGGTGGTCGCCTCCAAAAGGATAACGGAGGCTTCCAAAGGTTCCCTCAGCACGCTTGGTAACCGTGCGCGGAGTGCAATAGCATAAGGGAGCTTGACTGCGAGGCCGACAAGCCGAGCAGGGTGGAAACACGGGTATAGTGATCCGGCGGTACCGAATGGAAGGGCCGTCGCTCAAAGGATAAAAGGTACTCTGGGGATAACAGGCTGATCTCCCCCAAGAGCTCATATCGACGGGGAGGTTTGGCACCTCGATGTCGGCTCGTCACATCCTGGGGCTGGAGAAGGTCCCAAGGGTTGGGCTGTTCGCCCATTAAAGTGGCACGCGAGCTGGGTTCAGAACGTCGTGAGACAGTTCGGTCCCTATCTGTTGCGGGCGTGGGAAACTTGAGAGGATCTGACCTTAGTACGAGAGGACCGGGTTGGACGGACCGCTGGTGTACCGGTTGTGGTGCCAACTGCACTGCCGGGTAGCTACGTCCGGAAGGGATAAGCGCTGAAAGCATCTAAGTGCGAAACCCACCTCGAGATGAGGTTTCCGTACAGGGTTGTCATAGACGATGACGTTGATAGGCTGCAGGTGTAAAGCCGGAGACGGCATAGCCGAGCAGTACTAATAGCCCGAAAGCTTGCCTGTTCGGAGTTGTATTATCTTTGGTAATGTCGAAAGGCCAAAAAGGAAATAAAGATATTGTTCCGTCGCCTGAGAAATGTCGATGGGACGAAGAGCTTAGGGTGGTATGGCACGGGGGATCCACCTCTTCCCATCCCGAACAGAGAAGTTAAGCCCTGTCGCGCCGATGGTACTGGGGTTACACCCGGGAGAGTAGGTCGCCGCCCGCTTTTATACAGGCCCACCGCACAAGCGGTGGGCCTTTTCATTTTTATATGCCCCTGGCAGGACCGGGGGATCCGGCATGGGGGATTTTGATCAAGCGGAAAAGTTGGGGGCTGCCGGTTTTCTTACCGGAAAAACCACCGTTAAAGAAATGCCACAATGTCCCAAAGGCTCCAAGTGCATGCTGGACCTGCGGTTAACCCGCATTTAATGCGGTTTAGTTTAGTGTGTATTTGGAAAAATGTGTTCTGTCTTTTTTCCTTGGGCAATTATCTTTCTTGCCAAATTCCCGGTTGGTTTTTCATCTCTCTACCGTTGTTGCCTTTTTGCTTCAGGTCAAAAAAGTAACCCGAAAACCCCGCCGCTACGCCACGGCGCACAGGTGTGCAGCTATTGGCCTAAAATTAAAGCCTACCCCCATGCAGGCAAACTCCTTCTTTTTGGCTGCCAAGTAGATGTTGTAAACTGGAATTGAAAGAATTTATGATTGCTTAGTGACTTGGAGCCTTGGTGGCGTATCACTGGTTCGATAAACACATAAACTTATTGCTTACAGAAATATTGCTTGATCCACAATGTCCCAAAGGCACCAAGTGCAGGTTGGACCTGCGGTGAAAAGAATTTATAATTGCTTTGTGTTTTAGTGGCTTAGTGGCCTACCAGTTTTTGAGAGCTTCATATACCTTGTGCACAGGTAGTCCCATGACGGTATAGAATGAACCAACCAATTTGTAAACTGCAGCATAGCCAATCCACTCTTGAACGCCATATGATCCCGCTTTATCAAAGGGATGATATTTTTCTATGTAGTGCGTTATTTCATGATCGGAAAGATGCTTGAAATGTACCTCCGTGATATCGTCAAAAACAACCTTTTTGACCTTGTCCAGGATGCATACACCTGATATGACATGATGGACATTGCCGGATAGCATTTGTAACATTTGGACGGCTTCTTCTTGATTATTCGGTTTATTCAGGACTTTGTCGTTGATCAAGACAGTGGTGTCTGAAGTGATCAAAATTTCGTTTTCTCCAAGGTCAGCCTCAAAAGCAGCCGCCTTCTTTTCCGCAAGAAAGGCAGCAACCTGATTGTCGGGGAGTTCGGCAGGGAAGTCTTCATTGACATCCTTTGTTCTGATTTCAAATTCAATGTCGAGGCCTTTCAAAAGTTCTTGTCTTCTGGGAGACTTACTGGCTAAAATTATTTTTTTATTGGGTAAAATAGTTCTCAATGTGTGGTATGATTTAGGGATAGGTAATGAATTCTTCTTCTTTGATGGATCCAAATAACAATCCAAAGGACGTTTTTGGGTAGAAATAGGTTGATTTCTGGGGGAGTGTATATCCTGAATGACAGACTTCCATCACTTCTTCGATGGATATTTCCCTGGTCAGTAAGGCTACGTCGGCTTTTCCACTGTTTAATAGGTCTTGGCAGTTTTTTCGGTCAGTTTCATAGATGATTCTCTTTGAATGCTGTTGGTCTCGAAAAGGAATCCCAATGACTTGGTCAACAAAGAAATAATGCAATACTGATATATCCAAGCGCTTTACTACTTCTGGTATTGCAGAAATGAACAATTTATATTTCTCCTGGCGCAAAGATATTTTATAGGCTGTTTGTTTGAGCATTAAAATAAATGTCCAAGGTTGTGTGATCCTCAAACTATCTAATTTCAGGTCAATGGAGATGCATTCTATCGCAAAGAATTCAGCAGTTTTTTCCAATAGTTGATTCTTTGGAAGCGATACATTAGAAAGTAAGCGGTGAGTGGGAAGAATTTTTAAATGATCTGAATGGGCGTTTGTAAAATACATCATATGGTAATTATAAGCTTCGTTGCCCGTATGCTGGCCATTTTTGGCTTTTGAATATTCCCTATGTTGGATGGATGCCTCAAGTCTATGGTGTCCGTCAGCTAAAATCACCTTTTGATCCTTTAGGTGGTTTATAAACTGCATGATATCCTTAGGATCTTTGACAGCTGCCAATTGCTCTCGGATACCCATTTCATTCCTAAAATCCAAAATGGGTTTTTTCATGGAATGGTCCATAATCGGTAATAAGGTGTTTTCTGGGTCTTCGTACAGCCCATGTGTAGGGCTGGTTTGGATTTGGGTTTCTTCCAATAGCCGGATCCGCTCTTTTAAAGCATGGGAAATGGTGTTTTCGTGGCCTAGGATCACCTCATCTTCCCATGGATAGGCTTTGATATAGGCTATAAATCCTTTTCTACAAAATTGTTCCTGTGAGCCAGGAAGGCTAAAGTGCTGGTAATATACATATACGGCTAGTGATGGCGCTTGCATAAGAATGCCATCGGTTTTCCATTTTTGTAATAAAGTTCCCGCTTTTTCCAAGTTTTTGATGGATTTGGGGAGGCTGAGGTGAATGCTGTTTATAGGGTTTTGATAGCGCTTATTGAGCTGTTTTGCAGGAATCTCATCAAATGTCGGTACTGTCAATTGAGCTATCTGTGGACGTAGTTTATCAGCATACAGCCATGCACTGAACGGGATGATTTCAGCCATTCATTCTTCTGGTTTTCCATTTAGACTCTTTTTGCTTTTTTTCATCACTGGCCATGGGAGTCGGCTTAGCATTGGGCATTAGATACGTGGCGATAGCGGCAAGAATTTCTTGCTCTTCATCCATCAAGTTCTCTGAGAGCAAATCTGGAGAAAAATGCTTTTCGACAAACTTTGTGTCAAACTCTCCTGTCTGAAAGGCAGGATGCAGCATGACATAACGGGCAAATGCCAGGGTGGTCGTAATGCCGGTGATCTGGTAACCGTCAATAGCCCGTACCATTTTTTGGATGGCCTTTTGTCGGTCTTCATCATACGTGACCAGCTTGGCAATCATGGGGTCGTAGTAGATGGGGATTTCCATTCCTTCCCGAAACCCATCATCTACCCGGATACCTGGGCCTTGTGGCAATTTGTAGGTCACTAATCTACCAATGCCAGGTAAGAAATTATTGGCAGGATCTTCGGCATAAACCCTCGTTTCTATGGCATGCCCTATGATTTTGAGGTCTTCTTGGGCAAAGGATAGCGGGTGACCTTCAGCGATGAGGATTTGCTCCCTTACCAAATCCTTGCCGGTGATCATTTCGGTAACTGGATGCTCGACCTGAAGTCGGGTGTTCATTTCCAAAAAGTAGAAATTAAGTGATTCGTCAACGATAAATTCCACTGTACCGGCACCATAGTAGTTGCAGGCCCTGGCAACATCAATGGCCGCAGTGCCCATTGCTTTTCTCATGTCCTCGCTGACGACAGCAGAGGGTGCTTCTTCAATTACCTTTTGGTGCCTGCGCTGAACAGAGCATTCCCGCTCAAAGAGGTGAACATAATTTCCATACTGGTCTGCAAGCACTTGGATTTCTATGTGCCTGGGAGAAGTGATGTATTTTTCGATAAAAACGGCCCCGTTTCCAAAAGCCGATTGCGCTTCGCTGACGGCTCTTTTCATTTGTTCTTCAAATTCCTCCTCGTCTTTTACGACTCTCATACCTTTTCCTCCTCCTCCTGCACTGGCTTTAATAAGGATGGGATAGCCAATTTTTGTGGCGGTAACTTTTGCTTCTTGGATATCCATTATGGCGTGGTCAGTACCTGGAACCATGGGGATATCATATTGGGAAACAGCTTTTTTGGCAGCAAGTTTATCGCCCATGACTTCGATGGATATCGGGGGTGGTCCGATAAAAATAAGCCCAGCATCAGCTACTTTTTTGGCAAAGGATGCATTTTCCGATAGGAAACCATAGCCCGGATGGATGGCATCAGCACCGAGGGCTTGAGAAGCTTCAATGATGCGTTCTCCGAGGAGATAGGATTTATGGGAAGGGGCAGGTCCGAGGCAATAGGCTTCGTCTGCATAAAGTATGTGAGGGGCGTTTTTATCTGCTTCACTATATACCGCTACGCAATAAAGTCCCATTTCCTTGATGGTCCTCATGATCCGTAATGCGATTTCCCCACGGTTGGCCACGAGGATTTTTTTTATTTTCTGCATATTCGATCGGGCTTCGTGCAAAACCAAAAATTGTGTAAATGTAAGATAACAATTAATGGGTAAATAACTGAAAAACGGGGCTTTTTTTGCACAATACTGGAAAAAGTGCTATTTTTGGGGGTTTTAACGGACCGCTATAAGAAGTAAAGATTAAGTACTCTAAACGTTATAAGTTTTGGATATATTTGAAAAATTAAACACGAATCTAGGGCCTTTGGGCAAACATTCTGATTTGTCAGAGGGATATTTCATGTTTCCTAAATTGGAAGGAGAAATAGCCCCTAGAATGAAATTTAAAGGAGAGGAAGTGCTGACATGGAGTCTGAATAACTACCTTGGCCTTGCCAACCACCCGGAAATCAGAAAAGCTGATGCCGAAGCCGCCCAGAAATGGGGAGCTGCCTATCCCATGGGGGCTAGAATGATGTCGGGAAATACCGATGTACACGAGCAGTTGGAGAATGAATTAGCGGCATTTGTAGGAAAAGAAAAGGCTTATTTGCTCAATTATGGCTATCAAGGCATTATGTCTGTGATCGACTCATTAGTGGATCGCAAGGATGTAATTGTTTACGATAGCGAATGTCATGCTTCCATCATCGATGGCCTGCGCATGCACATGGGGAAACGCTTTGTGTATCCTCATAACGACATGGAGAGCTTTGAAAAGCAGCTTGTCAGAGCAGAGAAGCTTACCAATGAAACTGGAGGAGGTATCCTCGTGGTCACCGAAGGTGTTTTCGGGATGACCGGTAATATGGGAGACCTTAAAGGGATCGTAAAATACAAAGAGAAGTACCAATTTAGATTGGTAGTAGATGATGCACATGGTTTTGGAACGATGGGCCCAACAGGCGCTGGTGCAGGAGAAGCGCAAGGAGTTCAAGATCAAGTGGATCTTTATTTCTCCACTTTCGCAAAATCCATGGCCGGAATTGGTGCATTTGTAGCGGGTGATGCCAAAGTGGTGCATTACCTGAAGTACAACATGCGTTCTCAGATTTTTGCCAAAGCACTACCGATGATCTTCGTAGAAGGTGCGCTGAAAAGATTGGAGATGATACGTGAAAATCCAGGTCATAAGGATAAATTATGGGAAGTGGTAAATGCTCTTCAAAACGGCCTTAAGGAAAAAGGCTTTAGCATCGGTACCACCACTACTCCGGTCACTCCTGTGGTACTGAACGGAACGGTAGGAGAGGCTGCTACACTTAGCAAGGACCTTAGGGAAAATTATAATATTTTCTGCTCTGTTGTAATTTATCCCGTAGTGCCAAAAGGCATGATTATCCTGCGATTGATCCCTACAGCCGCCCACACACTGGCTGATGTAAGTGAAACCATTACCGCATTTGAAGCCATTAAGGACAAATTGACCAGTGGCTACTATAAAACTTCCGAATTGGCTACCTCGTTTGGAGAATAAATCCAAAAAACATGCCTCTTCTGTTGTTTTATAAACATTTTGACTATATTGAGAAGGTAAAATAAACTTATCATCAACCAAAAAACTTATTTTTACTATGAGCAGATTTAGTGAAATTAAAGATCTCGTTACCTCTTTGGAGTCAGACTTTGAGAAGTTCTATGACAAAGGCAACCAAGCTGCCGGTACCAGGGTAAGAAAGGGAATGCAAGATCTTAAGAATATCGCACAAGATATTCGTAAAGAGGTTCAGGATATCAAGAATAAAGAATAATATATTTTCTTGTATTAAAAAAAGGAGACCAGCTAAGTTGGTCTCCTTTTTTTTGTTCTTTTGAGGTCTCGTTCGATACCGATCAGGGATCAAACGTTAAACCCGGTTTATGCATTAGGAATCGTAGTGAGAGCTGAAATTGCAAGAAAATCAGTTAGTTTGGAGGCATTAGCGTAGCATCGCTACGGTTATGCCGAAAACTAAAGTGAAACGGCTGATTTTGAAACAGTTTAAGGTCGCAACAGATAGGCTAATGCATATTCCGGGTTAAAGTTGGCGGCTGCCAGTTTTCTAAATGGAAAAACCACCGATAAAAATAATGCCATAAAGGTCCCAAAGGGTACCAAGTGCATGTTAGGCCTACATTGATAGATTACGCTCGAAAGCTAGCCCCAGAGGGGGCGATATAATTTTAGCCATGGGTGAAAGCCCATGGTAAATTTGCCCACCCAACGTTTTCGGTTTTAGCCGCATTTCTCTCCCTTTTCCCCATGAATTCCCGCTAAGCTCCATTCGTGCGGATGGAGGAAGCCCATCGTTTTTACGGTATGAATTTTTCTTTTATTAGACCATGTCAACATTCGTTCACCCAGAAATATTGCTTGATCCCCGATCAGCCTTTTTTTGCAAAGTAAATTTAGGATTAAACCTTTGCGGCAAGTTCCTTGATCTTTTTGTCCAATTCTTCCGTAGCCATAAGCAATGGCAATCTCACTTGGTCACCACATACTCCCATGTGCTTAAGAAGATTTTTGACGCCTACCGGGTTACTTTCTGCATACATCCAGGAATTGATATCCAGAAGCCTGAAAGTGGCCGCCAGCGATTCTTCCGCACTGCCATGGCAGATGGTCTTGAAGATATCAGGGTAGGCATTTGCCAAAACAGAAATGGCTCCTTGTCCACCGATCGCTTTTAAGGCTGTGGTCAGCATGTCATCACCCGATATCAATAAAAAGTCGGACGGTTTTTTGCGAACGATTTCCATGCATTGTACCATGTCACCGCTGGCCTCTTTTACACCTATGATTTTTGGATGTTTTGAAAGCCGCAGGGTGGTTGCTGCAGTTATATTGGACATGGTCCTTCCCGGTACATTGTAAAGGATGATTGGAACTGGGCTTACATCAGCCACTTTGATATAGTGTTGATAAATGCCCTCTTGGGTAGGTTTGTTATAATATGGACTGACAGAAAGCAGGGCAGATACACCGGAAAGGTCAGTTTCGTTGATCTCATCTATTGCGGCTTGTGTGTTGTTTGCTCCAATACCATAGACGATAGGTAATCTTCCGTTATTGGTCTTGACAGACGCAGCAAGGATCTCATGCTTTTCCTTACGGGACATCGTAGATGCTTCTCCAGTAGTGCCCATTACCACTAAGTAGTCTGCGCCTCCCTGGATAACATGCTCAATCACCTTGTCCAACCCATTAAAATCAATATTCCCTTCTTCATCAAACGGCGTAACTAACGCTACCCCTGTCCCAATAAATTGTTCCATTTTTAAATTATCTTCTTTAGGTATTTTAGTAAATTTTCAATATTTGGCGATAGATCGTTACCATCTTTCGCTAGCATAATATCCAGTATTTTTCCACCTTGTTCGCTAAGGAACCCTATTTTATAATCAGCGGATTTTTCCTGGACGATCAGTTGCATAAAGGGATCTAAAGCTGAGGCGGTAACTATTAAGATATCAGTGTTTTGCAGGAGGAACTCCTGAAGGGACTCGTCTGGTTTCCCCAATAAACTGAAATTTTGAACGGAGAAGCCATCTGTATTCCCTGTTTTATCACTATAGTGAACGCCTACCACATCTACCCCAGGAGGCCAGTTTTTGGCCACACAAGCTTCGGCTATTACCAAATTTTCATAAGAGTTTGCTAAAATATGAATTGATTTTATATCCTCAATCGATTTTTTGCTTTTCTCGTATTTTTGGTCGTTGTTTTTTTTGATTTTGAGTCCGATAAAGAACTTTTTGATCCATTTCATACCTGATGGCTTGGGGACAGACTAGTCTGCTATCATGCTTAAGAATTCGTTTTCAGATATCATTTTAATACCGAGTTTTACAGCTTTTTCTTTTTTACTTGGTCCCATATCAGCTCCTTCGATAATCAGGTCGAGGTTTTTGGAAACGGATTTCAAATAGGTGCCACCCTGGGCCGAAATGGCTTCAATGATCTCGTCACGCTTAAAGTGTTCAAATTTTCCGGATGCCAGCACTTTGAGTCCTTCTAGCGCATTGCCCTTCACTTCGGGAAGGTCTTCTGCACTTATCTCAAAGTGAAGACCATGATCTTTTAGCCGGACGATATTGGCTTGGTTTTCTTCCTTGGCAAAAAACTCGTGGATGCTGTTCACCAGCGTTTCTCCCACGCCATTGATGTCCAGTAGCTGTTCTGTATTTGCCTGACTGAGGTTATCGATGGTCTTAAAATGCCTGGCCAAGAGCTGGGCAGTATTTTCCCCAATATTCCTAATACCCAGGGCAAAAAGCACCTTTTCGAACGGCTGCTCCTTTGAGGCAGCGATTCCTGAAAGCATATTTGAAATTACTCCTTCTTGGAAGGTGTTGCCTTTTAGTTTTTTTATTTTGCCCTCTTGCTCTTGGTGCAGCTCAAAGTCAAAGGCCAGAACCATGTCGTGAACGGTGTTGTTTTGTTGGCTCAACTGGTGTAGGTCACTCAGGGCAATTTGATTACCTACAAACATGGCCAATACTGCTGATACAGGCAAGAAATCTTCAATTTGGTCATGGGAAATGCTTCCAAGGAGCGCTGTCAATTTATCGATGGCTGCCAAGTTAAGGGCTACCTTTTTGTTTTGCTTTTGGACAAAATCCGTGAATTGTTTTAGCTTCTGGTGCTGTTCCAATGTTTCGGTAGAGACCAGATATTGATCAATGGCCGAAAGTGAAATGCCGTCTGTGACTGCAAAGAGCGCTTTCCTCAAGGCAACAAACAAGTACCCATCACTGCTTTTTTCGTATTGTTCGGCATTGATTTCCAACCCCAACAATTGGTCTTTTTTATACTCCAGTTCATAAAGATCCGCCGGATGCTCCACATATCCCTGGTCGATCAGTGCCCTGATGCGCTCCGTGCCCATACTGTCGATGTTCATGGCACGTTTATGGACAAAATGTTCTATTCTTCCCAATACCTGTGGCGGACACGACACGGTATTAGGACAGAAATGCTTAGCTTCTCCTTCTTTTCTCTCCAGTGCTGTGCCACATTCCGGACAGTGGGTAATATAGGTGACCGGTTTGGCGTGGGGTTTTCTTTTATCCACTGCCACTGCGGTTATTTTTGGGATGATTTCACCTCCTTTTTCCACATAGACCACATCACCATTGTGCAGGTCCAGTCGCTTGATCTCATTGGCATTGTGCAAGGAAGCGCGTTTTACGGTAGTGCCGGCCAGCAAAACAGGAGAGAGGTTGGCCACTGGTGTAATGGCTCCGGTCCGGCCTACCTGATAGGTGACCGACATGAGCTCACTTTCTGCACTTTCTGCCTTATACTTATATGCGATGGCCCAGCGTGGGATTTTAGCCGTAAACCCTAGTTCTTCCCGCTGTGCATAATCATTTACTTTAAGCACCACACCGTCAGTGTCCAAAGGCAATGTGTGTCGTTTTTCGCGCCAAGTTTCAATGTATTCAAATACCGCATTGACATTCTTGCAGTTTTTGTAGGTTGGGGAGATATTGAAGCCCCATTTTTCAAGGAGGTGCATGGCTTCATCATGCTGGTCAACACCGATATCATCTCCCAGCAATTGGTAGAAATAACAATTTAGGCGCCGCTTGGCGACGATACTACTGTCTTGCATTTTTAAGGTGCCAGAGGCAGTGTTTCGTGGGTTGGCCAGCAAGGCCTCGCCATTGGCCTCTCGTTCGGCATTGATTTTTTCAAATGCTTTGACCGGAAGAAAAATTTCTCCACGAACCTCAAATTTACCGGGGATATCATCGCCCTGAAGGAAAAGCGGGATGTTTTTGATGGTTTTCACATTGGCGGTTACGTTATCGCCCCTGAAGCCATCTCCGCGTGTGACGGCCCTGACCAATTCACCGTTTTCATAAACCAAGCTGATGGCTACCCCGTCAAACTTCAATTCGCAGAAATAGCTGTAATCGCGGTGCCCCAAGCCTTTGGCCACCCTTTCGTCAAATGCGAGGAGTTCTTCTTTGCTGTAGGTGTTTCCCAGTGAGAGCATGCGTGTCTCATGTTCCACGGTTTCAAACTCCTTGGTGATCGTACCGCCGACATGTTGGGTAGGACTGTTCTTGTCTTGAAGGTCTGGGAATTGCTCTTCCAGTACCGTTAGTTCTTCCAGTAACTTGTCAAATTCGAAGTCACTGATATCACTGCGGTCCTCTTGGTAGTACAGCTGGTTGTGGTGGTTGATAGTAGCTGTTAATTCAGCAATTCTTTTTTGGGCTTCAGGTTTTGAAATGGTGCTCATCTAGCTGCTTAAAATTCTAATTGCTTTAACTCGCTTTATACATCAGGGATCGTGGTGAGTGCTGAAAGTGCAAGAAAATCAGTTAGTTTGTAGGTGTATGCGTAGCATCGCTACGGTTGCGCCAAAAACTAAAGCAAAGCGACTGATTTTGAAGTAATTTCAGTTCGTAAAAGATATGCTAATGCATATTCCGAGTTTAATGTTCAAATCTACATTTTTTCGGTGAATTTAAGGGGAAAAGCCCCTCCATAATTTATTTGGGCTGGCAATTTTGCATACAATAGCTATCTTTGGGGACGGAGTAACTAGAATAATGAAAGCGCAAAGAAACGAGGAAGTGGAACTGAAAATTCTGGAAGCAGCCAATCAGCTGTTTTTTAGAAATGGTTTCAAGCATACCACCATGGATGATATCTCCAAAAAATTAGGGATGAGCAAAAAGACGGTTTATCAGTATTTTCCGGGAAAGCAGGAACTGTTGGAGGCGTCATTTAACATGTTGAAAACGAGGTTGAGCCTTAAGGTGGAGACCATTTTGGAGAATGATGAACTTAGCTTTTTGTTAAAGTTGAAGTCAATGCTTTCGGCCATTGCAAAGGATTTGGCTCCCATTAATCCGGAATTGCTGGCAGATATGAGAGAACAAGTTCCAGAAGTATGGGCTTCACTGGAGGATTACATTCGGACGTCGGCTTATTTGCGTTTTCAGCGCCTGGTCCAAACGGGTATCGACCAAGGGCTGGTGGCTTCCCATGTGGACAAAAGCATGGTAGTACTCCTTTATGCGTCCGCCATTCAGAATTTGATAGATCCGAAATTTCTGGGCCAATTTCCAAAGGAGATGGTGGATGGACTCAAGACCAATCCAGCCAAAATCTACGATCAGGCAATTTCCATTATTTTTGAAGGAATTCTTACCCCTGAAGCCAGGGAAGAATACTTGGAGAAGAAAGGGTAAAGGTGGTAAGGATGGAATGTTTTAAGGGATATAATTTAAGGTGCCCAATAGTATATTAATTTTCTTCCTCACCGAAGGCTTTGAGAATATCCTCTTCGGTCATTCGGAGTTTGGACTTGCAGTCTTTTACCAGCTTACTGGCTTCCTTTACCAATGCGGAAAGTTCATCGATGCTTTTATCGTCCTGTTCCAAAAGACGGACAATTTCCTCTATTCTGGCCACTGCTTTATCGTAACTGAAATTTTTCTTTTCACTCATGGTTGTTTATTGAATTGATGGTACTTTGGATAGTTTTTTTTGTCCCATAGGTCATCATGGTGTCGCCTTTTTTCGGATAGGCATTACTGATGGGGACTCCATTGATTTCTGATCGGGTATATCCTTTGTTGAAGAAAGTGGCTGGATCAAGCCTGAGAAGGTCTTTTTCCAGATTTTCCATTTTGCTTTTTTGCTGTTGTAGAAGTCCTTGGACTCCTTTTTTGAACATTCCCTCCAAATTCTCCAGCTGATGGCTACGTAGCTTTATCGTCTGGCCAGTTAGGGAATGGATACGGTATTGGAGGAGGTTGGTTTTTTCCTGCTCCCGGTTTTTCTGGTTTAGAAAGAGGCTTTTTAGCAAATGGTCATACTGCGTCATTTTTCGATCTTCCTTTTGCAGGTGATAGGCAGCATTTCTTTCCAGTTGCGAAAAATGCTTTTCCAGTAGGTCCTCAAATTCCCTAAAGCCGCCTAAGATAAATTCTGCTACAGCAGTTGGGGTTTTCATTTTGGTATGGGCCACCATGTCAGCGATGGATTCATCCCTTTCGTGGCCGATGCCCGTGACCACTGGCAAGGTAGTATTGGCGATGGCCTTGGCCAGTCCATAATCATCAAAACAATCCAGGTCTAGCTGCGCACCACCGCCACGGATGATGACCAAGAGGTCAAATGGCTCGACCTGATGGGCCATTTCTACTTGCTCTATGGCCAGGATCATGCTGGTGGCCGCTTGGTCTCCCTGCAGGGTGGCTTGGTACAGCTTCCAATGGATGCTAAAACCTTCACGGTTATGGTCCACCTGATTGATGAAATCCCCAAATCCGGCGGCATTGGCCGAGCTGATGACAGCTATCCGCTGGGGAACTTGTGGTAAGATGAACTGTTTATTGAGATGGATAAGCCCTTCCTTGGTGAGCCTGTCGATGGTTTCCTGCCGTTTTCTAGCTTTCTCTCCCAAGGTGAAGTTTGGATCGATGTCCTTGATGTTCAGACTCAGGCCATAGACTTCGTGAAATTGCACGCTCACCTGCGCCAGGACTTTCATTCCTGCTTTGAGCGATTGGCCTGTAATCGAAGAAAACCTAGAGGAAATGCCCCTGTAGGTGTATGACCAGATGTTTGCGCGGATTTTGGCAAGCACTTGTCGATCGGTTTTTTCTACCAGCTCCAGATAGGCATGCCCACGGGGAGAATCACGCAGCTCCCCAATTTCCGCAATGACCCAGTAGCTAGGGTTCAGCTGCGTGTCCAAGGCTTGTTGGATAAGTTGGTTCAGCTCTAAAAGGGAAAGTGGATGTTGCATAGGACAAAGTAAATAAAAAATAAGGGTAGAGCGAAGAAAGTGACATGAACTGTCGCGATATATGGAAGCGTAAAGCCGAGGTCATCAGTTTTTATGTCATTTTATCGTTTTTTTGATTTGCCCTTATGCAGGCAAACCCCTACTGACCAAAGCCAGGTAAACCTTCTTTAGCTGCAAGCGTTATTTTTGGGTAGCATTTCGTCAAATCTGTCTAGCAGCCTAGCCGTTAGTTGAAGTTGCTATAGGCACACCAGCTGCTATAAATACATCAACTTAGCTGTTCGGCATTTATAATCCCGAACCGGAATAATGGGGATTTGTAATTTCCCTGGGCAGCACCAATGATGCCTAGCTTATGCGCAAATGATTTTCCTCAAAACACGAAATGTATTTGCCCCGTTTCGAAATTCCGGTCAGACAATATTGTATCAACAATCAATAATTTGGTGCAATAATCACTGGTAGTCAAGTACTACCTTTGTTTCGAACGATAAAATTTTGAACGTATGAATTGGAACGGAGTTTTTCCTGCGGTTACCACCAAATTCGATGGTGACGGCAACATTGATTATGATACTTTCTTCCTTAATTTGGAAGCCCAAATAGAGGCGGGTGTCAGCGGTGTGATTTTGGGAGGTACATTGGGGGAGTCCAGTGTATTGGAAGATGAAGAGAAAGTCGAACTTACCAAGAAGACCAAGGAGAGGATAGCAGGAAGGGTTCCCATTGTGCTCAACATTGCCGAGGGATCCACGGTCAAAGCGATCTACTGGGCCAAAAAGGCGGAAGAAATGGGGCTGGATGCCTTGATGCTGCTTCCTCCCATGCGGTATCCATCCGATCACAGGGAAACGGTCACCTATTTCAAGACAGTGGCAAATTCCACGGATCTTCCTATTATGATCTATAACAATCCGGTGGATTATAAAACCTATGTCACCTTGGAGATGTTTGATGAACTGATGGAATGTGAAAATATCCAAGCTGTCAAGGAATCTACCCGTGATGTGTCCAATGTTACCCGCATGAAAACGAGGTTTGGAGGTCGCTATAAAATTCTCTGTGGTGTCGATACCCTTACCATGGAAAGTGTGCTGATGGGAGCCGATGGATTGGTCGCTGGTTTGGTCTGTGCATTCCCAAAAGAAACGGTGGTCCTTTTTGACCTGTGCAAGGAGCGAAGGATTGAGGAAGCATTGCCGATATATCGGTGGTTTTTACCATTGCTAGAACTGGATATTCATCCTAAATTAGTGCAGTATATCAAACTGGCCGAGCAGATGGCCGGCATTGGTACGGAGCACGTTCGTGCGCCAAGACTGACCTTGGTCGGGGAAGAAAGGGCACGTGTCGAAAAACTCATTCAAACCGGCTTGGAAAACAGACCGGAATTAACTGAAATCAAAACCAGTATATAATGCAACTAGATAAGGTGATTTACCAATCTGAAGCAGCTTTTAAACACTACAAAAACACTTCTCTGGCAGATAGGGCAAGGTTCCTTCGGATGATTGCCGAGCAATTAGAAGCCATTAAGGGGGCGTTGGTTCCTACTGCTTGTGAGGAGTCCCATTTACCGGAAGGCAGGATCGAAGGAGAATTGGGACGGACCACTGGGCAGATTCGTCTTTTTGCCACTTACGTAGAAGATGGATCTTGGCTGGAAGCGACCATAGACCACGGGGATCCGGAAAGAACCCCCGTGCCAAAACCTGACCTGAGAAGGATGCTTGTGCCGTTGGGCCCCGTGGCAGTATTTGGAGCGAGTAACTTTCCATTGGCATTTTCTACGGCCGGTGGAGACAGTGTGTCTGCTCTTGCGGCTGGCTGTACTGTGGTGTACAAAGGGCACCCAGGCCATCCAAAGACATCTTTGATGGTATTTGAAGCGATCCAAAAGGCCATTGCGGCTGCGGGACTTCCTGAGGGGGTTTTTCAGCACATCGAAGGTGGGGTTTCCGAGGGCCAAGCACTGGTACAGCATCCTGCGATCAAAGCGGTAGGCTTTACGGGGTCATTCAAAGGAGGAAAAGCGCTTTTTGACTTGGCAAACAGTCGATCCGAACCAATTCCTGTTTTTGCCGAAATGGGCAGTATCAATCCGATTATTGCCTTTGAAAAGACATTGGCCGATCCCCAGCAAGCAGCGGGTCAATATGCGCAGTCTCTGACACTGGGAGCAGGACAATTCTGTACCAACCCGGGAGTGATTTTTGTACCGGTAGATGTCGCGGAGGCCTTTGCCCAGCAAGTCGGCAAAGCCTTGGCAGATACAGCTGGCCAAGCCATGTTGCACGATGGGATCCAAACGGCCTATAATGAAAGTCTGGATAAGCTGGCGAATGCTGGCGGGCTGAAGTGGATCCAAAAGGCCGCAGGAAAAGAAACAGGTCATCCCGCCCTTGCCCTTACTGATCTGGATACTTGGATCAAGGAGGAAGTGTTGCAAGAAGAGGTTTTTGGACCGTTTGGGATTGTGGTGGCCTATGATAGCAAAGACGCATTGCTCCAAGCAGCAAGCTCCTTGCAAGGCCAGCTAACGATCACGCTATGGGCCCATGAGGATGAGGTGGCCGACCAAGCAGCGCTCATCAGTATCCTCCAAGAAAAATGTGGACGCTTGCTCTTCGGGGGCGTGCCTACTGGTGTGGAAGTAGGTTACGCGATGCAGCACGGTGGCCCGTTTCCCGCCACCACAGACAGCCGAAGCACCTCTGTAGGGGTATATGCGATCAAACGTTTTGCCCGGCCATTTGCCTTCCAGAACTGTCCGGATCGCTTGCTGCCTGAGGTGCTGAAAGAAGCCAACCCTTTGGGGATAATCAGGACCGTTGATGGAGTGTTGAGTACAGGGGGGTAGTTTAAGGTACGAAGTAGGTGGGGGTAGCATTATTGGCGGTTGAGCAGAAATGTTGGTTTTGAAGGGAATTCGCTAAAAAAAATGCCCCTAAATCCCCTAAAGGACACTTTCTGATCAGTCCTTTAGAATACGTTGACGAAGGCTATCAGTGCAGGGGCTCTGCCCCTGCACTGATAGCCGAGGAGTCTCGGACTCCAATACAGGAAGAAAGATTTTCAATTTGGAAAACAAAGCATTGGAACGCATACGTTGGTCAGGATTTAAAATCCTTAGAGCTTTAAATTAGTCAATCGTATAAATTACCCTAAATAGTAGTGGTGAAATAATAAATGAAAAAAACCTTTAGTTGTATTGATGCCCATACATGTGGCAATCCCGTGAGGGTGGTCACGGGCGGTCTTCCTTTTTTGGAGGGGGAAAACATGTTTGAGAAACGGCAGTTTTTTGTCAAACATTACGATTGGATCAGGAGAGGCTTGATGTTTGAACCTCGTGGACATGATATGATGTCCGGGGCGATGCTCTATCCGCCCCATGATCCGCAAAATGATGTAGCGGTCCTGTACATAGAAACCAGCGGATGCCTGCCCATGTGCGGGCATGGTACGATCGGCACGGTGACGGTAGCCATCGAAGAAGGCTTGATCACACCTAAAACCCCTGGCAAATTAAGGTTGGAAACCCCGGCAGGATTGGTGCTGGTAAGTTATACGCAGGAGGGAGAACAGGTGACTTCGGTAAAATTGACCAATGTACCCAGTTTCGTGATTTCCAAAGGGCTGAAAGTAAATTGTGATGTGCTCGGAGAACTGACGTTTGACGTATCTTATGGCGGGAATTTCTATGCGATTGTGGAGCCGCAGGAAAATTTCGGTGGCTTACAGGATTTTACCGCAGAGCAGTTGATCACGATGAGCCGAAAGCTTCGTAAAGCCATTAATGAAGCCTATGAATTTGTCCATCCTGAAAATCCACGCATCAATGGCCTGAGCCATATCCAGTGGATTGGCAGGACCTTGGACAATAGCTCCCACGGCCGCAATGCAGTGTTTTATGGGGACAAGGCCATCGACCGCTCTCCATGTGGTACCGGAACTTCCGCCAGGATGGCACAGCTCTATTCGCAAGGGAAATTGCACGTCAACGAACCATTTGTCAATGAAAGCTATATTGGTTCGAGGTTTACCGGTGAAATTATCGGAGAAACCAAAGTGGGGGATTTTGATGCCATAATACCTAGTATAGAAGGCTGGGCCAAAATCACCGGTTATAACACAATCTTTTTAGATGATGATGATCCCTATGTGCATGGATTTCAGGTGATATAGCGAATGGAAAAAGGCTGTCCAAGGATTGGGACAAATACAAAATATCAAGTAAAACGTATCTAGGATTCAGAACCAAGTGTAAAGCAAAGGAATAGCCTTATAGCTATCCACAGTATAAAAGCGCAACACTAAAACAATTCTACAACAAAACAATATGAAACCAACGGTGGTAATAGGAGGGGGGATTGTTGGGCTTTTTACAGCCTATTTTCTCCAGCAACAGGGTGAAGAGGTGATTGTCGTGGACAAAGGAGACATGAAGGAAAACTGCTCCACGGGCAATGCGGGGATGATCGTGCCCAGCCACATCGTGCCCTTGGCATCACCAGGTATGATTGCTAAGGGGATTTCCTGGATGTTTTCTTCCAAAAGCCCCTTTTATATCCAGCCCCGTCTGGATAAGCGATTGATCGATTGGTGCCTTCAGTTTTACCGACATTCTAATGCCAAGCATGTGGCGCAATCCATTCCTTATCTAAAGGGAATCAGCCTGTACAGCAAGCAGCTTTACATGGATTTTGTAGCCACCCATGGAAATGAAGCCATCAAATTACAAGACCGTGGGCTGTTGATGCTGTACAAGACCAGGGAAGGCGAAAAAGAAGAGGCAGAACTGGCGCATTTGGCGCGGGAAAGTGGGCTGAATGCAGAGATCCTCAGCAAAGATGATATCCGAAAATTGGAGCCAAACCAAGAGGTGGACGTGCGTGGCGGGGTGTATTTTCCGGATGATGCCCATCTCTCTCCAAAAGACCTCTATCGCATCCTTAAAAATCACTTGAAGGAGCATGGGGTGCAGTTAAAGAGCAATGTGGGCATCACGGGAGTCGAGAAAGCAGGGAGCAAAATAACGGCGGTCATTACTTCCCAAGGCAAAATTGATTGCAGCCATGTGATGGTCTGTGCAGGTTCATGGTCAGGAGAAATCGCCAAGATGCTAGGGTTCAGGCTTCCCATGATGGGCGGAAAAGGATACAGCTTTGAACTGACCAATACGCCGGAACTGAAACAAGCAAGTATTCTGACAGAAGCCAGGGTTTCCCAAAGTCCCTACGGCGACAAGGTCCGTTTTGGCGGCACCATGGAAATCTCCAATCGTATTGACATGATAAATATGAGGCGTGTACAGGGGATTTTTGAATCGATCAAAGCTTATTATCCTGAATTTCAGGCTGATTTTCCTTCCCAGGATAAAATATGGAAAGGCATGCGTCCTTGCTCACCAGATGGGTTGCCCTATATCGGCAAGGCACCGGGCTGGGAAAACGTGGCCTTCGGGGCAGGGCACAGCATGATGGGCGTGAGCTTGGCACCTGCCACCGGCAAGCTCCTCGCCGATCTCAAAACCGGAAAAATCGGAACGCTGAAAACAGACGCTTTTGCGGTGGGGAGGTATGCGGGGAAATTATAAAGGTTAACGTTTTATCATAGGTGAACTCCAGACAGTTACTGGTCTTCTTTCCAAAACTCCAAACACCTACAATATACCCCCAGTCGGCAATCAGGAGCATATCCTGTGCACCAATCAAAGACATAGACGCCACCGTTTATCGGAGTGAAATCTTCTTCAAGCAATCCTATGATAAGGCTGTATTTCTCCCTAATTGGGAAGTTATTGGGGGTATCATGGATGCCACCCCAGGATGCAAGCATTTTTTCGAAAGCTTCACAGATGTGTTTGATTTCCTCGTCAGAGAAATCGTTGGAAGGCGGAAAATCCTCAGGGCTTAATCCACAGTAATAACCAAGCGTATGTGCCGCATCACCGGAAAGCCACTGATCTATTTCTTGGAAATGTTCCTCGATATCGGATTTGTCGATGGGATTAGGAAAAGATTCCTCCTTATGGGCATCTTGAATATCCTGGAGCAAATGAGAAAAGTAAGGATGCATAATTAAAGATTTGATCAGAGGGCTTCAAATGAATGTTATATCTCGTTAAAAATAGGAACACTTTATCGATTATTCAATTCGGTACATTGGCCTATTTAGGCCACTGGGGACGTTCCCACCTCCAAACTAACTAATAGCTGCCAGGACAGGCGTTGACAAAACCAAATATATAAACCGAGTTTAAAAATATACAACACTGATCAGTAAATTCAAATTCTGGAAATATGGGTTTAATTATTTTTCATGCTAAATTCCAAGATGGTCTTTACCTCTTTACCTTTGTTACTTTTTTGCTTCAGGTCAAAAAAGTAACCCAAAAACCCCGCCGCTGCGCATCTATTGGGCTAAAATTAAAACCCTCCCTCATGCAAACTCCTCCTTTTCTAGCAGCCAGCATTCTTTTTGGTCAGCATTTCGTCAAACAAGCCTGCCTTTTTGCCCGCCCGCTTTTTAATTTCTTAACGCCAAATACCTGCAAGGCGAATTCAGTTGATAAGTCCCGTAAAGGTATCGCTTCCTTCTTACGGCCCTTGGTATGCCTGTTTTCCAGCCGATGGTGGAGGCCGTTAAGAAAGTGAGTTGGCTCGCGTCGTGGAACAGCGAGACCCACTCGCTTTTAGGTCGTAGCCATCGGCTGGAAATTAAAATGGGTGACGGATCTCGGTCGCAGGGTAAATCCATGTTCCATTTTAAAGGGCAGACCACCGGCCTAGATTTTTTTCTTTCTTTTTTCATCAATGGAAAAAAGGAAAAGGATAAAATCCACCAAAATGGCCAAAGCCATACAGTTAAAGTCAAATAGAAAAGAAACTCCTAGCAGGTGAAAACAGGGAAATGGCCTTAACTAAACGACATTGATAAAACGGGTGTAAAAAAGCCATGGATTAAAACCATAATCCTCTCAATGGACGATCCGTATTGGAAAAACTTCTTAACTAAACGACATTGATTTTTCGGGTTAAACTCATCTAAATCATTCTCCCCACTTGGGCAGACAGGTGCGATGCTTTATTAGTACTTTAGACCAACTGATGTCCTTGCTCTTTCAGTATTTTCTGCGATAGGCTGCTGCTATTCTATTGTACAAACTTGGAGAAAGTGCCAGCGGCACGATGGGTTTAGTAACCTGCGGATTCATCCGCTGGATGTTAAGGCCTCCACCACCGCCAGAAGGAGTGCCAGCGGCACGGATGATAGCTGTCCTACACGAAAACTGTTTCCCTTCAAAACACTAAACGCGTTTGTCCTGAGGCCCTCCATAGGTGGGCAAGCTTGGTAACAGTAGTTGAAAGTAAGGAAAACCTTACCTTATGTGCCGTAGGTACATCACTTTCCCTTATCCTACCGCTTTTTAAAGTATGGCACCTGCCATGGAGCCTATTCTGCTAACTACCGTTCCCTTAGGCTCCGCTCAGGGGACGGTTTTTTGTGAATTGCTTTCATAAATGCGTTAGCATTCATGAGAACCATTAAAAACCAAAGTTCACGAATAATTATACCTTGCAATGGTAATCACAGCTTTGTATTCAAAAAATATACTCACCATGTTGTTGTGAATTGCTTTCAGAATTATACCTTGCAATGGTAATCACAGCTCTTCTTCTTCTTCTTGTGCTGTTAATCTTAGTGTTGTGAATTGCTTTCAGAATTATACCTTGCAATGGTAATCACAGCCAAGTCTTCTATCCCGACCTTACCTTCCTTGTTGTGAATTGCTTTCAGAATTATACCTTGCAATGGTAATCACAGCCGTGGCAAAGGAACTTTTATACCATCTTCAGTTGTGAATTGCTTTCAGAATTATACCTTGCAATGGTAATCACAGCTAAACGGTGCGACACTTATTTATTTGGGATGTTGTGAATTGCTTTCAGAATTATACCTTGCAATGGTAATCACAGCAGATGGCTCAATATTGGTTGCTAACGGTCAGTTGTGAATTGCTTTCAGAATTATACCTTGCAATGGTAATCACAGCTATAGATACTTTTGTATAAGCCATTTTTCGGTTGTGAATTGCTTTCAGAATTATACCTTGCAATGGTAATCACAGCTGATAAAACCCTTTTCCATTTGACAGACCTGTTGTGAATTGCTTTCAGAATTATACCTTGCAATGGTAATCACAGCGGCTTTTATGATTCAGAAAAAAACATTGGGTTGTGAATTGCTTTCAGAATTATACCTTGCAATGGTAATCACAGCTCATAATTACCAGTAGACATTGCATCGACTGTTGTGAATTGCTTTCAGAATTATACCTTGCAATGGTAATCACAGCACAAACAACGACACGACCTACACAAGTATGTTGTGAATTGCTTTCAGAATTATACCTTGCAATGGTAATCACAGCAAATAATTTATTGTTTCCCTGCTGGGTCGTGTTGTGAATTGCTTTCAGAATTATACCTTGCAATGGTAATCACAGCATATAAATGGAGCCCAGGACCTTATAGGTGTTGTGAATTGCTTTCAGAATTATACCTTGCAATGGTAATCACAGCATCTACAAGGTGTGAATGCTCTTTCAGGTCGTTGTGAATTGCTTTCAGAATTATACCTTGCAATGGTAATCACAGCCATCATCCAACGGAAAGGTAAGTTCCATGAGTTGTGAATTGCTTTCAGAATTATACCTTGCAATGGTAATCACAGCAGTGTACTATCATCGGTCGTGTTTTTCTTTGTTGTGAATTGCTTTCAGAATTATACCTTGCAATGGTAATCACAGCCCTTTTTTTAAAGCAATAAATCAGCATCATGTTGTGAATTGCTTTCAGAATTATACCTTGCAATGGTAATCACAGCTAACCTAAAGGTCATAGACCAGGAAAGCGGTTGTGAATTGCTTTCAGAATTATACCTTGCAATGGTAATCACAGCAAGCGTTACCAGTAAGAAGATACGATCCAGGTTGTGAATTGCTTTCAGAATTATACCTTGCAATGGTAATCACAGCGCACCAGGAAGTTACAATATGTCAATGTCAGTTGTGAATTGCTTTCAGAATTATACCTTGCAATGGTAATCACAGCTTTGCAGCCCTTTGCTCTGGCGTATCACCCGGTTGTGAATTGCTTTCAGAATTATACCTTGCAATGGTAATCACAGCATATTGTGGGTGAAAAACCAAACGGTTACTGTTGTGAATTGCTTTCAGAATTATACCTTGCAATGGTAATCACAGCGGATAGCTAATCATCCATATGGTAGTTTTAGTTGTGAATTGCTTTCAGAATTATACCTTGCAATGGTAATCACAGCAGTAGTCTTTTACTATCTGTATTGCATCCTGTTGTGAATTGCTTTCAGAATTATACCTTGCAATGGTAATCACAGCTTTCACGTCCTGTTTTTCCAAACATCTTCCGTTGTGAATTGCTTTCAGAATTATACCTTGCAATGGTAATCACAGCTTTTGAATGGGGTGGACCTCATTGGATTGAGTTGTGAATTGCTTTCAGAATTATACCTTGCAATGGTAATCACAGCATTAGAACTGGAATACCCTGTTTCGGTGCTGTTGTGAATTGCTTTCAGAATTATACCTTGCAATGGTAATCACAGCTTTAAGTTTAGAGATTCAAAGAGTTAAAGAGTTGTGAATTGCTTTCAGAATTATACCTTGCAATGGTAATCACAGCCACCGAAAGCTGGGTTCAAGCAAATTACAGGTTGTGAATTGCTTTCAGAATTATACCTTGCAATGGTAATCACAGCAGTGATTGATGATAGTAAAAACACTAATTAGTTGTGAATTGCTTTCAGAATTATACCTTGCAATGGTAATCACAGCTAGTGCTTTTGTTTCATCGTTTAAACAATAGTTGTGAATTGCTTTCAGAATTATACCTTGCAATGGTAATCACAGCCTGCAATATCAGAAAGCTCTTCTAAGCTTAGTTGTGAATTGCTTTCAGAATTATACCTTGCAATGGTAATCACAGCGATTATTGGGGTAGTCACATTGAGCAGGTTGTTGTGAATTGCTTTCAGAATTATACCTTGCAATGGTAATCACAGCATTTAAATTGCTTGTATGGGGCGTTATCACGTTGTGAATTGCTTTCAGAATTATACCTTGCAATGGTAATCACAGCATGACCAAAGTTTATTTTATAGTCTGTGTTGTTGTGAATTGCTTTCAGAATTATACCTTGCAATGGTAATCACAGCCGACCTCACTAACCTTTTCTCCTCCATAGGTTGTGAATTGCTTTCAGAATTATACCTTGCAATGGTAATCACAGCATGAGTTTACTGATATAGAGGAATATACTGGTTGTGAATTGCTTTCAGAATTATACCTTGCAATGGTAATCACAGCTGTGACCGTAAACCGTTGCTCTTTTACCTCGTTGTGAATTGCTTTCAGAATTATACCTTGCAATGGTAATCACAGCAAAGTAAATTCCTCAACACCAATACAACCAGTTGTGAATTGCTTTCAGAATTATACCTTGCAATGGTAATCACAGCATCATGCTGCTGTGGATGTAAAAGTTACTGGTTGTGAATTGCTTTCAGAATTATACCTTGCAATGGTAATCACAGCTTTAACACAGTTTTGGATTAACTTTTAGCTGTTGTGAATTGCTTTCAGAATTATACCTTGCAATGGTAATCACAGCATACCCCACGTCAAGTGGTTGGTATGCTGTTGTTTATGTTCATTTTTAGGATTGAAAAATGAGCCTGTTTTTTGCTTCGGTTTTTGTGGTTTCTCCAAAAAGTCCTATTGTAACTACCTTGGTCTTGTTTTATGTGTCAATAGTAAATCTAATGGAGCAAGCTTTGCCTAAAAAAGCTCCAATTGCTGATGAGGGGTTTCTTTTTCGGCCAACTTTGTGCCATAGAAAAGCTCCATCATGCCAAATTGCTTGTCGGTAATGCACATGATGCCCACCTTCCCTTTGGGTGGAAGGTTTACCTTTACCCTTTTGATATGGACGTCTGCATTTTCGCGACTGGCACAGAAGCGCATGTAGATCGAAAACTGGAACATGGAGAATCCGTCGTCCAATAGCTTCTTTCGGAAGCCACTGGCGATTTTCCGATCCTTTTTGGTGTCGGTCGGCAGGTCAAAGAATACTAGCACCCACAAACTCCGGTATTGGTTAAGTCTGGAATAAAAGCGTTCATCCATATTCGGGATAAATGATCTTTCTACTGATGCCGGCAAAACACTCAAAGAGCGAATTGGTTGTCCTGCTGGCGGCTACCATTAATGGGCTCTTCTGCCCATCTATCCGAACGTCCAGTGCAGGAATGGAAAGCAATTCCTTCTTCAAGTGGATGTTCAGTTCCTCATACGTATCCTCTGTTTCCACAATATGTCTCACTACCATGTCCACAAAGGGCCGGTACGGCTCCATGATATCATCGGCCAAGCAATAGGCGTTATATTTGTTGCGGTGCCAGATGCCCACTTGGGGCAACAGCCCACTGCTGACCAAGGCCCTTGCAATGATCGCCCGAAGGATGGCATAGCCATAGTTCAGGAGATTGTTTGGCGGCATGCCCTTTTGCTCCCGGTTAAAACCCGGGAGGTCAAAGATGTGCTGCCAATAATAGGCAGCCGCTTGGGCTTCATTGTTTCCTGTATCACCGGACTGGACAGACTTGGCCAGGTGATTTAACCGCTGGACTGGTGTCTCCCGATCGGCCAGCAGTGCTGCTTGGTTTTTGATCTTGGCCGTGACGGTCTGCTGCCAAAGGTTCTTTTTGAGCGGCTGGCTGGCGTTGAGCTGATGACGGATCCGTTCGGTTTGCTCAGTGTGTCCGTGCATGGGGAGAAGGATACCATCGGGAAGGTGCTGGCCGTTGCAGGAGACGATCGCCACTTTATTATTGACCAATTTTCCCATCAGGCCATTGGTGAGGGTGAGCTGGGGATGTTCCAGCACCATCATGCCAATGTCCTCTACAGGTACCGTTTTCTCAGGCTGGTCATCGGGAAAGCTGACGACCAACTGTTCATTTTTGGTGCTGAGGTAGGCGGGATTGCCGAAGAATAGCGTACGTTTGATCATAAGATAGATTTCTGAATATTGCCTAACCTGTCCACTTTTAACTTGATACAATTCTCCTTAATCATTGCTCCATTTAAATCTCTTTCCATTTTATTCAAAGCAGAAAATTCAAATTTGTTTTTTATGCTGCTAGAAACTGTTCCTTGTATGAAAAAGCACTGGTTTCCGGAACTACTTACCATTTTATAGATACTCCTAGCTTGATCTTTATTTAAATTCGAAAAATCAATCAAACTTGGGTTTTCAATCTCTTCTTCAGTAGGCACATAGACCAGATCATTTGGGGACAGGGTAAATAGCAGTTTTCCTTTTTTAGGGTTTGGCTGTATGGGGGAGCGTTCAGGTTTTGGTAAATGAGCTACCTGTTTTTGGTGTTCGATGACTTCATTTAGCGGAACCGTTTCAAACGTCCTTTTTTGTTTCTTCTCATCCCAGTATATCGCAAAAAAGAGGTTAGTTCCTTTTGCTGCTTCCACATATTTTTTTGAATTGTTACCTGTTTCTCCTATTTGGAATTTACTTCCTATTTCATAAAGCTTCACTTTAGTAATAGGATGGTGAAATGTCCCCCCGTTTAGCGTATTGATGTTTTTATTTAAATCCTCTATCCCTTCATGATTAAATGCATCAGCAAAGTTTATTTTTCCTTTATCATCGGTGTAGTTTTTTAAGTGATTTGGAATAATGACATTTCTTATCTGTGGATCGACAATTTTATCAATGTGTTTTTGGGTTTTGATTTCTGTTAGGGAAGTACGGACAGATGTTGCCATTTTATCTTTAGGAGTTTCGATTCCATTCACGACGCCAGATACTGTTTCTTTATGTAGCGATTTCCTTATTGCCCAATGGTCACCTTTGGTTTGTTTTCTGAGTTTTTTCTGCGGTTTACCATTTTTGCCAATATTAAGATTTCCGATCTCATCTTTATAAGACCAGAATTTATTGTTGGCTTTATTGATTACCCGTAAGTTTTGCTTGAAACTAATGATGATTGTTTCCAGTTTATTTTTGGCCTCTATCGGAAAAGATTGCCATGGCATTTGAAATGTTTTGGTGTAATGGCCATGTTCGTTTTTAATCAATAGCTTACTTCTTAGGCTATGGTTCTCTTTTTCTGCATTTAGTGCACTTAAATAGTGTGTGTGATTTCTAGTTGTGCAAGCTGTTACCAGTGCATCCAGGGCGTGATGTCTATGGTCTATTCGCTTTTTATCGAATCCTTTACTGATGTCATCTGGGACTTGTATTCGGTAAGCATTGATGGTATTGTCCCAAAATCCATAGTTTTCAGATTTTGTCAATTCATTCAGGCGCTGAAATCGTGGCGCGATCAGCTCATTCCACTTGTCGTTTAATCCCCAATCTTTTTTAAGTTTGGATGTGATCGCACCATTTACGGGGATGAGGTTTTTGGATGTAGCTTCCTTTTCGTTGTTTTCCCTGACGATATTGCTCAGCAACCCTTTAACCAATTTACTGATATATCGACTATCATTCAGCTGTCGGTTGATAAACCCTTCAGGGATGTCCTCACTCAGTAGGTTTTTAAGTTTGGTTTTGTTGTTTTTAAAATACCGGCTTACATGAGCTTCATATTCATCCAGTTTCAGTAATAAATGGCCGTTAATAATACTGCCTCCTTTGGCTTTCAAATATTCGTAAGCGGTTTTATTGTCCTTGTCTTCGTTGATGGTACTTTCACAGATGATTTTATTTCCGAATGAATTGTCAAAATACCGGGACTGGGGGATGATATGCTCTATTTGATATGCTGTTGTAAAGAGTTTGGAAAGTTGGATTGGTTTTCCGGTGTAAGGTGAAATATAGCCTTGTTCAAGCCATAACTTATATCGTAGAATGTCTGATTTAGAAGGATTGCTATTTCTTCTGATTTTTTGAATTTCATTTTCGCTGACTGTATCATATCTTGCGTCAGGGTTTTTATAAACCCCTTCTTCATAAAGCTTTAGGATTTCTTGCTGTCCTGGAGAGTAAGACCGCACGTTTCCTTCTACCAATGGGTCCTCCATTAGTTCCTTTAAGACTTCTTTGATCCGAAAGTTAGTGTTCTCATTTTCATTGATTGTGCTTGAAAGTTGTTTTCGCTTATCGGCTGAATTTTTCATTTCCCTGCCCAATTCCACATGGATTTCGTCAAATTGATAATGCGGATCATTTATCCTGTATTTTTTCCAGATATCACGTACCACTCTCAGGGTTTCACAGACTACCTGCTCTACTACAGGATTCCTTAAAGAATGTTGCTTAAATCTTTTAAGGTATTGATCAATGTCCTCGGGCGTTTTCCATTGCTGAATGTCCCCGACTTCGGAATGTCGGCCATACACTGCATAACATGCTTGATAGGTGTTTAGGCCAGTGTAAGGCAGGTTGAGGTAAGGAATGAAGCTTTTTACCACTTGTTTGGGGATATCGTCAGCACTTACTTTTTCCAGTTCCTCCGTCAGTTCCTTTTTTGAGTACCCATCTGCCAGCTTCATTGAGTTGACTCGTTCCATGATCTCATCAATACGTTCTTTTGCAGAATCAAGAATGGCGCTCTCATCCCAGTATTTTCCCCGTCGCATAAGTGGAAGGAGTTTTTTTATAGCTTTTTTGGAGTAACTACCGTAATCACTCTCAAAAGGAGGAAACTTAATGAAGGATTCTACGAAAACATCTACATCAATACGGTGTTTTTGAGCAAATTTTTCCAACGCACTTTTATATTCCTTTTTGTCCGTCACCGAGTAGATAATATGCCAGAGTTGTACTTCCCTGCTGAGGGTGTGACCACTCTCACTTTTTCCTAAATGCGTTTTTTCTGCGAGTAAACTATATGGTTCAAGGCCCTTTATTTTTTTTAAGCGTGAAACAAATTGGGTTTGGGTGTCGCAGGCTGGATATTTTTTATCTTCTACATAATTCCAGCGATAGTTATCTTTTGATTTACTGTCTAGTAAGCCTTTGTCAATAAAATATTTAACAATATGCTTTTGTTCTACCTCCTTTTTGGTGGTCATATAATCAAATAGGTCTGTCCAATCTTCCTCAGTCTTTAAGAGTTCGGAAGTGATATCCACATCGATTTCGATTTTGTCTCCAGAAGTTCTCTTTTTTTGATAGACTCGTAAGTTATGGAGCCATTGCCATAGTCTGAACTCTTGGAATAGGGGATGAGATTTGGGGATGGCTTTGATCCCTTGACGTGTGATTTCGGTTTTCCCTGTTTCACTGTTCACTCTCTTAAACACCCTGAACTCATAAGGACATTCAGAGATATCCGATTTTTTGCTTTTTAGCGGTCGTTGGTAGAAGATAATATCTTCTGTAAATAAGTGTTCAAAGCCCTGACCTTTTAATTGCGATTGATGGGCTTCGTTTCTGGGATATAGTTCCTCAATGCAGGCTTGGTAAAGTTCAGGAGAAAACAAGTCGGGTTGTAAGGAGACTTGTGTTGAAATGATTTTCTTGAACTCCTCTTTGTAGAATTTACGTTCGATGGTCTTTATCAGCTCACCTCTAATTTTTTGGCTAGGATGATCCAATAAGGTTTCATAAATGAACTCACCGACTGTTTTTTGTGAATTTTCAATGTCCTTTTCCGTTTTTGCCTTTATAGCAGCCCAATCTTTCTCGGAGTCCACGGCCTTATAGGAATATTTGGTTTCACCACTATTCAAAGTCGAAATGGTCACTATGAACTCTTTGGTTCTCCCTATCCAGTCTTCGGTTTTGGTGATTTGGCGATCATACTTCCAGCCATTTTCGAAGTAAACATCATAGAGGGGCTTGCCCTTCACCATTTCTCCTGAGTCAACTACCTCTTTTACCCTTAATTGGACGAATTGTTTGTCCTTGCCTCCATCCAATTCCTCACCTCGTAATTGATAGTAGCCTCTTTTTTGGTTAAAGTTTAGGATAACCCAAGCCAGTTCCTCTTTTGAAATGGCCTTTGCGAGTGCCTTTTGTCTTAAATAGTAAATTGTCCAGTCGTAAGGGATTTGGGGTGATTTCCCTTTTTTGTTTGGCTGAAATAGTTGAGGTTGTTTGGTTTTGAACTCTTGAAGCATTTCCCCAAATGAATCTTTAAAAATAAATTCATATACTCCATTAGTGTTTTTTCTATAGTTTAGTTTTTCTTCATTCCCCGGTTTGAATTGTCCTAGTTTCCTTTCGAAGTCAATGGCATCTGCGTAATGCTGTGGAAGGAAACCCAAAATATTCAGCACGCGGTGTAGTCGATCTCTACGTAAATGATCTCGCTGATACAGTCTTCTGATGCCTCTATAACCTGTCCTTTCTGCTGTTTGTGAAATAGACTGGCCAGCATCAAATTTCCCAAGAAGATCCTGTCCCATGGGGATAATCCGACTGCCTATGTCTTGGATGACACCATCTTTATTTTCGAAATCGTGCTGGATCAGCGCCCATCCAATACTATTTGTTCCTAAGTCGAGTCCTAATATTCTTTTCATTCTATCTTACTTTAATAATATAAATTAATTTTTCTCTCTAAATGTCATCCGCGAATGTAGTCGTCCTTTAGGATTATCGGTGGTGCCGGTGGGCGGGGGAGAGGTGTGGACCTTGTTTGGCCAAAAGGCGGAAGCATTAGCTGGGAGCTGCTGATCCCAATCATCTTTAAAAATTCTTTTTTTTTAATTTTCATAAGGAGTAGTTTGGTTATTCTGGTTCAATTCGTAAATTGCTTGTTCTGAAAGCAATTCACAATAAGGATTATTCCGTTGTGAAAACATTTAAGGCGGGGCAACTCGCCTTTTTTATTGATTATTCTTTTCTTTTTATTCACCCTCAAATTAAAGCTTTTCATTTTCCGAAAAAATACCCAAAATGGAGTATTTTTTGACCAAAAGTTGGTGGTGAGCCCTGTTTTTAGCGAATCTTTGACCAGTGGTCATAAATAAATCTAAATATTCAGATATCTTGTGCTTTTTGCGGAGGTAGGACAGTCGTTGATTGACTTTATTAGTAAATTGGATCCACTTAAAAATATTATTGCATATCCCATTATGAAATTCACATTGATACACCCCGTATCTGGAAAGCTTAGATACATTCGATTTATCGCCCTATTTGTGGCCATGGCCTACATTTCCGGTTGTGCCAGAATAGGCAAAAAGGAATACCAAGAAGGCAAGACCGTTTATGGCAACAAGGCCATGGTGGTATCTGCCCATCCGGAGGCCACCAGAGTGGGCATAGAAGTGTTGGAGAAAGGCGGAAATGCCGTTGACGCGATGGTGGCGGTACATTTTGCCCTTGCCGTGGTCTATCCTGCTGCTGGGAACCTTGGAGGTGGCGGATTTATGATGTACCGTCAGCCAAGCGGGGAAGTCGTGTCACTTGATTTTCGCGAGAAAGCGCCCATGGCCGCTTACGAGGAAATGTACCAAGACGAAAACGGTGATATCATCGACGGGCTAAGCTTGGCAGGCCCCATGGCCTCGGGTGTGCCCGGATCAGTGGACGGTATGCTCACTGCCCATGCAAAATACGGTTCTTTACCGCTGAAAACATTGCTACAGCCTGCTTACAAGTTGGCGCGCGGTGGCTTCCCCATCACCGCCAAGCAAGCCAATAACTATAATCGCTACCGAAAAACCTTCATTGAGCACAACCGTGACAGCACAGTCATTCCCTTGGTAAAGCTTGACGGAGAATGGGAAGAAGGGGAGCTGCTGGTCCAAAAAGACCTGGCGGCCACCATCAAACGCATCCAGAAGTCAGGACGCGATGGGTTTTATAAGGGAAAAACGGCCGAATTGTTGGTGGCTGAGATGAAGGCTGGAAATGGCATCATCGAACTGGAGGATATGGCCAAATACCAAGCGAAATGGCGCGAACCGGTCACCGGTAAGTATCGCGGCGCGACCATTTACAGCATGGGACCTCCCAGCAGTGGAGGGATAGCGTTGATGCAGCTGTTGAAAATGTCGGAGCATTTCTCCATGGGCGATCTGGGCTTTCACAGCCCTGAGACCATTCACCTGATGACAGAGATGGAGCGGAGGGTTTATGCCGATCGGGCCAAGCACCTTGGAGATGCCGATTTTTGGGATGTGCCAAAAGAGGAACTGCTGGATGATCGCTATATTACCAGTCGTGTAAAGCAGATCAATCCTACCAAAGCCACGGATAGTGAAGAGGTACTCGCCATGAAGCTGGACTACCAAGAAAGTGAAGAAACCACCCACTATTCGATTGTGGATGCCAATGGCCATGCCGTTTCCGTGACGACCACCATCAATTCGGGTTATGGCTCGAAGGTCTTCGTTTCCGGTGCCGGTTTTTTAATGAATAACGAAATGGATGATTTCAGCAGTAAGCCGGGTGTGCCAAATGTCTATGGGCTTCTCGGTGGCAAAGCCAATGCTATCCAACCTGAAAAACGCATGCTTAGCGCCATGACCCCCACCATAGTGGAAAAAGATGGAAAACTCAAAATGGTCGTAGGAACTCCCGGTGGAAGCACGATCATTACCTCCGTATATCAAGTGGTCTTAAATGTGCTGGATCATGAGATGAACATGACCGATGCGGTGTCTGCCGGTAGGGTACACCACCAGTGGAAACCCAATTTTATTTTCCCTGAAAGAGATGCCTTGGATCCTACGACCAAGAAAGCCCTTGAGAAAATGGGGCACCAAATCAAAGATCGGGGCAGTATAGGCCGCGTGGATGCGATTTTGGTCGGGGCAGATGGCCAATTGGAAGGAGCCGGAGATCCCCGTGGTGATGATTGGGCAGCAGGTTTTTGACCGTTGGAAAGGGAAAGGGGGGAGTTGAAGGTTTGAAGGTAGAAGATGTAGATCGCTGGAAGCAGTCACTGAGGGCGTCGTAAAGCCCCACTTCATTCGTTTAATTTGATACCAAATACTAAATACCATCTTCCACTTCCAACTCCCTCGTTGTCCATACCTGTCGTCCATCGGGAGTGATTAGGCTGACCTTGATTTCATAGGTTCCGGGAATTTGGGAAGCTGAAAATGGGAGGGCGATTTTTCCTTCCTTGTCCAGTTGGACATTGTCTTTCCAGAGCAGTATGGATCTAAAGTCGGGAAAATGTTCGTCCTTTTTCTCAGGTGTAAACTGCCAATCCACGGGTTGTTGGATCTGGGGGTATTCCAGGTATAGGGCGTGTTCTGGAATGGGATAGCCCCCAAAATCATTTTCGTAGGAGGTGAAACTGAGAATACCATCAAAGCCATAGCTGAGAATATAGAACTGGCGATTGATGATTTCTGCCCTTTTGATATTTTCAGGGCTAAACTGTGCAAGCTTGTGACTGTTGAAGACGGGCATGCCGTCCACAAGGATCAGCGGATTACCATCAAACACGGACCGCTCGGGGATATTAGTCAGTTTAAAGAAGAATTTCTTTTTGTTTTTGCGAACCAAGACCGTGGGGATATATTCTTTGAGAGTGGTGGCCAAATCCTCAAATCGGTTATAATCGTCCAGGTTGTAGCCGCGGTCAGGGGCGTATCCAGTGACTATTGGCACTTGTTTTTTTTGAGTTGGTTTGAGGAAGTATGTGGTCGTGCTGGCACTTAATACTAAATTATCCAAAATTGCCTTGTCTTTCTCATTGATCTCCAAGGGGGGGAAATTCAAGGTTTCTGAAGAAGGTGCTTCAGCAAAAGGTAATTGCAAGTTCAGGCCGAAAGGAACCGAGTCCTGGTCCGACTGGAGGAGAAGAAATTCGTAATGTTTCAGCGCCCCCAGGTCAAAGTAAATTTCCCCTTTCTTATTGGCCGTGCCCAGGTATAGTGCCGATTGGTCACCATGGGCAGAAAGGAAATACAGCTGGGTGGTGTCTGCTTTTTTTTCTGTCAGAGTGCCTTTGATGATATGGCCTCGCAATTCCGGTAAAAGGTCGGCGGTATTGGCTCCTGTATCCGTCCCAGCTAACGCCGGGGCAAACCGCTGGTCATCGAGAAAAGGGTTTTTTCTGCTAATGGAAATGGAAACATGACTGTTTGGACTGGCTGATACGGTGAGACTTGACCGTTCGCCCAGTGTAAGTCGTGTACTTTCAGGTTGGATGGCAATGCTGTTGGTTGCGGTACTACCGTCCCATTTCCCCCCAAACGATTTTTCTGTATTTTTAGGTGCGGGAGGGATTGCTGGATTGATGACCGAGATCAGTTCTTGATGATACTGGGAAGCATCATTTATGGAAGCGGCATAGCGCGAATAAACCCTCAGAAGATAGTGATCAGAAGGTGTGTTTTCCGGGATCGTAAGGTAGGCATTTGCTTTTCCTTTATCCAAGGGGATTACTGCTCCTCCAAAGCGTTTTCCGTTTCGACTGATCAAGTCCGCATACGCAAAATTAGAGGAGGAAGGCGCTTGATCCATGGTAATCCTGATGGATAAGGGAATCCGTTCGCCAGCCACGGCGATGGATTGGGCACTATGGACATGGACAACTTCCCGTGGGACGTGATTTTGCTGGGTTTGTCGAGCCCATAAATTGGTGCTTAATATTGCGAATAAAAGCAGTAAAGTTAATCTCATCATCGATTTAGTTTTCCCAGAAGTCAGGTTGAGTATTGGAGCCTCTCAGCGTGCAGTCGGTGCATCTTCTGCTTCCGCCACGGTAACCAGCCACACCGCCTACTGCCCCTTCGATGATTACGACAGGGATTTCCCGGCCACTGGAGAAAATTTGAGGGGCCTCCGCCACGCTTACGGTATCGTAGTTCAATGCACAGCCAGCATAGAAAGGATTGGATACGATCCAGTGTCCTATATCCAATCGGTCAAAGAACACCCTTTTGGAAGCGGATGCACCAGCGGTGACCATACCAATGGCCTTGTAGTCACCATTGCCTTGAAAGTGGATGTTGGTGTTGAGGTTGGAAGGTAATGGGCTGAAGATATCGCCCATGTCATTGGTGTTTTTTTCAAGGGTCTCATAAAAGGTGAATGCCTCTTTGGGAATGGCTGTTTGGTGAACGAGGATAGAATATCGCTGAGTGAATTTCTCTGATCCGAAGGGCATTGTTTGGATGACTTTTTCATAAATGTAATCGTCCTGATACTGGGCAGATGAAGCGATATTGATGGTGTTGGAAACCTCTGTTCGCCAGCATCTGTCAATCCGTTCGGTCCTTAGGTCCCGATATACCACGGAATCCAGCTCAGGGTCGAATTTCAAAAAAGTCAGCAACGCAGGATTGAAAATCCACGTTTCTTCGTATTGCCAAGTAAAGAATCTAGTGTCCTCCTCACCATGGGTGGAAACATATAATTCCACGTCAGCACGTTCGTTCTCGTCCTTACGCTTTACCCCGATATCTTCGATGGTTGGCGTGATCAGCGGTGTCAGCCATTCACTTTGGTAAAGTCCTTGGTCAGAAATTTCGATGTTCAGCCTGTATAGATCGTCGTTCGGAAGAGTGTATGTTGCGGAATACTGGCCGTCTGCTATAGCCGGAAGGGGGTACGTCGCTCCCGACTGGCTTTCGATAGTTACCACCGCATTGGATATGGCCATGAATGGCGAGCGTTGATCGTTCAGCGACCCGGTGGTGCTGAGTTGGATCATGGTGGCCTTTCCACCTGTCTCGATATGGCCTTCCACTACCAAAATTCCCAAATCTTCTTGGTTGATCTCTGGGTCATAGGGCTCCCGACAACTGACCAGTAGCAGCATGGAAATGATGAACGGGTATAGGAGTTGGTTTATCTTCATGTCCAATTAGAATTTGAAATTGTAGGTAATATAGGGAATGGGCTGCGCATATATCGACAGCTGATAGCCTCTGAGGTTACCATTTACAGGTGTGTAATAAACCGAGTAGGGGTTACTTCTTCCAAGTAGGTTATACACGCCCAGCGACCAAGAAGCATGGGCCGGCTTGTCCACTTTGTGGTTGCCTTCCAAGTTCATGGACAGGTCAATTCTGAAATAATCAGGAATCCTGTAGGCATTTCTGTCGGAGAAGTAAACTTGTTCAGCCCCATTATAATAGAATTTTGAAACAGGAAGCGTGATCGGGCGGCCTGTGCTGTAGTTGGTGTTTAGCGAAACATTGGCACGTTTGGAGAGTTCATAATTCATTGCTAAAATCACGGAATGGGGCTGGTCAAAATTGCTAGGATACCAACTGCCGCCATTGACTTTTTCAGCCGGCTCCTTATCTGAAGTTTGCAGCTCTGATCTGGAGTAGGTATAGCTCAGCCATCCGCTTAGCTTGCCGGTGGATTTTTTCACTTGAAACTCCAGCCCATAGGCTCGTCCGTCAGTGTTGAGCACGTCTTGTTCTATATCATTATTCAGGAGCAATTGTGCACCACTTCGGTAATCAATGAGGTTTTTGAGCCCCCGATAATACACTTCTACGGATGCTTCCAGTTTGTCTTCTTTCAGTAAAAGGTCCTTATAGAAGCCTAGGGAAATTTGATTGCCCTGTTGGGGACTGATATAGGGATCGCTTAGCTTCCAAGTATCAGTAGGCGTTACGGATGAGGTGTTTGAAAGCAAGTGGATGTATTGCCGGGTCGTATGGAACCCAGCTTTGATAGAAGTGAAATTGTCAATGATGTACCGTCCGGACACCCTAATTTCGGGAGCCGAATAGGTGCTGATCACTTCATTGTTTGCATAGAATTCTTCTCCTGTGACCGTCGCTTCACTTTTGGGCAGCCCATCGGCATAAGTGTACAGTTGGTTAGGTCCCAGGAAATTGTAAATGACATACCGAACACCATAATCAGCCGTAAGCTTATCATTTATCTCATAGCGATCCCCAAGATAAAAAGCAGTTTCCAAGGCTTTTTCCCTGTTTACGGTTTCTGGGATGATGATAGACGCTTCATTTGAAGGAACCATATTGCCAGGGTTCATGTCGTAATAGATATTGTCCATTCCGAAATGAAAGGTGTGGCGGTCATCATGCTCGTACGTGAAATGTGCTTTGAGATTATATTGGGTAATGTCAAAATCAAAATCATAGGCGTTCAAGGGATTTTCAAATCCTTCGATGCCAAATTGGTATTGGTCAATCCCGAGGATGATTTCACTTTCGAGACGGTCATTATAATAATGCTTCCAGTTAAGGTTGGCGTTTCGATTGCTGTAATTGAAGACAGTGTCCGCGACGAAGTTAAAGTCATCATGGCTCCAATAGGAAGAGAAGCTCAGTTCGTTTTTGTCGTTAAAATAATGCTTGAGATTTAGGTTAAGGTCATAAAACGATGCTCCTGCTGCATTCAGGTCAGACTTTTCATTGACGAGATTGAGTAGCCAGTCACTGTAGGTAGCTCTTCCGCTGACCAAGAAGGTGGTTTTCTCACCTATGGGGCCATCAAAAGTCAGCCTGCTGGTAAGCAAACCGATGCCTCCTTTTCCGTGGAATTTTTCCCGGTTACCGTAATTGCCTTTTACATCCAGCACAGAAGACAACCTGCCACCATATTGGGCAGGCATGCCGGCTTTATGAAGCTCTACTTCTTCTACCATGTCACCATTAAAAGAGGAGAAAAACCCAAACAGGTGGGAGGGGTTATAGACCGTGGAGTTGTTCAGGAGGATCAAGTTTTGGTCAGCAGCACCGCCTCGGACATTGAAGCCTACGCTGGATTCACCGACGGTTTTTACACCCGGTAGGGTAAGGATACTCTTGATGACATCCACTTCACCCATGACAGAAGGAAGCCTCTTCATGGAGGCAATGGACATCGTTTCCACCCCCATTTCTGTACGGTTGATATTGGATAATCGATCAGAGCTAACGATGACTTCATCCAGCGAAACGATACTTTCGTCGATTTGCATTATCAAGCTTCCATCGCCCAATAGTTCCACTTGACGCTGTTCTTGATACTGGCCCAAGTGCTGCACATGGAGGGTATGCCTTCCTTTGGGCAAGGTGATACTGAAACGACCATTTTCATCCGTTACCGCCCTGGTGTAATTTTCTTTTTCAAACACCACGGCTCCGATGATCGGTTCACCGTTCTTTAAGCTAAAGATCCTTCCCGTGAGTGTGGCCAAGTCGCGATGTCCCTGATCATCTTCCTCTCCGATGGTCCATAGTTTATTGCCCGTGTAGGCCCTGTCCAAGTAGCGTTCGTCCTGTGTGTTGACAAGGCTGTCGGGAGACTCCTCCGGGTCGAAGAAGTTTTTGGATAATGCAGTGTGGAAATGCTCCGTTTTATGAATGAAAACCCGTTGCTGGGCATCAATGGAGTAATGCAGTGCTGTCTTTTCGAAGATCAGGTCCAAGACATCTTCCAGCTCGTTTTCCTTGGCACTGATGTTTACCGAAAGGGTGTCCACATCAATATCCCTGTAAAAGAAGCGGTAACTTGTCTTGTTTTCTACCACATTGACAAACTGTGAGAAGCGAACCCCGGGAAACAATCCCGAAATGGTTTCTTTTTGTTGGTCTTGAGCCAAGGTGTGTTGTGCCAAGATGACAAGAACACCGCAAAAAAGTAACCGTAGTAGATGGTTTTTCATAGGCTAGTAGTTGGTTTTTTCGGAGGAATAAAATGCACCAAGGACCACCAGTACTTCCCTCAGTTGTTTTTTAAACCTTAATCCTTCTTTTTTCAAGAGTTGTTTGACCTGTTTTTTGGGTATGCCCATGTACGTTTCAATATCCTTCTTACGGTTGATCCGGTGAAATCCCTGTGAGGTCATGACGAAGAAATCTTCATGGATTTCGAATTCGAAGGATTTGTCCGAGGAACCGTGGTCTTTTTTGATTTCTTCTTCCTTATAGTGTTTGGATAAAATGGTGATTTTATCATCCCAGAGGACTTCATAATACCCGTTAAAGTGCCATGAGTATCCAGGGTTTTCTTCGACTTGGATAAATTTCCTTCCATTTTGGAGCTGAAAGGCCTGCACCTTTCGATAATCCAAAATGATTTGTTGGTAATTTCTGGGGTGATAGGTGATCAGCTGATCCCTGACCACATCAAAGTTTAGCAGGACTTGGTCAAATTCCTCCCCGTTAATGGTAACCTGTCCTTTGGTAAATTCGGAGGATTCAAGAAAGGGTGTCCCATCCACATAAAACAAACTCCCCACCTCATATTGCCCACCGGTGGCAGTTTCCTGCGGATGGGGGATTTTTTCTTTATAAGCTTCAAGAAGCAATGCATGGCCACTGGCCAAATTTTGTGCATGGCCCGAAAAGCAAAATAGGAGAAAAAACAATGTCGTAGTTCCCGAGCAAAAATATTTGATCATAAGGCAAATTAGATAATTCGCTTATGAAAATAAAACATAATTTGGTAATTGTTTTTATTCGGTGATAAATGGTTGTAGTGGGGATGTTTAGATCAATGAATGGTGGTCGAGGATTTATAAATGGTTGTTTCTACCATTTTGAACCCGGAATATGCATTAGCCTATCTGTTGCGACCTGATCCGCCGCGGCGGACAAAATAAGCCGTTTCACTTTAGTTTTCGGCATAACCGTAGCGGTGCTACGCTAATGCCTCCAAACTAACTGATTTTCTTGCAATTTCAGCTCTCACTACGATTCCTAACGCATAATCCGGGTTGAAGGTAAGGGGGGAAATAAGAAGAGCCCGGTTTTGCCGGGCTCCTTTGGACTTGATGAAATCATTAACCTTTATTTATCCACTGAAAGTCCATTTTTGGCCAACGTGTCTTCATTATTAGACAGGTTGGTCCAATCAACGTTTAGTTTAGGGTCAATTCCGTTGATGTATTTTTCGATATTGGTATAGCCATCCCCATTGATATCGCCGTTGGCATCAGTAGCGTCCTGAGGATCGAGGCCGTATTTAAGTTCCCATTCATCAGGCATTCCATCCTTATCGGTATCCTGGTACGGAGTACCTTTGTATGCTGGATATCCGCCCACTTGGCTGATATCGGTGATAATGCCATTTTTATAAGAGTCCCTTGGAAGCCTTCTGTGCTCGAATTGGTAAAAGGATGCTGGATCCAATCCTTCCACGTATTCGGGCTTTCCGGTTTTGACGGTTCTGATGATTCGCTGGTCCACAGGGTCTCTTTTAGGAAATGTGGCCCCTACATTTTCCATCACAAATGGGACAGCTTCCTCAGTAGGCATGATGGTCAGGTGTGGCATGGGGAAAGGCTTTTCGGATTTCATTCGGGGAAAATAATGCTTGGCTTCCGAAAAGGTCATTAGCTGACCGTCTTTTCCTTCCATTTGCACACCCCCGTTCCAGTTGTCTTCGGTGACTTCATTATTGCCCTCTACTATGTTGCCTTTCACGAAAGCCCGTCCAAAAACCATAGAGTCTAAGTCACTTCTGCCAGCTTCTGGCTTGAGGATTCTATAGCTTACCGATCTGCTGAGATCGGTTACAGGTCCTGGTTTATAATAGTTGTTGATGATATTGTATTTGGCCTTGTAGTCCCCTCCGTCTGTGGTTCGATGGGACCAGTTGAATACGATGTTGTTGACGAAGTTAAAGATACCATTCCAGCCAATGGAGGGATTCCTGCCGGCATTGCTGGCCCATAGGTTTCGCATAAAAGAGCAATTCTCGCCTCCCAAGGTGCTGCCCAAGGAGTGATTATAAGTGTCCAGGTCTTCTGAGAAGATGCTGTTTTGGATGGTGATGTTTACCGTCGGCAGTTTTTCTCTTTTATATCCTCCGCCTGGGTCGTACATATGGCGGTAGATGGACATATTTTCGTCCAGTCCCCAACTGGCAGAAACGTGGTCGATCATGATATTCCCAACGGGGTTGCCACCGATGGCATCATCTCTGCGTCCCACGAAGGTTTCTCCTCTACGGAACCTCATGTGTCTGATCACCACATCATGAGTGTCCACCCACACGGTTTCTCCAGCCACACAGACCCCATCTCCGGGAGCAGTTTGGCCAGCTATGGTCACATAGGGTGCCCTGATGATCAGGGGTGTTTCCAGTTGGATGATACCGGCTACGTTAAAGACAATGATGCGGGCGCCACCGGTTTCACAGGCTTCTCGGAGGGTGCCGGGGCCATGATCTTCCAAGCTGGTGACGGTGATGACTTTTCCTCCCCGGCCACCAAAGCTGTACATTCCGCCACCTTCGGCACCAGGGAATGCGGGGATTTCTGCTTGGGGAAGATCGGTCGGTCGTGCTGCCCAAGGAATATAAGGTTTGCCTTGCATTTCTTCACGATAAACGGCTATTCGGGCTTTTTCCCAAGCCTCATCGGAATGCTTTAAGGCCACTGATTTGATGGAGTCTGCTTTTGCCCGCTCTTTGGAAGATACGTCCGGGTACTGGGCCAGCACCTTCGAGAAGGAGATGATGGTGATGGCCAAGCATAAAAAACTGATTCGAGTTTTTAGCATTGTAATTTGGTTTATTGTTTTCTTTAGAGTTCGACAATCGAAAGTTGATCTTTTTGCCTGTTTTAGTAATCCTAACTTACTTTAAAAAAAAGAAGCCAATAACCAATCGTCCTTCAAAAGGGAAAATCTTGCCTCGAATTGGGATATTTCTGCGTTGGAATTATTGATGATGTTGGGCTGTCAGGTCCTGGGATCCCTTGACACTTTTTCATTGTTCACCTGTTATTTTCTATCCAGACTTTTTGACCCTAGGAATTTAGGTGTATTATCTTCTTGATTTTTATCGACAAGGATTCCGGAAGGTAACCGAAACCTGATCAGGAAAAGTTAAGGGTGCATGAGCTTAGCCGGTGGTCACCCATGGCAGCTCCTTTTTTTAAGTGGAGGGACAGAGACCCAGCACATCCAAATTGCCCAATACCAAATACAATCGCCATTTGTCTCAAGTCTCAGGACTGATATCTCAATACGCAAGACTCACACACTTCTCACAAAATGACTACTTGTCCAGCCAAGCTTTGAAGTCAGGTGTCTTTTCGCTGCTGATGATGATTTCAGCGTCAAGCGGTGGATCAAGGTCTAGCTTTACGCGCCCTTTGAAATAGGGGTGGATGGTGGATACCGCATCAATATGAAGGACCAGTTGCCGATTTGCCCTAAAAAAGATGTCAGGATCCAGCACTTGGGAGAGTTCATCTAATGATTGGTCGAGAGGATAGCGGTCACCAGTGTTGGTGACCAGGATATTCAGCTTCCTGTCGGTATAGATGTAAGCGATGTCTTCTGTTTTTACGGAACGGATTTTTGTACCTGCTTTGACCAAAAAACGGGATTTATAAGAAGGTTCATTACGTTGTAATGCCTGAAGCAGTTCCTCTACCTTGACCGTAGGGGAGGCTGTGGGCGGATTTTGGTTGATTTTTTTTAGTTTTTCCAAGCTCTTTTCCAATTTTTCATAAGAAAACGGCTTCAGCAGGTAATCAATGCTGTGGACTTGAAAGGCCTTGATGGCATATTGATCGTAAGCGGTGGTAAAGATCACGGGGCTGGTAACCTCCACTTCTTGGAATATCTCAAAGCACACACCATCATCGATACGAATGTCCATCATGATCAGGTCAGGTGCCGCATTTTGTCGGAGCCATTGGACGGTGTCCTTTACAGAGGTAAGGTTTCCCAAAATCCGTATCGAGCTGTCATATTTTTCCAGCATTTTCGTCAATTTGGCTGCTGCTAAATCCTCATCTTCTACGATCAGTACCTTCATAATGGATGGGTTTGATATTGGTTTTGGTTAATTAGTAATGTTGCCCTATACGGCTATCCCCAAGTGTCAAGTCAATCCTGCCTTTGTCGGCAAGCAGGCCTAAACCTCCGTGTAATCGGGTGCGTCTTTTAGCCTATCTCTGTGTTACAAAAAGACTTCCCTTACAACGGATAGGTGTTTTTCGGGCCCTGATCTTGTCCAAAATACACTTCTGCCTTACCCGTCATTTAAGCGTTGACTTGACACTTGCAGAAGGGGCAGTTTAACGGTAAATTTAGTATCACTTTGGGAGATGACCATTTCTTCATCGGAGAAATAGGCCAATCTTTTAATAATGTTGTCCAGGCCCGATTTTGGCAAGGAGCCTCCTTCCTGTTGTTTGGGCTGGTAGGTGTTTTCTACGATGATATATCGGTCGCCATCCCTATAAATCTCAATGGCCAATGGCTGGGATGCGGTAGCGACATTGTGTTTGATGGCATTTTCCAGTAGCATTTGCACCGCCAAGGTAGGAATGTAATGGGTAACCTTGGAGGGACGATAGTCAATGGAGATGTTCAATTGTCGATTTAGACGCTGCTGGAAGAGGTAAATATAGGAGTGGATGAAGGCGATTTCCGTATCCAGTTCTACTAGCTCCTCATCACGATGTTGGAGGACATAACGGTAAACTTCCGCGAATTTGTCCAGAAACCTGTGAGCATTCTCCGTATCTATATCGATCAATGAGGAAAGTACATTCAGGTTGTTGAACAAAAAGTGGGGATCTATGTGCATTTTCAGGGATTCCAAGCGGCTTTTGAGATTTTCAGCTTGGAGTTGCTCGGTCCTGAGCGTGGCTTTTTTCCACCTTTGCATAAAGAAAACTCCAAAATTTATGGACATTACCGGGATGTAAAAGAGCAGACCATAAATGTTCAAAAGAAGCATTTGCTCACCATCAGGAGGCAATCCGATAAAGAGTGTTTTGAGAAAATAATAGCAAACGTTGATGCAAATCAGAGAATAGATCCCACTGACCAAAAACTGGGTCAAAAACCGACGGAGAGGCAGTTTTCCCCACGGGTGTATCTTGTCCAGAAGCTGATGGATTTTGATGTTTCCCCAGATCAGTAGGGCCAGGACAGCAATGATCCACAGCAAGGCAGCTGCATAGCTGTTTTCGCCAAGTGCAAACATGCCCATTACGGGCAGTATTGCGGTTGCAGCCATAGCGATAACCCATTTTTTGTTTTTAAACACCTTTTTCATTTCCATCCAGATCGAAGAAAATTTAACTGAATTGTGGTGCAATTTAAATCTTTGCATCGAAAAAGTACTAAAAGCCCTTTAGTGATCAAATGTTAGCTTGCGCAAATTTTGCCACGGCACATAGCTGAACTGGCCGTCCGTTGACCTGATCATGATGCCCCAATTGTTTTGGTCCACATCGCTTCGTTCTCCAAGAATAATTTTCTCATCATCGACCAAGATCGCTGCTGTATGGGTATCACTTACCGGGTAAATTTCCTTGATCAATGAGAAAGGGACTTGCCTTAGACCACCACCTTGCGCCCAACCATCCAGGGTTTCGATGTTCCAGTGTTCATCGAGGTCATAGTATATGGATCCGGTGATTTCCTGTCCACTTTTTAATTTGACAGTGCCGTAGAGTGCACTGGGGGTCTCAAAATCATCATAACCAAATCCTGTTTCGGTCGGATAGGGAGTGAAATGGGCGGTTTTAAAATCACCCCATTTCAGCGCTATCTGACCCCAATGGGGATTGCGTATTTGGATGCCTGCATTTTTATTGGTTACATTGGTCAGTTCGTGGAGGTAAATTTCTTTGTTGGATTGTAATTGGATAAGGGAGCCTTTGTTTTTTGGACGAATGGATTTCACCTCATAAAAGTGGTAGCGTGCACTGCGGTCATCGATGGTGGTGCCGTCCAGGTACTGGTCATCGAGGTGTTCGTTCATGTCCCACTTGACCAAGCCTTGGTAGGCATAACCTGTTCTGGTGGTTACAAGGCCGTAAAGCGGCTTGCTTTCAAAATTCGGTAGGTTTGCAGGTGTTTTTCGAAACCTGATGCGTTCGATTGTTTTCCATGAGAGCGGCTTCTTTTCTCCGCTTTCGACCTGAACGGTGATGGTTTCGCCCAGTTGGTGGGCATATTCCTGGTCATCATTTAAAAATATCCGGATGTTTTCATGGTTTTTCAGTACGATCGTCGCATCATCATCTCCGGTGACCATAATTTCCAGGATGTTCCCAAATTGGCTTCGGAAGGTCAGTTTGCGAGAAGGGTATTGGTTTTTCCAAAGGGCCATAAATCCCCATTCTGCTTTTTTTTCTCCTGCACTGAGGTGAGGGATATCATCCTGGCTAAGGTGTTCGAGGATGGTGTTGTCCTTTTTTTCGGCTACCAATAGGTCCACCCAGAGGCTTTGACCAGCACTCCAAGTAATTTTCCCTTTTAGCTTGGTTTCATTCCGAAGCTCTACTTCCCCATAGATAAAAGCTTCCTGTTGTGCCTGTAGTTGGGCAGGGAGGAAAAAGGATGCCACGCATAATAAAAAAGACCGGATATGGATCAATCGGATATACATTTTGGATTTACGAATGTATGAAGTAAAGTAAAAGAATAGCTATCGGCAAAGGAAAATCTTCTAACAGGGACAGGGCCTTGCTGAATCGGGATGTCAGGAAGCTGAAATACCAGAAGCAGGCATTAGCCCCTCCTTTGTGATCTGAAACAGTTTGTTTGTGCTTTCAGCTTTTCTTGCGGTTTCCAATGTACAAATCGGGGCAAAGTGCCAGCGGCACGATTAATTTAGTAACCTGCGGATTCATCCGCAGGAGCTTAAGCGCTCCTCATCCTCCCGAAGGAGTGCCATCGGCACGGATGATAGCTAGGCCTACACGAAAATTGTTTCTCTTCAACCCGCTTTATGCAGGACGCTTACAAATCAGGCTGTTTGGAGATTGAATCATCCGTCGCGGCTGATGGTGAATCTGTCTGCCGCTTGGTAGAATCGAAAACAGCAGCGAAGCGACTGATTTTGAAGTAGTGTCAGGTCGCAATAGATAGGCTAGTGCATAATGCGGGCAATGTCCTTTAGTTAGTGTGAATTTGGAAATATTGGTTCTATTATTTTTCTGCTAAATTCAAAGATGGTCTTCACCTCTATACCTTTGTCACTTTTTTGCTTCAGGTCAAAAAAGTAACCCAAAAACCCCGCCGCTACGCCACGGCGCACAGGTGTGCAGCTATTGGGCTAAAATTAAAACCTTCCCTCATGCAGGCAAACTCCTCCTTTTCTAGCAGCCAACATTATTTTTGGCTAGTATTTCGTCAAACAAGCCTGCCTTTTTGCCCACCCGCTTTTTAATTTCTTAACGCCCAATAGCTGCAAGGCGGATTCAGTTAATAACCTGAGCTCGACTTAATTTTTGTATTAAAATCGTTGCGAACCCTTTTAAGGAAGATGTGGGTTGGAAAAGGGGGTGGCAATCCTGAAATACGGAGACTGCCACGGCTTCCACCCCTCATATCTCCCTCTAAGCCTCGCAGTGACGATTTTAAAATCGAACTGAGGTTAATAAGTCCCAAAAAGGTATCGCTTCCTTTTGACGGCCCTTGGTATGCCTGTTTTCCAGCCGATGGTGGAGGCCGTTAAGAAAGTGAGTTGGCTCGCGTCGTGGAACAGCGAGACCCACTCGCTTTTAGGCCGTAGCCATCGGGTGGAAATTAAAATGGGTGACGGATCCACGTCGCAGGGTAAATCCATGTCCCATTTTAAAGGGCAGACCACCGGCCTAGATTTTTTTCTTTCTTTTTTCATCAATGGAAAAAAGGGAAAGGATAAAATCCACCAGGATGATCAGGTTTCCCCAGTCAAAGTCAATCAAAAAAAGGACTTTTAGGTATATGAAAAGAAGGAAATCCCCTTAACTAAACGGCATTGATAATGCGGGTAGAATTCTTCATTGATCATTCGGCCACTTTATTTCCCGATTCAGTGGACAAATATCCATTTTGGCAGAAATACACTCATTTAAGGGAAAAATAGATAGTACTTTCAAGCAGTTCTTAAAGCTAGTGGATGCCGATTATTGCCTTAATCAGGAAGCGTCCAACACCAAAAATAACCAATAGCATGATGATGAAGCGAACGATTGCACCTTTACGAGCGTATTTTTATCAATGGGTATGCTTGGCCATTTTAGGACTTATGGCTACCCACGGCTATGCACAGTCGCCAGCGTTAAAAGTTGATTTTGATTTTGGAGGAAGGAAGTTAGGAGAGGTGAACGAGCCTGGATACACTTCCTGGGTAGTGGAAGAAGGAAATAAAGCAGAAGCTGATTTTTCCGATATAACCTTTACCGTAAGCGGTGACGGACTACATTCCAGTTGGTATAAGGCAGGTGTCCAAGCCCCCTTTTACGCTCGCCTAAGCAATGACGGAGTGGTGGCCAATGAAGAGATAATCTTGACCATCGATGGACTTCCGGCCGGGAAGCATACCCTGATGAATTTTTACAATACGTTTGACAATCCGGAAAACCATACGTTTTCTCCTATTGATATTTATGTCAATGATGAATTGCAGATGGATGACCTGATGCCCAGTAATAGGGCAGATAGCAGGGCTGTCACGGCTACAGCGTACTTGACATTTGAAGTAGCAGCAGGTGAAGCAGTGACCATCAGGATGGTGAACGATCCCAAAGACCAAACCAATGCTGCGGCCTTGGTTTGGAATGGGTTTGAGCTGAACAGGCCCGATATAAAAAAGCAAGCAAAAAATCCGGTGCCTGAAGATGGTGACGAACACGTGGAAGCGGACAGTGGTGTAACGCTGAAATGGGAACCTGCCGAAAGAGGCGTGAAGCACCAGCTGTATTTCGGTACGTCAAAAACATCCGTATCGAAGGCTACTCCCCAAGATGATGCTTACCAAGGAGAACTTACAGCAAACGAATATCAGGTGAATGATCTCTACAGCATGGATACCTATTATTGGAGGGTGGACGAAGTAGGTCCGTCCGGGGAGATCACCAAAGGAAATGTGTGGTATTTCAGGCCAGCCCAGTTGGCATTTCGAGGAGCGGAAGGATATGGTCGCTACGCGCGTGGTGGTAGAGGTGGCAAAGTGGTCATCGTGACCAACCTTAACGACAGCGGTCCGGGAAGCTTGCGGGAAGCGGTGACCAATGATATAGGCCCAAGAACCATTGTTTTTGCGGTGGGAGGGACGATTGAGCTTAAGTCCAGATTGGTTTCCAACCAGCCCTATGTGACGATTGCAGGACAAACGGCTCCTGGAAAAGGAATTATGATCAAAAGGGCGCCATTGGGCATCACCGGTGATGATGGGGTGGCCCGTTTTCTTCGAGTAGGCATCGGTTCGGGACGTACCTTTGACGGTATGGGACTTACAGGTGCCAACTATAGCATTATTGATCATTGTTCCATCCGGTGGACGATCGATGAATCCTTTAGTTCGCGGGGAGCGCATCATATTACCCTACAGAAAACTTTGATCGCCGAAGCCCTCAATGTAGCCGACCATAGTAAATACGAACAGGGGAAAATGCACGGATATGCGGCCACGATCGGTGGTGATATTGGGAGTTTCCACCATAATTTGTTGGCTCATAACTATGGCAGAAACTGGAGTATGGGCAGTGGACTGGATGGCAATGCTTACTACAAAGGTAAATTGGATATTCGGAACAATGTGGTTTACAACTGGGGAAGCAGGACGACAGATGGCGGGTCCCATGAGGTGAATTTTGTCAACAATTACTATAAACCAGGCCCGGGTACCAAGCATTTTATCGCCTTGACCATCGATCATGAAGGTGTAGGGCTGGGGACACAGCGGGGGTATTTTTCCGGTAACGTGATGCCGGGTTATTTTGACGAAGATAATCAGGAAGAAGGAAGAAGAGAGCGCTATCATAATGGAGATTACAAGAAATATGAAGGCTTTGTGGACGAACCCTTTTTTCCATCACACATTACCACGCAGCCCGCTAGGGAAGCATATAAAATCGTATTGTCAGATGTCGGTGCCAACCAGCCAGTGTTAGATGATCATGACCAAAGGATCATCCAAGAAACCTTGGACAGTACCTATACTTACAAAGGCAGCTTAAGCGGCATTCCCGGAATGCCGGATACGGAGAAGGATGTAGGGGGATGGGAAGATTATCCTGAGGTGAAGCGTCCCGAAAACTGGGATAGCGATCAAGACGGCTTGCCTGATTGGTGGGAGGAAGCCAAAGGACTGAATCCTAACAGTGATCATGGTGACTTTTCGGATGCCAACCAGGATAAAGACCGCGATGGTTTTACCCAGCTAGACGAATATTTGGATTGGATGTCCAGGCCGCATTACTTTATGGAGAAAGGTGATGCCCTGAACCTGGCCCTCAAACCACTGTTCAAGGGATTTGAAGATGGACTTCACTATTCACTGGAAGAGCAAAAAGACCAGCCTTTTACCATCCAGGATGATCACTTGATCTTTACACCTGTAGAAGCAGGACTGGCTGCCGTAAAAGTCAATGTAGAAGATAAGGAAGGCCACACCATGACCAGATGGGTAAACGTCTTCGTTAAAGATAATTAATTCGTTATTTGGGTTTTTGTTAATTGATGGCAGCCCTTTTCCTGTGGACAAGGATTGCCTGAAAAGAAGGCTGGAGTGGCTACGCTTCAGCCTTCTTTCGGTTTTGAAAAAAAATCAAGGCCTTATTCCTCAGCTAATGCACATGGTCGTTTTAGCACCTTGCTCCTTAAGTAGCCTATTGACAGCGGAGTGCAATGACCGGAAAGTAAAGGGTTTGTTTACAGTTGCAGTTTTTAGGGTGCAGGCAGCGTGTGGATTTTCATAAGCTGAATACAGGCCGGAAGAAAGCACTACTACTGGACAGTGGAAATGGTTACACAATTTGCTTATTCTTCCCATAAGTTGTTGGTCATTTTTATCCTCTTCTCCAACGATAAACAGCGAGGGATTAAGCTTGTCAATGTCCAGGCTTTCAGGGATTGTTTTAAGGGCGACAGGAGTGAAATTACCATATTTAAGGATTTCACAAATATTGTCGGCCAGATCAAGGTCCTTTTCAATAATTACAATTTCAACCATAAAATAAGTTGGAGAGGTTCTCAGCTACATTAACAATTTCAATGCCGCTTTATTTTTCGGTAAGAAGCCTATTGGGAGTTGGTGTTTCCGTTTTAGGCACATGTTGATGTCCGTTCCCCTCTTCCGTGTAGATAATAATTAGGGATTATGTACTTTTAGGTATTTTTACCTAGTTTTCACTTGTAAATGAACAAATAAAAATGATTTTTTTAAAGTAAATGGCCATGATTTAAATCATATTCTTAAGAAAGTGTTAGGTATTTCGTTTGATTTAATGCATTGTTCAAACCCAATATCAGGTCGATTATGTTGCATGATGCGACGGGATGTCTGGTTGCTGAAGAAAAGGAATAGTAGAAGTCAAGGGGGAAATGGTCTAGGTAAACTGGACGTATAGTGCAGGGCAATCACGGCATCTAGTTGCCTCATATATTGTTTGTCAGGCATTCGGGGCAATAACGATTTGGCTGCATTTACCTAAATTTTGGACCTTGATATTTTTGAAGTAAGTTTAAAATCGGCTATTTTTAGTAAGTGATTTTTAAAGCATTCGGGAGGCGCATAGTGTGTTGCAATCATCCTGAAATTACCCAACCTATTTTGTCAGGTTCAGGTCAAATATAGGGAAGTCCTTCACCGCAGCGAGACGGCAAAACACCAGTTGTCATAAGGTCGGAGGGTTTTATAGGGCAACCTGATTTGACAATTTAGTACTAAAAAATACCCACCTTTTAATTCGATGACAATGAAAATTACCGCATTCAGTGCCCATAAATTTGAGCATGCTTATTTACAAGAAGCCCTTTTAGGACATGAAATTAAATTGTTGGAGATGCGGCTGACCATGGATACCGTGGATTTGGCCGCAGGTAGTGAGGCGGTGGCCGTTTTTGTGACCGATAATTGTGCTCGGCCAGTATTGGAAAAGTTACAGCAGATGGGGGTAAGGTATTTGGCCTTGCGCTCTGCAGGATTTAACCATGTGGATCTTTCAGCAGCGGAAGCACTGGGCATTAAGGTGGCCCGTGTGCCGGAATATTCACCTGCGGCCATTGCAGAACATACCGTGGCGCTGATGCTGTCCCTAAACCGCAAACTGGTCAAGGCCCATAACAGGGTGAGGGATCTTAATTTTTCCCTGGATGGCTTAGTGGGCTTTGACATGGAGGGAAAGACGATTGGCATCGCCGGTACGGGTAAAATAGGCAGCAAAGTAGCCAAGACACTGAGTGGTTTTGGATGTACGCTACTGGCATATGATCCCTTTATCAATGAGGGGTTAAGGGAAGAAGTGGCCATTAAGTATGTGGATTTTAAAACCCTCTGTAGCCAATCCGATATTATTACCCTACACCTTCCCCTTACGTCCGACTCTAAGTACATGGTCAATAGTTCCAGCATCGATCACATGAAGAAGGGAGTGATGCTCATCAATACCAGTAGGGGTGCCTTGGTGAATACCAAAGAAGTCATTGATGCCTTGAAAACTGGCCAAATAGGCAGCTTCGGAATGGATGTGTATGAAGAGGAGGAAGACCTTTTCTTCGAGGACCATTCGGAAGATATCCTTCAGGATGATGTGATCGCCCGCTTGCTCACCTTTCAGAATGTCCTGATCACGAGCCACCAAGCTTTTTTGACCAAGGAAGCATTGGCAAAAATAGCCAATGTCACTGCTTTTAACCTAAACTGCTGGGCCAATAAAGAGTCCAGTCCCCATGAACTAAAGGGCGGATAAGGTTCCTTGGATGTATTTGATCGTATCGTTTTTGACGGAAATCGTATTTATTTTTGCAGTTTTTGTTGCCAATAGGCATTCATTTGGTTAAATTATACATGTCAGATGTCAGAAACGATGAGGTGCCCTTATGCCCATCGTGGGCATAAAGGTGACGTCTGTGGAGACGCCTTTTACCATTCATCGAAGGCAATTTTAAAGGAAGGCTGCCTGAGGGAATGAGGATTTTACAGTAAGATTTTAGTTTACTTCTATCGCTAATGTTATGGAAGCTGATTTGGGAGCCAAGGATCAAGGGATGATAATGCACCAAAATGGTGATATGAGCACTGAGTTTTATGCACTTGGTGAACATTGGCGTTCTGATTTGGCTTTTTACCAAGATGAAATTCGTTTTCTGAAAAAATTAATGGCGGGTTATTTTCATCATTTTTTGGAAGAACTCGATTTTAACGTTTCCAGAAGAATGGAAAATCGTTTGTCGATCCTGGATCGAAGAAGGGAAGCGCTGGATGATAAGGTCAGCCGCCAACTTCACGACATTAGTCAGCGGTGTTATGAAGGGCATCCCATGACTAGCAAAATCTTCAGAAGGCAAGAGGAACTGGAAGAATTGGTTGCCTTTTTTGCGAAAGATTTTAGAACATTGAAAAAGCAGATTTTCACCCTAACAGAAGATGGGCTGAGCCGGCTTCAAAAAGAAAATGATCAAGATTATCAGGGAATGTGATCAACTTTAGCATGGTTGTTGATTGATGATGAGTGTACGTATCCATTTGGTACATAAGTTTTTAACCATGGGGCGTAATTTTGTAAAAATAAATTAAAACTAGTTTAAATCACTAAAAATTGTAAAATTATGGGTGAAGGAAAAGTATTATTAGGTTTAGTAGCCGGACTAGCAGCCGGAGTCGCTTTGGGAATTATGTTTGCTCCTGATGAAGGAGGTAAAACCAGAAAAAAGGTTCAAAAGCAAGGCGAGGATTTGGCTAATAACCTTAATGGAAAATTAGACAAGAAATTTGATGAACTTAAAGGTTCTATTTCTGATTTAAGCAAGAAGGTAAAGGCGCAAAAGGATGCCGTTCTTCCCAAAGAGTCTTAATTAATTAGCGACATATTAAAATCCTGAAGGTTAACATTCAGGTCGAGATCCCCGATTTACGAATCGGGGATTTTTTTTGCCTAATCTTGTGTAATTTTTTGCATTATCTTTAAAATCTTATGTTTTTGTGTGTTTCGAAAGTATATAGTTTGTAAGTTGTTGGTTTGTAAAAACGAGTAAATAATTCAGGCATCATGGGCAATTTGGTTTATAAATGGAAAATGTGGTTGTGTATCGTATTTTTATCCTGGAGTGTGGCAAATGCTCCCGCGTATGGACAGGAAAGCGGTAAGCCTAATGTACTGTTGATACTAGTGGATGATCTGGGATACCATGATCTGGGAATTACCGGTAGCGAATTTTATGAGACACCGCATATTGATAAGCTTGGGGAGCAATCCTTCCGTTTTGAGCAAGGATATGCTTCTTCTCGTGTCTGTAGCCCCTCCCGGGCTGGACTGATGACAGGTGTCACACCGGCGGTCCATGGGATTACCGATTGGATAGGGGCTCCGGAAGGGGAAGGCTGGAGGAAATATGGCAGGCATACGCAGCTGCTGCCTCCTGAATATGCCCACACACTGCCATCGGAGCTGGTGACCCTTCCAGAGGCCATGAAGGCCAATGGGTACGAGACCTTTTTTGCCGGGAAATGGCATTTGGGTGGCCAAGGCTCATACCCGGAAGACCATGGGTTTGATACCAATATTGGTGGCTATGAAGCCGGAAGCCCTAAAGGTGGCTATTTTGCACCCTACGATAATCCCAAGCTCAGCCAAGGGCCTGATGGAGAAAACCTCAGCATTCGCCTAGCAGAAGAAACAGCTACGTTTATTGAACAAGCACATGATCGGCCGTTTTTTGCGATGCTCTCTTTCTATGCTGTCCATGGCCCGATACAGACTACCTCCGAAAAGTGGTCAAAGTACCGCAACAAAGCTGAATCGGCCGGAATCGCAGATCACGGCTATTCCATGGAGCGTAGGCTGCCGATCAGGCAGGTGCAGGATAATCCGGTCTATGGTGGCTTGGTGGAAGCGATGGACGAAGCGGTGGGCATCGTGATGAAAGCATTGGAGAAAAAAGGACTTGACGAAAATACCATCGTGATCTTTACGTCTGATCATGGAGGTGTCTCCTCTGGGGATAATTTTTCCACTTCCAATTTGCCCCTTAGGGGTGGAAAGGGCTACCAGTGGGAAGGAGGGCTTCGCGTGCCTTTCTTTATCAAAGTGCCCAAAGCAATAGGAGGAACGATCGAAAGCCCGGCCAGCAATATTGACTTTTTGCCGACATTGGTGGAGTTGACAGGCGGTGATCCTGCAGATCTAAAAGGGGTGGAAGGAGTGAGCTTGGTGCCTGCAATGGAAGGGAAGAAGATGAAATCGCGGGATTTCTTTTGGCACTATCCCCATTATGGAAACCAAGGAGGCGATCCCAGTGCGATTATCCGAAGTGGCGATTGGAAATTGATCTATTATTGGGAAAATAAGCAAGCTGAGCTGTATAATTTAGTCACCGATCCCTATGAGCAGGAGGATGTGGCCCGATCGCACGGTAAAATGGTGAAAAAACTTACCCAGAAGCTCTTCGGGTATCTGGAGCGCCATCAGGCCAGTTATCCCTATCCAGATCCGGCATATGATGCCAGTAAGGAAGCGGAAGTACTGATGCGTGCAAGGACAGTGAGATGGAAACGGCTGGAGGAAGATAGAAAAGCCATGCTTTCCCCGGGCTGGCAGCCCAATGCCGATTGGTGGGGAAGCAAAGTGACGGAGGATTGATGAGTACCCTATGCGTTTTGATGTCCCCTGGGTGAAGTATGATGCTGTGACTAGTAATCTCAGTTCGATTATAAAATCGTCACTGCGAGGCTTAGAGGGAGATTTGAGGGGTGGAAGCCGTGGCAGTCTCGGTATTTCGGGATTGCCACACCCTTTTCCAATCCACATCCTTCTTAAAAGGGTTCGCTATGACGCTTTTTTTACTAAAATAAAGTCGAGCTCAGGTTTGTAGAAATAAATACGAAGAAATAGTAAGGTCAACTCTCCTTTGGGAAATACCCACAACCAAATTTTAGGGAAAATACCAAAACGTGATACAGGCAAACATTCTTGAAGCGTCGCTGGGATGGTCAATGAGAAGTACATGTTTTCCAGGGGGCAATTGACTGATGGACACATTGCTTTCAAAACCCACTTGTCCGTTTTGAATACTGCTGATCACAAAGTCTGCTGCAATGGCCTTTCCATCAATGGAAACATTGAATTGCTGTTGGAAACAGCCAAGGTAGGCGTTTAGGTTTTGTTTAATGGTGTTGTCATCTTGGGTTTTGTGCGGAAGAATTCTCGAGTAAAGTCCCCTATGGATTTTACTCTTCTGCAATGGAGGGCAGTTGGCCAGGATGATGTCCTCGATTTCACGATGAAAAGAGATGAAAATCTTCAGGTGGTTTGCTGAGATGGTTTTGGACTGCACAGCTGCATTGATGACATAGATATCCGCATTAAGCTCATCGAGGTAATGGTCTGGACTGGCCAAAGAGGCACCTATTTCATTTTTTTTGGGAGACAACACCGCTTCGAAGGGAAGGTAGGCGGAGTAATGATAGTCTAGGCTTGCCACAAACAGAATCAACAGGTAAGTAGGGAGAAGGAACCGAATCATCCTACGGCCAAACGTGTTGTCGATCAGGTTATAGATCATGGGACGGTAAAACATGGCCAAGGTAATCACACTGAAAAATCGGTAAATTGGATAATAGAACCTGCTAAAAAAGACCGTACGTTTTAGCCCGCTGAGGGTTATGAAATCCAAAAATGTCAACAGTGCACCTAATATAAATATAAAGTTAAAAGCATATTTTATCGTGATGGTAAAAGTATTTTGTGGCAAAAGCATAAATCCCGTGTCAATCAGGAGGATAAGTCCCAAAACCACAAAAACTGAGAACAGAAAAAAGATCATCAGGAAAGTATTGGCAAAGACAACACTGCTGTATTTTTCCAAAAATCCGATGTACTTGTCAAAAGGTCCTACCTTTTCTGTGAGAAAGGGCTTGAATTTCCCCTTCAATTTTAGTTTTTCATAATTGATGTCCCCAGAAACCGACCTCAGTCCAATGGCTGCAATCCAAATCCCCCTTAATATCAAGTGGATACATAGGTTAAGCATTAAGATAAAGACAGAAAACACCAAAAAAATGGCAATGATGCTGCTATAGAGGTTTTCCTGCGCCGCAGCCAAGGTGGAATTTTCCAATAAAGTGCCGAAAGCACTGAACAGGGCATAGATCAAAAATCCTGAAATGATCAATTCTAACTGCCAACTTTCCTGTTGGAGGTTGTCAAGCCATTTTTTGAAAGCTGATTTCTTATGTTCTAGTTCCATTTACTATAATTTGATTATACGCTTTCGTGCCCGTAGATTTTATTGCTCACAGACCGAACAGAATACCCAGAATGAAATAAGGCTTTTCTGAGATTTCAGTGGTTTCTGCGAGGACCTACTTACTATTCAAAAAAAACCGCTGCGGTGAGCGATTTCGGCTAAAATCAAAGCCAGCACTCGCGCAGTCAAACTCATCCATTTGAGCAGCAAACCAACTTTTTGTGCTGATTCACGTCAGACAAGCCTGCGCCTTTTCCAGCCCACTTCTTTGATTTCTTAACGTCAAATACCTCAAGGCAGAACAGGAAATTCCCCATTGGAAAAGATGATGCATCAACGGTAAAATAACCGGCATTTTATCTTCACCCACTACAATCCATATAGGGCCAAAAATTATTTTTGGCTTTCCCCAAAAGACAAGTGATAATTTAAGTATTAATGGTGGTTATTGGAAATTTCAAGTGATTTTTGCATGGTAAACGCAGTTAAAAAAAATATTTCTATTTGCATTTATATCTGCCGTTCCTACGGAACTTACCCTTTTGTGTGTAATCATTTTTTGTTGTCACCTGCACCTTCTATATGACCCTCCGCCAAAGGCGGATGAGGCAGGATGCTCAGTTGCTAACGCATATTCTGGGTTTAATGCCGTTTAGTTTAGTGTGTATCTGGAAATATGTGTTCTATAATTTTTCCCTTGGGCAGTTATTTTTCTAGCTAAATCCCTAGGTGGTTTTCATCCCTTTACCTTTGTTACTTTTTTGCTTCAGGTCAAAAAAGTAACCAAAAAAAACCGCCGCTACGCCACGGCGCACAGGTGTGCATCTATTGGCCTAAAATTAAAACCTCCCCTCATGCAGGCAAACTCCTCCTGTCTAAAGCCAAGCAGGCCTATCTAAAGCCAGGTAAACCTTCTTGAGCTGCCAACATTCTTTTTGGGCAGCATTTCGTCAAACAAGCCTGCCTTTTTGCCCGCCCGCTTTTTAATTTCTTAACGCCCAATACCTGCAAGGCGGATCCGATTAATAAGTTTCTTATGGATAAATTATCATCATTATTCCATGTAGTGGTATATTTTCTTAAGTAACCAAGTTGAGCCGGAACGATAAGCCCCCCTGAGCCAAAAAAGGTATCGTTTCCTTATTAACCTCAGTTCGATTATAAAATCGTCACTGCGAGGCTTAGAGGAAGATTTGAGGGGTGGAAGCCGTGGCAGTCTCGGTATTTCGGGATTGCCACACCCTTTTCCGACCCACATCCTCCTTAAAAGGGTTCGCAATGACGCTTTTTATACTAAAATTAAGTCGAGCTCAGGTTATTACGGCACTTGGTATGCCTGTTTTCCAGCCGATGGTGGAGGCCGTTAAGAAAGTGAGTTGGCTCGCGTCGTGGAACAGCGAGACCCACTCAATTTTAGGTCGAAGCCATCGGGTGGAAATTAAAATGGGTGACGGATGCACGTCGCAGGGTAAATCCATGTCCCATTTTAAAAGGCAGACCACCGGCCTAGATTTTTTTCTTTCTTTTTTCATCAATGGAAAAAAGGAAAAGGATAAAATCCACCAGGATGATCAGGTTTCCCCAGTCAAAGTCAATCAAAAAAAGACCTCTTAGGTACATGAAAAGGAAGGAGTACCCTTAACTAAACGGCATTGATTCAGGGTTTAACCTCAACCAAGCCAACTACTATACATGAGCAGATAGGTGCGATGGCTTGTTCGATCCAAATCAACTCATCATTCTTTCAGCCTATCCCTCCATTCGGCAATCAAGTGTCAAGCCAAACCTAAACCTACGTGTAATCCGGTGTGTCTTTTGGCCTATCTCTACGTTGCAAAAAGACTTCCTTAGCTACGGCTAGGGCATTTTTTGCGCCTTGATCTCGTCCAAAATCCACTACCGCCTTACCCGTCATTTAAGCGTTGACTTGACCCTAGGCTACAGCGGTTTCCAATGTACAAATCGGGGCAAAGTGCCAGCGGCACGATAAATTTAGTAACCTGCGGATTCATCCCCAGGAGCTTAAGGTCTCCTCAACCTCCCGAAGGAGTGTCAGCGGCACGGATGATAGCTATGCCTACACGAAAATTGTTTCCCTTCAAAACACTAAATACGTTTGCCCTGGTGATTATTGAAAAGAGGGAAGGACATAATTTTAGCACATTAGATTCACCGAAGTAGGTTTTCCTTCAATGACCAACTTGTTTTTGTTTTCTTAAAAAAACAAATAAGTATGTATTGGTTATTCTATAAATTTTACTATTTATTGCTTAGTTTTTGATAAAATAATGTGTTAAATTCATAAAGTACCACCGTTCATCGCTAGCCTATTCCCGATATGGTGGAAAACATATTCAAAAAACTATAACAATGAAGCATTTGATAGAATGGTGTAGCATTTTCGTATTTGTATTGACCAGCATATTGCCCTTGCAGGCACAGGAAACTGCTCCCGATGTTTTGCCTGTAAGGGCTTTTGCGATAGCTGCTCCTGCTCCCGAAAAAGTGGAACAGTTCGTTGAATTTATCGATGAGGAGTTGGGGCCTAGGCGGATCAATGTGCTAATCCTTAGAGTGGAATATAATTATGAATACCTCAGCCATCCGGAGCTACGCTCAGCTAATCCACTTACACAAGCCCAAGTAAAGCAGTTGGTCGCTGTGTGCAAAGAAAATGACATCCGCATCATTCCACAGGTCAATTTACTGGGGCACCAATCTTGGCATAGTGAACTGGGAAAATTGCTTGAGGTATATCCGGAATTTGACGAAACCCCTCACGTGAAGCTACCCGAGAAATATGAATGGCCCAATGAAGATGGTCTTTATTGCAAAAGTTATTGTCCTTTACATCCCAAGGTGCATGATGTGGTCTTTGACCTGGTGGATGAAATCTGCGACGTCTTTGAGGCGGATGCCTTTCATGCAGGGATGGACGAAGTATTTTACATTGGAGATGATCAGTGTCCACGCTGTGGAGGAAGGGACAAGGCGAAGCTCTTTGCCGATGAGGTTTGGAAAATCCGCAATCATTTGGCTAAGAGCGATCGTGAACTATGGATCTGGGGAGACCGCCTGCTGGACGGCAAGACCACCGGGATGGGGATGTGGGAAGCCAGCATGAACAATACCCACCGCGCCATCGACATGATTCCCAAGGATGTGGTAATTGGGGACTGGCACTATGAAAGAGCAGACCAGACGGCCGTTTACTTTGCCATGAAGGGGCTCCGAGTACTTACCTGCAACTGGCGGAAGCCGGAGGTTTCTGCGCAGCAAGTGGAAGACATGTACCGCTTTCGGGCCTCAGCTACCAAGGAAATGAAGCCAAATTTTTACGGCATGATGCAGACGGTTTGGTCCAGTGCCGGAGGATTTATGGAAGGATACTATGGTGATAAACCAGATCGTGAAGGCGACAACGAAACCGCTTGGCATACTTTCCGAGTGATGTTTGACAAGGTGAATGAAATGGAAAGGCAATACTAATCCCTTAAAGGGAGGGCGAAAGATGACAGTCCACTACCCGGTTGTCCCTTCACCCGTTCCCTGAGCGTAGCCAATAGGAGCGGGCGAGCTCATAAAACGTTCACCTGTTTTGGGACACGAGATGTAGCTGGTTGTCCCTTCAGTTTTACTGAGGGACGATTAAAGTTGAGCCTGTGGCTCACTATGAAAAAGAACTAATGAAAACGGGCCATTAGTAGGAAGAATAACGAATTGACCCCATGTTTGGAACACGAGATCGCTTCACTTCGCTGCCACTGCGTTCGCGAGGACGCACGAGATGTAGCTAGTTGTCCTACGGCAGATGGGCGAAAAGTAACAAAGGAAGAGTAGGAGACAATGCTGAGATGATACGACTACTACTAATAATAACCCAAGGTAAATCATATAGAACCGAAATAGCAATACCCTAAACGTATGAAAATGAAAAGAATATGGACCCTCATTTGCCTGATGGTGGCGGTATATAGCCTTCGGGCGCAGGAATATGAAGCCAATTGGGAATCGCTGGACCAGCGACCAGTGCCCGCTTGGTTTGAAGATGCCAAATTCGGAATCTTTATCCATTGGGGACCATATTCAGTTCCCGCTTGGTCACCAAAAGGTACTTATACCGAATGGTACCAGTATTGGCTGCAGAGTAAAAAGCTATTTGGCAATGGGGATTTTGAAGGGGATGAGGTGTACCGATACCATGTGAAGACCTATGGAGCCGATTTCCCATATTACAATTTTGGGGAAATGTTTACCGCGGACCTTTTTGATCCAGAAGAATGGGCGGAGCTTTTCGAAAAGGCAGGTGCCAAGTATATCGTCTTGACCTCAAAACACCACGATGGATTTACCCTCTGGCCAAATGAACAGGCCAATGACCGGGGATTTGCCTGGAACAGCATGGAAGTAGGAGCCAAGCGTGACCTGGTCGGGGAGCTGACCGAGGCCGTGCGCAAAACCCCCGTAAAAATGGGCGTGTACTATTCCCTATACGAGTGGTATCACCCTTGGTGGCAAAACGATAAAACACGTTTTGTGGAGGAACATTATTTGCCCCAGATCAAAGACTTGGTCCAACGCTATCAGCCCGACATCCTCTGGACAGATGGCGAGTGGGAAATGGAGGGTGAGCAATGGAAAAGCGAGGAATTTCTGGCCTGGCTCTACAACGAATCCGCTGCCAAGGACGATATCCTCGTCAACGACCGATGGGGCAAAGGCCTACGCCAACAGCATGGTGGCTATTATACCACCGAATATGAGGCAGGAAAGACCTTTGACAAGCCTTGGGAAGAATGCCGCGGCATGGGCTTTTCCTTTGGCTATAACCAAAATGAGGATGCACAGGACTATAACAGTGCCCAAGCACTGATCCTGATGCTGGTGGACATCGTCAGCAACGGCGGTAACCTGCTGCTGGACATCGGTCCTGACGCACGGGGAAGCATCCCGCCCATCATGCAGGAAAGGTTGCTGGCGATCGGGCAGTGGCTGCAGGTAAACGGAGAAGCCATCTACGGCACCAGAAAGTGGACACAAGCTGCCCAGTGGTCAGATGGCGACCGCAAGATCGACCACGAAAAAGGCTACCTTGGTGGAGACTATATCCTCAAACAGACCGTCGATCCCGCACCGGGTAAGGCCGTCAAAGAGCTGTTTTTTACCCAAAAGGAGGGAGATGTATATGCCATCAGTCCCATTTACCCCGCCGAGGACCTGCTGATCAAAGATATCCAAGCTTCCGAAGAGACCGAAGTAACCTTGCTTGGACAAGATGCCCCGCTTGATTTTGAGCAAAGGGGAAATGACCTCTTGGTAAAAGTACCCCGCCTCGCCTCCAACCAATTGCCCTGCGCGTACGCCTGGAGTTTCCGGATTACCAATGTGGAGTAAGGTGGTAAATCCGCCATGCAAGCTTGTCTGCCGCTCATAGCCGTCAGGCTAACCCATGTTGTTGCTTAAAGTCTAGAGCTCTATTGATGTCGGTGCTCCTCACAAATGGTCTAGGGGGGATTTTAAATCCCCATTTTCTCGGTTCGGAATTACAAACCCCGAACAGCTAAAATCGGTTGTCCCTTCAGTTTTACTGCCTACTGCAGAAGGGCACAAAGGATTACCGATTCACCGACCACTTATTAACCTCAGTTCGATTATAAAATCGTCACTGCGAGGCTAAGAGGGAGATTTGAGGGGTGGAAGCCGTGGCAGCTCGCCGCGGCGAGTTGCCACACCCTTTTCCAACCCACATCCTCCTTAAAGGGGTCGCTATGACGCTTTTTATACTAAAATTAAGTCGAGCTTAGGTTATTATCTAAAACTGACCACCGATTGATATAGTAGAAATGACTAAAAGCCATTTGATATTTCTATAACAGTCAAAAAATTCTATATTTGATTTGGTATTAGCCATTTTTTAACAAAATATACTACTCTCTATATGCAAGCACACAGGCACCGCCCGGTAAACCCGGCGCAACATCAGCACTTACCTGACGGAAAAAACCGTCCTTTTCGCACCAAATTCCATCTTCTATCCGAGGCATCAATTAAAAATACCCTATTTAAGGTATTTTATGTCTCTTTGGGAAGGGCTAAATTCGCCACTACTCGTTTGTAACCGGAAATAAACGTTTATAGCCGTTTACAAACGGAAAATATAATGGATATAGAGGCAATGGAGTTGCTTTTATATAAGTGTTGGCGGTAATTAAAAAAAACTTAACAAATGGAAGATGCATCATTAATAACAACTCCTATTAAACTATTAAAAGGGAATGAATTAGTTTCACAAGGAACAGGATTTTATGTTTATCATGAGTGCGACTCAAAACAAATCATTTTTTTAGTTACAAACTATCATGTATTAACTGGTTCAGCACCTCTTGAAAAAAAGGCTCCAATTGGAGACAATATTTCATTCAACATTCATATATCCAAAGACAATCCTGAAAAAGTTAAAGAATTCCGTTTTCCATTATATACATCTGAAAATAAGCCAGTATGGTTGGTAAATGAAGATAACAAAGAAGCAGACCTTGCCATAATCCCAATGCCTACTCAAGTTTACCAAGAAGCGGAAATAGTGAACTGCATAAATGAAAAGTGGGCGAAAAACAAATTAAAAGTAAGAACAACGACAAGAACATCTGTGGTTGGATACCCTTATGGGTATTACGATAAAAAGAACTCTTTGCCCATTTGGAAAACTGGAAGCATTGCAAGTGAACCTGACGTAGATTTTGATGGAAAAAAACTTATTGTACTTGACATCTCTGCTTTTCCTGGAATGTCTGGAGCTCCAGTTTTTGCTAGAGCTCAAGGAATGTATGAAACCATTGATGGTGGAATGCAAGGTGGTGTTATAAATAAATTTATTGGTGTGTACGCAAGTATGCAAATGCTTACAAAAAATAAGTTTCTTGAACAACTCGTAAATCAAACACCAGTTGGAATAAAAGACCAAGAATCTCTTCAATTAGGACATGTATGGAAAGCTTCGTTGATATTTGATGTTCTAAACAAATTCGATATTGAGGATTATACCGATAATATTTTGAAACAATTAAAATAACTACCGCCAACAAGGTGTATAGTGCATACCCTGCGGGATACGCACCATACACAAACCGTTAGTGGCAAGCTAAAAATAGACCATGGAAAAAGAAAACAAAAATCAGATCATTCTAATACCAACAGGAAACACACCTGAAAAAATAGAAACTTCAATTGCTGCCTTTAATCAGCCATTGGCGAACCTTTTAACTCATGTAGGATTACCAACTGAAAATATACTATCTCCTATAGAAGAAAGACGAAAAGTGATTTATGCACTTGAAAGTTCAATTGAGATTTTGCCAATGGAAGATAGGCTTAAAGCGACCTATTTATCCAAGTTTACAGTTGCCGTATCCGTTGGACTTTTTGACGGTGCTCTGAATTTTTTGTGGGATGAAACGATTAAAGCATTAAGACGATTAGTTTCAAATTTTGACCTAGAATATTTTCTTCAAGTTTCAAGAACCATAAATTCTAAATATAAGAATCTAAATTCAGCAGATGATTTAGAGGCTATCGGAGACCATGATCTATTGGAAATTTGCAGAAGGATCGGCTTTGTAAATGATATTAATTATAGACGATTAGAACATGTAAATTATTTAAGAAATCACGCAAGTGCAGCACACCCTAATGAAAATTCAATCACGGGGTTAGAAATGCTGAACCTACTAGAGAGCTGCTTGAAGTACGCGATTACCGCAAAGCCAGACCATTCTTTAATTCAGATAAAGCAACTTTTCGAAAACATAAGGACAAAAGAAATACCAAAGGATGACTTTCCTATAATTGGACAAGATTTATTAAAACAACCACAAGAACGAGTAGATGATTTCCTTCTTTCTATCTTCGGAATCTATTCTGACCCACGAACTCAAGCACCTGTTCGCAAGAACATTGACCGGCTTACTCCCCATATATGGCAATCCACAACAGAAGACACCAAATTTAGAATAGGTGCAAAGTTTGGCGTCTATAGAAAAAATGGAGACGTTGATAGAAAAGATGCAGTTCAAAAATTTCTTGAAACGGTAAATGGGGAACATTACAAAGATGAGGACAGTTTAGCAGCAGAATTGCTTGAAAAACTTCAAAACTTAAAAACTGTACACTTTGAATGGAACAACTTTTATAATGAATATTCTCATGCAAAGTCAATTGATGCTTCAATACCAGCAAATGGAATACCAGACGCTGTTAGAAAATTATTCGTCAAGGTAATTTCAATTTGTTATGTAGGAAACGGCAAGGGCTACCGTCAAGGAATTGATGAAAATGCAGCAGAATTCTATAACAAATTCATTGAGTCATTTACAGTAACAGAAATTAAGGAGTTTCTAAGATTATTTAAAGACCCTGAGTTTGTAACAGATTTCAATTATACCAAACCTGACATTAGACTGAGAAAACTTGCAACTTTCTTTAAATCAAAAACAAAGGATGTTCATATTACAAAGGTATTAGATCTGATAATTAATTTTCCAAAAGGATCTCTTCAGAGACTTGCTAATGACTCTAGATATAAGAATGAAATGAAATTTATATAAAAGCCAGCCACTAACAGCACCTAAGAAAACATGGGGCGGACATTGGTTTCCGAAAGGTTCGATCTTCGTGGCTACCTTTGTCACAGGCGGACAGGAAAGCGCTTCGAAAAGCCCCACGTTTCTTAGCTGCAAAACGTTACCTGCAAGCTAAAACACATCTACGTAAAGTATGATAAATAAAATAAAACTAAAGTCCGGGTCATCTCAAGGACAACCAAATCTTGAAGTTGACTTAACACCAATAACTGTCTTTGTTGGACCAAACAACTCTGGAAAAAGTAGAATTCTTATTGAAATTGAAAAGTTCTCAAGGAAAACATCAGGACAACCAAATGATTTAATTTTGGACAGTTTGACATTTACACCTCTTTCAAAAAATGAAATTGAATCAGAGTTAAACAAAATCACGCAAACTCCTACACAAAATGAATCTATTAGTGAAGGTCAAATAATTATTGGGAAATTAAGTTCTCAAAAGAATCAAGCAGAAAGAGTTAAAGTATTAAAAGATGAAGTTATAAGAGTAGCACAAACCCCATCTAATAATCATTGGTACTCCAAATTTATCGACTTGTACACTTTACGGTTAGATGGAACTAATAGGTTAAATTTATTAAATGAGCAAACTGCTGGTGACCTTCAATCAACGCCAACAAATCATCTATCTCACCTTTTTTTAGATAATGATTTAAGAAAAGAATTAAGACGAATTATTTATGAGGCATTTGGCAAATATTATGTTATTGACCCAACTAATATAGGTCAATTGAGAGTTCGTCTTTCAGATACTGCACCCAATAGTGAAAGACAAGAAAAAGGATGGGAAAATGAAGCTATTGAATTTCATAAAAAAGCAACACTTATAAACGAAGCAAGTGACGGAGTAAAAGCCTTTTCGGGAATACTAACAACATTACTTGCTGGCGACCCTAAGATTACATTAATTGATGAACCAGAAGCATTTCTTCATCCTGCATTATCTAACAAACTAGGAAAAGAGATAGGGAAATCATTAAGAAATTCTAATAAAAGACTTCTTGTTGCAACTCATAGTGCTTCTTTTTTAATGGGATGCATTCAATCGGGTTCTCCCCTAAACATTGTAAGGTTGACTTATAAAAATGGCATTCCAACATCCCGAATTCTACCAAAAGAGAAAATTTTACATTTAATGAGACATCCCCTTTTACGCTCAACGGGAGTCTTAAATGGTCTGTTTTACGAATCTGTTATTGTAACTGAAGCTGACTCTGACAGAGCATTTTATCAAGAAATTAATGAAAGATTATTATCAGCGGGTGATGAGAGAGCCATAAGTAATTGTCTGTTTATAAATGCTCAAAATAAACAAACGGTTTGGGAAATTGTAAAACCATTAAGAGAACTTGGAATTCCAGCAGTTGGAGTTGTTGACATTGACGTTTTAAAAGAAGGCGGTCAGGTATTTACAAAATTATTAGATGGCTCATTTATTCCTCAATTGAATCATCAACCTTTTCATAGTCAAAGAAAGAGTTTATACGATACATTTAATAACACGGGTGTAAATTGGAAAATCAAAGGAGGTATAGATTTATTAAATGGTGAAGATAAAGAAGCTTGTTCAAATTTTCTAAATCAGTTGGTCGAATATGGTGTTTTTGTAATACAAAAAGGAGAATTAGAAAGTTGGTTAAAACATCTAAACGCTAATGGCCACGGTTCAAACTGGCTTATTGATATATTTTCAAAAATGGGTGATAATCCAGAAGAGCCAAACTACATAAAGCCGGCAGGTGGAGATGTTTGGGATTTTATTGGAGAGGTTAAGAATTGGATTGAAAACTCAAATAAAAAGGGAATACCAAAATAAAAGCCAGCAGGTAACAATGTATATAAAAAATAGGCGAAACAGCAGTAAGTTCGAGGCTGGTGGCTCGTATCAAACTTGGTGCTTAACCGAAAATTTTGTGCTTCGAAATCGCCTACTTTTCATAGTGTGCCAAGAATCAACCACGGCAATAAAAGGTTGAATGCTGTAAATAAGATGATGGTAGGTCCATCAGGGGCGTTGTATAGGCGATGGCTCTAAACCACCTAAAGGTGCTTTGATTAATAGTCTTGGTGCTGAGCGTTTAGGAGAATCTAGTCCAAAGAGGCTAGCAGGTACAAATAAAGGAGTTGAACGAAAGTGAACCATTGAAGAGGTGTCGAGAAGTAGGAACCTCCAGTCAAAAGCTACGAAGTATGATACGGAGTGAAAAGTAATGTTAGCAATAGCATTAATTACAGAGCGAGCCTATTTATTTTCTGTAAGGCTGGCGTCATTCAGATGGCAAGAACTTTATTCAGGCTTATTTACGGAACTTGGGAAACTACACACAAATGCCAAGGGAAATACACAATAAGGACAACTTAGAGGTAGAAAACCGATAGTGTGTGTAGAGACAGATTGACTTGTAGTAGCGTTGAGATTTCTCTGTTTTATTTAAATCACGAGCTGACTGAAAAATGGGATTTTATCTATCAAGAAATGTTTTATATAAAATTCTATGAAGCTACCGCGGAAGGTTTATCTTATGCTCTTAAAGTCTTTGAACATTTAAGAGGCGGAAAGAATGAAAACAAGTTAGAATGGTATGATGAACTCATTAATGGATTGACAAATATTAAATCAGAATTGGGAGAAGATGAATATTCGTATATAGAGTATAGACGACATAATACGTGTCATATCTTTCAAAACCGTTATGAACATATACAAGACAACTTGAAAATTAAAAAAATTAGAAAAGACAAAGATTTACAGAAATTAAATATTGGATTAAAACAGTTGCTTATAAAACACGGAAGTGATAAAAATATTGACATTTATCTTAATACATGCCTTCAACCCAAATTGACAAGTTTATATGCTCAGTTAAATAAGATTTACAATAAAAAAGCTAGCCCAGATAAATAAAAACTGCCTATAACAACAGGTCTAAAAAATTTCGGGCGAAGTGCTTTCACTTCCATCACTTGTTATTATTAAGTTTAGTGCAGGCTCACAAAGTTTCTGCAAGTAATTCCGCAAATTCTTAAACCTGCAAACCGTTGTGGGTAATAGGCAGGACACGCTACCAAATCCATAGTTAATTGTATATTTGTTTTGGATGAAAAAATTATACGTTATAGCAGGATGTAATGGGGCTGGAAAAACAACAGCATCATATACCATTTTACCGGAAATACTGGATTGCAAAGAGTTTGTGAATGCGGATGAAATTGCAAGAGGGCTGTCCCCATTCCAACCGGAAAAAGCAGGAATTGAAGCTGGCAGATTAATGTTAAAAAGGATAAAGAATTTGTTAGAGGCAGGCGAAAGTTTTGCATTTGAAACTACACTTTCAACCAGGAGCTACGTTAAATTTATTGAAAAAGCTAAGGGGGTGGGATATCAAGTCACTTGCTTGTTTTTTTGGCTTAATTCTGAGGAATTGGCAATTTCCAGAGTTGAGACAAGGGTGAAAGAAGGTGGCCATTTTATTCCTGAGGAAGTTATCAGAAGAAGATATACTAGTGGGTTGAACAATTTTTTCAACCTTTTTCTCCCTAAGGTAGACAACTGGCTGTTTGTAAATAATTCGGGTGATAATTATGAAATTATTGCAGAAGGTGCTTTAGGGGAAGAAACCATCAATAATTCAGAAAGATGGAATGAACTAAAAGGAAAATATTATGGACAATAAAGAGCAATTAAAAGAGGAAAGAGACAGAATAGTTAAAGGGCTTGAAGAGACCTACAAAAGGCTTGTGGAATTCAAGAAACAAAAGAAAAGCCCAATGATTGTAACCAGAAATGGCAAAATTGAAGCGGTAGATCCAAATGAATTACTACCCACAACATTGTATAAGCGTAATGCGGGGTAAGTAACAAAAATTGAGCATTTTTTCTATTAATTAACTTTACGGAAGGCGGAAAGCGAATTGCTCTGAAATCCCGCACTCCGCTTATACTTTACCGTTGACAACAATTTGGAAACGATTCGTTTTTGGTGTATTTTTACATCAAAAAATAAAATTATGTCAAGACAAAGTATATCATTTACAAAACCGAATGACGAGTGGCTAAAGGCCCAAGTGGACAGTAAGGAATATTCAAGCAAAAGTGAATTGGTCAACGACTTGATCAGACAAGCCCGAAAACAACAAGTTCAAATTGATTGGATTCGAGCTAAATTGGAAAAAGCTGAAAGTAGTGGATTTACGATAGATAGTAAAGAAAGTATTTTAGCTCAATCAAAGTCTTTGTTAGGTGGCTAAATACAAATTGACTAACGAAGCCAAAGTTGATTTGATTCGGATTCACCATTACGGAGTCGAAAAATTTGGAATGACCCAAGCTGACAAATATTTCGAATCGTTTTTTGAATATTTTGACATTATTGCCGAACGACCCTTTTCCTTTGAATCTGTGGATTACATCAAAAAAGGGTATAGACGTTGTGTATGCGGAGTGGATAGTATTTACTACAGAATCAATGAAAATATTGTAGAAATAATGGCAATCGTCGGAAGACAAGACTTGAGCCAAAAATTATAACTGAATGAATCAAAAACTGTTGGCAATAACTAAGCATTCTGACGGCTGGAACAGCCTAGTCTGAATGCAGTGTTGAACGAGTGGTGATGGGAAAGGGATAATAATGGGGAAAGCTTCTTCCCCTTTTGTGTTTTTGGAGTTTTGGGCTTACAAAGCACGGTGCTTTTGAGCTTTTATGGATATTTTTAGTTGGTCACAGAATAATAAATCCAATGCTCATCCAAACGCTCTCCCTGAAAACCGGACGGTTCAAAATCCACGATCTCCGGGAAGAATTCCCCTTCTAATCCAATACCTTCAGCAAGGCGTCCACAGACCGGGAAAATTCGGAAGGGTCAAAATCCACTTTCGTGATGACCTTTAGGCCGTTGTAAAAGGTGAAAAAGAGGGTGGCGATGGCCCGGAGGTCTTTGTCCTTGGAGATTTGGTTGCGCTCCACACCAGCTGCCAGATAGTGATAGAGCATGGTCTCACAGCGCTGTTTGTTTTGGTTGATCAGCGTGGCGAATTCCGCTTCATGTGAAATGAACTCTACCGTGCAGTTGACGGCAAAACAGCCTTTTTTGTCCGTATCCGAGATGGATTCCTGAATGGCTCGTTCAAATAACCTCTTCAATCCCGTCCTTACGTCTGGGTGGGCATCCAGAAATTCCCTTTGGTGGGAGGAATTGGTGTTCGTGTAGTGGCAGAACGCTTTTTCGAACAGTTCTTTTTTACCGCCATACGTTGCGTACAGGCTGGCCCTATTGATGCCCAGAAATGCTACCAGGTCTTGGATGGAAGTGGCATAATAGCCCTTTTTCCAAAACAAGTTCATGGCTTTCTCCAGCACCTTATGCTCATCAAATGATTTATCTCTTGGCATGGTAAATTAGATTGGAACTTTACAGGTATATCCCGACAGGGATGCCCGTAAAGTTCCGATATTGGAATTTTCATTCCAAATGAAAGCCGCAAAATATCAGCTTACCAATAGGGGATTGACATTGGTACCGCCATCGATATTATATTCAGCTCCTGTAATAAAGGACGCCCTATCAGAGGCCAGGAAGGCCACCAATTCGGCGATATCCTCGGGTAGGCCATAGCGTTTGAGCGGGATACGATTTTGCATGGCGGCTGCCATGCCGTTGAGTTGGTCCTCAGGCATGCCCGTTTTACTGAAAATCGGCGTATAGATGGGGCCGGGATTTACAGCATTTACCCTGATCTTCCTCGGTGCCAGTTCGGTGGCCGCTGTTCGGGTATAGGAATTCAGTGCCGCTTTGGATGCACCATAGATTCCTGTATTGGGCATTCCTGTGTAGGCATTAATGGAGGAGAGGTTGATGATACTCCCGCCATCATTTAAGATGGGCAAGAACTTTTCGATGGTAAATACCGCTCCTTTGAGGTTGATATCCATTTGTTGGTCAAAGAGGTCTTCAGACGTGTGGCCGATCGGTGCTGGGAAAAATACACCTGCATTCACAAAAAGGATATCGATCAGGCTAAATGCCGACTTTACCTGTGTGACCGCTGCATCGATCGCCGTTAGGTTCAGGACATCGGCCGTGATCCCTGTTACGCCCAATTCGGCTGCTGCAGTCCTGACTTTCTCTTCAGATCGGCCCGTGATGATGACATTTGCACCTTCTTCTTTTAATTTTTTGGCCGTAGCATAACCAATGCCGCTGTTGCCTCCGGTGACCACAGCCACTTTTCCGTTTAAATGACTCATAAATCTTGTGTTTATTGTGTTAAAAATTTATTTAGAACGATCGTTCCATTTTGAAACCATGATACTGGAACGATAGTTCCAAAATAGTTCTGCCCATGTAAAAAAAGTTACCGCGTCACCCTCGCTTCCTCTTCCGCTACGCTCAGTGGGCTTTGGGAATATTGGGACAAGAATATCCATGTATCATCAACCTGCCACTCCAAACCATTGTATCCACAATCCTTTCAGCCTTTAAGTATTCATGTCGCTATTTATTTTGGAGCCTTCATGATCTCCTTGCCATAATGTACATCTGGTATGATGTCATTATAGTATTACTTAAAAAAAGAATGTCCCACAGCTTGCCCAGCTAAGCATGGATTTTGAGTGCAATATCTATAATAGTCTGAGAAATCCGTGAGAAACGTTGCTATTGGCAAAAAAGCGGATAATCAAAATTAACTTAATGTTCAACCAAAAATACACATGCAATGAAAGTACTTGTGATAGGAGCAAATGGACAAATAGGGCACTTGATTGTAGAAAGCCTTCAAAAGGCCGATGATTTTATACCGGTAGCCATGGTCCGAAAGGAAGAGCAGGTGGCGGCTTTAAAAGAGAGAAGTGTCGATACCGTACTGTCAGACCTGGAAGGCCCTGTAGAGGATTTGGCTAAAGCCATGGAAGGAATTGATGCGGTGGTATTTACGGCTGGGTCGGGTGGTAAGACTGGGGATGATAAGACGTTGTTGATCGACTTGGACGGAGCCGTGAAGTGCATCGAAGCGGCCGAAAAGACCGGCGTCAAGCGTTTTGTGATGATCAGTGCCCTTCAGGCAAATAATCGCGAGAACTGGAATGATTCCCTACGACCCTATTACGTGGCCAAGCACTATGCCGATCGGATGTTGGAGATGAGTTCGCTGGATTATACCATCATCCGTCCCGGAGGCCTATTGAATGAACCCGGAACAGGCAAAGTCAATGCAGGTGGACAGCTTGATCGCAGCACCATACCCCGCGCAGATGTAGCCCAAACGGTACTGGAAGTCTTGAAAACCAACCGAACCATCCAAAAGTCCTTTGACCTTGTCAGCGGTGATGATTCCATTGCGGATGCGCTTAGAAAGGTGTAAGGAAAGCAAATTTTTGTTTGGTAAAAGAGAGTACGAAGCGATCCCGTAGTTGGTAATATGGGATCGCTTCACTCCGCTGTCGCTGCGTTCGGAATGACGTTATGGTATATCGCCGGTTGTCCCTTCAGTTATACTGAGGGACGGTTAAAGTTGAGCCTGCGGCTCACTATGACTAAGAATTAGCAAAGCCCCATCATACGGCAGCTTGTCTGAAGCCAAGTAAGCTTGCTTGAACCCAAGCAGGTCTGTCTGCCGCAAGGTAAAGAAGGATAACGAATTGATCCCATGTTTGGAATACGAGATCGCGTCACTCCGCTGTTGCTGCGTTCGCGATGACGTTATGGTATATCGCCGGTTGTCCCTTCAGTTATACTGAGGGACGGTTAAAGTTGAGCCTGCGGCTCACTATGACTAAGAATTAGCAAAGCCCCATCATACGGCAGCTTGTCTGAAGCCAAGTAAGCTTGCTTGAACCCAAGCAGGTCTGTCTGCCGCAAGGTAAAGAAGGATAACGAATTGATCCCATGTTTGGAATACGAGATCCTTCACTCCGCTGTCACTGCGTTCGCGATGACGGATTAATTGTAACCGATCTTTTTTCCCGTTCCCTGGGCGTAGCCGAAATGAACGGGGAAAAGTAAAACCTACCCTCCGCATATTTCCAGTTTGTCGAGGTATTGCGTGAATCGAAAATACCTAATGATAATCTAAAAAGATAAGGTTATGTAAGTCATTATTTTTACTTTTTTGTTTTTATTAATAAATTAATTGGTGTTGTGCTATTTTTCTTATTAAATTAGGTCATGAGACCAAAATATTTATTGATGCGCTTACACCTCCAGTCTATCATGCTATTTTCAGCATTGATAGGGGCAATGATGTCCTGTCAATCACCTGATAATGGAGGAAAGCAACTCAAGGCATCTGACCAGATCAGCTATAACTTTCATGTGCGTCCCATACTTTCGGACAAGTGCTTTGCCTGTCATGGTCCGGATGCCAATAAGCGGGAATCGGGACTTAGGCTGGATACCGAAGAAGGAGCTTATGCCGCACTGAAAGACCAGCCTTCACAGCATGTGATTGTACCTGGCAAGCCATATGAATCCTTGGCTTTTTTGAAAATCACCTCAGAAGACCCTGCCGAGCAAATGCCGCCTCCATCTTCCAATCTCAAATTGGAGCCTTCTGAGGTCGCGATTATCAAGCAGTGGATTGAGCAAGGAGCAAAATACGAACCGCATTGGGCCTTTGTGCCACCCCAAAAAGCCGATCTACCCCCTGCGACTGATTGGACGAGCAATGCTATCGATCAGTTTACCTTGGCCAAAATGGCGGAGAAGGGCCTTTCGCCCAATGCAGCAGCCGATGCCCAGACACTGATCAAGCGGCTGAGCTTGGACATTACCGGTTTGCCTCCAGCTATCGACTTGATGGAGCGGTATGCAGATATGGACGAGCAGGGCTATGAGCGCCTGATCGACGAGCTATTGGCAAAAGAGTCTTATGGAGAGAAGTTGGCCGTGCTTTGGATGGATGTGTCTCGCTATTCCGATAGCTACGGCTATCAAGACGATGAATACCGCTCTCAATGGCCTTATCGGGACTGGGTGATCCATGCATTGAACGCTAATATGCCCTATGACCAGTTCATCACTTGGCAGCTTGCAGGTGATATGCTGCCCAATGCCACCAAAGAGCAGATTTTGGCCACGGCTTTTAACCGAAATCATAAATACACCGAAGAAGGCGGAGTGATCAATGAAGAATACCGGGTGGAGTATGTCCTCGACAAGACCAATACGTTTTCCAAAGGTATCTTGGGCATCACCATGGAATGTGCCCAGTGTCACGACCATAAGTACGATCCCTTTTCGCAAGAAAATTACTTTCAGTTATATGCCTTTTTTAACAATACACCCGAAAAGGGTTTTGAAGGAGATGTGGCACGGAGTGTCCCTGCCAAAACACCCATTCTGTGGATTGACCAAGACGATATAAGTGCAGGTGGGGTGCTGAGCTATCTCAATCACCAAGACACCAGCAAAGTGATGGTTTCAGTGATGGATGAGCTGGATACTTTACGAAAGACCTACATATTGGATCGGGGGGTGTATGATGCCCCCACCAAACAGGTACAGCCAAATACGCCTCCGTCGGTCATGGCCTTTGGAGAAGATTATTCGAAAGACAGGCTAGGCTTAGCAGAATGGACAACAAATCCTGAAAATCCCTTGACCGCCCGGGTGTTTGTCAATTTGCTATGGCAGGAGATATTTGGGCAGGGAATTGTGAAGTCCGCTGGGGATTTTGGCATGCAGGGAGACCTTCCTACCCATCCGGAATTGTTGGATTGGCTGGCGGTGGATTTTATGGGAAACGGTTGGGACATCAAGCGATTGCTAAAGCAAATTTATATGTCGGCGACTTATAGGCAAAGTGCTGAAATAAAAGAAAAAGCGTATTCCAAAGATCCAGAAAACCTCTATTTGGCACGGGCACCCCGACTGCGATTGACTGCCGAGAGTATCCAGGATTTGGTGCTTGCGAGCAGCGGATTGCTCAATAAGGAGATTGGAGGCCCAAGCATCAAACCTTATCAACCAGATGGGCTGTGGGAAGCGGCGACCTCCGGGAGGGGATCACTGGCCAAATATGAACAGGATAAAGGAAATGACCTTTATCGCAGGGGTTTGTACCATTTTATCAAGTTGACCGTGCCGCCGCCGAAGTCCATCATTTTTGATGCCAGCAACCGGGACCGCTGCGAAGTCACCCGTGGACGGACTAATACACCTTTGCAGGCGTTGGTGATGTTGAATGATCCCTTTGTGCTGGAAGCGTCCCGCGTTTTGGCCACAGAGATAGAACACCAAGGGATGGAAGTCCAAGAAGCAATCAACTGGGCCTTCAGGAAGGTGGTTTGCCGAGATGCCAAACCGAATGAATCAGCTTTGTTAATGGCCTATTTTGAGGAGGAAAAAGCCCGGTTTGAGGCGCAGCCTGAGCAGATAGATCTTACGCTGGAAGTGGGAGAAAAACCGCTGAAAGAAACGGCCATGACCGCCAACGCAGCCGCCATGATGCAAGTCATCGTGACCTTATATAATTTGGAAGAAACGATTACAAAAATATGATATGGAAAAGGAACTGCTAGAGCACGGACTAAATCAAAATCGGAGGAAATTCCTGTCCCAACTGAGTTTGGGCGTGGGAAGCATGGCATTGGGGTCACTGTTGATTCCCGACCTGTTTTCGGGCAAATCTTCTGCTGAAGATGAAATCATGGCGGCCTTGCCCCATTTTGCTCCAAAAGCAAAGCGGGTCATTTACCTCTTTCAAAACGGTGCTCCTAGCCAGTTGGAGTCATTTGATTACAAACCCATGCTAAAAGAGCGAATGGGGGAGGACCTGCCGGAAAGCATCCGCCAAGGCCAACGCCTCACAGGGATGACCGCTGGCCAAAGTAGTTTTCCATTAGTGGGTTCGTATTATGGTTTTCAGCAGTATGGAGAAGCGCGGGCCTGGGTGAGCGATCTTTTTCCCCACACTGCAAAAGTGGTGGATGACATCTGCATTGTAAAATCCATGCATACAGAAGCCATCAACCATGATCCTGCCCTGACATTTTTCCAGACAGGAGCGCAAGTGGGCAATCGACCCAGTATGGGATCCTGGATGAGTTATGGACTGGGAAGTGAAAACAACAACCTCCCGGCATTTTGCGTGCTGCTCAGCAGAGGAAAAGGCAACGGCCAAGGTGTCTATTCCAAGCTTTGGTCCAATGGCTTCCTTGATGCCGTCCACCAAGGTGTGCAGTTTTCCAATTCGGAAGATCCGGTACTGTACCTTGGCGATCCTGATGGCATGAAAAGAACCGACAGAAGGCGCATGCTTGACCAGATCGCTGCTCTGAATCATATGAATTTTGAGCAGTTTGGTGATCCTGAGATCCAAGCGAAGATCCAGCAATATGAAATGGCCTTCAGGATGCAAACGGCCGTGCCGGAAGTAACTGATGTGTCCAAAGAACCCGACAGCATCATCAAGCTATATGGCCCAGAATGCTTGGTTCCCGGTACGTATGCTGCCAACTGCCTGCTGGCCAGAAAACTTTCCGAAAATGGTGTGCGCTTCGTACAGCTTTACCATCAGGGCTGGGACCAACATGGCAATTTGCCCAATGAAATGGCCGGTCAGGCCAAAGACGTCGATCAGGCCTCAGCTGCTTTGATCACCGATTTGAAACAGCGGGGATTGTTGGACGAAACCTTGGTGATTTGGGGAGGAGAGTTCGGTCGGACCAATTACTGTCAAGGAAAGATGTCTGCCGATAACTATGGCAGGGATCATCATCCACGTGCATTTTCCATTTGGATGGCCGGTGGTGGTGTGAAGTCGGGGATGGTGTATGGTGAAACGGATGATTTTGGCTACAACATCACCAAAGACCCTGTACATGTTCACGATTTCCAGGCGACCGTCATGCATTTGATGGGGATAGATCACGAGCGCCTCACCTATAAGCACCTTGGCAGAAGGTACCGTCTGACCGATGTGCATGGCAAGGTGGTGAAGGATATTTTGGTATGAGCCATTGAGATATGAGACTTGAGATATAAGACAAATCCTCCCCGCCACGGCGGGGAGGTCAGGTGGGGTTATTTTGGAGCAGAGAGAAACACAATAGGATTTTAGTAAATGACGAGCGATTACAATAATTGATAATGAAAACTAATATTAATCCTGTCAACACTAATCAGGGAAGTGCAAAAGGCTGTTCGGGGGGTAATCAGATGCTGCAAATAAGACGAAATAAACATTCATGAACATAAAAAGTAAGCTCCGGGGCTGGATCGAAAATGCGTTGATCGTTTTCACTGGCTTTATTCTCATTTTCTTTTTGGCTGGTGATCGGTTGATGGTACCGGCCTTGCTGCAGGTGCTAGGGAGGAGCCACCCTTTGGTACTGCATTTTCCAATCGTGCTGATGCTAGTGGCTTTGGCGTTTATGCTTGTGCCGGGGATCATGCCGGAAGCCTATCAGAGAAAGATTACGAAATGGGCGCTGTTGTTTGCGGTGTTTTTTGCAGGAATAGCGGTGCTCAGTGGCTGGGTGCTTAGCCAGGAAGAAGGCTATGAAGGGGACAATTTGACCTTGCACAAATGGCTGGGGGTAGCGGTTTATTTTTTGGGGATACTGATGTACTTTACGATGGACCAGTGGCCAAAAACTGTCAAGCCAATTGGCTTGATAATGCTCTTTCTGTTGATTGGAGCAGGACATTTGGGAGCTGACCTGACCCATGGAAGCGACTTCCTGATGGCTCCTCTTCGGACGGAAGAAGCCGCCCAGGTGAGCTTGGAAGATGCCGAAGTGTTCCAGCATTTGGTAAAACCCATTTTAGAGCAGAAATGTGTCAATTGTCACCAGGCCAGCAAAAGTAAAGGGGAGCTGAGGCTGGATGAAGTGGCATTCATCCGTAAAGGTGGGGAATCAGGGACCTTATTTGATAGCACCAATTGGGAAAAGTCCTTACTGGTCCACCGCCTCATGTTGCCCAAGGAAGAAAAGAAACACATGCCTCCGAAAGGCAAGGCACAGCTCACTCCGGAGGAATTGGAAATATTACGGTTATGGGTAAAAGGTGGAGCGAGTTTTAGTCAAAAAGTAATGGAAGGGGGAGAGGAAAATCCACTTTATGAACTGGCCAGCTTGCAGCTGAAAAAGGAAAATCCCTATGATTTTCCCGAGGCGGATCCCAAAGAAATAGCCGAATTGAACAACCATTATAGATTGGTAGCACCCTTATTTCCAGGCGCTGCAGCCTTAGAGGTATCTTATTTTGGTGCAAAAGCCTTTGATCCTGAATCGCTGAGTGAGCTAGCGGCCATCAGCCAGCAAGTCGTGAGCATCAATTTAAATCAAATGCCACTGGAAGATGTTCCGCTGTCGTGGCTAGCAGATTTTGAGCAGTTGGAAGATCTCAAACTTAATTTCTCAGGTGTCAATGCTGAGCAGCTGGAAGTACTAAAGGTTTTGCCCAGTTTAAAACGGTTATCCATTGCCGGGAATTCCCTGGAACCGACTGTTTTTGAAGTGTTTAAAGGTATTGCTTCTTTGGAGTTGGTGAATCTTTGGAATACAGGATTGGGTGACAAGGATGCAGCGGCTTATCAGGAGAAGTTGGCAGGAGTGACCTTCGAATGGGGATTTGTAGGAGATGGGGTCGTATATCAGTTGAACCCACCGGAAGTAGTTCTCGACAAGCCGATTGCCAAAGGACCACAACAAATCATTCTGAAGCATCCTATTGGTTCGGTGGAGTTACGGTATACCTTGGATGGTTCGGAGCCGGACAGTGCTTCGAGTCCCCTTTATGAAGGCCCCATCACCATGAGCCAAACGGGACAGCTCAAGGCTATTGCCCTGGCAGAAGGTTGGAAGAGCAGTGAGCCCGCTTTAGGGACTTTTTATAGTGTAGGGGTACTTCCCAATGAGGCGCACTTGAAAAACCTTCCTGCAAAACAGTATGCTGGAAATGGTAAGGAAACACTATTTGACCTGAAAAAAGGTGGAGAAACCTACACCTCCGGAGGCTGGTTGGGTTTCAAGGACGAACCATTCGATCTGACCATGGAGTTTGATGGGGATAAGGTAAATCAGTTGGCAGTCAGTTTATTGTATCAAGAGGGAGCTTATATTTTCCCGCCTGCTAAAGTGATAGTATCGGCTGTTCGTGAAGGAAAAAATAGTTGGGAGACCGTATATACAGAAACTCCATCCATTCCTTCGAAACTTGATAAAAGCAGAATGGACCAAAAAATATTTCCTATGCCTGCAGGAAACTACCAAAAAATCAGGCTGCAGCTTATCCCCTTGAACAAACTACCTCCATGGCACCGTGGAGCAGGAGACAAGGCTTGGGTATTTGTGGATGAGGTGGTGCTGGACTAGTGTCAAGTCAACGCTTAAATGACGGGTAAGACGGTAGCGGATTTTGGACGAGATCAAGGCGCAAAAAACGCCCCTAGCCGCAGCTAAGGAAGTCTTTTTGCAACGTAGGGATCGGCCAAAAGACACACCGGATTACACGTAGGTTTAGGCCTGCCTGCCGGCAAAGGCAGGTTTGACTTGACACTAGGTTAATGATGAGGTTAAATTATTACTTATAAAAAAATATGGATTTGAAATAAAAATGTATTATTTTGTTTCGTATTTAATTTGTTTGTAAATGAAATAGTATGCTTTGTCTTTCGAATGAAAGGAGGGATTTCTTTTTAGCAGTTGCCGATGGTGATGAAGAAGCCTTCCGCGTCTTATTTGAATTGTACCATAATAGAGTCTATCACTTTGCGAAGACTTATTTAAAAGACAAGGCACTTTCGGAAGATCTGGTACAAGAAATTTTCATTAAAATCTGGCAAGAAAAGGGGAAACTAAAAGAGGTAGATAATTTTGATAGTTATCTTTTTACAATGGTCAAGAGAAAATCCATTGACGTACTTCGAAAGGTAGCAAGGGATAAAAAATTGGCTGAGACTATTAAAATGAATTTGACACCTACTTTCAATCCCCATATGGAAGATGATAATACAGGATATCTGTCCAAAATAAAGGAAAACCTATCTGCCCAGCAGCGGTTGGTATTTGATCTGAGTAGAAATCAGGGACTCACTTACGAGGATATAGCTTTCAAGTTAAATATATCCAAAAACACTGTTCGAAATCACATGGTGGAAGCACTTAAAGTGTTGAAAAAAGCCTTGAAAAGGAATTTGTATTTGTTCTGATTTGGTCAGTGTAACATTGTGGATCCATGGTTTTTGCATAACCAATCCATTCACCTGTTTTTTGCTTAGCCTGAAAAGTGGCTTTTGGATTTTTGGATTTTGCCATTATTATTTTGGCAGGAAAGAGCGGACTTAATTTTTTTTAAAATAAATGGACAGGTCACTAGTCCTCTTGTCGGTTGAGAGTCGTCCTACCTAAAAAGTAACCAGTAAAAAGTTGAATAAGAAAGAACGGTTTTTATCCTTATGGAATAGATATGTAATTGGTGAGTGCTCTCCAGATGAGTTAGACGAATTGTTTGAATCATTGGAAGATCCTGAAATTTCGGAATTGATAGGGAAGGATATGTCAGAGACTTGGAACCAGGAGGGGGTATCCAAGCCGCCTTATGATACCGCAGTACTTTTAGAGAAAATCAATCAAACCAAAACAAGTCATCTGAGGGTAACGAAGAGAAAAAGGAATAAGCAATGGAAGTTGTGGAGCAGTATTGCCGCTATTTTGGTGTTGTCATTATTGGGAGGCGGTTGGTTCTGGAATGACATCAACCAAGAAGAACAGGAGAAATGGCAATACAGGCGTGCTGAAATAGGAGAGGTAGTGCCGGTGGTTTTGCCAGATGGAAGTAAGGTATGGCTTAATGCTGCTTCCGAGATAAGGTATTTGGAAACTTTTTCCATAAGAAATGTGGAGGTAATAGGTGAGGCCTATTTTGAGGTAGAAGAAGATAAGGGCCGTCCATTTACTGTCAAGACTGGAAGCGTTACGACACGTGTTTTGGGTACCTCATTCAACGTTAGAGCCTATCAAGAGGACCATAATATACAGGTAACAGTGAAGACTGGAAAAGTAGGCGTGGGGAAAAGACAGGAAGGAATGGCGACAATCACACCAAATCAGCAGATTTCATATAGTTTGGAAAATGATGCATTTGCATTTAGTGAAGTGGATGCCTCATCATTATGTTCTTGGCGAAATGGAGATTTGATATTCGAAAATTCCACCTTTCAGGATGCTGTAGTCATTTTAGAAAAGCACTTTGGTAAGCTATTCAAATTTGAAAATGAACGACTGAAAACCTGTCGGTTTACATCCAAGTTCTCTGGACAAGAATCCCTGGATCATATACTTGAAGTCCTCTCAAAGCTGAATGGAGTTACTTATAGAGTAGAGGACGGTACCGTGTATTTTGATGGGAAAAAGTGTCTTTAAGTTTAAAAATAACCGAAAATTAAATAAAAAAGCTGCCCCGGATGCCGCCGGGACAGCTGACTCCAAATGGAGTTGAATTTGTCAATTTTATTATTAACAAAACCTACCTAAAATTATGAAATTAACTTTACATGGGACGAATTATGTACCCGAAATGGACCAACGCGACAGTGTTTGGCCAGTTTCAAGCAGGCAGATTTGGACATTTTGGATGTTGCTGACGCTTTCGGTATTCATCACCGATACTGTAAAAGCGAGTAATCAAATTCCAGGACTGAATGATGTGTTTATAACCATAGAACTGGAGGATGAACCACTGATAGCGGCTTTTAAAAAAATAGAAGACAATACCCCTTATCGATTTTCTTACAAATTGGAATATGTAAAAGAATACAATAAGGTCAGTATTTCTACAGAAAGGAGAACACTCAAGAAGACCTTGGATCTTCTATTGGAAAACACCGATTTGCAGTATCAGAAGATAGATAACAGTATTGTGATTACCCCCAAAATAAAAACGACTACATCAAAGGAACAGAGGCCCACGTCACCGGATGATGCAGCGATAATGGTGAGGGGGAAAGTAACTTCACCAGCAGAACCTGCAGGAGTTCCAGGGGTCAATGTACGCATAATCGGCACCCAAAAAGGTACCGTCACGGACATTGACGGAGGCTATCAGATAGAAGTAGAAGATGAAGATGCTGTGCTGGAGTTTTCGTTTATAGGCTATGAAACAGCGCGTGAAACCGTGGGAAACAGAACAGAGATCAATGTCGTCATGCAAGAAATCCTAAGTGGACTGAACGAGGTAGTAGTGGTGGGATATGGTGTGCAAAAAAAGAGTGACCTCACTGGGGCGGTAGTGTCTTTGAGCGAGGATAATTTTACCCAAGGAGCCAATTCCAATGCCCTGCAATTGCTCAATGGTAGAGCAGCAGGTGTCAATATCAGCCAACCAAATTCGGCTCCCGGCGCCCAAACAAAAATCCAGATAAGAGGTGCTGGATCAATCAACGGAGATAACGATGCGCTGATCGTAATGGATGGTCTCCCAGGAATCAATCCGTCAGACCTGTCACCAGATGATATCGCTTCTATTGAAGTGCTCAAGGATGCATCCTCTGCTGCCATCTATGGTACTAGGGCTGCAAATGGAGTGGTGCTCATCACTACCAAGAGTGGCAAAAAAGGCGAGCCTGTTTTAAAATATAACGCCTATTATGGTACGCAGTCGGTAGCCAAAAGAATAGATGTCCTGAACGGTCGACAATACATGGAGACATTAAATGCCATTCGTGAAGAAGGTGGGGGAGACCCGATCTATACACAAGATGAAATCGCTCAAATGGGAGCGGGAACCAACTGGCAGGATGTGATTTTCAATGATCGCGCACCAGTGCAAAACCACCAAATCAGCATGTCAGGAGGTTCTGAGAAAAGCACCTATTATGCTGGATTAAACTACTTTAACCAAGAGGGGTTAGTGAAAAACTCCAACTTTAAAAAGTTGAACTTACGAACCAACTTGGACTTTAGGCCAAAGGAGTTTTTGAGGTTCAAGTTCAATATCAACTATACTAGATCGACTCAAAATGCCATTCTATTTTCAAATGCTGCAAATGAAGCAGCAGGGCCAATCAATTCTTCCATCCAGTTTGATCCTACTTTACCAGCAGGACTGGATGGAAGTGGCCGGTATTACCTGAATGATTTTATCGCATTGGACAATCCACAGGCACTGATCAATGGTGTAACACAGGAAAACCTTGATAGCCGGTTTTATGGAACATTTACTACAGAATTTGAGCCCATAAAAGGCTTGGTAGGATCGGTACGATTAGGAGGGACAAATGCCACTGGAATGACTTCCAATTACCGGGATCGGTCCACATTAAATGGCCGGAGCAATGGAGGGATTGGATCTAGAAATTCATCCGATTATGTGCAATGGCTGGCCGAGTTTCTGGTGAAATATGATAAGCAATTCAATGAAGACCATCATTTGAACGTAATGGTAGGAGCTACTTTTGAGGAGTTTCTAACGGTTGGAGTCAATGCCAGTTCCAGGGATTTCTTATCCGATGTGACCTATGCTGATTTACTCCAAAGTGGAGATGGGGATAATGGTGATGATGTAAGTTCGTCCAGAAACAGAAACCGTCTCAATGGCTTTTTGGGACGTGTAAATTATGATTTGAAAGGTAAATATTTGTTTACAGCTTCCATCAGGGCAGATGGTACATCCAGGTTTTCTGACACTAATAAGTACGGAATATTCCCTTCAGGAGCTTTTGCTTGGAGGATTACTGACGAACCCTTCTTTAAGCCAATAGCCAATACCATGAGTACGGCAAAGTTGCGACTTGGCTATGGACAACTGGGAAACCAGGGAGTACCCAATTTCAGTACCATCCAAACGTTGGTAGCTGGTGGAAGTGCCGTGTTTGGAGACGCTATTTATCAAGGAGTAGTGCCAGCTCGATTGCCCAATCCAAACCTGAAATGGGAAACGACCGAAGAGATCAATTTTGGACTTGACTTTGGCTTTGCCAATGACCGGATATACGGATCCATTGATTACTATATCCGAACGACCAAAGATCAGATTTTCAGTAAGCCCATTCCGTCAGTAGTAGGCTTTTCCAATATTTTGGTCAACTTCGGTTCTGCCAAAAATTCAGGGATAGATTTTATGCTGAATTCAGTCAATATCCAAAACAATGATTTCAAATGGAGTTCAACACTTAATTTTTCACTGTTGAAGAATGAGGTGACGGAGTTGCCTGATTTTATTCCTGAAATTATTTCGGGTAATATAGGAACCTTCATCAATAACTTTTTACTGGTTCGTGAAGGAGTGGCAATGCGCTCATTTTACGGTTTTGAGACGGAAGGAATTTTTCAGTTAGATGATGATATAGAAAATTCTGCTCAGCCAAATGCAGCTCCTGGACACATAAAGTTCAAGGACCAAAACAATGATGGGGCGATAGATTTAGAGGATAGGGTAATATTGGGGGATCCTTTTCCTGACTTTACTTTAGGGTTTAGCAATACCTTGAACTATAAAAACTGGTCATTGGATGTTTTTATGCAATGGGTAAACGGGATACAAACCTTGGATGCCAATGTGACCGAATCGCTATATCCAACAAACGAATATCGAAACCGGATCTCCGAATACCTGCTAAACAGATGGACACCAGAAAACCCCACTAATGAATACCCAAGCGGGGTAAATCCTACAGCGTACGGAGGGGACTTTGTGATCAATTCGATGACGGTAAAAGATGCATCGTTTTTCCGACTGAAGACGGTAACATTGGGGTATAATTTTCCGCTCAAAGGAAACAAGGTGTTTAGCAATGTTAATGCTTATGTGGCTGGGGACAATTTATTGACCATTACCGATTTTGAAGGGTTTGACCCAGATGCCAGTGCCTCGGGAGCAAGTAATGTTTCCAAGGTGAGTTATAATAGCTACCCGCTCAGCAGAACAGTACGGTTTGGAGTGAATGTAACCTTTTAAAAAAACGCAACTAATGAAAACGCTAAATAGAATATATATCAATCGAATCATAGCACTTATATTGCTTGCGGGCTTTACAGGGTGCATGGGATTTTTGGAAGAAGAAGTCTATACCCAATATGATCCTGATAGCTTCCTTCAGGATCCATCAGGGGTGGATGCACTGCTTACCGGTGCTTATGCTAGGTCGAGGATTATCTCCTATGATCATCGAAATTATACCTATTTGCTCAATGAGTTTTGTACGGATGTCTCATTCGAAACTGGCGGAGGACTAGAAGCAGTGGCGGCTCCGTTTATACAGTTTTCTTGGCCGGTAAACAATGGCATCCTAAATGGCCAATGGAACAAAATGTACGCAGCCATAGCCAGTGCCAATACGGTACTGATCGTGGCCAATGACCTGACGGACTTACCTGAGGAGGAATTGAATGCCATTATCGGAGAAGCCAGGTTTATTCGTGCATCGGCATATTATTATCTCTACAACCTATTTGGTCCTACACCGATTATCGAAATTCCCGAAGGTGCCAGCCCAGAAGAGATTGAGGAAATCGGCCAAAGCACTCCGAGGGCTACTAAAGAAGAGTTTTTTGAGTATGTAGTGGCTGATTTGGAATTTGCAGCAGCTAACTTGCCTACCGAAGAAACCTTGATAGGTAGGGCCACCAAAGGAGCCGCACTAGGATACCTGATGAAGTTGTACCTAAACGATAAAAACTGGGAGATGGCAGCCGCTATCGCTCAGGAAGTGATTGACTTGGGTTATTATGCGTTGTATGATGATTATGAAGAATTATTCTCTGTAGATGGAGAACAAAACAAAGAATATATTTTCAGGGCTCCATGCCTACCACAGTCGGGTTACCAAAACAATTACATGGCGCATGCATTTCCTCCTGGATATCCTGTTTTGGACTCTTGGGCCAATTATGGTGCGCAGTTCAGGACCTACACCGCTTTCTACAAAACCTTTGGTGAAGAAGACCTAAGGAGGGATCTTTTCGTGACGGAATATACCAACATTTCCGGTGATCCCGTAGAGCTTGTTGAGCGAGAGGACGGGACAGCTTTGGACAATGTAAGGAGTTTTAAGTATTGGCCGGATCCGGATGCCATAGGAGAATCCCATGGAAACGATATTGTGTATATCCGGTATGCAGATGTGCTTTTGTCAAGGGCAGAAGCGTTAAATGAGGTTAATGGGCCAAACCAAGAAAGCATCAACCTGATCAATGAAATTCGTAACCGTGTAAATGCCGGGGAAATTTCACTGTCAGATTTTCCTTCCAAAGAGGCTTTGAGGGATTTTATTCTTGAAGAAAGAGGTAGGGAATTTTACAGCGAAGGGCTGAGAAGAGAGGATTTGATCCGTCATGACAAGTTTATTTTAAGTGCCCAAGGTAGAGGTTATGATGCCAAACCACACCAAGTTCTCTATCCCATTCCACTACAGCAAATAGATACCAATCCAAACTTAGAACAAAACCCTGGCTACTAAATAATCAGTCAAAGGTGGGCATATGCCCCACCTTTGACTATAAAATACTATGAAGAACTTAATTATTGTTATCGTATTGCTGATGGTCGGATCGTCATGTTCCAAACAATCAGCTACAACTGAGGAAACAGGAGCTAGCGATTCCCTTCCCAATATCGTTTTGATTCATGTCGATGACCTAGGCTGGACGGATGTGGGAGCGTTTGGGAGTGATTTTTACGATACCCCACATATCGATGCACTGGCACGTGAGGGTCTGAGATTTACCAATTCGTATGCTGCTGCAGCCATTTGTTCGCCTACTAGGGCGGCGATGATGACTGGTAAATACCCTTCGAGGACAGGTATTACGGACTGGATCAGGGCTAGGTTTCAAGGAGGAATCATACCACCGAATGGCCAAAATCCCCAAGGCTATGATGAAAATGGCGATAAACCCTTGAAAACACCCAAAAACTACCTTTACATGCCATTGTCAGAAGTGACCGTTGCGGAGCTTTTAAAAGAGAGAGGATATAGGACAGCCCATATTGGTAAGTGGCATTTGGGACCTGATGAATACTTTCCTGAACATCAAGGGTTCGATGTGAACATAGGAGGCTGTGATTTAGGACAACCGCCGAGTTACTTTGATCCCTATAAGCCATTTAATGGAAATGAGGAATATAACATTCCAAATTTGGCTCCGAGAAAAGAAGGGGAGTACCTTACAGACAGGGAAGGAGACGAGGTAGTAGGTTTTATCCAAGAGAATAAAGACAAGCCATTTTTTGTGCAGTGGGCCAGTTATACTGTGCACACGCCATTGATGGGAAAAGCAGATTTGGTCAGTGATTATGAATCCAAAGAGCCAGGAGATCAGCAAAACCCTGTTTATGCAGCCATGGTCAAAAGCCTCGACGAAAATGTGGGAAAAGTAGTGGCGACCTTGGATAGTTTAGGGATCAGTGGAAACACACTAGTGATTTTCACTTCTGACAATGGAGGGCTTATGGGTAATCCATCCCACCTTATCACCAATAATACACCGCTGAGGTCCCAAAAAGGATACCCCTACGAAGGAGGGATAAGGGTGCCCACCATCATGAGGTGGCCAGGTAAAATACCCCAAGGAAAAGAAACGGCATCCCCTATGATTACCATGGATATTATTCCTACGATTCTAAATTATGTGGATGGTGAAGTGGCTGAAGATAACTGGGATGGTGTAAATTTGGTTGAAATGATAAACAATCCAGAGAAAACGTACAGCAGAGACCTTTATTGGCACTTTCCCCATTATCGCGGAAAGGACGTGGTACCTTATTCAATTGTCCGATCAGGAGATTTTAAACTTATTCATTATTATGATGGTAAATCGGATGAATTATATAATCTTTCTGAAGATCTATCTGAAAAGCATAATCTTATTGCCCAGCAAAAGAAGCGGGTGGAAAAAATGACCAATATGCTCCAAAACTGGCTGGAAAATACTCAGGCTAAAATGCCTGTTAAAAAATAATAAAAAGTCGTCATATATATTTGTATAGGCCATCCCCTCTTCTATAAAGCGCTAGAGGAGATGGCCTGTTTTTAAAATAGCCGTTAGTTCAGCCCCACCGTCCCCAGTGGCTCAAAGTCCAGGGAAACGGAATTCATGCAAAACCGCTTGTGGGTAGGAGGAGGACCATCGTTAAAGATGTGTCCCAAATGGGAATCACATCGGCCGCAAAGCACTTCTATCCGGTTCATGCCATGGGAGTTGTCTTCTTTATAGATCACGCTGTTTTTTCGTACAGCTTCGAAGAAGCTTGGCCAACCGCAGTCACTTTCAAATTTGGCTTCAGAGAGAAACAGTTTGTTGCCGCAGACAGCGCAGTAGTACGTGCCTTTGGTATCACTGTCCCAATATTGGCCCGTAAAAGCCCTTTCTGTAGCCGCTTCCCTTGCCACTGCGTAAAGGAATGGCGGCAGGATTTTTTTCCATTCCTCGTCCGAAACATCCAGAGAAGTGGTGTCTGTCCGGGAGTAGTAGGGGTTGTCAGCTTTCTCTTTATGGGTGCCTTGGGTTTGATTGCTTTGCCCTTTGCTACAGCCAATAATGGTTGTCAGTAGGACACCGATCATCAGTATTCGTTTCATATTATTTACCTTCCTTCAGTTTATCTTTAAACACCTTTTGGAATTTTTCCAACTTAGGAGTAATGACATAGCGGCAATAGCCTTGCTCTTTATTGAGGTTGTAATAATTCTGGTGGTAATCCTCCGCTACATAGAACTTTTCCATCGGTGCCACTTCCGTAACAATCTTTTTGGGATAGATGTTTTCTTCGTCGAGTTTATTGATGTAGTATTTGGCTTTTTCTTTTTGCGCGGCAGAATGGTAGAATATCGCACTTCTATACTGTGTTCCCACATCATTTCCCTGTCGGTTAAGCTGCGTAGGATCATGCGCTACGAAGAACGCTTCCAACAGCTCATCATAGGTGATCACCGCTGGGTCATAAACAATCGAAATGGCTTCGGCGTGTCCTGTTTTACCCGTACATACCGCTTTATAAGTGGGGTTGGCCACATGGCCACCCGTGTATCCCGACACTACCTTGGATACGCCTTCAAGCTGTAAAAACTGCGCTTCTACACACCAGAAACATCCGGCAGCAAAGGTAGCTGTATCGGATGAAGCAGTCATGTCAGGCGCCGCCCGTAAAGAACCAAATGTTGTCATCAATGCAATTATGAAGAATAAGATGTGTTTCATTGTACTTTTGGGTGAAAGATTTGATCAGCAGGGATATTCTTCCTGCCTAAAGTTTAATACGAGAAATAGACTACAAATGGTTTAGAACTACCCGTCAATATTCAGTTTTGATTGGCCAAAAGGTTGTAGACCGATGTCCTTATTGACCTGAGCTCGACTTAATTTTAGTATTAAAAGCGAACCCTTTTAAGAAGGGTGTGGGTTGGAAAAGGGTGTGGCAACTCGCCGCGGCGAGCTGCAACGGCTTCTACCCCCTCAAATCTCCCTCTAAGCCTCGCAGTGCACGTTCCGACCACTGTACGGAACCGATTTTATTGATAAGAAAAGTAAAGTGCCAATAGAGCAAGTGATAAGATTTGGGCATCCTGAAAAACTTCTCGGAAATTTTGTAGTGCAAGGGTCAGATGGTTTTCGACCGTTTTAGTGGATATGTCCAATTGGGCGGCGATCTCCTTATGGGAAAGCCCTTGGAGCCGGGACATTTCGAAGACCATCCTCCGCCTTTCGGGCAGACGGGTCAGCGTTTTTTCTACCAGCCCCATCAGTTCATTGTACTCCACGGTGTTTTGCGTATTGTTTACCGGGAGGATGAGTTGCATTTGGTATGTTTTGGTAGCCTTTTGCCTAATTTGCTTTTTGAACATGTCCAGCATGGTGTTTTTTGCAATGGTAAATAAATAGGCTTTTAGGCATTTTGAAGGATCAATTTTCTGCCTGGCGGTCCATAGCTTCACGAAAACATCCTGTGTGATTTCTTCTGCATCCACTGTCTTTAGTCCATAATGGACACAAAAAAGGTAGATTCTTTCATGAAATAACTGATAAAGCTCATAAAAAGCATTTTTGTCATTGTTCTTTATTTTAAATGCTATATCGTCAGTAAGGGTGTTCATTAAGTCTACCTGATTTTATAGTAAATGAAAGCGGTTATAGTTTTAAATTATACTGTAATATAGATAATGAAAGTTATTTTTTTGTATAAACTAAGTAAAAATAAAGTATTTTATTTATAAACCTATTCTGAGAAAATTTTGATATCCATTAGGGGGAAGGCAGACGAATGGCGTATTACTAAGAAAGAATAGTCAATGGATTCATCATTGTTAAGAAAGTTTTTTGCAGGAAAGTGTTCACCAGAAGAGGTGCATATGATCTTGGTTTGGATAAATTCCAAAACCGGTAAACAGCAATTGGAGGCGGAGCTAGATGATTTTGAGCCGAAGGCAGGAGCTAAGGGGATGGTGGACAGCAAAAAACTATTTGAAAAAATTGAAGAACAGATTAGCAAAGAGGAGCAAGCTCTTAGAAATATTAAAATTGACCGGGTAAGCACAGTCCGTAGGGGAGAGGATAAAAGGATAAAGCGTTGGTACATGGCAGCAGCGATGATCGGTATGCTAGCGATAGTTTCTTTTTTGATCCTGAAACAAAGCAGCATGAAGGAAGAGACGAAAACGGAGGTTCCTGTCGCAATGGTCACCAAGACCACCGAATACGGTCAAAAGCTAAAGCTCACCCTTGCTGATGGCAGTCATGTGCACTTGAACGCAGGGAGTAAATTGGTTTTTCCGAAGCGCTTTGAAGGTGCCATGCGGGAGGTTTACCTGGAAGGTGAAGCCTTTTTTGATGTACACCGGGATGAGAAAAAGCCCTTTATCGTCAAAACTCCCCATACCTTGACCAAAGTGCTAGGAACATCCTTTGTCGTCAAGGAGCTTACCAATTCGGATGAAACCAAGGTAGGTGTGTTGACAGGAAAAGTAAAAGTATCAGCCCAAAATAGTGGAGAGGAGTTAAGTTACTTTTTGTTGCCTATGGAGGCTGTCAGTTATTCTTCTGTAGATGGAAGCATGAAAAAGCGTAGGGTACACTATGATGATATGTTTGCATGGAAGGATAATGTCATCAGTTTTAAGAGGGCGAGCTTTAAGGAAGTGGTGGATGTGCTGACCAAGTGGTTTGGGGTGGAGTTTGAGATCCGCAAGGGCTTTACAAGCAAGAAGGATTTTACGGGAAAGTTTGAGCCGCAATCGCTAGAGCAGATCCTAGATGGATTGAGTTTTACTTTTGGGTTCAGGTTTCAAATAGAAAACAATAAAGTGACCATCTATTAAACAATAAGAACTGCCTATGACATAAAAAACACTTTAACCACAAACAAAAAGACCATCAGGCATAGCTGTATTTGGTCGTCCAGCTAGCCCAATGATCCGATTGTTTCAAAGACAATTATTTATCCATAAAACAACTTAAGTATGAAATCAAAGTTACTAAAAAAAATTGTAACCGTGGGAAAGTACGCCTTTTTCGGTATGCTCATTCAGTGCCTTTTCCTGAGTAGTTTGTTGGCTGGCGAGACCAATGGACAGACGAGTTTGGAAGAGGTGTATGTATCCTTTGATGGGGGCGAAGTCTCTGTAGAAGAGATTTTTAAACTTATAGAGGAAAAAACAGCTTTTCGTTTTAGCTATAGGAGAGGAGACGTCCGGAAACGAGCCCTTAGCCACTCGGTCCAGGAGGAAGAAATATCCCTTGGAAATGTGCTAAGGCAAATTTCGATGGATGTTGACCTAAAATTCAAGAGAATCAATAATGTCATCCATGTGGGAAAGAAGACGGTGGACAGTACGGCGATGCTGGAAGAGGTGAACAGGGCGGATGTAAAAGTCACCGGTACCATTTTGGACGAAGACGGGATGCCCATTCCCGGTGTGACCGTCACGGTTCAGGGTACTACCAGAGGTACTGTGACGGACATAGACGGAAACTATACCATCATGGCACCAGAGGAGGGTTCGCTGATCTTTTCATTTATAGGCTACGCTACCCAGACTGTGGCCATTGGAGGTAAAAGTGTAATTGATATCACACTGCTGGAGGACACTAAGGCGCTGGAAGAATTTGTGGTCGTGGGCTATGGCCGTCAGAAGAAGGTGAATATTACCGGTGCCATCACCGCCGTGGAAACCGATAACCTCACCCAGATACCTACCAACAACCTGTCCAATACCTTGGCCGGTAGGGCGCCGGGGGTGAATGTGACCGGTACTTCAGGTCTTTCGGGATCTACTTCTTCGATCAGGATCAGAGGGAGTTTTGGTGATCCCTTATATGTGATCGACGGGATTGTACGCGACAAAACGGCTTTTGATGCCCTGGAGGCACAAGAGGTGGATCAAATCAGCTTTTTGAAGGATGCCGCTACGGCTTCCATTTACGGTTCCCGTGCAGGCAATGGTGTGGTAATGGTCACGACCAAAACTGGAACAAAACAAAACCCATGTTTAATTTCCAGACGTCATATGCATTTTTTTCCCCTACCATGGAGCTGCTTTCGGATAAGACCACGGCCACAGATGAGCTGATTTATCAAAACAGGGTAGCTGAGTATCGGGGAACTGCCCCGCCCAATGGAGAGGAAGAATTTGCTTACTTCAGTGATCGGAGCTATAACGTAAACGACTTTATCTGGCAAAATCCCTGGAGTCAAAACTATTCCTTGAGTGTGGCTGGGGGAAGTGATAAGCTGACCTATTATTCTCTTTTGAGCTATCGGGGCGAGGAAGGGTCTTACAAAAGCCTTGAGCATGGTAAATTTAATTTAAGAACGAATGTCACGGCACAGATCTCGGATCGGATAAAATTGGGCGTCAATATTTCAGCTAATCAGCAAAACCACGATCGTTTTTATTGGCCATTTTCCGGAGATGATGATTATGATGTGTCGGATTTGTACCGGGTGACCTTTAACTGGCCGAAGGTATATCCATATTATTTGGAAGAGGATGGTACACCTGCCAATTATGTGACCGACTATCCCGTGCAGACCCCTATGGGTAGTTGGCTCGCATGGAGTGTAATCGACCAAATCGTAGGCAATAGGTATATCAAGACACGAAAACGACAGCTAAACAATATTCTAACCTTGGACATTGATTTGGGCGATTTGGTGCCTGGACTTACCACTAAGGTGGTGGGAAATTATTTGGCTGAGGATTTCATGCGTAAGAAGTTCCTCACCTTCCAGACCAATTATGTGTTTAATCAAGCAGATCCTGATGGGAACAGGTTCCTACCGGCACCTCCTGATCCCAATAAGACCAATGTATTTACTTTTAGCCAAAATCAAGAGTTTTTAAGCTATGACATCAATACTGCATGGAGTTATCAATTCGATTGGTTTTTGAATTATTCCAAGGTTTTTGGAAAGCATGGCATCGATGCGATGGCCGTATATGAGCAAGCAGAAAATGGACTGTACGGGGCTTATTCCAAAGCCGAGGATCCTGTGACGGATTATGACCAGGATTTTGTGTATTCTACGGATGCCCAGATGCGGTTTGGCAATGGCTATGAGGAAATCGGTGCAAGGAGGTCCTTGATCGGTAGGGTGAATTATAACTTTGCCGAAAAGTACATTGCAGAGTTTTCTTTTCGATATGATGGCAATACATTATTCCCAAAAGACAAGCGTTGGGGCTTCTTCCCATCTGTATCAGCCGCTTGGCGGATCATCGACGAACCGTTTATGAATACTAGCGACTGGTTGACTGATTTGAAATTGCGTGCTTCTGTGGGGACTACAGGAAATGATCTGGATGTCAATGGCAATAAAATCACCCCGTTTTCTTATCTCCAAACGTACGGAAATAGCGGCAGCTATATTTTTGGAAATGACCTTTACCGGGGCATTGCACCGGGAGATACACCGAACCCAAACCTGACTTGGGCTACTTCGACTACTTACAATGTCGGCGTTGATTTTGAATTGATCGATACCAGGCTTTCGGGTTCATTGGATGTGTTTTACAAGAAGGAAGAAAATATCCTTGGTTCCCGACTGGTGACACTGCCAGACAATTATGGCCAATCCCTGGCCCCTGAAAATTATGCTGCCCGGTCGTGGAAAGGAGGCGAACTTTCCCTCATGTGGCGGGATGTGGCCGCAGAGGGGAAGCTGGATTATTCTGTTTACGGTAACTTAGGCTATGCCAGGGATCAGTGGGATGTTCTGGACCAAAACCCTATTTTCCAAGAAGGTGGTAACCGGGCATCGGAATCCCAGATTGGACAGCCCGCAAACCGGATCTTTGGGCTGAGGGCACTGGGGATTATCCGTACCCAAGAGCAGCTGGATGAGCTTATGGAAGCGGGCTTTAAGCAATATGGACGTGACCCTTATCTGGGAGGACTGTACTTTGAGGATGTCAGAGGAGACGGATTTTCTGAAGGGCCTGACGGCAAAATTGACGGCAATGATTTTCAGTTGCTTTCCAATAATGCTGCGCCAAGGTTGAACTATGGTTTTGGGTTTAATGTCAACTGGAGCAATTTCTCCGTCAATGCGCATTTTCAGGGAGTAGGAGTCTATGATAGGATCATCAGCAATCAGGAAGGCGCCGGAATGCGGCAACATGGTGGTACCATACGCCCTTATTATCCCATCTGGGCAGATGATGTGTGGACTCCCGATAATCCCGATGCACAATATCCCCGGCCAATTGGCTATAATTGGTATGAGTCAGGAACAGGGTCCACCTCTTTTTGGATCAGGAATGGCGCTTACCTGAGGCTCAAGAACCTTAATGTGGCCTATAATCTTCCACAGTCTTGGGTATCCAGCGTAAATGTGGCCAGCGCCCAAGTGTTTTTTAATGGGACCAACCTGTTTTCCATTTCCGATATGAAGGAATTTCATGACCCAGAGCAGAAAAATTACGATTCATTTCCGCTCATGAAATCACTGACAGTTGGCCTTAATGTTAAATTTTAATCAGCAATACCATGAAGAAAATCATATATATACTGACAATACTGGTATGGATGACGGGATGTTCAGATGTACTTGACATCGAGAATATCGATAATTATGATCCCGAGCAAGTGTGGAATGACGAGCGATTGGCCAATGCGTATTTGGCCAATTTGTACGGCATGTTTGGAAACTGGAATACCGGTGCTGACCGTACCAGTCAGCAAATAGCCGGTATCGTTTGGTATGAAGATCAGATCACCATTTCCAATGGAAACTTCAAGAGCTGGAATTACGAACAGATTCGATTGATCAACCAAGCTATCCAAGATGTACAAACGGGGACTTTGCCACAGGAAGTCAAAGATGAGGTGACCGGACAGGCGCTTTTTATGCGGGCTTATGCCTATTTTGAAATGGTCATGTACCATGGTGGTGTTCCCTATATCAAAGTGCCACAGGATCGCTATGAAGATGACCTGTATGTGGCCCGAAACAGTTCGGCAGAGTGCTTTGATTTTTTGGTAGAGGACTTGGACCAAGCGATTGACCTGCTGCCCGCACACATAGAATCTTCCAGTTCGGATTATGGTAAAATTGACAGGAACTTTGCCTTGGCATTTAAGGCAAAAGTGCTGCTTTACAAAGCGTCGCCGCAATTTAACCCTTCCAATCCCTTTGACAATAACTATTGGCAGGAAGCTCATGAAGCCAATAAATTGGCCTACGAAACGCTGTTGGAGCAAGGGTATATGCTGGTGGATGATTATAGTAATGTGGCACTGGAGGAAAGGAACAGTGAGGTGGTATTTTCGGTGATCAATAGCTACCCCAACAAAACCGCGGCCTGGGACCATGGCGTCCGTCCGGGGTCTGAAAGTAGGGGGCCGGCATCGGCGTGCCCTACGTGGGAATTTGTCAAGGAGTTTCCAATGAAAGACGGCAAATTATACCATGATCCCAGTGGTGCGTACTACATGTCAGATGAAGCATTTTTGCAGAATTACTGGAAAAACCGTGACCCGAGATTTGAAAAATCCATCGTATGGGCAGGAAAGCCATACGAAGTGTCAGGTAAAGCAGGTAAGCGTCAATATACGGCCTTGGGGATTGCCCATGAGTTGGATGATTTTGGGGTCAATCCTGCCGCCCAGACAAACTCTACCAACCTGGATCGATATACGGGCTTCTTTATCCTTAAAAACAGCCTGCTGAACCTTACCCAAGCCGAAGTGCAGCAGTACGATCTTGATTATGTGCTGATGCGTTTTGCTGAAGTAATGCTGAATTATGCAGAGACCGCCAATGAGACGGGGGATATGACTACAGCAATGGAAATACTCCGTCAGATCCGAGAAAGAGCCGGCATTGACGCCGGAGAAGATGGTAATTTCGGAATTCAGGCTACCAATAGGGATGAGATGCGTGAAGCGATTTTGGCAGAACGCAATATTGAGCTTTGTTTTGAAGGTCATCGATTTTGGGATTTGAGAAGACTGAGGATGTTGGATCGGTTGGATGGGGCGACAAAGCACGGCGTTGAATCCATAGCCATTGAGGAAGATGGTACGGAAATGCCTCTTTCGGAAGCCCGGGATTTGGCAAATGACTTTAGTCTTGAAGAGGATGATTTCAACTACTCCATCTTACAGGTGCCACGATCAGGAGTTAAGGTAAGTGTGTTGCCGGACAATTACTATTTCTTTCCTGTACAGAAAGCGGTATTGGATCGAAATCCTAGCTTGGAGCAAAATGAGGGCTGGGGAGGTACATTTGACCCTACGCTGGAATAATGGATCTCACTGCCTTGATGATGATGATACATGGTGCAAATTAACCCCAAAGAGATGTTTTATCTTTAAATAATAAATAATGAACAGAAAATCGAAATACAGCAATAAGTACCTGATCATAGGACTGGTTTGCAGTGCACTGGTCTTGATGGCTGGATTTGTTCCGAAAAGTGAGTTTGTAAGCCTGTTTAACGGCAAAGATTTGAGTGGTTGGGTGGGGAATAAGCAGGATTATGTCGTGGAAGACGGTGTATTGGTCATTAGGCCTGAAAGGGGAGGACATGGGAACCTTTATACCGAAGAGGAATACCAGGATTTTCATTTAAAGTTTGATTTTCTGCTTACACCAGGTGCCAATAATGGCTTGGGAATAAGGGCACCACTCGAAGGCGATGCAGCTTATGTCGGCATGGAACTTCAGATTTTGGATAACTCCGCTGAGAAATACGCTGATTTGCATGCATATCAATACCATGGATCCGTATATGGTGTTATTCCCGCCAAAAAGGGATTTCAAAATCCGGTGGGAGAATGGAACAGTGAAGAAGTGATCGTCAAAGGAGACAAGGTAAAGGTGATCCTAAATGGTCATACCATCCTTAAAGGGAATATTGCCAAGGCCAGTAAAAACGGTACCTTAGACGGTAAGGACCACCCGGGATTGTCTCGTAAAAAAGGACATATTGGCTTTTTAGGACATGGCTCCGTGGTGAAGTTCCGTAATATTAGTATCAAAGACCTTTGATAGACCTATGCCCATAAAAAAAGCCGCTGAACGATCAATTCAGCGGCTTTTTGCTTTTTAATGCTATTTGGCAAATGATTATTTACCGGAGTTCTTGATTTCAGTGACTTCTTTTCTGATGTCCTGAGCAAGGGTTTTGATGGCTTGCATGCCGTTTCTTACTCGGGTACCTGCGGCTTTGTTGCCTTTTTCGTAGAACTTTTCGAAATCGTCCTCTAGAGAATCAACTAATTCCTTTACTTCTGTGAATCTGCTCATAGTGTTAAATTATTTAAGTTTATGTCATTAAAAACGTGAATATAGGGAGTTTATTTATTTTTCAATAGCCCTTTCACGAGATTCAGCATTTAATTTAATCGATTTATTCGGCTTATTTGCCCTTTTTAGGGTGTTTTTTACCAAAATTTAACATTTATGGTAAAGACAGTTTAAAATTGCTCTTTTGCAATCCTGGTGTTTTGGTTGTTAATTCGTTAATATACTGGTAGTTATTTCTTTATGGGCTGCTCTTAAATGATCAATCCAAATTTTCTGAGAGGGAGGAATTTCTTTGTTTATGATGAAAGCAATATTGCGCCCCAAGGGCTCCAAGGTACAAAGCAATTGTTTTTGGTAGGGATGAAAAAGCACAACCAGACATCCAGTTGTGCTTTTCTGTAATCTATCACCTAACATTAAAATCTATTGCTGTTTGTTAATTATTTCCTCTCGAACGACTACTTCTACCTCTTGAAGAGCTGCTTGAACTGCTTCTGCTTTTGGAAGTGGATCCTGAAGACCTGCTCACATTTGAGGAGCTTCCTCTGCTGGCAGCAGCATTACGCTGACTTCTCGATGGGGCAGCAGTAGGCCTTGAGGATTGACTTCGAGCGTTTGAAGACCTACTTACAGATTCCCTGCTTGGGCTAGGTTTTGAGGTCCTGCTCTGTGCCTTTGATCTTTCGGGGGAGCGCTGCTCATGGCTTTTGGTACCTACAGATTTCCGCTCATATGCATTACTTCTACTCCTGTTAGTATTTATCGTTTCGCGCTGTGAGTTCCTTGTTCTAGAGGGCGTTCTCGTAGTGGTGCGCTCTCTAGCGTTACCTTTGTTGATATTATAAGATGAACTTGACGACCTGCTAGATGGTACTACAGCCCTCTCATTGGATCTTTCGCCTTGTCTCCTTGAAGGAGAAGCACTGTTTGAACGAGAACTTGAATGGCCGCGGTTCACGTTTGATCGGCTTGACCTGGCTTGTTCTCGGGAAGTAACCTTTCTGGGTTTAGCGCTGACGCCCCTGTCGTTTCTGGCCGTTCTTAAATCAGGTCGGTACACGCTTAGCGTGTTTCTGGATCTGGATAAAGCAGCACGTCCTGCGTTTCTGGTGTTGTTAATTCTATATACATCTACAGAGCGTCTGCTATATCGTTCAATATCTCGTCTGTGAGGGCCACATACATATCGGTTATTGTTGTAAACAACCGTGTTATTTATGATCGTGGTTCTGTGATATATGTTTACAATGTTTCGCCTGGGCGCATAATATCGATAGACGTGCCTGTTCATAAAACGGGTCCTAGGTACAAATACCCAATGATAACTTGGTATGCCCACCGAAACATTGATGGATACACCAGGTCCCAAAGGAGCCCAGCCATAATAGCCGCCACCAGTTCTCCAGTTGACCCATGCTGGTCCCCATTCATAGCCAGGAACCCATGCCCAGCCATAATACTCATCATATAGCCATCTTCCGTAGTGAAAAGGAGCCCAGCCCCAATCGTAATATGATACCCAAGTATTGCCATATTCTGTCATGGCCCAGTGGCCATTTGATCCATATGGGTGAAAATCACGGTCAACATAGGGCAACCAGATATATCCGTGTCTGGGATCATTTACCCAATCACCGTAAGGAGCGAGTTCATCATAAAACACCTGGAAAGATACACCGTAAGAAGTTTCTGCTTGTGCTGTCTTCGTATTTACCGCTAACACCAACCATAACAACAGCGATACACCTATCCATTTTAAGTTTCTTCTATTATCCATGTCTTCTGTAGTTAATAAATTAATAATAGGTTGGTTGTGTGATACGGGGTTAATCGTATGCTAGAGAAGCAGAAGCTAAAACCGTTCCAATTTGATTTGATGGCAAAAAAGAATATTGCTAAATGGTTTTATAGTTTTTTTTAGGGGAATTTTTAATAATAGGGTGTGATCAGCACGGATTGTAATCTATTTTTTGAAGCTAGTTGAACAAAAAAATAGTTTTATATTTTATTATTAATGTAAAAAATGCAAGAAATATGTTTTAAATATATTAAAAAATGGTTTTTTATGTTATTGAAATCAAAAAAAACAAATGTCTATTTTGAATTTGTTTTCAATTTCCTATCTTTAGTAAAGGCAATTCAATGACCGTTTATAAAGGTTATAATCGGGTATAAACTGGTATTTATCCGTTTGTAATAACTTTATTGGTGGTGTTGAAGTATTGATGTCGAGGTGATCGAGTTTTGTGGTAATGCGTTTTTTTGTTTTGCCATAATATGAGATTTCTAAGTTAATTAAAGTGCTTAATCCTTACCTAAAACCCTGTTTTCGTATGAGAAAAATTCTACTTGCCATGTTTTTCATGGTGTTGGTTGGAGGGCAGTCGATAATGGCCCAAAACCAATCAATTACAAATGCATCCCAGGCCAAGACCGTTTCTGGTACGGTGACCGATGCAGATAGTGGTGAGCCCATTCCGGGCGTAAATGTCTTTATCAAAGGTACCACCACGGGTACCTCGACAGATTTGGACGGAAAATATACCTTAACCAATATACCGGAGAATGCTTCTTTGGTGTATTCATTTATAGGTTATACCAGCCAGGAAATGGCTGTCAAAGGCAAAAGCACTATTGATATAGCGCTTTCTCAAGATGCCGAAGAACTTGGAGAGGTGGTAGTGACCGCTCTCGGGATCAGTAAAGAAAAAGAAAAGCTGGGCTACTCGGTTACGGAAGTGGGCAGTGAAGCCTTGGACCAAGCACGGGAAACAAACGTGGCCAACTCCTTGGCCGGCCGGGTGGCCGGTCTGGTCGTGAAGGGCACCAGCAGTGGTCCGGGAGGAACCTCCAAAATCACCCTCAGGGGACTACCCAGTATCAGTGGTACCGGATCGCCACTTTATGTGATCAATGGTATCCCGATGGACAATACACAGCGGGGATCTGCCGGTCAATGGGGCGGTAGCGATAATGGTGACGGCATCGGTAACCTAAGCCCCGATGACATTGAGTCGATGACGGTATTGAAAGGACAGGCCGCCTCGGCGCTGTACGGCTCCAGGGCCTCTAACGGTGTGATCCTAATTACCACTAAAGCGGGTAAAAAAGGAGGGGATTGGACGCTGAACTATACGATGAACTTTATGGCCGAACAAGCAGTGGACTTTACCGATTTCCAAGATGTTTACGGACAGGGAACCGGTGGCCAAAAGCCAACCACGGCGTCAGATGCACAGACTACCGGACGTCTTGCTTGGGGAGCCATGATGGACGGGAGCCAAGTGATTGGCTTTGATGGCAATAATTACCCGTATTCACCCGCCAGTGAAAACTACATCGATTTTTATAGAACCGGTACCAACTTCACCAATACTGTATCCGTGTCCAAGGGACTGGGCGATGACGGCTCATTCAGGCTTTCATTTTCCAATCTTGACGCCAATTCGATCGTGCCGAATAGTGGAATGGACCGAAAGACGATCAACCTAAATGTGGATCAGAATATTACCGATAAGCTGAACGTGACCGCTATGGTAAACTATGTTAACCAGTTATCGACCAATATTCCTTTCCTAAGTGATGGACCAAGAAACCCGAACAACTTCCTGTTCTTGGCACCCAATATCGACCACAACATCTTTGCTCCTGGTTTTAATCCTGATACTGGGGCAGAAACGGTTTTCAGTGACGATATTTACGTGACCAATCCATATTTTATTACCGAAAAAGGCATTAATGATCTGGAAAGAAACCGGACTATTTCCGCCTTGTCGGCCAAGTATAGCTTTACCCCTGAGATCTATGCGATGGTCCGATTAGGCAATGATGTATCCAATGATAAAGTGAATACCGTGGAGCCCTACGGTTTGGCCTATACGGCAGACCTACAAGGAGCACTTAATAACCGCGGCCAGTCCACACGTTCTGAACTCAATATTGACGGTATTCTGGGTGCTGTAGTGGACCTGACCGAAGACATTGAATTGGATGCCTTGGCTGGGGTGAATATGAGAAAAAACAAATTCGAATCCATTGGATTGAGCGGTAGCAGGTTTGTTTTGCCTTATTTGTACTCACCGTTCAATACTGAGATATTCAACAGGAACAATAACACCCTCCAGTATGAAGAACGTGAAGTGCACTCTGCCTATTATTCATTGGGCTTTGGGTATAAGGACTTCTTGACCTTGACCACGACGGGCCGGTATGATGTGTACAGTACGCTGAATCCTGAAAACAACAGCATCTTTTCACCATCGGTGACCTTGGCGTTTGTTTTTGATCGCTTGTTGAACATCGATGCGATGGATTTTGGTAAGTTTCGGGCATCCTACGCCGTGACCAGTGGTGAGCCTACGCAGGCTTACCAAACACAATTCTATTATAGTTCTGAAAACCCCTTTAACGGCATTCCGGCAGGGTCTGCGCCGCTATCCATACCAAACCAGGATTTGAAGCCGTTTACAACGGATGAAGTGGAACTTGGCGTTGACCTGAGTTTCTTTAAAAACCGATTGAGCTTTGATGTCGCCTACTTTACCAAGACCACCCATGATGAGATTATGAATGCTACCTATAGCATTACTTCTGGTTTTAATAGTGGTGTGGTGGCCACCGGTTCGGTGTCAAACAAAGGACTTGAAGTACTGGTCTCAGGGATACCGGTACAGACATCGAAGTTTTCTTGGAATACTTCAGTAAACATGACCAGTGTAAAAAATGAAGTGCTCAGTACCGGCCCGGACAATAATCCTATCACTTTGGGCCAAAACAGGGCGACCTTGGGAAATGCTGTAACTGCTTTTGTGGTAGGAGAATCCGGCCCACAGATCAGGGCATTTGACTATGCCTATAACGAAGATGGCAGCGTAATGGTGGATGATTCGGGCTTACCTGTACAAGGAGAATTGAAAAATTGGGGATCTGTATTGCCTACATTCTATGGAGGGTGGAACAATACGTTGACCTATAACGGCATTTCATTCTCCTTCCTGATTGATTATAGTTTTGGAAATAAAGTGCTTTCCGCCACGGAATATTATTCCACTTGGAGAGGGCTTCACCAAAGGACCCTGGAGGGAAGAGAAGGTGGTGTGACCACTGATGGAAGCACCGCTACTGCAGAGGATTACTATAAAGCCTTGGCCCAAAATGTGACCAGCACCAGTGTGGTGGATGGTGATTTTATCAAATTACGGCAATTGACCCTTGGCTATTCGATGCCTGAAAAATGGTTTGCCAATACACCGGTAATTAAAGGCTTGAATGTGTCGTTAGTTGCAAGAAACTTGGCGATTTTGATGCGGCATGCTGAGAACATAGATCCGGAGGCTTCCTTTGGTTCCAATATCAACTTTACCGGTATCGAGGGAACGAGCTTGCCGAGCACCAGGTCTTATGGGTTTAACCTTAACTTTAAATTGAACTGATCATGAAAAGATATATAAGTTTAATGCTGGTAGGCTTGTTTGTGGCTTTTACCGGCTGTGATGGAGATTTTGAAGAAATCAATACTGACCCCAACAGGGCTGATGGTGGTCTATTTGATCCCAACTTGATTTTGCCTACAGTATCTTACAACTACGGGAATATGGTGACCGGCTATACGGGGTCAATCTTGTTTCAAAGTATGTGGGTACAAGTGCTTGCTTCTACCTCCACCGGCGGCGCCAATTATTACTCCAATGCCGATAAATACGTCATTTCCGGTAGTACCAATAATTATATCCAAGGGGTCTGGAACTTAGGTTATGAAGCTTCTTCCAGGATCAATCAGATGCAACAGTTGGCGATGGAAAAAGGCTTGACCAATCTTGTTGCGGCGGGAGATATCATGAAGGTGATGACCTTGTCCTTTGTTACGGATATTTATGGAGACATTCCTTATAGCGAGGCCTTGCAGGGAGGAGAAGGCCTTACCCAGCCTAGTTACGATGGACAGTCTGATGTGTACATGAGCATGTTGGCGGATCTCGAAAATGCGATCAATTCTTTGGGCACGGGCAGTGATGAGATCACCAATGATGTGATTTATGGTGGAGATATAGCGATGTGGAAAAAGTTCGGTTATTCGCTGATGTTAAAAATGGCCATGCGAATGGTAGAGGTGGATCCTGCATCTGCACAAAGTTATGTGGAAAAGGCAGTGGCCGGAGGGGTGTTTGATTCTCCTGCGGATGAATCCTTGATGTTTTCTGATCAGGACAATGGTTATTCAAATTCCAGTGCAAATGCCTTGAACGTGCAGGATGATATCTACGAAGTACGCTGGTCAAAGACCATGATCGATTTTCTCCAAGCTTCGGACGATCCTCGATTGCCTGTAATCGCAGAAGTGCCACCAGCAGGATTGACAGCCAACAGGAACGGAAATGTAGTAGGAAACAATGATCCCGCTGATCAGATCGGAATGCCCAATGGATACGACCTTAGAGGCGGGTCCACCGACATTACCACCGAGCCAAACTATCCCGGTAGCACAGGTACAGGTGGTGATGTGGCCCCTATCGGGCAATATTCCAGACCAACTGGAATCTACCGTGACAGGGATGCCCCTATTTTCTTCTTGACGTATGCAGAGGTGCAGCTTTTGCTTGCCGAAGCGGCCCTGAGAGGATACAGTGTGCCGGGAACGGCGGCCGAGCATTATGAAAACGGAGTGCTGGGAGCCATGACCACCATTGGCAAGTTCGGTGGTGGGGCTGTTTCCAGTAGTGATGCAAGTGCCTATGTAGCGGCCAATCCATTGGATATGAGCTCCACAGAAAGTGCCATGATGATGATCAACGAGCAAATATGGGCCACTACTGGACTGCTGGCCAATTTTGTGGAGTCATGGAACAACTGGAAGCGTTCCGGGTACCCGGTGCTTACCCCGGTAAATTATACCGGAAACTTCTCCAATGGTGAAATTCCACGAAGACAGATTTACCCTTCATCAGAAGGGACCACCAATCCTCAAAACCTGAACGATGCGATTTCAAATATGGGGGGAAATACTTGGACGACCACTACCTGGTGGGATCCAGGGAACTAAATGTATCAGTTTTCATATATTTAATATATTCAAAAGGTTGTCCTAGAAATAGGGCAACCTTTTTTTAGTTGGGTGAAATCTTCCTGAAAATTTTCATCAAACTAATGAAAACCTTATATTCCATTCTCTTTTATCCAAAATCTCCCAATTAACCATTTTCGATCAACTCTCAGATAAGTGATCGCAATAAAAACGCCAGAATCAATTATATTTGGCGTTTCTTGGATTTTATTTTCCCTAGAAGCAGGGAGGTAGTTTTCGTATAACCATTAAGAATGCAGAAAAAGAAACATTCCATTAAAGCCATTGCGAAGGAGCTGAATATTTCAGTTACCACCGTTTCATTTGTGTTGAATGGCAAAGCCGAAGAAAACAGGATCAGTCAGAAGCTGATCGATAAGGTGCAGGCCTATGTGAAGAAAATCGGCTATCAACCCAGTCAATTGGCCAAGAGTCTCAGGACTGGGAAGTCCAATATCATCGTTTTTATGGTGGAGGATATTTCCAATCCCTTTTTTGCAACAATAGCAAAAATGATCGAAGATCGGGCCTTCAAGGATGGGTACAAGATTATTTATTCCAGTACCAACAATGATCCCGCTAAGACCATGGGGCTGATCAGTATGTTTAGGGATTTGCAAGTGGACGGGTATATCCTTACCCCGCCAGTGGGGATGGACGCAGGTTTTTTGTCAGAGCTTTCCAGGGACCGGAATCCACTGATCCTTTTTGACCGGTACCTGCCGGAGGTGGATTGCAGTTATGTGGTGATCGATAATTTCCAAGGAGCCAAGCAAGGGCTGGATTTGTTCTTGGAAAATGGTTTGAGAAAAATAGGTTTTGTGACCATTGATTCCGATCAGTCACAGATGCATGACAGGAGGGAAGCCTATATCCAGATGTGTAACAAAGAGGGAATTGATGAGCAAATTTTGGAAATTCCTTATGATACTTACTCGTCAAAAGAGACAGAGGATGCCATGACGGCATATTTTGAATCAAATGGGGATTTGGAAGCAGTGTTCTTTGCCACCAATTATTTGGCCATGAAGGGAATGCAAGTCATTAAGCAAATGGGGAAGAAGATTCCCGACGATCTCGCTGTGATTGCTTTTGATGACAATGAGTTCTTCAAATTCAATACGCCTTCGGTATCCAGTATCGTTCAGCCAAAGGAGGAGATCGCCAGAAGTCTTATCCAATCCATGCTCCAATCCATCAATACCCCTCAAGGAGAAAGGGAAGCCAATAAAATCGTCTTGCAAGCGTCACTAAAAGAAAGGGAGTCCACCAATAGATCCAAGAAGTAACCACTATAGTGGCTATTTTGATTTCATTGAAGGGGGCTTTGGGATTGTTTTAGTCGTTGTTTCCCTAAGCCTATTATGATACCTCTCCATGATTATTTTCCCAACCTTTCCCCTATGTATATTTTGTGTTTATGATGTAATGGTTAATAAACTGGGTGATGTAAATATGGTCGACTTTTTTTGATTTTTTTAAATTTAAAATCTATAGAATATTATTTTTTAGTGAAACTAATATTTCTTTAGTCTTTTAATTACTTAGTATGGTTGAGTTTTTTAACTTTTTTTAAGCAAAAAAATCCTATTAGATGGTCTGATTTTACTCATTTTTAATGAAACAAGTGATTTTTAAATATTTTTTTAACCAATGCGATAATCTGATGTATAAAGTTGATGGTTTATGTTTTATTATTTTAAATAGATGAAATTGTACATCTGGACTAACTATACGAATTGAATTTTAAGGTATTTCAAAGGTTTTTTTCTGTCCGTATTTGGACGTTATTTTTATGAACCAAAAATTTAGTAAGACTACGTAGGACTAAATCGACTTTGCTTTTATACTAAAAGGGTTTAGCTTTATAACAGGATTTTTGGAAAAATCGGTCGTTTAAAAAAATGGTCGATTTTGTACAAGGGCCTGAGAGTTAATTGATAACCTAAAACCCAAAGTTAAATGAAAGAAAAGTTACCAGCTGTCAGTCGCTTTGGCGGCAGCAGCAGTATTGGCTTTCGCACATTGAGAGGAGGCGTTTTAATGATGCTATTCTCAGGAGCAATCAGCTCCGCCACACAGGCGGAAGAAGCAGTTTTTGTAGCAGGTGAAGCGGGCGCCGCAGATGGTGTTTCGTTTTTTCAAACCACAGCTAAGGAAGTGACCGGTGTCGTGACCGATGAATCGGGAGAGCCTCTTCCGGGCGTTTCCATTTTAGAAAAAGGTACAACCAATGGTACCGTGACAGACCTGGACGGCAAGTATAAGATCAACGTAGCCTCCGATGAGGCGGTGTTGGTCTTTAGCTTTATCGGAATGGCGAGCCAGGAAGTTCCTGTGGGCGGCCAATCGACCTTGGATGTGGAGATGACTTCCGATACGGAATCTCTGGAGGAATTTGTGGTGATCGGCTATGGATCTCAAAAGAAGCGGGAGATTACTTCTGCGGTGGCCAATGTCGAGGAAGATGACTTTGTACAGGGCGGTATGCGTTCACCGATGGAGCTGATCCAAGGTAAAGTGGCCGGCCTTAACATCAATCGACCTCAAGGAAACAATCCCAATGGATCTACGGATATCCAGTTGAGGGGCTTGACCTCTTTAGTGGGCACGACCAGTCCATTGATTGTTATCGATGGTATTCCCGGAGGGAGTTTGGACCTGCTTCAGCAGGATGATATTGCTTCCTTTGATGTACTGAAAGACGGTTCTGCTGCGGCCATCTATGGTACCCGAGGCAATGCCGGGGTAATTCTCATCACTACCAAAAAAGGAAAAGCGGGAGAATCCCGATTTGATTATTCGACCTATTTCCAACGGGAATATGTGGACAGGAAACCTGATTTTCTTACAGCAGACCAATATCGTGGCCTGATCGACCAAGGCTTGATCGAGGAAGGTAATGACCTGGGTAGCTCCACAGACTTGTATGATCGATTGCTGAACAAGCAGAACCTTAGCCAGTACCATAATTTTGCTGCTTCCGGTGGTGGCGAAAATTCCACTTACAGGGCTTCGTTTTATTATAATGGTGCCGAGGGAATTGCGCAGGAAAACAGTAATAAACAATTTGGTGGCCGGGTTAGCTTTAGTCAGACGGGATTTCAGGACAAACTTACCTTGGCATCCAACCTTGCGGTCAACTTCAGTGATGCCAACAGGCTAGGTGGACAAGGTGGGGACTTTGAGCAGGCCATTCAGCGAAACCCCACAGCTCCTATTTTTAACCCCGATGGTTCATATGTAGAGACGCAAGCCTATAACAATTACAATCCCCTTTCCCGCTATGCCAATCGGATCGATGAACGGAACAAGTCCACCTTTTCGGGGGATGTGCGGTTGACCTATGAAATCATCGATGGGCTGAAAGCTTCCGCTTTTGGTGCCTATATCAGGAACAATTACAATGACCGGTATTACCAGTCGATGAATGACTTCGCCAACCGTCCCACATCTGAATACCAAGGGATGGGCTATGCTTCTAAGTTCAATCACCTGGATTGGTCCAACACCTTCGAAGGTACCCTAAACTATAAGAAGATATTCAATACCGATCATTCGTTTGATGCCATCGTCGGTTACAGTTACCAGTACTTTACAACAGAAGAGTTCAATGTCAACAATAATGGCTTTACGACGGATGGCTTTCTCGATTGGAACCTGAGCGCAGGTAGTGCTATTAATAATACACAACTTCCTCGTCCAGGGATGGATAGTTTTAAAGAAGACAATACCTTGATAGCCTTTTTTGCAAGAGCGAGTTATGCATTCCAAGAAAAGTATTTTGTGCAAGCGACCCTAAGAAGAGAAGGTTCTTCTCGGTTTGGTGCCAACCATAAGTGGGGAAATTTCCCAGCGGTATCCGTAGGTTGGGAATTGACCAAAGAGCGTTTCCTCGCTAATAGTTCAGCGGTAAACAACTTAAAAGTGAGGTTGGGCTATGGGGTTACCGGAAACCAAGGAATAGATAATTACCAGTCGTTGATCACGCTTTCTGAAGGCGGGGTATATCCTCAGGAAGGGGTTTATTATCAAACTTATGGTCTGTCAAGAAACCCGAACCCCGATTTGAGATGGGAAAAGAAGAAAGAATGGAATTTAGGGTTTGACTTTTTATTGTTCAATAACATGCTAGGTGGTTCCCTTGATTTGTACAATAGGGAAACGGTAGATTTACTTTATGAATATACCTCCCAACAGCCAGCATATGCCAAGAATAATCTATTGACGAACGTTGGTAGTATCAACAATAGAGGGATTGAGCTTTACCTGACTTCTACCATAATAAAGAATACGGACTTTAGCTGGAGAGCTGATCTTACTGCCAATACCCAACGAAATAAAGTAACGTCACTTTCCAATGATGTCTTTACGATTTCATGGATTGAAGAGGGAGGTTTGCCAAGTCCCGGAAATCTTGGAAATGCCATTAGGATAGAAGATGGCGGTCCTATCGGGAACTTTTATGGAAAACGGTTTGCAGGATTTTCCGAAGATGGCAAGTGGCAATTTTACAAAGCAGATGGTTCGATTGGGGAAGCCGAGGACATGACCACAGAAGACCTTACGGTCATCGGTAACGGTGTTCCGAAGTATATGGCTTCATTGAACAATACGTTTACTTATAAGAATTTTGACCTTTCCATATTCTTCAGAGGGAAATTTGGCTTTGATATTCTAAATACCAAGGAGATGTATTTCGGTAACATGAAATGGCTACCAAATAACCTGTTAGAAAGTGCGATCACTACCCACGCCGAACTCGATGACGATCCGCAGTACTCGGATTACTATTTAGAAAACGGAAGTTTTGTGAAGCTGGATAATATAACATTGGGTTATAATTTTGAACTGAACAGTCAGTATTTCAGGAATCTGAGGGTGTACGCCACAGGGCGAAACTTGTTGACTATTTCAGGCTATTCTGGTATAGATCCTGAGTTACAAGATGTTGGGCTGAACACCGGTATAGATGGTAGGGGATTTTACCCTCGAACAAAATCATTTGCGTTGGGCCTAAAAGTTGGATTTTAAAGCGAGGAAATCATGAAAAAATATATCAATAAAATAGTAGGAATACTTGCTCCTGCAGCGATATTGGGAACGGTATCCTGTATGGATTTGGATGAAACTGTCTATAATGAACTAACAAAAGACAGCTTCTATAGCAATGAAACAGAGGTGATGGAAGGAGTGCTTCGGCCGTTTACCCATATGCAGGCCTGGTTAGCGCCTACCGGGCAGAGCGGCTACTATTATCACGGTGAAATGGCCGCAGATCAAGTAGCTTGGCCTCAGAAAGGTCGTCATGGATATGATGGAGGAGACCATATCAGGTTGCATTACCATACTTGGACTTCCCAAGAGCCAAGGTTGAGAGGTTCATGGGCATTGATGTGGGAAGGATTAGGCTATGTAAATGCAGTAATTGCAGATATGGAAGAGCTTAATTTTGAAAGCATAGGAATGACCTCGGACGATAAGGCCTCCATTTTAGCAGAGCTAAGGGTTATGCATGCATACCACTATCTGAAAATTATGGACATGTGGGGCAATGTACCTATCGTGACCACAGTGGGAGAGCCCATCAATCCACCAACGGCCACCAGACAAGAAGTCTTTGCTTTTGTAGAGCAGGAGTTGTTGGACAATGTGGAGCTGCTGCAGCCGCTGTCGCAAGAGATGGTAGGTCGAGTGTCCAAGGCAGCAGGTTATGCCATGCTTTCGGAGCTTTACCTGAATGCCGAAAAATGGGCTGGGACAGCGATGTATGATAAGTGTATCGAATACAGTGATAAGGTCATAGATGGTGAGGGAGGAAGTCTTACGGGCACCATGGAGCTGGACCCTGATATTTTGGGGCCATTTAACAATACCAACCATATGTCTCCTGAAAATATCTTCCAGTTTGCTTTTAGCCGAAAAGGTGGCTTTGAGTTTAATTGGGGAGGATTCTATGTGGGCTATAGCAATATTTCTGAAGTATGGGATGTTACTTTCAGTGGCTGGAATGCTTTTGTGGTGATTCCTTCAGCTTTTGATGCTTATCAGGAAAATGACCTCAGAAAGCAGGAATGGTTCCTCTTTGGGACACAATATAAGTACGGAACCGAAGAGCCTATACTTGGTACAGAAGAATATGATGGCCAGCCTTTGGAGTATGTGAATACCATCCGGAGAAACAGTGAAGGGGCTACTGGAGAAGGCAGCATGACCGAAGGAGAGGAAAACAGTGGAGCACGCTTCAATAAATACCGGTCTGGCACCAAGGATGATGAAAATTACTGGGAAAATGACTACATCATTTACCGATTGACTGAGCTGTACTTCAACAAAGCGGAGGCAATTTTGCGCCAAAATGGAGGTATGGCCACACAGGAAGCGGTGGACCTGATCAATGCCAGCAGGCAGCGCGCATTTACCGATGCTGACTGGGCGGATGCGATGTACACTACTTCTACGCTGACGCTAGAGGAACTGCTCGCAGAGCGTGGCAGAGAGTTTATCTTCGAGGGCAAGCGAAGGACAGACCTGATCCGCTTTGGTGATTTTACCCAAGGAAGCTGGTGGGATCATGAGGCTACTAACGACCCCAATAAGGAGTTGTTTCCGATTCCTCACGTTCAAACGGCCCTTAATCCTAACCTAGAGCAAAACCCTGGCTATAACCAATAAACGGTCAGGATAAGGAACACAACAAATTATAGTAAAGCCACGGATTCACAGATAAATGATGGAAGTAGCCCCAAAAGCACCGCTGCTCATCTACGATCTGTGTGTCTGTGGCTTTTTTGTCACTAAAGAACCTACCGAAATTGCCCTTGAATGCACGGTTTGGCGTCATTTTGGATCAAGCAATACTTCTGTGAGTAGGTCAATTTAGTTACCGGAACAATCATATGCCACCAAGGCTCCCAGGCACAAAGCAATTATGTATTCCTTTCCATGCAGGATAAACATGCACTTAGTGCCTTAGGAACTTGGTGGCATTTTTTTGTTTTTCCGTGGTTTTGCCAATTACTAAACTCCCAATCCCCAACTTTTACCCTTGATCCGTCGTTATCCCGGATTTGATAGCCGTAGCGGAGACCTTTGCAGTAATCCTTCCAATCCTCTCCGCGTTCCACCCTATACTTTTCAGTGACGAGATTTTGATCGCGTTCGGATGATGACCATATGATGCCCTGAAAATTAATCAAAAATAAAAACTAAAAGGGTTTAGCTTTTTAACGTTTAGATAATATATTTGTAACAATGCCAATTATGTGACAGGAGGGATGGATAAATACTGATCACCCTATACATGAATAGCAAATAACCAAATAACTAAATAACCAAAATAATGAAGACATTTTTGACCAAAACCTTGGCAATGATGACCTTGGCCGTGACGGCTTATGGCCAGTCTGACCTTGTCGAGAAAGTGGATCATCCAGTGGACTACGCCAAACCCCTGATGGGTACGGATTCCGATTACAGTTTATCCAATGGCAATGTATATCCCGCTATTGCGATGCCTTGGGGGATGAATTTTTGGACTCCCCAAACCGGAAAGATGGGCGACGGATGGGCGTACATGTACGATGCCACCAAAATCAAAGGCTTCAAGCAAACCCACCAACCATCCCCGTGGATGAATGATTATGGGCAATTCTCGATCATGCCGGTGACCGGTGAACCGAAGTTTAAAGAAGAAGAACGTCAAAGTTGGTTTTCCCACAAAGCGGAGACGGTGACGCCGTATTATTACAGCGTTTATCTCGCTGACCATGATGTGACCACTGAGATAACACCGACAGAAAGAGCGGCCCGATTCCGATTTACCTTTCCCGAAACGGATGATGCTTTTGTGGTATTGGATGCTTTTGACAAGGGGTCATATGTGAAGGTTCTTCCGGAAGAAAATAAAATTATCGGCTATACCACACGAAATAGCGGTGGTGTTCCGGATAATTTCCGCAATTATTTTGTAGTGGAATTTGATAAGGAATTTACCTTTAACAAGACCTTCCAAGACGGCAACCTTCAGGATGCGCTTGAAGCAGATGCCAATCACGCAGGAGCTGTTATTGGCTTTAAGACTGCCAAAGGTGAAGTGGTGAATGCCAAAGTGGCCTCCTCATTTATCAGTTATGAACAAGCTGCCATCAACCTTCAGGAAATTGGAAACCATGACTTCGATGCCTTAAAAGCGCTAGGAAGAAAAACCTGGGATGAGCAGCTCGGCCGTATCGACGTTTCTGGTGGTACTCAAGATCAAATGGAGACTTTTTATTCTTGCCTATACCGGTCACTGTTGTTTCCAAGAAAATTCTTCGAATACGATGCCGATGGCAATGTGGTGCACTACAGTCCCTATAATGGTGAAGTACTGCCGGGTTATATGTTTACCGATACGGGTTTTTGGGACACATTCCGTTCATTGTTTCCTTTCCTGAACTTGATGTATCCCGAACTGAATGCCCAGATGCAGGAAGGTCTTGCCAATGCCTACAAGGAGAGTGGTTGGTTGCCAGAATGGGCCAGCCCCGGTCTGCGGAATGTGATGGTGGGCAATAATTCTGCTTCAGTAGTGGCTGATGCTTTCTTGAAATATGAAGGAGACTACGATTATGATATTGAGACACTTTATGAAGCCGTGATCCACGGCGCCAATAATGCCGGTCCGTTGACCGCAGTGGGACGTGCAGGTGCAGAATACTACAAAGAATTGGGCTATGTGCCTTATGATGTAGGCATCAATGAAAATGCTGCGAGAACGCTGGAGTATGCCTACGATGATTTTACCATCTACCAATTGGCAAAAGCTTTGGACAAGCCTAAAGAGGAAATTGAGCTGTACAAGCAAAGAAGTTTTAACTACAAAAAGCTGTATGATCCCGAAACCAAGCTGATGCGGGGCAAGAACAAGGATGGTGAATTTATGGCTCCTTTTAACCCATTCAAGTGGGGAGATGCTTTTACCGAAGGGAACAGCTGGCATTACACCTGGTCTGTCTTCCACGACGTACAGGGCTTGATCGACCTTATGGGCGGTCAGAAGGAGTTTGTGGCTCAGCTGGACAAGGTTTTTTCCTTGCCTCCAGTGTTTGATGACAGCTATTACGGTGGCGTGATCCACGAAATTAGAGAGATGCAGATCGCCAATATGGGCCAGTATGCCCACGGAAACCAGCCGATCCAGCACATGATTTATTTGTACAATTATGCAGGAGAACCTTGGAAAGCACAGCACTGGGTGAGAGAGACCATGAACCGCATGTACATGCCTACGCCAGACGGCTACTGCGGTGATGAGGACAATGGACAGACTTCTGCTTGGTATGTGTTTTCTGCCTTGGGCTTCTATCCCGTATGTCCAGGAACGGACGAGTATGTGATCGGTGCGCCACTGTTTAAGAAAGTAACCCTTTCGCTTCAAAATGGAGAAGAAATAGTGATCAGTGCTCCTGAAAACAGTGCTGAAAACCGATACATTGAGGGGCTGAAGGTAAATGGCAAAAGCTACTCGAAGAACTGGCTAAGCCACAAGGAGCTGATGAAGGGTGCCCTGCTGGACTTTGATATGTCAGCCACTCCCAACAAAAAGCGAGGTACTAAAAAAGCAGACTTCCCTTTTTCACTCTCCAACGAATAAAGGCAGTTCAACACAAGAGCAACGACCACAGATGAACAAAAGAAATGTAGTAGGAATAGATATCGGTGGGTCTCACATTACCGCAGGACTGGTGGACCTGGATACGAACGTGTTGGATGAGGCCTCTTTGGTAAGAAGGGAGGTGGATTCTTCCGGTAGTGCAGGCTCTATTATCGATGAATGGAAAAGGGCCATAGAGGCCATTCCGGGATATTCCCTGCAGCACCTTAAGATCGGCATTGCGATGCCGGGGCCGTTTGATTACCCAAATGGTGTCTCACTGATCGAGCAGCAAGGCAAATACACCTCTTTGTATGGCTTGGAAGTGAAAAAAATGCTTGCAGAAGCTTTAGGCTGTGATACCGAAAGCATCCACTTCGAAAATGACGCTGCGTGCTTTTTGCAGGGTGAAGTGGCCAGTGGTGCCGCTAGATCATATGATCATGCCATCGGTCTGACGCTTGGGACGGGGCTGGGGAGTTCCCGGTATCATGGGGAATTTGCCGAAGATGCCGCGCTCTGGTGCAGTCCATTTAAAGGAAGTATAGTGGAGGACTATGTCTCTACGAGATGGTTTGTGGAAGCTTACCAGAAAAACACCGGTAGGGCTATAACTGAAGTCCGAGAGCTCACTGTAGAGCCAGAAAACAGGGCCTATGCAGCAGATATTTTCAAGGAATTTGGTGAAAATCTGGCGCGTTTTCTCATCGGTTTTATTAAAAAAGAATCCCCCCAGGTCATAGTACTTGGGGGGAATATTTCTAAAGCCGAAGAACTTTTCCTGCCCATTGTGAAGGAGGAACTTGACCGTGCAGGCCTCGATACGCCCATCAGAATTACTGAATTGGGAGAGCAGGCGGCCCTGATCGGCGCAGCATGTAGCTGGAAAGTCCAAAAGGAAGATTATAAGTAAATACTAAAAATGGGATTGCAAATCTCGAACATCTAGTGGATTATATGACCCTGCTAATGGATAGTTAGGATTGCAAATCCTTACCAGCGAGTCTGTGGACTATTGACTAAACATCAAACTGTGTCCCAAAAACTTAATTTACCATTCAACCCAATAACTCAAAAGCCCATGGCGTCAGTTAGCATTTCAAAAGAAACCGAAGATAATAATGTAGAATTTGATTCCGGTCAGCAATATTTGGGGCCATTGTTTTTGGTCACCATGCTGTTTTTTATGTGGGGATTTATCACCTGCATGAACGATATTTTGATTCCCCATTTACAGCAAGTATTCACCTTGCAAAACTGGCAGGCCATGCTGATCCAGACGGCTTTTTTTGGGGCTTACTTCTTTATTTCCCTAGGGTATTATTTGATCTCCATTACCAAAGGGGATCCGATTGGCAGAATAGGCTATAAAAACGGGATTATCCTGGGCTTGGTGATTTCCGCAGTGGGCTGTCTGTTTTTCTATCCAGCTGCCAGCTTGGTGAGTTTTGGTTTTTTTCTATTTGCCTTGTTTGTGTTGGCTTCGGGAATTACCATTTTGCAGATTGCGGCCAATCCCTACGTGACCATTTTGGGCAAGCCTTCTGGGGCTTCCAGTCGCCTGAACATGACCCAAGCCTTTAACTCACTGGGGACCACGATTGCGCCTTTGATCGGTGGTTACCTTATTTTTGGTACCATTGGAGAGGTAGATATCAGTGCTGACGCTGTAAAAATGCCTTATGTGGGCCTGGCTGTGACCTTATTGTTGATCGCCATGATTTTCAAAATGTTTAAATTGCCAGAAATTGGTTCCCAGGGAGTCATCATCTCAGATAGTGGAGCATTAAAGCATCGCCATCTTTTTCTGGGCATAGGGGCCATTTTTGCCTATGTAGGTGGTGAAGTAACGGTGGGAAGTAATTTGATCAATTTCGCCCGGTTACCGGAAATAGCCGGATTGGATGAAGCTGAAGCCAGCCATTACCTGGCACTCTTTTGGGGAGGAGCCATGGTAGGAAGGTTTTTTGGGGCGGTAGCATTGGCCGATTTCAAAAAGAACCTCAATCGTTTCCTGATCATTGGCGGGATTTCGGCAATATCATACGTGACCATTCATTATGTTTATGGAAGTGAAATGGCGCTTTACGCCTTGGCCTTTATCGGACTCAATATTTTGGTGATCATCATTGGCCAATTTATTCCCAACCGGACCCTGTGGCTCTTCGGTATCACGGGAATCGCGTTGCTGATCATTGGCCTACTGACCGACGGACAATTGGCACTCTGGTCTATCGTAGCCTTGGGATTGTTCAATTCCATCATGTTCCCCACGATCTTCTCATTGGCGATCAAAGGCCTTGGGAAATATACGGCACAGGCCTCCTCATTGCTCGTGATGGCCATTGTAGGTGGCGCAATTGTTCCGCTATTGCAAGGATTGATGGCTGACTTGACAGGAAGTGTCCAGCTATCCTTTATAGTGCCTTTGGCCTGTTATCTTTATATCGTATTTTATGGTGTGAAAGGGTATCGGGTAGAGGAGAGTTGAGTTTTGAGTAGGGAGTCTTGAGATTTGAGTCTTGAGACTTTCGATAGGGCTTCGGCTCCGCTCAGCCCCCGGATTAAGAAAGACACTTGTCGTCGACCAGCATTTGAAAATTCCCCCTTTTAGGGGGCGAGAGGTACCTACGGTTATGAAGAAAGAGTATATATAGCCTTTTTCTTACTTAATGTTAAGTACTGCAGCGTTTTTTATTACCTAAAGAATAGCAACCCAATGAAAAAAATACTATTAACAAGTCTTATGGGCTTCATGGCTTGGGGCGTCCAAGCGCAAGAAGACCTTAGCCAATACGTGGATCCGATGATCGGAACGGCCAAAATGGGACACACCTACCCAGGGGCGACGGTTCCGTTTGGTAGTGTCCAGCTCAGTCCTGATACGGATACGATTCCCTACGAGGTAAATGGCCGGTATAATCCGGAAGTGTACCGTTATTGTGCCGGCTACCAGTATGATGATGTGACGATTGTTGGCTTTAGCCATACACATTTTAGTGGCACGGGGCACTCCGACTTGGGCGATTTTTTAATGATGCCCACCAGTGGCCCTCTACAGCTTAATCCTGGTACAGAAACTGATCCTGACTCGGGTTATCGTTCGAGATTTTCCCATGATCGTGAGAATGCTTCCCCGGCCTATTACCAAGTGGAGCTGGACGATTATGGAATCAACGCAGAACTTACCGCCACTACAAGGGTAGGGGTGCACCGTTATACCTTTTCTGAAGGCGAAGATGCTCATGTGATCTTGGACCTTATGTCCGGAATTTACAATTATGATGACAAGAATGTCTGGACGTTTATGCGTGTCGAAAATGATACGCTGGTTACTGGATTTCGTGAGACTACAGGTTGGGCGAGGACCAGGAAAGTGTTTTTTGCGCTCTCCTTTGACAAGCCGATCGCCAAATATGGCAATCAAAAATATGATGATAAGCAGGCCTATCGAGGTTTTTGGGGGCGATTTAACGAATCAGAGAATTTTCCCGAAATCGCAGGAAGGAAGATCAGGGCATATTTTGATTTTGACCTAGAGGACGGTGATGAGCTAATCGCCAAGTTGGCTATATCACCTGTAAGCACGGAGGGAGCTATCAAAAACATGCAGGAAGAGACTCCAGGGTGGGACTTCGATGCCATTCATCAAGCAGGGGTAGATAGTTGGAACAAAGAATTGAACAAGGTGCAGGTAAGCACCATCCGAGACACGGATAAGGTAAATTTCTACACGGCCATGTACCATGCCTTTTTGGGGCCAACAGTCTATGGTGATGTGGACGGAAAATACCGCGGCTTGGACATGAATATACACGAGGCCGAAGGTTTTACCAATTACACCAGTTTTTCTCTATGGGATACCTACCGGGCATTGCATCCGCTGTTTAACGTGCTGCAGCCAGCTAGGAACCGTGATATGGTAAAATCGATGCTGGCGCATTTTGACCAGAGTGTCCATCCGATGTTGCCCATATGGTCACATTATGCCAATGAAAACTGGTGCATGATCGGCTATCACAGTGCCTCAGTCATTGCCGATGCGGTGGTCAAAGGAACGGTAACGTCCGACTTGGACCATGCCCTTAATGCTTCCGTCACCACGGCTAAGACCGCTTATTTTGATGGGATCGGAGCTTATATGGAGAAGGGCTATGTACCCGAGGACGTGAGTGGAGCATCTGTGTCCAAAACACTGGAATATGCCTATGACGATTGGGCGATCGCCCAGATGGCTACGAAAATAGGAAGGGAAGAAATTGCCCAAGAATTTGCGGATCGTGCAGGGAACTATAAAAATGTATTTGATCACCAATCAGGCTTTATGCGTCCCAAGCTGAAGAACGGAGCCTGGAAGCAAGGTTTCGATCCACTGGATACTCACGGTCAGGGTTTTATCGAAGGAAATGCCTGGAACTACAGCTTGTATGTACCGCATGCACCAAAGGAAATGATCGGTATGATGGGAGGGGATACGCGGTTTGTGGAGCATTTGGATTCCCTTTTCAGTATGGATTTGCCTGACAGGTATTTTGCCAATACCGAGGACATTTCCCGGGAGGGCATTATCGGAAATTACGTGCACGGTAACGAGCCGTCACACCATGTAGTGTACCTTTACAATTGGACGGATCAGGCTTGGAAGTCCCAGGACAAAATTCGGATGATCCTGAGGGCCATGTACCAAACCGGTGCCGATGGGCTTGGAGGAAACGATGACTTCGGCCAGATGAGTGCTTGGTACTTGTTCAGTGCATTGGGATTTTATCCCGTTGCGCCCGGGTCGGTGGACTATGCCTTGGGAAGTCCTCTCGTGAAAGAGGCGACAATTAACCTGGAAAATGGGAATACTTTTACCGTGGAAGCCCAAAATCAATCGGAGGAAAATGTGTATGTGAGCAAAGTGCTCCTCAATGGGGAAGTGCTGAGCGAGCCGTTTATTCAGCATGCCGATATTATAAAAGGGGGTAAATTGACATTTATTATGAAAAGAAGGCCGAATAAAAAGATTTTTTCCAAGGATTAATCTATAGCAATTCCTAATTTTAAGTGCAAATCTATTAAACCGTAGAACAATATGAAGATAGAAAAGAACGCTTCGAAGGAAGCCATTTTTAAGCAGATCAAAGACTGGTTGGATTTTAACGGATATGAAGTAGCCGCAGAGGATAGAGAAAGGCCTTGGGGCGGTTTCTTCGTGATTGAGGAAAGCCAGATTGCCAAATTCAGGTCACAGTTTTTTGCCAGCGTTGAGTTTTCAGAGGAGCAGTTGAAGCAAAAACTAAGTCCTAAAATCTTGATCGTAGGACCAGAAAAGCGCCTCTCTTGGCAATATCACCACAGAAGAGCCGAGATATGGAAATTGGTAGGCGGAGAAGGTGGCATCGTGACCAGCCCAACAGACGATGAAGGCGAGCTGCAACCATTGGTACTTGGAGAAGTAGTAGAACTGGCCAAAGGCGAGCGTCACCGCTTGGTAGGCATGGACAATTGGGGCGTAGTGGCCGAAATCTGGATGCACACCGACCCGTCCAACCCATCCAATGAAGAAGACATCGTCCGCGTACAGGATGACTTCCAGCGGAAATAAACGCTGTGAGAAAATAGATGTGAGATAAAAGACAGTAGATCGAATATTCTCAATAACCCCTTCAGGTTAAGCTGAAGGGGTTTTTCTTTTCCCTTCGTTTCTTAGAGAGACCAGTTTAGACACCGTCACTACAGGCTTGTCTAAAGCCAAACAGGGCGTCGGATGTGATTTATGGACAAGCGCTGGGGCAGTCTCGACAGTGTTTTGGCTGTAGGTGTGTAGGTGGTCAATAGCGGCAGTAAACAGGCTTACTTCTCATTTTCTGTAAAATTCCCAATCAACGAATAAATACCCCATTTAGGGTATTTTACAGCAAATAAATATTCGGTAATTTTCGAGAATATCCGATTTTTAGTCGAATGTAAACGTTTATAGCCGTTTGTAAACGGTTTATAGTGGATATAAAGGCGTTAGGCTTCATTAAAACAAGACAATGGGAATATTTAGCAGAAAAAAGAAAAAGGAAGAAAATTTTGATGACTTTCCTGCCATTGGAGGTTTAATGGTTTCTAAAATGGTATCCGAAGAGAAAAAGAAGCCACTATTTATGTATAGAGAAAAAAGAACTAGACCAGAAGATAGTGGTTGGAGAATTTTTTCAGGATATGAATCTCAAGAATATACTGCTAATCCAAACAATACTGGAATTAATAACCCATCAACAATTTTGAAAATTGACTCTAGTATAAAAGAGCTCTTATTAAAAGGTGTCGGTTCCGTTTTCGAAAGAGAATCCGAAAAATCAAATTGGTATGAAGTGGATGATTATAAATTGGAAGATGATTATTTGACCAAGCACAGATTGACTGAAAATTGGACTCTTGAAATAAATAATCTGTTTGAACGAGTTAAGGAGGAAAGTGGGGATTTACTTTACACAACTGGAGATAAATCTTTAAGAATAGCGATATGGAATGAAGAAGGGAAAAAGCGTGAACAGATTTGTGATGAACACCAATTACAAATTGAAAATCGAGACCAGTCTGCTTCAAAAACATTGGATACCTACGATTTTTCTGATCATAAAATCAAAAGAATTGGGTATGAAATTAAGGAACAGGATTGAAATAAAAATTATAATGTGATTTATGCCTTTTCCATTGTAGACGAACAAATTCTTCAAATGGTCTTTTATTTTGATGATGAAAAGGATAAAAATTGGGCTGTTGAAACTTGGAAGAAAATAAAAACTAAATAAAAACGAAAGCCTAACAATGGCTAAAAAATCATAGCTGCCCTGCGGGACAGCAACGCTTTTTAGCCGGGACGCTAACAACCATTTAACCCCCTCATAATGCTGAATAACCTTTTCTTTTCGATGTTAATATTAACATTTTTATGTAGTTGTCAGAAAGAACAAAAAAGTTCATATAAAACTGCGGAGTTTCAAGAAGGTTTTCCTGAAATTTTAAAACCTATTGAAAAGGATTTACCCCTTAAAATTTTAAGCCATTCCATTTTAGAATCTACTAATGATTCAATCGACATTTATGTTGGATATCTTAAGCAGGGAAAACAATCAGGAAATTGGATTGCACTAGCTTCAAACAACCAATTAAAACAATTTACCACCGTTAATTTTAAACAAGGTTCAGAAAATTCACAAGAGAATGATATTGACATAGCGTTTGATAATTCCACACGTAGAGTGTCTTTAAGAATAAAAGAATTAGATACAACAGCGAATAAAATTATTTATTCTTGGCTTGATCAAGCCGATTTAACCGACTCGTTGACTGTTCTGACAATCGACAAACCTTTACTTAAGGGGAACATATTTCCTTCTATTGAACTAACAGATATTAACGGAGAGGAATTCAATTTAGATAACCTCAACGGGCAAACTATTGTTGTTAATTGGTGGGCTGTTTGGTGTGCACCTTGTAGAAAAGAAATTCCAGGATTGAATAAACTAGTCAGCAAATATTCGGATAAAGATGTAAAGTTTGTATCAATAACCGATGACTCAAAAGATAAAGTATCTGGTTTTTTAGAAAAAAATAAATTTGAGTATGATATAACTTTCATTTCAGAAAAGGACAGGGTTTTATTTGGTAATTCCTACCCAAAAAACATTATAATTGACAGTAATAAAAAGATAACTTTTTACAAAGAAGGAGGAAATGAAATTGTTTGGCAAGAAATAGACCAACACTTAACGGAAATGAATATTATTGAATAAGAAAGCTGCCTAATATCCAAGCATTTAGGGCCTGTAAGCTTCCCATTATTAAGCACCACAAAATTAGACAGGGGTCACCAAAACCCTTTGTACCTTAGTGTCTTCGTGGCGAAAGATAAATTTGCCAAGGATACCGTCACTGGGAGCTTGTCTGGATCCAAAGGCAGGCCAGTAAGCTTCTTTATTTTGACCAACTCAAAATCAAATAGGTAGTCTAATCCTTCCCAATTACCTCCTCGCCACCTTCTCCTTTTCGAGCAGTCCAATAATATATTTCCCGATTTTGTGGCCTTGTTTGACGCCTACCTCGATGGCGTCGCGGTAGTGGATGCCGCCGTAGAGCCGGGAAATGGCCGCTTCATCAGATGCTTGTAGGAAGGAGTTGAACTTCCTTGCGGGAAGGCCAAAATATTCTTCAGATGTATCCGTATAGGTGAAGTTATCCCCAAAATAGTAGGTGAGGAGCGTGGCACTCGTACGGGAAATCACGCTGTGTCCACTGGTGTATTCGGGAAAAGGCGGCGTTTGGAGTATCGGTCGCCATTTTGGGTCGATATGACGGTTGATGACCGTCTCTGGCCGGATCCGGTCGCTGTCATACTTTTCTTCCCAGCAGCTGATAAAGGCATCGTGGAGGCCTGTGGAAAGGAGCGCATGTACTTCCACTGCTTCAGCAAAGGTGATGTCAGCTTTTTTGCAGGCGATGCCGGTGATGTTTACCCAGTGGCCTCCCGGGCTTATTTTTTTGAGTCCAATGGCCATATGCCCGCTGTAGGAAACCATAAAGGGATTGCAGTCCCAAAAATTGGCAATCAGCCGCTTTTCGTTGTTCAGCACCTGTGTGGTATCGTACACCTCCTTGGTCAGCTTGTAAAAAACACTGGTGCTGTCCATGGAGTAGGGGACAGGTGGAGCTGGTTTAAATTGCGCTAGCTCGGAAAGGTAAAAGGGGCGGATGGTCTTCCATTCCGGATCGATGGCACCAAGGTATGCGGGGGGAGTGGGGTACCAAGTGCCGGGCTCATTGGAGGGGGAATAGCGTGGTAGGGCACTGAGTTTACCATAGCCGTCACTTTTGCCGTAGGCCAATACTTGATGGGCAATGCTGTCTGCGTAGGCAATACTATTTTGAAGCTTTTTGGCCGTGATCCACTTGTTGGTTTTGTATCGGCTGATGAGGTTTTGTTGTGCGGAAACTAAGCTGATTCCGGAGGGCATTATCCCTTTGCCCACACTGAGCATACTGTAAATGGCCGCAAAAGTACTGTCGATATCCGCAGCGGCCGGATAGCGAATGGTGAGGGGAACGATAAAAACCTGCTGCAGGGGTGTTTCTATCCTGACCGACTGGTTCAGGGCAGTATAGGCACCTAATGTAATATAGGCATAAAACCGTGCGGCTCCGGTGGGAGAAGTGACGTCAGAAACCATGATTTTAGTGGTTTCGAATAAATTTTCCACGTATAAATTGACTTTTTGTTGTCGGCTTTGGCCTTTAGCCATAAATGGAAGCTGAAATAGCAGCAGCGCCACGAGTAGGGTATAGCAAGAAAGAGTAGTGTGGTTTCTCATGGTAGTTTACTTTACTTTTTTGTAGGCCACGATGCCTTGGTTGTTCAGGCCAAAAAGCAGAAAATCTCCTTCAGGCAAGCGAATGGGAAGGATGGACTTGATATCCCCTTTGATGGTGAGCCCAGACTGGTTTTGGGGCAAGTAACTGAAATGACCGTTGCCATCACCCAAAAACACCTGTCCATAATTCGCGTCCATTGCACCGATTCGAAGCCGGGTAAACGTTTGGTTTCCGCCAAGGATAAAATCCAATGTTCCATTTTCATCAAAATCCATCACCTCAATGCTGTAAACAGGCGCAAATTGCGCTTCAATCGGCAGGGAATGGATCGTGAAGGTGTTGCCCGTGTTTTCAAGATACAGTGTCTTGAGTTCATTGACGGTAAGTCTATCGGCCGATTCCAATTGTGACTTGGTCAAAATGTCCTCAATCTTCGCCTTGGAATAGGATTCATAATCGGTAAACTTGCTGCGCATGCCGTACAGCTGGTCCAGCAGCTCATCGCGGCTAGCAAATGGATAGGCCTCGCCTTGCACGTACCTCACCATCAGCGGGTCAATGGAACCGTTTTCGTCAAAATCGCCATAGTACAAAGTGATGGGATGTTCTTTGGAGGCTTTCAGTTGTGAGTTTAATCCGTAATTTCCCAGGATCAGGTCGTCATCTCCGTCCCCATCAAAATCGCCTTTGGCCAGGCTGTTCCAGAGGCCATGAGGTGAACTCGCGAGCCATTGGGATGTTTGGTTGATCAGTTGTTTGCCATGTTGGTTGATAAAAACCTGAACGGACATACATTCACCTACAATGATAAGATCGCTGAACCGATCGCCATTGAGGTCTGTCCAAGCCGCGTCGGTTACCATTCCCAGATTGCTGATGTCCGGGGCGAGGATAGAAGTGGCGTCGGTAAATGTTCCGGTTCCGTCATTTATAAGCAGGTAGCTATTGGGAATCTCCGGGTATTTTCCTGGGACGATCCGCCCGCCTACGAACAGGTCTGGAAATCCATCTTGGTTGATATCGGCACTCTTGACCACGGCTGTGCTTGTCAGCATTTTTGGCAATGCTTCCGGATTTTGGAGCAGCTTTCCTGTGCCATCATTAAGGTAAAGTCGGTCCTGTAGTGCCTCGTCCTTGGGGGTATAGTTATGGTACCCGCCGCTGGCCAAGTACAGATCAGGATGGCCGTCCTGATTGGCATCCAGAAAGAGGGCATCGGCGTCTGTATATTCTTCGCCTGTTACGATGGCGGATGTGGGGGTGAGGTGGCCAGTGGTATCGGCTTTAAAAAGTTTTCCAGGATTACCTTTAGTGCCTCCGATATATAATAGCGTGCTACCGTCCACCGCATTCGTGGCGGCCAGCTTAGGGCCTAGGTAACTGGGCATTTCCGTTAAAAGCGGTTGTCGCTTGAAGTCATTGTATCCTTTTTCCTTGTGATGGTATTGTACCGGAGATGGGGCTGATTCGTAGTAAGCCGCGACTGTGCGAGGCATTTTTCTGCTTTCCATTGGGGTAGCCTGGGATTCAGAGAGCAGGATGGTCTGGTTAGCAGAGATCGCTTGTAAGGTTTGGGTTTTGCCGGAAGGCCACAAGACCCGCAGAGAATCCACTTTTTCACTGCCCCCCAATCCAAAGTGCAAGGTATAGCTGATCGATGACTGAAAGCCTCTTGTAGGCATTTGTTCGAGTATCAGCGCACGGTGTTCGGTGAAAACGGTTACTTGGCTGCCAATGCCGTAGGTGTTCTTGCCTTCGCCTTTAAGTGTTACCTTCAGGAAATTTCCTTTGGTGCCAGGATTGGAGGTGTTTTGGTAAATGGAGGCAAAGTCGTTTAGATTATTTACCACCAAATCTAGCCGTCCATCGTTGTTGAGATCTGCATAAGCAGCCCCGTTGGAGAAGCCGTGCTTGGCCAGGCCCCATTCTTCAGAGACGTCCCTGAAGGTCAAGTCACCCTTGTTTTGGAAGGCGTAATTGGGGAGGGGAGTGGAAGTCATGGAAGTGACCAGTTCTAGCGTGTCTGCTTTTTCACGATTGATGGCCTTTTGGAAATAATAATCCCCTTTGTATTTGAGGAAATCACGGTTGGTATAATCCCTGTAGTAGCCATTGGTGATGTAGAGGTCTTTGTATCCATCGTTGTTGGCATCAAAGAAAAGGGAAGACCAACTCCAATCTGTATTGGAAATACCCGCCAATTGGCCAATTTCACTGAAGGTGCTATTGCCGTTATTTACCTGCAGCATGTTTCGCATATTTTGGTGGTGGAAGCCTTCTGAGACCATCAATCCGTAATGTTCGTAATTCTCCGGGCCATAGAGGAGCTTTTGGCGTTTGTTGTCTTCTGGTAACATGTCCAAGGTGAAGATGTCCTTCATGCCGTCATTGTTGATGTCAGCAATGTCCAGGCCCATGCTGAAATGACTGATGTGTTGTAGTTTCTCGGCGAGTTTTTCAGAAAAAGTGCCGTCTTGGTTATTGATATAGAGGTAATCATGCTCCACATAATCATTTGAAATGTAAAGGTCAGGCCAGCCGTCGTCATTGATGTCCGAAGCAATAATGCCCAGGCCGAAGCCCAGTGAATTCCCGATGATGCCAGCAGCTTCACTGATGTCTGTAAAAGTGCCGCTGTCATTTCTGTAGAGACGATCCCCTGCAGTGGGATGACGGTCGGTTTTGGCTGCTGCAAACTCCAGTTCATGAATGACTTCAATGTTATGATTGAGTAAAAACATGTCCAGGTCACCATCCTTGTCAAAATCAAAGAAAAGTGCCTGGGTACTGTTTGAGGCATCGTCCAAGCCGTATTGGGATGCCTTTTCTGAAAAACTGAGATCACCATTGTTAATGTAAAGCTCATTTTGTCGGCTTTTGGCATCTCCATCTCCAGAATAGCAAACGTAGATGTCCAAAAATCCATCAGCATTGATATCGGCCATGGTGACGCCAGTGGTCCAACTGTCCTTTCCCCTTATACCGGCTTTCTTGCTGATATCCTTGAAATTGAAGTTTCCTTCGTTATGGTAAAGGACATTGTCCACCATGTTTCCCGTAAAGAAAATATCGTCCAGCCCGTCATTATCGAGATCACCCACTGCCACACCGCCACCATTGTAGAAGTATTCGTAGGTCAGGATGTTGTGGTGTGCATCCTCTGTGATTTCATTTTTGAATGCAATCCCACTCTTTTTGGGCTTCTTTTCTTGAAAGAAAACAGGATAGGGAACGTCCTGTGCATGGACGTTTTTTCCAATTAAAAAAAGGGTTATAAAAAGGAATATAGCCGTATATCGTTTTCCAAACATTTTATATTGTAAGTGGTTGAATATTTATGTGAATTAAGCATGTATAATATAAAAGGATAATTTGTTATTTCAATGGTTTGGGCAAAGAACAGTTCGGTCCTTGCAAAACACTAAACGTGGTGGACCTGAGGCATATCAAGGCTTCCGTACCGGCCATAGCCGTTAGGCTAGCACATGTAAGTTGTTGAAAATCTATATCCTTATTGATGGTTGAGCTCCTCACAAATGGCTTAGAGGCATTTTAAATTTCCATTATTCCGATTCGGGATCACAAATCCCGAACAGCTAAAATCCAGGTAAAAAAGTATTGTCTATCCAAGGGCACCCCCCAAAAAAAATCTTAGTGCCTTAGCGTCTTTGTGGCGATAAAAACATTGTGATGTAGGTCATTACAAATACCATACTCTGTCATCCGCAATACAAATTCGGATTAGGTGGGTGGGAGTTAGCGACGGACCAGTCCCAAAAATCTTAGTGCCTTAGTGTCTTCGTGGCGATAAAAACATTGTGATGTAGGTCATTACAAATACCATACTCTGTCATCCGCAATACAAATTCGGATTAGGTGGGTGGAAGTAAGCGACGGACCAGCTCCCAAAAACCTTAGAGCCTTAGCGTCTTCGTGGCCAAAAAACCTTGCGGATCTTTTAAAGATAGGAAAGCAGTCATAAAAATGAGAAAAAGCTGTCCCATTCATATATCCACTTATGAAACAGCCTGTTTTTTTCAGGTTATTTCGGGGAATGATGAGACAGCTTTTTTATTTGACGATATTGGCTACGTGGGCTTCTGCTTCTGTCATCAGCGCAGCAGCTCCCATGATGGCCGAGTCATCAAACGAAGAGGTGTAAATGGTCAGGTTTTCACTGATGGAAGCATAAGGAAAAGTCTTTACCGTTTCCTCTATCCCCTTGGAGAAATAAGGAAATGCCTTTCTAATGGATCCACCAATTACAATTGCTTCAGGAGCAAAGGTAAACAGTATATACTTGATCAGATTTCCGATATGTGTACCGTATTCATAAAACAGGTCTAATGCTTCCTGATCTCCGCTGGCAGCTTTGGCGGCCAGCTTTTTTGCAGTGGTATGGTGGAGTTTCCTGAAGAACTTACTACTGCAGTAGTTCTCAAAATTACTGTCCAGGTAAGGCACACCTCCCCATTCACCGGCTCCGCACAGAAATCCCGGATAGAGTTCACCATTGGTGATGACACCGGTGCCGATCCCTGTCCCTAACGTAATCCCCACGATGTGCCTGTGCTTATTGGCTCCCCCAAACTTATATTCACCGAGGGCAAAACAGTTTGCATCGTTATTGATATAGACGGGTTTGTCAAGTGCTTTTTCCAAGTAACCTTTAAGGGCTACCTTGGTGAAAGCAGGAATATTCTCTAGGTTATAAACGATGCCTTTATCAGCATCCACCAAACCGGGAATGCCTATGCCTATTCCATCTATCTCATGGGAAAAATAGGAAGCGATAAAGTCAGCGATGGTCGATAGTATTACTTCTTGGGGCTCTTGCGAAGGTGTGGAGATCTCTCGCTTTTCGATCAGTTCCCCATCCTTCATAATACCGGCATTGATAGAAGTCCCTCCAATATCAAGTCCCAGAATCAGCCGATTTTTTTTCATGTATCTACGTTTAAAAACCAAAGATATCCGCAGGCAGGTACGCCCACGGATACCTTAATAATTATCAGGCGCAAGGTTTAATACCTGAGTTTAGATCATCCCTTCAATGGATTTTTCCAATTCTCTGGCATGGGCGATAAATTCTTCCACATTCATGTCCTTGAAGAAAATCAGGCCGTGGCTTGCCCTTACCTTAGCCATGTCGTGCTGATAGAAATAATCTTTTCCAAGCAGCAACTGCACGTCGTTCAGTTGATTTACCCATGTACGCTTGGCGATGGTACTGAATTTACCATTGTGGGCATAGCTTGGGAATGATGCATTCACCTGGCTGAGGTAGCAATTGGCAAATGAATCTTCCATAACGGAGAGGTCTCCCAATGAAACCGGTACGATGACATTGGATTCTGCCGCTTCAAACTTAAACCATACGTTTCTGTAACCGATGATGCGGAGATCACTCAGGTCTTTTTCTTTGCTCCACTGTCTTACCGCTTCGGCAGTTGCCTGAAGTACTTTGTAGTGGGTGTCGGGACCGCTTCCTTCCGGGTCCAGCGTCAAGCTGATTTTGGTTGGATTGATTTCGCGGAACATCTCCACGATCGGCTCCACATCACGTTTCTTGTCCGGCTGCTCGGTGAATATATCTCCGGTGTAGAAGCCCAGTCTCAGGTGATGTACATTTCTTACTTTCACGCCAAAGTGCGCCCAAACCAATTCTTCCTCAAACTCCCGGATCATGCCCTTCAGTTTCTGGATTTTTGGTGGGTTTTTCTCGCCGTCGTAAGAATTCTTAAGGATGCTGATCACATCATTAATGGTCTCACGAAGCTTTTGGTTGTTTTTGACTTCAAATACTTCTACCACAGCCCTTACCACACGGTGGCAAAGTCCTCTTTTTTGTTGTTCAGGATCTTCTGATGCTACATTGGTAAGGTAGTGGTACACATCCTTGTCCATTTTTAGCTTATAGCCTGTCTGAAAGAAGTCCTCATAATTGACCATTTGGATTTGGTCTGCATCCAACAGCTTCTTGGTGTAGAGCAAGGTGTCGATCACAAAGGTGTTGGTCACTGCTGTAAAGCCAGAAGTCAATACGGAGAAATGGGCTTCGTTGGTCTTCTCACTCAGTTGGTTCGTGATATGGGGCAAAATCCCCAAGGAAATATCATCGTGGTGAGGTCCGGTATGAAGAAGCACTTCATTTTCTTCTTTCTCAATTCCCCTGTTTAGCTTATCGATGGTGCTTTGGATGACAGAAGCTACCGTTTTTTCAGAAAGATTGGGAATAAGTGAAGTATATGGATCGTTTTTGAGGTCTTCCAATTTAAGCCTACTGGCATACTTGCCCAACTTCTTACATAGCTCAAGGATGGATTTTTCGGTCTTGGCCTGTGTCCATTCGCCTGTTTTGTAATAGCTGTTGATGCTGTCAGTCAGTTTGGAAGCGCCACCTTTGGTCAGGTAAAAACGGCCATTTTTCAATTTTTGGAGTACCGTGGCCGGGTGGATATTGGTCAGGTCTGTTTCCAACGAATCTTTTACGATCTGTGCCTTGGCTTCGCCAGCGGCAATGATGATGCCCACCGCTTCGGGATTGTACACGATGGAGTCTAGCCCGATGGTGATGACGAGTCGGTTGGCAGATACCTCTATGCCTCCCAGGTCACCCGCCGCTACGGCTTGTGTTTCGAAATTGGTCTCTGTCAGCCTTGTAGTGGAGAAAATGTCAGAACCCCTGGTGTTAAAAGCAATATGTCCATCGGGGCCAATGCCGCCCAAGAAGAAGCCTATTCCGCCCTTTTCCCTGATTTTTTGCTCATATTCGCCGCACCATTTGTCGATCAGGAAGATAGACTCCTGCTGCAGTTTTTCTTGTTTGTTCGAGGCTTCTCTAAATCGAAGGGAAAGGTCCACCTTAAGGTCTGGGAATATTTCAGAAAAGTGTTTGCCTTCGGCCAATGGAATATCATCGGAATTGATCAGCAATGCTTTTTCTGGATCCAGGCCAAACCCATCAATGTAAAACTTGTTTACATAATGGTAGAAGCTATTGTGCTGGGAAGAGGAAATTGGATAAAACTCATCGATCTGTACAAAATGCAAGTCTTTAAGAACCGGCTTTTTGAGATCGCTCATCCCATACTGTTCACGGATTTGCTTGCCTTTTTTGCTATCCCAATTCTCAAGCAGAAATTGGGTCCATTTGATGAAAAACTCAGGAGTTTTGCCAGTTGGTAAGCTGATCACCCCGTCAGGGTTGTGGGCAGCCCACTCCAGGAACCTACATGCCGTCAATAACCCAAGCTTTGGGAAATTGTCCACAGTCAGGTAAGGGATCTTGGTGGTGATCTCCTTCACGCCTGACTCTTTTAAGAAACATTCTTCTACTTCCGATAAAGGATAGTTGCTTAGCATATTAAAATTGTTTTTTATGTTAATGCTATGGTCAAAATGATCCTTGGGCATACAGGTTTCCTGCTGCCGGGATCAGTTTATGATATCTTCAAATATATTTTCTATTACTACGGCCACGCCTCCCAATAGGCCTACTTCCTTGCCCAGCTTGTACAGGGTCAGCTCTGACTTTTCACGGGACTTGGCCATGCTGAAGATGTTCAGCGCCTGCTGGATCGGCGTGATCAGGTATTGCTGTGCCTCTGCCACGCTGCCACCCACGATGATCAAATCCGGATTGAGCAATTGGATGAGGATCGAAATCCCTCGTCCCAAGTCCAGCCCCACGTCAGACAGGATGGTGATGGCCCTTTGGTCACCTGCAAGCGCCGCATCGACGATGAGGGACGGATCAATGCCCTCTCCTCGCTCCCTGGCCATTCGGCTTAGGATGGAATCACTATCTTTTTCGATGGCTTCCTCTGCCATCCTTACCATGGCCGTCCCGGAAGCCACGGCTTCCAGGCAACCTTTTTTGCCGCAGGTACAGGAGATCTCACGGGACTCGAAGATAGGGGAGTGGCTGAATTCACCTGCAAATCCTGCTCCACCCCTGTAGAGCTTTCCGTCAATGATGATCCCAAGACCAATTCCCCAGCCCACGAAGATGCCGAGTACGTTATTGTATTTTTGATCCTGGCTAAACTTGAATTCGGCCAATGTCATGGCTCGGGCATCATTCTCTATGAATACTTTTCTGTCAAAACGTGCTTCGAAGTTTTCGACCAGGCTTTTCTTGCCAAATTTCAAGTAGGTGTGGTTTACACCATTTACTGAGTCCACCAGGCCTGGCATGGACATGCCAATCGCAATAATCTTTTCATTTGGAATCCCAGACTCTTGCATATAGGTTTCCATGAAATCACCTATTTTGTCAAACGTGGACTTTTCATTGTTTAAGGTGATTTTGAACGTGCCGATTTCTGTGACCGCTTTGTTGCCACTGTCATAGATGGCTGCACGGACCGCAAACTTGCTAATATCAAGTGCTAAGACATAAAAGGAATCTTGCGCTAACCTGTAGAGGTCTGGCTTTCGGCCACCTTGCGACTCTGCGCGGCCTTGTTTGACAAGTTTTCCAGCCTTGATCAGATCAGTCAGTAATGAGTTTACCGTAGGCAGACTGATGCCCACTTCATTACAAATCTCGCTTGCAGTGTTGCTGCCATTGGTATAGAGATTTTTAATGATCTTGATTTTGTTGAGGTAGTTTTTGATTTCCACTACCCCTTCTTTTTCGTCTAGGCTCTTTTTTGGATCGATTAAATTCATGTGTGTTTTATTTATTAGGGTATTCAAATAAACAAAATATGCCTCAATATAAAAAATACTTTTATAAAAAAATTAAAAAAGATTTATGTGTTTATGTTAAAATATTGATTGGTGCGCGTTCTTATCGGAGAGATTGTTAAGAAATGTACTCAAATAATAGTGGAAAACGAAGAAGAAAAGTCCTTGGTAAACGAAGTGTGGAATGAAAAATGAAAATTTTGAAAATTAAAACAAATGGAAAAGGGAAGGCCCACTTTAGTTTTATGGGGGCAAGTGAAAAGTGGGGCTTTTGCTCAATGATCCATCCCGGAACACTTGTAAAGTATCAGGTTCAGGTATGTGGTATATGGACGTACAGTCCCCGTTTGCATCCATCGGATACAGCTGCGGGGTGCCGATTATGTCATCCGTATTCCCGACCCAAAAGTACAAAACCCTGCTCCGAAAAGTTGAATAACAGGGTTGTTGTCTTTTAGCTATGATAAATCGCGGTGGTGCGTTGCTATTCAAAATTTTGAAAGGGAAGGTCTGGATCGGGGAGTTTATCCGGAACGATTTCATCATCCTTGTAGGTGATGATCTCCGCTAATTTGCCGGATCTGGTGTAGTAGTTCCATCGACCTTCTTTATTGCCATCTTCCATGCTGCCGGAAGAAGCTATTTTTCCATTGTCATGGTAATAGGTCCATTTTCCCGTCTGTTTGCCAAACGCATAGGTGCCTTCGGATTCCTTGGTGCCATTGACATAATAGGTGTAGCGGGTGCCTTCACCGTCTTTAAGGGTTCCTTTGTCCAAGGTGTTTTTGCCATCATAGGAATGGTACTCGCTTACGTTCATCAGCCTGCCATTGCTCCAATACTCTTCTTGGGTGAGTTTTTTATTGTCATAGAAAAGCCCCCATGTACCTTCTTCAAATCCATAAAAGTAGCTGCCGACGGATTTGAGCTGGCCACCGTCATAATAATAGAACCATTGGCCATGTTCGGAGCCCAGTTCATATTCACCTTCTGCGATAAGGATGCCTATTTTATTGAAATATTTCCAAAGCCCTGTTTTTACTCCATTTTTGTATTCACCAATAGAATAAAGCTGTCCGTCGGTGTAATAGCTTTTCCAAAGTCCTGTTTTTACTCCTCCGGAATACTGCCCCCGTACGGAAGCTTCACCATCTTCATGATTCTCTTGGTATTCCCCAACAGGCATTCCAAGTTCATAGGTTTTGCGTTTGGCGAGGTTTTTATTGGGGAAATACTCTTCCCAAGTGCCTACTGGAATATCATTTTCGTAGCGTTCCACCCTGGCTAGCCTTCGGTTTTCATAATAATATTTCCAGGTGCCAGTTTTATGGCCGTTTTTATCGTATTCTTCCTCCGAAGAGACTGTTTTGGTTCCGGGAAAATAGGTCGTCCACCGGCCTGTCTTCTTCCCGTTTTTGTACTCACCGGTTTGCTCCACCACATTGTCGATCGAGTAGCGGGTAAATGTCCCGTCGGGTTCTCCTTCCACATAATTGACCTCAATGACGAGTTGGCCTTCACGGCTATACTCAAGGTAAGGGCCGTGGAGATCTCCTTCTTTGTAGGTGCTTTTAATGGCCAGCTGACCACTTTCGTAATAAGAAAGCCATTCACCATCGATCATTCCGTTTTTGAACTGGCCTTCTCGTTTTCTCCTTTTGGAGGGGTTAAAACCATAAAGGGCTACACTTGCACCATAATATTCCTTATACTCTCCTACAGATACACTGTCCTTATAGGTGGCATCTACCAGTAGGTAGCCTTCTTTATCAAATTCCTTGAAGGGACCTGTGAGTTTTCCGCTGCGGTACTCCGCCACGATATGCTTGGTGCCGTTGGGATGGTAAGTGGTCCAAGTGCCATCTTTTTTTCCTGCTTTTAGATAGCCTTCCTCCAGCAGTTTATCCGTTTTGGGAGAGCTTAGTTGCCATAACCCTTCCATCTTGCCATCCACGACTACACCAGATGCTACCACTGATGAGTCGGCATTGTATATTTGTACAGCTTTTTTTTGCGAATAGGTCAGGGTGGTACTCGCCAAAAGACAACATATTATAAAAAGATATTTCATTAGCGTTATAAGGCGTTTCTGATCGGTTTTTGTATGAGGGGTTTACGTTTTCTGTTCTTTTCTTGTTTCTAAATTAGAATTAATTCTTCAAAAATAACGATTAGACATGGTGAAACTTCTTCATGGCATGCCATTCAGCGATAATGTGTTCATGAAGCTTTTCGATGTCGGTATGAAAAGGGATATGCTTTACCAATTGCAGGTGGCGGAATCGTTTGACATGATGGGGAAGATCGTCGTAAAGGAGGGACGAGGTGTGTCGGTGATGCTTCACGATACCGGTATAATCCCAGGGAGAACCCGTAAGGCAGGCCTCAAATCCATGGTCGGTATAGTTTTTAAAAACATGTGATTTTGGCAGCTGGTCGCTACCAAAGAACACCAGGATAAAGAGTCCATGTCCCCACCAGTTGAGAAAGCGTATGTTAAGCCCTTCTTTTTTGTCAAAATTCCTCACCAGGTCCAGCACTTGGTAAGGACAATGTTGCAATTCGTTGCCTTTGGTGATTTTTTTGCCTTTGGGGTGGGGATGGAAGATCGCCAGTTCTTGGTCGGGGATGTAGTTGGCAATTGCAGAAAACAGCGAGACGAATTGCGCTTTGAGCCGGTGGATGGCAAAAAACAGTTTTTCGTCTTGAAGTATATTAGTGTTGATCGCTTTCTCTTCCATGATCGTTCGTTTACCAGTAGAGCAATACCGATCCCCAGGCAAAACCACTTCCAAATGCCGCCAGACATAATAGATCACCTTCTTTGATCTTACCTTGCTCCCAAGCATCGCTCATGGCAAGTGGAATGGTGGCGGCAGTTGTATTGCCATAATGTTGGATGTTATTGAATACTTTTTCGTCCGGCAAGCCAAATTTTTGTTGTATAAATTGGCTAATTCTCAAGTTTGCCTGATGAGGGATGAGGAGATCCAGCTCATCGACCGTTTTATGATTGGCGGCAAGGGCTTCCTGAATGACTTCATGAAAGCGTACCACGGCATGTTTGAAGACCACATTGCCATTCATCTGCATTCTAAAACTGTCATGATCTACCATTTCTGGTGAAAGTCTCACCTCACGGCTACTGCCGGGATCTTTTAGGTACAGTTCCTCTGCATAGTCACCGTCGGCATGCAGGTGGCTGGAGAGGATTCCTTGATGATCGCCCTCGGCGGCTTGTATGATCGCCGCGCCAGCACCATCGGCAAAGATGACTGCATTGGATCTTCCAGCGGTACTTTTGTCCAGTGCGGAGGATTGGATTTCGGCACCGACCAGTAAGATGGTCTTGTACATGCCCGTTTTGATAAACTGATCCGCGACCGAAAGCCCGTATATAAAGCCAGAACAAGCATTTCTGATATCCAAGGCACCGATGCCCTGAAGGCCCAGTTCCCGCTGCAGCAATACACCATTGCCGGGAGCAAAATAATCGGGTGTGCTGGTCGCAAAAATGATGAAGTCAATGTCTTTAAGGTCGATGCCTGCACGTTTGGCAGCCATTATGGTGGCTTTGGTGGACATGTTGGCCACTGTGTCCACCCCAGGTGTAAACCATCGCCTTTCCTTGATTCCTGTCCTTTCGGTGATCCATTGGTCGTTGGTGTCCATCATCTTGGTGAGATCGTCATTGGTGACGATATTTTCGGGAACATAATGACCTACACCGATTATTTTGGATTTTTTCATGATCAATTCTGGTTAATAGCTACCATAAGTCTTTTTTATATACCATCTTTTATCGCAGCAGTGAGTACAAATATGCACCATCTTTAGCAAAATTTCATGAAGAATTTAAATTATCGGGTGCCGCCAGGTTTAGGGAGAGCACCTAAGCAGGATAGAAACAAACACAAGGAAAAGCTAACCGGATCCAAATGATTTGGCCGGTTAACCAAACAGCGTATAATTGCCAAACTGGTCCATTGGCCCTGTTTTTTTGAGGAGGAATTCAGCGTCCACACTGATTTGATTGACCATTTGGGAGACGGTGTAAGCGGTCATACTATCGGCTTCCGGACCGTGCAATGTAGCCAGCAGCTGGTCCATCCCTTTGAATTTGTCCAGCCAGATTTTTTCTTGCTCCCGTCCTAATATTACCGGCATCCGGTCACCAAAATCCTGATGCATGGCATCCGCTTCTGTGGTAAGTAAGGAAAAAGTGTGGTTTACCTTGCCGGATTCGTTTTCAAATTCCTCCCATATTCCTGCAAAGCTAAACAGCCGGCGGTCATGGAAAGTGATGCGGTAGGGGATTTTGGTTTTCTTGCCCACTTTTTTCCACATGTAATAGCCGTCGGCGGGTATGATACACCTCCTTCTTTGGAAGGCTGATTTGCTGGAAGCTTTCAGGTGGACCGTTTCTGCTTTTGTGTTAATGTATTTGAGGGAAACAGGTTTGTTTTTGGAAAATTCCGGAGTCACTCCCCAATAAAAATGTGAAAATCCCCGTGGACTATCCGAAGTGATCAAGGGCAGAAGCTGCGTAGGGGCAATGTTATACCGGGGTTGGAAATTATCCAACATCTCTGCTTCAAATCTGTTTTCCAAATCTTGTTTGGTCGTGGCTAAAGAGTATCGTTCACACATGGTGGTCAGTGGGAGTTTTTGGTAAATTAGTCATCGGAATCGATAAATTCAAATGCCCGGTTTTCAGACCAGTAGATTTCTTTTCTTTTTCGGGGTGTGAAGCCGACATGTCCGCCGATCTCAGGAAATTCCATAAAGACTTTTTCCAAGGAATGGGCTTTCTCCACGGGAAAGCATTTTTCGCTTAAGAAGGGATCATTTTTGGCATTTAGAATGAGCGTAGGGATGGTGATTCCATCCAAAAAGTAAAGTGAAGAGCATTGGTCATAATAATGATCGGCATCCCTGAAGCCATGCATGGGGCCGGTAAATTTATCGTCAAATTCCTTGAGGGTCTTTATTTTATACAGCCCTTCTATGGATAGCTCATCAGGAAACATAAGTGCTTTCTGCCGAACTTTTACTTTGAGGGTTTTTAAGAAGCGGTTGGAATAGATCAGGTTTTCCTTATTGCTGATTTTGGTACAACTGCTTTTGAGGTGAAGTGGAGCGGATATGGCGACGGCTTTTTTTATTTTCGAGCTTTTGGGAAGGGGCTCACCGAGGTATTTTAAAGTGAGGTTTCCTCCTAGGCTAAAGCCGATCAGATAGATTTGGGCATATTTTCCCTCAGCATGGTCAATGACCGTCTGCAGGTCATATGTGGCGCCAGAATGATAGAAAAAAGGCCTGATATTGAGTTCGCCACTGCATCCTCGGAAGTTCCAGGTGAGGACATCATATTTATTTTGAAAAAAATGTTTGGCCATTCCCCGCATGTAAGGTCTTCTGCTGTCCCCCTCCAGACCATGACAGATAATGACAAGTTTTTTACTATCTTGGCATAACCAATCCAGATCGAGAAAGTCCCCATCAGGAGTGGTAATTCTTTCTCTATCAAAGGGTAATGAAAGGTGCTTTCGGAATAGTGCGGGAAAGATGGTTTGCAAATGACCATTGAACAGGACAGACGGTCCGGAATACGTGGTGTTGGTAATCAAAGGCATTTTAGAAAGAATCGAAACGTTTTCATGATTTGCAGTCATGAAATTACCATTATTAAATTTGAATAAAGATATTTTAAGAACTATTTTTGACTTGCGTAAAATTGAACAGGATATAGAAAACTTATGGCCGAAGTAATAAGAATGCCCAAAATGAGCGACACCATGGAAGAAGGGGTGATCGCAGCTTGGTTAAAGAAAGTAGGAGACGATGTAAAAGCTGGGGATATCCTGGCAGAAGTAGAAACCGACAAAGCCACCATGGAGCTGGAGTCTTATGATGAAGGAGTGTTGCTGCACATTGGAGTGGAGGAAAAAGACGCTGTCCCTGTGAATGGTGTAATCGCCATTATCGGTGAAAAAGGTGAAGACATCGATGAGCTGCTCAAAGAAGTAGAAGGTGGAGGTTCTGGAGATTCAGGCGCTGATAAAGAAGAATCCAAGGAAGAGAAAAAAGAAGAGACAACTTCTGAAAGCAGCAGCGAGAGTAGTGCTGCCGAAGAAATCGATACATCTGATGTCAATGCCAACTTGATCACCATGCCCAAAATGAGTGATACCATGCAGGAGGGAACGATTGCATCTTGGCTGAAAAAAGTAGGTGACGAAGTGAAGTCAGGTGACATCCTGGCAGAAGTGGAAACCGATAAGGCGACCATGGAGCTGGAGTCATATGATGACGGTGTGCTGCTGCACATCGGTGTCGAGGAAGGAGATAGTGTGCCGATCGATGGCGTCATTGCAGTGATTGGTGAAAAAGGTGCCGATTATGAAAAACTTCTGAAGGCACACGAGCAGAAGTCCAGTGGTAGCGGCAGCGGCGAAGAGAAACCTGCAGCCAAGGAAGAAAAGAAGGAAGAACCTAAGGCAGCGTCTAAGCCAGCACCTAAGAAAGAAGAAGCTTCACAAAAGACCACTTCTTCCAGCAGTACCACTGATACCGGAAGGATCAAAGCTTCTCCTTTGGCCAAGAAATTGGCAGAGGACAAAGGAGTGGATATTGCATTGGTCAAAGGATCCGGCGAAGGCGGACGAATCATCAAACGTGATGTTGAGAGTTTTGACCCTGCCACTGCACAAGCTGCTGCCCAATCCGGTGCGGCCGCTCCAGCAGCAGTAGGTCAGGAATCCTACACAGAGGAGAAGGTTTCCCAAATGAGGAAAACCATTGCCAAGCGATTGGCAGAGAGCAAGTTCAGTGCGCCGCACTTCTACCTGACCATGGAGATCAACATGGATAAGGCGATCGAAGCACGGAAGAGCATGAATGAAATTGCCCCAGTGAAGATCTCATTCAACGATATGGTGATCAAAGCGGTAGCCGCTTCGCTGAAACAACATCCAAAAGTAAATTCCAGCTGGCTAGGAGATAAGATCCGATACAATGACCACGTGCACATCGGTATGGCCGTGGCTGTAGAGGAAGGGCTTTTGGTGCCAGTGATTCGTTTTGCTGACAGTAAGACCCTAAGCCAGATCTCCCAAGAAGCCAAAAGCTTGGGTGGAAAAGCCAAAAACAAAGAGCTTCAGCCTAAAGACTGGGAAGGAAACACCTTTACCATTTCAAACCTTGGAATGTTTGGCATTGAAGAATTTACAGCCATTGTGAATCCGCCAGATGCTTGTATCCTTGCCGTGGGAGGTATCAAGGAGACAGTAGTCGTGAAAGACGGACAGATGCAAGTAGGTAATGTGATGAAAGTAACCTTGTCATGTGACCATAGAGTAGTGGATGGAGCTGTAGGATCTGGTTTCCTCAAGACGCTTAAAGGATTGTTGGAAGATCCTGTAAGAATCCTGATTTAAGCTAACCTAACAGCACATTGATGCTGGTAAAATATGTCAAAAAGTCCTGTTCGGTGTATTCCTGACAGGGCTTTTTCTTTTAGTATGGTTTTTGCCAAATTGGGATGAACATGAGTGTCAAGGTTAACCTGTCCAGACGAACGATAAAAAAACATTATTTACTTGAAGGTGAAATGTAAAACAAACCAGTAGGTAGGTTATTAGTGGGAGTGATGTTGGAATTTCACTTGGCTTTTGCCACGCTGTCATTTGGCTCCCGAAACATTACAGCCTTTCAACTATACAACATTAAAAATCATGGAAAAACTAAGATCTACCACAGTAGTGGCCATTAAGCATAACGGAGAAGTAGTCATCGGCGCAGACGGTCAAGCGACTCTGGGAAATACCGTGGCCAAGAGCAGTGTCAATAAAGTGCGAAAACTGCAAGGAGGTAAGATTGTTACCGGTTTTGCAGGCTCTACGGCGGATGCTTTTACGCTATTGGAGAAATTCGAAGAGAAGTTAGGAGCTTATGGAAACAATATGAAAAGGGCCGCGGTGGAACTGGCCAAGGAATGGAGAACAGACAGGATGCTGAGCAAATTGGAAGCGATGATGATCGTGGCGGATGCGGAAGATGTCCTCATCATTTCCGGTACAGGTGATGTAATCGAGCCGGATATGGGGATCGCTACGATAGGATCAGGAAGCATGTATGCACAATCAGCGGCCAGGGCGCTGAAGAAATTCGGGACGCAGCTTTCTGCAGAAGAGATGGTAAGGGAAAGTCTTAACATCGCTGCGGATATCTGCATCTATACCAACCACAACCTGGTGATCGAAAAAGTAACTGGTTAAACCCGGAATATGCATTAGCCTATCTACGCCACGGCGCACAGGTGTTGCGACCTGATCCGCCGCGGCGGACAAAATCAGTCGTTTCACTTTTGTTTTCGGCATTAGCGTAGCACCGCTACGCTAATGCCTCCAAACTAACTGATTTTCTTGCACTTTCAGCTCTCACTCCGATTCCCAACGCATAATCCGGGTTAAATTGAATCCATCATCGGAAATGCGATTAAAGGGGAGGCAGGTAAGAGGTTCCTTCGTCCCCCTTTCATAACATTTACCTGAGTTCTAGCATGGATGTGCCTCCCCTCCAAGGCTAGCTCTCGGGCACAATGTGCCATAGGAGCGGTATGATTGCCCCAATTAATAAAGAGATTTAGGATCAACTTACCTTTTGGGTGAGGTGGTGGAGGAGTATTTTGGTGATGGCCTCCTTGTCCATTGGTTTGGCGGTAAAATCATCCAAGCCTGCCGTTTGGCTTTTTTGCTTTTCGTTGTTTAGAATTCCTGCCGTCAGGGCAATGATAGGGGTGTGTCTATCAGATCCTTCCAATCTACGGATAATTTGAGTGGCCTCATACCCATTTAGTATGGGCATTTGAATGTCCATAAATATCATATCCACATGGTTTTTTTGGAATACTTCTACAGCTTGCTTTCCGTTTTTGGCTTCTAAAATAGCAGAATTTGGCACTAAGGATCGGAGTAGTTTTTTGGTCAGGATCATGTTTACCATGTTGTCCTCGGCAATCAGAAACGTTGGAGAAATTGTTTTCAGTTCTTCCATTTCATGTGGCTGGTTCAGGAATGGAAGGCCAGTTGTATGGGCTTCTTCCGTGTTAAACAATTTCTGGACAATTTGGAGAAAATCCGGCTTTTTGAATGGCTTAATAAGAAATGCATCAATGCTTTCTGGAAGGGTGATGTCCCGTACAAATGCGTTGTGCATCAATATTACCTTGGAAGTGGCAGGGATATCGGTTTGTTCTTTTAACTTTTTGATCAAGGAAATGCCGTCAATGCTAAAGAGGTTTTGATTGATGAGAATAAGGTCAAACGGGCCTTGCTTTTCCAATAACTCATAGGCTTCTTGCTCATTTTTGGCCAGTTCAACGGAACCGTTTAGTTTTTGTATGATTGTGCTGATAACCTGACGGTGGCTGTTATTATCGTCGATGATAAGTGTTTTTCGGCCCTTTAGGATTTGCGGAGCTTTTGCGTCAGATTTTTTCTTTAGGACGACAAGGTCCAGGTCAAACCAAAAAGAACTGCCCTTTTCCATTTCGCTTTCCAAGTTGATATCGCTATCCATCATCTCCAGCAGTTTTTTTGAAATGGCCAGTCCGAGTCCTGTTCCACCAAACTTTCGGCTAGTAGAAGAATCTTCTTGGGTAAAAGCCTGGAAGATCTTAGCTTGGTTTTTTTTGTTGATGCCCGTTCCGGTGTCTATTACCTTAAAACGAATCGTGGCCTCCCCGTTAGGGAGCGATCGGACATGGGCTATTTTAAGGGTGATTTCTCCTTTGGAAGTAAACTTCACGGCATTGCTCAGGAGGTTTATGAGGATTTGTTTTAGCCTGAGCTGGTCGGCCATCACCGAGAAGGGAATGTCCTCATCGATATCCAGGATCAGTTCGAGTTGTTTCTTATGGGCATGGAAAGCAATAAGGTTAATGGCTTCCATACCCAAAGCGTACACCTCTGTGGGTGACTTCTCAATTTCGAGTTTGCCGGCTTCTATTTTGGAGAAATCCAGTATATCATTGACGATTTCCATCAAGGACTTAGCCGATTGATTGATGAGGTTGATATATTGCCTTTGGCTAGCGTCCAAAGTGGTGGAGCTGAGCAGTTCGGAGAAGCCGATAACGCCGTTTAGGGGAGTTCGGATTTCATGGCTCATGCTGCTGATAAAGTCCGATTTTGCCCGGTTGGCGGATTCTGCCTGTTGTTTGGCCTTTCTGATCCTGTAAGTACTGAAAAGGATAAATGTGGCCAGGATAATCATGAGAATAAACCCAATAAGAAAGATATTCCGCTTAAAGATCTGTTGCTGCAGCTTTTCATTAATGAGTTTTTCGTTTAGCGCCATTTCGGTATTGATGGCATCCAGACGCTGGTCAAAGTCAAACTGAGCTTCGAGCTTCCCCATGCTTTTGGCATTGATTTCATCATGTAGGCTGTCCTTCAGGACGATGTTTTGCTTGTGGAAGTTAACGGCTTGGCGCCAGTTGCCAATAGCTTCATAATACTGCGCATACATTTGGTTGATCTCCACCATGTGCTCGCGGTATTGATTTTTGATGCTGATCGTTTTGCCTTTGTCGAGGTAGCGTTTTGCCATGTAATACTGGTCACCTGCCAGATAGAGACGCGATAACCTGATAATGACGCTGACAGTGGTGAAGTAGTAAGCGTTTTCGTTCTTCAGGGTATTGTAGCAAGCTGTATAGTTGCCAATGGCCGCAGTGGTGTCTCCTTCGGCTACATTAATGTCTCCCAAGGTCCTTTGGGCAAATGACGTGAGGAATTGATTTTCGTTTTTCTTAATGTATGGCGTGATCAGGTCCCTAGCTTCACTATAATCACCCATTTGGGTCAATATCCAAGCGATATTATTGAGGGCACGACCGGTAAGCATAATGTCGTTGAGCGGCTTACTCTTTTCATAAGCTTGTTCAAAATAACGCAATGCTTCATCCAGTTGCTCAGTACCGCCGCTATAGATGGCCCCTATGTTCAGCAGTGACTTTACCAATAGCCTTTGATTGTTCAGTGGGACAATGCTTTGGTGACCCTTAAAAGCATATTCTATAGCTTTTGCATACTGGTTCATCCTAAAATAAATCCATCCTAGATTGATCATACTTTCAGCTTCCCCAAGGCTATAGTTGATCTTTTTCGCCTGATCCAATGCGATTATGGAGTTGTCCAAGGCTCTTTTGGTATCTTTTTCAATGTTCTTTTCAGCCCAGTTGTTCAGGCTGTCAATTTTACCTTCCATGGACAGTGCCAAATGCGGCGAACTTACCTGATAAGGCATCGCCTTAAGGATAGGCATCATTAAGATGAGGTGGAATAGCAATATGAAACGAAATAGTTTCATCAGTTTTATTGTCGGGGTTTGTCGAGTAGATTAAGTGGAAGGGGGGAGAAATGCTATTCGACTTTCATGTCATAGACTTGGACCTTTTCCCATTTCTCCTCGTGCTTGGCGATAAATTTTTTGTGGGTTTCATGGATTTGGTAGATATTATGATCTTCCATGGTCTTGAAGTGCACCGTGAGCGAAACATGGAAAGAGTGATCCACGACATCCCTTCTGGAAGTAACGGCAGGTTTTCCGATATAGGCTTTTTTTATACTATCTATTTTGATGAGGTCTTCACAGCCTTTGATGAAGCTCTTCATGTCTTTTTCCGGGTTTTTGAGCCAAAAGTAAACTTGGTGGATCAAGAGGTCTTTGGCAGGAGCGGCATGAGTGCTCAGTGGTAGAAACAAGCTGGTTCCTACTAATCCCAATCGATTTAGAAATGATCTTCTGGTTTTCATAGTTTTCTATCTTATTTAAATTATTATTGAAAAAATGGGTGGTTATTTAGGAATTACTTAAACATCTTTGGGGCATTGTCCAATAAATAAATTTAATTGCGATTACAAGTTATATAAATGAATTTTATTCGCTTTTACTTTGCTAATGTATAAAAAAAGGATAAAATATCAGTAAAATGAATTACAGAAAACTCGGAAGTACCGATATTAGGATTTCGGAGATCTCTCTAGGTACCTGGCAAGTAGGTGGAGGATGGGGAGGAAACTTTGATGAAAAGGCCGCTGCTGACATCCTGCACGAAGCCATAGATGGCGGGGTTAATTTTATAGATACAGCGGATGTCTATGATGACGGGATGAGTGAAGCCGCTGTAGGCAGGCTGCTCAAAGAACGATCAGAGCAGATCTATGTGGCCAGTAAATGTGGGCGGCAGATCAATCCTCATGTAAGTGAAGGATATACTCCTGAGGTGCTTAGAAAATATGTGGAAGCCAGTCTGAAAAATATCGGCATCGAGTCGTTGGATTTGATACAGTTGCATTGCCCGCCGACAGCGGTGTACGAGCGTGATGATATTTTTGAGCTTTTTGATCGACTGAAAGAAGAAGGAAAGATCAAGCATTTGGGAGTTAGTGTAGAAAAAGTGGAGGAAGCGCAGCTGGCGCTAAACTACCCAAATGTGCAAACAGTGCAGATCATTTTCAATATGTTTCGCCAAAAACCAGCCGAAACTTTTTTTGGGAAAGCCAGCGCAAAAGATGTCGGCATCATTGTAAGGGTTCCCTTGGCAAGTGGTCTGCTGAGTGGAAAAATGAGTCGAGATAGGGAATTTGACCCAAATGACCATCGTCATTTCAATAGGGACGGCCAGGCCTTTGACAAAGGCGAAACCTTCTCGGGCGTCGATTTTGAAAAAGGATTGGATGCAGTGGAAGAACTCAAGGGGATTTTTGGGGAGAAAGCATCATTGGCGGCATGGGCCCTTCGGTGGATTCTGATGTTTGAGGAAGTGAGTACCGTAATTCCAGGAGCCTCCCGACCTTCCCAGATCAAGGCAAACCTACTCTCTTCGGCACTCCCAGCCGTGACCAATGAACAATTAGAAGCTGTAAAGTCGGTCTATGAAAAGTACATCAAAGCAGATGTACATCATTTGTGGTAATTAAAACAAAAATTTATGCACTATAACCAACTAGGGAAATCAACTATCAAGGTCAGTGAAGTTTCTTTTGGCTGTATGTCGCTCAAGGGCAGCAAAAAAGAAAATACACAATTGATCCATCAAGCGATCGAACACGGTATCAATTATTTTGATACGGCCGACTTGTACGATGCAGGCGAAAATGAGAAAGTAGTGGGGGAAGCGTTGAAAGGCATGCGCCATGATATAGTATTGGCCACTAAAGTGGGAAATGAGCTCCGGGCTGATGGCAGTGGATGGGATTGGAACCCAAGAAAATCCTATATCTTGAAGGCAGTCGAAGAGAGCTTAAAGCGACTGCAAACTGATTTTATTGACTTTTATCAGCTCCATGGAGGAACAATAGAGGATCCGATAGATGAAACCATCGAGGCATTCGAATTGCTCAAGGAGCAAGGGAAAATAAGGGAGTATGGGATCTCTTCCATCCGGCCAAACGTCATTCGCCAGTATGTAGAAAAGTCCAATATTGCGGGAGTGATGATGCAGTACAGTTTATTGGATAGAAGGCCAGAGGAATCAGTTTTGGATTTGTTGGAAAATCATCAGATCAGTGTGCTGGTAAGGGGTGGATACGCAAAAGGGCTTCTGCTGGACAAGCCAGCAAAAGAATACCTTAATTGGTCAGCAAAAGAAGTCGATGTAATAAAGAACAAGATAAGTGCCCTTTGTCCAGACATGAAAACCCAGCAGCAAGTGGCCCTCAAATATCCACTGGCCCATAAAGCAGTAGCCTCCATCGTGTCAGGGGTGCGAACGTCCGAACAACTGTTCAGTACCTTGGAAGCCCTGGAAGCTGGCGAGGATGTGGATGCTATTATAGAACAGCTTAAAAGTGATTTGGTGCCAAATTTCTACGAAATGCACCGCTGAGTCATTTTTAGCGGAATGAGCAGCATGAATTTGGCTGTGCCCTTTTGATGCTTTTAAATAAACGGCATCTAGGCAGATGAATTGTTTTGGAAAGCATGAGTCATCACAGACAACCTGGGAAAGCATGTTTCAGGTTGTTTGTGATGAAAACTAATATGCTTTTTGATTAGATGGCGATTAATCAGTGATTATTTTGGTAAACGATTGAAAATCAAAACCAACGAAGCGGGAATTGCGACCGCTATTACCAAAAATTCCATTATAGCTATAAAATACCAAAGCTTAACTTCCCTGAGACTATTAATTCCCCAAACTTTTAACTACTTTTGACGTAAACACTAATGGTAGTTTTTGCAAACTAATTTGAATATCTACAAAAAACATATCAGGAAAAGCCTGTCAATACTGCTTTTGGTATTGTTCACTGGGTTTATCTTTACACCTATAGTCGTCACGATTATAGATGCCAAGGCTGATGTGTCCATGTTTTATTCTGTGGTGGAAGAGGAAGAAAATGCTGAAAACCACAAATCTGAAAAATCAACATTTTTTAAGCGAAATGAAATGATGGCATTATCAATGATCTTGGCTGATGAAGAAATCAGTCCAAGGTTTCATTTGGAAAGTGATTATGCCTTTGTCATGGGCGACCAATTTTGCCCACCTCCCGAATTGTCTTAAGTTTTACTCGTTCCTTTAGGTACTGAATTTCCGTGCCTCAAGCTGTTTGCAATCATGCGTGGCAGCAGTGTGCTGAGCTCTATATAGGCGCACATCAATCGATTACTAAAAAAATCAAAACGAATAAACTTTATGACAAAGGTGAAAAATCTCTTTGCGAACCTTAGATCAGATATTCCATCAGGCTTGGTGGTATTCCTAGTGGCCCTTCCGCTATGTTTGGGGATAGCCTTGGCTTCAGGCGCTCCGCTGTTTTCGGGGATTATAACAGGAATTGTAGGCGGGATTGTGGTAGGACTGCTCAGCCAGTCCCATGTGAGTGTGTCAGGACCTGCTGCAGGATTGACGGCGATAGTGATCGTGGCGATTCAGGATTTGGGAGGTTTCCAGATTTTCTTGGTTGCGGTGGTTTTATCGGGCTTGATACAGCTCACCCTCGGTTTTCTCAAGGCTGGCAGTATATCCAATTACATCCCAAGTAATGTCATTACAGGCATGCTGGCCGGTATTGGTGTGATCATTTTTCTTAAGCAAGTTCCAGTGGCACTGGGATCCGATGCAGAAGTCGGTTCTGGACTGGAGATTTTCACGGGTTTAGCGGCTTCTTTTATGGATGTAAAAATGGGCGTAGTCATGGTGACAGCCATTTCGCTATTTATTTTGATTGCTTGGGGAAATGTCCCTGCCCTGAAGAAACTTAAACTGGTACCTCCAGCCCTTGTGGCGGTATTGGCAGGTGTGTTGGTAAATGAACTCTTCATCATGAGTGGAAGTGCCTTGGCCATCGGAGACAAATACATGGTAAACCTTCCGGTACCGACGACTCCAGAAGAATTTAAAGGGCTGATCACCATGCCCCAATTTTCTGAAATCGGCAATCCTGAAGTTTGGATTGTGGCAGCGACCATAGCGGTGGTGGCATCCATCGAGACACTCCTTTGTATTGAAGCCACTGATCGCATGGATCCCCTGAAGCGGGTGACGAATACAAACGTGGAATTGAAGGCCCAAGGGGTAGGGAACATTATCAGTGGTCTGATAGGGGGATTGCCCATGACCTCAGTGGTGGTAAGGTCCACAGCTAATATCAATTCAGGAGCGAAATCCAAAATGTCGGCTGTAATCCATGGCTTTCTGCTATTGATCAGTGTATTGACCATTCCTTTTTTGTTAAACCGTATTCCATTGGCCACGTTGGCGGCAATCTTGTTGATGATTGGATATAAATTGGCCAATCCGGCAACTTTTAAATATTTCTGGAACCAAGGGAAATATCAATTTATTCCGTTTATTGCCACGCTCACCGGTGTGGTGTTCCTGGACTTACTGAAAGGAGTGGCTTTGGGCCTTGTAATCAGTGTGTTCTTTATCCTAAGAGGAAACGCCAGACGTGTATATTACTTCAATAAAGAAGGATACCAAGATGGCGATGTGATTCACGTGGACTTGGCGCAAGAGGTATCATTTTTAAACAAGGCAGCGATCAAGCAGACACTGAACCACATCCCGGATGGGGCAAAGGTGGTAATCGATGCCTCTGATACCGTTTATGTAGCGCATGATGTCTTGGAACTCATTCGGGAATTTAAGAAAATCCAGGCACCAGAGCGTGGAATCTCCGTGAAGTTGGTCGGGTTTAAGGATGCTTATAATCTTGAGAATGATCTGGACGAATCCAATCATGTGTCCACAGAGCATAAAAATATCATCAACTACAGAAGAAGGGGAAAAACCTCGCATCGTGAGGTGATTTCTGATTTAATCAACGGAAATAATAATTAAATTAGTGCTGTTGAAATTACTTACTTGTAGGTAAAAAATTAAAGAGGAAGCTATGGGCTTCCTTTTTAATGGAGTTTTCTATAAAGATTCAATAAACGTATATTTCGGGAATATCATAATTTACTAAACTAACCAAAATATGAAAGCACATACTGCGGAAACCCAAGCGTCAGTAACCCCCAAGAAAGCCTTGGAATTTTTGAAGGAAGGCAACCAGCGATTTGTAAACAACCTCAAGCTGAACAGGCACCTACTTAACCAAGTCAATGATACCCGCGATGGACAGTGGCCATTTGCTATCGTGCTGAGCTGTATAGACAGCAGGACCTCTGCGGAATTGATTTTTGATCAGGGCCTGGGTGATATTTTCAGTGTGAGAATCGCTGGAAATGTGGCCAACGAAGACATTCTGGGCAGCATGGAGTATGCCTGTAAAGTGGCCGGATCCAAGTTGGTCGTTGTCCTAGGCCATAGCAAATGCGGTGCAGTGACCGGAGCATGCTCAGAAGTGAAAATGGGCAATCTGACTGGACTTTTGGAAAAGGTCAATCCTTCCATCAAAAAGGTAAGTGAAAGGCTCGACAAGAAGCATACAGATCCTGCTTTTGTGGAGGAAGTTTCGAAGCAAAATGTGGTTGATACCATGGATGGGGTTTTGAAAAATAGCGATGTCTTGAAGGAGTTGTTTGAAGAGGGTAAGATCGGTTTGGTCGGAGCATACTATGATGTGGAGACAGGAGAAGTCAGCATTACCAAGGAAATGTTCAAGTAGGAACAGGTTGATTTATATTTTGATTATACGCTTTTATGCCAAAACGGCCACTTGACTGATCACTTTAGGCAAATGATCGTTCTTAGATGACGATGATCAGTCCACAGTCGTGGAAACTTAGCGTTTGATATAAGTTGTTTCTATTACTGACACGATGACGTACACTTATAATTTAAGAGAGGCCGTTTCTTAGGAAACGGCCTCTCTTTTTATGGAGGCATGCAGAAATGCGATTGCTAGCCTCCTTGTGACGAGGCTTTATTGATGATGTGTTTTGCCACAAGGCCTCAACGACACAAGTAACCGGCCGTTTGTGTTTCACCCCAGTTTATGCACACCTGCTGCTACAAATAAATGAACTGTGCTGTTCGGGATTTGAAATCTCCCTTGGCCAATTGTGCCCTATGTACCTAAGGTCAAGTCACATTACAAAGAAAAACTCCAACAGGTGGTATTGAGTTAGAAAACTCAATGCTAGTGGTTCCGCAGCACAGCTGTCGTATAACGGAAACAGGGGGAGATTTGAGGGGTGGAAGCCGTGGCAGCTCGCCGCGGCGAGTTGCCACACCCATTTCCAACCCACACCCTCCTTAAAAGGGTTCGTATGACGCTTTAAATACTAAAATTAAGTCGAGCTCAGGTAAAAACGTTGAGAAGAAAAACTTCAATAGCTGGTGTGAAAACAGCCTTGACAGTGCTTGGTCAGGAATTTGAAGCAGCATTTTTTTCACCCAAGAGGACTACGTCCTTGACCTGTACTTCAGTGATGTACTTTTTCTCTCCTTTGGAATCGGTATAAGTCCTGTTGATTAGTTTGCCTTCAATGGCGATTTCGGTGCCTTTGTCTGTGTATTTGTGAATGATTTCAGCCATTTTGCCCCAAGCAACGACCTGGTGCCAAGTGGTGTCTTCCACTCGTTCCCCTTTGGCATTTTTATAGATCTCATTGGTGGCCAAGCTTAGGCGTGCCATGGCATTGTTGTTTTCCAGGACTTTATAGTCCGCCTTGGCACCTAACCTTCCGATCAACTGTACTTTGTTTCTAAGTGTATTCATGATATATGTTGTTTTAGTGAAATCGTTGATGATCGACAACGATATTAATCTAAAGCAAAGGTGGAAGGGAAAGAGGAAAATAGTCGGGTATTAACCGTTTGTAGTCGTTTGTAAACGGATACAGCCGGGTATGTACGGTTGATAAAGCGCTTGAAATTGTGTATATTCCTATAATTTTTGATTTTATAATTTGAGTACACGATGTTTTTAGAAGAGAAGAAATGCCTGAATTGCCAAAAGCCCATCCAAGGGAGGTCGGACAAAAAGTTCTGTGATGATTTTTGCCGCAGCCATTATAACAACCACCTCAAGTCCGGAAGGTACCAAACCGTCCGAAAGATCAACAATGCCCTGAAGAAGAACCGCAAAATCCTCGAAATGGCACTTACTGATGTAAAGGAAACCATGCGGATTTCACGGGAACAGCTGATTATGAAAGGCTTTCAGTTTAAATACCACACCCATCGATACATCAACAAAAGGGGGGATGTCTATATCTATTGCTATGACTATGGGTATCTGCAGCTGGACAGTGACTGGTTTTTGGTGGTGAAGGTCCGGGAGCATGTCTGAAGGTTTTGACCACATTTACCAGGGCAAGGCCTTGGGGAATGTTTCCAAAAGTCCAAAAGTGACCGGGATTGTGGTTGTGACTGACGGGGTGGTTTATCCGTTGTTATCCGTTTACATTCGGAAGTAAACGGTTAAGGTCCGTTTGGATGATTTTTTTTGACTTTATTTTTACATGGATCCTATTATCTATCATCCACACCCAAAAGCAGGAAGGATTAAGTTTTTTATTCCCTTTCCCATGAAGGCCGTAAGGGAGGCTGTCAAGGACAAGCAGGATAGTTTTTATCATCCCGTGCAGAAATTATGGAGTATCCGGAACACTGCCGAGAACCTCCATTGGCTCAAGGGGCTTTTGGGCAATGACGTGAAGGTATGCGAAAAGAACACCAAACCGGCTTTACCCCATCGTGAGCTGTCCTCATCTTTGCTTGATACCTTGGCCATATATGAAGAGAAACTACTGCTAAAGGCATATAGTGGCCATACTATACGCACGTATGTAAGTGAATTCAGGCAGTTTCTGATGTTTCATGAGGGAAAGGACCTGAAAACCCTTGATAAAGCATCGATAGCGTCCTATATGGCAGGTCTGATCCAGCACTACGGCATATCCGGCACCAAGCAGAACCAAACCATCAATGCCATAAAATGCTATTATGAGCATGTATTGGGGCTTCCAAGGGAATATTACGATCTTCAGCGGCCAAAAAAAGCAAAGCGGCTCCCAAATGTATTGAGTCAAGAAGAAGTGAAAAGACTCATCAGTTTTCCAAAAAACCTAAAACACAAAGCCATGCTTCACACCGTGTACGGTGGGGGATTAAGGGCAGGGGAGTTGATTAAGCTTAGAGTGAGGGACATTCGGTCAGATGAGGGGTATATCTTTATCAAAGGTGCCAAAGGAAAGAAAGATCGGCGGACCATTCTGTCACAAAAGTTACTTATACTACTCCGATCTTACTATAAGGAGTACAAACCATCCTATTGGCTATTTGAAGGTCAAGAAGGGGGGCAGTACGCTGTGAAGAGTCTTCAGATGGTCTTTCGACGGGCAGCAGAAGGAGCACAGGTGGATCCGTGGGCCACTTTACATACGCTTCGCCATAGTTTTGCCACCCACTGTTTGGAGCAAGGGATCAATATGCGGCAGGTTCAGGTAATGCTGGGACACGAAAGTGCCAAGACCACCCAAATATACACTCACGTAATAGGGATTTCGTCCAAAACGATCAAAAGTCCGCTTGATAATTTATAAAAACGATTATCTTAGTGCAGACATAATGGATATAGAGGCAATGGAGTTGCTTTTATATAAGTGTTATAGTGCATTGGGTGAGCTTTTTAGCTTCATTTAGCGATGTTTTTGGCGGCACATTGAAGGGTTTTGAAAAAGGAGATTGAAGGAGGAGGGAGGAAAAGGGGCTTCGCCTCCCGTTTTGTCGATTTGAGGGGAGCGATTGAAGGAAGCCGAAAGGAGGTGGAGATTGGAAAAAAGAAGGTCACCCTGACAGTTGAGGTCTGTGCAAAAACCTTGGCTGGATCAAGATTTCAAAAGGGAAGACTGATAACGGAAACAAAACAAACGCACTATAACAAGGTGTAGAAGCAATAGCTTTTTTTTGGTTCAAGCAGGAACCGTAAGTCGCTGGTCAACGGTAGTTGCTTTCGGGATATTGATGGAAGAAAGGCTGCTACTGCTTCTACACAGGGCGTTATGCCTCACCTAAAAAACCGAGTAGCCAAATAAATAAAGAGAATGGATTTTGAAATACTTATAAATAACACTTTCACCGATATTAATACTGACGCTACTTTAAATCCAGTTGACAATAAGAGTGTGATAAGTATGATAAATAATTTTGAAGCAACAGAATGGCGGTACAATCATTTTCAAAATTTCATTTGGGATAATATCGCAGAAACCGCACTATCTCATAAAGAAAGAGAAAGTCTTGTGAATAATCATCACTCACTTTTAACTTATGCAGCAAAGAACCTCAGACTTTCTGACAAATCGGGGGATATTAGCAAAGGAAGTGAAATTGCTGAAATAGTTTTATATGCTATTATGAAGCATCACTTCAATGCACTACCGATAGTACCAAAAATTTTTTATAAACAAAATCCACAAGACAATGCTAAAGGTGCCGATAGTGTTCATATAATAATAGAAAATGACACTGACTTTTCCATATGGTTTGGTGAAGCTAAATTTTATGATAGCATCGAAGATGCAAGAATTCCAAGTATCATTAACTCAATAGAAAACTCTTTATTAACTGAGAAATTAAAAAAAGAAAATAGCATAATTACAAATGTTTCTGATATAGATTCTCTAATTGGAGATGAAACGTTAAGAGATTCTATAAAAGCAGCTCTATCGCCAAGAGAATCTATTGACTTAATAAAACCTAAACTACATATACCAATTTTACTATTGCACGAATGTGAAATAACCCAAAATCACAACATAATTTCTGATGAATATAAAACCGAAATGATTGCATATCATAAAAAAAGAGCGGAATCATTTTTCAATAAACAATTAAATAAAATCGGTGGAATACCACAGTATTCTCAAATCAAATTTCATTTGATTTTATTTCCTGTTCCACTCAAGAAAACTATTGTGGACAAGTTTGTTTCAATGGCTGACTTCTATAAAAATTCTTAACCAATGGAAATATTTGAAACTTGTCATATAGTCAATCAATTCTTAATTGAACGTAAAGAGGTTCAAGCTAGAAATGAGCTAATTAAACTATTGGATTATCACGAAAGAAACGAAATTGAATATTCACCATTAGTAAATCATTTAATTCGTGAAACAGGTCTATATCCATACCTCAAAGCTGATACTGCTAATTGGGAAGACAGATTTGTATTTGAAATATTCAAGGTCGATATAGGAGGTAAACAAGCCACCTTGCATAGAGAACAATCGTCATTATTAAAACGATTAGTTAATGGAGAAAACATTGCAGTAAGTGCTCCAACAAGCTTTGGGAAAAGCTTTGTGATAGATGCTTTTATTTCAATTAAAAAGCCTGATAATGTAGTGATAATCGTCCCGACAATTGCTCTAACTGACGAGACAAGGAGACGTTTATACAAGAAGTTCGCGAATAGTTATAAAATTATAACAACTACTGAAGTTGAGCTTGCTGAAAGAAACATTTTTATTTTCCCACAAGAAAGGGCAATGAATTATGTAAATAAAATCGACAGTATTGATATTTTAATAATTGATGAGTTCTATAAAGCAAGTTCTGTATATGATAAATCTAGGTCTCCATCTCTGCTAAAGGCAATTATTAAACTAGGTCTTAAATCGAAACAAAAATATTTCTTAGCTCCCAACATAACTTCTATTGGTGATAATGTATTTACTCAAGATATGGCTTTTGAGGATAAATTAGGATTCAGCACAGTTTATCTTGAACGCTTTGAACCATACAAAGAAATTGAAGGAGACAGAATTGAAAAAGAACTTCAAAAAGGCGAAGTGCTTCTGAAAATTCTTGAAGAAACCAAAACAAAGTCACTTATTTATGCTGCATCATATCCGCAAATAGACAAAGTTTCAAATCTATTAAATGAAAACCTTCCAATTTCCGACAAACCTTTAATGGTAGAATTTGCTAATTGGCTAACAATAAATTATGGAGCTAATTGGAAACTAACTAATCTGGTGAAAAGAGGTGTTGGCATTCATAATGGTCAATTGCATCGTTCTATAAGTCAGATTCAAGTCAAGTTATTTGAAGAACAAGAAGGATTAAATAATATTATCTCTACTTCATCAATAATAGAAGGTGTAAATACATCCGCAGAAAACGTTATTATTTGGCGAAATCGAAAAAGTGGTGGCAACAGTATTTTAGACAGTTTTACCTATAAAAATATTATTGGCAGAGGAGGTAGAATGTTTAAGTATTTTATTGGTAAAATATACTTACTTGAACCACCACCTCAAGAAGGAACAACTCAGCTAGACATTCCATTTCCAGACACTATTTTAGGTGACTTGGACGAAAATATTTACAGTTCAAGTTTAGACAATGAGCAAATCGCCAAAATTGTAACATTTAAAAATGAGATGTACGATATTCTTGGAAAAGAATCTTATGATAGGCTATTAAAAGAAAATATTTTCCAATCTAATAATTCGGAATTTATCAAAGAAACGGCAAGACAAATGAAATCTAATCCAGAGGAATGGAATGGGCTTTCATATCTAAATTCTAACGAACCGGAATCTTGGGATAGACTATTATGGAAAATAATTAGTTTACAACCAGGCGAATGGGGTGATGGTCCGTATGGTATCCAACATAGGAAATTTGTAGAGTTTGTTAAAGTTCTAGTTGAGAATTGGGGAAGTACAATTCCTGAACTTTTAGATGAATTAGACGAATTTGATATTGATATTGAGCAATTTTTCAAGTTGGAAAGGACAGCTGCTTTTAATCTATCTTCCTTAATAAGTGATATAAACATTCTTCAAAAAGAAATAATTAACAACGGAACAGATGTAGCTCCTTTTGTTTCTAGGGTTTCTCACGCATTCCTTCCATCGGTTGTTTATCAACTAGAGGAATATGGTATGCCAAGAATGATTTCACGGAAATTGCATCAAAATGGTATAATCAACTTCTTGGATGAAAATTTGAACATTCACAATGCAATCGAAATATTTCATAAAATCGGGAAAGAGATGATTAAGTCATACGATTATATAGATACGTTCGACAAATACATAGTTGACTATTTTTATGACGGAATCACGACAAATTCAGAATAAATAAAATAAAAGGCGAAGGCATAACAATGTATATAAAAAATAGGCGAAATAGTAGTAAAACCAAGGGTTTTGGCTCGTATCAAACTCAATACTTAACTGAAAGTTTTGAGCTTCGAAACCGCCTACTTTTCATATACTAACCGTTGGCGTGCATGCGGAAAACGACAAAGTAAACGATAATACGAACATAAATTTGACGACATAAATTAAACTATGCCGAACGAAAACAAACATTTACATAAAGCAAGTAAGTCTAAAAAGGATGAATTCTACACCCAGCTTTCCGACATTGAGAAAGAATTGAGACACTATAAGAAGCATTTCAAAGACAAGACTGTTTATTGTAATTGTGATGACCCAAGAATTAGTAATTTCTTTCATTACTTCTCATACAATTTTGAAAGACTTGGTCTAAAAAGACTAATTACAACTTGCTACAAAAATCAAGAACGTGACTTATTCAGCCTGAATGATTCAGAACAAGCCATTTATTTAGAATATACAGGAGATAAAAATGGAAATAACGTGCCTGACCCTGAAGAAATAGGAATAGTACATTTAAAAGGCGATGGAGATTTTAGAAGTAAAGAAAGCATTGAGCTATTAGAACAAGCAGATATTGTTGTAACAAACCCACCTTTCTCACTTTTTCGAGAGTATGTTACCCAATTAATTGAACACGATAAAAAATTCATAATCATTGGACACCAAAACGCCATAACATATAAGGAGATATTCAAATATTTAAAGGATAATAAGATTTGGTTAGGCTACGGATTTAATCGAAACATGGCTCATTTCATTAATCCTCATTATGAAGATTACGCTTCAGATACGGACCACAAAGAAGGAATGATTCGAGTATCGGGTGTAGTTTGGTACACCAATTTGGAGATTAAAAAAAGGCACGAAGACATGATACTCTTTAAAAAATATTACGGAAATGAAGAAGAGTATCCTAAATATGACAACTACGATGCAATAAATGTGGATAAAGCCAGAGAAATCCCAATGGATTTTGAAGGCATTATGGGAGTACCAATAACATTTATGAGCAAGTATAATCCTGACCAATTTGAATTAATTGGTCAAATGGTAACAACAAAAATTGATGAGTTTAATCATGGCTATCCTTACATTAATGGAAAGAAGATTTATGCTCGCATTCTCATTAAAAACAAAAAAGTAATCGCCTAAAAATGAACATAGAATTAAAAGAAATCACGGTTAGAGATTTGACCAATAATTACGAAGACAATGAAGAAGGTGGAGTTGTTGGCTATGGAGGCAAATTGGATATACGTCCACCCTATCAAAGAGAATTTATCTATAAGGATAAACAGAGAGATGCTGTTATTAATACAATAACAAAGGAGTTTCCACTTAATGTGATGTATTGGGCAGTAAGAGAAGATGGGAATTATGAAGTTATTGACGGCCAACAACGGACAATATCAATTGCTCAATTTGTTGAAGGTGATTTTGCATTTAACGATAGGTACTTCCATAATCTACAGTCCGATGAAAAGGAGCAAATTCTAAATTACAAATTGATGGTATACCTGTGTAGCGGTTCAGATAGTGAAAAGCTCGAATGGTTCAGAACTATCAACATTGCAGGTGAAAAACTGACTGACCAGGAATTAAGAAATGCAGTTTATTCAGGTTCTTGGGTTTCTGATGCAAAGAGATATTTCAGTAAAAATGGTTGTGCAGCATACAGTTTAGGTGGTGATTTAATGAATGGTTCAGCAATTCGACAAGATTATCTCGAAACGACAATTAAATGGATAAGTGATGATGCAATCGAATCATACATGGCAAAAAATCAACACGAACCTAATGCCAATGAATTGTGGCTCTATTTTCAAAGTGTAATAAATTGGGTCAGAGCTGTTTTTCCAAAATATCGTAGGGAAATGAAAGGGATTGATTGGGGCTTTTTGTACAACGAATTCAAAGACGTAAAAATTGATTCTAAAGAATTAGAAAAACAGATTTCCTCTTTGATGCTTGATGAAGATGTTACAAAGAAAAAAGGCATTTATCACTATGTACTAACAGGCAAAGAAAAGTACTTAAATATTCGAGCTTTTAGCCCAAGTCAAAAAAGAGAAGCATATGAAAGACAAAAGGGAGTTTGTGTCGTCTGTAAAGAAAGTTTTGAAATTGAAGAAATGGAAGCTGACCACATAACACCTTGGCATGAAGGCGGAAAGACAAGTGCTGAAAACTGTCAAATGCTTTGTAAAGAAGACAACAGACGAAAAAGTGGAAAATAAAAAGCACGACACGCCAACAATGGCTATACGTAATGCGGGTGAAAGTGCTGACATGAAAGCATTTACATTAATCAAACTTTACGGTAGGCGGACAGTAAAGTGCCTTGAAATCCCGCACTACGCATAGCCGGACCGTTATAGCGCATTGGGTGAGCTTTTTAGCTTCATTTAGCGATGTTTTTGGCGGCTCATTGAAGGGTTTTGAAAAAGGAGGATGAAGGGGAAAGGAAGAAGAGGGGCTTCGCCTCCCGGTTTGTCGATTTGAGGGGAGCGATTGAAGGAAGCCGAAAGGAGGGGGAGATTGGAAAAAAGAAGGTCACCCTGACAGTTGAGGTCTGTGCAAAAACCTTGGCTGGATCAAGGGTTCAAAAGGGAAGACTGATAACGGAAACAAAACAAACGCACTATAACAAGGTGTAGAAGCAATAGCTTTTTTTTGGTTCAAGCAGGAACCGTAAGTCGCTGGTCAACGGTAGTTGCTTTCGGGATATTGATGAAATAAAGGCTGCTACTGCTTCTACACAGGGCGTTGTATGCCATGCGAAAAGAGCCAACGCACAAACAGCACATTTGGTTTTTGCCGACACAAAAGCCAACGCTTGAAAAACCAAAAGAGCTGTTTTTTGTCAACGCTCTAAAAGGGATAAAGAATTTGATGAAACAAGACAAAACAAAATACTCCAAACTCCAATCCCTCAAAACAGGATTAATCCAATACTTATTGAGCGGTATGGTTAGGGTAAACCACCTCGTTAAAGAAACAGCAAACATATGAACCAGCATTTATCCATCAGAGTAGCCTGGCACGATAGCAAATGGAACGGAGCGGTTTGTAAACACCCTTCGCAAAATGCTTTTTGCCTCAACCTGCCCCGAATTTATCAAGAAAAAAATGATCAATCGGAAGAAGCCTTAGCAGGTAAACACTGGGCTGAATTGCAAGACAGTCAGTTGCCGCCCTGCAAAGCAGAAGGTGGTAGTTTTATGAGTTTCCGAAAATACAAGCGTCAGTTCAATCACCCTTACAATAAACCGGGCTGGAAAGATATTCCACACACCAAGCTTAAGCCCACCACTATTGAAGTGCCCCCGTATAGCTGCTTTGCGGTTCCTTTTTGGTGGATGCTAAGGGGCAATCAAGCCACCATAAGGGAATGGTATCCGGACATTCCACATGATGAAAATCCACCTTTCCCTTCGTCTTGGGTGTATACCAGCAAAACGCAGGAAGCCCTATTAAAACGCTTCTTCGAGCCCATCAAAGAAGAGCATTCCTTAGTGATTTTTTATGCCAAAGGTGCAAACCCGATAGACGAAGACAGCCGCAGGTTAATTGTGGGCATTGGTTCTATAAAAACCAAATCTAAGATTCTCAAATACGAAACCACAGCCGATTACACTTACCCCTTGTGGGACAGACTGATCTCACATGGCATTCGCCCAAATGATGCGGCAAGCGAAGGCATTCTACTTCCCTATCACGAGTACCTCGAACTACCGGATGACTTTCAGCTAAAAACCAAAGAAGGGAAAAAGAACAAGCAGGATCTGCTAAATGAAATCAAGCTCACCCTGCAGGAAACGGCCAGTAGGCAGGAAATCATAGATGAATTTGCTTATGGCAGTGAGCATGTAAATGACAGTTCTGTTTTGGTGGTTCTGGGCAAATTGCGCAGCATCATTGAGCGCATCAAAGAACATGGGATTGTCAAAGACGTTTGGGATCAACACATTATTTGGATAGACAAGCAAATTGGCAAGGTAAAGGAAAGTATGGGGCCATTCCCATCCTTTGGCAATGCCTTGTTGGCGTTGGGTTTTCAATACGGCCATTTACTGGAAGAAGACTTACGAGCAGAAAATCACTTAGACACCAAAGACAATCCATGGGATGCCTGGGAAGATGCTATTTATGAGCACATCAATCTGGGTCGAAAACCCTATGCTGCTGATTTGCCGCATTTCAGGGATATCTGGCTCAATGAAAGCACAGAACGCAAGAACTTGTTGATGCTGCTTTCCAGATTTGAACTCACAGAAAAACAAATCAAAAACTGGTTTGATGCCGGTACCCGAACCAAACTCGGTTATAAGTCAACAGATGCTGAGCTAATACTCAATCCTTATCGTATAGCAGAACTGGATGAAGGAGACCTTGAAGACTATCCTATAGCCGTTGAAACCTTAGACAATGGCCTATTTGAAGATAAAGCGATTCAGGGAGAGCATGTGCCTGAGAAGCCGCAATTGGTGGATTCTCCACTAGACCAAAGACGCATCAGGGCCATAATCACTCAAGTATTGAAAGGTGCAGCGGAAAACGGAGACACACTTGTTTCGGTAAACGAGATTACCGAGACCATCAACACACTCAATCTGCAACGGAATACGGTGCTTCCTGCCAACTACGTGGTCACCAATATTGAGTTCATCAAAGAGCAAATCAGTTTTATAGATGCAGAAGAAATACATTCGCTTCAACTGGCTAAGTACAATGACATTGAATCCTGGTTCAGAAAGGTATTAATTGCCCGCGCTAAAAAAGAATTAGACCCTGTTGATGAAAACTGGGAACAATTAATCAAGCAATCAATTTACAACAATGGGATAATCTTCGAACCAAGTAATCCCAAACATGCGGCAGCACTATCGGATCAGGTTTCAGCCCTAAAGCGCATAACAGGAAGGAAAATTTCCGTTCTGCTTGGCCCAGCAGGTACCGGAAAAACTACCGTATTGGGTGCTTTATTCGGCTGCCAATCACTTACCAGCGAAGGCATCCTCCTTTTAGCACCAACAGGCAAAGCCAGAGTGAAACTGGGCAAAATGGCGGGTGGTGAAGCGTTCACCATTGCTCAATTTTTAAATAAGCAAAAGCGATTTGATTGGAACCGAATGAAACCACGGTTTTCGGGACCCGAAAAATACAAAGGCAAACAAAACGTAATTGTGGATGAGTGCTCCATGCTTACTGAAGATGATTTGTATGCCTTAATGCAAGCATTGGATTTGGGACACATCAAACGACTTATTCTCGTTGGAGACCCTTACCAATTACCGCCAATCGGAGCAGGAAGGCCCTTTGCAGATTTCTGCACTTGCCTTGATAACTTGGAGACCGAGCATGAAGACTATGACGCTACCAATGCACTGGCAAGGTTGAAAGAAGTGGTAAGAAACGTTGATGGAGCCAATTCAGATACCTTAACCCTTGCATCCTGGTATTCAGGATTAAAGCCAAGTAAAGATGCGGATGCCATTTTCCAAAAGTTAGGAGACAATTCATTACTTAACGATTTGCATGTAGCAACCTGGGAAGATGAGCAGTCATTGGTAAAAGCATTAAACGCCTTACTGATTGATAAACTTGGGCTAAAAGACGAAAGGGACTATGCCAAACTCAATGCCTTTTTAGGTGTGAACGGAAGCAAAATTGATACAGGCAAAATTGAAGCCTTTCAATTGCTCAGTCCGGTTAAGGCACCGTATTGGGGTTCCTTCAATTTGAACCGGATTTTTCAGCAACAGTTTAGAACAGGATTAAAGGGAACAGTTTCTATAGGCGAATATCAGATTGGCTTTTACGATAAGGTGATCCAAACGGTAAACGAATGGAAAGAAGGATTTCCGGGCGGTGAAAAGCATCAATTATCCAATGGGCAGCTGGGGTTGGTAAAAGCAACCAATAAAGGCTTTGCCAATGTGGTATTTGCAGGAGTTGACGACAAAATCACATTTGGATACAGAGGTCAAGGTCAAGCCGAAAATGATTCAAGTAACCTAGAACTGGCATATGCCATTACTGTGCATAAAAGTCAGGGAAGTGATTTTGACTATGTGTTTTTGGTGATACCTAAAACGGGTCGGATTATCTCTCGGGAGCTGATTTACACGGCTTTAACCAGAGCTAAAAAGCAGTTGATTCTTCTCATTGAAGGTGATACGCCACAATGGATTATCAACCTATCCAAACCACAATATTCTGAAACGGCTAAGCGAAATACCCATCTGTTTGCTTACTCGGTAAGAGAAGAAAAGCACAGTATTCCCTTTGCGGAAGGGCTAATTCATAAGACCAAAAAAGAAGGTTTGCTGGTGCGAAGCAAGTCAGAAGTGATTATCGCCAATATGCTGGTAGAGAAGGGTATCGAGTTTGAATATGAACGGGAATTCTTGGGCAAAAACGGACAGAAGCGTATTCCGGACTTTACCTTCATAGATGCTGCCGGAGATATCGTAATCCTGGAACATTTAGGGATGATGTCATTACCCAGCTACAAAGCAGACTGGGAAAAGAAACTTCAATTCTACAAAGACAACGGATATAAAATGGATGAGAATCTATTTACCACCACAGAGAGTGAAAAAGGCGGGATTAATTCTTTGGCCATTGAAGAAGTGATTACAAAAATTGAAAAGATGATTTAAGGATGAAGATCAAGAACATCCGTCAATACAGAACTTTCTACAAGGAAATCGTACGTGATCTTCCTAATAGAAATGAGCATAACATGGGCACATTTCGAATCAGTGAGAATGGGAAAAGAGAGTTTGGTTGGTTTGAAGTCTATCACGGAGACAAAGAAGGCTATGGCAAGGCAGAACAAGGTATTGGAAATTTCTTGCAGAGCTTCCTAGACATGGCAAAAGACGGTCAAGCCGTTTATGAGTTTCTCCAGAATGCAGTTGATGCTGGAGCGAGCCATTTTACTATGGCATGGGGAAGGGACGAGATTGATGGGAACCATTACGTTTTGATTGCCAATAATGGCAAAATGTTCAATTTTGATAGTATTCGTTCTATTTTAAATGTAGGTTCTTCTACCAAAACAGCGGATAGCCAAAGTATCGGAAAGTTTGGTATAGGCTTTAAGCTTGCGCACCGTTTGGTAGGTAAAGAAAATGGTTTGGATGAACTACTTAGTTCCGAACCTTCAGGACCAATTTTATTTAGTTGGCAAAATAACGAGATTACAAACCTTGCATCAGCAGAAACAAAAATCGAACCTGTTGACATTGATTTTAAAACCCACGAAGATAAAATTGAAATTGCTGATAAACATCCCTGGCTTTTCAAAATTCTTATTACCTGCTTTCCTGGTTTACCTGAGAATGAAATTGTTGATGAAAATGTGATTCTCACAAATGGAGAACCCGCTAATTTACCTGTATTTACATCAAATGAAATCGGAGCACTCCAAAGGTGGGTATCAAACTATAAGGATATTCTCAATGAAGAAACGTACAAAGAAGGCTCTCTCTTTTTCATAAAACTTGGATCAGGTAAAGAAAATGATCTGGCAGATAAAAATCTTGGAGAAGGGGTAAGGTTTTCTTTGGCAATTCTGCAAGAAACAGCTGAAGCCGATAAGAAAGCGCACCAACTTCTTAATACGGTTCAGTTAAATAAAGACGAACCTATACACAAACCGGATCTTCACTATCATTATTTCAAAATAACCAAAGCAGACCACACTGAAGATTACTTGTTTATAAGGTTTGGTGTCACAAATAAAGAAGAGCTAACCAACGACCAAAAGACAAAATTTGAAAAAGAAGATGATATTGAAGTTCTATTTGGCTTTCGGGGGTATAACGAAATAGGCGATTACTTTAAAGGAGCTCCAAACTTCTACTTGTATTTCCCATTGAGTGAAGAAGTTCACAATTTCAACTTTGTATTACACTCCAACGCTTTTTACAAAGCCAGCTCAAGAACCTTCCTTCATAAAGGTACTCAAGGAGAAGACGGTATCAATGAACGTCTGCTGAGAGTAATTGCCAGACGACTGGAAACAGAGTTGCTTTCAATTTATGAAAACGGCCAAAACAAAAAGTTTTTAGACCTATATGCCGCCCTCCTAACTTCCAGTGAAAGTCATGTTTACGAAAGACAATGGGTTAAAGAACCATTCATTGATGAAATCACCAAGGTATTAAAGAAGCTTATTCCTGTTCGTCAATTCATGTCCGACAATAGCTTTACGTTGACGCATCTTCAACCAAAGATCAAAAAGACAAACATTGAAGTATCTCCGGAAATTTATGGCGTTTCAAGCTTTAATTGGTTTTATTGGGGACCTGAATCACCTGATCTCATAAGGGAAAAAGCTTTCCAGAAACTAAACCCACTACCCTTTGATATTTTCACACTGCTTCAAAAACAAGAAGTTGCTACACATGTGAATAAATGGTTAGAACAAGGCCCTACAAGAATAAATGTAGTTTTTGAAGAGTTACAATATTTCAATAAAGAGCGAGTCCAATCAGATAGTTTCAAAAACAATTTAAAAGCTTTAAAACTATTCCATTTTGATGATGGGCAGCTTTTATCAGATAATGAGATAGCCCAAGTTCAAGATGATTGTTACCTGATTATTCATAATAACCTGGCATCAATAACTGAAACTCTCAAAAGAATAGGTTTAAAAATAAATTTAACCAACCTAGATGATTATGATTTTTTCAGGAACTACAGTCCTTATTTGAACACAAATGGTCAGTTAAGGAGTCAGCCTAAAATATTTGAGATAATCAGTAATGGAAAAGTAGAGTTGCTCAGTCCATCTGAAAAGCAATCCGTTTTTGTTGCGTTAAAAGACATGATAGAGGAAGGCAGGCGTAAAGAACGTTTACAAGAATTAAGATTATTTCAGAATGCCAAAGGTGACTGTGTAAGATTAAAGCATCTCCTAAAATCAACAAACAAGACATGGTTAGCTCCGTATATCATTAATTCTACTGAACGATCAAAAGAAATAGAGACTTATCTAGAGTCAGATGATTCAAAAATATTTAATAGTGTAGTTCAACCATTTTGGTATGATATAGCTAATAAGATTATTTCATTGTCTAGTTCTGAAAGACAGTCTGTCCTTTCTGATGTTGAATTTTTCTTCCAACAAGGAAATGATGAAGATGGTGATAATCTGAGTTCGGCAACCCAATCTATCTTTTTCAATGGCGAAATTAAAGAGGTATTGGCTCCATTTTACCATCCCCAATTGTCCAGTTTAGATTTTGAAAGTTATGATGAAATTCAAACACTTTTGGATGAAACCTTTGATGTTCAAGTACCTGATAAAGAATTTTTATTTGGGTATGAGCTTAATTGTCTAAAAATTGATGATAATGCTGATATTTTAACTAGCGACAACTATACATTAAATAGCAAAGAAATAAGCTACTTTCTTCAATTTGCAGGAAACGTTGGTATCGATGTTTTTACTAATTACTACATAATAGAAGAGGAAGGCACACTTAATTTAATCAAAGGTGCCGAAAAAAACTATTTCACCAAGGGAAACACTTATCTTAATACCTATATAGAAAGGCACCACAAAACACTTTTTGTTAAGCTTCCAAATTCATTAACTGAATTTGGCAACTTAGTTCCAAATCGAAATGAAAAGCTTTACAGCGAATTAGTTCAACTTTCAACTCCAGACAACTCGGAAGAGCTTATCGAAGTTGTAAGCACTGCTAGTTTGGATATTAAAATCCAACTATTCAATAAACTAAATGAGGTAGTTCTCAGCTATCGAACCGATGAAATTTCTGAGAATAAGGTAAAACTTGAATTTTTATCTGAATTAATTGGTAATGACGGTTTGGAACTCAAAGACGTTCAAGATAAAATCTCCATAGAGACTGCCACCTATAAAATCGCCCTAGCAGACATAGATATTTCAAATGATCAAATTATAATTCATCATGAAGATCTTGAAATTCAACTGTCCAGAAGTAAACTTTTGAATTTGGAAAATGAAAAGTCAATTCCAACCATTTTGTCTTTTGTAGAATTAGCAGTACAGAACTCTTTATTAACAGAAAAAGCCGCTAAAAGAATATTCAAGATATCAAGTGAAAACATCACCGATGAACTAATCGCTCGTGTGATGAATCTAGTTGAGGATCAAGACCATAAAATTAATAATACAGATCAACTGATTCTTTTGATTCATACAGCTTCTGAAGGAAAGTGTTACTTGAATGATTACAATGTGGAAACTCTATCCAACGAATGGCTGCCGCTTACAGGCAACTATGTTTTACTGGATAAAGAAGACAAATTGGAGTTTTACAACGATCAGGGTCTTTTGTCGAGTAGATATAGTGATTTGACTAGGAAACTCAACCTTCGTGCCAGTGATGTTTATGTTTATTCAAATATTGAAGAAGAAAATGGTAACGGGCAAGTCAATAACTTGATATGCTGTGAGTTTACATTTCAAAATGGCGTAAACTCAGTTATACTTAGAAAAGGTGAGAATGCGATTGACCTAATTGAGTTTCTTTTCTTGCAATGGCAAAGGACCCCGACAAACAAAAGGATAAAACTGGATAAAATTTCTTGGGAGAATGTACTGGGCTTCAATCCTTCATTAAAGGTTGTTGCTAACGAAATTATAGAATCAGAGTTAGTTGATGATGCAATTTTAGAGTGGGCAAAAAATGAAAGAATTGAGAAAGAACGGTTTCTGAGTTATGTGGGTCTTCATGTGAGTGACAGTAAAATTGTAAAGTTTCGTAAATGGCTTTTGAATGCACCAGACAGCCTCCCAAATCCAATTTCGGTTGACGAAATTAATCTGAACTTAATTTCAAATACACTAGTGGGTCTTGCTGATGGATTTTTTGAGTTAAACGCAAAATTCGTTTGTGATATAAAATCCATCAAACATCAAACTATTGAAAAACTAATTGGAAAACTCTTGGAAAGTGAGAAATCGCTTGAAATAAGACTACCGATATGGCATAGTGAAACAAGCATTTCTTTAGGAGACGAAACAGAAATGTGGCCATTTCATTTTGATAGTGAAAGCTTTGCTTTACTGTTAAGGGGAGAAAATAAAAACACCTTTAGTCAATTAATAAAGAAGTATAGAGTTATTTATCCATCTGAGGTCTATTACGATTTTGCTGAATCCAATCATACTAAACTTGATTATCAGATTGATTTTTATGATTGTGAAGAACCAGTCGAACATAATGAGCCTTTTTATATTTCTTGGTTACGAGACAATAACGTCAAACTATTTCGGTGCGATAAGTTATTATTTGAATTTAGCATCGATTCAGATGGAAGTAAAGCAACAATTGGCATTATTGAATATAGGAATGTTGAAGTCCAAGAGGATGAAGATGGGCAAACCATAATTTATTATGAAAGAAGCCTATCACTTGAAAACCTGTCCGAAGAATTAAATAAGCTTGGTTTTAATGATGATTCCACATTAATTGATGAGTTAATACACTCAAAAGACAAAATGCTATCTGCATTTTATCATGCACTAACCTCCAGCGGGAGAGATGATTTTGACTCTGATGATTCGAAGAAAATTCTTGACGTTCTAAATGAAAGAAGTTTAGATGAAAAGAGAAATGAAATAATTGAAGAGATAAAATCTAACGAAAAATACTCATACAAGTGGTTTATTAGCTACCTTGAATATTTACTAACATTTGAGGAACTATCGGATACAATTTCACAGAAATCAATCTCATTCCAACGTATTGAAAGATTCTATAATGATGGGATACCATCAAAGAAATACTTCAAACTAAAAGGTGCAAATAGCTTAATTCCTCTGAACATAGAAGCATTTGAAAATTTTAGCATTACGCTAGTTTTTTCCAATAAACTTCGTGAGAATGTTTTAGTAGAAGGGGTTTCCAAAAAAGGACAAGATTTACTGGTTTATGTGCCAAAAGGAATTGAAGACAAATTGGTTACAAACTTTGATAGAGTAGTCAATATTTCAATCAACTTTACTCCAGTTCTTGATTTATTACAAAGGTTAGCCACCGCATTTTCGAATAATGAAATAATTACCCCATGGGTAAGTATTGAAGACTCATTACCCCCGCTACATTTCATTTATGGCCCTCCAGGAACAGGTAAAACGACAAAGTTGGTAAACACCCTTGTCGATAAGTTTGAGAAAGATTTTAGCTTTAAAGCATTGATACTGGTGCCAACAAATAAAGCTGGTGATGTCCTTGCAAAAAGGTTGGTTCAACAGAATTCACAAATTGGAGTCTTACGCATTGGAGGACCAACAGATCCTGAACTTGAACAAATGGATGAGGATATCTACCAGATTTCGGTTGATGAAAATATTTTCGACTCATGTAATGTAATTATCACAACCATTCATCGCTTGCCATATTATCAAGTGTCTGCAGAACATGGTGCAAATTTTAAGCTTTTCGACCAAGATAAAGCCAAATGGGACTTAGTAATTTTTGACGAATCGTCAATGATTGGGCTCACATATTTTGCTTTCGCTTTACATGCCCTTATTGCTAAAGAGAAAATTATCATTGCAGGTGATCCAAAACAAATACCGGCAGTTGTGGATGTGTCGGATAAAAAATTGGAAGAACTGGCTATGGGAGATGAAAGCATTTATAAAATGCTAGGTATTGAAAGTTTTGATCCCAATGAACAACACTTAAGGAGCACTGATAGTATTGATAATTTACAAATCCAATATAGAAGTGTTGAGGTAATAGGAAATCTGTTTAGTACCATTTCATATAAATCACTTTTAAAGCACGGTCGGGATTTTGAAGAAAGACCTATTAAAGAACTCCCTAATAATTTCTATGCCCCGATTAAGTCAAAGATTTCATTTATTGATTTACCAATTGATGTAAGTAATTCAATTATGGAACCTAAGAAGTTATTATACAGTCCTTACCATGTCTACGCTGGAATAATTGCTTCAGAGTTAATTTCAAACCTGGATAAATGTATTGATAACAACGAGAAATATACTGTGGGCATTATAAGCCCTTATAAGGCACAAGCGATGTTAATGAATAAGCTTCTTACGTCTTCTGGAATATCAAACAACATAACTGTCTTCTGTGATACAGTTCATGGTTTTCAGGGCGATGAATGTGATATTGTTCTTTTTGTTGTAAATCCAAATAATACCTATTATACCGGCCATCCAAATTCATTACTTTCAAAGGAATACATCTACAATGTGGCAATAAGTAGAGCTAAAGACCACCTATGGATAATTTGTCCTTTCAACGCAATCAAAAATAACTGGCACGTAAACAAACTCATGGAAGTCGCAGGGAATAATAAAACTTTGGTTCAAGCAGATGATCTTGAGAATTACCTGTTCGAAAGGAAAGATTACATAATACAAAACACCTACCTAACAGGTCATGATAATATCAACGTTTTTGGTCAAGTAGAAATGAGCTATTTTATAAAAGCAGGAGCTACTGCAATAGATATCCAATTAAGGAAATAGAACCATGATATTAAGCAACAAAAATAATTACAGGGGCAACCGAGACAGTACCCTTAAGCTGGATGAATACAGTCACATTGAAAAAACCATTTTGGAACAATTGCTAGGTTTAGACTATTAAATTGAAAATGACCATACAGCCGAATCTTCGCATCCATACACATTGGCAAGTTGCTCAAAGCAGCCGTCCAAGCCAAAACTTACCAAAGAGTATGGCTGCTCCAACGCTGACAGAAAACAAAATGAAAAAGCACGGGCATACAACATTGTGTATAAGCAATAGCGGGTCAAGTACTAATTTGAAACATAAAGCTATAAATCAAAGGTCGGTGCTAACTGGCAGTTTAGTGAGTTGAAATCCGCTACTGCTCATACACGAGACCGTTACCTGCAAGCTGAAAAAAGACCTGTAACAATAATCAAAATAAAGCATCTTTATGATGGACACTAATTCAAAAACAATGCGATTAATAATATTCATTACAGGTTTATTACTATCCACAATATCTTACGGACAGACATCCTTAAAGGAAATCGGACTTAAAGCTGGAAAATATAAAGTAGGCTTTAAGCATTATACAGTCAATGATAGTACGAGAACCTATCGAATTCACAATGAGTTTAACAACCAACTTATTGAAAGACCAATCCCAGTAAGTATTTGGTATCCAGCAACAATAGCGAATAGTAAGTCTAAACAATTAACGGTTTTAAATTATTTGCAGGTCTTAAAAGAAGAGGAAGAATGGAAAAATCTACCAAATTACTTTCTGTTGGATTGGTTTCCTTATTTATGGAACACGCCAGAAAATAAGGCTCATCTTTCTGAAAGGGTAAATGCTTATTCTAATCCAACATTATTAATCGGAAAATTTCCAGTAGTAGTTTATGCACCAAGTTATCAAGCCTCGTCAATTGAGAATTTTGCGCTATTCGAATATTTAGCAAGTAACGGCTTCGTTGTCATATCAAGCCCTTCAAGAGGAACAGACACACGTTGGTTAGAAGGAGCAACCACAAAAGATATGGAAACACAGTCAAGAGATGTAGAGTTCCTTCTCAAAGAAATTCACAGCTTCAAGAATATCGATTTCAAAAAAGTGGCACTAATGGGATTTAGTTTTGGTGGACTGTCTAACGCAATAACCGTTATGAAAAACAGGAATATAAGTGCAGTTGTAAGTTTGGACGGAGCAGAAAGATACAATTATCCAGTCTTGGAAAAATCACCCTATTTCAATTTAGATAGGTTTGACATTCCTTATGTCCATTTTGCTCAAAAAGAGATTCCGAAGGAAGTTCTTACTACGGACAAAATACCTGAAGAGTTGAATTACAAATTTCAACTGTATGATTCTTTAAAATATAGCAATATTCACAGATATAGATTTCACAACCTTACGCATTCTTATTTTAGTTCCTTTGGTATCTTATTCGCTAATCGTGATAAAAGACAAGATAAAAGTGATGAGAAAATTATGGCTTCCTATAATTTGCTGTGCCAACATACCTTACAGTTTTTGAATGCGACACTAAAAAATGAGAAAAAGTCGATTAATTTTATTGAAAATAATCCTACTGTAAACGGATTTTCCGATATTTTGATTTCTAAACAAACAAAAAAAGCTATCGAAAAAGATTTTACATATCAAGATTTCAATGATTTAGCATTCAAGCAAGACTATCAAGATTTAATTCCACTATATGAGAAAACAATTATCAATCATCCAAGTCTTGAACTTCAAGAAGGAATGTTGAACACTTTAGGATTACGATTGTCATTTAATCCTAAAAAGAAAGAACAAGGATATAATGTCATTTTGTTAGCCTTACATATTTATCCAAAATCAGCAAATTTATACGACAGTTTAGCCGAGGCATATTTTTACAATAAGGATTATCAAAAAGCTATTTTGAATTACGAAAAGTCATTGGAATTAAATCCAAATAATCAAAATGCAATTGAGAGATTAAAAAAACTAAAGGAATAAAGCCAGCAGGTAATAACTAAGCATTCTGACGGCTGGAACAGCCTAGTCTGAATGCAGTGTTGAACGAGTGGTGATGGGAAAGGGGTAATTATGGGGAAAGCTTCTTCCCCTTTTGTGTTTTTGGAGTTGGAGCTTAAAAAATCTGGTACCTGAGCGGCTTTTTTGCCTGCTTTTTGTTGGATTTTAGGTTTTTCTTTGCATGGCTTATAGCCCTTTGGGCAGCTTTACGGGCTGTTTTTTGGTTTTTGGGCATAGGTTTCCCCTTACACCGTTTGGTGTACCGACTGTTGTTTTCTGATTTTGTTCACCCAAAAGGCTGGTGGCCCCCTTTGGTCGAAACAAGCGACTGTATGCAGGGTACCGGTCCTGCAGCATGGACATTTCCTGAATGGGGAAAGGGGCTCTTCGTTTTTATTCAGGAGCACTTCGCCGATCAGGCAGTCTATAGTGGCCTTGTGGTCTTTCTTGAATGCCGAGGCCAGGATGCCGTAATGCCGGATGCGGGTAAATCCCTTGGGCAGGATATGGAGGGAGAACCTCCTGAGGAACTCTCCTGCTTCCAGCTCACAGTTTTTCCTTTTCCCCTGTTGCCTGTAGTCCTTTACCGAGAAGCGGGCCTTTCCGTTCTGTAAGCCCAGGATGCGGTGGTTGCTGATGGCGATCTTGTGGGAGTACCTGCCCAGGTATTCGATGACCTGTTTGGGTCCGAAGAATGGCCTTTTGCAGTAGATGACCCATTTTTTGGAGAACAATAGCCTTGCAGTGTCCGGGCCCAACAACTTCTTTTCCCTTAGTGCCTGCACCATTCTTGCCCTGAAGACCATAGACATTTTCTTTACCGGAAAAAGGAAACGTCCCTTGGAGAGGGAAGCCTTCCATTTTCCCGATGGGGTCAGCCCGCCGGCCGGGACGATACAGTGCAGATGGGGATGGAGGCTGAGGTTCTGGCCCCATGTATGTAAAACACTTACCATTCCTGTCTTTGCACCTGCCAACTTGGGGTTTGCGGCAAAATCCCTGAGCACTGACCATGCGGTACGGAAGAGCAGCTGGTAGAGCATGGCGGGCCTTTGCAGGGCCAAGGGGTTCAGGGTATCGGGCAGGGTGAACACGAGATGAAAGTAAGGTGTATTTAATAGGTCTTTTTCCCTGTCCTGTATCCAACGTTCGCGCAGGTGTCCCTGGCAGCGGGGGCAGTGGCGGTTGCGGCAGCTGTTATAGCTGATGTGGAGCCTGTTGCATGTTGGGTTGTCACATCGGTCAATATGCCCGCCCATTTCGGCGGTCCTGCAGCGCATCAGCGCATAGAGTGTACGGGCCTTCCAGGTATTGGAAGTGATGGCAGGAATCCCGTTCCGGTAGGCCCTGATGATATCGGCAAGCTGGACGGCATCAGGCCTAGGCCCCATAGAGTTTTTCCAGTGGGCTGAACGGGGCCTTCCTGCCGACCCTTGCCACATGGAGGTAGACCAGTGTGGTGTTGATGTCCACGTGCCCGAGGAGTTCCTTGAGCGTGATGATATCGGTGCCCATCTCGAGCAGGTGGGTGGCATAGCTGTGGCGAAGGCAATGTGCAGTGACCTGTTTGCGGATGCCACTGGCCCTTCTCGCCTCCCGTGCGGCCCATTGTACGCCCCTAGTACTAAGCGGTACAGGTTCACCGGCACTGTTCTTGCCGTTAAAAAGATATTGGACAGGTCTTTCTGCTTCCAAATAAGTTTTAATCCCTCTCGTCAGAAGATCGCAGAGGGGGACATATCGGTCTTTTCGGCCTTTCCCTTCCCGGATATGTAGCATTTTTCGGTCAAGATCGATATCGGTTATCCTGAGCTTGCAGCATTCAAAGTTCCGTAATCCACAGCCATAAAGTAAAGCAAGGATTAGGCGGTGTTTGAGTAGCTTTGGGGCTTTTAATAGCTCCTTGACCTCTTGCTGGCTAAGGACGACAGGGAGTTTTTTGGGTCTTTCGATGGAGGGCAGAATGACGCTACTTTCTTTTCGGCCAAAGATTCGAAAAAGGTAGCGGAGTCCGTAAACGGTGTGCTTGAAGAAACTGTCGGAGGGAGTATGGTGCTTACGCTTGAGGAAATGGAGATAGTCCTGAATGGTTTCGTCGTCAAGTTCAAGCAGGTTAGAGTTGAGATGCAATCCCATATGGGCCAAACATCGGGCATAGTTGGTCAGGGAGCTTTGACTTTTACCGGAAATGGTTATCGACCTTCTGAGCCTTTTGAGCTGTAAATCATAGCCTGGCACATTTTCACAGGCTTTTTCAATGAAAGATTGCTTTTTTTTTTCATAGCTTAAAATGTTTAAAATTTACGATAAGTCTAATGTAGGAAGAAACGGCAATAACTGCTGGCTTCCTGCCTTAGCAGGATTCGTTCAACACTGTATAAAAATGCATTAAAACGCATTTTATATTGAACGTTGTAGCCAATTTGAGATGAGAATCCGTTTAGAAAAGAAAAATCGAGTCACAACTGACTTTGTCGAAATAGAAGTTGACAAAGAAATTCTGAATGTTCGAGAAGGAAAAGTTAAAAAGACAGGTGGACCAAAATGGGGGAAACATTGCGGAACAAATGAAAATGCTATTAATGAAGCGAATAAATTGAAACAGGAATTTCTTGATAAAAAATATTTAGAAGTTAATTCAAAACAAAGACCTACTGATTTTAATGGAGTTTATGATAAAGCGAAATGGCATTTTAGAGGAGAATTCCCAGAAGAATTGGATATTTTTCAAGGATATGTACACACAGGATTTTATTTGACTTGGATAATTGAAAAAGGACTTTTCGACACGAATGGAGATGACTTTTTAAATTCTGAAATTTCAAAAGTCCAAAAAAAGGAACTAACTGGAGCTGAATTTTTTGAACGTAATCGTGACGGTGTTTTAATGGACGATGATTTGACTGAATTAGGAAATGAATTTACCTACAAATACTACGAGAAAGGGAAATTTTTAGAGGATTATTCCAAAACTTTAGGTTCTGACTTACCAACACTTTATCATATTCAAGATAATTGGGAGAATTATGAAAAATTAAAACCAATTTTGAACAAACGATTTAAAAGTTGGGAAAAATCAAAAAAACCAAAATGGTGGAAATTGAACTGAATAAAAACTGTCTACAGCTGATGGCTATAAGTAATTGCTTGTTCTCGCTTACTTCTGAAAATCCTCGCGGATTTTCAGTTTGGTACATACTTGCAAAGTTAAGTGCTAACCCACGCAACTACTCATAGCCGAGCTCGACACCAGTAATCACAGAAATATTAAATAAGTTTTCACAGAAACCACAAAAATGCCTTATTTCATTCCGGGTGTTCTGTGAGAAATAAAATCTACTGGCAAGAAAGCGTATAATCAAATTGGAAGTTACCAAAATGCTGCAGTCACTCTATTTGAGCGAAGATGGCATTGATTTTAAACTGAAAGGAACCAAATGAATGAAAAGATTTAGAATCAAAGAAAGGTTTAAATTTTTTTTGGAACGGCAGTTTGTGAAGGGGGCTCATGTTCAGTTGCTGTTTGTGGCATTGCTGATTGGCCTGATTTCTTTGGTGGGTGGGTTGCTGGTGATGCCTTCAGATGAATCGACCAGGTCTCTCGGTGAGGAAGTTTGGTGGGCTTTTTTGCGCTTGTCAGACCCGGGGTATCTGGGAGATGATGAAGGGAGCTGGAGGAGGTTTATTTCGACCATTCTAACTGTGCTTGGATACGTGGTTTTTTTAGGCTCTATGGTAGCCATCATTACCACTTGGCTAAACATAAAAATAAGAAGCCTCGAACAGGGCTTCACTCCTGTATCCGCAAAAAACCACATTCTGATTTTAGGCTGGAATGCCAAGACCATACATACCGCTGGGGAGATTTTCCAATCCGTCGGCCGGTTGCGCAGGTTTTTAAGGTTTTATGGAGCCAAAAGGCTCAACTTGATTATCCTGGCGGAAGACGTGACGCCCGAGCTCCTGCAAGAACTGCGCGATAATCCCCTGATCGGAAAAGGGGCAGATGAAATTATCCTTCGCACCGGAATTCCCATTGACCGCGAACACCTCAAGAGGGTGGATAGCCTGAACGCAGCAGCGATCATTATCCCTAGTTCGGCCTACACGGGCAAGGAACTAATCACTCCGGACGTGGAAACAATAAAGACCCTATTGTCCTTGAATGCCGAAGCGGAAGATTCTCCGGTCAAAGGCCGGTTTCCCTATGTCGTCGCCGAGATACAGGATAAAAGTAAAATCAAAGCGGCTTATCGGGCCTATAATGGGCCAATGGAGGTGATTGGGAGCAATACCATCATCAGTCGCTTGCTCGCGCAAAACATACGGCATCAAGGCCTGTCTGCTGTCTATAACGAACTGCTGAACCACAGTGTAAACAATAATATATTTTGTCGTGAATATCCGGGGGCAGTCGGCGAGACGGTGCATGACCTGAAACAAGCCTTTCCCAAAGCGATATTACTGGGGGTAGTCCGGCGGGTGGCCGATAGACTGACTCCCATGCTCAATGTCGCACCCGATTTTACCATCGAAAAAGAAGACCGTCTGGTGTTTATTACCCGAAATTCATCGGATATTGAATTAAATCCAAATGTCTCCATCCAGCAAAAACCACCTATCCAAATAAGGCATAAGCTAAAAGTGGAGGAGCAGGAGGGAGTAGTGAAGATTCTGATCCTGGGCTGGAATCACCACATCCCTGCTTTGGTGAGAGAGCTTTGTACCTATGAAGATGAATTTTATGATATTACGATGGTTGCGGTTTACCCGGCAGCAAAGCGTGAGGTGGAGCTTCGTAAGATAGAAAACCTTACCGATAGGGTGACATTAGAGCACATTGAGGAAGATTATGTGAATGGATCCGTGCTCAAAAACCTAAACCCCACCGCATACGACAATGTGTTGCTGATGAGTAGCGAGCGGGTTTTGGAGAAGGAAGAGGCGGATGCCCGGACGATTGTAGGCTATGTGTTGCTTGAGGAGCTGCTGGGAAGTGGGCGTAAAAAGCCCAATGTTGTTCTAGAACTTTCTGATCCGGACAATGAAGCCTTGCTGAGAAAATATAAGGCAGAGGTGATTATTAGTCCCTTGATTTTGAGTAACCTCCTGGCAGGAATTGCCCTGCAAAGAGAAGTACACAGCATTTGCAAAGAGCTTTTTACCGCTGGGGGAGCGGAAATCATCTTCAGGAACATCGAAGAATATGGATTGGAAGCCGGAATTATAACCTTTTCTGAGCTCGAAAATAAGGCCGCAGAATTTGGGGAAATCGCACTGGGGATTTACCACGACAATCAAAGCCATAAAAATGATGAAAAACTCCTGCTTAACCCCGGGAAATTCAAAAATTTAGAAATCAATCCGGAGGTGAAGGTAGTTGTATTGACCACGGTTTACTGAACATCGGGCACCGTATAAGAGTAGAATTAATGGGGCAGCTAGCAGGCGGTACTTGCTATATGCTGATTTGCCATAGGCAGATCAGGCATGATGTACAGTGGCAATACAGTAATTACAAAAAGTAAATTAACTGCTAAACGGAAAGGTAAGTGCCTTCTAATCCCGCACTTGCCATAGCTACGGCCGTTATGAGTAAGCTGAACAACGACAAATAATGAATTGGAGAAAAATAGATGATAATTGGAAATCCTTTGTAGGGGATTATGACTTGAAAGAGGAAAGTGGTGAGAACAACTACTTTTATGGAAAGCAAGAATTATATAAGGCTACAGAAGACTTTCAAGGATTTCGAGTCTATTACGAGAATAAATTCAATAAATCTGCTGAACTTGGTTTATCTTTTCGTGTTGGACACCGATTAACAATGGTCTCACTCATTAAACTCGATAAAAAATGGAGGATGACTGTTGAACGAAAATCTCTTTGGAAAAGAATATTTAATTCAACTGACAAGCTTATGGTTGAATCTACAGATAGGTCTGTAATTGGTATTATACCTCTTGAAAAAATTGAGAAAGTCACTTCATATCTACCTGACCTAAAATTATCAATTAAGGAGTTTGATAGATACCAAAACGAACAAATTCCTTTTGGACAAACAGTTTTAATGATTGAATCAAAATATCAACCTCAAGAACTTGAGCAATTGACAAAACCTCGTGAATTGATGACTTTTATTCTTGAGAAACTAAAAATGAATAATAAAATAAAGCCAGTAAACGATAACTAAGCATTCGTGTGGCAGGAACGGGCAAACCGCAATGCGGTATTAAACGAGTGGTGCTGGGAATGCTCAACGCTCAACGTAAAAATGATAAAAAACAAAAAAGCTAAGTGGATTGTCAGGTTGTTGTTATTCGTTGGAACAGCCATTTCTATGTTTTTTGTACCATGGATTTTAGTAAAGGCGTGGGTATTACCATTACCTGATACGGTTCAGGAACAAGTAGATGAAGCCATTGGACATGGATTTGATGGAATGATTGTTTATGTGGACCAAGCAGGAAAGCCACCACAATATTATACGGGTGGCTGGAAGGACAGAGAAAATGAAATACCTTGTGACCCAAAATCACTCTTCAAAATTGCGAGTATTAGCAAGTTATATACGGCTGTAGCGGCCACTAAAATGGTAAAAGAAGGGCGCCTGTCTTTTGATAAAACGCTCACTGATTATCTTCCAGAGCTCAAAGGTAGCATTGAAAATGCGGAAGAAATCACCCTAAAAATGATGATCCAACACCGGTCAGGTATTCCAAACTTCACGGATAACCCAGCTTATTGGGAAAATGAAACGGAAAATGGCAAAAATGCCTTAGCGTTTGCCCTAGACCTACCAGCCAGTTTTAAACCGGATCAGGGATATGAATATTCAAATACCAATTATTTATTGCTTCGCAAGATTATGGATGATGTTTTGGGGTATGACCATAATGAATATATCAAGGAGAGGATATTGATGCCACTGAACCTCCAAGACACCTTTTTTTCAATTTCTGAAGTCGATTTAGATGATGTCATGAGTGGATATTATATGGGAGTTGAGGAGGATTTTAAAGCCCGTGACAATGGAATGTTAGCAACAGCAAAAGATGTGGGGGTATTCTTGCGGGCCTTAAACGACGGTTCGGTTTTTGACGAAGGAGAACAAGAAATCTACCCCTATGAATATAACCATGGAGGTCTGGTGGTGGGGTATCAAAGCCTTGCCGAATACCACAAAGATATAGACACGGTAGTGGTTCAGTTTATCAGTACGACAGATTTTAATGGTTATGAATGGAATTTATCTGAAATTATAATTAACCGAATTGTTAAAATCATTCGAAAGAAAAGCTAGCCTTTTAGCTGTCGATTTACCTGATGGGGTCATGCAATATGCCAGTTGGAATATTCCGTCACTATTTCTTTTGAGAGCAATGGTGGAATTTAACTATATTGGGTTTTTTAAGCGAGTGAAACTTACAGATTTGCGAAATGGGACATTAGGCTCTTTTCATCATTATGCCTTGCCTTCGGGATAGGCGGGATTTTCGTCCATTTAATGTATGAGCACCATTGGCAGAAAAAAAATAATACATTCCTCCAAAATCACCACTAAAAATAGAAGAAGAACAAATAATATGCACAAAATCATCAAGCTACTGCTGACCTTTTGGATCACTTTTTTAAGTTTTTACGATGTTCAAGCCCAATTTGCCATTGTGGCTGAAGGGCGCGTCGCATCCATTGTGTATGACATCGAAAACTCAGCCCTGGACTCCATTGTGGCCCACCTGTTGGCAAAGGATATCGAGGCCATAACCGGCAAGCAGCCAAAAGTCCACACGCATTTGGAGGATGTAGAGGGCAATGTGATCATCATCGCAGACAGCAAGTCTCCATTGGTGGCCGAGGCTATTGATGTATCCACCTTCGCTGACCAGTGGGAGATGTACGGCCGTGTATTCGGGGATGCTCCTGCACCGGGGATTGACCAAGCCATGTATATCGTGGGAAGTGATCCGCGTGGCGCTGCCTATGGCGTCTTTGACCTTTCGAAAGAGATCGGGATTTCCCCTTGGTATTGGTGGGCCGATGCCCCGATTGAGCACAAGGAAGCATTATTGGTAAATGCCGAGGATAGTTTTTCCAATTCTCCGTCTGTAAAATTCCGGGGCATTTTTATCAATGACGAAGGCTGGGGGCTGGAACCTTGGGCATCGAAGACATTTGAGCCGTCAGTGGGTAATATGGGCCCCAAGACCTACGGCAAGATTTATGAGCTGCTCCTTCGGCTAAAAGGCAATGCGATATGGCCAGGGATGCATCCAAACACCCGAGCGTTTTTTACCGTGCCGGGCAATGCTGAGACGGCCGAGCTATGGGAGATGGTGGTGGGCACCTCCCATGCTGAGCCCATGCTACGAAACAACGTAGGAGAATGGGATTCCAAAACAATGGGGAGGTTTAATTATCGGAGCAATGCGGCTTCAGTTTATCGCTATTGGGAGGAGCGGGTGAAGGAGAGTGCAGGGATGGATGCGATATATTCCGTGGGAATGCGCGGTGTTCACGATTCGGGAATGGAAGGTTTTGGCTCCTTAGAGGAGAAGGTGGAAGGCCTCGAGAGGGTGATTTCCGATCAGCGGAAACTACTCGGCAAGTACATCAATGAGGAGGTTACCAAGGTGCCCCAGTCCTTTGCTGCTTATAAGGAAGTACTGGAGATCTATGAAAACGGCTTGGAGCTCCCCGATGATATCACCATCATGTGGCCTGATGATAATCACGGCTACCTCAAGCGTTTTTCCACAGCCGCGGAGCAACAACGCTCCGGCGGTGCGGGATTTTATTACCACTTGTCCTATTTGGGGGCACCGCATCCGTATATATGGCTTTCTCCGATGAGCCCAGCTTTGGTATGGCGGGAACTGACCAGGGCATCACTGCAGCAGATGAACCAAATATGGATTGCCAATGTGGGAGGGCTGAAGCGCCGCGAGTGGGGCATGGAGTTTTTTATGGACTTGGCCTGGAATACCGATACTTGGAATCCGGACAATATCCATCGGTTTTTTGAACAGGTGGCCTCAAGGGACATTGCTGAAAAGCATAGCAAGGAGATTGCTGACCTGATGTGGGAATACCATCGGCTGGCCACTGAGCGAAAACCTGAGTTTATGGGATTCAACAAATCCCAATGGAACGGATGGACGCCTATCCGTGATCCTTCGTGGAGTCTGTGGGATGATGGCGATGAGGTAGAAAAGCGCATTCACCGCTACCAGGAGTTACGGTCCAAAGCCCAAAAAATCATGGCAGAAATCCCCCAAGCTGCAAAGGATACATATTTCCAATTGGTATATTACCCAATAGCAGGCGCTGCAGCGATGAATGAGAAGTGGCTGTACGCCTTTAAAAGCCGGGAATATGCCAAGCAAGGTAGGGCTGTAGCAAATGCTTTCAGTGATTCGGCTTTTGCTGCACATGCTGAAATAAGCCAGCTGACAGCGTATTATAACCAAGAAGTGGCCAATGGCAAATGGGAACATGTGGTGGATAAAAGTCCTAGCTATAAGAAGGGTTCTTTGGTCTTTTGGGAACCGATCACGGAGCGTGTCGCCACAGAAGAAAAAAGGGGGCTTGGAGTCGCCATTGAGGGACAATCAGCACCGATTCGGCCTGTTCAGGGCAGCCAGCCAACCGTGACTACCAGGGGCGATGAAATTACCATGAGTGTAACTGAGGCGCAGTTGTCTGGAGAGTTGGTGAAAGGTACGGATGCGGAAGGAACCTATATCAGCTGGCCGGATGATGGGACACAGCGGAAAATTGAAGAGCCGTATTATGACGTGATCCCTTATGAAATCGGAAGTGATACCAAGGCCGAATTTGAATTTGACCTGGGAGATAAGCCTGGAGGGGTGCATACGCTTTATTTATCGGTTGATCATCCAGACACCGACAGTGATTCATGGTGGGTTACACTCAATGACAAACCGCCTTACCGTTCGGAAGAGGCCGTTGGGCGAAACAAGAAACTGAAAGCCCATGATTTCGTCCTTAAACCTGGCGTGAATAAACTGACCATCCACCCCGGGGAAGATGGTGCCAAATTGTATGGAGTGGAGTTTGTCCAAACATCACAGGATATGCCACCCCGGTATAGCAATGAACATTACTTGCCTAATTTTGACCGGTATAGGGATCAGCAATATTTTATCGACGTTTACAGCAGGGGAGAGACCAAGGAAGCGTGGGCTGCCGATGCCAGCGAACCCTGGATCATTTTGAGCAAAGAGAAAGGTGAATTGCACGGTGGACAAGACCGTATTTGGGTCAGCCTCAATAATGACGAAATGCCTTCCGAAGGTGCCCTACATGGCCACGTTTCGATCACTAACGGTCACCAAGACTATGAGGTAGCCCTTGCCGTAAACAGCCCACAGGTGGGCTTCCAGCCCGGAGATTTTGTGGAAGCCAACGGGGTCATTTCGATGCAGGCAAGTGACTTTAGCAGAAAAGAGGCAGGAGCGCAGGGCGCTTTTCAGCCATTAACGGGATTGGGGCGCAGTGGTTCAGCCATGTTGTTGTCACCGATGAATGGTTGGTATGTTGAGAAGCTGTCTGATGTACCGCGAAATAGCCCCGTGCTGGTATATGATGTGGTGGTTACCCGCGGTGGACAAGGCAAGGTTCGGGTAGAGGCTGTACCGGGCTTTCCACTGATTCCATCAAAGCAATTGCGATGTGCCATTAGCATTGGGGACGACTCCCCACAGTGGGTGGATTTTGAAATGGGAAGTAAGTCCAAAGGGCAGCCTTGGATTGACAATGTACTGGAAAGTCGCATGATGGGTGAAGTAGAGATGAAACTGGAGCCTGGTACGTATCAGCTAAAACTATGGGGAACAGATCCTTCCGTATCAATTGATCGGATTACGATTGATTTTGGAGATGCTCAATCATATGTTTTACCATAACCTTTTTTATTTATTGGTCTCAATCGCTAGTGAAAATGATGCGCTTTCAGTGCAAGACTTTCAGTTTAGGATAAATTTTTTAAATTGAAAAAATGGGATCAAGCAAGCTCCGAGGAAACCATACAGTGAGTTGGTTGACAGTCCACATATTTTGGGTTACCAAGTATCATTATCTGGTACTACGAGGACATGATCAACGCTGCTGTAGGGATTTGCTGAAACAAATATGTGATGCATAAGACGTTAGGATTCTTCAGAGTGTAATAAGTAAGGACCATGTTCACATGCATATTCAATATAGCCCGAAGCATTCCATTTGCGACTTGGTAAAGCGTATGAAAGGCCGGACTTCACGACGTCTTCAATCGGAGTGTCCTGAATTAAACAAACGCTATTGAGGTCGCCTTTTTGGGCTATTGGTTATGGTGCTTGGAGTACAGGAAATATAACCGATACGATGGTTGAGGAGTATTTAGAGCACCATCGAGACATCTCGAATACTGACGATCAGGATAATTTTATCCTAGAGTAAGTATCAGAATTTCATTCTTGAACTAACCTATGCACTTCTAGTGCACAGAGGTTTATTTAGCAGAAACCAAATGCTTAAATATAAATTTCTAATAATTTCCATTTTCCTTTTTAGTATAGGATGTTCTGATCAGACTAAATCAACTAAATTTCATAAAAAATTCAAAAATGAGGATATCTCAGAGACAATAAATCTAAAAGGCAACAAACATATTTTCGAGCAAATAATTTCTCCAATCTTTATAATGAAAAAAGGAGACAATTTAATTATTGGTGAAAGTAGAAGAATTAGTCCTGAAAACCCCCTAATTCATATAGTCAATATAAAATCCAAACAATATAAGCAAAGTAAAGGAGTAGTTGGATTTGGGCCTGGTGAAACTCCCGATATACTTAATTTGACATCAGGTTTAAGTGAAAATTCATTTTGGGTGGTTAGCGGTATGTCAAAAACATTTTATGAATTTAATTTAGAAGACACAACATTGCTGGCTAGCAATCAAATTAAGCAAGGTGAAGATTTATATATGGCCGGATTAATGCAATGGTCCTCTGATTCGACTATAATCTGTAGGATGGTAAATGACCCGCATCAGTTTGTAGAATTTAACATATCAGGAAATCGAATTAAAAACTTTGGTGATTGGGACAATTATCAATTGGGTAAAGATTTAAATGACTATATGATGTGTGATCTTCATATGGGACAATTCGATGGAGATGCATCATCAGGTTTTTTTGCAGCGGCTGGATTTTATAGAGATCGAATAGAACTACTAAACCGAAATAAAGGAACTATTGTTACAATTGATGGCCCTACATTATCCCCTCCCCAATTTGATATTGTAAGTGGGAATAATGGTGCATCATCTAGTATTGTTGTAGATTATAATGAGCCATTGTCATATTTGGATGTTGCTATTGATAATAATCTAATATATGGACTTTATTGCGGAAGAAATGAAAAAGAAATCAATAAAAAAGGAGAGTATGGGAATCGCATTTTCGTTTTTGATGTAGCAGGGAATATACTGAGAGAATATAAACTAGATATTTCAATAAGAAATATAACTATCGATTCAGAAGGTGATAGAATTTTAGGTGTTACTACTGACAAGAATCCAGGAATTGCGGAATTCCCATTACCATAGAATTTTACCCAGTTGAAATATTTGAGAACCTTTAAACCCAATTTATAATTTTTAATCCTTGGTTAGATACCTTTAAGTTCATGAATTTTTGGAAAGAATCTCTTTAATAAATGTGTTGAATATCGTAACCACTAACTTGGGACTGTCCGAATAGAGAATTTTAGTCACTCCCTTTCCACAATTATTATAAATCAGAAGCATTGAAAGGATTCATTTTTGCCTTGTAAATAAGGCCTGTAACATTTGAATATATTATATTTTAGACTCATCAGCTTAATAAACTTGAAAAAAGGTCATCAGGAGATCGATTGAATTGATAATGTTCATCACGATAGGGCGTCAATTTTGACCAAAAATTCATATAAATGAGGTTTCCGATACGGTAAAAAATTGTTGCATTTTGCACTTATATCTGCCGTTCCTATGGAACTTGTCCTTATGTGCGTAACCATTTTTGGTGCAGGAGACGACCTGCACCTTCTATATGCCCCTCCGCGAAAGGCGGATTAAACAGGATGCTCCGTTGCCAACGCATAAAATTCATTAACCCGGTTTAGCATCCAAATCAACTAATCAATCTTTCAACCTATCCCGACATCCAGCAAGCTAGGCAACTGCGATTCCCAATGCACAAATCAAGGCAAAGTGCCAGCGGCACGATGAATGCTATAACCTGCGGATTTATCCGCAGGAGGTTTGACATCTCCCCAACCTTCAGAAGGAGTGCCAGCGGCTCGGATGATAGTAATGCCTACATGAAAATTATTTCCTTTCGAAACACTAAACGCATTTGCCCAGAGTGGCCGATAAAATGAACAATTATTCTTAACTTATACATATAATAAATTACTATCGTCCGACTAAATTTCACATACACTGAAAAAGTAGATTTAAACGATAAGAGGAAAGATTTTTTCTATTTCCTAAAACTAGCCCCTACGCTGAAGAGGTTTTCAAAAAGTCCCCTTTAGGGGATTTAGGGGTGAATTTTAACGAAATTCCTTCAAAAGCAAAGTCTTTGCTCTATCGCCACTATTAAATTAAAAACACTTCAATTATGGCCATATTGTTAGAAATGATATTTGCAGCCCTGTTTACCGATTGGAAAAAGGTAAAGTGGACTTTTAGAAAGAGAGAAGCAACGGCCGATTCTACTGCCCAACATTCACAAAGATGAGTCCATATCACATTCTTAATGGCGATGCACTCAAAGACCGCTTTCCCAAGGAAATCACTGGTGAAGTGATTGTTATGCGCGAATGCTTGGTAGATGGTGAGGTGAAAAGTGAAAATTTAAAAGATTTTTTCGCCAAAAGGGCAGCATTTATCGCCAATGCTTATGGGGATTTCTCGGAAGAGGATTATTTCAGCCAAACGGTTTTAGAATTGGAGAAGATCACCAAAATCGTCCCCGGGTCCTCCATTTATCTTTGGTTTGAGGATGACCTGTTTTGCCAGGTCAATTTTTGGTTTGTCGTAAATTTACTCCATAGCAATCATAAAGAACCATGCAAGGTGTATTTGGTCAGGCCAAAGACGAGTCTTTTACTCGGTTTTGCGGGGCTTGATCAAAAGGGGCTCCAGAAGGCTTTTGAGGATCGGGTGGAAATCACGCAGGTGGCCAAGATAGCCCAGCTCTGGGACAGGTACCAAGCTAATGATGGTGATTTGCTATGGCAAGGTGCCCGGGAATTGGAAGAATTTTTTCCTTTTATGCTTACTGCGGTGGAGGCCCATCTGGCCAGGATTCCGCGAGGCGATTACCTTGGAAGGCCTAAAGAGGCATTACTGGAAATCATGAAGGAATTGGGGACGAAGGAGTTTGTGCCTGTTTTTAAGGAATTCCACAAGCGAGAGAGTATTTATGGGTTTGGTGATTTGCAAGTGAAGCGGCTTTTTGATGAAATCTAGCATCAAGGAAGGGCAGGGGATATCCATCATTTCCTGCCCCTCCTTGATTGATCAATCATCTATTCAATCTGGACGACCTGCTTTGGGGCATTCCACCCTCCAATTTCAATTTTGGCATTGATCTTTTCCAACTCAGCATAGGTGAGGGTGATGGATTTTTCTTCCCCAGGTACCAAAGAAACATAATTATCGCTATAGAATGTAGGCAGTAACCTTTCTCCGGTAGCGGCGTCAATAAGGGAAATACGGTTAAAGAAAGAAACCGTATTTCCAGACGGGTTGGTCAGTTGCAGTCTTATTTTATCCTTGGCTATTCTGGTGGTCTGTGCTTGGACAGGAGCTTTTGCCATGCTTTGTAGGCCGGAGTAATTGCCCGCAGCATCTGGCAGCCAGTAGAAATTGTCGCTGAGGACTTCCTGTTCAGTATTCAGTAACTGGACAGAAAGGAACATACCTTTTTCAGCACTGAGTTCTTGAATGCGCCTTTGTAGCGACATGATCAGCCGGATGCTGGATGGTTCGATATAGCAAAATACCTGTGTAAGTTGCTGATCGTTGCCTTCCATGTCATAAGCCGTCACGCGAAGCATGATGTCGTGTTGCTGTTCGAAGGTGTTGTTGGCGATCATGATATTTCCCTTAACGGGATCGTACATCCCATGAAGCGCTTCACTGCCGGTGCGCAGGCCGTAAAGGCAGGCATTGGGATCCAGGTAGTAATCATACATTTGGCCACGGAGGGAAGTCCAAGGGTTTTGTGTTTTCCAGATGATCACCCCCGTGTACCAGTCCCACATATGGGCCGAAAACCCTTCTATGAGCCCACGGTATTGATTGTAATTTACCAGTTGTGCTTTCGCGGCAAAATCCTCCATGTCGGTAGGAGTGCCATATGGCTCCATGGCATCGCCATAATCGATGTATTTATGATAGCTCCAGACTTCGTCCCGCACCTTTTCAGTGCCGTCCATTTCGATTGGGATGACCTGATTTTCTTCTGGAATGAATCGCTTCAAGGATGCGGCATCTCCAGTACCTACCGAGCCTACTTCTGAATTGAACGGCCAGGTTTTTTCAGCCCAGAAGGTGGAGATGTCCTGAATGCCATAGGGACCATCGCCATTGCCACCTTTGAAGTTATAAGACATCTCATCGCTATTGGAATAATCGATGAACCAACGCGTGCCGTCCAGCTGGGGCAATACGTCTTCTTTTAGGGCCTTGAGAATGTCCGCAGGCGGGGTGATCTCATTTCCACCACACCACATGGCCAGTGACGGGTGGTTTCGAAGCATTTTCACGACGTCTGCAGCAGATTCTATAAACAGCCCGTGGTCATCGGGGTATTGCCGACGCGTCCATTGGTCGTCTTTTTTCTTTGGATCCAACCACCTTCCGTTGCAGTCACCAGACATCCAGAAGTCCTGAATGACCAGCATGCCGTACTTGTCACATGCTTCGTAAAATTCAGGCCGTTCAGGCAATGCCCCGCCCCAAATGCGGATCAGGTTAAGGTTCATGTCCCTGTGGAAGCGGATTTCGGCATCGTACCGTTCCTCCGAAAATCGCAGCATGGCATCCGAGATGATCCAGTTTCCTCCCTTGATGAAAATCTTTTGGCCGTTGACAGCGATCTGTTGACTGCGGGTATGCTCGTTCCATTCGGTCTGGATTTCCCGAATGCCAAAGGTGACTTTTTCGTGGTCGGAAATCTCCGCACCCGTGATGAATTGAAGGTCAATACCGTAAAGGGGCTGCGCTCCATAACCATTCGGCCACCAGAGCTTCGGATTTTGCACTTGGAGGTCGGGCAATGCGACTTCCGTTGTTTGCTGTGCTGGTAGGGTGACGTCTTTGCGGACAGTTTTTCCGTCGAGGGTGTACTGAAGGGTGCCGCTGAGGGGATGATCTTGTGTGTTTTGCAATTCGGTAGTTACTTTGATGGTAGCAGGAGCCTGTTTGGTACCGGGCATCCGCTTACCGTCCACCAAGGTGACGATATGGGGATTTTTGAGATTGACAGCTTTGGTCTTTTCGATGAAGACCTTGTCCCAAATGCCCGTGTTTCTGTCACGCACAGGTTGGATCCAGTCCCAGCCAGCAGTATATTGGAGGGCCACGCCTTTAGCAATGGTGCCATCACCACCTTGGCCTCCATTGGGATTTCCTACGTGGTCAGCAGGGTGTACCAGTACCGCCAGCCGGTTATTGCCCTCCTTGCTGAGAAACTTAGTGACGTTAAACTGCTTTCGAAGGTACATGCCTTTGTACGGAGTTGGGTTTACTTTTTGGCCATTGAGAAAAATATCCACGCTATAGTTGATGCCTCTAAAGTTTAGCCATACCTGTTCTCCCGATTTGGCTGTTTCCGAAAAATCGGTGACAAACCAATACGTATAGTATTCCCTTCCCGTATCGTAAATATCCTTTATTTTTTCATTGTTTAGGCCATAAAAGGGATCAGGTACTTTTCCGTTGTTCAGCAGAGTGGTAAGCACTGTACCGGGAACAGTGGCTGGCATCCAATCTTGAATTGGGAATGAGACCTTGGATAGGGCCTGGCCTTCTGCTTGCGTTTCGTTTACTGGATTGCAATACCAGTCCGTTTTAAGTTCATATCGCTGCTGAGCTGCCCCCAATTGAACAAATAGAAGCGAGAACAAACAGATTTTTACGATCTGTAAGGTAGTTTTCATAGGTCTTGTGTAGGTTAATAATAAATGTGTAGTCTTTGAGGGTAGGTATAAAAATAATGAAAAAATTAGATAAATACATATCATTTTGTGATAAATGGTTGTTTGTATAGCATTGTTAATGTAAATTTTTAAAAAACTAGAGTAAACAGGTTTGCTGTTAAGGAGGATAGGGGCTGGAAAAATGGCGGCGGACTTTTAGACAGGTTTTGGAGGGGGAATTGAGATTTTTTTGCTAGTTTGATTTTGAACATTACTCAGCAGCCCATTAAGGGGATAGACAAGAAGGATTTCAGCTTAAATTTAATGACCAAAACGTACATAAATCATGAAAGAAGGTAGTGTGGGCATTCGAAGAATTGTCCCTAACATCTATACTGATCAAATAGAAGCATCGAAAGCGTTCTTTTTAAAGTATTTGGGGATGGAACTGGCGATGGACATGGGGTGGGTGTTGACATTTGTTTCAACAGAAAACCCCACTGCCCAAATCAATCTCTTCAAGCATGAAGGTGGTGTTCCTGTCAATAATGAACCGGTCTTTATGTCCGTAGAAGTTCAGGATGTGGATTCCATGTACCAACGGGCAAAGGAAATGAACTACCCCATTGTTTATGATATTCGGGACGAAAGCTGGGGTGTCAGGCGTTTTTTTGTGAAAGCACCCTGTGGAGCGACACTCAATTTACTCGCCCACCTTTCTCAAGGTTAGTTGACAGGAGCAATCCAGACCAGAGAACCTGCACCATTAGAAACCGTAAAATGATCAACAATTGAAAGCAAAACTCATTTATTTTTGGTCCAACATTCAATCCAGCTTTTGGTTTGTGCCTTTAATTCTTATCCTCTGTGCTATTTTGGCAGCATTTGGATTGGTTTTTCTGGATGATGCAGTAAAAGTAGAGCCTTCTGGGATTTTTAGCTATTTTCTTATCGGGAGTGCAGATTCTGCCAGAAGTGTATTGTCCACCATAGCAGGCGCGATGATAGGAGTGGCGGGTACGGTATTTTCCATCACATTGGTAGCCTTGACTTTGGCATCTTCCCAGTTTGGCCCGAGACTATTGCAGAATTTCATGCATGATAAGCTCAATCAGGTGGTTTTGGGCTCATACATTGCCACTTTTACGTATTGCTTGGTAGTGCTAAGTACTGTTAAGTCCAGCGATAGTTTGCAATTTTTGCCGACTATTTCGGTAGGTTTTTCCATCATTTTGGCATTGGTCAATATTTTCCTATTGGTGATTTTTATCCACCATATTTCCATTAGTATCCAAGCTGACCAAGTGGTATCCAATGTCAATAGCAGTTTGAACCATCACTTTCGGAGGTTGTTTCCCAAGGCAGAAGAGGAGGAAGAGGTACTGGAAATTGCTGATTCAAAAATCGAAAAATTAAAGCAAAATGCCCGCTATAAGGAGGTCTATAAGGTAAAGAGGAGCGGTTACCTCCAAGTAGTCAACAGGGAACGGTTGATTAATCTTGCGAAGGAAATAGAAGGTTTTATCGAAGTGAAAAAGCATGCCGGTCATTTTCTAGTGGAGGGGCAGGAAGTTTTCACGGTGTATGGTGAGAAGGAGTTGGAAGAAGGATTTGAAAGCCGGCTTTTATCTGCGCTCATCGCAGGAAACAAGCGGAATTCGACCCAAGATAGTGAATTTGCCGTACGGCAAATGGTGGAAGTAGCTTCCCGGGCACTGTCTCCAGGCGTGAATGATCCCTATACTGCCATTACCTGCATCGATAAGTTGACCGATTCTATTTGTTACCTTACTGCCGTGGACTTGCCGGGCCCTTATCGTTTTGATGAGGATAAAAAACTCCGATTGATCCTGAATACCATGAGTTTCGATGGAGTCGTAAGTGTGGCTTTTAACCAAATCCGTCAATTTGGTCAGAGCAGTCCTGCGGTCCTCATCCATTTGATGGGTGCTATGGTGACCATCTATAAATTGTCCGAACGGTCTGAACATAAACAGGTGATTTTAAAACACGCTAAAATGATCCTTCAGGCAGGGAAGGAGCACTTTGGTGAGCGCAATGACTACAGAGACTTGGAAGAGCGCTATCAACAGTTGGATATTTCGGACAATACCTTACAAAAAGATAAAGTATAAATTTCCCAGGTGGGCTTAATTGATAATCCATATTCAGTTGGCAGTTAGTCAAATCAGCAGGACTGTCCAAGGCTTACCTTGGTAGAAGGACGGCAGACAATCGACTTTTTCCTCAGATATTTCATTTTATTATTTATTAGTTGCGCGAACTGTTTTAATTTTATGGCATGTCTAACGAACCAGCGAATTTGTCACCCTTTTTGGCTGAATTAGCCAAAGAATTGGAGGGTGATTTATATTACGATCAACTCATGAGAACCCTGTATGCGACGGATGCATCGGTATATAGGGAATTACCTTTGGCGGTAGCTTTACCCAAGACCAAAGACGATATCAAAAAGCTCATCCATTTTGCCAATACCCATAAGACCTCCCTGATCCCCCGAACTGCGGGAACTTCACTGGCAGGACAGTGTGTAGGGGATGGCATCGTGGTGGACGTGTCAACGTATTTTACCCAAATTCTGGAGTTTAACAAAGAAGAAGGCTGGGTGCGCGTGCAGCCTGGCGTGGTCCGTGACGAGCTAAATGCATTTCTAAAGCCCCATGGGTATTTCTTCAGTCCCGTGACATCGACTGCCAATAGGGCGATGATCGGAGGGATGGTGGGAAATAATTCCTGTGGCACCACCTCCATTATCTACGGATCTACCCGTGAGCATACCTTGGAATTGCAGACCATCTTGAGCGATGGATCTGAGGTGACTTTTACCCAGCTTTCTAACGAGGAGTTTGAGGAGAAAAGGAAGCAGAATGATCTGGAGGGAAAGCTATATCAAGGGATTTATGAAGAGCTCAGTCAGCCAGTTCATCAGGAAAATATCAGGAAGCAATTTCCCAAACCCTCTATTCAGCGCCGAAACACGGGGTATGCGGTGGATTATTTGTTGGAGACCGCGGTGTTTTCGGAGAAGGATACGGCTTTTGATTTTTGTAAATTACTGTGTGGATCGGAAGGAACGCTGGCATTCACTACCGAAATCAAAATCCACTTGGATCCGCTTCCAGCACCCAGGGATGTGGTGGTAGCTGCTCATTTTGGGACGATCCATGAGTCCATGAAGGCGACCCAGCTGGCGATGAAGCACCATCCGACGGCTTGTGAGCTGATGGACAAAATCATATTGGACTGCACCAAAGAGAATATCGAGCAAAGTAAGAACCGTTATTTTGTGGAAGGGGATCCGGAAGGAATTCTGATGGTGGAGTTTAGGGACGAGATAGAAGAAGGAGCACTCCAACAGGCACAAAAGATGATCGATGCCATGAAGATGGCCGGGTTAGGCTATGCCTACCCGATCATCACAGGCGAACGAACCAAAAATGTGTGGACATTACGAAGTGCAGGGCTTGGCCTACTCGCTAATATCCCTGGAGATAGAAAAGCCGTGGCCTGTATTGAGGATACGGCTGTGGATATCGATGACCTTGCCGATTTTATTGATGAATTTGGTGAAATCATGAAAGGCTTTGGCCAAAAACCGGTGCATTATGCCCATGCCGGAGCTGGTGAAATTCACTTGCGTCCCATCTTAGATTTAAAAAAATCCGAAGATGTGGAGGATTTTTATAAAATCACCGAGGCCGTGGCCAAGTTGGTGAAAAAATACGACGGCTCTCTCAGTGGGGAGCATGGTGATGGACGAGTGAGGGCGGCATTTATCCCTATCATGGTCGGGGAAGAAAACTATCAGCTTTTCCGCAGGATCAAGAAAACCTGGGATCCCCATAATATATTCAACCCTGGAAAAATCGTGGACACGGCTCCCATGAATAGTTTTTTACGCTATGAGCGTGACATGAAAACACCGGAATTCGAGACCACGATGGATTTTGGGCATGTGGGAGGAATTTTGCGGGCAGCTGAAAAATGTAACGGATCCGGGGATTGTCGAAAACTACCTGTTTCCGGTGGTACCATGTGTCCGAGCTATATGGCCACCAAGAACGAAAAGGACACCACCCGCGGTCGTGCCAATACCCTAAGGGAGTTTTTGACAAAAAATACCCAACCTAACCCATTTGACCATCCGGAGATCAAGGAAGTGATGGACCTTTGCCTGTCTTGCAAAGGCTGCACCTCGGAGTGCCCTTCCAATGTGGACATGTCGAGTCTCAAAGCGGAGTTTCTTCACCAATACCACAAAACACACGGCATACCGCTTCGGAGCAAGGCCTTTGCTTTCATCAATAACCTGAATGAATTGGGCAGCTTGGTGCCGGGGATGACCAATTTCCTGATGACCAACAAGTCCACAGGAAACATGATGAAGAAAGTGCTTCGTGTGGCCGAAAAGCGAAACTTGCCCACGATTTCCAAAGTCAACCTCAGGAAATGGTACAAAAAGCACTATGGTAACTTGCCAACGCCTGCAAAAAAAGTGGGGTCAGTTAATTTTTTCTGTGATGAGTTTACCAATTTCAACGATACTGAAATCGGCATCAAAGCCATCAAACTCTTGAATTATTTGGGGTATGAAGTAAAGATGGCTGACCATCCGGAAAGTGGAAGGGGAGCGATTTCCAAAGGCCTTTTGGACAGGGCTAAAAAGCTGGCCAATCAAAATGTCAGTCTTTTTAAAGATAAGGTGACTTTGGATGAGCCCTTGATAGGAGTGGAGCCATCAGCCATTCTGACATTCAAGGACGAATATCCTCGCCTGGTAAACCAAAGCTTGGTTGAGGATGCCAAAAAGCTGAAGCGCCATAGCATGATGGTGGATGAGTTTTTGGCCAAGGAAGTCATGCGTGGCAATATTTCCGCTGAACAGTTTACCAAAGCCAGTAAGAAAGTTCTGCTTCACGGCCACTGTCATCAGAAGTCCCTTTCTTCAGTATCCTTTACACAAAAGCTGTTGACACTGCCTGAAAATTACACGCTGGAAACCATTCCTTCCGGCTGCTGTGGTATGGCGGGGTCTTTTGGGTATGAGGAGGAACACTACGAGGTCAGTATGAATGTCGGAGAACTGGTGTTGTTTCCGGCGGTTCGGAAAGCCGATGAAGCTACCATTGTGGCTGCACCTGGTACAAGTTGTAGGCATCAGATTGCCGATGGAACGGGGAGAAAAGCCCTGCATCCCGTGGAAGTCTTGTTTGATGCTGCAGGTTTATAAGCATTTGATGGGCAGGTTTTTTACACCTGCCCATCTTTTATACTTGTTTTTTGTTCTTTGGTAGCATATTTGAGGGTGTCCTTTTTGTAGTTGTTATTATTCACCTAATAAAATATATTCCTTCACTTTTTAGGTATATATTTGTGCTTTTAAAGTAAAATTTCATGCCAAAGCTGATACGGATTACCACTGTACCCCTCTCATTAAAGTTGTTGCTTTCGGGTCAAATGAAGTACATGAAAGCTGCTGGCTGGGACGTGCAGATGGTGAGTGCAGGAGGGAAAGAAGTCAATGAAATCATTTCAAAAGAGGGCTGCGAGCACCAAAGCATTCCCTTTACCCGACAAATTACGCCTTTACAGGATTTAGTAAGTCTCTGGAAGCTGTACCAATTACTAAAAACCGAAAAGCCGGACATTGTCCATACGCACACACCTAAGGCCGGGCTTTTGGGGATGCTGGCGGCAAAGCTGGCAGGGGTGAAGATCCGGATTCATACGGTCGCCGGATTGCCCTATGTGGTGACCAAAGACAGCAAGCGGAAGATGCTGGAAAATGCAGAGCGCTGGACGTTTAGATACGCCACCCATATTTGGCCAAATGCCCATTCATTAAAATCCTTTATTGAGAAAGAAAAACTCGCCCGACCAGAGAAATTGGAAGTGCTGGGGAATGGCTCTTCCAATGGTGTAGATCTCGTTCGTTTTAGTCGAGAAAATTTGAAAGAAAACCACTTGGTAGCAGCTACGATGCGGGTGATGCCCGGGGAGAATGATTTTATCATTTTGGCTGTAGGAAGGCTGGTGAAGGACAAAGGTATTCAGGAATTAGTGGAGGCATTTCTAAAATCCAAGATTGTAAATAAGTCCAAACTGGTACTGCTGGGCGACTATGAGCAGCACTTGGATCCCTTGGATGAAGATGTCATTCGGAAAATTGAAGATCACCCCAGAATTGTGCAGGTGAGTTGGTCAGACCACGTGGAGCACTACTTGGCCATTTCCGATGTGCTGGTCCATGCTTCCCACAGGGAGGGTTTTCCAAATGTTATTTTGGAAGCAGGAGCCATGCAGGTACCGGTGATCTGTTCTGATATCCCGGGCAATACCGACATTGTTCGCAACAAGAAAACCGGGTTGGTATTTCCGGTAAAGAGCGTGTCGGTGCTGAAGGATGCCTTGGAATTTGCCTATGTCAAGAGAGAATCGATGCAGGTATTGGCGGATGTATTGTTTAAGGAAGTGGTCGAAAAGTACGACAGAAGAAGGATGCATGCATTGATTTTGGAAAAATACCACAGATTGACCGGGCATCAGTAACCAAGGATTCAGTAATCTATAGATTGCGGGCTGCAAAGTCATTCTTAATTTTACAATTTTGGAATCTACATTCTTCCAATAACCTTCTATCTTTACCCTATGAAAGACACCAAGAAGGTATTGATCATCACTTATTATTGGCCGCCAAGCGCTGGATCTGGCGTACAGCGCTGGCTAAAATTCGCCAAATTTTTGCCTGATTTTGGCTGGGAACCGGTGATTTTTACTCCCGAAAACCCTGATTTTGAGCTGAAAGATGAGACGATGAACAAGGAGGTCTCCCCGCAATGGGAGATCATCAAATTTCCCATTTGGGAGCCATATGGGGTGTTCCGGTTTTTGAAGAAAAAAAAAGGAGGCAAAATTGCAGACCCTTCCAAATTGATTGAAAAGCGGAAGAAAAACTGGTTTGACCAGACCGCCATTTGGCTCCGTGCCAATGCCATTGTCCCGGATCCAAGGGTGTTTTGGGTGAAGCCATCCGTGGAATTTTTGGAAGACATCGTCAGGAGAAACAATATCAAAGCCATCATCACCACCGGCCCACCTCACAGCATGCATTTGATAGGGCGTAACCTTAAACGAAAGACAGGACTACTTTGGGTAGCAGATTTTAGGGATCCTTGGTCCACTTGGGAATTTTTGGATACCCTCCCGATGATGAAAAGTATCCGTAGAAGACACGAGAAACTGGAAAAGTCGGTGTTCGAAGAAGCCGAAAAGGTGGTGACTATTTCTCCTACCTTTAAAGGAGAGTTGGAAAAGATAGCAGGCCGTAGCATCGATTTGATCACCAATGGTTTTGATTCGGCAGATTTACCTAAAGGATTCAAGAAGGAAAAGGAAGGTAATGGTGTGTTTGAGGTCGTCTATACGGGGATCATTGATGCGATACGCAATCCATTACCCTTTTTGGAAGCATTTAAAGCTGCATTCGAAGCGGGTGCCAGAGAGGTGAAGCTGACCTTTGTGGGGCGCGTAAGTGAAAAAGTCACGCACTATATCGAAGGTGATCCGTGGCTTTCGGAGCGAGTGGAATTTGCAGGATACGTGCCTCATGAGGAGGTTTTTGCTTTTTACGAACGTTCAAACATGCTGCTATTGATCCTGACGAACACCAAGAATGCAAAGGGAAATATCCCCGGAAAATTGTTTGAGTACATTGCCACGGGGAGAAATATCGTAGCCTTGGGAGATCCAAAAGGGGATGCTGCCACGATTATCAACGAAGCCGGAGCGGGTAGTGTATTTTCCCATGAAGATGTGCCGGGAGTAAGGCAATACCTCACTGATCAGGCTTTGATGGAAGAAGAGACTTCGGCTGATCGTGACATTACGCGCTTTGAACGTAAAACATTGACCAAAAAACTAGCCCAATTGCTCGATGAGCAGATCGATTCCATTTCTTGAACTAGCGCCCATGCACGCCGACTTGGCCGATGAGCTGAAGGTGAAGTTTGCCAAACTGCTGGAAAAAGGCCTGTTTTCTGGCGGCGAGGAAGTTGATGCGCTGGAGAAAACGATGCGGGAGTATTTAAACGTACCTCACGCAATCCCCTGCGCCAATGGAACGGACGCATTGGAGCTGGCATTGCGAGCGTTGGAGATTGGTCCCGATGATGAGGTGATCGTGCCGGCGTTGACTTGGGTATCCACAGCGGAAGTGGTCAGCATGGTGGGCGCAAAGGTGGTTTTTTGCGATGTGGATGGTCATGGCCTGATGGATCTATTGCAGCTTCCTTCCTTGTTGACTGCTCGCACAAGGGCCATCATCCCCGTGCATCTTTATGGAAAAATGGTAAACATGGAGCGGTTGCTCAAACTAACGGTAAATACTGGAATTCACGTCATAGAAGATGCCGCACAAGCTTTTGGGGCAGTACAAAGGGGCAGGAGTGCAGGGACGTATGGAGCGATCGGCTGTTTTAGTTTTTATCCAACCAAAAACCTGGGTGCACTTGGAGAAGCGGGGCTATTGGTTGTCCAGGATGCTGCGTTGGCAGAAAAGTTACGGTTGCTGTTGAACCATGGGCAATCACGTAGGGATAGGCATGAAATCGTCGGGAGGAATGGCCGGGTCGATACCCTACAAGCAGCATTTTTAAATGTGAAATTTCCTTATTTCGAGGCCTGGCAGCAAAAACGTAAAGGGCTGGCAAAGAGCTATCTTGATCATTTGCAGCATCTTAAGGGGATCACTGTGCCATCAAGTATAGTGGAGGAAGATCATAACGCCCATCTTTTTACCATTCAGACAGTGCAACGTGATGCCTTGAAGGCTTATTTGGCAGAAAAGGGAATTGGTACTGCTGTTCATTATCCGCTTCCTGTTACTGCTATGAGGGCTTTTAAAGTGAACAAGGAATTTCCTGTAGCCTCCAGACTTTCCAATCTCACCCTCTCCCTTCCCTTGCATCCATATCTTCACGAAGATGATGTGAGGAGAGTCTGTGAGGAGGTACAACGATTTTTTCAGTAAGGTAAGGTCTAAAGTAGGGAGATTTTTTGGAGTTTTGATCTAAATAAGGAGTCCTTGGCCAGCGTTTACGGATCGATGCCGATTTTTCTCAAGTACTTATTGACCACGACATTGAAGTCTGGGGAGCATTTGGTGAAATATACTGCGGGGATGTACAGGAGCAGTACGATGGCTCCTTTTAGGATCAAATTGAGGTAAATATTTTCGACATTCGGAATCCAGTCCGTAACAGCCCAAACTCCCGCTATGATCAGAGTGGTTTTTAGGTTTTCGGAGGTGAATGGACTTAGCTGGTACTTTTGACGAAGAAAGAAGTAGCGAAGCGCATTGATCAAGGCCATGCTGATCAGGGAAGCCACTGCCGCACCAGTGACGCCCATGATAGGAATTAGAAAGTAATTGGTGGCAATCAGCAAGGCAAGTGTCAAAAAACCCATAAAGAGGTTGTAATAATAGTGTTTTGAAACCGCGATGATTTGGTAATTGACAGAAGTGATACAATCCACCAGTTGGGCCAGTGCGGTATAAAGCAGGACAGGGATGGCAGCAGCATAACTTTCACCCAGGTAGCCACCAACACTGTAGCGGTTGCACCAAATGCCCAGAAACAACAAGCCACCGACTACCAACAAGGTCTGGCTGCTTTTCTTGTAGATCGACTGGATCGTGGAATAGTCACCTTGCGCCATGGATTCTGAAATGGTCACGATAGATACCCTTCGGATGGCTTTGGCCGGGACACTGATGACCACGCCAAAAAAGAACAGGGTGGTATAGACGCCCACCGCATCTTCCCCCATCAGCCACTGTACCATATAGGTATCAATGTACAGGATCAAACCACCACTTAGGATTTCCAGAATTCCCGAGGAGGAGATTCCGGCAATGGTCTTTTTTTCATCCGGCGTAAAAGGCCCCGGCTTTCCAAGAGTAAATACCTTGGCACGCTTTAGCATGACGAAGGAGATGGTGACTGGAAGGATGAAAATGGCCAGGTTAAGGTAAATGAGTTGCTGGAAATTGATCAAGCGAAAATAAAAAAACACTAAACCAAGGATGGGCAGGGCCTTTTGTATGATGCTCTCGGCGATCACACCAGGAAGCGGCTGGTGGTTGGTGCGTAAATAGGCGTCCAATATGTATTGGAAAATCCTAAAGCCAATGACCACTAGCATACCAAGGTAAAATTCATTGTTGTAGGCAAATCCCTCAAATCCTCCATCTTGGGTTTGGAAGATAAATGTCTTTGTAAGTAGAAAAACGGGTACCGCCAAGAGTAAACCCACCATTCCCACCAATAGTGAAAAGGTAATGAAACTTCTTTTCTTTTCAGGCTTGGTTTTGAACTCTGGCACCATCTTGAGGGTGGTGAGGTTGGTGCCCAAGGTAAAGATGGAAGCAAAAAGAGCTGTAGTATTTAGCACCAGTTGGAGCAGGCCAATTTCACCCTCTGAGAGGATTTTAGGACGCAGTAAAGCAGAACCGACAAAGCCGATCAGGATACCCGCATAGGCGATGATGGTCGTTTGTGAAGACTGCGTCCTGATGGTGCCCATAGGTTATGGTTTGATCCAAAAAGTGGTGTCCGATAGTCCCGTGGTACAGGTGAAATGCTCCCAATCCTTCAATACCCTAAAGGCCAGCTGATAGCTAGGCCGATCGGAATTGTCCAGAATCATCAGCCCGCCGGATTTGAGTTTGGGAAGTGAATTGAGCAAGCAGGCCACTCTGGCGCGTCCATCCACCAAAACGAAATCAAAATACCCCTCTTCAAATTCATCTGCCACATGAAAATAGTCCCAAAACTCTGTTTTGTAGGGATAGTCTTTTTTGGTTAATTGATGCGTTTTGAAGAAGGCGGGGAGGTTTTTGGGTTCATCGATTTCTTTTTCAGTAATTAATCGGTAATCGATGTTTTCCAGACCATTTTCATCCATCCACCGGTGTACATGGGTGTACCAGCCTTCATGGTGCTCTACGCTCACCAGTTTATTGACCCGGGAAGCAAAGAACTTGCTGCTGGATCCACTTCCAAATTCCAACCCAACCATGTCTTTGTCCAGCCACGATTTAAGGAAGTTGACAGCGGAAGGGGCAAACCAAGGAGCAGGTTTATTCCACCACCTGTAGGTGTAAAATACTCCCTTGATTAGTGGCCGGCAAATCCTGTAGCGAAGGTATTCCAGCCCGGCACCTCTTTCCCTTTTCCAGTTAGTGTTAGGGAGGATACTCTTTTTTTGGGCTATTTTTAATTGTTCGATGAGGGGATTTGCCATGTTTGATTGGGGAACTTTAGCTTTTGGTGGTCAAACTTATAAAAAAATCGTGTTATTTACCGCTGATCTTTTGAAAGATGTTTTTCCAACGATAAGATCGAATAAACTTTCCTTCTTCTTTTGTGACAGCTCTTTCGGTCTTATCAAAAAACGAAGCGATGTATCCTATCATGCTGTCCCATAAATACCGTGGTTTTTGCTGTTTCCATGTGACCTTGGCCATGGATAAAAAAGCAATTCCCAGCCCATAACGCATCTTGTACATGGCTTGGCCTTGTAAGTACTTGGCTTTTTTGGAATAGGCTGAACCTGTGGGACGCAAATGTTTTACTTTCAGTTCAGGAACAGTGATGACCGCAAAGCCATGGTACCTCGCCAGCAGCTCGTCGATGGTATCCCAGCCAATGGTGCACCGCAGGCCATTCATTTGGTCAAAACAATCCTTACGATATGCCTTGAAAGCGCCTCTAACGTGGTCTTTTCCCATTGGGTGGTTAAGCGTCCATTTAGCCCCTACTTTTTCGTAAGCAAACCCGCCGACGATTCCTGCCTTGGGCTGCTGTTGGAAGATGGTCGCAATTTCTTGGAAATAATTTTTGGGGAGAATCAAGTCTGCATCCAGCTTTACAATAAAATCAAAGGGGTGATTGACTGCCTCCAACCCCTTCTCAAATGCCGCCACTACTTTGCTGCCGGGTAGGCGGGAGGCTTCCGTTTGGCTATGAACTGCCGTGATCCAAGGGAAATCATTCGCATACCGATCGATGATGGTTGCGGTGTGGTCCGTAGAATTATCGTTGACGATAACCACTTGTCTGGGAAGGAGTGATTGTTGGGTAAGGGAATCGAGCAATAATGATACATACTGCGCTTCATTGTGCGCAGGAATGATTACACAATAGTCTAACATCATATGTAGGGGAGCTTGTGTACTAAAGCAAGCCCAATAAGTTGGTTGGCAGTTTTTCTTTTAGGTTTGCCCACTTTTTCTTTGGCGTAGGAACGGTGATTCTTGTCAATGGTTTGAAAATAAAATATTGAAAGTCATTTTCTTCATAGAAGACATTATAGGGCACTGCTTTTTCCAAGTAAAAATCATTTAAGGTCAGGCTTTCGACCAGTCCGGCGATGTTTACGGATGGCTCGACAAACTGAAGGCTTTCCGGGTCATTGTGAGCTTTCCACTCAGAAAACCGCGGGGTGGGAAGGTTAATGAATATGGTGGTATCCTCATGAGAGTGCCTTCTGACCGCCTCAAATAACTTGAGGTGTTTGTCCGTGGATACTTGCTGAAGAATATCAGTCAATACAAAAAAATCGTACGTCTCGCCCCGGTTTTCAAACGCCTTCATTTCTGCTTTTATGAAAGTCAGGTTTTTCTGCTTTTTCCAAAGTTCAGATGCCCTTTGGACGGTGTCTTCATTGATATCAACACCAAGGACTTTTCCGTTTTTTACTTTATTTGCCAAAATATGGCTCAGCTCACCCAGTCCACAGCCGCCTTCGACGATCTTGTGGTTGGATTTTAATCCTTCTACCATCAATTTCTCCAGAATACTTCCATTCAGTTCACTGATTTCCTTTTTTCTGGAATCAGTAGAAAATTGATCATAAAAACTGATGTATTTATCCTTTTCTTCCATAGTCAGCAAATTTGGTAAACGGTAAGATTAGCCCAATAATCAGAAGTAATATAATAAAATATTGGCATGATACCGAAATAAATGAACCACGATAATAGCTGGTTGGTTCAAATTTAAATACCACTTCTGACGGACCTTCCGGTACTAATAGTCCTCTCAATAGGTAATCAGTACGTATTATCTCTGTTTTTTCACCATTGATGGTGGCTGTCCATCCTTCAGGATAATAGATTTCAGAAAATACCACTAGTCCCGCCTTGGATGCATTGACGGTGTACTCCAGCTTGTTGGGTTGGTGGTTTTTGATAGAAACCGTTCCTGCACCAGCTTCCACCTCGAATTCATTGGTATTGACCGTGGCTTGGGATTTGGTGTTGATTTGGGGGATTTTACTTATTTCCTCATCATTGCTACCTACTGCTACGATTTCTTGGGGAAACCATGCTGGGCCATTGGCTTCGGGGTTTTGGAAAACTGCCTTTTCGCTATTGCCGGCCAGAATGTATTTGGTGTTGAGCATGTTGAGTGCAGGGAGGTTGGCATAGTCAAAATTTCCTTCTTGGGCTTTTTTTACAAAGCCGGAAATTTCTGTTTGTAGTACCCTGTCGATCAAGTCCTGATAACGCCTCATTTTGGCACCATGGTATCCTCCGATACTCTGGAAGCGATAACTGGTCCTTGCTTCTTTGAAGGTGTTTTGGAGATTGAGTACCCTGAAATAACCATCATCCTGCATGACTTTTTTATCCGCAGGAGTAGGAGCAAAGTAACTTTCACTTGGACTTTTCTTCAGGGAATCATCATTCAAGTAGCGTTTGTTGATCGTCCATACATCAGCTACCACCAGTACCGCAATTCCCATTGTGGCATAAAGGTATTTTACCTTGCCTTTGATAGCAAAGAATATCAGCAAGGCACTAGGGAGGATAAAAGCCAGGCTTCTGAGGGCGTCTTTTCGGAGCATGCTTTTTCGGTCTTCTCGCAATGCATCGGTCAGCCAACCGGGGAAGCTGGCGTCTGCCGCGCCTTTGAATCCAAAAGCCCCTGCCAATAAGATCAGCAATACCACAAAACCACCTACAATGCCAATGGAAAGCAATAGCGCTTTGGTTTTCTTTTGTTTATTTTGGTCTGCGTATAAATGTTCCAAGCCGATACATCCCAGGACCGGTACCGCAAATAAGGTGATCCCCAATGCCATCGATACGGCACGGAATTTATTGTAACCGGGAAGGATGTCGAACAGCGTAAAATTGAACCAAGCTAAGTTTTTGCCCCAAGCAAGCATGAGGGATATGATGGTGACCGCGACAAAAATATTCCTAAATCGCTTTGGTGCATAGATAATGCCGATCACAAATAGGAATACCATAATAATACTGCCATATATGGGGCCACCTGTAAAGGGTTGATCTCCCCAGTAAGTAGGGGCTCCTTGAAGAAAATTGGTGAGCTGAGCGCCCGAGACACCGTTTTGCTGAAGGGCTTCAGCGGCATTGGAATCGCTTGGAAGACCCTCCTGACTGGCGCCTCCTGAAAAGTTTGGAATGAGCAAGGTAAAGGATTCGAGTTTGCCCTGTGACCAACTAAAGGCATATTCCTTGCTTAATCCTGCTTCATTGTCTCCTGCGGATTCCAGAAGCTTTTCACCACGTATGGAGTATTTTCCGTATTCCAGCACAGATATTAGACGGTTGGCATTGGCGCCCACCGCAATAAGCCCCCCTACGATGAGGATTCCAGCTATTTTGCCAAATTCAGGTAACCTTTTTTCTTTGATATAATACGTTAATTGGCCAATGGCATAGATCAGTACAACGATCAGGGTGTAGTAGGTGATCTGGAGGTGGTTAAAGCGAATCTGCAGCATCAAGGCCACTGCCGTAACGGCAAACCCCAAGAGTCTTTTGCCGTTAAAGGCCATGTTTATCCCTGCCAAGATCAACGGAACGAGGCAAATGGCCCATATTTTGGCATTGTGACCGGCTTCCAGACTGAGCATATGGAAGGTATTAAAAGCAAATGCCCAAGCACCCATGACCGAAATCTCCGACCTTACCCGAAACGTCAGTAGTAGAATGTACATGCTGACCATGCCAAAGAATAGTCCATTGATGGGATGGGGCAGTCCTAAGGTGATCGCGCTGATCACTGTCCTGCTGATGTCTCCAGGGTACTCGGTGTTTACCAGATAGGCAGGCATGCCACCGAACATGCTGTTGGTCCATAAAGCCTCTTCACCGGTTTCCTCGCGGAAATCAATCATTTCCTTGGCTGATCCTTCCCATTGAAGGATGTCGTTCTGGAAGATCATTTTTCCATCAAAAACGATCGGGGAAAAATATAATACGATCAAAACGTAAAATGAAACGATCCCTAGAAGATGTGGCAGGACTTGCTGCTTAAAGTTGACTTGCATGCTGGCTAGTTTGGTTAGCATTAATATCAAAACGATGTGCAAATTAAAAATTAATGGTGATTTCTAATAGTTAAAATGAGTGAGATGTTGGCTGGAGATCAGGGACCGCGTTGATCTGATTTGTACGGATAATTTTTTTGTGGTGCGAAGTGGTTGGTGGCATGCGCCCCATTTTATCGTTTGGTTTTTATGAAGTGGCAGCACTATTTCTAAAGTTTTCACTCCACTTATGTAAAAAATTTATGAATTAAACATATTGATTGAAAATAATTTTAATAATTATCGATTGGTATGCGTAATTATTATAAATTTGAATTACTGACGTAGTTGAATGTGTGGACGTTAGGATTGGCGTCTTATTTGGGTTTTGGCGAAGATGAAGGTAGTTGAAGTACTTCGTCAAAGCTCAGAGGTAACGTCCGAAATTTAACTTATGGGTTTATTGTTAATTGACTAAAGCTATGGGACAGTGTTTCATAGCTTTTTTAAATTTTATACCTTCGATTTTTACAAAAGTATTACCTTACCAATATGAAAATTATCGAATGTCCACGGGATGCCATGCAAGGGCGAGAAGTGTTTATTGATACGGCCATCAAGGCAGCCTATATCAACCAGCTGTTGGAAGTAGGATTTGACACGGTGGATTTTGGGAGTTTTGTAAGTCCTAAGGCCGTGCCGCAGATGCGCGACACCGCTGAAGTACTCGACCTGTTGGATTTGTTCCATTCGAAGTCCAAACTGCTGGCTATCGTGGCCAATGTCCGTGGTGCGCAGGATGCCTTGCAATTCGAAGAGATCGATTACTTGGGCTTCCCCTTGTCCATATCAGAGACTTTTCAGCAGCGAAATACCAACAAGAGCATAACCGAGGCACTTGAGTTCGTCGAAAACCTTCAAAATCTGTGTGAGGTGAAGGGGAGGACATTGGTGACCTATTTAAGCATGGGGTTTGGAAATCCATATGAGGAGCCCTTTTCTGCTGATATTGTTGCCCAATTTGTCGGTAAACTCGATGAACGCGGCGTTAAGGTCATCGCTTTGTCCGATACCATTGGAGTGGCTGAGCCTACCATGATTGAAAGAATTTTCACGACCAATATCGAAGCCTTTCCGCATATAGAGTTTGGTGCCCACTTTCACAGCCGACCTGAAGGCATAGCCGAGAAAGTAGAAGCGAGTCTCAGGGGAGGTTGCAAAAGGTTTGATGGAGCGATCAAAGGATTTGGTGGATGTCCGATGGCCAATGATGAGCTGGTAGGCAATGTGGCCACGGAAACATTGATAGATGTGTTGGAGAAAAACCACGGAGACCTTGGGCTGAACAAGGAGGAGTTGGGAGAGGCTATGAAGCTGGCTAATTTTGTTTTCCAGTAAGGTTTTCCACGAGGAACCGGATTTTTTATAATCTTAGAATTTTCCGATTTTAATCCTGCTTATCAATGTCGTTTAGTTAGTATGTGTCTGGAAATATTGGTTTAATTTTTTTTCTAGCTAAATTCCAAGATAGTTTGTATCCCTTTACCTTTGTTACTTTTTTGCTTCAGTTCAAAAAAGTAACCAAAAAAAACGGCGCTACGCCACGGCGCACAGGTGTGCATCTATTGGCCTAAAATTAAAACCTTCCCTCACGCAGGCAAACTCCTCCTGTCTAAAGCCAGGTAAACCTTCTTTAGCTGCCAACATTCTTTTTGGGCAGCATTTCGTCAAACAAGCCTGCCTTTTTGCCCGCCCGCTTTTTAATTTCTTAACGCCCAATACCTGCAAGGCGGATTCAGTTAATAACCTGAGCTCGACTTAATTTTTGTATTAAAATCGTTGCGAACCCTTTTAAGGAAGATGTGGGTTGGAAAAGGGGGTGGCAATCCTGAAATACTGAGACTGCCACGGCTTCCACCCCTCATATCTCCCTCTAAGCCTCGCAGTGACGATTTTAAAATCGAACTGAGGTTAATAAGTCCCAAAAATGTATCGCTTCCTTATTACGGCCCTTGGTATGCCTGTTTTCCAGCCGATGGTGGAGGCCGTTAAGAAAGGGAGTTGGCTCGCGTCGTGGAACAGCGAGACCCACTCGCTTTTAGGCCGTAGCCATCGGGTGGAAATTAAAATGGGTGACGGATCCCCGTCGCAGGGGAAATCCATGTTCCATTTTAAAAGGAATACCACAGGCCTAGATTTTTTTCTTTCTTTTTTCAGCAATGGAAAAAAGGAAAAGGATAAAATCCACCAGGATGATCAGGTTTCCCCAGCCAAAGTCAATCAAAAAAAAACTTTTAGGTATATGAAAAGAAGGAAATCCCCTTAACTAAACGGCATTGATTCCGATTTTAAACTAGCTGGTATTTTTTGCCAGGAAGTGCTTTTACCACCCCTTGAAATTCCAAGCTGAGCAATAGGGAGGCTACCTGTGCTATAGGGAATTGGCTTTGCCAGCTCAGTTGGTCAATTTGGATGGGGCTTGTTTCTTGAAGGATCAAGAGTATTTGTTGTTCTTCTTCGGAAAACTTTTTGAGGTCCAGGGCTTGCTTGGTTGATGCGGCCGACTCGGGGTCGTTTGTTGTCCATGAAAGTGCTTCTTGGATGTCACGAGGGCCCGTATAGATGCTGGATTTCATCGATCGGATCAGGTTATTACAGCCTTCGCTATAGGTGTTTTGGAGGTTGCCGGGCACTGCAAATACTTCGCGGTTATAGCTGTAGGCAATTTCAGCAGTGATCAATGCGCCACCCTTTTTGGCCGCTTCCACCACGATCAGAGCATCTGATAGCGCAGCGATGATCCGGTTGCGGGCGGGAAAATTGTTTGGGTGCATGGCGGTGCCCACCGGATATTCGGAAACTAATCCGCCATTTTCGGTCATGGTTTCGGCGGTGCTTCTATGGGCGGCGGGGTAGAGGCTATCCAGTGAATTGCCCAGTACCGCAATCGTAGGGAGTTCAAATTCCAGTGCTGTCCTGTGTGCGGTAATGTCGATACCATAAGCCAGGCCACTGATGACTGTTGGCTGGAAAGGAGCCAGTCCTTCTACGATCTTTCGGGTAGTATTTTTTCCATAATCTGAAGCATTCCGCGTGCCCACGATGCCGATGCTTCTTTTGGGATTGAGGTCAATATGACCTTTCGTGAACAACAGGACAGGGGCATCCATGAAAGACTTTAGTCGGTTGGGGTAAGAGTGGTCAAGGTAAGTGTGAACCGTAATCTGGTGTTTTTTACAATCCTCTAATACTTTTTCGGCCTCTTTTAGGTAGCTTTCTTTTTGGTTTCGAATAGCCAGTAGCTTGCTGCCAATTCCGGGGATTTTTGCGGCTTTCCCTTTTGGCATGGTAAAAAAATTAGCTGCTGACCCACAATAACTGATGATATTTTTAAATGCATAGGGTCCCAGTTTGGGAATCAGACTTAATGCTATGGTGTAAAGGAGTGTTTCATGTGTTGTCTTCTGCATGGATATTGTTTCGGATTTCTGACAAAAAATCCCTGATTTCTTTTAGGCGGTTGACCATTCCTGCTTTGTCAGAAACCTCGTATTGGTCTTTTTTTATGATTTCTTGGGCACCTTGGAGCGTATAGCCTTTTTCCTTTACCAAGTGAAAAATCAGGCCGATCTTTTCAATGTCTTCTTTGGTGAACCTCCTATTGCCTTTTTTGTCCTTTTTGGGTTTGATGATGTCAAATTCCCCTTCCCAGTAGCGGATCAGGGATGTGGCTACACCAAATTTATCGGCTACTTCACCAATGGAGTAGTATTTTTTTTCGATTTCTCTTTCCTTGTACGGCACTTTTCAAAAATGTTTTAAAACTCAAAATAACGAATTTTGGATAAAGATGACAATGGAAAGTGTGAATTTAGTAGCAATACTAGTGTAAAGAGAAAAGAAGAAGTAGGATGAGCGAAGCGGAGGCTGATAAACTTGCTCCGCTCAAACCCCATTGGTTATGCTTCCAGTAATTTCTGATAACTCGCTTCGATGGCACTAAAATCAAATTTCGCCAAAGCCGTTTCCATTTTAGTTTTGATTTCGTCAAGGCACAGCTGTCCGATGCTACCTTCATGGCTGTGGTTGACAGAATGGCTGGGCGCAAAATCATCACTTTCGATGTCCAACCCTACTTTTTTATAAGCGTCACGGAAGGGCATTCCCTGCAGTACTAGGTCATTGACCACTTCTACACTGAAGAGGTGTTTGTAGAATTTATCCTCCAGAATGCCTGATTTGATCTCGACATGCTCCAGCATAAACTTGGTGATCTGCAGACAATCCTTAAGCTTCTCAAAATCCGGGAAAGTCGTTTCTTTCAGCAATTGCAGGTCACGGTGGTAGCCTGTGGTGGTATTGGTCATCTGCATCATCAGATTTTGGGGACCACTTTGGATCTGGTTGGATTTGGCACGAATCAGTTCGAATACATCCGGGTTCTTTTTGTGCGGCATAATGCTGGATCCAGTGGTGAGGCTGTCCGGGAACTTGACAAAACCAAAATGCTGGTTCATAAAAATGATGATGTCTGCCGAAAGCCTGTTCAGCGTACCGGCCATCCCCGCCATGGCGAAGGCAATGGCTTTTTCGGTTTTACCCCGGTTGTTTTGGGCGTTGATGACGTTATAGTGCATGTCCTTGAAGCCCAAGAGCTGGGTGGTCATGGTCCTGTTCAATGGAAACGATGAACCGTAGCCTGCTGCAGAACCAAGCGGGTTTCTATCGGCCAGGTTGTAGGCCGCCAGCCAGAGCTCCATGTCTTCTGCCAGTGACTCCGCCATGGCACCAAACCAAAGCCCAAAAGAGGAGGGCATGGCCAACTGGGTATGGGTATAGCCCGGCATGAGGTCACTTTTGTGTTTTTCGGCCAGACTGATCAACAGGTCAAAGAGTGCTCTGGCGTCATCCAACACTTCCTGGATGACCGCACGATAGTACAATTTCAGGTCAACTGCTACTTGGTCGTTTCTGGAGCGGCCACTGTGCAGCTTTTTGCCCACGTCACCATAACGCTCGGTCAGCAAAAACTCCACTTGTGAATGGACATCTTCTACCCCCGGATCAATTTTAAAAGTGCCTTCCTGAATTTCCTGATAGATTTCTTTTAGTCCTTTTCTAAGGGTGGCCAGTTCCTCTTTGGTGAGCAGGTCAATGCTCTCGAGCATGGTCGCATGTGCCAATGAGCCAAGCACATCAAATGGAGCCAGCACAATGTCAAACTCCGGGTCACGCCCAATGGTGAACTGTTCTACTTCCTTGGTGCTCGTGGTATTTTTTTGCCAAAGTTTCATGAGGTAATTATTGTCGGTAATTATATATAGTTTATTCAATTATCGGTAATCAATCGAATACATTCGGCAGCTTGCTACAGAATGATGCCGATTTGGTCATCACATGGCGTTATGCATTTTGCCGATGGATTTATAAAGTTCCCTCAAGTAATCAGAGGTGGCTCCCGAAGGGTACTTGCAGTCCAATGCAGTTTCTATACAATGTTGCGTTTCTAGTTGCTCTACATCAGCGTCTATCAATTTGCTTATAAAGTGCTTTTCATAGTTTCTTTTTTCCCATGCTTCTGCTATTTGGGCTTTTAAGGAGCGGGAAGATCTCCTTACTTGGTCAGTGAGTGAATAGGTTTCTTCATTTGGAAAATATTTGATAACCTTAAAAATCTCCCATGACAATTGTCTGGATGCTTTATAAACTTTAAGATCCTTAAAACGCTCTACATAATCCATGTATGAATTTAAAGAATATATTTTGATTTCATTTTAAGATACACCATTTGAAAATCGATTGCTTTCAGAACACCAGTCACTGACTACTAATTACCGACCACTATTGTGTCCCTTGGTAGCAAGTTGTTTTATTTCAAGTTCGCATATGCATCCAAAATAGCCACATACCGCTCGATTCCTTGGTCTATTTCTTCCAAATGGATGAATTCGTCCGGTGTATGTGAACGGGCAGAATCACCGGGGCCGATTTTGATCGAGGGGTAGGGGATCAATGCTTGGTCTGAAAGTGTAGGGCTGCCATAGCATTTGAGTGATAATTGGTCGATCACTTCCCATATGCGGTGATCTTTTGGCAATGCCGAAGAGTTGAGCCGCATGGATCTTGGCTTTAGGTCTGCCTTGAGGAATTCTTTGAGCTCGTCCAAGGCTTCTTGGAGTGTATAACTGTCCGTTACCCTGACGTCCAAGGTATAGACACATTTATCGGGGACCACATTATGTTGTGATCCGGCTTGGATGATGGTGGCGGTGACCTTACTTTCTCCCAAATAATCTGATATTTTTTTGAATTTATAATCCTTTAGGGCATTGAGGTCGGGAAGTGTTTCGTAAAGGGCATTGATACCTTCGTTTCGGGCAGCATGACCAGCTTTACCCGTGACGGTGGCGTCGATGACCATGAGCCCTTTTTCTGCCACAGCTACATCTAGCAAGGTTGGCTCACCCACGATGGCCAGTTCTATTGTGGGCAATTCCTCCAGTAGGAAGGAAATGCCGTTTTTTCCACTGACTTCTTCTTCAGCAGTGGCTGCCAATATCAGGTTGAAAGGTAATTTACGGTCATAAAAATGGACAAATGCCGCGACAAGACTAACCAGACAACCGCCTGCGTCATTACTTCCAAGCCCATATAGTTTTCCGTCTTCGACAATAGCCTTAAAAGGATCCTTGGTGTAGCCATTATTGGGCTTTACCGTGTCATGGTGAGAATTGAGAAGAATATTGGGCAAATTAGGGTCAAAATGCTTATTGGTGGCCCAAATGTTATTCTGGGAACGTTTTACCTGCACACCTTTTTGGGTCAGGTAATCTGCCAGTAGTTGCGCAGTTTTATCTTCTTCCCTACTTAGTGAAGGGGTTTCGATCAGTTGTTGTAGAAGTTGTCTTGCTTCTGCCTTTAATTGCTGCATGAAAATGGAAGGTATTTTAATAAGCCATGTCAGGCTTCAACAACCTGACACATCTAGCTTTTGTCCTTTGGTTAGCTTTGGATTAATAAAGGTCGTACCTGTGCCGTTCGATATTGGTGCCAGATTTTTTCCCTTTGGAGGCCAAAAGTAAGTTTTCGGCTTTGCCCAGCCACACATTGCTGACGCCTTTTTGCAGGGCACTGAAGGCATTGTCCAGCTTTGGAATCATGCCGCTATGGATGACGCGGTCCCTTTTGAGTTCATCATAAATGTCCTCATTTATTTTGGGCACCAAGGAATCGTCATTGTTTTCATCGATCAGTACACCCGCTTTGTTAAAGCAGAAATAAAGCCTCACGTTATGCTTGATGGCCATAGAAGTGGCGATCTCTGAGGCGATAGTGTCGGCATTGGTATTGAGCAGGTTGCCTTTTCGGTCATGGGTAATGGCAGAAAAGACAGGGACTACATCTTTTTCCAATAATACATCTAATAGTTCGGTGTCGATTTCTTTTACATCTCCCACAAAACCATAGTCAATTACCTTTACGGGACGTTTTACAGAACGGATGAGATTGCCATCAGCACCGGTGAATCCCATGGCATTTTGCTCCAAATATTGCAACTTAGCGACTATTTTCTTGTTGATCATTCCTGCATAGACCATGGTGACTACATCCAAGGTGGCTTCATCGGTTATACGCCTGCCCTCTACCATTTTAGGTTCGATTCCCAGTTGTAGACCAAATTTGGAAGCCATGACCCCTCCGCCATGGACAAGGATTTTTTTACCTTCCAGTCGGGCAAAGAGCATCAGGAATTCCTCCAGTTTTGCAGGGTCGTCTATGACGTTGCCACCGATTTTGACAATGCTTATTTTCATATTTGGTTAAATAGGTTGTTATGGTCGTGGGGTTATTTCAAGAGCTCGCTAATGGCCGCTTGTGCAGCGAAAATCCTGTTTTTGGCTTGGTGCTGGACAAGGCTTCTTTGTCCATCAAGGATTTCATCCGAAAGTTCTACATTTCTCCTTACAGGTAAGCAGTGCATTACTTTGGCGTTTGGTGCTTGCGCAAGTTTTTGTTCATTGAGCATCCATGATTCGTCGGTGCAAAGGATTTTGCCGTAATCGTTAAATGCGCTCCAGTTTTTGACATAGACAAAATCGGCGTCTGCCAAGGCTTTGTCCTGATCATGCTCGATGGTGGCGCCATTGGTAAATCTTTCGTCCAGTTCGTAGCCTTCAGGATGGGTGATGGTCACATCGTGCCCGCATCCGATGGACCACTCCGCAAAGGAATTGGCCACTGCATGGGGGATGGCCTTGATGTGTGGCGCCCAAGTGAGGACTACTTTTGGTTTTTCTTTTTGCTTGAGCTCTTGGATGGTGACCATGTCTGCCAAACTCTGTAATGGATGGCGGATGGCACTTTCCAAGCTGATCAGGGGCAAACCACTGTGCTTTGCAAATTGATGGAGAATGAAGTCCTCACTGTCTTCGTCTTTATTGGTAAGCGAAGGGAATGCTCGCAATGCCAAGATGTCAAAGTAGCTTCCCAATACACCTGCGGCATCTCTGATATGTTCCGCTTTGCCTTGGTTCATGATAACCCCATCTTCCATTTCCAAGGCCCAGCTCTCCTTGTCCATGTTCAGGACGATGGACTCCATGCCTAAGTTAGATGCCGCGATTTGAGTGCTGACGCGTGTCCGCAGGCTGGGATTTAGAAATAATAGTCCAATTCGTTTTCCCCTGCCCAGGTTGTTATCAGAAAGTGGCGCTTTTTTATATTCCAAAGCTTTTTGAATAAGCTGGTCGGCAAGGGATTTGTTTTCAAATTGGGTGTAATACTTCATGGTTTTTATTTATTTTTTAACTCCTATACAAAGATAAGAAAATGAGTACTTTGGCGTTGAAAAAAACTGGAAAGCAAACGCGACGAATTAAGCTTGTTTGACCTTCAGTACTTCTTCTAGTTTCTCCACGAATAAAGTTAAGGCTTTTGGTTCAATATTAAGCGGAGGGAGCAATCGGATGGTGTGTTTGCCTCCGGAGCTTCCTGTGAAGATTTTATGTTCATGGATCAGTGCCGAGCGTACGGGAGCAGCTTCTGTTGCCAGGTCAAAGCCGATCATCAGGCCTTTTCCTCTTACTTCTGTTACGCCTTCTACTTTTTCGAGAGCCGCGATAATGGCTTTTCCGCTTTCTGCTGCTGCGGCGATCAAGTTTTCTTCTTCGATGACTTCCAGCACCGCCAATGCTGCTGCACATGCCAAATGGTTTCCGCCAAAGGTGGTGCCCAGCAGGCCATGTGAAGCCTGGAATTCGGGGCTGATGAGGACTCCGCCGATCGGGAAGCCATTGCCCATGCCTTTGGCCACAGTGATCAGGTCGGGCTTAAGGCCTTCTACCCACTGGTGGGCAAAGAACTTTCCGGTGCGGGCATATCCCGACTGTACCTCGTCTAGGATCAGTTTTGCGCCATATTTCTTGGTCAATTCCGAAAGGCCTAATAAGAAAGCAGGGTCAGGAACTTGGATCCCCCCAACTCCTTGGATGCCTTCCACGATCACCCCGGCGATGGATCCTTCTGCCAATTGCTTTTCTACTGCTTCCAAGTCATTGAAAGGCAATATGTGCACGCTTTCATGGGTATTGAATGGTGCTAGGATTTTGGGGTTATCGGTGAGGGCTACCGCTCCAGAGGTCCTGCCATGAAAGCCTTTGGTAAAAGCAATGAATCCTTTTTTGCCCGTTTCAAAAGAGGCTAGCTTCAGGGCGTTTTCGTTGGCTTCTGCACCCGAATTACAAAGGAATAGATCGTAATCGGGATAGCCGGAAACATCCCCAAGTTTGGTTGCCAGTTCTTTTTGGATCGGAATCTGAACGGAGTTGGAGTAAAAGGCGATATTGTCCAACTGGTCTTTGATTCTTTTCGTATAGTGTGGGTGGCTGTGGCCGATGCTGATTACGGCGTGGCCGCCGTATAGGTCTAAATATTCAGTGTCTTGGTCGTCCCATATTTTGCTTCCTGCTGCTTTTACAGGCGTGACATTGATCAGAGGGTAAACGTCAAATGGTTTCATGGCTTAGGTTGTAATGTTCTTTAGTTGCTCTGTTATCGGTGAATGATCACCATTTGCCCAACGGGCTGCTGGTTGCCGTTGCGTGCATCGGAGATTGCATCAAAAAGCGACGCTTTTAAGCCTTAGTCCTTCTTTCTCATCTAATCCGAAGGAGAGGTTATAATTTTGAACCGCCTGACCAGCTGCCCCTTTTAGGAGATTGTCAATGGCCGAGTAAATTACCAGTTGTCCACCTTCTTTTTTCAGGTGGACAATGCACTTATTGGTGCTGACTACTTGTTTTAGGTCAATGTCTTTTTCCGAAACATGCGTAAAGGCTGCATTTTGATAGAAGTCATGGTAGATTTTATAGGCTTCTTCCAGCGCACCTTCAAAAGGGAAATAGGCCGTCACCCAGATTCCTCTGGAGAAATTTCCCCTGTACGGGACAAACAGCAGGTTTTGATCAAACCCGGCTTTTAACTGCCCAAACGTTTGGTTGATTTCTTTGAGATGTTGGTGTGTGAAGAGCTTATATACCGATACATTTTGGTTTCGCTGACTGAAATGAGTGGTCTCGCTTAGTTTTTTGCCAGCTCCTGTACTTCCGGTTATACCAGTGATGTGAATATCATTTGATGCCAGTCCCGCTGCGATCGCCGGTGCCAATGCTAATTGGATCCCAGTAGCAAAGCATCCTGGGTTGGCGATGCGTTTGGCACCGTTGGTTTTGGAAGCATTTACTTCTGGGAGACCGTAAAGGAAGCCATTGGACTCGTTACGAAAATCGGTACTCAGATCGATAATAACCGTGTTATCATCGAATTTGTTTTCTTCTAGAAAGGATTTGGCTTGTCCATGTGGCAATCCGAGGAAAACTGCATCCAATCCTTCTGTACGCACTTCTTCGGTAAAGACCAAGTCTGAATCACCGATAAGGTCTGGATGTACTTCATCTATTTTTTTGCCTTTCTGGCTGTTACTATGGATATATACAAGCTCACAGTTGGGGTGATGTACCAAGATTCTCAGTAATTCACCACCAGTGTATCCAGCAGCGCCAATGATGGCCGTTTTGATTTTAGTCATTGTCTAAGGTTTGGTTCACTTTGTGAAAAATGGCGGTTTGGTTACCCAGGATTTTGGTGAAGCCTTTGACATCCTCGGCAGTGTAGCCTTTGTTCATTTCTCCATAGCTGCCAAATTTAGCAGACATCAAGTCGTGAGGAGAATCGATCCCGATCAATTGGAATTGGTATGGTTTCAATGCGACTTTTACTTCGCCTGAGACGAATTGCTGTGTGTCGGCCAAGAAGGCTTCCAGGTTTCTCATGACGGGGTCCAGGTAATGTCCTTCATGAAGGTGGTTTCCGTAAAACTCGGACAGCTGATTTTTCCAGAAGGTTTGCCATTTGGTGAGGGTGTGCTTTTCCAGCAACTGGTGTGCTTTGATGATGATCAAAGGGGCAGCAGCTTCGAATCCCACACGGCCTTTGATGCCGATAATGGTGTCTCCCACGTGAATATCACGACCAATGGCATAGGGGTCTGCCAGTTCCTGTACTTTTAGAATAGCATCAACTGGATTGTCGAATTTCTCTCCATTTACGCCTGCCAATTCTCCTGCCTTAAACTGAAGGGTGATGTTGGTCGGCTCTTTCTTGGTCAGTTGGGTAGGGTAAGCCTCTTCAGGGAGTGTGTCTCCAGAAGTAAGCGTTTCCTTGCCCCCTACAGAGGTACCCCAGATGCCTTTGTTGATGGAGTACTTTGCCTTTTCGAAATTCATTTCCACTCCGTGTTTTTTCAGGTACTCGATCTCCGCTTCACGGCTGAGCTTGAGGTCACGGATAGGAGTGATGATTTCTGCTTCTGGCAGGATCGTCTGGAAGATCATGTCAAAACGGACTTGGTCGTTTCCTGCGCCGGTACTACCATGGGCTATTGACTTAGCGCCAATTTTTTTGGCATATTCGGCCAATGCCTTTGCTTGGAGGATTCTTTCGGCACTTACCGAAAGCGGATAAGTCTGGTTTTTTAGCACATTGCCGAAGATCAGGTACTTGATCACTTCGTTATAGTATGTTTGGGTGACGTCCAATACCTCAAAAGAGGCAATGCCCAATTTACCTGCCCTATCTTCGGTGGTTTTTAGCTCTTCTTTAATAAATCCACCGGTATTGACCAAAACGGCATGTACTTCATAGCCTTTTTCTTGGGATAGGTGAATGGCGCAAAAAGTAGTGTCCAAACCACCGCTGTATGCTAAAACAACTTTTTTCATGTGTAGTTTATATTAATTCAAAGGTCTTTATTGTCTTTTTTTTTATTCCCGTGAAGACCGCTCGCTTCATGCGCACCAATCGTTCAAAGAGGCTGAGGTTTTTGCCAAAATCCTTTTTCATGGCCACGTCTTTTTTCTTTTGGTCTTTAGGGACGTAAAGCATCGCGGTACAGAGGCAGTTTTGACGGTTCTTGCTTTTCAAGATTTCATAGTTGACACAGCTTTGGCAGCCCTTCCAGAATTCCTCGTCATCTGTAAGGTCAGAGTAGCTTACCGGAACATAGCCAAGTTCTGAGTTGATTTTCATGACAGCAGCCCCAGTGGTCAGCCCAAAGATTTTGGCATTGGGGAATTTGGTGCGGCTGAGTTTGAATACCGCTTTTTTGATTTCCCTGGCCAAGCCGGATTTACGGAAATTTGGAGATACGATAAGGCCAGAGTTGGCTACAAATTTGCCATGACCCCAAGCTTCGATGTAGCAGAATCCTGCCCATTCCCCTTCTTTGGAAAGTGCAATCACGGCTTTTCCTTCCATCATCTTTTGGATGATATAATCGGGGGATCGCTTGGCAATACCAGTACCCCTTGCTTTGGCAGAAAGGGCCATTTCGTCCACGATGGTTTCTGCATATTGGCAATGCTGAACGCCCGCAGTGTGTATGATAAATTGACTTTTTGTCATGTTTGGTATTTATCGACAGAGTCCTGATTGACGCAAATCCCCTAATTCCAATAACTTGCCTGACGGTAGTCTGGCCTATCAGAATCGTCAACAACTGACTCCTAAATGTTCTAAGAAATAAATTTGATGGTAATTTTGAAGATAGACATCCACGTAGGATGTCAAATAATATCGCAGGGACTATGCCCTAAAAAGGTTCCTGAAGCTTTTCCTGGGCGAAAAAATAGGCATAGCAATGCTGTTAATGGAAAGAACGTCCATTTTACTGTTAAAGGCTGCTATGTTGATTAGGTTGCTCATTTTTCTAATGCGGTACAAATGTTCGAATTAAAAATTAAATATACAAAATATTTTTTGATAAATTTTATATAATCAGCCTTGTCGTTATGATTTGGTTTGTGAGGTTTCTGGTATTGTTGTCTTTCATTCATATGGAAGTGGTTTTTAGCCGATGATTATTTTGGGAGGTAGTCTCTAGGTATAAGCAGAGAAGGGTATTTGATGTGATTTTTATATTTGTAAAATTTTATTTCATTGATTGCCAATTGGCTATGTGAGTTCTTTTTTTATGACAATAATGAAAAAAACATAGCTTCCATAAAGTAGTTCGTAAGAAATTTACGAGTGATATTCAAAAAGCATTTCCAAAACCGCAAAAATTGACTAAATTTGTCAAAACAAAAATAGTCAAAAAATGAAAAGCCTAGCACAAATCTTACAAGATGCCAGAGAGGTAAAAGGTCTTACGCTCAAAGATGCCGTGAAGCACAGCGGGGTAGATGCCGGGCTTATCAGTAAATTTGAGCGTGGCAAGCGAATGCCGTCAGCTGCCAATTTAATGGCCTTGGCAGAAGCTTATGAACTTTCTTTTGCTGAGCTTAAGAAACAATGGTTGGCAGAAAAAGTGTTGGACTTGGTGAGGTATGAAGTTGGGGCAGCTGAAATTTTGACTTTGGCAGAGAGTCGAGTGGAATATCTGGCAGGAGAAAAAGCACTGGTGATGGATAAAATCCCTGCCAGTGTACAGGAAAAGCTGGAAGAAATCGACCAGCTTAAAGAGCAGTGGCAGCAAAGACGTCCACTGGGATCTACTCAGCTGCAAAAGATGAAAGAGTACTTTAATGTGGCCTATACTTTCGAAAGTAACCGGATCGAAGGAAATACCCTGACCCTTCAGGAAACCCATTTGGTGGTCAATGAGGGGATCACGATTGGAGGTAAATCCATGCGGGAGCATCTGGAGGCCATCAATCATGCTGAAGCGGTAGATTACTTGGAGGAGTTGATCAGGGAAAAGGCCGATATCTATAGCCGGTCCTTATTGGAGCTTCACTATCTTATTCTGAAAGGTATTGACAGGGAAAATGCGGGGAAATACCGTAACGTTCCTGTGAGGATTTCAGGCAGTGAGCATGTTCCTCCTCAGCCTTATCTGGTGGATAAGATGATGGAAGATTATTTCGTCCATTATCAGGAGCAAAAGAATGTGTTACATCCAGTGATCTTAGCTGCTGAGATGCATGAACGACTGGTGAGCATTCATCCATTTGTGGATGGTAATGGACGTACTAGTCGTTTGATTATGAATCTGGTGCTGGTGGGAAATGGCTATACTATCGCTAACCTGAAAGGTGACCAAACATCTAGGCTGGCTTATTACAAAGCACTGGAAGCGGTGCAGGTCCATAATGATCCGGTGCCGTTTTATCATTTAGTGGGTGATGCAGTAAGGGATTCCCTTCAGCAGCATTTGGAGATGGTATAGGCGGTTTGGAATGGAAAGGGGACTTTTGGGAGTTCCCTTTTTTATGAAGCATGGGCTCGCAGGTGTGCACTTATGGGTGGTTTAATTTATATCGTAACGTTGGTAGGGCTTCAGTGAATTCAGAAATATTGGGAGTATTAGCCAGTGTAGCTTGATTTTTTGATGGACTCGTCTAGCGAATCATAAAACGTACAGTAAAACGAATAAAATGGCCAGTAATATGGCAATCCATTGAATAATTGGGCTCCGTTGAGGGAATTCAAATTGGCAGATCGGGCAGATTTTGGCTTTGGCATCTACCTCCATGGCACATGATGGGCATTCTTTGGTTTTCATTTTAGTTATTAGCTTAATTTATGTTATTGATTTCTTTTGATATCGATTGACCATCTTTAAGTTAGTAAGTTATTGGTTAATGAAGGTGTTTTGAAGAGAAGATTACCAAAAAGAAAGCAAAAATTGGGAACTCAAATGTGCTACAATTGATTTATGAATTAAAATTAAAAACAAGATGAAAATAGAAGTTTGGTCGGATATCATGTGTCCGTTTTGTTATATCGGAAAGCGGAGATTGGAAGCGGCGCTCGCAGAATTTCCACATAAGGATGAAGTAGAAGTGATTTGGAAGAGTTTTTTGCTTAATCCTGATATGAAAACCGATCCTGATAAGAGTATTGCCGAATATTTGGCAGAGACCAAAGGGTGGACCGTAGAGCAGGCCAGGGAAGCTGGTGATCAAGTGACTGAAATGGCAAAAGAGGAAGGGCTTGACTATGATTTTGACAAAGTGGTCGTGGCCAATGGACGCATGGCGCATCGTCTTTTACAATTTGCCAAGTCTGCAGGAAAAGGGGATGCGATGAAGGAAAGGCTGTTTAAGGCTTATTTTACGGAGGGAGCCAATACAGCTGATCCGGAAACGTTGGCAAGACTGGCTGTGGAAGTGGGGCTGGATGCCGATAAGGCAAAAGAAGCGCTTGAATCCCGTGATTTGGACCTTTTGGTGACCCAGGATATCTACGAATCCCATCAGCTTGGTGTTAGGGGCGTGCCCTTTTTCGTGATGAATGAGAAGTATGGGGTGTCGGGAGCACAGCCCAAGGAGACTTTTTCCCAAGCATTGGAAACTTCTTGGAAGGAATATGCCGAGCATAAGCCTACTGTCCAGTATCTTAGCGGAAATGGTGACGCGGCGGCATGTGATGTCGATGGGGATTGTTAACACGCATAAGTAAATTGAGCATCACAAGAGTGTATAGCCCTCGTATCAAACGAGGGCTAATTTTTTAGGGTAAGGTCTGAATTTTTTGATCAGAATATTCCGTCTATTATTTCTACCTTTGCCATAAATCAAACAGCTCCGTTTTGGCCACAAAAGTTTTATTCATCACTCCACCATTTACCCAACTCAATACCCCTTATCCGGCAACAGCTTACCTGAAGGGATATCTGAATACACTGAATATCGTTTCCCATCAGGCCGATTTAGGGCTGGAGGTAATGTTACGGTTGTTTTCCAGGGAAGGATTGTCAAAGGTATTTGGTCTGGCAGAGGAGCAGGGCTTGGATTATTCTGAAAATGTACAGCGGATTGTCAGGATGAAGGCAGCATATATGCAGACTATCGACACGGTGATCGACTTTTTGCAGGATAAAAACCCCACATTGGCCTATCATATTTCCGAAGGGGACTTTCTGCCGCAAGCAGGCCGTTTTGCGCAGCTGGATGATGTGGATTGGGCTTTTGGAAGTATGGGACTAAGGGACAAGGCCCGTTATTTGTCCACTTTATATTTGGAGGATCTTGGTGATTTGGTTACCGAGGCCATTGATCCTCATTTTGGGTTTAGCCGTTATGCAGAGCAATTAGGGATGTCGGCCAGTACTTTTGATGGGATGGAGGCAGCTTTGGGAATGCCCAAAACCTTGATTGATTCCATATTGCTGGATATACTGGAGGAGAAGATCCAAGAATTTCAGCCTCAGTCGGTAGCTTTTTCCATTCCTTTTCCGGGAAACCTTTATGGTGGCCTCAAATGTGGCCAATACCTTAAAATCCACCATCCAACCATCAAAATCTGGATGGGAGGAGGCTATCCGAATACAGAACTCCGAACACTGAAGGATCCAAGGATATTCGATTATGTAGATTATATCACACTTGATGATGGAGAGGCTCCAGTGCGTTTGTTGTTGGAGCACTTGGATGGCCTGCGACCAATGGAGGAGCTGAAGCGTACTTTTGTTCGCAAGGATGGTGAAGTGGAGATGATGGATCACCCCGCTGTCAAGGATGTCTCACAGCGGGAAGTGGGAACGCCAGACTATGACGATTTGCCCTTGGGCGATTACCTTTCGGTGATCGAGGTGGCCAATCCCATGCACCGTCTATGGAGTGATGGACGATGGAACAAACTGACGCTTGCCCATGGTTGCTACTGGGGAAAATGTACTTTCTGTGATATTTCGCTGGATTATATAGGCCGCTATGAGCCGATTACTGCTTCGCTGCTTTGCGACCGCATTGAAGAGATCATGGCAAAGACGGGAACCAACGGATTTCACTTTGTGGATGAAGCGGCTCCCCCTGCTTTAATGCGTGATTTGGCGCTTGAGATTTTGAGGCGGGGACTGGTGGTGGTCTGGTGGACGAATATCCGTTTTGAAAGTAATTTTACTGCTGACCTGTGTAGGCTGTTACGTGCTTCGGGGTGTATTGCCATTTCGGGAGGATTGGAAGTGGCCTCGGATCGTTTGCTGGGAATGATCAAGAAAGGGGTGACCGTGGCACAGGTGGCCCAAGTGACCAATCACCTCACCCAAGCGGGTATTATGGTTCATGCTTATTTGATGTACGGCTATCCCACCCAGACGGCACAGGAAACGGTCGATTCTTTGGAGATGGTGCGTCAGCTTTTTGAAGAGGGGGTATTGCAGTCTGGTTTTTGGCATCGATTTGCCATGACTGCCCATAGTCCAGTAGGTCTGGATCCGGCAGCATTTGGTGTTCACCGTACTGATTTGAGTTTGGCTCCCTTTGCCAATAATGAGGTGGATTATGAAGATCCTCTAGGTGTGGATCATGCAGCTTTTTCGGAGGGGCTTCGCAAATCCTTGTTCAACTATATGCATGGAGTTGGTTTTGATATGCCTTTGGGCCAATGGTTTGATTTTGAAATTCCCTCTACTAATGTTTCCGAAAATTACATCCAGCAACAATTATTGGAAGAGCCTCCATTGATTTATAAGAAGCATTTGCGGATCGTTTGGATAGGGGCACAGCCGGATATTCAGGATGCAGAAGAGGACGGGTTTGTGGAGTTGGTGTTTTCAGGCAAAAAGGAAGATTTTGCCATGGAATTGCCTCTAGAGTTTGGGGAGTGGGTCATGGGCCTTTTGGCACGGGTGTCGTATGAACAGCCGCTTAACCGCCTGCAGGTGATTTGGGAGGACTATGAGGCCAGGATGGGTGATTTTGAAGAATTGGTAGAATCTGAAGTTTGGGAGATTTTAAGGGAGCAGGGCTTGTTGGTTTTTTGATGTTTTATGCGGGCATTGCAAATGCCATGCTCTTATGCGCCTCGTTGCAAACGAGGGGCAGTTGCCAAAGTTGTTTTTTTGCCAAAAAAATTAATCCTCAATAATATCCTCCAGCTCCCTCAAATCCACCGGAACGACACGTGATACACCGGCTTCGATCATGGTGATGCCGTAGATGATATCTGTGCTGGCCATGGTGCGCTTGTTGTGTGTCACGATGATAAACTGGGACTCGTGAGAGAATTTTTGGATGATCTGGTTAAATTTGTCGATGTTGGCATCATCCAGCGGGGCATCTACCTCATCAAAGATACAGAAGGGTGCAGGCTTCAATAGATAGATGGAGAAGAGTAGGGAAGTGGCCGTTAGGGTCTTCTCTCCACCCGAAAGCTGGTTAATGGTCAGCGGTCGCTTACCTTTCGGTTTGGCCATGATCTCAATGGTACTTTCCAATGGATTGTCGGGATCGGTGAGCTTCAGGTCACAGTCATCCTCGGCCGTAAAGAGGCTTCGGAATACCTTTATGAAATTGGTTTTGATCTGATCAAAGGCATCAAGGAAAGTTTCCTTGGCTACGGTGTCGATTTCCTTAATGGTGTCCATCAGGGAGTTTTTGGCTTTCTCCAAGTCCTCTTTTTGGCTGCTGATGAAGACATGACGTTCCTTGATCTCATCATAGGCTTCCATGGCCATTGGGTTGATGGGGCCCATTTTTTCGAGTTTTTGCTTCGCTTTGCTTACTTCTTCACGTATCTGGTCGGTGGATTTGTCTTGATAGTCTTCAGCCACTTCAGGGTCTTCTTCCATTAAGGCATCCAAGTCGATTTCAAATTCCACACTCAACCTCTCCTTCATGCTTGAAAGCTTAAGCTTGACCTCGTTTAGGGCATTTTGCAGTTCCATGATGATGGTGTCGATACCTTCTTTTTGCTTGGAAAGTGCGCGGACGCCTTTTTCCATTTCATCGATATCACCACGGGAAGCATAGTAATTTTTTTCTGCTTCGGTTACGCCTATTTCGATGGTTTCTTTTTCAGTGTACAGTTCGATCAACTCGTCATCTTTGATTTCGTTGTTGTCCAGTAGTCCTTTGATTTCCTGGTCGATGTTGCTGAGTTCACTTTGGGATTTTTCTATCCGTTCCTTGCTGTTTTCAAATGTCGTTTTCTTAAAGGAAATTTCTTGTTCCAGGCTTTCTACCTTGTTCAGGTGTTGGTGATACTGGATATTTTCTTGGTTATAGTTGCTGGACCGTACGGTCAGGTTTTCCTCTTCTTGGAGCAATTGGTCATTGATGATTTCCAGCTCTTCTTCCATGCCATCAAAACCATTTTTGGCCTCGTCCAGCTTAGGGCCGATTTCCTCGACTTCTTCATTGAGGCTTTCGATTTTTTCCAAGATATCTTCCCGCTTGTTGGCATTGGTGGATAGCATTTCTGCCAACTGCTCCTTTTTGGTTTTGATGGAAATATATTGTTGGTTTACTTCGCTGATTTCACCTTGGAGGTTTTCGATATCCTTTTTGTAGGATACCTCTTTGAGCTTCATCAGGTCACTGACGTTTTTGTCAAGATTTGACCGGGCAGCGCTGACTTTTTTGTTGAGCTCTTTGATCTCCACTTCCAGTTTTTCCAGGTTCTTGGCCCTACCGATCCGCTTTCCTTCAAAAAGCCCCACGGATCCCCCTGAAATACTGAATTTTCGCCTGGTAAACTTGCCGCTTTCGGTGATGAAGATGGCATCATTATCCGGGGGAACATCGGTTATTTCGCCTCGGACGATATAGACTTCATCAAGGATATAGCTGATCAGTTTGCTGTATTTCTCATCATATTCGATGATTTCTGTGGCGGCGATAGCATTGGGGAAAAGCTTGTTTTGGGCAGGTCTAAAGCGCTCAAAATGCTCCAGGATAAAGAAGTTGGCTTTTCCTCTGGCTGCATCGCTCAGGAGGTTTACTGCTGCAATGGCCTGGGCTTCTGTCTCCACCACATAGTAGTTCATATAGCTTTCTAGGTAATTCTCGATGGCTACACGATAATTTTCGCTAGTGGTGAGGATATCAGAAAGCAGGGGAGTGTCCTTTCCCCAACTGGACTTTTTCTTAAGGAATTTAATGGCCTCGGGAAAGCCCTCCAAATTCTCCACTAAGGATTTTGTCAGGTTAAATTCGTTTTGCTTGGCGTCCAGTTTTCGGCCCAGTTGGGTGACTTCCTCCCTGATCAGTTCAATGGTGCGGTTGGAGTCTTCTATTTTTTGGTTTTGGTCTTCTTCTTTTGATTTTAGTCTTTGAAGTTGTTCCGTTTTGGCATCCAGTTCATCTTTAAGCACCACGATCTTTTCTTCAAACTCCGCGAGATTTGCTTCTTGGCTATCGTCATCAGAAGTGGTTTTTTCCAATTCCTGTTTGAGGGAAGAAAGTTGTATTTGCTTTATTTCCAGTTCTTTGCCTAGCTGGTAGATGGCATCCTTTCGGGAAGCATAATCTTTGCTCAGTGCCCTCTGCCGTTCTTGTTGGATGGCATGTGCCGATTTTTGCTCTTCGTATTCTTCCTTCAGTCCCTGTACGGTATGTTCTTTTTCGGCAAGAAGCTTTTCGGCTACTTCCTTTTCCTGTTCCAGTGAACGGATGCTGAACCCTGCACGGTCATTGGACTTACGGTCTTGGTCGATTTGTTCGCGGAGTTTTACGGCGCGGTCTTCCAGAAAGCGTAGGCGTTCGTTTTTGATTTTTTTCTCGCTCTCAAACTGCCGGATTTTATTGACATGATCGTTGAGGGTTTTTTGCCGTGAGGAGAGGAGTTTTTCTTTATGGATCAGGTCAGACTTGGTTTTTTCCAGTCCGGCTTCTCTGGCAGTGATTTGGTTGTTCAGTTCGAGTTTTCGGTCGTTTTCGGCCGTGATTTTCTCATTGGTGCTGATGAGGTTGTCCGTAAGTGTTTTGACACTTTTTTTGGCCAGGGCAATACTGGAGGCTTTATAGGACTTTTTGATTTCAAAATACTTGGCAGCTTGTTTGGCCTGTTTTTCCAGCGACTTGAGGTTTTTCTCAATCTCGTAGAGCAGGTCTTCCACACGGTCAAGATCGGCATCTGTGTCTCCTAGTTTTTTCAGGGTTTCTTTCTTACGGGTTTTGAACTTGGAGATGCCTGCAGCTTCCTCAAAAAGGTCGCGGCGGGAATTGTTCTTGTCATTGAGCAGCTCGTCGATCATTTTAAGTTCGATGATTGCATAGCTGTTGGACTGGATTCCCGTGTCCATGAAAAGGTTGTTGATGTCCTTTAGGCGGCAAGCGATGCCATTCAGTAGGTACTCACTATCTCCAGAGCGGTAATACCTTCTGGTGATGGTCACATGGGTGTATTCGGTGGGCAATAGGTTTTTAGTGTTTTCAAAAGTCAGCGACACCTCTGCCATATTGGTTGGTTTCCGGTTTTTGGTGCCGTTGAAGATCACATTTTCCATTTTGTCAGAGCGAAGCATTCGGGTCTTCTGTTCACCCAGCACCCACCGAATGGCATCCACGACATTGGACTTGCCACAGCCATTAGGCCCTACGATTCCGGTAATGCCTTTGTCAAAATGAATGGTGACCTTGTCCCCAAAACTTTTAAAACCTTTGATCTCAAGCTTGGTCAGCTGCATGTACGCTCAATTAAAATAGAATAAGACTAACAAAATTAATCAGTTCGGGACAATAAGCAAATGGGAGGTTTCGATAGTAGGTGCTCATCAGCTTTGTGGGCACCCTGATAGGTACTGCTCAAAATCGAAAATCGATGTTATTCGTCAAAATAGTGGACGAACCTCATCGGGTTATTGGGATTTTTCAAAAGTAATTCCTTGGCTACTTTATGTGATTGCTCGAAATCTTCTAATCTCGTTCCCTTACAAATGCCAAAAGAGTAATGGTATTGTATAATTTCAATATCACTTTCGGAAATTTTTGCTATGGGATCAAAGCATGGAGAAAAATAACTGCTACAATCGAAATCCCTATGAATGAAAAAATACCCCAAAGACCTGATAAAATGTTTTTTGAGATAAACTTGTTGTCTTGCTTTTTCGATAAAGGCTGGATTGATTTTTACGTAGCATTTGGTAAACTGGGAAGCGCCATTCCAATAGATGTAGAATCCATTGGAACTTCGCTCGAGTTTTGGTTCGGCATAGTAAGGCTCATGTGATATGCCCTGCAGATAGATGAAGTAATTGGCATCCGCTGGTTTTTGGGTAAACTGCACTTTTAATGAGTCAATTCGATGATCGATCGATAAGGCAAAATCAATGAAATTTGCTTTATTAAGACTGTCCAATTCCGGGTCGATATATATCCGTAAGGGTTTTCGCCAATATTTTATGGTGGCTGTAGTGTCATAGGCTTGGTCAGTCCGGTTAAAGACTACTTTTTCATACTTGGTCAAAAAAGCCTCATCTTTATATTCGTAGGGGACTTTGGCCCTGAATCCAGGACCAATAAATGTTTTAGAAACTCTTACAATAGTGTCTCCATCAACCACCTCAAAACCCAATGAATCCACGTCAAACTTGGGATTGTCTTTAAAGTGTTTGTATTTATCCATTGGCATCGGCTGCCAAGTGTACCTAGTGGAGACTGTCTTTAAAGTATCTTGTGCCAGAATGGTAAAGTGCATCAAAAGCAAAAAGAATGTAATACAGATTTTCATTTTCAAAAATTACTTTGGTAAGAAATCTGAATTATAATACGCTTTTTTTTCTGAAAGAGAAAATCTAAAAATAGGCTTATTCAGTCATTTTTAAATCTGGGAAGGCATAGTTCAGCTATCCTTTGAAAGGTTGTTAAAAGGACTGTAAATTAAGTTAGGCCAAGTTAGAGAGTAAAATTTTTTCTACATGCTCGAAGCAATAACCGTTTGTTCTTGGCCTATGAGTTCAGTTTTTATTCCGGGACTTGTAAATCACCAATAAAAGCTCGAACTTTTACTTAAACTTAATTGGGACGGATGTCCACTTGGACTCCGAGCCCGCGCAGGCGCTCCAAGGATTTCTTAATCTGCGCCTGCTTTCTTTTTTCCTGATAGGCTGTATGGTCAGGTTCGAGATAGGCCTCCTTGTTTTTGAGGATATAATACAGTGCAGTCAATATTTTGTGGGCCACTGCAATCAGTGCCTTTTTAGATCCACGGCGAGCCGCTACTGCTCCATATTTACGGTTCAAATAGGTCTCCTTGGTGTGTGATGCGGCCCAGGCAGCTTCGACCAATGCAGTTTTCAAGTATTTGTTCCCATGTGTGATGCGGGTTGACTTTTTCTTGCCTGCACTTTCGTTGTTGCCCGGGGAGACTCCTGCCCAGGATGCCAGATGTTTGTGATCCGGAAAAACCTCCATGTCATTGCCTGTCTCGGCCAGTATGTTCATAGCGGTTTCTTTTCCCACTCCGGGTATGGTCTGGAGTAAATCGACCTCCTGTTGAAGCTCGGCTGCATAACTTTCAATTCTAGCCTCGATGTGCCTGATCTGAGCGTTGATCGAATCAATGGAATCACGGAGGGTGGACAGCATGAACCTGTGGTGATCTGTGAGTCTTCCCCGGAGAGAAAGTTTGAGGTCTTCCATTTTTTTCCGTAAGGATCCCTTGGCAAGGTTGGCCAGGTATTCGGGGTCATCCTGTTTCTGGATCAAAGCATCGAGGATCAAGGTCCCGGAGACCCCAAAGACATCTGAGACCACTGAGGCCAGTTTGATATTGGCGTCTTCCAGGATTTTATGCACCCTGTTGCGTTGGGCGACACGCTGTGCGATCAGTTTGCGTTTATACCTGCATAGATCACGCAGCTCCCGTATCCACTCGGCAGGGACAAAAACTCCCCTTTAGCAGACCGCTTAGGAGCAATTTGGCAATCCATTCACTGTCTTTTTTGTCTGTCTTGTGCCCGGGTACATTCTTGATATGCCGGGCATTGACCAGAATAATCTTAAAATCCTCTTCCAGGATGTTGTAGACAGGTTTCCAATAAACTCCGGTGCTTTCCATGGCAATATGGGTAATGGAAAGGGAGTTCAGCCATACTTGAAGCTCCTCGATCTGGGAGGTGAAAGTCCCGAAAGTCCTGGTCCCAATCTCAACGTCAATACCTCGGACCGTGGCTACAATCGTCTTTTGGTGAACATCAAGGCCGCAGCCCCGCTCGATCACCTGCTCGAATTTGATTTGTGATGACATAACCGATAAGTGAATGTGAATATTCTACTTATACGGAGAAACTCCTCTTTCATCTCCGTTTGTGAAGTCCTAATTCATGAATGTTTTTAATTAAAATACAATTTTTAACCGAGGAGCAGTTTTGGTGGGGTCAGCCAATTAAAGAGTAGCTAAGGATATCCCTTGAAATTTCAGTTTTAAGGGATATCCTCTCACTTTAATTCATCAGTTGGAGAATTCCACAATATAGGCGGATACTATCACATCATATTTTCGCACAAAAGGAAAGAAGGAATGCTTTACTTCAACCGTTTCATTTATGACGGCTTTTGAACTACCAACGAGGTCTGCGTTTTCGAGCATTTCAGCTCGAGCTTCTTCTATCATTCCGTTTCGATCATGTCCCCCAATACCAAAGATGTACATGGCCTCTGAACTACCTTTTACTTTTTCTACAACTTTAAAATTGCTCTGACCAAGTACCACTTCAATAGTATGGTTATTGAGGTATTTTTCGTACCTTGCCTGAGATCAAAGTAAAAGATAAAGTGGATAATGGAACGCTGATTTATATCATTCTGACGATCGTATTTTTTGTGATCCAGGCACTGTCCAAAAAGAAAAAAGACAAAGGACAGGAAAATGTGGACTTGCCCGAAGGTGAGGAGTCTCAGCGAAAGCCGGTTTCTTTTGAGGACTTGCTTAAGGAAATCCGCCAAGAGCAGCAGGAAAGACAATCTGATTTGGAGAAAACCGGACAAAAACCATCAACGAAAGTCCCTGAGCCACCTAAAAGGACCAATGAAGTGCTGGAAAAAATCCCAGCCCAAGAGCGTCAGAAACCCGAGACGCAGTATTATGAAGGAACCTATCAAGCTGACCATGCTGTCCATGGTGAAAAGTTGGTGAAGCTTGACGACCAGGTGGATCTGGAAGCCAATGAAAAGATTTTGAAGGAAGTAGAAGATGTGGCAGGGGATGATATCGGAACCAATCGCTACAGAAGGATGCTGAAGGATCCTCAAACACTAAAAGATGCTGTGGTGGTTGCTGAAATCCTCAATCGTAGGTATTAGGGAACAAGCCATCTTTCTAGAGAGGTGGTTTCTTGATCGGGATTGTAAATTCCCTTCTCGGGAAATTAAATGAATACAAGGTGCTTGATGTGTCGTACATTTGAGACCTTGCCCCTTAGGGGAAGCACTTCCATAGCCAAGGGTAAAGTCCATGATAAATTAACCGATTCACCATTTCGGGTTTTAGCCGCATGGCCTTCTCAATACACCATAAATTTTCGATAAAACCTTAAACCAAAAAAAACCGCTGAATCAATCAGCGGTTTTTTCCTTTTGAAGGATTAAAAATTAAAAGTTAAGTAATTCTATTACTTCGAGATTTGAAAAAAGTGAAACAGTACTTCTAAGGTACAATTTAATTTTGTAAAACAAAATACCGTGATTACGGTATTTTTTGGTTTTTATCGTAAATGAATGATTGAAAATCGCTTTTTACTTTTGATCATTTGGTTTTTACCATTGTCAAAATATAAAAAGGTAAACAGGTGTATTTTAAGGGGCTTTTTTTGGTAATGGAACAAAGATTAGGAAGATAAAAGAAAAGAATTGGGCGAATAAATAACCTAGCCCTTCGATAGAAATTAATTTATTGTATTTTTGCAGTAAAATAGAAGGAAAGAAACATGTTTGATAATCTTAGTTTTAAACTAGATAGAGCATTTAAGACCCTAAAGGGTACTGGTAAGATTACCGAGATTAACGTAGCCACGACAGTAAAGGAGATCCGTAGGGCGTTGATCGATGCTGACGTAAACTATAAAGTAGCCAAGGAAGTCACCGATACGATCAAGAGCGAAGCGCTTGGTAGAGATGTATTGATTTCTGTTTCTCCCGGTCAGTTGCTTGTGAAGATCACGCAAGAGGAGCTGACAAAGCTAATGGGGGGGGCCAAGGAGGATATCAGTCTCAAGGGAGACCCGAATGTGATTTTGATTTCAGGGCTACAGGGTTCCGGTAAGACCACTTTTTCCGGTAAGCTGGCCACCCATTTGAAAAAGCAGGGGCGTCAGGTACTATTGGTAGCTTGTGATATTTACCGTCCGGCGGCCATTGAGCAGTTGAAGACTTTGGGTGAGCAAATCGGGGTAGAGGTATATGCTGAACCGGACAACAAAAACGCTCTGGATATTGCTTCCAAGGCCATAGCTTACGCCAAGAAAAATGGTAAGAAAAACGTCATCGTCGATACGGCAGGTCGTCTGGCAGTCGATGAACAGATGATGAATGAGATTTCGGACCTGAAGGAGCACCTTGACCCTGCTGAGACACTTTTTGTTGTGGACTCCATGACTGGCCAGGATGCGGTGAACACGGCCAAGACCTTTGATGAGCGGTTGGATTTTGATGGGGTGGTGCTTACCAAATTGGATGGCGATACCCGTGGTGGTGCGGCCATTTCCATTCGTCACGTGGTGGATAAGCCGATCAAGTTTATCTCCACTGGTGAGAAAATGGAAAACCTGGACATCTTCTATCCAGACCGGATGGCCCAGCGGATCCTAGGTATGGGGGATGTGGTTTCCTTGGTGGAGCGTGCCCAGGAGTCATTTGACGAAGATGAAGCCAAACGCATCAACGCCAAGATACGAAAGAATCAATTTAACTTTGATGATTTCCTTTCCCAAATCGAACAGATCAAAAAGATGGGGAACCTAAAAGACCTGATGGGAATGATTCCCGGGATGGGTAAAATGATCAAAGGATTGGATATCGATGACGATTCATTTAAGCCGATAGAAGCGATCATTAGGAGTATGACACCTCTGGAAAGAGAAAATCCAGATGTAATCGATGGAAGTAGGAGAAAGCGAATAGCGGATGGAAGCGGAAGATCCATCCAAGAAGTCAATAACTTGATGAAGCAGTTTAGGGACATGAGAAAAATGATGAAGCAGATGAATAAAATGGGCGGAGCCCAACGTGCCCTAAGCAACTTGATGCCAAACAATATGGGAGGGAAGTAAACCCTTCTCCTACTATCATAACATAAAAAAATCCAGTAGGCAGTAGCTTACTGGATTTTTTTATGGATAATTGATCTTCAGCATTTATGCTTCCACGTTTCCAGGGACACTGGAGACTTTCATGATTTCGTGAAGGTCATCATCGGTGATTTCTTTTTTCATGTCTGCGTGCTCAAGGAAAAGTTGATAGATTTCGTCCAGCTGCAGTTTGGTAACGGTATAGCCGATTTTATGAAGCCTGAAGGCCAATGCCGCACGACCACTTCTTGCGGTCAGTACGATCATGGACTCGTGTACACCGACTTCTTCAGGATCGATGATTTCGTATGTTTCACGGTTTTTGATGACACCATCTTGATGGATACCAGAAGAGTGGGCAAAAGCATTGGATCCTACGATGGCCTTGTTTGGCTGTACATGCATGCCCATGCGCTCAGAAACCAGCCTGGAAATTGGATTTAGTAGCCTGGAGTTGATGTTGTTATAGACGTTCAGCCGTGGATGTTGTTTCATGATCATGGAGACCTCTTCCAAAGAAGTGTTGCCGGCCCTTTCTCCTATGCCGTTGATAGTACATTCGATTTGGCGTGCACCGTTCATGACAGCAGAAATGGAGTTTGCTGTGGCCAGCCCCAGGTCATTATGGCAATGGGCAGATATGATGACATTTTCGATGCCTCTCACATTGTCCATGAGGTACTTTATCTTGGCGCCGTATTCATCTGGCAGACAGTAGCCAGTGGTGTCGGGAATGTTCAATACAGTGGCACCGGCTTTGACTACTGCTTCGCAAATGCGAGCAAGGTATTCATTGTCAGTCCTTCCAGCGTCTTCCGCATAAAATTCCACATCCTCTACGAAGGATTTTGCGTGTTTTACTGCGGCTACTGCCCGTTCGAGGATTTGATCGGGCGTACTCTTAAATTTATATTTGATATGGGAAGGAGAGGTACCGATTCCAGTATGAATTCGAGGTCTTTTTGCATATTTTAGCGCCTCAGCAGCTACTTCTATATCCTTTGCCACACCTCGGGAAAGACCACAGATAATAGGTTCGGAAACACTTTTCGAAATTTCTACGACTGATTTGAAGTCACCTGGGCTGGAAACCGGGAATCCCGCCTCGATAACATCCACGCCCAGCTTTTCCAACTGTCGTGCAATTTCGATTTTTTGTGGGGTATTCAACTTACAGCCTGGGACCTGTTCTCCATCCCTTAGGGTAGTGTCAAAGATTAATACTTGTCGTTTATCCATAATCTGAGTTTTTATTCTAAAATCTAAAGTAAAATCTTATGGATTGATTGTAAATTGACTTAACTTTATTTGTCCAATGTTTAATTGGTTTTTAATGAATGTAATTGATTGGTTTTTAATGCTTTAAATATATTTATTGTCTGATGTCTGGAAAGGAAAAAGATAGTGTATTTATTTTGATCAAGTCCTTAAGTGCTTCAGATAAGCGGGGCTTTAAGCTTTATGCCAAGCGGTTTGGAGCCAACGAAAATGCCAAATTTGTGAAGCTTTTTGATACGTTGGATAAAATGGAAGTTTATGATGAAAAGATACTGCTGAAGAAGGCTCCTGTCACCAAAAAGCAGTTGGCCAATATGAAATCACATTTGTACAAGCAAATATTGGTCAGCCTTCGTTTGATATATGCCGATCACAATGTGGAGTTGCAGCTTAATGAACAAATAGATTTTGCAAGGATCCTATACAACAAAGGGCTGTATAAGCAGAGCCTGAAATTGCTGGACAAGGCCAAGCAGACGGCTAAGAAGTATTACCTAGATACGATCATGCTTAGGATAGTGGAGTTGGAGAAGGTGATCGAGTCACAGCATATCACACGGAGTATGCGGGACCGGGCAGAAATACTGGCCAATGAAGCCAAAGAGCTGGTGAGCAGTGCTTCCCTAAAGAACACACTGAGCAATCTTTCCCTTCAACTTTACGGTCTATACCTTAAAATGGGACATGTTAAAGATGAGTATGACCGTAAATTGGTAGAGGCCTATTACCTGAAAAACATGCCGGATTATGAGCTGGATGACTTGAATTTTTACGAGAAACTTTACCTTTTTCAGTCCCAGGTTTGGTTTTACCATATCTTGCAGGACTTTCCACTCTGTTACCGCGCAGCCCAGCGGTGGGTGGGGCTGTACCAAAGCCATCCCCAAATGAAAAAAGTGGCCACCGGCAATTACCTGAAAGCCTATCATTACTTGTTGGATACACTATTTTACCTGCAGCAGTATGAGCGATTTATTGTGGTATTTGAGCAGTTTAAGGACAGCTTGGAGAACGATGACTTTAGAATGGATGATAATTGTAGGATTCTGGCTTTTCTCTATTATTATTCCAATAGCATCAACTATTACTTTCTGATTGGAGACTTCAGCTTGGGTGTGGAAAAGGTTATTCCTTCTTTACTTGCCGAGATGAAGCAACTTCGATCCAAGTTGGATGTGCACCATGTGGTCGTTCTTCACTATAAAATTGCCTGCTTATATTTTGGAAGCGGAGATAATATGGGAGCCATTAGGCATTTGGATGAGGTGATCAGTCATACCGGTGATGGGTTGAGGGAAGATTTGCAGTGCTTTGCACATATCCTTAAGCTGATTGCGAGCTATGAAGAGGGACTAGATGATAACTTGGAGCAGCAAATCAGGAATGTCTATCGGTTTTTGATCAAGATGGAGGACTTGCATTTGGTCCAGCAGGAAATGATGCATTTTGTCAGAAAGCTCAATAGGATTTATGAATATGAGTTGAAATCAGCATTTAAGGAATTAAGGGACAAGCTGGTGCAATACGAAAACCACCCTTATGAGAAACGTGCCTTTTTGTATTTGGATATCATTTCTTGGCTGGACAGCAAGATCCAAAACCGTCCCGTCCAAGAGGTGATCAGGGAAAAGTTTCAGCAGAAAATTGTGAAGGAAAAGTGAGGTGGAAAGCAATGGCTAGAGACGTGAGAAGTGAGATGTGAGTATGGAGACATAAAACATGAGAATCCTCCCCTTTTAGGGGAGGTTAGGTGGGGTTATTATCGAGCAAAGAGAAACCCGGGCTCCGGGTTGTGCTGGGGCTCTGACCCCGGCACTGGCATGTTTTGAGTCTCTGACTCAATTAAGCTCTTTCAGATTTTAACCCTCCCAGTTATTACCACATTTTTTCACTGTCGTCCGATTACATTTTATTTACGCTGAAACCGTAGCTTTAAATGAAAATAGCTAAGATTTACTTGATTTCGTAAAACTCCCGTTCTTTGAATGGATGATAAGAAAGTCCCCTTTAGCGGACTTAGGGGCAGATTTGGACCAATTTTTTTTCAATCCCAAAACCTTTACTTGGACGACCATGACAATTAGTAATGAAAACAAATATTAACCCGGTCAACACTAATCAGGGAAGTACAATACACAGGCTGAGAATGGTTGAGGCTGTCTCATAAGTTCTCGTTGCGATTCCGATGGAAATCTGAAGAAGCCAATTTCGTCATACGTGCAATGAAAGCACATTGAGATCACTTCGCTCCGTTCGTGATGACGGATTGTTTAACCCGCTTTATGCATTAGGAATCGTTATGAGAGCTGAAACTACAAGAAAATCAGGCTGTTTGGAGATTGATTTTGTCCGCCGCGGCGGATCAGGTCGCAATAGATAGGCTAATGCATAATGCGGGTTTAATTATGGGTCAGCCTCAATAAACATCGAGCTTGTAGCTCGTCGATCGACATGATGGGTACAACTTTAATGAGCATTATCGACAGGTTTCTTCCATTAGTGTTATGACAGTCGCTATATCTTTTTTGGTTGTCCTGTAATTGACAAAGGCTGCTCGGATGGCTACTTTTCCCTGATAGGTAGTAGGGGTCATGAATACCTTGCCAGTGGCATTTAAGGAAGACAAAAATGAAGCTGTACGGGCATGATCTTTTAGGCAAAAGCAGACCGTGTTCAGTCTCACGGGTGCCAAGAGTTCAAAACGCTCATTCTCCTCAATAGCCTGGCCAAATTCCTTTGCCAATGTGATACAATTTTCAACGATGGATTGGTAGCCTTCTCGTCCATAGGAAACGAGGCTAAACCAAACAGGAAGGGCTTTGAGGCGCCTTGAGTTTTCTGGAAGTAGATTGAGGTAATTAAAATTCTCCATGGGGTCTCCCAGGTAGGGCGCATTGGAATTTTGGAAAGAGGCTACTTGGAGTAATTGGTGTTTTTCCTTTACTAGGAACACGCCACTTTCATAGGGAACATTGAGCCACTTGTGGCCATCCAAGGTGATGCTATCTGCTTGATGCCAGTCCATCAGTAGCCCCTTATAGGATGGAGAGCAAGCCGCAAAGCCACCAAAAGCCGCATCGATGTGCCACCAAAATTGGTGTTTTTCCTTAAGTTTGGCAATGGCCGAAAAGTCATCAAAATCCACGGTGTTTACCGTGCCAGCACTTGAAATGAGTATAAAAGGCTGACCTTCCAGATGTTGAATGGTACGTTCAAGATCCTCAATATCCATGGCCTCGCGGTTGCCATTCTTGGTGTTGATGTGTATGATGTTTTTGCTACCAAGACCAAGCATAGCCAGGGATTTGATGGAGGAGGAGTGCGGTGTGGCGGATAAGACAGGAATGGTTTCCGTGATACCGTTCCTCGCGAAGTCCTTCCCTTGTTGCTGCCCTACCCACTGCCGTGCTACGGCCAGGCAGGTGAAGTTTGACATCGTCGCTCCAGTTACGAACCCGCCTAGGTAGTCCTTAGGCAACTGGAGTAGTTCAAGGAGTAATAATATGGTTTGCTTTTCGATGGTGCCAGAAACATCCCCATGGCCTTTTGTCGTTTGTGTATTTTGGTCATAAACGGAGGTAAGCCAGTCCCCGACCATAGCCGCTGGTGTGGTGCCACCTGTGACAAAACCCCAAAATCGAGGACCTGAAGAAGCCACCATAAGTGGCTCGAAACGCTGAAAGAATTGTTCGAGTGCTTTGAGGGTGCCGGGACCTTCCTTCGGCAAATTAATATGTTCGGTAACTTGATGAGTAGAAGAAGTAGGCCGCTCGGAAAGTGCGTTTAGATAGGTTATGCCTTTGTCTTTTACCGTATTCAGTAGCTCATCAAACTGGTTAAGGTCGCTTTCTAAAATTTTGTGCATTGATAAAGGGGGTGTCGGTATGACAGTGTAAAAAACTGCAGTGAAAATCAGTAAACTTTTTTGTCTTCTTTAGAAATCCACTCCTGGAATACTTCCAATGCGGCATTGTCAGGAGAGTGAATCATGGAGATTTTTCTATCGGATGGAGACAGTGGAAGTTCCTGATAGATGAAATCGTCGTCAAACCCTGCATTCGCTGCTTCCTGTCTGGTATTGGCAAAGAAAACTTTAGAGGGTCTGGCCCAGTAAATAGCGCCCAGGCACATGGGACAGGGTTCGCAGGAGGTGTAGATTTCGCAGCCGTCCAACTGGAAGGTGCGGAGCGTCTTACAGGCTTCCCTTATGGCAACTACCTCCGCATGGGCAGTAGGGTCATTGGTGCTCAGGACTTGGTTGTTTCCCTTTCCGATCACCACACCATCCTTAACGATCACACAGCCGAAAGGCCCTCCTTTGCCAGAATTCATTCCCTCACGGGAGAGGCCAATGGCCATCTCCATAAATGTTTTTTGAAGATTTGTCATATCGATTAAAATGAGAACGGAATTTCTATTGCCAAGTACACAAGTACCAAGTCAAACCTGCCATTTCCGGCAGGCAGGCCTAAACCTACGTGTAATCCGGTGTGTCTTTTCGTTTATCTCTACTTTGCAAAAAGACTTCCTTAGAGGCGTTTATTGCGCCTTGATATCGTCCAAAACCTACTACCGCCTTAGCCTTCATTTAAGCGTTGACTTGACACTAGGTCTAAATTAGGACAGTTTTGGGAATAATAAAATCTAAAAAATAATATTACCTTGGGTATAACCTAATTTAGCGTGATCAAGGTTGTTAGCTACGCCTTAACCGATCCATTTATTGACAAATTGTAGGAAATTTTCCTTATAATGATCACTTACGGAAATGGTCATGGTGCCGATATTGACTGTATTCCGAGTGATGGAATCAATATGATCGAGGGAGATGATATATGATCGATGAATTCGCATAAAATGGGCTGCTGGAAGAATGTCTTCCATGTTTTTTAAACTGGTCAAAGAAAGTGTGGGGGAGGGTTTACCAATTAGATGGACTTTTACGTAGTCTTTGTATCCTTCCAGGTAAAGGATGTCCCTTAGCATCACTTTTACCAATTGATATTCTACTTTAAGGAAGATATAATCTTTTTTATCCGTTTCTATTGGGGCAGGTTGATGTTGCGTTTCGAAGAATTGGTAGGCCTTTGTGGCGGCTTTTAAAAACTCCTCATAGCTGTAGGGCTTCAGGAGGTAATCCAGTGCATCCACCTTATAACCTTCCACGGCAAACTGATTATAGGCAGTAGTGAAAATGATCCTAGTGGAGCGGGTCTTTTTATTGTTTTCCAAAACCCTAGCCAGTTCCATTCCAGAAAGGTCCGGCATCTGGATGTCCAGAAAGATCAGGTCCACTTCGTGTTTATGCGTGAAAGCCAGTGCGTCAATAGCATTTTCAAATTTGTCCTCCAAGGACAAAAAGGCCGTTTGTTCTATAAAATTGCACAGCATTTTTAATGCTAATGGCTCGTCATCTACAGCAATACACGTTAGTTTCATGCAAGGTTGATTTTGAGGGTGACACGATACTCATTTTCTGGATTTTGATCATCTATCGCGAGTTCATGCTTTTTATGGTAAAGTAAAGATAGCCGCCTTTTGGTATTGGCCAAACCGATGCCTCGCTGGCTCGATTCTGGGCTTCCCATATTTTTGGGGACTATTTTGTTTGATGTTTCTAAGGTGAGGGTATTTTCTTGTGTGTGTATTTTTATGGAAATAGTCCCTGGCTGACGGCTGCTGATGCCATGTTTAAAACAATTTTCCACAAAAGGCAAAAGTAACATCGGCGCGACTACCCTGTCTTCCATTTTTTCATCGATTTCGAGCTCGATCTTTACTTTCTCCGATATACGCAATTTCATCAATTCGATAAAATCTTTGATAAACCCGATTTCTTTGCTGAGCAATGTCTGGTCTTTTTCGGTCTCATAAAGCACGTAGCGCATCATTCTGGACAGTTTGTGCAGGGCTATTCGGGCACTTTCTACATCGATGCTGGTAAGTGAGTAGATGTTGTTCAGGGTATTGAAAAAGAAATGGGGATTGATCTGCGCCTTCAGGTAAGAGAGTTCGGAACTGATCCGCTGCTGGTCCAGCTGCCTTCTTAAGGCTTCGTCTGTCTGCCACTTTTGGACGGCAGCCACACTTGTGCTGATCCCCGCCGCGAGAAAGAGCACCAAAAGCATGAAAACATTAATGTAATCCCTTTTGGGCTTGAATGGCTGATCGTCTTCAGGGTGAAAGGCCTTATGCATCAACTCTGGAAGATGGAGCAGGTTTTCAAAATATTCCATGGCAAACATCAATGAAAAACACAGCCCCAGGATGAGCAATAAAAAGGGCCATATTTTTCCTTCAAATAAAAGCTTTGGCACAAAAACATCTTTGTTGGCATAAAATAGCCCTACCAACAATGTTATCAAGGTCAGCTGCCTGTACCAAAACTCCACGGGTAAGGTGGTATTCCATGACAACGGTCCCAATAGAAAAAGGACGGCACCGATCAATATCCACGCTAAAATATGAATGAGGATAGAGATGCTTTTGTGCAGTTTGAGGCCTTGGTTCATCCGTATAGTGATTGATTGTTTTGATAAACTTAACAGAAACTGGTTATATCTGAAAAATATAATCGTCCAAATGAGGTTTTTTACCTATAGACTGGGGAATTGAATCCTTTGCCGCCTTTTGGGATGTAGCTTAATCCTTCTATCTACTGTAATGCCACTTTTGTCGATAAAGTACCGCTTGTCATCTATTCTGTTTTTTTGTGGTTTCGAATAGGATTACTTTGCTTATGAATACTATCCCATTCGGGTCAATGGGGTAGCTAAATCTATTTAAAAGGACGTTCAAACCTAAAGCGATATACATGAAATTAATGATTCAAAATGTGGGAATGTGGCTTCTTCTCTTAGGAGTAGTGTCCTTTGCCCATGGCCAAGAAACTTCCAAAGCAAATGATTACCAGCTGACCGGTACGGTGGTAGAAGCGGAAAGCGGTGCTCCAGTGGCTTACGCAACCGTGTTACTATTGGACCAAAGTACGGATAAGCAAGTTTCCGGTGGGGTAGCTGATGATGAGGGTAAATTCTTTATCACTGGTTTTGGGCCAGGGACATATAAACTCCAAGTGAATTTTGTTGGTTTTGCGCCTTATGCCAAGTCCGGAATTAAAGTGACCAATGGTCAGAAGGATCTTAATTTGGGCAATATTGGACTGGAAGAAGAGTCCGTTTCACTGGATGAAGTGACGGTACAGGGCCAGCGAGAACTGATCACAGAGAAAGTGGATAGGACCATTTATAATGCTGAAAATGATAAAACTACTGTGGGTGGAGATGCTACGGATGTATTGAGAAGGGTGCCGATGCTCTCTGTGGACTTGGACGGAAATGTATCCATGAGAGGCAGCAGTAATATCCGAGTGCTGATCGATAACAAGCCATCTACCATGTCTGCCAGTTCGATTGCAGACGCCTTGAAACAAATACCAGCGGATGAGATCAAGTCCGTAGAGGTGATTACTTCTCCATCGGCCAAATATGATGCAGAAGGCACCGGTGGTGTGATCAATATTATCACCAAGAAAAACAATCTGCAAGGCACCTCTTTAAGCATCAATACCTCTGCAGGGATGAGGGGGAGTAACCTTGGTCTGAATGCCAGTGCCAGGAAAGGAAAGTGGGGATTTAACCTGGGAGGTTTTGGCCGGGCAGGCTATAATATCAAAGGGGGATTCGAAAACAATCAGCAGGTGATCAATCCTGATGGATCCGTATCCAATATTCTCCAGAGTACAGACACACGTACCAATATGCTAATGGGTCGCTATAATTTTGGGGCTGACTATGAGATAGACAAATATAACTGGCTGGCGGCATCCGTTAATTTTGGTATGTTCAACTTTAAGAACAAGCAAGACAATCTATTGACTGAAAACTACTTGGATGATGAGTTGGTGAGTGCCCTGATGAGGACGGTGGACATGGAAAACCTCTCCAATACCGTCGATGTCAGCCTTAATTACACCAGGACCTATGAGAAGCCACAAAAGGAATTCAGCATCATGGGACTTTATAGTAGAAACAACCGTACCAATGACTTTGTCCAGGCGCTGCTGGATGGAAACTTTGAAGAGGTAGAGCAGCGTACCAAAAATGAAAATGCTTCCAACAACCAGGAATTCACCCTTCAAGTGGATTATATTACCCCATTGGGTGATGGAGAAGACCAGATTTTGGAATATGGCGCTAAAAACATCCTTCGTCGAGTGAGCAGCGATTATGCTTATTTTACCGCTGAGGGTGCCGATGGTGAGTATGTGGAGAATGAAGATGCCCAGTTTAGCAATGAATTTGACTATGATCAGAATGTAACAGCGGGGTATGTTTCCTATACGCAAGGTTTTTTAAAGCATTATACTGCCAAAGTAGGCGCGCGCTATGAGTACACGACCATTAATGCGGATTTCAAGACAGGCGAAGAGCAAGCGGATATTCCAGATTATGGCGTGCTGGTTCCCAGTGTGAACCTTAGCCGTAAATTTGAAAGTGGTAATATGATCAAGGCAGCCTATAACCGACGAATTCAGCGGCCATCTTTACAGTTTTTGAACCCCAATATACAAGGCGCCAATCCGACGCAGATCACACAGGGAAATCCCCTTTTGGATCCGGAATATACAGATAATTTCGAATTGGCGTACAGCACCTATTTCAAATCTGCCAGTATTAATATCGCCAGTTTCTATCGCAATACGTCCGGATCCATACAGCCCATCAGAAGCGTGTTGGATGATGGGGTAATCTATACCACTTATGAAAACATCGGAAGTGAGCAAGCGGTAGGGCTAAATCTCTTTGCCAATATAAATGTGTCCAATAAACTGTCCTTTAATGGAGGGATTGACACTTATTATACCATGATCGACAATAACGTGGACGATCCGATATACAATGCTTCTAATGAAGGTTTTGTGGTCAGTGGGCGGATGTTTGGTAATTATAACATTACCGAGAGTTGGGTCCTTCAGGGTTTCGCTTTTGCCAGAGGAAGACAGGTAAATCTCCAAGGGTATGAAACCGGCTTTGGGATTTATGGTCTGAATATCAATAAGCAGTTTGCGGAGAAAAAAGGCAGTATTGGTTTTGGTGCAGAAAATTTCTTTACACCTGAATTCAAAATGGAAAATGAAATCGTTTCGCCTACCATTATCCAGCAAAGCACCAATTATATGCGAAACATGAACTTTAAGATCAATTTCAGCTACCGAATAGGTAAGATGAGCGTGGCGCCAAAGAGAAAGAAACGGTCCATAGAAAACGAGGACCTCAAAGGCGGTGGTAACAGCGGGGGAGGAATGATGGGGCCGACTCAGTAATGGTTCAGTTGACAACGTGCAGCATGTTGCGTTGTATATAATAAATTTTTCTTTGTTTAACCCGTTTTATGCATTAGGAATCGTAATGAGAGATGAAACTACAAGAAAATCAGGCTGTTTGGAGATTGAATCATCCGCCGCGGCGGATGGTGAGATCGAAAACATCAGCTAAGCGACTGATTTTGTCCGCCGCGGCGGATCAGCTCGGAATAGATAGGCTAATGTATAATGCGGGTTTAATATTAAAAGGGTTCAATAGAAAAGCCTGCCGGAATATTCTGGCAGGCTTTTTTGTAGGGTAACACATAGCTGAGCTCATATGAATGATTAAGGGATCATGATTTTATAACCGGTTAAATCAGGTTTGGCTAAAAGCTGTATATTAGTCTCTCTAAGTTATTTATAAAACTGTATTTTGTCCATAATGAAAAAGCAAAATGTGTGGCTTTTAGGAGTGCTTGTGTCTCTTTACTTTTTTGGTGCGCTGTTGCCTGCTGCAGCTCAGGATGATTCAGAAGTTGATTCTTTAAGTTCTTACACCTCAAAAAAATATTTGCATGGGCTTGGGGCGGAGCTACGGTACGCTTATGTCTTTCCTCCTAAGCCTTTTTACAGAAATGAGGAGACGAGGTCTCGCTTGGCCAAAAGTGCATTTTCTGCACATTTTCGGTATGGATTTTACCTTCCCAAGGGTACCAACCGGTATCGTGTGTATGGGGACACTTATTGGGGAATGGGTTTGGCGCAGTTCTATTTTGGTAATAAAAATGAACTTGGAAACCCCATAGCGATTTACCTTTTCCAAGGGGCACGGATAGCCCACCTAGCTGAAAATATTACCCTTAATTTTGAATGGAATTTTGGCGTCTCTGGAGGCTGGAATCCTTATGATCCGGACAGCAATCCCAATAATAAAACGGTCGGATCACGATTCAATGCCTATATCAATGCGGGCTTGCACTTTAAATGGAAGCCAAGTGATCAGCTTTATATTACTTTGGGCTCTGATCTTACACATTTCTCCAACGGCAATACCGCCTATCCCAATGCGGGGATCAATATGCTTGGAGGTAAACTGGGGGCCGTGTATCGACTGGGAGAGGATGGCCGTTATCAATATGCTGATACCAAACGGTTTTCTTCCTCATCAGGCGTGGTCTTTCACCAGCACATGAGTTATGATGTGGTGCTCTTTGGTTCCTGGCGCAGAAAGGGAGTGGCTTTTAACGGAGAGCGGATTCCTTCTCCTGATTCCTATCCAGTAATTGGGGCAAACATAAGTGCGCTGTATAATGTCAGTCATAAATTTCGGACAGGGCTTTCACTCGATCCGCTTTTTGATGGCAGTGCCAATGTTTATGCAAAAGATTATATCCAGCCCATAGGTGGGCCTTATAGTCCTCCCGACTTCATTACACCTGAACTAGGACATCAACTGGCGCTTGGAGTATCTGCCCGTGCGGAGTTTGTCATGCCGGTATTTTCAGTGGGAGTGGGTATTGGTACGAATGTCATCCATAAGGGAGGGGATTTCAAAGGCACATACCAGGTTTTTTCGCTGAAGACAAGGGTCAGTAGAAATAGCTTTATCCATGTCGGTTACAACCTCAAGGACTTTAGCGAAGCCAATTTCCTGATGCTTGGGATAGGCTATACGTTTGGAAATGAAAGAATGTTTTAGAATATCAAGTTACTATTGATCAAATATGGTTTCTGTAGAGAGCAATTCTCTTTTAAAAATTTTTGATTTGATAAAAAAAAGCACGATAGAAAATCCTCTAGCGTGCTTTTTTGTTAAAAAGGTTTTATGATTTTACTTCACGTAAGTCACTTGCTTTACAGCTTCTATGGTGCGTTTTACGTTTGGAAGTGTAGCTTCGATGTAAGTTGGCGCATAACTCAATGGAATGTCCATGGAGTTTACCCTAAGTACTGGTGCATCCAAATAGTCAAACATGTTTTTCTGGATATTGAAAGCCAGATCGGTAGCCAGTGAAGAGACAGGGTTTGCTTCTTCTACGACCACACAACGGTTGGTTTTCTTAACGGATTCGTACACGGTAGCGTAATCGATAGGACGAACAGTCCTCAGGTCGATCACTTCGGCTTCGATGCCATCTTTGGCAAGTTCTTCAGCCGCTTCGAGGGCTACTTTCATGATTTTACCAAAAGAGACGATGGTCACATCAGCACCTTTACGCTTGATTTCCGCCACACCAATAGGCAGTAGGTATTCTCCTTCAGGTACCTCACCTTTGTCGGAATACATCAGTTCCGACTCCATAAAGATTACGGGATCATCGTCACGGATGGCAGATTTAAGCAATCCTTTGGCATCATAAGGGTTGCTGGGAACAATTACTTTCAGCCCAGGTGTATTGGCAAACCAATTTTCGAAGTTGGAAGAGTGGGTTGCTCCCAATTGTCCGGCATTACCGGTAGGTCCCCTGAATACGATAGGCACATTGTAAGCTCCACCAGACATGGCGTACATCTTTGCAGCTGAATTGATGATTTGGTCAATGGCCACCAAGGAAAAGTTAAATGTCATGAATTCGATGATAGGTCGCAGACCGTTCATTCCGGCACCTACGCCCAGTCCGGCAAAACCGCCTTCTGAGATCGGGGTATCGATCACCCTGTCTGGTCCGAATTCATCCAACATGCCTTGGGTTACTTTGTAGGCTCCATTGTATTCGGCCACTTCCTCACCCATGAGAAACACGTCTTTATCGCGTCTCATTTCTTCGGACATGGCCTCTCTTAATGCTTCTCTAAATTGTATTTCTCTCATTTTTTAGCCAAAATTTTCGCTCGTAAAAATAGAAAGTAATCCTTCAATTACCAAGTCGAATGCAGAATTAACCTAGGAATGTTAGAAGGTTTGAATGTTTTAAGGTGGTAGTGTTTTAATGAACCTGCTTTAGAAAATGATGTGTTTAAACCTTATAAAGAAATGATATATTAAGTTTTAGTCTTGCCTCTTGTTTCGGTTAAGGGAATTTACCTCCTAAAGTTACGCTTTGGTACATTAGAGGTGAAACTTCCTTTAAAAATTGGGGAAGACTTTCCTTCATCACAAGCCTTCCTTTTTTCATGGAAAAACAATATTCAGGAGGAGCGCTATAGGAAGAACTATTAAAAACATGGAGGGTATCAAAATAAGAATAATGTTCATCTAAGTTATTATAACCCTCTATATATCTTTTTTCAATTTCGTGATCTGGAACATGATGACCGTTATTTTCTACACGAATTGCTACCCTTCTTTTTGCCTCCTCTATTGAATCTAAGCAAAAATAAATTAGGCTTATTTCGTATCCATTACTTTTAAAAATGTTCGGCCAATAGAGTGGAGTGGAGTTGAAATTTGTTTCATAGGCAAAAGACTGACCATTTTTGATAGCAATATCCGTTTTTTGTTCTAGCTCTCGAAAGGCCATATTATGAGCCTTGATGTCCTGAAATTCTGAGGATATCAGTGATTTATATTCGCAAAAAATGCTTGTTGTAATCAAAAATCTCGATGGAGCTAGGAGTTAAGGCCCAAGAATACGTAGATTTTCCGGCTCCATTACATCCCCCTATTACAAAAAGTACTGGCAATACCATTACTTAGTACTTAAATTGCGGAGAAGGTTTAGGTTGTTTTTTTTGTATACCTAAGGCAGTGTTTTTTTCGTAAACCAAAATTTCCTTTCGAACATGAGGCATTTGCGACTTTAACCTACGTTTGAATTCTTTGATTTGACCGGCAATATCATTTTTTTGCTTATTCATATTACAAATATAATAAATTTCGTTTGGAGACCTAAGTACATATCTGAACCTACCCGTGTAATTTATTCACCTACCCCATAAAAACTGTCTTCACATTCATAAACTCCTTAATTCCATTTTCTGCCAGCTCCCTGCCATAGCCTGATTTCTTGATGCCTCCGAAGGGCAGATAGGGATTGGAGGCTACCATGGAATTGATGAATACTGCGCCACTTTCGATCTTCCTGCTCAGTTGGTCGGCCTTTTCTGGATCTTTGGTCCATAGGGAAGACCCTAGCCCAAATTCCGAGTCGTTGGCAATGGCTATTGCTTCAGCTTCATCCTTTACTTTGAACACCGAAGCCACCGGACCAAAAAGCTCCTCGCTGTAAGCAGGCATGTCGGGAGTCAGGTTCCCAAGAATATAGGGCTTGAAAAAGGCCTTGTCTTCTTCTGGTTTGATGCCTTCCAAAATCACCTCAGCACCTTTTTGAATGGAGGCTTCCACTTGCTTGTACAATTCCATCGCGAGATCCGGACGGGCCATGCAGGCATATCCTGCATGTTCATCCAATGGATCCCCGGGGGAATAGTCCTCAATGGCTGACTTAAAATGGGCAATGAACTCATCATAAACAGCTTCTTCGACGATGAAGCGCTTGGCAGCAATGCAGCTTTGTCCGAAATTGATCATACGTCCTTTGGCAGCTACTTTGGCGGCCTCTTTGACATCAGCGTCTTTCAACACGATAAAAGGGTCACTGCCGCCCAATTCCAGCACGGTTTTTTTGATCTGCTCGCCCGCTTGTGCCGCAATGATTTGGCCTGCTTTTTCGCTTCCGGTAAGGGTAGCGGCTTTCACATCAGGATGGGCGATGATGTTAGCGACTTTGTCCGAGCCAATTAATAAGGTTTGGAAAACACCCTTTGGAAATCCAGCTTTGGTGAAGACCTCTTCGATGGCCAGTGCGCATTGGGGGACATTGCTGGCATGTTTTAGCAGGCCTACGTTGCCTGCGGTGAGGTTTGGGGCGGCAAAGCGAAACACTTGCCAAAAAGGAAAGTTCCAAGGCATCACGGCCAGGACTATGCCCAATGGGTTATAGACCACTTTAGCCTCCTTTCCATCGGGCAGTGATATGGGAGCGTCAGCGAGCATCTCCTCGGCTTTCTCAGCGTAGTATTCACATACCCAGGCACATTTTTCTACTTCGGACCTGGATTCAGTGATGACTTTGCCCATTTCCAGGGAGATGATTTTTCCGTATTTATCGACATTGTCCCTGAGGACTTGGCCTGCCTTTTTCATGAGTGCTGCCCTTTGGGCAATGGGCAATTCCCGCCAAGAAAGGAATGCTTCTTGACCCGATTGAATGGCTGATTCCACTTGCTCTTCGGTGTGTTCAGCATATTCTTCCAAAAGTTCTCCTGTATAGGGATTGATCGATTTCATAGGATAGGTTTTAGTGGTTAATAATTGCTAAAAGCCGGTCCAAAATCAAGTAATGGACTTATGGATAAAGAAGCATAAACTGTTCCTAAACTGACAAATCCTCTAAAGGAAATTTACTTTCCAAGGAGCTTTTTTACTCCATTGAATATCAGCAAGGCAATAAAGCCAACGATTAGCCCAATCACAAAATCCTTGACCATACTGGGGACTGCAGGCACAATGTGGTGCAAATATTCAATATTGTGGGTGAAGATACCGCCCGCCACCAATAGCAAGGCCAAGGTTCCGATGATGCCTAGCGCTTTGATGACAATGGGCAAGGCATTGACCAGTCCTTTGCCGATATTAAACATGAGTCCGGATTTTTTTTTGCTTTTGGCCATTATTTTATAGCCTGTTTCGTCCATTCGTACGATCAAAGCGACGATCCCATAGACTCCCACGGTGGCCAAGATGGCAATAAAGGTGACGATGATGATCTGATTCAGAAGCGGTTCTCCTGTTACTGCTCCCAAAGCGATGATGACGATCTCAACAGAAAGGATAAAATCGGTCACAATGGCTGATTTTATCCGCTCTTTTTCGACTTGTAAAATTTCCTCTTTAGTGCGTGTTTCTTTGATGGCTTCTTTTTTGGAATGATGATGGGGGACAAAGAAATGATACACTTTTTCTGCTCCTTCATAGGCCAAATAAATCCCGCCAATGAGCAGGATGACCGTGACCGCCCAAGGCAAAAACGAACTTAGCAAAAATGCGATGGGAAGGATGATCAGTTTATTTACAAAGGACCCTTTGGAAATGGCCCAAAGTACAGGGATCTCCCGGGACGAAGTAAAGCCCGCAGCTTTTTCGGCATTTACGGCGAGGTCATCACCTAAAATTCCCGCGGTTTTCCGGGTGGCTATTTTGGTCATGGAGGCCACATCATCCATGAGTGTGGCGATATCATCTAGGATTGCAAAAAAGCCTGAAGCCATAGTGTAAGTAGGATTATTATTTAAAAGCTTAAAAATAGTAAAATCCTTTATAGAAAAGAATGGAGATGGGGAATTCGCAGGGCGAACGCATTAAAAAAAGTATCTCAGTTGGAATATATGTCTGTCGCTCCTATGGAGTTTAGCTTCATATGTGCTACAATTTAGGGTGCGGGTGACATCTACGCCTACTGTTTTATATGATCCTCCGCAAAAAGGCTGATTTGACAGCATGCTCATTTGCTGACTACAAAACCCATAAATTATTTATATGTATCCGCTGCATTACATGTAATCAAATTCACTATTGTTTATGCTTTGATCAGACTTTCCTACTTTTCCCCCGAAAGCTTTCAGGGCAGGCTTGTTTGACGAAATACTAGCCAAAAAGAATGTTGGCAGCTAGGAAAGGAGGAGTTTGCCTGCATGAGGGAAGGTTTTAATTTTAGGCCAATAGCTGCACACCTGTGCGCCGTGGCGTAGCGGCAGGGTTTTTTGGTCACTTTGTGTGTCCTGAAGTTCGGGAAACCGGACATGCTATCCAACTGATGTCGAATAGGGCGTTACAACCCTTGGCACGACGGCTGGGACTGGATCAGGCAGACCAGTCAAATTCCCCTGATGGTGCTGCGCTTTCAAGGCTGTGGTACTGAGCGATCAGAAGGAATGTGTTTCGAAAAGCTGAACGAAAGTGAACCGTTCGATGAAGTGTCGTGAAAAATACTTCCTGTCAAAACCGGGGGCTAGAGTGACTTCCGGGACAAAATAGGCAGCGCAGACTGAGAGTTGGCCTATTGGCAGGCGGCATTAAGGCGGCAGGAGTTCGAAACAGGCGGTTGGATGGAACAGGAGAACCATCCCCTTTGATAGGGATGGGGCGGATCAGTCCGTAGTAGTGTTGAAAGCTCTGGAAACGGAGAAAGAGCGAAGGGACTGAGGCAATCGGTTTTGAATGGTTCCACAACCTAAAAATTAGGGAAGATGGAGTTGTTTGAAACAAAATCTGGAACATCAGATTTGATTGCCAAGAGCCGTATGACGGGAGACTGTCACGTACGGTTCTGAGAGAGGCTTGGGCATAGGGCCCAGGCCTACTCGACTTTGACCTGCAGCAAAAAAGTGACAAAGCTAAAGGGATGAAAACCACCCAGGGATTTAGCTAGAAAAATAACTGCCAAGGAAAAAATATAGAACCCATATTTTCCAGATACACACTAACTAAACGGCATTGACAAACTGGGGTAAAATGCCAGCGGCACGGATGATAGCTGCCCAACACGAAATAATATTAAATGCGTTTGCCTTGGGGAATTCGTCTTTATCTTTTGTGGCGTCGTTAAATTCCATTTCTTTGTTCTCAGCTTGGTCATTGCCAGGTTGGTATGCATTTAGAATGGAGCGGAGCAAACAAATATGGTAAAAATAGCGTTGATTTCGGATTCCCACAGTTTTATTGATGATAAGACACTTTCCCATCTGCAGGATGTGGATGAAATCTGGCATGCAGGGGATATTGGCGATGAAAAAGTCATGGAGGCCTTGCCCAAAGGGAAAAAAATCCGAGCCGTCTATGGCAATATTGATGACTTGGCCTGTCAGCAAAAGTATCCTGAGGAATTGATTTTTGATCTGGAAGGCGCCAGGGTGATGATGATCCATATCGGTGGCAAGCCTCCCAGATACGCCAAGGGAGTAAAGAAACACCTAAAAGAAATAAAGCCCACCATTTTTATTTGTGGTCATAGTCATATCTGCAAAGTGGAGTTTGACAAAGAGCTGGGCTGTCTGTATATGAATTCAGGGGCTATTGGCAATCATGGCTTTCACCAAATGAAGACACTTTTGAAATTTGACCTTGAAGGGGGCCAACCAAAAAATCTCCGGGTCGTTGAATTAGGAAAGCGGGGAAGATAGGACTTAATGGCAAAATCCAGAGTATTATGGGCAATGATGAGTTAGGAATTGGGAATGATGAATTACCAATTGACATGCTGTACCTGTCTATCCCAAGCGTTTGCTGATCCCGGTTTGTAATCAGGATTTCTGATGCCAGGGATTCGTAATACCATTAAATGACCAATAGTAAATCATGATACTTTTAACAAAAAAGAATGTTGCTATACGAAGAAATTGCATTTTATGAAATGAATGCTTGGCTTCAAAAGATGAAGAAAAACCCTTCATTGATGAACAGGATGGCCAAGGGCGTGCAGCATCGGATCAATCATATCATTCCCGAAAAAGTACACCAAGCCATTACCTTTGCCATCGAAAAGATGGTGAAAGGAGTGCTTTTTGGCTCCAGCTATATCAATGCTTCCTTACCTGCTGAAGTAGGGTTCGAAAAAAGGGAAGAGAAAGTAAAAAGTAAGATCAAATGGTATAAGCGTACGGCTTCAGTAGAAGGGGCGGTGACTGGAGCAGGGGGGATTTTGATGGGGTTTGCTGATTTCCCCGCTTTTTTGACCATCAAGATGAAGATGATGTTTGAAATGGCTTCACTGTATGGGCATGATGTCAAGGATTTTAGAGAGCGACTTTTTATCCTGCATGTTTTCCAGCTGGCCTTTTGTAGCCAAAAGAAAAGAAATGAGCTGATCGGCATCATCGAAGACTGGGATAAGCATAAAGAGAACCTGCCCGTAAAAGGTGACGGGTTTGACTGGAGGAGTTTTCAGATCGAATACCGTGATTACATGGACTTGGCCAAGCTGGCACAGCTTATCCCGGTTATCGGAGCAGGAGTGGGGGCAGTGGCCAACTGGCAGCTTTCCGATCATCTCGGCAATACTGCCATGCAATGCTATCGCCTCAGGTATTTTGACCGAAAGGGAATGCTGGAGTGAGTCAGTTGGGGGGTAAAATGTCATATTTTGGATAAGCCCGCTGGCCAATGTCAAAGTCCTCTGGCAGCAGGTGTCCCAGCCTCCAAATTCCTTCCATTGCGGTGATAGCAACTTCTCTACTCCGCCGAGTGCCTGATTTCACCCTTTGCCACGCTCAGCATAGCAATCAGTAACAGCTTAATGGAGTAACCGACTCAAATCTTGTAAAATGCTGGTAGACACATGTCTCAGGTCTCAAGTCTCACTACTCACATCTCACATCTCACGACTCACCTACCGATTATTAAAATCCCGTAATTTGATCTGAGTAAATTTACGTTTGGTGTCCAGTGGGAAATCACCTTTCATCATCCAATCGTAGTAATTTGGTTCTTCTTTTAAAACTTGCGCTACAGGTTTACCCTTGTGCTTACCGAAATTGAAGCATTCGACACCTTCATCATTAAAAATAAACCTTCCGGCGAGGTCCACCATTTTTTCATTGATCAGCTGATGGACTTTCTTCATGTCGTTTTCGATAATGCCGAGCTTGTTTCCTTGCAGGTCAAAGGCTTCTTCGTCCTTGTACCTTTCTATCTGTGCTTTGAAAACTTCATAAGTGGCAATGGTGTCAGCTTCTGCACTATGGGCATTTTCGAGGTTTTTTCCGCAGTAGAATTTATACGCGGCGGTGAGGTTTCGCTTTTCCATCATGTGGAAAATTTTCTGAGCGTCCAGAAGGTTCCGCTTTTCGATGTCAAAATCGATACCGGCACGCAGAAATTCTTCTACCAAAAGCGGGATGTCAAATTTCAGGACATTGAACCCCGCGAGATCCGCTCCTTCCAAAAACTGGTGAAGTTCCTTAGCCACATCTTTGAAAGTAGGGGCGTCCTTGATGTCTTTATCATAAATACCATGGATCAGGGAGACTTCCTTGGGAATCGGAATGGTCGGGTTGATTTGCATGGTCTTGGTTTCTTCTTCTCCCCCCGGATGTACCTTTACGATGGATACTTCCACGATTCGATCCGTGGAAATATTGATGCCAGTAGCCTCTAGGTCAAAAAATGCAATGGGAGTTTTTAAGTTTAAATTCATCTTTAGAAGGGTTAACAGGAGAATTTGGACTTCGCAAATTGGAATGTTCCGTTAAAATTTTGTTTATCCTCCAAAGATAATGATTAGGATTTATCCTGCCCGACTAATACAAAAAAAGATAACAAAAGTGCTCTGTGTAGATAGGGATGTTATTCTAAAAGCCTCCTTTGGGCCAGCTTAGGAAGATAGACCCAAAGGAGGTATGAGTTAGGTTGTGTTTAATCTTTTACACACCGAATATTGGAAGGGATTTCCCTATAGAACTGTACCCTTCCTATGCCGCTGTCGGTATCTGATACTACTCTCCCAATCATGGCGTCTTCTCCGGAGGATTTTGGAGACCACCACAGACCTAAGCCCCCTCCATCATCTATATAAACGTAGTATCCTTTCGTCGATCCTGGAGGTTCTTCACTACAGCAATAATTGTTAAAACCATAAGCTGAAAAGCCTGATAGATTATTGGCGTCAGTGTTGTTAGTTGAATAGGGCCAATTGGTAGCTTTTATTTTGCTGCCAACTCCTTGAGTAATTCCGCGGAACTGCCCACCTAAAGTAGTCCTGAAAATGTCTAACTCTTCAGCGGGCATTCCAAGATATGCTTCCATTTCTTTCCAGTCCTCGTCTGTCGAAATATGCCAGTCACAAGGGCATATATTTCGCTCATCCAATATGACATCGCCTGTGTAATAGCCCCCTCGGTCTCCTGCGGGGTGATAGCCAGCAAATAGTACCAAAGGTACATTTTGTTCAACATACCCTTGGATGTAGGTGTCTTCGGGTACGAGCAGGGAATCGCCATTGCAAAAAACATCACTTTTAAGATTTTCTGCCATCCAATATTGTTCCCCAATTTTGACGATTGGGTAGCGATTGCCTGCGGCATCGGTTACCGTCTTTCCGTCCACTTCAATGAATTCTTCACTATATTCAAATGGGCCGATCGCTAACTCAATAAAATTGACTTCACCTTCATCGGTTTCATTGACTTGGAGATAAAAATTGTAATGATTGTGTTTATGCACTTGCACCACTTTTTCAAGGGGATTGTCTTGAAAGAAATCCTTGATAGTTATGGTGATAGTTTGGTCTTTCTTGACATAAGCATAGAAAAAACCTCGGGCGTATTCAAGATCATAATTTTGATCCCCATTTATATAAGCAGATTTAACAAATTCATCTTTGACCGTTACCAAACCATAATCGGTATTCCCCAGCATGGATATGTCCATATTGGTGGCTTCCAGGGTAAATTCCCCCTCAATTCGAAAAGGTAAATAATCTTCGTATTTATCACCCGGGACTTCAGCTTCGAACTCATATTTCCCATAGGGTAATTGTATTTGATAAGCTTCTGAAAAATCACGTGGCAAATAGGCCAATTTATATTCTTCCCCGGTGGATTTATTGGTGATGAACAATGTGTCCCATCTATTTAAAAAGATATGGTTCCAACTTGATGTCTCTGCAATTCTACTGTTGGGAAGGTCATGGCCAAAATCAATTTGAAGTTCCGAAAAACTTACCATTCCGCTATTGGGATCCTCGATGCTTTCTTGCACACATGATGCTGCAAGGATTAATAAAATGCAGCAATAGGTTATTGGGCTGTAATGTTTCATAGTAGAGAAAGTTTGGGTTATTGTATTATTTTACTTTAAAATATTTAAAAATAACTATATGTTAAAAATTTAATATATGAACAACTGTTTTTAGTGTGTATTAAATTGTTGTTTGTTATATGTAAGATCAGCGCTTTACTTTTAGGAGAGCGATGGCCATCAAAGCTAAAAAGTAAAGTTATGTCTGCTGAGCAGTCTCAACTTTTAAATATATTTTTGTTTTGATTGTGATTAGCTTTTGATATCTTTCGAGTAAGGCAGATCCTTCTTGGGGAAAGAAGAAATCCAAGAAAAGGCTTAGCCGTTTTGTTCATTGTTAATTTACTATTTTAAGCTAACTCATGTTAACGTTCAAATTAAACCCATTGACCTGCTTTTTGTTGTTAACCAGTGTATTGTTGGCCTGCAAGCAGAATAAGCAAACAGCAGATCAGGTGACTGCTAAATCCCAGCCCAACATCATCGTTATTTACATGGATGACTTGGGATATGGAGACATGAGTGCTTATGGAGCCACGGAGATCAGCACACCAAATATGGACAGGCTCGCCAATGAAGGTGTTCGCTTTACGAACGGATACGCTTCTTCGGCCACATGTACGCCAAGTCGCTATGCCCTGCTGACGGGAACGTATCCCTGGAGAAACGAAAATGCCAAGATTCTTCCCGGCACTGCACCATTGCTGATCGATACCGCGCAAATGACGTTGCCTAAAATGCTTAAACAGCAAGGATACTATACAGGGATCGTAGGAAAATGGCATCTCGGTTTGGGAAGTGGCAATGTGGATTGGAACGAAAAGATCAGTCCAAGTCCCAATGAAGTAGGTTTTGATTACAGCCATATTTTGGCCGCTACGCAGGATAGGGTGCCTACAGTCTATATCGAAAATGGTCATGTGGTAAACCTCGATCCCAATGATCCCATTGAGGTGAATTATCAGCAAAATTTTGAAGGCGAACCTACCGGAAAGGATAACCCCGAGATGCTCACGATGAAGTGGCATCATGGCCATAATAACAGCATCGTAAATGGTGTGCCCCGAATAGGATTTATGAAAGGCGGGGAGGCCGCTAAGTGGAGCGATGTGGATATGGCGGATCACTTTTTGGAAAAAGCCAAGGCATTTGTGAAGGGGCATAAGGACAAACCTTTCTTTTTATACTATGCCTTACAGCAGCCACATGTGCCGCGTACTCCAAATCCGAGATTTGTAGGTGCCACTGGAATGGGGCCTAGAGGTGATGTGATCGCAGAAGCTGACTGGTGTATCGGTGAGTTTATCAAAGCCTTGGAAGAAGTGGGTATTTTGGAAAATACGCTGATTGTATTTTCAAGTGACAATGGTCCTGTGCTAAACGACGGCTATTATGATGATGCGGTAGAAAAACTTGGTGACCACAGGCCTGCGGGGCCGCTGAGAGGCGGTAAATACAGCCTTTTCGAAGCGGGGACTCGGGTGCCATTTTCGGTGTACTGGAAAGGTAAGGTCACGCCGAAGGTTTCTGACGCTTTGGTTTGCCAAATGGATTTGATGGCTTCATTGGCTCATTTGGTGGACAGTGATAAGAAAGGGAAGGATAGTAAGGATTTATTGGACACATTTTTAGGGAACAGTGATGAAGGCAGGGATGAGCTGATCATTGAAGCTTCTGGCCGCACGGCATTGAGACAGGGCGACTTGATCATGATCCCTCCCTACCAAGGGCCCGCAGTAGCAAAGGCCGTCAATATTGAATTGGGAAATGACGATGAATATCAGCTCTATAACCTTAAAGAGGATATTGGCCAGCAACAAAACCTTGCATCATCCAAACCAGAAAAGCTCCAGGAAATGGTGGCAGCATATGAAAAGCAACGTGGAAGCGATCAAGGCGAAATAGAGCAGTTGGAATTAAAGTGACAATAGCCCAATAAGCGGTAGGCGTTTTTTAGTGCAGGCCGCTTATTGGACTTTTATATCCAAACGGATATCAAGGCATTTTTCGTTCATAAGCATTGTCTTCAAACACAACTTTATAATCCGATTCAAACAGGCCACTTGGAATATAGTAATCAGTAGAAATCACCTGAGCACCGGAACTTTTGGCTTTTTCAAATCGGCTGTAGTCGTTGTTTCTGGCCTCCTTGGTGCCAGCATCAGCTCGTGTTCTGACCATATAACCTTTGGAAACCAAGTCTTGGATATAATCATGATTGGCAACTGGGTCATTGATGATGCGGAAACCTGCATTTGGATTCCCTTCCTTGACATTGATAAAGAGTACTGCATCTTCCAAGTTGGGGTGAACAGAGCGGTAGCGGTTGTTTTTTTCTTCCTTTTCATCCAATACGAATAAAAATCTTCCCTTAACTTCTTCCAGTAGCGGCCAGCCTTCAGCCAAAACAGCCTCTTCCAAGGAAGCATATTCCCCCCGTACCATATCCGGAGTGATCAATTTTTCTTTGGGAAAAACTGATCGGATCTCTTTGTCGATACTGTCCAGTGCTGCGGCCGTAAAGGGAAGTGCAGGGGTCATCTGGGGTGAATTGCCGTCTTTGGCATTGATCAGGATGATGATCGGGCTGTGCTCCGAGTGGGCATAGCTCCAATTGGAAAGCTCATTCAGTGCGTCTTTGAATAACAAGTGGTGGCTTCTGAAATCGATGTCCTGGACGTGGAAGAGCTTCAGTCCTGCTTGGTCGAGTTTGCCGGCTTCATCAAAAGGTAAATGGGAAGTCCCTGCTGAATCAAGCTGTGCCAAGGCTTTTGGCTCGCTGTACCTTCCACCAACCGGATCATGGAACACATCCAGTTCTAGATTGCGCAGCCCTAGCTCCAGTTGCTCGTTTAAAGGAAGGTGATCATATTCCAGGGATATGGCCGCATTGGAATCCATTTCAGCAATCATGGTCATGACTTCAGGTTCGATTGCGATTTTATAGCTGTTGTGGCTACCGATTACCTGGATGTCATTAAGCCGCAAAGCTTTTTCGGTTTTATGCTCCTTACTGGGGTTACAAGCAGGTATTAGGGCCGTGATGATTGCAACAATAAGTAACTTGACACTCTTCATGATCATTCTGTTTATTTTAAAATAGAAGCGAAAATGCATCGATTTGGCATGACTTGGGCCATTTTGCGATGAAGGAATTATTAACTTTTATACTATCCATTAAGATGCCAATTTATTTCCTGCTGAAAGTGGATCGTCAGGACTTTTGTGAATCCTATTTTAACTTTTACAGGATTTTTTTAGCCTTCATAGACTAAACTTTACATTGTTCAGAGGGAAAGAAAGGTTTTCGACGCGATTGCCCCGTGCCATCGCCGTTTTAATACCCCTCAAAAAAGTATTTTATGTATGATATTTGTATGAGTTAGGTTATCAGAAAGAAAATTTACTGAAACTAAAAAAACGAAATGATGAAAAAGATCACCGTAACAACAAGCGTAAATGCACCAGTAGATAAAGTGTGGGCATATTGGACAGGTCCGGAGCATATTATGCGATGGAACAATGCATCCGATGATTGGCATACACCACATGCCAGCAATGACCTTCGTGAAGGGGGCGCTTTTACCTCCAGGATGGAGTCAAAAGATGGCACCATAGGTTTTGACTTTTCGGGGACTTATCAGGCCGTCCATGAAGGAAAAATGCTTTCCTATGCCTTGGACGATGGGAGAGAAGTGGAAGTGGTTTTTACTCCGGAAGATGACAAGACCATCATCAAAGAAACCTTTGACCCGGAACAGACGAATCCTATTGAGATGCAAAAAGGGGGCTGGCAGGCCATTCTTGATAATTTTAAAAAATATGTTGAAGGAAAGCAGCAGAATTAAAAGCTGATTTTCTTCATTTATCTACCCAAAAACCATAACCCATCATGAGCACCATTCAAACAACCCAGAACATTGTGCCGTTTCTTTGGTTTGACAAAGAGGCAGAAGAAGCCATTCGTTTTTATACCGGATTATTTCCCAACTCGGAGATCAAAAGAATGACCAAATGGCCTGAGGGAGGTCCTATGCCGGCAGGAACCGTTCAGATTGGGGATTTTGTCATCAATGGACTCAGGGTGCATGCCTTCGATGCAGGACCCAATTTTACGTTCAATGAAGCGGTTTCCTTTTTCGTGGAATGTGGAAATCAAGCCGAAATTGACCATTATTGGCACCAATTTATCGATCATGGAGGAGCAGAATCCCAGTGTGGGTGGCTAAAGGACAAGTACGGTTTTTCTTGGCAGATCGTACCCAAAGCGCTCACCGAAATGCTCTCTTCCAAAGATGTGGAAGGAGCCAAAAGGATGATGGAGGCGGTAATGAAAATGAAGAAGCTGGATATCGCCAAGCTTGAAGCGGCTTTTGGAGACTGAGTGTTTCCAAAAGCCTTCTGATAAGCGCCAGTATAATGACGATAGCAGCCGACTTAGGGAAGGAGCTTATTTGGGCATGGATCAGGAGGCTGCTGCCATTCTAGTGTAAGGTCAAACCTAGAACCTACGTACAATCCGGTGCGTCTTTTGGTCTATCGCTACGTTACAAAAATCCTTCCTTAGCTACGGCTAGGGGCGTTTATTGTGCCTTGATCTAGCTCAAAATCCACTACTGCCTTATCCGTCATTTATGCGTTGACTTGATACTAGCGGTCAGATTGATAACTTGCGTTCGATTTATAACCGCAATGATTGGATGCCGATTTAATGATCAAACTCAGATGAATGGCCAACAGAGTAGTCCAAATGGTGAAGGGGAAGTTTACTTAATGGTAATCGACTGTTGACAATAGAGCAACAATAGGTTGCCACATTTGTAAAAATCCTAATCCTAGAACAATGGACAAACTCCTTTGCAGCATTTGGAAACTTGTATGTGCTTTCCTAAGTTTATTTGTTTCGATAACATCATTTGCACAGCAGATAAGTATTCAGCCATATTTACAAAATGTTTCCCCCAATAGCGCCGTGGTGATGTGGCAAACCGATAGTGGAGAAGAGAGTATTGTGGAGTGGGGGGATACACCGAGCTTGGGAAATGAAGCCAAGGGTAAATCGATAGATATTAACTTCACTTCTGCAAGGGTGCATGAAGTGAAGATAAAGGGCTTGGAAAAATTCACCAACTACTATTATCGCGTCAGGACAGCGGAAGCTGTGTCTGATATATTTCAATTTAAGACACCACCGTTTGCCAACGATCATCGGCCGTTTAACCTTATCGCGATGAGCGATATGCAGATCGATGGCAATGCACGGGGCAAGTTCAGTGAGGTGGTCAATGAAGGGATTTTGGCCTATTTGGATGAGCAATTTGAGGGCGATGTGCCGGATAATTTGGGTATGGTGCTCATTCCCGGGGACTTGGTTCAGAATGGGGCAACCTATCACCAGTGGAAAGACCATTTTTTTGATCCAGCCAAAGCGTTGTTTGCCCAAGTGCCGGTTTACCCAGTTTTGGGCAATCATGAAAATCAATCCGTTTTTTATTTTAAGTACTTCAGCCTTCCCAAAAACGGCAGTCCTGAATATGCAGAGAATTGGTGGTATAAGGATTATGGAAATATTCGGGTGTTGGGGCTAAATTCAAACGTAGAGGATGGTATTGGAGGAAGTGATTTCCAACTGGCATGGCTGGATAAAGTACTTGCGGAAACAGAGAAAATGGAGGAAATCGATTTTGTTTTTGCACAAATGCACCACCCTCATAAGTCCGAACTGTGGATACCCGGGGAATCGGATTTTTCAGGTGGAGTAGTCAAAAGGTTAGAAGCATTTACCGAAAAAACGGGGAAGCCCAGTGTGCATTTTTTTGGGCACACTCACGGGTATTCCAGAGGACAGTCCAAGGATCATAAGCATCTATGGATCAATGTTGCCAGTGCTGGAGGAGCATTGGATAATTGGGGGGAATTTGAAGGAAGGGATTATGAGGAATTTACCGTTACCCAGGATGAATATGGATTTGTAATGGTGGAAGTGGATCCTGACCCTTCCAATCCTAAGTTTACAGTAAAACGTATCAGTCGTGGTAACCAGTACCATTGTAGGGACAATGAAATGACCGATTCCATTACGGTTTGGAAATATGAACAAAAGCCCCGTCCGCCGAAGGGGATATATCCCAAAAATGATCAAGTATCACCTCATGGCTTGGTATTGAAGGCAAATGATTTTGTCAGCGATCGAAAAGCCGCAGAGCATTCCGCATCCAATTGGCAGATTGGCACGGACGCAGGGTTTTCCAAGCCAATCGTGGATAGCTGGAAGCAAAGTGAAAATTGGTATTACAATGAGAACCAACAAAAAGATGACGACCTGCGTGATGAAAAGATCTTTAAAATGCTGGATCCTGGAAAAACGTACTATTGGCGTGTGAGGTATCGGGATCAAAATCTAAACTGGAGCGAGTGGTCCCCGTCATATAAGTTTGAAGTGATTCAAAAAGAATGACCACTTCAAGCTTCCGGTCCCAATTGAAAATGGAGCTAGCGGGAATTCATGATAAATAGGGCAGTCAATGCGGCTAAAACCGAAAACGTAGGATGGGCAATTTACCATGGGCTTCACCCATGGCTATAAATATATTGCCCATCTGGGCCTAGCTTTCGAGTGTAATCCTTCAATGCAGGCCCAACATACACTTGGTGCCTTTGTGGCATTTTTATTTATTCGTGATTTTACCCATATGAAAACTGGCAATCCCCAACTTTTACACCCTGTCCATTAAGAGCCTTGTTCCAACAGCTCCTTTACTTTTTCAATCGAGATAGGCTTGACGATAAAATTTTTGATAACGTTATATTCTTTTGCCTTTTTAGTGTCGTTGGGATCGATACTGCTGGATATGATATAAATGATAATATTGGTGTTGGGCGTTAACTTAAGAAATTCGTCCAGAAATTTCCAACCATTCCATATGGGCATATTAATATCCAAAAGGATCATGTCGGGCATGGATTCCCCTTTTTCGATTTTTGAGGATAAGCCTTCATATGCCTCATGACCATTTTGGTAAAACATGGCATTTACATTGAAATTTCCCATCTCAATGATCTTTTTTACTCCAAAAGTATATATAGGATCATCGTCTATAATACAAAGGCTCTTAATGTTTGTCATCTAAAAATTGATTAAATTAAGTAATTCTATGCGTGGTTTTTTTTCATCTTTTCGTTTAGGGTTAAGGAACTATCGCTTCCTGCTAATTTGAATGTTTTAAGCGTCCTAATCTATTAATAATTCGAGTAAAACAGCTAGTTATTTATCGAACACTTTAAACTGGTGACATTCAAACAAAATATACAGAAAATCGCTAACAATTAGTATTATATTAGGGCAAATATACAATTTTAAGTTAATAATACTCGTTCGTAGATTTTTTTGGCCCAAAATAATTGTGCTTGAGGAGCTTATGTTTTTCTAACATATTGGTTTTAAGTTGTTTTCGGGTTTTATTGATTCATACCGTCTAGGTATGACTAAAACTATGATTATATGCTTATAATCAGATTACTGCTGATTATTCATTTTCTGATTTCCACCTACACACACACATGAAAATGCAGGAAATCAGTCGATACATACTCCCATAAAAAAAAGAACGAATTGATTTGAATTACGTAATTTTAGTTGAATAACACAATAATAATCATATATTACTTGCTGTTTATTATATTTTAAGGAAGTCTTTTTATGCCTTAATCTCATTTAAAACCCACTACCGCCTTATCCAGCATTAAGGAGTTGGACTTGATACTAGTCTTATTGGCGTTGAAGTCTTTGGTCGATTTAAAAGCCATCATCAGCCCTGTCCAATCTGATTAGAGGCATAGCATGAAAATGGAGCCTTCATTGGCTGATGATGCTAAGCACTAGCTCTTTGGTAAGTGGTTTTCCGTTGGCCTTTTCTTTGATGTCCTTAAAAGCAAACCTAAAGTCACATCCATTTTTCCATTCACTGCATCCATATGCAGTGTTGCCTTTGATAATGGTACCTTTTCTGCATTTTGGGCAAGGAGGCATTTTGACGGGTATTGGTTTGGAAGGGGCGGGGGATTTATGGTCAAATTCCACTTCAAAGTTATCGGTCAATTTCAACACCCCTTCTACCTTTTGCCCCTCTATCTGAAAGCCTTTTAGTTTGGTGGTTGCCTTCTTTTCAATTAACCGTTGGACCTGCTTGTCGGTGAGTTTTTTGCCCATTACTTTCATGGGGAGGCGTAGATTGCATCCTGTTTTCCATTGGCTACAGCCATATGCGGTTTTGCCTTTGATGACATTGCCTTGGCCGCATTTGGGGCAAGAGACGTCATTAAGTCCCTTTGCAGTTCGTTTGGTAGGACTGTTTGTGGATTTGGCGGTGGAGGCGTTTTTGTTGCTGTCCGAAGCATAGGGAGAAGCCAAGCGTGGTTTATTGGATTCTTGTTTTACCTCTGTTACCAAGCTGGCCACCATTTTTTTCATGTTCGATATAAACTGGATGGCACTGAATTCCCCTTCCTCGATTTCTTTTAGTTGCTTTTCCCATTGGCCAGTAAGTTCAGCGGATTTCAGCAGTTCATTTTGGATCGTGCCAATAAGTTGGATGCCCATTTCTGTGGGGACGACCAGCTTTTTGTTCCGTTGGATATATTTACGCCTGAAAAGTGTCTCGATGATGCTTGCGCGTGTGGATGGCCTTCCAATACCATTGGATTTCATGAGCTCCCGGAGTTCGTCATCTTCTACCTGTTTGCCAGCCGTTTCCATGGCCCTGAGGAGGGAAGCCTCGGTATAGTTTTTGGGAGGTTTGGTGGTTTTTTCCTTTAGTGTGGGTTGATGCGGTCCATGTTCTCCTTTTTCGAATGCTGGGAGAATGCCTTCTTCATCTTCGTCCTTGCTGTCACCATCATCTTTTTCTTTTTTGTTGTCCTTTGCAAAAAGCGCCCGCCATCCCTCTTCCAGGATTTCCTTGCCTTTGGCGGTGAAGGTGGTATTTTCTATTTCTCCGCTCACTTGGGTTTTGGCGACTTTACAGTCGGGGTAAAATACCGCTAAAAATCTCCTGACAATAATGTCATAGACTTTTTGTTCAGTGTGGCCCAGTTGTTTTTCTTCGCCGGTAGGAATAATCGCATGGTGGTCGGTTACTTTTTTGTCATTAAAGACTTTGGGTGATTTTCGGATCTTCTTTGTCAGCAAAGGAGCCGTAAACTGATGGTAATTGCTAAGTCCTTTCAAAATCCCAGGGATCTTGGGATACATATCATTGGGAAGAAAAGTAGTGTCCACCCTTGGGTAGGTGACTACTTTCATTTCATATAGCCTCTGGACAGTTTTGAGGGTATTGTCAGCGGTAAGGTTGAATTTATTGTTGCAGTACACTTGTAAGCTGGTAAGGTCAAAGAGCTTTGGTGCATATTCTTTTCCCTCTTTTTGGTCTATGGCCGTGATCGTTAGATCTTTTCCAGTGATCTGTGCCAGTAGTGCTTCTCCGTTTTCTTTCTTAAGGAATTTTCCTTCGGTACTATTGAAGATGGTGTCCCTGTAAATGGTTTGTAATTCCCAGAATGGTTCAGGTTTGAAATTTTTGATCTCAAGGTGCCTGTTGACAAGCATGGCCAGGGTGGGGGTCTGCACCCGTCCGATGGAGAGAACTTGCTTATATCCCCCGTACTTGAGCGTGTATAGCCGGGTGGCATTCATGCCCAGCAGCCAATCGCCGATTGCCCTGGAGCTTCCGGCATAATATAGGTTGTCAAATTCCTCGGCAGGCTTTAGGTTTTCGAAACCCGACTGGATAGACTCCTGGGTCAATGAAGAAATCCACAGCCGTTGTACCTTTCCTTGGTAATCCGCTTGCTTTAGTACCCATCGTTGGATGAGCTCGCCCTCTTGGCCTGCATCACCACAGTTGATTACCGTTTCGGCCTTGTTTACCAGGTTACGGATGATCTTAAATTGTTTTTTTACACCACTATCCGGAATGACCTTCGTCTCGAAACGTTTGGGCAACATGGGAAGGGTGTAAAGGTCCCAACGCTTCCATGTAGGATCATAATCCTCTGGGGGATAAAGGGAACAAAAATGGCCAAAGGTCCACGTAACCTGATAGCCATTCCCTTCAAAATACCCATCCTTGCGGCTCTTGGCACCGATGACTTGGGCTATTTCTCGGGCTACACTTGGTTTTTCGGCAATACAAACTTTCATTCCAAAAAGGATAAAAGAGGCTGTTTCATGAGACATCTTTCAGGCAGTAGGAGAAATGTTACTTCCCTACACTGCTGTGTGAATACAGTACTTGGATGCTTTCTCGGTATGGAACAGGACAGGCACCGGCCTGAGCATGACAAGATATTGGACTTATGAAACAGCCCCTAAATGGAATCTTAAAATTAGTCAAGTAAAGTAATTTGCCCCAACTTTTTCCTTATTTCTTATCCCCATCATTTTATGATAAAAAGTGGTAATTGGACCGATCCATTTATCCCATCACCAATTCAAAATTGACCATGGCACCGGCCTTGGACCCTGCGGCTACGGCCATGGCGACAGCACGAAGAGGACTCGAATTGTCCCCCGCTGCATAGATGCCCGGAACAGTCGTTTCCTGTTTTTCATTGACGACCAGGTAGCCATGTTCATTTAATTGGCACCCTAATTTTTCAGGTAAGTCGGTATGTTGTGAAAAAGGGATCGCTGCATACATTACGCCCAAGGGCAAAGAACGGTCAGACGAAAAATGGATTTCTTGCAGTTTGCCGTCCTTATGGTGGAGAGCGGTGATGGGATCGGTCATGATACGGATGCCGTCAGTCTCTAGCGCTTCTTGTTGGTCTGAAGTAAGGGTGGAAGGGCCATTTGTAAGAAGGGTAAGGTCACTGGTCCAGTTTTGAAGGAGTTTGCCCAAATGAAAAGCCTTGTCCCCATTGGCCATAATGGCAGTAGGCAGGTTTTTTACCTCGTATCCATGGCAATAAGGACAGTGGATCACCGATTTTCCCCAGCAGTCAGCAAATCCATCAATCTCAGGCATGTGGTCCTTGATGCCTGCTGCGAAGAGCAGTTTTTTACCCAGATAAGTAGTCCCTGAGGCTGTGTTCAATTCAAAACCTTCTGCTTGTTTTTTTGCATCAATGGCTCGATCGTTTTCAATGTGGACCGTCGGGTACTGGAGTACTTGTTCTCGGCCAGTAGCAGCAATTTCACCAGGCTTTTTCCCATCTTGGGTGAGGAAGTTGTGTGAATGGGGTGTTTGTTTGTTGCAGGGATTGCCACTGTCTATGATAAGGACTTTTCGTAAAGCCCGCCCCAAGGACATGGCGGCTGACAGTCCTGCATAGCTGCCACCGACAATGATCGCATCGTAGGAGTTTGTTTTCATGGTGTGATTTTAGATTGAATATTAATTTGGTACATAATGCAACATTGTTGCGTAAATAAAAGTTTCAACTCCAGATTTACTTTTTATTTACAATAGTTTCCAGTGGTTGCCATGGTGCCGATGTGGCGATGACTTTTTATTTACGATTCACTACAAATCCCCTTTAAATAAGATAGCCAATATCTAACTTTTTGCAATAATCAGGTTTGTTGATTGATTTATTCTCAATGATTTTAGTAATGTTCAAAGGGAAATGTAATTCATGCAAGGGTAGGGCTTCTCGCTATTTTGCCCTATTAGTATGGTGTGCAGGGCTTTTCTTTTTATTGTCGATGCGGCAGCTTCAAGCGCAGAATTTGCCCTTGAACCAGCCTGTTTTCCAGGATTATATCCGCCGGGAGCAGCTTATCGATACCACGAGTGGTCCACTCAGTTTTAATGTCCGCCCTTTGTACCTCACTAAAATAGAGGAGGAAAAGTACAGCGAGTTGATGACAAATGGCCTGCTAGGGAAGGTAGTGGACAAGGGGGCGTTTACCCTTAGGGTCATGCCTGCAACACTGACCCATACCTTCAACTCCACTTATCCCTACGGCTGGGGAAATGGAGCAGAGGTACCTGCAAAAGGTCAGCAGTTCTTGATGAATGCAGGAGTTCACATGCAGGCCGGCCCTGTGAGCATCCAGCTTTATCCTCAATATCACTATGCACAGAACCAGCCATTCGAAGAATACCCAGAAGATGCGCCCCTTACTTTTTTTGAGTTTATGGAGCGTGGAGCGGGTGATATAGATCTACCGGTGCGGTATGGAGATGGGCCGATAAATGAGCTGTTGCCTGGAAATTCACATGTAAAAGTGATGTTTGGGGGATTTGCGGCTGGAGTCTCCACCGAAAATATCTGGTGGGGTCCGGCGAGATTTAACCCATTGATGCTTGGAGACAATGCCCAAGGATTTCCTCATGTCACACTGCACACGACCAAGCCTGTAAAGACCTTTTTGGGACATTTTGAAGGACAATATATCATGGGGAGGCTGGGAGGTAGCGGGCATACTTATTATAGTGATAGCGCTTATTCGTCTGTTTTTGAACCGATTGAAGAGGATGATTGGCGGTATTTTACAGGTATTACTGTCTCCTATTCTCCCAAATGGTTGCCTGGGTTGTCGTTAGGCGCAAGCCGTGCCTTTCAGATCTATAGAGGAGACATGGCCGACAATGCCAGGGCGTGGGTTCCATTGTTTTCTCCACTTCCAAAAGATGGAGAGGGCGTACTGGAAAATGTTAATAAACGGGAAGATCAAGTGCTGGAGTTTTTCTTCAGGTGGGCGATACCTGAGGCACACAGTGAGTTCTATTTTGAATTTATGCGTACGGACCACTCCTTAAATTGGAGAGAAACCATTCTTAATCCAGAGCATTCCCGTGGCTATGTGATAGGAGCAAGCAAGTATATTCCCATCACCAATGGACAATATATTGGGGTCAGTTTAGAGATGACCCAGACTCAGAATTCCATTAACAATATTATAAAATGGGACGGATTGCCAAATAGGGGGCGCGGTCTCTATGACAATTACCAAGTGATCCACGGGGTGACACACAGAGGACAAGTCCTAGGCTCAGGTTTGGGGAGAAGCGGAAATATCCAGATTCTCGAAATCAGCCATGTAAAGGGGCTAAGGAAGATCGCCTTGCAATTGGAGCGTTATGCTCGCGATCAGAATTTTTATCACTATGCCAACAGCAACGGTGAACAGGTGGCTCCATGGATTGATTTTGCTGTAGGGGGAAAATATGAAGATGAGATTGTGGACCACTTGCTCTTACAGGCGCAAGTGAGGATGATCAAGGGAATGAACTATAATTTTTATGCGCCTTACTACAATGAAAAAGATGGTCGCTATCGGGGAGATCCGGCGTTTAACTTAAATACAAATATTGGGCTTTCCTATCTCTTTTAAAGGGAAGAGTTGTGTGTGGATAAGGTGATTATGTAAATGAAATGCATAAAATATTATAATTAAATATAATAGCATTTAATTATAATATTTACTCACTTTATTTACCTATAGTTATTTTAATTATTTAAAAATCAATATAAATTTTAATTTAACATTACGGTTGTCACATGCGGTATGTGTCCGGTAGCATAAAGCAGGATACGTTTCGAGTGAACCCTTTATAGCCTAATAAATCAGCACCAACACCTGGTTTTTTTAATGAATTATTTCTGTCCAAAACCAAAACTTAATGTCTTATGAATGGTTCAGTTGTACATTTTAGAGAAAGTGAGAACAATGTGGGGTTAATGAATAGGCCCCAATTGAGAAAAAACGCACAAGGAGAGCATTCTCCCATGGTATCATCAGGTTATAACAAGGTAAACTTGGTGGTGAAAAGAGCTTCAGACATCCTGATAGCACTGATGTTTATGGTTGTCATAGGGTTTTGGTTATTTCCGATCATGGCACTTTTGATAAAATTGGACTCCAAAGGGCCTGTGTTTTTTAAGCAAAAGCGCCACGGCAAGGACAATGAGCTGTTCTTCTGTTATAAGTTTAGAAGCATGGTAGTCAACCAAGAAGCCGATACAAAGCAGGCCACGAAGAATGACTCCCGGGTAACCCGTGTAGGGAAATTTATCCGCAAGACCAGTATTGATGAACTGCCGCAGTTGATCAATGTTTTCAAAGGAGATATGTCCATCGTAGGGCCACGACCTCATCCGGTGTCTTTGAATGAGCAGTTTTCCTCTCAGATAAATGGTTTCATGTCACGGCATCACTCGAAGCCAGGGCTGACTGGACTTGCTCAGGCCAAGGGGTACAGGGGCGAAACGGCGGAGTTTTATCAAATGTACGCCCGCTATCGCATGGATATTTTTTACCTTAAAAAATGGAATCCAGTCTTGGACTATAAGATCATTTGGATGACTTTTTTGAGTTTACTGCTTGATCGCGAAAATGCTTATTGACTAAGGGCATCGAACTTCAACTTAAAAAGTCCTTCGCAGCTGAAGGACTTTTTTTAATCAAAAATAAATCTATTACCATTTAAGTAGTATTAAATGAAGTATTTAGTGACAGGCACTGCTGGGTTTATTGGCTTTCACGTAGCCAAAAAATTGCTGGAAAGAGGGGAGGAGGTAATCGGAGTGGACTCCATCAATGATTATTATGATATCAACTTAAAATATAGCCGATTAGAGGCGACCGGTATTTTGAGGGATCAAGTAGTGGCAGGAAAGTATATTCGGTCAACCGACTATGCAAATTATATCTTTGTAAAACTGGACTTGGCCGATAAGATTTCCCTTATGGAATTGATGGCTCAATTTAAAATTGATGTGGTCATTCATTTGGCAGCGCAGGCAGGGGTAAGGTATTCTCTTGAGCATCCAGATGCTTATGTGCAGGCAAACATCCAAGGCTTCTTGAATGTATTGGAAGCCTGCAGGCAATATCCCGTTAAGCACTTGGTATATGCTTCCTCAAGTTCTGTTTATGGAGCCAATAAAATGATGCCCTTTTCGACAGCGCATGGGGTGGATCACCCCGTAAGTCTATATGCTGCAACCAAAAAGTCCAATGAACTTATGGCCCACACCTATAGCCATTTGTTTCAAATCCCCACGACCGGGTTACGTTTTTTTACAGTGTATGGACCCTGGGGCAGGCCGGATATGGCGATGTTTCTCTTCGCTGATGCCATTAGAAAAGGTGAGCCGATCAAGGTGTTTAATCACGGTAAGATGGAAAGGGATTTTACCTATATCGATGATATAGTGGCGGGTGTCATAAAGGTAGCCGATAAACCCGCTCAGCCAGATCAGAACTGGCACGAATCCCCAAAAACAAGCACTTCTTACGTTCCCTATAAAGTGTATAATATCGGAAACAGCACACCTGTCAAGCTGATGGATTACATCCAAGCTTTGGAAAAAGCGATGGGTAAAAGTGCGAAAAAGACAATGATGCCTATGCAGGCCGGAGACGTGGTTTCCACGTATGCTGATGTGCAAGATCTAACAAGGGATACTGGATATAGACCCGATACTCCTCTGGAGAAGGGTGTGAGGCAATTTGTGGACTGGTATTCTTCCTATTATGGATTCAGTCGGAAGAGTAGGGAGCATCTTACTCCATGATAAAATCCTGAGAAAGGTACGGTATGGGGGATTACAAATCCCCATTACTGCGGTTCGGGATTACAAATCCCGAACATACAAATTCCGAACATACAAATCCCTAACAGCTAAGTTTATCTTTCTGTGACAGCTGATGTGCCCAGAGCGACTTAAGCTGACGGCTATGACCGTCAGGCAGGCTTCGCTCCGCTCGTGATGATGCATTGTTCAATTATGAGACAGCCTCATGAAGACGAGTCCCCTCAGAAATATTGCTTGGTTCCTATTAACCTCAGTTCGATTATAAAACCGTCACTGCGAGGCTTAGAGAAAGGCCTGAGCGGGTGGAAGCCGTGGCAGCTCGCCGCGGCGAGTTGCCACACCCTTTTCCAACCCACATCCTCCTAAAAGGGTTCGCAACGACGCTTTTAATGCTAAAAATAAGTCGAGCTCAGGTTATTATGCAGAAAGATTTCCTCCTGGAGCCATGGATAAGGAAGCCAGAAGGTCACTTGCTGTTTTAGGTTAGTTGACTGAAAGTACTTTTCTGTCTTCTAGAATACCTTTGAGTTTTTTTAGAAACCCCCTTCTCATAGGAATGGTTTGCCCCCCGACGGTCAATTCTTTGGCGTTATAAGCGTGGATATGGTTTACATTGATGGTGAAAGATTTGTGGATGCGGAGAAATGTCTCGTCAGGCAGTTTTTCAGTGACATCTTTAAGGATATCCCGAATCGTGTAAGGCTTGGACAATGTGTAAATTTTGGTGTACAGTCCGTCTGCCTCCAACACAGTGATGTCTTCTACAGGAACGGGTACCAAGAAGCCTTTATCCCTGATTTTTAGGGTTTGGGGCTTGACTTTTTCCTTGGGGGCTTCTTGGTTTTTAAAAGTAAGATAAAGGCAAGTCTTTAGCGTATCGATCTGAAATGGCTTCAGCAGATATCCTTCATAATTCACTTTGGAAATCCTATCCAGTATCATTTTGTCGGAATAGCCTGTCAAAAAAATAATGGGGATACGATACGATTCCTTTATTTTCTTTGCCAATTCGATCCCATCCATATCTCCATCTATCAGTACGTCCATAAGGATGAGATCTGGCTGGCTATATCTAAGATAGTCAAGCACCATATTACCATCAGAGATGATGGGGGCTACATTATAGCCTAGTACCGTTAAGATTTCTTCCAAGTTTTCTCCTAAATCCAATTCGTCTTCTACGATTAAAACTTTCTTCATAGTTGTGGTAGTCTAATGTGTGGTCAAATAATTTCTACTCCTAAATAATTGGTACTCTCCGATCCTGCTGTCCGAAGGATCAAAGAAAAAGGGTTTAAGGCTTGTACGTTACTGGAAGTAGTTGGTGTAATTCCAGTTAACCTCTAGGTTAGATTTTGGGTGAATCGAGGCGTAATACTAATTGATTGAGGTGTTCTCTATAACTTCAAGCCATTCTAGTAGGTTGGTTTCGTTTTATCCATTTTGCGTATTCGTTCTACAAAATGGGTAGTGTGTTGTTGGAGTAGTGGAATGGTGGCCAAAAGCGTTAAGGTAAACTTTTTATCGTTGATGATTGAAACTTGCTGTTTTTTTAATTCTTATTCATTTTATATAATTATATTTTGTTCAATGATTATTGATATTTATTATAAAAATATGTATTTATTTTTAAGAAATGTAACTAATCGTAAATGTTTGGCACTTATTTGTAAACAAATTGTAATCAACGTGTCATTTATTTTTAGATAGTTAATGAAATGCAAATAATGTAATTGATTTGATGTTTTTTGTTTACGACTGATCGATTTTGGTTGATGAATATCAAAATATATGCCTTTTTATTGAAGTGTAGTAAAATAGTCATAATTACCTAAAAAGGTTTTAAAAAAAATAGAAATCCATTTTCTCTGTTCGATTAATTAGTGGCAGTATTCATTTTCTTTGATTATTTGTTGCAAGCAAACATTCAAGGGTTTGGGATGGCATTATATGAGCAATAAGGTGAAAAAATTTTTGTTTTCTTAATAATTTGAATTATTGAGTGCCAAAATGATAGTGTTATGCTTGAGTTATTGTTTTATTGATATTAAAGGGTGCTTTTTGTAAATGAACATTGATCTGTGGCGGTGTGTTGATAGGGTTTTTTGGGCAATGGTGATGTTCAGGGGTAGAAAAATGATGTAAATGCAATTTTTTTAATGGTTATCGGTGAAGCAGGGTATCCAATTAGACCTGAAAAGAACGTTCTGTACGTTTGGTTTACAAAATCTATCATATGTTTTTGAAAATTTCACTTTTCGGATGATTCGTTTCAAATTTCAACTGTCAATAAGCCCAACAAGCGAGTAGAAGTGAACATTCTAATAACCTATTTACCACAGTAGTTTACTTCCATGCCCTAAAATTTGATTAGGGAAAATATATGAATGACTGAAGTAAATCATTCAAGAACCATAGCCTTATTTAACTAACTATTATGACCACCACCTTTAGAGCTTATGCATTGCCATTGGTACTGTTAGTTTGTTTCGCAGTGTTTTCCTGTGTGCCAAACAAAAAAGTGATTTACCTCCAAAACCAAGAGGGGAAAGAACCGATTCCTGATGAGCAGCTCATTAGTTACGAACAGCCAGAGTACCGTTTGCAGTACAATGATATCATTGACATCCAGGTGATGACTGCTGAAGACCTGATAGAATTTGGATTTAACAGCAGCAATTCCACTTCCACAAGTAGCATGATGATGGGCCAGATAGCGCAGACGGGAGGGGACGTTTATTATATGACGGGGTATTCTGTCGATGCTAAAGGAAATGTGCGCATTCCCATCATTGGAGAGCTAAATGTCATGAACCTTACAGTGGAGGAGGTGAGGATAAAAGTCCAGGAAAAGTTAAAGGGTTTTCTATCCTCAGAGTTTTATGTCCGGGTGAAGCTCGGAGGAATCCGCTTTTCGGCCATTGGGGAATTTCGGCATCCTGGAAAGTACGTCGTGCTGCAAGACCGAATGACCATTTTTGAAGCCATCGCCCAGGCGGGTGACTTGAGCACAGTGGCCAAGAGAGACGAAGTATTACTGATTAGACAATATCCCGAAGGAACGAAACTACATAGGATCAATTTGAATGATCGGCACATCATTGAATCTCCCTACTATTTTATCCAGCCAAACGATCAGATATACGCTGAGCCCATGAAAGTGAGAGAAATAGGTTCAGGTGTCAATGCCACCCAGACCTTGACACTGATTACTTCATCCATTACAGCTTTGGCCTTACTGCTTAACCTTTTTAATTAACCAAACCTATGTTAGCAAAGAACACCCATGTAAATCAGCTGCCTGAGCTTCAACAGGAAGAAGATGTGGACATCAAGACCATTCTTAGCCATTACCTTAGGCACTGGAAGATTATTGTGGCCTGCACTTTTTCGGGGATTCTATTGGCCTATGCTGCCAGTAAAATAATGACCCCAATCTACAAAGTGAACGGCTCTGTCTTGGTGGGAGAGGAGTCCCAAGATCTTGGTGCAGACTTTCTGGGAGCAAGTTCTCTGCTTCAGCCCAAAAACAATATTGAAAACGAAATAGGGATACTTACCTCTTATGCCCTCACCGAACAAGTGGTGGAGGAGTTAAAGCTGAACGTGGCTTATTTTGAAGAGGGTGTTTTCTCCAAAAACAGCATATATGGTAATATTCCCCTCGACATTACGGTAAACTGGAACAGAGAGCAATTGGTAGGTGGAATGCTGGCGCTGGAAGTGACCAGCGATGAAAGTTACCAATTATCGATCGACAACGACGCCCTCTATATTTACAATCCAAAGGACCCTTTCTTCAAGATGGAGCTGGAGGAAGAGTTGAGTGGATTGGAAGGAGAACATAAATTTGGCGAGAAGGTACAGGGTGAATATTTCGAATTTCAGGTGAACAATATAGCCGGCAAGCCCGGGGAAAAGCTGTTTTTTAAGTTTTCAGATACGCATTCCCAAGTGATCAAATACCAAAAAGCCATAAGCGTTGCACCTACCAATAAGCTGGCATCCATTCTCCAGATCAGCATGGAGACACCAAATAGGAAATTGGGGCAAGATTTCATCAACAGGCTTATGCGTGTCTATCTGGAGCGGGAGCTTAGCGAGAAGAATAAAGCCACTGCCAATACCATTAGTTTTATCGATGACCAGCTCAATGGGATTACGGATTCCCTAAGCTATTTTGAAACCAGACTTCAGGAATATAGGACCAAAAACCACGTGTTTAACCTCAGTGAGGAAGGAGTGATGATTTTTGAAAGGCTCCAAGATTACGAAAAACAGCGGAGTGAAATCGAACTGAAGCTGGATTATTACCACACCTTGGAAGATTACCTGTTGGGCGAAACTGAAGAAGGCTTGGTGGCCCCTTCCATTATTGGCAACACCGATCCATTATTAAATAGTCTTGTTGTCAAATTGTCCGAGCTTCAGACAGAGCGATTGAGGTTGAAGTCCACGTATAGCTCATCCACTCCGGCTTTAGAGCAAATCGATTCACAAATCAAAACCACCAGGCAGTCGGTCTTGGAAAACACCAAGTCAGCCATAAAAAATACCGAAAGTGCACTGGCAGAAATAGCCAATCGGATCAATCAAGTGGAGCTAGAAATCAACAAGCTCCCGGAGACAGAGAGAAACCTGCTGGGGATCCAGCGTAAGTTTTCGATCAACGAAAACATCTACTTGTATTTGCTACAGAAAAGGGCGGAATCCCAGATTGTGTTGGCTTCGAATACTCCAAAAAACTCCATATTGGATACGGCCAGGGCGGCAGAGAAACCAGTGGAGCCCAAGACATTCCTAAACCTAGTCCTGGGCGCTTTTGCAGGCTTGGCCTTTCCAGTAGGACTGATTTTCGTTAGAAACTTTTTCAATAACACAATAGAGGAACCCAAGGAGCTGGAAGAGCAGGTTCCGGTGCCGCTAATAGGGATGATCGGTAAAAGCTCTTCGAAGGAAGGGAACATCCTGACGGTCATGAGGAAACCAAAGTCCACTATTTCGGAAAACTTCAGAAGCTTACGTGCAGACATGACCTTCCTGAGCCCTGGGGCTAAAAAACTGACCATACTTTTTACCTCATCGATCTCCGGGGAAGGTAAAACATTTTGCGCTGTCAATTTAGCCTCTGTATATGCCATGATGGGCAAAAAGACCATTTTGGTGGGACTTGATCTTCGAAAGCCGAAGATTGCTGATGAATTTGGGTTGATCAATGATCGTGGGGTGAGTACCTGTCTGAGTGTGGGGATGCCCTGGAAGGAAGCGGTCAAGCCATCTGGCTTTGATAACTTGGACATTCTCCTATCCGGTCCAGTACCGCCAAACCCAGCGGAGCTTTTGGCCCAAGGGTATTTTAAGGAGATGATGGATGAAATCAAGGCAAATTATGATGTGTTGATCTTGGATTGCGCACCCGTTGGGCTTGTTTCAGAAACGAAGGAACTTTTTGCGTTGGCCGATATCAACATGTACGTGTTCAGACAGCACTACTCACCAAAAACAAATATCCAAATCTTAAAGGGTTTGGTAGAAAAAGGAGGCGTGAAAAAGATGTATTCGATATTAAATGCCGTCGATTTTGAAGTAGGCCATTACGGTTATGCCTATGGGTACGGTTACGGATCAAATGGATACCACGAGAACGAAGAAGAAACTAACTGGCTAGGCAAACTAGTCGGTAAGAAATAAGCCCATTCTAACCCCTTCGACAATTGTTGATAGTTGATTTAACAGGCGTCCCGTCCAGTGGACGGGGCGCCCTTAGGTCTTGGCTTGTGGTCATTGATTAAGCCCGTTTTAGCGGTGTCACCCACCCTTGATGAAACGACACCCCGGTAAGACCAATGGGAAAACTGGAATGACTTGATGATGAAGCTTAGTGAAAAACAACAGCCAATTGTGGCTTTTATTAGCATAATAAAAAGCTTCATTAAGCCCTTGTTCATTTAATTATCAAATAAAATCACTTCATTACTAAACAGTGATTTTATATTAAAAAACATATTTATAAAGTAATTTTTAATATTATATTTATAAATAATAGATCTAATAGTTGTCTTTAATTAGTTCGTGAAATATGGGACTGACGGGGCGAAGCTGTATCCGGCCGGTACTTAAACCGACACATCAGATCCAGGTAATCCAGTGGCAATGATGCCAGCAATAGTGACCTATCTTTAGCTTACTGGAAGCCCTCAGAAGACAAAGAGACTGTACCAATTATTCACCATTTGAAGCAAAAGATGAAAAGAATTTTAGTGACAGGAGGTTCGGGGTTTTTAGGATCCCATCTCTGCGACAGACTGTTAAAGGAAGGGAATGAAGTGCTCTGTGTGGACAATCTTTTTACCGGGAGAAAATCAAACATCCATCACCTGCTGGATGAAAAGAATTTTGAATTCCTTCGGCATGACATCACCTTTCCACTGTATGTGGAAGTAGATGAGATTTATAATCTTGCCTGCCCAGCCAGCCCCGTTCACTATCAGTTTGATCCTGTACAGACAGCCAAGACTTCGGTAATCGGTGCGATCAATATGCTGGGGCTGGCCAAGCGGCTAAAAGTAAGAATCCTTCAGGCCAGCACATCCGAGGTATATGGCGACCCAGAATTGCATCCTCAACCAGAAAGCTACAAAGGAAGTGTTAATACCACAGGGATCAGGGCATGTTACGATGAAGGAAAGCGCTGTGCAGAGACCTTGTTTTTTGACTACCACAGACAGCATGGTGTGGATATCAAGGTCATGCGGATATTTAACACCTATGGTCCACGAATGCACCCCAATGATGGGAGGGTAGTGAGCAATTTCATTGTGCAGGCATTGAAAGGAAAGGACATTACCATTTTCGGTGATGGGATGCAGACCCGGAGCTTTTGTTATGTGGAGGACTTGATCGAAGGAATGTACCGGCTGATGAATTCCAGAGAAGGATTTACGGGCCCTGTCAATATCGGAAACCCGGGAGAATTCACCATGTTGGAGTTGGCCCAGGAGATATTGGATTTGGTGGGAAGCGGCAGTCAGCTGAAATTTTTGCCACTTCCACAGGATGACCCTATGCAGCGGCAACCGATTATCCATATGGCCAAGAAAGAGTTGGACTGGGAACCTAAAGTGAAGCTCCGGGAAGGTTTGATCGAGACCATAAATTATTTTGATAAAATACTAAAAGTGCCCGTATGAGCAGGATTGTTAATGTGGTGCTTTCAGGTGGTGTAGGGAGTAGGCTATGGCCGCTTTCCAGAAAAAGCCGCCCAAAGCAGTATTTGCCGATTTTCGAGGGCAAAACGTTGTTTCAAAAGACGGTGGCCAGAAACCGACTGTATGCTGATGAGATACTGGTGGTGGGCAATAAAGATAATTATGAGTTGACCAGAAAGGACATGGAAGGCGATAATCTTGGTCCTTATACTGAGCTTGTGGAGGCCAGCCCAAGGAATACTGCTGCTGCCATTGCCTTTTCGGCTTTTCACTGCCAAGAAGAGGATATACTTTTCGTGACACCATCGGATCATCTTATCTCTCCGGGAGACGCTTATGAAGCAGCGGTGAAGCGAGCCATTGCGCTGGCTACAGAGGAAAATATCGTCACATTCGGGCTTAAGCCTAGCCATCCCGAGACGGGCTATGGCTATATCGAGGCATTGGGAGAAGATGTCAAGGAATTCCATGAAAAGCCTGGGCTGGAAAGAGCAAATTACTTTTTCAAAAACGGAGGTTATTTGTGGAATTCGGGCATGTTTTGCTTCAAAGCAGGCGTTTTTCTGGAGGAGCTGAGAAAGTATGAAACGGAGATTTTTGACCAAGCTTACGCTGCCTATATGCTCAAGAAGCAAATCTTCCTCCCCCAAAAAGAGTCGCTTCAAATCCCGTCACTTTCTGTGGATTATGCAGTGATGGAGCGATCAAAGAAGATAAAAGTCGTGTCCGCAGACTTTGAGTGGTCCGATATGGGGTCGTTTGAGGCAATTTACGATTACTTTAAGGAAATGGGACATTACTTGGATGGATCCGGCAATATGGTAATCGGAACCAATACCCATATAGAATTTACCGGCCTTACCAATACGCTTTTGATATTTACCAATGATGCGGTGTTGGCGCTGAAAAAGGAAAATTCCCAAGAGGTGAAAGAGGTATTTCAGCGATTGGAGAATGAACGGCCAGAGCTGGTCAGGTAAGCGTTTCAACCCGCTTTATGCATTAGGAATCGTAATGAGAGCTGAAACTACAAGAAAATCAGGCTGTTTGGAGATTGAATCATCCGCCGCGGCGGATGGTGGAATCGAAAACAGCAGCGAAGCGATTGATTTTGTCCGCCGCGGCGGATCAGGTCGCAATAGATAGGCTAGTGCATAATGCGGGTTCAACTGTCGCAGCATAACGAACAAAATAGCAGCCAATATCCATGAATGCAGCAAATAGGGTAGTTTTTAATACAGGAATCCTGTACGGTAGGATAATCGTTTCAGTAGGGATTTCACTTTTTACGACCAGGATTGTCCTGGATGCATTGGGAGCAGAGGATTATGGGATATTTAACCTGATCGCAGGAGTAATCGTCATGCTGTCTTTTCTTAAAAATGCTATGGCCACCTCGACCCAGCGCTTTTTGTCTTTTTATCAGGGCAAAAAAGATAAAGTAATGCAGGCGAAGATATTTTGGAACAGCTTGTTCTTTCACTTGATATTGGGTATTGTCCTATTGGCTTTGCTGGAGTTTGCGGGGCTTTGGCTCTTTGATGGTTTTCTCAATATTCCAGTGGACAAGCTGGAGGAAGCGAAGCAGGTCTATCATTTCATGATCGTCAATGTGTTTTTCCTCATTTTATCAGTTCCCTATAATGGTTCACTGGTGGCCCATGAAAATATGGTCTATGTGGCTTTGGTAAATATTTTGGAGGTGCTGTTAAAATTGGCCATTGCTATTTTTCTTTACCATACTGTAGGCAAAAAACTCGTGGTATATGGATTGTTAATGGCAGGAATCAGTAGCGTCAGTTTTATGGTGTATGCGTTGTACTGTATGAAGGCTTATCAGGAATGTAAAATAAAAAACAGAACCGGTATCGAATCGTCTTTGCTTAAAGAATTGGGTGCCTATGCGAGTTGGAATTTATTTGGATCATTGTGCAGTTTGGGCAGGACACAAGGACTAGCGGTGATTTTGAACTTGTTTTTTGGGGCGATCATCAACTCGGCTTACGCTATTGCCAATCAAGTAGGTGGGCAGCTAATGTTTTTATCGACTACCATGCTGAAATCCATCAATCCCCAGATCATGAAAAGTGAGGGAAATGGTGACAGGAAGCGGATGCTCAGGCTGGCCATGATCGCCAGCAAGTTTGGTTTTTTTCTGCTGAGCATTGTGGCGGTGCCCTTCATATTTGAAATGAACAATATTCTCTCCGTCTGGCTGAAGGAGGTCCCTGATTATGCAGCGATTTTCTGCCAAATGGTACTGGTAGGATCCATTATCAATCAGCTGACCATAGGACTTCAATCCGCCATTCAGGCCACAGGCCGGATAAAAGCCTACCAAGCCACTGTCGGCGGTGTCCTTTTGATGAATTTGCCCTTGGCCTTCCTGTTGTTGAAAATGGGCTTTGCAGCATATTCGGTTTTGGCAGGATACATCGTGGTGGAGTTTATCGCATGCTGCCTAAGGTTGTATTTTCTTAACAGGTTGGCGGGACTTCCGGTCCGGCAATACATGGATAGGGTCATCTTAAAGGAAATTGTTCCCCTGATGGTTTTGGTGGGGACCTGTCTCTTGTCCATCAATATATTTGACTTTGAGTTTAGGTTTTTGCTGACCATTGTTTTGGCAGCCATCGGAACTGCCTTTGCCATAAACTTCTGGGGCCTTTGTGATGATGAAAAGGAAATCGTCAGCAAGGGGCTAATGAAAATCAAGCAAAAAATAACGAAAAAAAAGGAACTGGCTTTAAATAACTGATCTATGGAATATTTGTACTACAAGTCGGAAAAAGGAAACTTCGGCGACGATCTCAACGGCTGGTTATGGCCAAAACTGTTTGGTCCGGAAGATACTTCAGATGATCTGGCATTCTTAGGGATAGGCACGATTTTGTATGAAAAAAACAAACACATCATTTCTGCCCAGGATAAAAGAAAAGTAGTGTTTGGCACAGGAGTAAGGCCGATTCACAAGCAGTTTCCTTTGGATGCAAGTTGGGACATCAGGTTCCTGAGAGGCCCCCTTTCTTCCAATCATTTCAATAGGGAATTTAAGTACATTTCTGATGCCGCCTATGCCCTCAAACTGCTCCCGGAATTTCAAAAAATCAGCAATACGACGAAGCAGTACAATGTTAGTTTTATCCCTTATTTTAAGTCTGAGAGCTATTTTGACTGGAAGAGCATTTGTAAGGAGCTGGGAATTCACTACATCACTACCCACACAGATTTGGGGATAGAATATACCTTGCGGGAAATCGCTGCATCCAACTTCATCATCTCGGAAGCCATGCACGGAGCTATTTTGGCGGATATATTCAGGATTCCGTGGAGGCGATTTGTTCTGACTACACCCTTTACAGAAGGGGAGCGGGTTTCCGAATTCAAATGGGCGGATTGGATGAATTCCGTGGAGATCTTCCAACATGATCCATTATACGTCCCTTTGTACAAAAAAGGAAGGTTTCATTCCATGATCAAGCGCTTCTCAGGAGGAAGTGTGGAGGCCAATGTTTTCTTGAAGAACAAGGTGAAAGATCAAATACTGAAAACCCTCTCCCAACGAGATATCACTTTTGATATGTCTTCTGACCAACGGGCAAATCAGGTGTTTTCCCGAATGGGAGACGAGGTGGAGCTGCTGAATCAAAAACTCCATAAGACGGTCTATTGATGAAGGTTGCATACATTACATATCCATGGTTCCTGGATTTTTCCATTGAGTATATCAGGGAATTGAGCAAGCGGGTATCCCTACACGTCTTTGTGCTTACTTCTGAAGGAAAACTATCCTCTACAATATTCAGTCTAAAGGAAGCACCCTGTAAAAAAAGCAAAGATGCCTATTCATTCAAGGAAGTCAAGGGGGCATTAAAGGATGCCGTTTTTTTTGAATCCTATATATCCGGTTGTGCGTCTGTTGATTTTATGTTTTTTCCGAAAAAACGCGTGGGACTGGAAGGGATCAAAAGGAATAGACAGTTGGGCAAACTGATCAATTCCATCGGTCCAGATGTGGTTCACTTTGATGATATTTCCATTGAGTTGTTTGCCCTGCCACTCTTTGTGAAGCGTGGGAAATGGGTGATCGATGTCCATGATCCCAAGCCGCATTCAGGAGAGCAGGATTGGAGGAGAAAGCTGATCAGGACATTGATGTATCCAAGAGCAGCGTTCTTTCTCACGTTTTCTGAACATTCCAAAAATACCTTTCAATCCATTTACGGAAAACAAAAAACTGTTCATAACCTTTCGTTGGTGCCTTATACCTTTTATGCAAAATATCAAAGTGCTGATGCGGCCCTTCAGGTTCCTGAAAACTACCTGCTGTTTGTTGGAAGGGTCTCTCAGTACAAAGGAGTGGAAGATCTGTTGCGGAGTTTTAGGGAGATTTCCAAGATGTATCCAGACCTAAAATTGGTCATCGCAGGAAAGTGGAAGGCAAACTTCACCGTTCCGGATGAATTGATAACCAATGAGCAGGTTATGATCATTAATCGATTTTTGGAAAATGAAGAAGTCGCCACGTTGGTACGGCATTGCAGGGCAGTGGTATGTCCTTACAAAGATGCCACCCAAAGCGGGGTAGTAATGACCTCGTTTGGATTAGAGAAAAAAGTCATTGTTTCGAATGTCGGGGGACTTCCCGAAGCGGTTTTCCAAGAAAGTGGATTGATATACGATCGCTCCAGGAAGGATGGGCTGACCACGGCACTGAAGTCATTTCTTGATGATCCAGCCAACGGTTTGGCCTTTCAGGAGAGAAAGGAGATCACAGCATTGTATAATACGGCAAAACTCGTAAAACTATATCAGGCAATTTGACATGAAAGCAAACCAGCCAACCGAATTGATATTGATCACGAAGCGGTTTCCTTTTTACAAAACGGAGGCATTTTTGGAAAGTGAAATCAAGCTTGTCGCACAGTCATACGATAAGGTGACGATCTATCCTTATGAGATGGGGAGTTACTGCAGAAAGGTGCCTGAAAATGTGGAAGTGGACTGTTCTTTCTCTGCCGTTTATCAAAGGAAAATTTCCAGGGCTGCAAAGGCCATGTTTTCCAGCGATTTTATAAAGGCTGTTTGGGCACACCGCTCCAAGCTAAAGGGATTGAAGGACCTGGGAATGCTGTTGAAATTTATATCAAATGGACGTGCCTATGCTCGTTTTTTTGGAGACCATACCAAATTATCACAGGATACCAATGTGGTATATACCTATTGGTTCAATGAGGCCACCTATGCTTTTTTACGCTTGAGGGAAGAAGGGAAAATTCGATCTTCAGTGATCAGCAGGGCCCATCGATTTGATATTTATGAAGCTGGGCCAAATGTGCGTTCTTTCTGGCCATATAGAAAGTATTGCTTGGAGAAGCTGCAAGCACTGTATTCCATTTCAGAAGATGGAAAGCATTTTCTCGAGACCAATTATGGAATCAATCCTGCTATTGAAGTGGCCAAATTGGGCGTGTATGATAAGCAGCAGGTGGCAAAAAAATCCAAGGAGGGTACATCGGTGATTGTCTCGGTATCAAGGGTGGCTCCGATGAAAAGAGTAGATTTCATAAGAATGGCAGTGATCCGATTTGCCCAAAAATATCCTGGACAAAAGGTGAAATGGGTTCATTTTGGCGATGGAGATGGATGGAAGGATCTTAGGGAAAAAAGTGATGTTCCTGAAAATTTGACCGTAATCCTCAAGGGGTATGTGAAGAATGAAGCGATTTATGATTACTATGCCAGTCATCCTGTGGACTTGTTTACCAACCTCAGTTCCACAGAGGGAATACCAGTTTCCATCATGGAAGCCATTTCCTTTGGCATCCCCATAGTGGCCACCAAAGTAGGAGGGACTGGCGAGATCGTAGGTACGGAAACAGGCAAGTTATTGCCGCCCAATCCGAGTTTGGAAGAAGTGGTAGCGGCTTTCGGAGAGGTGTTGGAAAAAAGTTTCTCTGCTGACCAAGTCCGGGAGTTTTACAATGAAAACTTCAATGCGGAAAAAAATTACACCGCATTTGCCAAGTCACTTTCTGAATTAACCGTATCAGCTGGACATTGTCAACTCACCTAAGAAAGCAGCACTCTCTGGATGAATAAAGTTGTTTTATTATTTACCCTTGTTTATTCCTTAGGAAAATGGGGTTACTTGAATTGGCAAGGAAAAAGATCCAATCACATGCTGATCAGCTTTTTTGTGCTGATGTTGGCCTTTGATTTTGGGACTTCCTTCCATTCCTTCTTGACCACGACCAATTATGAAGGGACAATGGTCGATCGACTGGGCGTTTTTGGGAATTCTCTCTGGATTTCACTTTCCACCTTTGTGATTCCCATAGGCTTTTTCTTGGGTTACCAGCGTTTTGCGGTCCTTAAGCTAAGGGATTATAAGTGGGAAATGGTCGTTTTGGTGATGAGCATCTTGTCATTTTTTAATCCCATGAATCCTTACCCCAAATCCGTTTTGGTCTTTCTTTGTTATGCAGGGCAGTTATTTCTATCGGTGAATTACATCAAAGGCAATTTTACTCAAGGCGAAGTGCTGAAGGGCATTTTTGATGGACTGATGGTGATTACGGTTTTGCAGACAATGTTGGTCATCATGTATCCGTTGCTGGGGATAGAAGCTGCCCTGACTTTTTTTAAAGGTGAAGACATGATCGACTACGCGCTGAAGCGTGAAGGATATACCTCTGCGGTAGGGATATTTGGTCACCCGGGTACATTGGCCTTGTTTTGTTTGATCACGACAATTTTCTTCTTGTCCTCCTATCTGAATGGTTTCAAAAAGCAGCTGTCCTTTTATTGTTTTTTTGCCAACGTGTTTATTATCGTGCTCACGTTTTCCAGGACGACTTACGTGACCAGTGCCATTATTATTGGAATTGTGCTTATTTCCTTTTATTCCAAAAAGAGTTTCTTTTCGTTCAAAAACATCGTTTTGGCATCTGTGGGGTTTGTTTTGTTTTTGGGCATACTTTACCTCAGCCCATTGAGTGAACTGTTTCTGGCAAGTGATTTCGAAAACCAAATAGAGGTCCGCTTTTCGTCTTGGTTTATGGGCTATGATATTTGGAACAGGGCCAAATTACTGGGCGTGGGCATTAACGCCCATGTTTATTATATGGGACATTTTATCCGGGTTACCCAAGACCTGGCAGTGGTGGAGTTCATCACCACCAATCCGATTCACAATATCCACCTGATCGTGCTCGCGGAAACAGGACTGGTTGGAATGGTGCTGTGGTTGAGTTTTTTTGGAAGCAAAATGAGCAGCCATACCAAGTCCTTAAAGACAAGGAACATTGTGGTGAATATATTTAGTTTGGCCACTATTGGCATTCTTATTTCAATATTCATTTACGGATTTTTTGGTTGGGCTCCCCTCAAGAGGGAAATGATCACCTTGACTTTTTTGATCGGTCAGGTGCATGTTTTTAAAGTCTACAACCATCGGACGGCACACCATTACAGGCCACAACCACTGGATTTTACGCAGCAACTTGTCAATTAATCAATAGCATGGAAAAGAAAGTCACTACTTATTTTCAGGGCAATACCCAATTTGAAAACACAGGGGATGTGCTCATCAATAAATCACTCATCGAATTGTTCAGGACATACGGAGCGGTAGTGATCAATGACGAAAAGTTACCGGCTTTTTATAAGGACGCCCTGGTCTTGGCGAGTCAGGAGAAAAGTACTGTTGGCAAGGGGAGCTTTTACAGGCAGCTTTTCGATAAGGCGTGGAAGAGCCTTTTCAAGAAAGACCAACAGGTGATTATGGTAGCAGGCCCTCCAGGGCATATTTTTGGTAATTCCACTAAGAAAATCAAAAAGAACTTAGCGTACTCGGCATTCTTGATTGTCTTAAGACTCCTGAGGGTGAAGGTGGTCAGGATGGGGTTCTCAATGGGGCCTATTGGCAAGAAGCAGGCGGTCAGTGAACGGATTAGAGCTTGGTTTACCCATCACTATTGGGTGAGGGACTCCATTTCGCTGGATCTTGCCCATGCGATAGGAATTTCCAAGGCACGTTTTTTTCCCGATCTGGCCTGGACTTATCATGCCAATGGGGTAAATCTGTCGCAAGCCCGCAAGGAAGAGATCATTTTTAGTTTCCGCGACGCCATTTACAAGGACGATGATGGACAGCGTTACAAAAACGCTTTGGTCGATCGACTGGTGTATATCATTGACCATGTAAAAGAGCGCTATAAGCTGAAGATTACTTATCAGGTGTTGGGGGATTATGGTTTTTGCAAAGAACTCTATGAAATACTTTCCGAGAAGGGCTACGAAGTGAGTTTTGAGGAGGAGCAGATCACTTTGGAATCGGCTGGGAAAGCGTATCAAAATGGCGTGGCCATCATTACCAACAGACTACACGGTGCCCTGCTGGCAGCTAAATACGAGGTGTTGCCGCTGGTACTTTCTGACATTGACAAGCACCTTAAGATCAAGGGTATTTACCAAGATGCGGGGCTGCAAGAGCTGCTATTGGAAGCTAGTGAAACCAATGGGGCGTTGTTGGAAAAAGTACTCCATTTACTGGAGCGACGTGAGCAGATCTTGGAGCAAATGCAGCAGGTCGAACAGCAATACCACACCCTGACTCTGGACAGCATGGCACAGGTGCTCAAAAACTGAAATGCCCACTGAACAACAAGACCGAAAAAGCAACCTTAACGCTAACCAACGAACGAATACATGAAATTACTTTACTTGTCAGGAGCTCCGCGGGTTTCCACACAGTTGAAAGCCGATGCAGGTGGAGCCAGGGCCCACATTCTTGGTGTGATCAACGGTTTTAAATCCATGAACTGGGAAGTGGCGGAGTTTATCGTGGGAAACCGCATCATGAAAAGTGGCCATAAGACTGATTTTCAGAAGAGCCTTTCCAAAAGTGTTTTTAAACGGTTGGCCGCCGACCTTATCAGGATCACCTACGGTATGTATAATAACCGTCTTTCCTTTAAAAAACACGCTGAAGTGGACTGTGTTTACGAACGTCTGGGGGCCTTCCAATTGATGGGGATGAAATTTAGAAAGAATGGGGTCCCTTGGATTTTGGAAACCAATAGTGTGCTGTATGAAGAAGCCAAGAATGACCGGAAAAGCATCATCCTGTCAGGAATCTGCAAAAAGATGGAGGCACAGGCTTACCATTCCTGTGACTACCTGATCTGTGTTACCGATGAGCTCAAGGCGATGGTGCTGGATCATTTTGACATTGATCCCGCTAAGATTTTGGTGGTGCCTAATGGTGTGGATACGGATCGTTTTGACCCTGAAAGTGTCACGCCTATCCGGGAACACGAGGGATTTACCATAGGATTTGTCGGCTCGGTGATCGCTTGGTGTGGTGTAGATGTGCTGATCCGGGCGGTCGATGTGCTGAAAGATGAAATCCCCTTAAAGGTGACTGTTGTGGGGGATGGCTTGAAAAAGCATGATTGGGAAACTGATTGTGCCAATGCAGGCTTAGGGGACACCATCAAATTTGTGGGCAGAAAGCCTTGGGACCAGATTCCAGGTTATATCGGTGGGTTTGATGTCTGTTATTCGGGTCAAGTAGCGACTAAGTCTGGTAAAATGTACCATTCCCCTTTAAAGATTTACGAATACCTCTCCATGGGAAAACCAGTATTGGCCGCCAGGTTTCAAGATGCTTCCAATATGATCCAAGATGGCGTAAACGGTTTTTGCTTCAAATCCGGTGATGTCAATGACTTGGTCCAGAAAATAAGAGATGCCTACAAACGCTATCAGTCAGGGCAATTTAAGCCGGACGAAATCAGAACGCCCGTAGTGGAATCACACAGCTGGAAATCCAGGATCGAATACATTTTGAAAAAAACGAAAACGCTAAACTGATATGGCCTACCAACTACTCGGAACAGAAGTGGATGATTTTAACTTGTCTTCACTGCTCGATTTTATGGTGCAGTCTGCACGATCAAAAGAAAGGAATATCATCCTTAGCCAAAATCTTCACGGGATCTACACTTATCACAAGAGCAATTCAGAATCGCTAAAGAGCCTTTATGCAATAGCGAAAAAGAGAATCGATGGTATGCCTCTGGTATGGCTGGGAAGGGCACTGGGCTATCCTCTGTCAAAAGACAACAGGCTGACCTGGGTGGACCTCATGGATCCATTGATGGGCCGGATGAGGGATGAAAAGCTAAAAGTCTTTTACTTGGGTGCCGATGAAGTCAGTGTTTCCAAGGGCGTGAAGCTATTGAGAGACAAGTTTAAGGGATTGGAAATAAACTACCGCCACGGGTATTTTGACAGCCAAGTGGAAAGCAAGGAAAACCATGATGTGGTGAAGATGATCAATACGTATGAGCCGGATATTTTAATCGTGGGTATGGGAATGCCGCGACAGGAGCACTGGATCCTTGGCAATAAAGATCAACTGCATGCCCCGGTAATCATGACTTGTGGAGCCGCCATAGAATACGTGGCCGGCACCGTAAGCACACCGCCAAGATGGATGGGCAGAACGGGGCTGGAATGGCTTTACAGGTTACAGGAAGATCCCAATAGATTTTGGTTTCGTTACTTGATCGAGCCTTGGTATATTTTTAGACTCGCTGCCAGTGACCTTAGGAAGCCTCCTCTCAAGAAACTTAAAACCTAAGCCGTTTCATAGGCTGATGTATGCATTTACCAATGGCATTCAGGATTTGCGTAAAAACATCCTTTGTCCCCAAGGACCATCACGAAACCAACTAACCATAAACGTTAAAGGAAATGCTGTTTAATTCACTTGACTTTGCAGTCTTTTTACCGCTGGTGTTTTTTTGTTACTGGTTTGTTTTTCAAAAAAGCATAAAGCAACAGAATACCCTCTTATTGGTTGCCAGCTATGTGTTTTATGGCTGGTGGGATTGGCGATTTTTGACACTGATCCTATTCAGTACGGTGTTGGATTACCTGATCGGTCAGGGAATGGGCAGGACAGAAAATGAAACCCGTCGCAAGTGGCTGTTGGCCTGTAGCATTGCCGTGAATTTGGGGTTCCTAGGGTTCTTTAAGTACTTTAATTTCTTTGCGGAGAGCTTTACGGAGATGTTCAGTTTCTTTGGCCGATCCATCCACCCGCGAGCCATCAGCATTGTGCTTCCTGTGGGGATCAGTTTTTATACCTTCCAGACCCTCAGCTATTCGATAGATGTGTTCAAGCGAAAACTGGAACCGGCCAAGGATTTTGTGAGTTTTGCTACTTTTGTGAGTTTTTTTCCACAGCTGGTAGCAGGGCCAATAGAGCGGGCCACGCATTTACTTCCCCAATTTTATAAGCGTAGAAGGTTTGAGTATTCACTGGCTGCGGATGGCACTAAACAGATTTTATGGGGCTTTTTCAAGAAGGTGGTCATTGCTGATAATTGTGCGGAGTACGTCAATGTGATTTTCCAAAATTATGAAGAATACTCAGCGAGTACCCTTGTTTTGGGAGCGGTGCTTTTTGCCTTTCAGATTTATGGGGATTTTTCTGGATACTCGGACATTGCCATTGGTGTTTCCCGGCTGTTTGGTTTTGATTTGATGAAAAATTTCGCTTTCCCATATTTTTCGAGGGACATTGCCGAATTCTGGCGTCGGTGGCATATTTCACTGTCCACTTGGTTTAGGGACTACCTTTACATCCCACTTGGGGGAAGCCGGGGCGGGCTGTGGATGAAAATCAGAAATACCTTCATCATCTTTTTGGTCAGCGGATTTTGGCATGGTGCCAATTGGACATTTGTGATCTGGGGTGCTTTGAATGCCCTTTATTTTCTGCCCTTGATGTTGGCAGGAAAAAACAGAACCCATATGGATCAGGTGGCCCAGGGCAAATTGTTTCCCACCTTGCAGGAAGCCAGTCAGGTGATATTGACCTTTGGTGTCACATGCTTGGCTTGGGTGTTTTTCAGGGCGGAAAGTGTAAGCATGGCAGTAGATTATATAGCCAACATGTTTTCGACTTCCCTTTTGGTAAAACCAGAAGTGTTTCCGGTGAGGATCTTGGCTTTGGTAGCCTTGTTTGTGGCGATCGAATGGCTGGGCAAAAAAGGCGATTTTGCCATACAGTCGTTAGGGGTCAAATGGCGACGACCACTGCGCTATGGGATGTATTACAGTGTCTTTGTGCTTATTTATTTTGCTGGAAATTATACGGACGAAATCGAATTTATTTACTTCCAATTCTAGAGAATCATGAGAAAGTATTTTCAGAAGTTATCGCCCTTTCTGCTGGGCATATTGGCGATCAATATATTGGTGACATTTGTGGTGGATGGGCTTTACTACGCGCCCTACACCAAAATGATTAGGCAAATTAAGGGGCAAGACCTGAGGGGGGTTATCATGGCTGATTCCCATGGACTTCCACTGAAGCAAAACCTAAAGGATAAGGGGATAATGAACATCTCTTGGGGAAGTGATTCGTACGAAGATATGCGAAATAAGCTATGCTTTTACCTTAAGGAGAAGGAATTGGATTACGTGCTGGTTTCGGTCGATAATCACCTACTTTCAAACTATCGAGAAAAGCTCAATAATATCGAGGCATCGATCAACTACGTGCCACTGGAACACTCTGAATGTAGCTTTTGGGAATATGCTTATCTTAAGTACATCAAGCGGTATTTTTCTTTGATCAGTCCGAAGAACAGGGACATTTTCCTTGCAAGGTTGAAATCATTTTTGAAGCATAATTTGGTGAGGAAGGAGTGGGAAGCGGTAGGGGATAAGTCCAAAAAGGGAAAGAAAAGGGTGGATCTCCATTTCAGTAACCTGGCCCAATCTGAAAAACTTGCGGAAAACTTAGAGGAAATGATCATGCTCTGCAAGCAAAACAATGTGCAAGTGATTGGTGTAAAGTATCCACTAACTTCAGCCTACCTTTCGGCGATGGAGACTTCAAATTTCGGCGCAGACAGTGTGCTGATGGCCAATGATTGTAAAATACTGGATTTTCAGGAAGTGTTTGCCAATAGGAATGACCTCTTCTCGGATGAGGATCACTTAAACAAAGAAGGAGGTGAAAAATTGGCGGAAATGTTGGAAAATAACCTGATCAGGTATCGGGCCTCCTCTGAGTAAAAAACAACATACATTAGTATTCCTATTCCCTAGACCTTGCTAAGATCAGAGACTACCATACCTGTTTGTTTGCTGCTGGCTTTATGGCTATTGGCTCCCATTGTCCGGGGACAGGGGCTAAAAGTAGCCGATCAGCTTCAGCCCCATCCCCGTATTTTGCTTACGGAGGATCTCAAAAGAAGGGTGAAGGCCAGTTGTGAAGCAGAGGACTGCTGGCAGGAGTTGGATAAATTGGTGATGGGCACCGCAGAGAGGCTGTTTGATGAGCCTGTCACACCGATTTATTTTCGCGGAAAAACGATGCTGCCACAGGCGAGGGAATTGTTCAGGAAGGTTTTTTTTCTCAGCTATGCTTATCAGTTTAGCGGAGATGCCGATTTTGCAAAAAGAGGAATCAAAGAAATCACTCATGCCGCTACCCTTGAAAGCTGGAATCCAAAGGTTTTTTTGGATGTGGCCGAAATGACGATGGCCGTAGCGATAGGATATGATTGGCTGTATGATGAGATGAACCCCTCTGAGCGGCAATTAGTAAAAGATGCCTTGATAAAAAAGGGGATAAAACCATCTTATGACAATACATTCAACCAGTTCCTAACACTGGACAATAACTGGAACCAAGTGTGCAATGCTGCCATGGTCTGGGGAGCCATGGCTATTTATGAAGATGCGCCCCAACTTGCAGCAAAAACCATTGCAAGGTCCCTGAAAAGCAGCCACCTTCCGATGGAGAAATACAGTAAAAATGGTGTATTCCCAGAGGGCGTGATGTATTGGACCTATGGCACGACCTATCATATACTGATGCTGGAAGCCTTAGCACCGTTGCTAAAGGAGCCCGTAGAATCGTTCTGTTCTGAAGGATTCATGGCCTCAGGCCAATTCTTTTTACATATGATTGCCAATTCCGGCAGCACATTTAATTGGAGTGACGCATTGGAGAAGCATTACCTCAATCCAGCGATATTTTGGATGGCAGCCCATACCGGAGATCCTTCGTTGCTTTGGAATGAGAAGAAAGTGCTGGAGCAGAAAGACTTTAAAGAGCTCCGTCAGTCCAGGATGCTTCCTGCGGTTTTATTGCTGGGAGCTGAATTTTCCCCCGGGGACATACCATCTCCTTCTTCCAGATCCTGGAGAGGAGCGGGAGAAAATGAAGTAGTGACCATGCGGAGCTCATGGGAGGATCCGGAAGGGATTTTTCTGGGATTTAAATTGGGAAATGCCAGCGAACACCACGCCCATATGGATATGGGGGCTTTTGTGCTGGAGTCTGACGGCGTGAGATGGGCGATGGATATGGGCATGCAGGATTACCACTCCTTGGCATCCAAGAAGGTGGACCTGTGGGATAGTCGCCAGCAAGGTGGCCGATGGACGGTGTTCAGGTACAGCAATCACGGCCACAATACCCTCACCATTGATGATTCGCTGATGGATGTCACCGGAAAAGCAAGATTGTTGAAATACAGTGATCAAAAAGATTTTCGCTTTGCGGTAGGGGACCTCTCGGATGTTTTCCTGAGAAAAGACCGAAGTGTCACGCGGGGTGTAGGAATAAAGAACGACGACCACGTCATCGTAAAGGACGAAATCAGTGCATCATCAGCTCCAATAAAAATCCGTTGGAAGATGGTCACCTCCGCTAAGGTGGACACCAATGGAAACGTGGCCATCCTGAAGAAGGATGGCAAAGAGATGAAGTTGGAGGTGAAGTCCCCCAAAGACGCAGAGGTAAAAGTGTGGCCTGCTAGCAGGAGTAACCGCTACGATGCCCCAAACAAGGGGGCTAGTTTGGTAGGGTTTGAGCTAAGCGTGGAAAAAGAACGTGCCGAAACCATCGAGGTACTGCTTATTCCGGGATCCTCCTCCATGACACCAATGCCTTCGCAGCCATTATCGGAATGGTAATGAGTCATCCGCCAAATGAGAATAACCAACAGACGAATCGATTCAACCTCTACATAAAACAATAACCCGAATACCTAATGGAATTCCCCAATGTTTTTGCAGCGCTACTGTTTAGTTCATTGTTTTTAAAACCATCAATTAATTAATCGAATGAAAGTAAAAAAAATATGTTGTATTGGTGCCGGATACGTAGGCGGTCCCACCATGGCTGTAATTGCCCAAAAATGTCCTGATATCTATGTGACCGTAGTGGACATCAACGAAGAAAGAATCAAAGCATGGAATGACGAGAATTTGGACAATCTTCCGGTGTACGAACCGGGATTGGACAAGATAGTTGCCGAGGCTAGGGGGCGAAACCTTAGATTCTGCACCAATGTGGAAGGGGCTATTCAGGAAGCAGATATGATCTTTATTTCCGTCAACACCCCCACCAAAACTTATGGCGAAGGGAAAGGCCAAGCGGCTGATCTGAAGTGGATCGAGCTATGTGCCCGCCAGATCGCGGCAGCAGCCGAATCAGATAAGATCGTGGTAGAAAAATCCACCTTGCCAGTGCGTACAGCTGAAGCCATCAGGGATATTCTGGAAAATACCGGCAACGGTACCAAGTTTCAGATTCTTTCCAATCCCGAGTTTTTGGCAGAAGGAACGGCCATTGAAGATTTGATGGATCCGGATCGGGTGCTGATCGGAGGTGAAATCTCTACGGAGGAAGGACGCGAAGCAATGGAGGCCCTTGTGGATGTCTATGCCCATTGGGTGCCCAGGGAAAAAATCCTGACGACCAATGTGTGGTCCAGCGAGCTTTCGAAGCTTACCGCCAATGCCTTTTTGGCACAGCGGGTATCATCCATCAATGCCCTGTCAGAGCTTTGTGAAAGTACCGAAGCTGATATTAACGAAGTGTCCCGGGCCATTGGTACGGACAGTAGAATTGGCAATAAATTTCTAAAAGCCTCGGTAGGGTTTGGCGGGTCTTGTTTCCAGAAGGATATCCTCAACCTGGTGTATATCAGTCGCAGCTATGGACTGACCAGCGTGGCCGATTATTGGGAGCAGGTCATAAAGATCAATGATCACCAAAAAGGAAGGTTTGCCAAAAATATCATCCGATCACTATACAATACCGTCAGCGGCAAAAAAATAGCATTTCTCGGCTGGGCTTTCAAAAAGGATACCAACGATACCCGTGAATCCGCTGCCATCTATGTAGCAGATCACCTGCTCAATGAGGACGCCAAATTGACGGTGTTTGACCCAAAAGTAAGGGAAGAACAGATGTACAGCGATTTGGACTACCTTAATTCCAGAAACAAGGTGGACAATAGAAAGCTCATGAAGGCTGAGCCCTGTCCATACGAAGCCTGTAAAGGTGCCCATGCAGTAGCGGTACTGACCGAATGGGATGAGTTTATCGATTATGATTGGCAAAAAATATATGACAATATGCTTAAGCCAGCCCAGGTCTTTGACGGAAGAAGCGTGCTGGATAAGCAAAAGTTAAGGGATATAGGTTTCAGGGTATATACCATTGGGACGGCATGATATTTTTTTCAGCCGAGTGTTGTAAGTGTTTAGTTCAGAGAGGGAAAGTCTTTCTTTGAAGGGCTTTCCTTTTTGGACTGTTATTTCCACACCTCAGAGCGGCTGATGTTGACGAGCACATTAACGACCACACCACCACTAAAGCATTTAACATTTATGGAAGCATTATCAGAAAAGATATCTATTCAGGGTAAATCCTTGCCTACTGTAATGGATCAGATCAACCGATTTGCAATAGGTTTTCCTTATTTGTCCATCATCCGTCCGGCGCAGGCTTCTGATGGGATTACAGCCCTGTCAGAAGGACAAATCAAGCGTCTGGGAGAACAGTATCTGGCGCAAAGGGATCACCTCGATATTGTCAAGTTTGTACCGGCGAGTGGAGCAGCATCAAGGATGTTTAAAAAGCTCTTCGAATTTTTGGATGGGGATGGATACTTGGCTTATAACCAAGATGCTGAGCAGTTTATAACAAACCTCAAACACTTTCCCTTTTATGGGGACCTTGATAAAAGCCTCGCGGAGATCGGAAGTTACATAGGCTTGGCACTGCAGGACAAGGATTTTAAGCTGATCATTTCCAGATTTTTGAATGACCACGGGTTGGGGTATGGAAATTTACCAAAAGGCTTGCTGAAATTTCACCGATATGATGATCATGAAAGGACTCCGGTGCACGAACATTTCGTGGAGGGCTTGGAATATGGAGTGGGACGAGGAGGGAAGGTGAATTTGCATTTTACGGTTTCCAAGGAGCATCTGGAAGGGTTCAGAGCAGAATGTAAACGTGTAAAATCCCTTCTTGAAAAAGACCATGATATCACGTTCGAGGTGTCCTTTTCCCAGCAGAAATCCTCAACGGACACCATTGCCGTGAACGTGGACAATACCCCTTTTCTCAGGCATGATGGAAGCTTGCTGTTTAGACCGGGCGGTCATGGTGCCTTGTTGGAAAACCTGGCTGAAATCGACGCAGACTTGATTTATATCAAGAACATTGACAACGTGGCAGGAGAGAAGGCCAGTATGATTTCAAAAGAATATAAAATGGCCATGGGCGGATTGCTCCTGAACATCCAAAAGCAGGTGTTCGATTATGTGGATGCCCTGAATGATGGTGGGGATGGGGTGAAAGCAGAAGTTGAGGATTTTCTGCAGCGCGAACTATGCGTGGTGCTGCCAGAAAGCTACTGGGACAGCGCTTTACTGGAGCAACGATCCTTCCTTAAGGGCAAGCTGGAAAGGCCGATTCGTGTTTGTGGAATGGTTAGGAATACAGGCGAACCGGGAGGAGGACCATTTTGGGCCAAAAATCCTGATGGATCAATTTCTCTCCAGATCGCCGAAAAGGCACAGATCGATCCCGAAAAGCAAGTGGCACTGTTGACAGAAAGTACCCACTTCAATCCAGTGGACTTGGTTTGTTCCCTTAAAAAGCGCGATGGCAGCAATTATTCCTTACAGCAGTTTGCCGACCAAGAGGCAGGGTTGATCAGTGAAAAGTCCCTGAATGGAAAAGCGCTAAAAGCCTTGGAATTGCCAGGGCTGTGGAATGGTGCCATGTCTGACTGGAATACCATTTTTGTAGAGGTGCCGCTGGAGACATTTACTCCTGTCAAGACCATAAATGACCTGCTGAGAACCGAGCACCAGCCAGTAGTAAACGTGTAGCATAATCAAAATTACAATTTGATGAAAAGAATAGGATGGTACAGCTTGATCTTTTTGGGGCTGATTGGAGGCCTGACGGCTTGTCAAGAAGATGTGGAACCAGTGGATGCGGTGGTGGTTTATGAAAATGACTTTTCCGGAGAAGACCTCGGGGAAGTCCGCAACGGGAGGTTGCGGAGTTTTGATGGGGGGACGGTATTAGGCAATTATAACAATGAAGAGATCGCAGTGCAGGTGGACAATTTACCTTCCCACAAAATGCTAAAGGTCACGGTGGACGTATTGCTTCATGATTCTTGGGATGGCAATGCCGGCCCTGCCGGTGGTCCCGATATTTGGTACCTGAAAGTAGATGGCCAAGCACTGGTAAACGCGACTTTTTCGAACCAACCGTGCCTGTCCACTTGGTGCCTAAGCCAATCTTATCCAGATCCCTATGGAAGACATCATGACCCCAAAACTGACGCACTGGAAACCGAACTTCCAGGGCTCTGCCAATATGCCGATTCCATAGGATGGACGACCAAGTACCGCATTTCAAAGATCATCCGTCACCAAGAGGGGCAGGTTACACTAGTCTGCGGGGACAAAACGGTACAACAACACCTAAACAGTTCCCAGATATGTGATGAGAGCTGGTCACTGTCCAAAATCAAAGTAAGTCTGGTAGAATAGCATTACCGGATGATAAGAAGAAAAACTGATGTATGTTTATCAAGATTAAGAAGGGAATAGGACTATCGCTTTTACTGTTATCTATGGCCTATTTTGCCCATGGGCAAACGACCAACTTGAACGCACCATTTCTGAAGGAATATTTAAGGCGGCAGCAGTTGATCGGGAATTTTAACCCGGACTATTCGCTGACCATACTCCCACTGACTCCGAAACTGACTGATCTGACGGTTACCGAAGTCCAAAAGAATGGGTGGTATGAGGAGCTTTACGGACAAAAGCGCGCCTTGACCTTTGATGGTGGAAAAGGAAGTATCAAAATGCTTCCCGAAATGATCAAAGGCCATTACAATTCCGATTATGCCTTCGGTGTCAATGATGGCGCAATGATCCCGAATACGGGCTTGCAGACCTTGATCAGTGCCGGCTTTTACATGGAATATGGTCCGTTGAGCTTGCAGTTTCAGCCCGAGTTGGTGACTGCACAAAATTTGCCCTACGAGGGGTTTCCACAGGAGCACTGGGGATCCACTTGGGATCAATATTATGAATGGCTGAATACTTCCGATATCGTCGAGCGGTTTGGACCATACGCCTATGTGGAGTATTTGCTAGGACAATCCCATCTAAAATACCACTATAAAAACCTGGCCATAGGGATTTCTTCAGAAAATATATGGTGGGGACCGGGCAGGAGGAATTCCCTGCTTATGGGCAATAATGCCCCGGGCTTTTTGCATGCTACTTTGGAGACGAGCAGGCCATTCAAAACAAGCATCGGTAGGTTTGAGGGGCAGTTGATCGCGGGAAGACTGAGAAATTCTGGCTATCTTCCTCCCGGCTCAGACTATGTTTTCAGACAGACCCCCCTGTATGTTCCAAAACGAGATGACGATGAGCGATATTTGGCTGGAATTACCATTAATTATCAGCCCAAATGGTTGCCGGGATTGACTTTAGGGTATAGCAGTGTTTCGCAGATGTATCGTGCGGATATGGATAGCTTCGAGGACTATTTACCCATTTTCAATAGCGGCAAAAGACCTACTGATGTGGTAGATATGGACGTGGAGCAACGTAATCAACTAAGTTCGGGATATTTCAGGTGGGCCAGTCCGGGGAAGTTGTTTGAATTTTATGGTGAATATGGTACCAATGGAAATAGCAAGACCTTCCGGGAGATGATTATGTATCCGGACCTGGACAGGGCTTTTACCTTGGGCTTCACCAAGTATATCCAGCTGGAAGATCCAGACACGTATCTGGGGGTACAATTTGAAACCACCCAAACAGGACAGACGGTCAGGGAAAATATTCTGGCAAAGGATAGTTGGTACACCCATCCATATGTCCGCCACGGCTACACCAACAATGGCCAGGTCTTGGGTGCTGGCAATGGGCCTGGGAGCAATGTGATCTTTGCAGAAGTGAGCTGGAACAGAAATTTCACCAAATTGGGGGTCCAGTTTGAGCGAATCGTTTATAACAATGATTTCTATTACAAGCGTTTTGAGGAAATTAAAGATTGGAGGCGGAAGTATGTGGATTTGGTGCCGTCTTTTGTAGCCGATTGGCAAGTGTATCGTTTTCTGGTATCTGCCAAGTTCACCTATGTCCATTCCCTAAATTACAAATGGTACCTTGAGAATAGTGACGATGGTACATACTGGGTGCCGGGATGGGACAGGAATAATTTGGTGGGGCACTTGAGCTTGATGTATTTATTGAAATAAGGAAGGAGTTTTCTTTTGATTTGTAAAACACTTGAAATGATTTGATTAAGTGATAGATTAATAGCGCTAATGGAAAAAAAGAGAGAGCCGATCGGCTCCCTCTTTTTTTTGTATGGAAATAGATTGAAAATGATGTATTTAATGGTTGTATAGGTTGCTAAATCGTTAAAGAAAACGTTTACATTTTATGTAAAACATAAAAATTTTATTTTTCCCTATTTTTTTTCGGATTTATGGGGTTGTTTGTAGAGTTTTCTATCTCTTTATGTTACAAGAAGGCCGTAAAGCCAAATAAAAATTGAAATGAAGCCCAAAAAAGTACCTGAAATAACCGAAAAAAACCAAATCCGATATTCCGAAAAGGAGTACCTGGAAATGCCGGATGAGATGGTGTGGAGGTCCTTTAACAAAGGAAATGAGTCCACTTTCAGTTTTCTATATAAAAATTACGCTTCTGATTTATTTGCTTTTGGTTATCAATTCTGTGGCGATGCCCATTTGGTGGAAGATTGTATTCAGAACCTTTTTATATACCTCAGAAAAAGGAGGGGAAGCCTTGGGGAAGTCCGTAGCATCAAGTCCTACCTATTTAAATGTATTCGCTGTGAAATCATCAAGAGATTAAAGGAAAGAGGCCAACTTATAGACGCTGATGAGGTACATGATAAAAAGTCCTTCGCACTATCACTTTCTCCAGAGACAATTCTGATAGAATCCGAATACCGTGAGCGACAGCAACAGCGGGTGAACAAAGCATTGGCGCAGTTGACCGTAAGGCAACGCCAAGCACTGTTGCTGCTTTACGAAGAAGAAATGAGCTATGGCCAGATTGCAGAAGTGATGGGTTTTTCAGACGTCAAATCTGCCAGAAAGCTAGTTTACAGGGCGCTTGCCAGTTTGAAAAGTATCTTCCTAAAAAAGTGAACCAACTACATGAACAAGGATAAAAACATATTGAAATACCGGGACTATGAACTGGAAGATTTCTTGGCAGATGAATTTTTTATTTCTTGGGCCAAAAATCCGACTGGGGAAGGGGGACATTTTTGGGAGAAATGGATTGCTGAAAACCCATATAAACGGGAAATGGTCATGGAAGCGGCATCTGTCATCCGTTCGCTGACGTACGAGGACAAGCCGCAGTTATCAGACAGTGCTTACTTGGATATATTTGAGAATGTACTCCGATCGGATCCCCGAATAGAAAATGAGGAAGAAGCTGTACAAGAGAAATTTTCTTGGCGTTCATGGTTTGGATTTCAAAAAGTAGCCGCCGCAGTACTGTTTACATTTTGTGCATGGGTGGTGATTCAGGTGTATATTGTCAGGCCTGAAGAAGCTACCGATATGCCACAGGTATCTTGGGAAATCAGCGAAAACCCATCGGGTGTACGATCGACCCTCAATATGGGAGATGGCAGTATCATAAACCTTAATGCGAGCAGTAAACTATACTTTCCCGAGCATTTTTCAGATTCCATAAGGCTGGTAAAACTCGAGGGGGAAGCCTTCTTTGATATCAAAAAAGACGGTAGGCCTTTTATCGTGGAACTTGGCAGTACCCTAGTAGAAGTGATGGGCACGACATTCAATGTACGCAGTCCCAAAAATGGTGAATTGGCTGTGGCCCTGATTTCCGGTAAGGTGAAAGTAAAGGATGAAGCAGGTAACCAGGTAATCCTCAAACCTTCTGAAATGTTAAGTGTCCGTGAAAATGGAGATCGGTCCGTGACAAGTTTTGACCCATTGGAAGTTACGGGGTGGCGGGAAAAGGTATTGGTTTTTAGAAAATCTGATAAGGACGAAATCATCCGGAAGATCGGAGATTGGTACGGAGTGGAAGTGCACTGTGATCCAAGATTAAAACACACATGGGCTTACTCGGGAGAATATAAGAATGAATCACTTGAAAATGTGCTCAAAGGCATCAAACGGACACTTGGCATCGAATACGAGATCAACGGAAAACAGGTGAGGCTGAAGGCTAGGGGGAGATGAGAGTATTGAGTAGTGAGACGAGAGTATTGAGACTTGAGACGTGAGAAATGAGATGGAAAAATACTCCTCCCCTTCAGGGGAGGCCGGGAGGGGAAAAAAAACTGAGTGCAGCCCATCCAAAATTAAATGAACAAAAAAGAACAATTACTAAAATTAACCCAATAACCAAACCCCAATATCATGAAAAAAACCAATACCAGTTAGCAGAAAGAGGCAGTAAGGAATCTATAAATTCCCCACTGCCCATTTTTTTCCTGTCCTGGACTTTGGACGGTACGGACAGGAAGCTTAAGCAATAATCACTTAAACACTTAAAACTATGCAAAAAAAAATACTGAGACAATTAATAAAGATGTCTATGAGAGTTTTATATGGGTTTTTGATCCAGCTGGTATTTTGTACGGTATTGCTGGCCAATACCTCAAATGCCCAGCGGAAAACCATTGAGGAGGTGCGAGTGGATGTCCGTCTGCAGGACCGGACACTGGGAGCTGTAATGAAAGACCTTGAGCGGAAGACTGATTTTAGATTTACATTTGATACGAATGGTGTGGACACCAATCAAAGAGTAGCTTCTGATAATTTTAATGGATCAGTTTATGACCTGTTGGTAATTTTGTCCCGTGAAAGTGGCCTAAGCTTCACGCAAATCAACAGTAACATTCATGTAAGTGAAAATGAAAATAGTGAAAAAGTAGCGATCAAAGAGGCTGCGGAAATTACTGTCAAAGGAAAGGTCACCGATGAAGGTGGAATGGCGCTGCCTGGGCTGACCGTGAAGATCGAAAGTTCAGGAAAGGGAACCGTAACCGATTTGGAAGGAAACTACCAAATTACCGCAGAAGAAGGTGATGTGCTGATTTTTTCCTTTATAGGCTTTCAGACCCAGCGGGTTCAGATCGGCAATCAGACGACCATTGATGTGGTCATGAAGGAAGACACGCAGGCACTCGAAGAAGTGGTCGTGGTCGGCTATGGGACGGTGAAAAAGAGTGACCTGACCGGATCAGTGGTTTCGCTACGGTCGGATGAGCAAAATCAAGGGGTCAATACTTCGGTGGACCAATTGCTGAAAGGAAAGGCCGCAGGGGTAAATGTGGTACAGAACAGTTCAGAACCCGGCGGAGGCATATCCATCAGTATTCGTGGGGCCAGTTCTGTAAATGCAGGAACCGGACCGCTATATGTAATCGACGGCTTGCCCATAGACAATAGCTCCATGACCGCAGGGAGCGGGGGCAATTACCCGGACTCACGGACACCTACCAATCCGCTGGCGGCCATTAATCCCAATGATATCGAGTCAATAGAGATTTTGAAAGATGCGTCTGCAACGGCCATTTATGGTGCCAGGGGTGCCAATGGTGTGATCATGGTCACTACCAAAAAAGGTAAATCCGGCCAAATGAGAATCAATTACGACGGCTATGTAGGCGTTCAGAATGTAGCCAACAGGCTGGATGTACTCACTGCCGAAGAATATCAAACGGTAATGAATGGCATTATTGCTGATGGGGGAGGAATCGCCGATCAGGAAGTGGACATGATAGAAGATGGAGGAACGGATTGGCAGGATGAACTCTTCCGCACCAGCGCACCGGTGACCAACCAAAACCTATCTTTTTCGGGAGGAAATGAAAAGACCAATTACTTCGCAGCACTCAATTACTTTAACCAACAAGGTGTCGTAAAGAGCTCTTCCTTTGAGCGGTACAGTGCCCGGTTGAATTTGGAAACTAAATTTTCGGACCGATTGACGGTGGGACTGAACATGAATTCTTCTTTCAGTGAAAATGACCAAGTGCCTGCCCAGTCCTTTGGGGTAAATGAAAACAATGGAGCACTTTATGCGGCGTATAATTTTGACCCTACCTTGAGGATATATGGTGATGACGGTCGGTATCGAATTTCACCATACATTTCGATCGACAACCCTTTGGCCTTGGCATTTGGCAAAAATGCCATGATCGAGCGTTACCGAAATATGGCCGTTACGTACGCAAATTATAAAATCCTACCAGAGTGGTCGGTAAAGGTGAACCTAGGAACGGACGTGACCAACCAGCGCAAGGACGTGTATATCGACCGGTCCACAAAAGATGGCTTGGCAAATGGCGGGATTGCGACTATTTTGCAGGAAAGGCAGTCCAACTACCTGATGGAGTTTACGACTACCTATGACAAAACCTTCAATGATCACCACCTGACAGCAGTGGCAGGGGTGACGACCCAAAAATTCTCCATGGCCAATACCCAAAGCCATGGTAAAAGCTTTCCCTCGGATGCTACCGGAACCGATAACATCGGCCTGGGCGATCCTACGCAATTTAATATCAACAGTTTCAAGGCAACCAACCGTTTGCTTTCCTATCTTGGAAGGGTAAACTATACCTTGAAAGACAAGTATTTGTTTACAGGAACGCTACGGATTGATGGTTCATCCAGGTTTGGCGAGAACAACAAGTTTGGCTATTTCCCCTCTGGAGCTTTTGCCTGGAAGGTGAAGGAAGAGTCCTTTATGCAGGATTTGGAGGCGTTGAGCACCTTTAAGTTCCGAGCCAGTTGGGGACAGACCGGTAATCAGGAGATTGGCAATTATTTGTCCATCAGTACTTTTGTGCCGGGACCAGATGCGGTATTCAACGACCAAAAAGTATCCACTACCCAGCCCGCCCGGATTCCTAATCCTGACCTGAAATGGGAAACCACGGAACAATGGGACATTGGATTGGATTTTGGATTATTTAGAGACCGGATCTTTGGTAGCTTGGACTATTTCAGGAAAAACACCTATGATATGCTTCTTTTCCTGCCCATTCCTACCTCTACGGGATATACCAACAGAATTACCAATATCGGCAGTGTAAAGAATTCAGGAATTGAAGCGGCCATTACCTCTGTGAATTTTGATGGGGATTTTACCTGGACGACCACGGTGAATCTGGCCACGGTAAAAAATGAGGTGACCAGTCTTGGAGGAGTTGGGCAGATCATCGGTGGAAGTGCCGGTTTTGCCAACCAGATTTGGAAAATCCAAGAGGGATTACCGATGTATTCCTTCTATGGCTACCAAGTAGATGGTGTGTGGCAAGAAGGGGATGATTTTGACCAAACGACCGATAATGTGGCGCCTGGTGACCTGAAATTCCGTGATATTAACGGTGACCAGACCGTCAATGCAGATGATAGGGAGGTACTGGGGAATTCATTCCCGGACTTGACATACTCTATCGCCAATACTTTTGAGTACAAGGGCTTCAGCTTATACGTCTTCTTCGAAGGTGTTCACGGTATCAGCATGTTAAACAACAACTTGGTGGATACCTATTTCCCAATCAATTTCAGGAGGAATAAGTTTGCCGAACCTTATCTGAACAGGTGGACGCCGGAAAACCCATCCAATGAATATCCTTCCTTTGTCAATCCTACAGCGCAAGGACAGAAAGAAGTGAATTCCTATACGGTGCAAGATGCTTCTTACCTACGGTTAAATACCGCCACGCTTAATTACAACATTCCCTTGCAGAGCAATACCTTCCGCAATGCACAGGTATATGTAACGGGAACCAATCTATTGACCATCACCAAGTACGATGGCGTGGATCCGGCTGTCAATCCGAATGGTAATGCCAATATCAGGATTGATTACAATGCTTATCCTACGGCGATGTCATTTTTGCTAGGAGTGAAACTTGGATTTTAAATAGTGAAATTATGAAGGCGAAAAAGATCTTTTATGCTTTTTTAGTTACTATTTGCATGACATTTATGTCATGTTCGGATATGCTGGAAGAGGAAATGTACTCACAAATGGCACCGGAAAATTTCCTTGTCACAGAACAAGGGATCAAGTCGGTTTTGTTTGCGGCTTATGCTGATCAATCGATAATAGGGAACAGAGGAAATTTTATTCTTCATGCGGAAGATTGGTGTACCGATACCGAGTGGGAAACAGGTGGAGGTGCTAACCGGACAGCTTCCTTGTTCATTAATTATACTTGGGATCCGTCGGTTGATCTTTTTATGAACATGTGGTCTTCGCAATACACCGCGATCCGGAATGCAAACATCGTTTTGGAGAATGTTGATGCTGCTGAAATACCGGACGAGATGAAGGTGTTGTTGACCGCTGATGCGAGGTTTGTCCGTGCGCTGTGCTACGCCCGGTTGTACACTTGGTTTGGGCCAGTTCCACTTCGGAAGAGCACAGAGGATGAACTGGAGCTTAGCAGGCCCAGTCCAGCAGAAATTGAAGGATTTGTCACCTCGGAGTTGGAGGCAAGCATTGCGGGGTTGCCTGACCCGGGCAATGAAGAAAGTTATGGTAGGGCGACCAAGGGTGCTGCCAGAGCGATGTTGTGCAAATTTTATTTAAATACTAAAAAGTGGCAAGAATGTGTTTCAGTGGCGGATGAGTTGATTGAAATGGGGTACTATGAGTTGTATCCCGATTTTGAAGAGCTGTTTAAGGTAAATAATGAACGAAACCGCGAATTTATCTTTGTCAATACAGCGATCACCAATGGTCCGGGCAATGAACATATGAACGGAGCATTTCCCATCAATTTTGCCGAAGATCCAAGAACGGGACTAATGTTTCAGAATAGCTGGCGGAACTGGGCACGCCAAGACCGTTTATTGGACGGTTTCTTTGAATCCTTCGCAGCCAATGATGAGCGTAAGAATTTGATTTTGACGGAATACATTGATTTAAATGGTAAGCTGGTTTCGCTCTTGGGAAACAATAACACCCGTTCCTTTAAATATTGGCCAGATCCCAATGGACTGGGCAATTCCCACGGAAATGATATTCCGGAGGTACGGTATGCTGATATTTTATTGGCAAAAGCTGAGGCAGTGAACGAACTCAATGGACCAAGTCAAACTGCAGTGGATTTAATAAACACCATTCGGGAAAGAGCGGGACTTGAGCAAGTTGCCTTGGCCGATTTTCCATCAAAGGAAAGTTTGAGACGGCATATTCTGGATGAGCGGGCGTGGGAGTTTTACTCCGAAAGGAAGCGGCGTGAAGACCTCAAACGTATGGATTTATTGACCAAGAATGCCAATGACAGGGGGATAGCAGTAGCAAAACCTATCCATGCCTTATTTCCAATCCCCCAAGCCGCTATGGATTCAAATCCTAAATTGATTCAAAATGAAGGTTATTAAGAAGATGAACTTGCTCGGTGCAGGAATGCTAATGCTGCTGATGATGAGCGGACTGCGCGCACAGACACGTTCGCCAAACGTCATCTTAATCTTGGTCGATGACCAAGGTTGGGGGACCACGTCTGTTCAGATGGAAGCAGCGCTGGCATCTTCCAAAAGTGACTACTTCCATACGCCGAATTTGGAAAACTTGGCCAGGGGCAGTATGGTGTTTTCGAATGGCTATGCTGCCCATCCCAATTGTTCGCCATCCAGGGCGAGTGTACTGACAGGAAAAAGCCCTGCTCAATTAAATTTCACGGATATTATTGACCGCGATACTGGACCATTGTATGAGGGGAATTTTCTTATTCCGCCCCAGCATGTGAATGAACTTTCCTCAAGTGATTTTACAATTGCCGAGTGGATCAAGAAATTTAAGCCAGAATACCGCGCGGCACATTTTGGAAAGTGGCACTTGGGAAATGGAGGACCTGCTCATCATGGCTTCGATGGCGGAGATGGACCTACGACCAATGCAGAAGGAGAACACAATCCAGCTTCCAACCCGAAGAGGATTTATAGCACTACAGAAAAGGCCATAAACTGGATGGAACAGCAGGTGACTGCTGATAAGCCCTTTTACCTCCAAATTTCCCATTATGCTGTACACCTTTCCATGGAGGCTTCCCCGACAGCCGAAGCGACGGTGGAAGACTGGGAAAAAGGAGAAAGGCATGACCACGCTAAATTTGCGGCCATGAGCTGGGACTTGGATAAGGCCGTTGGGCAGCTTTTGGATAAAATAGGGGACTTAGGGATCGAAAAGGATACATACGTGATCTACACCAGCGATAATGGTACGTACCCCACCACCAATCCTGCAAATATCAATGGGCCGCTACATGGATGGAAAGCATCCCTCTGGGAAGGAGGGACACGGGTTCCGTTTATGGTCAAGGGGCCGGGTATCGCAGCGGGTCGTTCAGATACGCAAGTGGTAGGTTATGACTTGTTTCCAACCATTTGTGACTGGCTGGGAATCCAAGAACTGCCTCATGGATCTGAAGGCGGGAGTTTGGTCAGTCTTCTGAACGGGCAATCATCGCCGGTGGTGAGGCCAAACGATTATTTGGTTTTCCATTTTCCTCATTACCAATTGCAAAAAGGAAGTCATCCAGCTTCGTCCATCTATTGGGAGGGGTATAAAATGATCAAGTTTTACGAAACAGGTGAACTTCGACTTTATGACCTCACAAATGACCTTGGGGAGGAAAGAAACATCTCCTACATTTATCCCGATGTGCTGCGGAAAATGAACGGAATGATGGAAGAATATTTGGATAAAGTACACGGAAAAGTGCCTGCTCTAAATGCCCAATATATGGAAGATAAAGATCCCGGAAGGCAATTTAAAGACAGGAAACTTAGCATAATGCAAGAACCTTATTTCATTCTTAAATAAGAAAACAACATGAAAGCGATAAAAATATTCTCATATAACCTATTGGCCATTTGCTTGGGAATGATGTGCTCCTGTTCGGATATGCTGGACGAAGAGCTGTTTTCCCAAATGGCCCCCGAAAATTTTCTGACCACCCAAGAGGGGATAAAATCCACTTTGGACGCGGCCTATGCAGAGGGATACCTAAACGGCTACTCCCACCATAGCGTGCGGAATATTGAGGAGTGGTGCACGGACATCGAATGGGAGACCGGTGGAGGCGAAAATCGTACCGCTGTCTTGATGATTAATTTTACTTGGGATGCATCAGTAGGCTGGATGTACGGCGATATGTGGCTGAAGCCTTATCGTGCCATTCGAAATGCCAATGTGGTCTTGGAAAATGTCGAAGGTGCCGATATTAGCGATGATTTGAAGCAAACTTATACTGCTGAAGCGAGATTCGTCAGGGCCTTGAGTTACTATTACCTGCACACGTGGTTTGGGCCAGTGCCGTTGCGACAAAGTCCAGAGGATGATATTTACCTGGCGAGACCGTCTGAAGAAGAAATGCGGCAGTTTATCGAGTCTGAATTGCTTGCCGTGATCCCTGGCTTACCTGCGCCGGGACAAGAACAAGCTTATGGCCGTGCTACCAATGGCGGAGCCAGAGCGCTTTTGACCAAGTTTTACCTGAATACCAAGCAGTGGCAAAAAGCTGCTGATATGGCCCAAGAAGTGATGGATATGGGCGATTATAGCCTTTATCCTGATTATGCGATGCTTTTCAGGGTAGAAAACGAGCGAAATTCGGAGTTTATCCTTTCTTATCCACAGATTCCCAATAGTCCCGGAAACAACTATATCAATGGAGCCTTTCCAGATGGATTTGCCAGTGATCCCGAAACGGGCCTGACTTTCCAAAACTCTTGGAGAAACTGGGCGGCACAGTACAGGTTGTATGACAGCTTTTACAATTCATTTGAGGAAGGTGATGCACGAATGGACCTGATCATTGACAGCTATATCAACGGCCAAGGAAATACCGTTTCCCTTTTGGACAATAATAATACCCGGTCTTTCAAATACTGGCCTGACCCCAACGGACTCGGTAACGAGCATGGCAATGACGTGCCAGGGGTGCGTTATGCGGATATTCTTTTGAGCCGGGCAGAAGCCCTCAATGAGCTGAACGGCCCCAATCAAACGTCCATCGACCTGATCAATATGGTCAGGGAGCGGGCAGAATTGGATCCGTTGGAATTGAGTGATTTTACTTCTGCCGAAGAACTAAGGCAGCACTTGCTCAATGAGCGGGCTTGGGAGTTTTATTCCGAAGGCAAGCGTCGAGAGGATCAGATCAGGATGGGGACATTTGTTTCGTCGGCAATTGACCGTGGAATCACCAATGCCAAACCGATTCATGTCCTTTTCCCGATTCCCCAAGCGGCCTTGGATGCCAATGAGATGTTGGTGCAGAATGAGGGGTATTAAGGGGAGACTAGTTTTGAGATGTTAGTCTGGAGATATGAGACTTGAGTACTGAGACATGAGAATCCTCCCCGCCACGGCGGGGAGGTTAGGTGGGGGTGTTAGGGAACAGGTAGGCTTAATGACATACCTGTTTTCTAGCCTATCCCACCAATAATTAGCGGGTTTGACGAATTTTTGATAGAAATTGAAAGATTTATGGCAGCTATCCAGCGATGGAATCTGCATCTTTAAATTTTAGACCAATGACCAGTGCCAATACACAATGAAACTAAATAACCTAAAAAGAACCATGACCTTTCCAGCACTTATGTCCGGAGGCGGGTTCCGTGTTTTATCCTTGTTTGGGTATTGCTTTCTATTGACCGTTTTCATCTTTTTCAAATCAGAAGCAAGACAACAACCCAATATGATCGTTTACTTATCCGATGATCTTGGATACCTGGATGTGTCCGTGTATGGAGCAGAGGTGGTAAAGACCCCCGTTTTGAAAAAGCTTAGCCAGGAGGGAATGACTTTTGACAATGCCTTTGTCGCTTCTCCTTCCTGCGCGCCCAGTCGCGCGGCTTTATTAACAGGATTGATGCCCGCCAGAAATGGTGCTGAAGTAAACCATGCATTCCCGAAACCGGAAATTCCTTATTTGATCGACATGTTGAAGGACAACGGCTATTCGGTGTTTGCTTTTGGGAAAGTGGCCCATTATGGCGGAAACGAAAAGGCAGGTTTTGATTTTCACCATGACGAACAGGTCAATTTGTACAAAAATATCAGCGGGTATTTTGATAGTACCAAGGTAGAAGGGCCTGTGTGTATTTTTGTTGGAGACAGACGTCCCCATGTATGGTGGACAGATAGGATGGATTATGATCCCGAAGAAGTGGACTTGCCCCCTTATTTCATCAATACAAAATCTACCAGAGAACACCGGGCGAGGTATTATACCGATGTCTCCGGGATGGATGGGGAAATGGGGCAGGTCCTGGATTACTTGGACAAAATGCTGGATGGCAATACCCTGACACTTTTTACCAGTGACCATGGAGCGCAATGGCCATTTGGGAAGTGGAACCTGTATGATGCCGGAATCCGTACACCCTTGATCGTAAAATGGCCAGGTAAAATCACTCCCGGAGCCCGCACAGACGCGATGGTCAGTTGGGTGGATATTTTGCCTACGCTGCTGGATGTTTCTGGTAGTGAAATTCCCAAAAACTTGGACGGAAGGTCTTTTTCGGAAGTCCTAAAAGGAAATACGGATCATCTAAGGGATGAAATCTTCACCACTCACACTGGTGATGGCAACTTCAATGTGTACCCGATGCGCAGTATTCGAGATGATCGTTATAAACTTATCATCAACCTGACTCCAAATGCCTATCACACCAACCACTCAGATATCCTTCGCAAGGATGGAGCAGGGGCTTTTTGGGACAGTTGGGATGAACAAGCTGCCCAGGATCCCTTGGCTGCTTCGGTGGTTCAGCGGTATTTTGTCCGTCCAGCAGTGGAGTTTTACGATCTCGCCAACGACCCCAATGAGCAGCACAATCTCGCCAATGAAGCGGCATATCAGCCCTTAGTGGCAAAAATGAAAAAGAAATTGGATCACTGGATGGAAGCACAAGGCGATGAGCAAAAGCTGTACAAGCAGCCTTACTACTTTCCTGGTCCCAAACCCAATGGAACAACCATTCAAGAACGTAAAAATGAACATTAAGAGACAAGTTGTTTTGGCCCTGTTCGGAGGAGCACTGGCATTATCAGGCTGTAGTCAGCATTCAAAGGAAGCGCTCCTTGAGCAGCATAGTGAGGCCATATACTTAAAAGATGGGTGGATCCGTGATCCCTATATTTATTTGGACAGTGATGGCTATTACTATCTGACAGGAACTACGCCCTTGCCCAATGACCCGCGAGAGGAGACAGAGCCCTACAATACTGGTTTGGATGCAGCAAACATGGAGCTGTTTGGCAAACCAAGTATCGTGGGGCATAAGATCAGGGTGTGGAGAAGTAAAGATTTGCTGGAATGGGAGTCCCTTGGGGAGCCGTTTGATCTAGCAGAAGGTTACTGGGCCAAAAAAATGCCCGATAAACTGAACGAAAAGCCAGCAAGCGACTGGAGACTGTGGGCACCGGAGCTGTACCATGTAGATGGCAAATGGATCTATGTTCACACTTCTCCGGATCCGGTAAAAGGAGGAGCCAATCTCGCAGTGTCAGAAGGAGAAGACATGGCAGGACCATTTTCATTTCCCATGGGAGATGATATGCGGAACAAACATGACCCCAGTTTGTTTAAAGACGATGATGGTACCTGGTACCTGCTTTGGGGCAATACCTTTATAGCGCCTATCAAACCGGGTTTTACAGGGCTTTCGGCCGAACCAAAAAGGATTGATCCATCTGACCGGGTAATCGGTCATGAGGGGGCTACCATAAGGAAAATAGGCGATAAATACGTACATTTTGGTACCGCATGGTCCACCGATAAGATGCGAAAGGGCTCCTATAATCTATATTATTGTACCGCTGACAATATCACCGGTCCCTATGGACCAAGGAAATTTGTGGGGCGCTTTTTAGGGCATGGAACACCATTTCAGGACAAAGATGGGCGATGGTGGTGCACGGCTTTTTACAATGGTAATGTCCCTCCTGTAAGCAAGGAAGGTATCCAAAACAAGGATTTAGGAGAAACTGCCCAAACGATCAATGAACAAGGAACCACCATCGTACCATTAGAAGTGAAGGTATTGGAGGATGGTGAAATTTATATCCGCGCACTTGACCCTGATTATGCCCTGCCTGGCCCAGATGAGGCACAGCAGTTTGAGTAGTATTGATGGTGTCAGTAGCATCAAAAAAACAGAAAAAATCAATAACGTAAAAAGCATGAAAGTGAGTTGTTTTAAAGTAATGAAGAACTGGGTGCCTTTGGTGATACTGATTTTTGTTGGGACCTCAGCAATGTCCCAGCAAAAGGAAAAACCAAATATCCTATTGATATTAGTGGATGATCTTAAGCCCAATTTGGGGGTTTATGGTGATGAGCATGCCATCAGTCCTAATATTGACGGATTGGCCAATAGCGGGATGCGGTTTGACCAGGCTTATTGTAATCAGGCTGTTTGTGTTTCCAGCCGTTATAATTTGATCTTGGGCGCTCGTTCTACGAGCACGGGACTATATGATTTTGGCAAGGAATTTAGAGATGTCATTCCAGATGCGGTGACCATGCCACAGTATTTCAGATCGGCAGGGTATCATGCCGAGTCCATGGGCAAAGTCTTCCATATCGGCCATGGCAATACCAATGATGCCGCTTCCTGGAGTATTCCACATTGGAAAGAAAAAGTGATTGAATATGTGGATCCAGAAAGCACCAATGGACAGCTGACCCGTGAAGAGGCTTATTTCGAAAACACACCTATGTACATCGAAGGGACTCCGCCTAACCATGAACTTCCCAGGGGAGCGGCCTGGGAAAGTCCAGATGTGACAGATGAAGCATATGCTGATGGTCGCGTGGCCCGTCATGCCATTGACCGGCTGCGTGATCTGAGCAAAGAGCCGGATCAGCCTTTCTTTATGGCAGTGGGATTTGCCCGGCCGCATTTACCTTTTAGCGTACCCCAAAAATACTGGGATATGTATGACCCGGAAAGTCTTCCGTTAGCAGAATTTGAAGAAGGCCCTGAGGGAGCTCCCGAATTTGCTGTCAAAAGAGGAGGGGAGATCAACCAATTTTTTCCTATTCCCAATCACCAGCATGTGTATGAAAAAGACTTGCAGCGAAAATTGGTGCACGGTTATTATGCCAGTTTGACCTATATGGATGCCCAGGTGGGCAAAGTGCTGAGGGAATTGGAGCGATTGGATCTGGATGAAAACACCATTGTAGTGCTTTGGGGTGACCATGGGTGGCATCTAGGAGACCACGCCATCTGGACCAAGCACACCAACTATGAGCAGGCCAATCGAATTCCGATCATTTTCAGGGCACCTGGTGTGACGGCCAGTGGAAGCAGTACCAAGCAGTTTGCCGAAACTGTGGATATCTTCCCGACCTTGGCCTCTCTGGCAGGCTTGGATCGCCCTAAGGGCCCTCAGCCGATTGACGGCATAGACCTATCACCGACCTTGAACAATGGCCAGACCATCATCAAGGACCACGCTTACCATGCCTTCAACCGTGGAGGATATTTGGGCGAAGCCATCAGAACGGATCGCTACAGAATGGTCCGATGGACGCATACGAAAGACAAAGGTAAAGAAGTGATCTATGAACTTTATGACTATCAGGAAGATGATCAAGAGACGAAGAACATTGCGGCAGAAAATCCAGAAGTAATCAAAGCCCTCGTAGCAAAACTGAACCAATATCCAAAAGCAAAAAGGCTCCCATGATTTTGTTTTCGTGACGAAATGAAGCTGGAAAACCTAATGAACGGGACCAAAACCAAGTAAGCAATTTGGAAGGCCAAGTTACCTACGAGCAATATCAGGTAACTTGGCCTTGGCTTATGATGGTTGATTTTATAGGAGCAAGGCATGCACGTCGTCAATGAGAATGCGCTCTCAGCGATGTTGTTTACGCCTAAGCTTGTGTGACCAATGTTGATGAAGGGTCATTGGATGCTACCATTAACGATGGACAGTGTACTTCATAGTACAATTTACGCGTTACCAATTACGATGACGACATACCAAATACCACATACCAAAAAAACTACCGAATCCCCAGTGTCCGCTGAATATTCAGCCAATACTTTTTTCTTCTGCCCATATAGGGAGATACTTTTGGATTGTAGGGATAGTGGCGGTCTTTTGGAATGTTGTTGATGATCAGCGCAATAATCAAAAGGATCATGGCTCCTGAAAAAACAGGACTCAATACATACATAAAACCGAGTGCTTTTACCTTCGTGGTGCCGATCACAGCGATCAGGGCTGTGGCACCGCCAGGTGGATGAAGGGCTTTTAGTATCTGCATGGCAATGATGGCCAGGGAAACCGCCGTGGCACAGGTCAGCCAGAAGATGTCCAGTTGGCCAATGGTCTTCATCACTGAAACCCCCACAAAAGCACTTACCATATGTCCTAATATCAGATTTCTGGGCTGTGCTAAAGGACTGTTGGTAGCGCCATATACCAGCACTGCCGAAGCACCGAAGGAGCCGATCAAGAATATTTTTTCCAATACTGAAAAGTGATGCAGTTCTGACTGGATAAACGCAATACAACCGATACCCAAAAAACCACCGACAAACGTCCATAAGTGGTCAATTGGATTGAGGATGGTTTGTTTGTAAACTACGTAACGGGCTTTTCGATATCCTCGATTGACTTTTTTCACTTCTTGGGAACATTATAATGAAAGGGCAAAAGTATAGAAGCTTTTTGGATTTTGCCTTATCCTTTTTCTTATCGCCTATAACTAAAAGTGATGATATGGGATGGATACATATCATAAACAAAGCCGGAGAAGTTTCCTTCCCCGGCTTCGCATCCAGTAATCGATAAAATATGATTGGTCAGTCTTGAAGTATGCCAAAATAGAAATATAACGTTCTTTTGACCGGTCCATCCAAATGGGTGTTTTCGCCCATGGGGCCATAGACTCCTGCGTTTCCGGTGATCCCCAATGCCAGCTTACTGCCTAGCGCAGGGATGGCATCCAAGAAAGAAATGTCTCCTTCAGGAAGTGCAGGATAGCCCCTGGGGCCTGAGATGCCATAGAAGTCAAACAAGCGAACATAGAGGTTTGGCTCTTTGGCCACTACGTAGAATTTCCCTTGGGCGGTATTGATTTCCATCCAAGCTATGTCCCCAAAGTATCCTTTAAATTCAGGATATTCCCAGGGAGTAGCCCCCGTGTGGGTATCGTTGTACATGTTTTGGTGCTCGTCAAACCTTCCTTGCGGACGGTTTTTCCAGACACGGAAAGGGCCTTTCCCCAGCCATTTGGCGCTGATGACATTGGCTTCTGGGTAATCAAAGCTGATGCCCGGATAAGCATAGTCTCCTGTTGGCAATTCATACTCATAATCGAGCGTTACCCAGCCGTTGTCGGCAATGCTCCATTCAGCATACTTCAGGGCTCCATTATAATTTACTTTGAACACAGCTTTACCATCCTTTTCTTCATAATGTACATCCTTCACGCTGATTTCTCCCTCTGTGAAGACTGGACCGTTGCCGAAAGAAAGTTCTGGACCTGAAGGTTTTTTGATGCGAATGAGTTTCCCGTCTGCTTTATTGAATGTCAAGGCAAACTTTCCACCGCTTATGGTCAGTACACTGTCTTGGTCTTCCACTTTGCTGGCTTCATCTCCCGCTGCCATGATGGTTTCTTTGATCAGTTTTTGGTTGGGTTGGATAGGCCATGACCAGGTATAGATTTCCTCACCGTGTGGATCCGTAGCGGTGAGCATCAGGGCATCTTGCGCTTTCCAGTCAGCAGGCAAGGGAAGGTGTAAGTTTCCAGAAGCGGTAGGAGCCAGGTCAGGTCCATTCAGTTTACCCGAATTTACGACCTTATATCCGGTTTGTGGGTTGTCAATGGCATTAAACGCTACCAGTTTCCAATCGAAGGTCACTTCTTGGAGGTTGGTAAAATGGTATCGGTTTTCAATTTGAAGCTCGCCATTCCAATTGGAAATGTCCTTGATTTTTTCAATATGGACAGGGGAATAGATTTCCTTGATGGCATATACACTACCTTCTTTCTGGCGGAAAGGGCCGACCAATCCATCAGGAGCATTGAGCCTGTTGACGTCGATTTTGTTGTGGATGTCTGTGCGGATGATACCTTCATCGGACAGCACCCAAAGGAAGCCTCCAGCGGACAACTTGGATTTCCACATCAATTCCCAGTAATCGGTAAGTCCTGCCGCACCGCCGCCATCATCCTGGCCGTGCAGGAATTCGGTAGGCATATAGATCAAGGTGTCTTTCAGCTTGTTTTGCAAGCTCTTATAATTTTCGTAATGATCCGTATCCACACCATTGTGCGAATTGCCGGGGCGATGATGGGCATGAAGCACCGGCCGTCCCGAAGGGTCGTACATCCCAAAGTCGTCGTCCAATTCCTTATTGGTGCCTCCTTCGTTGCCATTGCTCCAGAAAAGGATGGAAGGGTGGTTGAGGTCTCTCTCGACCAATTCTTTGACCAATTTTTCACCGGGGGCGGTATCGTAGGCATTTTGCCATCCTGCCAGTTCGTCCATCACATAAAGGCCCAAGCTGTCACAGTAGTCCAAAAAGGAAGGGTCAGGAGGATAATGCGCCGTTCTCACCGCATTCATGTTCATTTCCTTGATCAAGAGGACATCGTTTAGGTTAATTTCTGGTGTCAAAGACCGCCCTGTTTCGGGCCAGAAGGCATGTCTGTTGACACCTTTGAGTTTGATTTTGGTGCCATTCACATATATGCCATCACCTTGCTTGATCTCGATGGTTCGGAAGCCAAAACGCTCATGGATTTCATGTAGCTGTTCTCCCTTGCGTTCCAAACTCAGTGTAAGGTGGTATAGGTTGGGCGTTTCTGAAGTCCAAGTGCTTACCTCATCCAATTTTTTTGAAATAACGACCTTTTTGTCTTTCTTTTTGGCATTGGTTATAAATTGGCTGACGATGTTGCCGGATTGATCGGTGATGGTGGCGGCCAGTTCGGCATTTTTTTCCAAGCCTTCGAGGGTTACTTCTGCGCTGAATGAGCCATTCGCTTCAGCTGTGATGGCCGCTTGGGCGATATGCTGCTTCGGCATGGCCTGTAAGTAAACTGGCCTGAAAATACCACCAAAGATCCAATAGTCAGCATACCGTTCTGCACGGTTTACAGAATGGTCAGCGGACATTTTACTGACAGTAACTTCCAAAAGATTCTCCTCTCCAAATTTGAGCTTATCCGTAATGTCATACTTAAACCGATAGAATGCTCCTTGATGGATATCACCGGCCAATTGACCATTTATTTTCACCTCTGTGTCCGTCATGGAGCCTTCAAAAACCAGTTCAATGGTTTTGCCTTGCCAATCATCGGGTACGGTAAAAGTGTGTTTGTATTTGCCTTGTTCATCGGCAAATTGGAAGTTTTTGCCGTATGTGACATAATCACGGCCATAGTTATAGGTGCCAAAACCTTCTTGTTCCCAGTGTGAGGGAACATCGATGGTCGTCCATTTTCCACTGTTTCTTCCACCTGTACAGAAAAAATCCCAGGTCACGGTGTTTTTGCTGTCGGTGCCACTTAGGAGCTGCTTTTCAGTCTGTTGAGCGTTTAGTGTAAAGGTAAAGAGCAGAAAAAACAACCATGCTCCTTTGGTTACATACGCGTGCAGGCGTGGGTAAATCATATGTATTGTCATTGAATGTTTTGGGTTGTAATTACCTATTTCATTCAAAAAAAACACATAGTTCCCAGAAAACTGTTCTGCATTGGGGGGGAAGTAGTATTAAGTAGAGAGATGTGAGACAAATGTATTGAGTCCTCCCCGCCGCGGCGGGGAGGTTAGGTGGGGTTGTTTTGGAGCAAAGAGAAACACAATAGGATTTTAGTAAATGACTAGCGATTACCATAAATATAATAATGAAAACTAATATTAATCCGGTCAACACTAATCAGGGAAGTGCATCCTCACCTTGGCGGCGAGCTGGGGTTGTTTTGGATCAAAGAGGAACACTAGAGAGTTTTAGTAAACGGTTTTGGTGGAGCTTTGCCCCAGATTTGGTAAGAGATGAGTCTTTGACTCCATATAAATTGTTCCTGAGTCCTGTCCTTAGGCTGTCGAAGGGTGAAGTCAGGAGTTCGCGAGAATGGGGGATTGGAATGGGGAATTAAAGAGAAAATCGTACCCGCAATTTTTAAATCGCTATAACTTGTATGATGTATGACAAATTAATATCTTGGAGAAAATCATTTACACATGGAATTTAGTGAGATAGGTAAACGGAAATCCCTGAGTGCTCAGGTGGAGGAAGCCCTGATGCGATCCATCAAGGAAGGGAAATACCTTCCAGGGGAAAGGATTCCCACGGAGAATGAGCTATGCAAGATTTTTAATGTCAGTAGGACTGCCATTCGGGAAGCAATTAAGACGCTAAGTGCACGTGGAATGGTCAAAGTAAAAAAGGGCAGTGGTGCTTTTGTCTCAGAAGTGAGCGTCCAGAATGCCTCGGAGATGCTAAATACGTTCTTTGAACTTTCCTCGGACAAGGATTTGATGTTACAGACGATCGAGGCAAGGCGTGTGTTGGAGCCCAGAATAGCCGCTGAAGCAGCCATGAAACGCAGTCAGAGGGATATTCAGCTGCTGGAGAAAAATATGATAGCGATGAGAGAATGTGAATTGGAGGATAAAAAGACCGAAGCAGAACTGGATAACGACTTTCACCGAATTTTACTTTCCATTACGGGTAATAGCGTCCTGAAATTGCTGCTGAATCCCGTTTTTAACCTAATGCCAAAATTCAAGATGAATGTCTTTGCCAAACCCGCATCCGGGAACCTGGAAGCTGAAAAAGCCAATATGCTCAAGCATCACCGGCATGTCTTGGAAGCAATAATCCGGCAAGATCCTTTTGGAGCGCAGGAAGCCATGGAAAAGCATTTGCACGATACCCGCAAAAACTACCTTCATTTTACCAAATCCATTGACCGGTCATAAAGTATGAACAGAGCAGAAGTAGCTGAAATAATTCTTCAGGAGAAACTCATCGCGATCCTTCGTGTCAATGATGCGGATACTCTTCCGGTGTTGATCACGGGGCTAGTGGCCGGAGGCATCAAGGTGTTGGAAATCACCTCCAACAGTCCTGACTTTGCAGCCATGATCGAGAAAAACAGGAAGCGCTATCCAGACATTTTGATCGGTGCGGGTACGGTGGCCAACAGGGATTTGGCCATTGAGGCCATCCATGCAGGAGCACAGTTTTTGGTCTCCCCAAACACCCATGCTGGAGTCATTTCTGTAGCACATGATCACGATATTCCGGTCGTCATGGGCGCATTGACCCCCACAGAAGTAGGGGAAGCGATAGAACAGGGAGCTGATATCATTAAGCTGTTTCCCGCAGGGAATTTTGGTCCAAGGTATTTAAAGGCGATCAAAGCACCTTTTGATAAGGTTCGTTTTTTTGCCGTAGGGGGAATCCATTTGGAGGACATGGAAAAATGGATGGAAGCAGGGGCAGATGGGCTAGGCTTGGGGAGTGTGTTGACACATATCGATGGACTGAAGCTCACCGAAGAGATTGTCGCCCACAATGCCAGGAAGTATGTAGCTAAAATAAAACAATATGAATAAGGAGTTAGCCATTGCACGGATTGAACTGTTCAAAGTGCCGCCACGATGGCTTTTTGTAAAAATCACCACCGAATCAGGACTGATCGGGTGGGGGGAGCCAGTAGTAGAAGGAAAGGCAGACACCGTAGCAGCCTGCGTCCGTGAAATGGAACACTACCTGATCGGAAGACAGGCCAATGAAATTGAGGACATTTGGCAAGTGCTTTACAGGGGTGGCTTTTATCGTGGAGGGCCGATCTTGATGAGTGCGCTATCAGGCATCGACCAGGCACTTTGGGATATCAAAGGTAAATATTTGAACGTGCCCGTTTACGAATTGCTGGGAGGGGCGGTGCGCCAAAAAATGAAAATGTACTGCTGGATCGGAGGAGACCATCCCGAGGTGGTTTTGGAACAAGCGCAAGAAAAGGTCGATGCCGGATACAAAGCCGTCAAAATGAATGCCACCGGTGAGATGGATTGGGTCTCTTCAGTCAAGGAGACAAAGAAGGTGGTCGAAAATATACAGTTGATTCGCGAACATTTTGGTGACCAGCTGGATATTGGCCTGGATTTTCATGGTCGCGTGCACAAGCCCATGGTCAAGCGTCTCATTGATGAATTGACCCCATTTAACCCCATGTTTATCGAAGAGCCGGTACTGGCCGAAAACAACGATGCTTTAAGGCATATTTATAGTTATTCTTCCATTCCCATTGCTACGGGAGAGCGGATGTTTTCACGGTGGGATTTCAAGGAAATCCTGCATCAAGGCGTGGTGGATATCATTCAGCCAGACCTGAGCCACGCTGGTGGAATCTCTGAAGTGCGCAGGATTGCTGCCATGGCGGAAGCTTATGATGTTACCTTGGCACCGCACTGTCCCTTGGGGCCGATTTCTTTGGCCTCGGCACTGCATGTGGATGTTGTTTCTGCCAATGCAATCATCCAAGAAAGCAGCCTGGGAATTCACTATAACCAAGGTTTTGACCTGTTGGATTTTGTCAAAAACCCAGAGGTCTTTGAGCTGAAAGATGGCTATATCGCATTAACTGATCGACCAGGATTGGGCGTAGAGATGGATGAAGACAAATTGCGGGAAGGACAGAAAATAGGCCACAGCTGGGCCAACCCCATTTGGCGAAATACTGATGGAAGCTTTGCCGAATGGTGAGGGGAGTATTAAGTACAAGGTACGAAGTAAAACGTATCATGATGCTGTGCTGCTCCTTGGTTTGTATTCGGAAATTACTTTCGGTTCCGCTCTCTTCCGATCCCTGAGCGTAGCCGAAGATAGCGGCTAAAGCGATAGGTAAACGCTACAAAACCTTTCAAATTTATAACCTTACAACATACAACCTTTAAACCCATAACCCTAAACTCCAATGACCTATTTGATTGCTTTGATCCTTTCGCTGGCAGTTTTGATCACAGGGATCGTCAAATTTAAAGTACATCCCTTTTTCATGCTAATACTGGCATCCCTTACCTATGGTTTTACTGCGGGGATGTCTGGGGAGCAAATGGTAGAAGCGATCAATATAGGTTTTGGGGAGATTTTGGGGAAAATCGGCTTGATTATTCTTTTTGGAGTGACGATCGGTACCATCCTGGAAAAGTCGGGTGGAGCATTGGTCATGGCCAATCGGATATTGCAGTTGATCGGTAAAAAATCCATTCATCTGGCGATGATGTTGACAGGGTATGTGTTGTCCATACCGGTATTTGCGGACAGCGCCCTGATGATGATGAATCCCTTGAACAAGATGCTTTCAAAAAAAGCGGGCGTGTCATTCGCCGGAACGACAGCGGCCTTGGCGATGGGATTGACCGCTTCCCATGTAATGGTACCGCCCACTCCAGGACCAATTGCTGCGGCAGGGATACTGGGTGCCAACTTGGGGGATGTGATCCTTTGGGGGGTATTGGTGAGCAGTATTGCCCTTGTGCCCTGTTATTTTTATGCCCGAAAAGTAGCCGATAAACTCCGTGTTGCCGTTTTGATAGAAGTGGTTACTCCCGCGAAAGAACAACCTCCCTTGTGGAAATCACTTTTGGCCATTTTAATTCCCCTGCTATTGATCTTGGTAAAATCAGTACTGGAATATCCTACCGTGAATCCGGGAAATGGCTTTCTTGTGCGCATATGCTTGTTTTTGGGAACACCGGCAATTGCGTTGCTGGTAGGAGTGATCCTTTCCTTGCTATTGCCCAAAAAGCTGGATGAAACCGTCTTTTCTTCATCTGGCTGGATAGGCGAATCCTTGAAAGTGGCTGCACCGATCATTCTCATTACCGGAGCTGGCGGAATATTCGGTAAAATGCTACAGGAATCAGGCTTGGCAGAGGCGGTTACAGGAGGATTTGAAGGGGCCAAATGGGGTCTTTTTGTGCCCTTTCTTTTGGCTGCTTGCCTAAAAACCACCCAGGGAAGCAGTACCGTGGCCTTGGTGACGACGGCATCTATTTGTGCGCCATTGATGTCCTTTCTGGGACTTGACAGTGCTTTTATGCAGACCATGACCGTGTTGGCTATTGGGGCAGGGTCTTCAGTGGCCTCCCATGTGAATGACAGCTTTTTTTGGGTCCTGACCCAATTGACGGGAATGAACGTAAAGCAAGGTTACCAAGTACAAACGGCTGGCACCTTTGTTTTTGGCGTGAGCGCCATGTTATTGATTTATATTATCACTCAAATAGTAGCATAGGAAGATGAACGTAAGACCAATTCTCATGGGCGCTTTGCTAGGAACAGCCTTGGCCTGCTCAAACAACAAAAAAGCTGAAAACATACAGCGGGACACTGCGGCAATATCCGGTTCACCCTTTTCCATTGAAATCCTGGATGATCAAGCCTTGCAGGTCATCGCTCCGAATGCCAAAATCCAGCGGATGGCTGCTGGCTTTGATTGGGTAGAAGGGCCGCTGTGGATTGAAGATGGAGGCTTTTTGTTGTTTTCGGATATTCCCCAGAATAAGGTGTACAAAATGACAGCAGATGGCGATACCAGCACTTACCTTCGTCAATCTGGCTATTCTGGGGAAGGAACCTACAGCAGAGAACCTGGCTCTAATGCCCTTTTGCTGAATCATGAAAACCAATTGGTCCTGATGCAGCATGGCGACAGGAGGGTGGCCAAAATGACAGCAGGCTTGGATGCGCCATCTTCTGAGTTTGTCTCCTTGGTGGCCAACTACCGTGGAAAACGCTTCAACAGCCCCAATGATGGGGTTTTTGACCGGGAAGGCAATCTTTACTTTACCGATCCGCCTTATGGCTTACCACCCCAATATGCCGGAAAGGAATTGTCTTTTCAGGGCGTTTATTGTCTGAAAATGGATGGTGATTTGATCTTGCTGGATTCCTTGTCCAGGCCTAATGGCATTGCACTGTCACCAGACGAAAAGTACCTGTTTGTGGCCAATTCTGATGATAAGAAGGCCGTGTGGTACCGCTATGCCATAGAAAAGCCTGGTGAGGTGGGGAAACGTGAATTGTTCTATGATGCTACCGAAAAAGCCAAGGTAGCTAATGGTCTTCCGGATGGAATGGAGATGCATCCGGATGGTTATTTGTTTGCCACAGGACCTGGAGGAGTTTGGGTTTTTGGCCTAGAAGGAAAAGTTCTGGCAAAGATCCATACCGGCCAGTTGACGTCCAACTGTGCCTTTTCTGCCGATTACCGGCAGCTTTACCTGACAGCGGATGGGGATATTTTGCGCGTGGGTTTGAAGTGATTCCCCTCGTTTCAAACAAAGTCTATCATCTCCCTCGTTACAAACGAGGGGGGATGATGATTATTCAAATGTGATTTTTGATGTTTCATCCTTCTTGATTTCGGAAAAATCCGGAAGACCCTTAACGGTCAGTTCACTGTTGTTTTGGAGGTTGATGTTGGTTAGGTTCTTGATATTATTTCCATTGATTTTGGCATTTCGTAAATCCAGGTCAAGGAAGTCTATATTGACCAACTGATTATTGGAACTGTTTATACCGTGGATATTGAGGTAATTTACATGGCTGTCATGGGAAATTTGGAAACGGGAGCCCCAATTATCGACAAATAGTGAATCATATTTTCCATTGACGGCCATGCCTTTTGCGGTTTTAATAATGATGTTTTTGATTTGGTTTGAATTTACCTTGACCACGATATTTTCCCGCCAATCACCTTTTGATGAATGGATATAACAGGTGTCATTGGAGAAAGTGATGTCATATTTTCCTTCAGGCTTAGCTCCTCGGCTTGTTATGGTAATGTGGTTTTCAGAGCTCTTATGTAGGTTTACCCAAGCGGTGGCGGCGATGCTCAGCGTGGTGATGGGACGATCCATGGCTACTTCTTTGAGTATTTCAGGAGCTTTTTTGCTTATTTCATTTGACTTGTTATTTGCGATGACAATGCAGGTGGTCTGTACTGCCAAGGCAAACATCACAAAGCCAAAAAGGATTTTATTACTTGTTTTCATATGTATATAATTGCTTTTTAATGGTCATATGGAATCTTACATGGTCGATGTTCATTTCCCAGTGTGACGTTTTTCGTCATGCTCGATTTTATGATTGTTTTCATCTAAAATATTCAAAAGTGGTTTTAAGTCCAACGCCGAAAGTCCAAGGACTTTTACCCGGTGGATCAGCAGGGGAAGCTCATGTTCGATAAAAGCGGCTTTTTGCCGGTGATGGATCTTTTGCGGGGCTTTTTCTGCCACGAAGAAACCAATGCCGCGTTTATTGTCCAGGATCTCTTGATCTTGGAGGATGCTATAGGTCCGCATGACCGTGTTGCGGTTTACTTCCATATCTTCTGCGAGCTCCCGGACAGAAGGCACCCGCTCGCCAGGAGCAAATTTCTCTTGGAGGATTTGGTCACAGAGCCAGTCAGCGATCTGGAGGAAGATATTTCTGGATTCGTTGAATTCCATGGTTACACTTGTTTTTCTTTTAGACGGAAGTAGGTGGCCAGCCAGCAGGTTATTGCACCAATTGCAGCTATGATTAGGGCACTGAGTCCTATCAAAGGAATCTCCTCATCAAAGTACGCAGGCTGGTTTCCCTTAAAGCCGATTACCCAAAAATCTGACTGTTCAGGTACGATAAAATAGGATACGATACACAAGTATGCATATATAAAAAAGATCATTACAAGTATAGAAAGTGGCCCAAAGAACAGGTTCCACTTTTTAAAAATGGTGCTGCCGAGAAACAGTAAAGAGGCTCCCAATACTCCCATACAGATGATGCTGATCCTTCCAATCGTAGCTTCATTGGCATCTCCAAAAAGGTCAAAGAACCTGAATTTATCAATTCCCGGAAGCTTGTCCATGGGGAGGTTATTGGATAAAAGGAATGATTTATAATTTTCCAAATAAAGGTCAGCAGTGACATTGGCGGTAATTTGGAAGATCAACGGGTAAAGTACCAAGAATAAGGCAATCCTTATTATCCACTGCACCAAATATTTTTCAAAAGTGGAGGCAGGAAGGGTTAGGAAACTCGTTACCGAACCGCTATTGCGAAACGAAGGAAAACTTTTACCGACAATAAATATTCCGAAGATAATATATCCTAAAAATAACATGGGGATATAATTCTTGCTTCTCCAACCTGGTGAAGCGTATAAAGCGTCAGTAGATTTTGGTAAATCAGGGAAGACATACCAGAAGAGAAGCGCCATGATAAGCATGGCAATGGGAACAGTGGCAATATAATAAAGCCGGTTATTGTTAAAATCATATTTAAGCAGTTGGGAAAATCTCCTTAAACTGAAGAATTCATTTTCTTTTTTCATGGCTTTAGGCGTTTACGGGTTTTGGCGTGTGGAGACGGTTGATGATTACCGCATTGAAAAGTATTTCCAATGAGATCTGTGATGGCTGTTGGTCAGCTTTAAGCGGAGCGATATAGTGATAGCCTCCCATGCTTTTCTCTACATATACGCTGTGTTCATCCGCTTGTGAACCAAAACCAAAATACCATTGGTCACTAAGGGAGAGCATTTCCTCATCGAAGATTACCTTTCCGTGGTTGACAATGACTGCCCTGTCAATGAGGTTTTCGACATCCTTCACTTGATGCGTGCTGATGATGACCGTTTGATCATCCTCGATATTGGCTGTGACAATTTTCCGGAAGAGGCTTTTGGAAGGAATGTCCAGGCCATTGGTAGGCTCATCCAGTAGCAGAAGTTTGCAGTCCGAAGCAATGGCAAAAGCTATCAAGAATTTTTTTCTTTGGCCAAAGGACATCCTCCCGAGCTTCTGATCATAGGGCAAATCAAAATCCTTTTGCAACTGGTTCATCTTTGCTCTGTCGAAGCGGGGATAAAAAGCTGCCAGTGAGCCTATGTACCGCTGCATGGTGTTTTTTTCTGGTAGAAAATTCTCCTCCGGCAATAAAATCAACTCCTGCAAGAAAAGGGGAGAGCGACCAAAAGGCCGATACCCATTGACTTGGATGTCGCCGGATGTTGGCTTTAAGAGTCCTGCCAATAGTCCCATTAGAGTGGATTTCCCTGCGCCGTTTTTCCCTAGGAGCCCAATGACCTGGCCGGGCTGGACTTCCCAGTCCATCTGATCGAAAAGTGGAGCTTGCTTTCGGTAGGCAAAACTCATTTGGTTTAACAAAATCATGGCTTACTGTTTTAGTGTCATAGTGTATTATGACAGTAAATAAACTGATAAAGTTTTTAAAATGCAAGTAGTGGTGAGGGAAAGTTGGTTAGGGGCATTGCAAATGCCCTTCTCGATCCTCCACGTTACAAACGAGGATGAACTGTGTAGTTGCGAGAGAAAGTTGTAAGGGGAATGGGAAATCTTTGTTTATATAGGGGCAGAATCCTCCACATTACAAACGAGGAGGATTATGACAAACGAGGAGGAATCGCCCAACCAATCTTTCAATTTTCCAATTTTAAAACCTCTCCATAGCCCACTTTAAGCGAAAAGGAGTCTTTTAAGGGGATGTCCTTGAAAAGTGCGTGGATGGCGCGAATGGGGCCGCCGTGGGTGATGATGATGGCCTTGTCTGTTTTTTGCTGTTGGAGCTCGGTGATAAAGGCCACGCAGCGGTCATAAAGCTGCCGGTAGCTTTCGCCACCAGGACAGGGAACCCGGACAAAATCCTCCATCCAGGGATTGATCTCTTCCTTAGGGATGTCATTCCAGGATTTCATTTCCCAAGTGCCAAAATGCAGTTCCATCAATCGCGAATCTGCTTTTACATCATGCCTTGGGAAAAGTGCCTTTGCCAGTTGAGAACAGCGGGTCAAGGGACTGGTAAAAATGGCAAAAGGGGCTAGTGTCCGAGGTAGTTTTGAGGTGATGATTTCTACTTCCTTGCTGAAAGTAGGTGCTAAGGCAAGGTCGCTCTGCCCATAGCAGATCCCTTTACCGATAGCCGGTTTGGTGTGGCGGATCAGATAAATTTCCATATGATGAGTAGGCTCAGATAGAAAACGACCTCCGTGACTTGCTGAACAGCTCCCAGGCAATCTCCAGTATAGCCACCGATCCATTTCTGGAACCACCTGCCCATCCACCATTTGGCGATAAAACACGGGATGATGGCCAAGAAAAACGCATAATTTTGGAAGAGTGCCAAGGGGAGAAAGGCGAAAACAGATGCGACAAACAAGTCCCTTGTCGGGAAGTTTCCTTTGGCAATGGGCTTGGATTTGCTGCCGACTTCATCATTTATCTTGGCATATTGGTGCGTTTTGAAAAAAGTAAGGGCAACAAACCTGCTTATCGAATGTCCTGAGATATAACAAGCGATGATGCATTGGTAAAACTCAAAGCTATAGCTGTTCTGTTGAATGATTTTGGCCAATTCCATCAGCCCCAGAAATTTGATGGTAAAAATGAAAATCAATCCAACGGCTCCAAAAGTGCCGATCCGGCTGTCCTTCATGATCAAGAGGATTTTTTCTTTGGTCCATCCACCGCCAAATCCATCCATGGTATCGGCAAATCCATCTTCATGAAATGCACCTGTAAGTATTACGCTCGTGGCGATGGATAAAAATAGGGCAATGGTGACCGGCAAAACCTGATAGACCAATATCAATACGAGGGTTGAGGCACCACCTACTATCCATCCTATCAGCGGAAAATACTTCCTGGATAACTGCAAATATTCTTCGGAATGGTCCACCCAAGAGGGGCATGGAATCCTAGTGTAAAACATCAACGCGGTAAAAAAAGCCTGTAGTTCTTTCCTCATATTTTGTGAAGGGTAAAAGTCTAATAGGTTATTCGTTTTCTTTACTGATCCCTGCCGTGTCAAAACTAGCCATTTCATTTAAAAACGCACAAGCTGAAGCCACGATAGGGTAGGCTAAGGCGGCACCCGAACCTTCGCCAAGTCTCATTCCAAGTTTTAATAATGGTTTTGCCTTGAAATACTCCAGCATGGTGGCGTGGCCCTTTTCACCGGAGCAATGGGTAAATATGCAATAGGACAGGACATTGGCATTGATGGTTTTAGCGATCAGCAATGCAGCAGATGTGATAAAGCCGTCTACCAAAATGACCATTCCCTTGCTGGCGGCATGCAACATCGCACCAGACAGTTGGGCTATTTCAAAGCCTCCAAATGTACTTAAAATCTGTATAGGGTCTTTCTTGTCAATGTGGTTTTGTAAACGAATGGCTTTTGATAGTGTTTGAAGTTTGATTTTTTGGTGATCATTATTAGTGCCCGTGCCCTTGCCAACACATTCTTCCAGAGGCATGCCCGTGACGGTATGCATGATAAGGGCAGCAGAAGAGGTATTGCTGATGCCCATTTCACCAAACCCAACGACATTGCAGCCTTCTTGATAAACCCGTTCTACCAGTTCGGCGCCTTTTTGCATGGCGTCCAAGCACTGTCTTGCTGTCATGGCCGGCTCCATGAGGTAATTGGCCGTTCCCTTGGCGATTTTTGCATGGATCAGGTTGGGCAGATCGCCAAAGTCGTGGTTGACACCCGCGTCGATGATTTTTAGCGCTAAATGGTGTTGTTTGGCGAACACATTTATGGCTGCTCCTCCACTCAGAAAGTTCATGACCATCTGATAGGTTACCTCTTGCGGATAAGGGTTTACGAGGTTTTCTTTGGCGATCCCATGATCTCCTGCAAAGACCAGGATATGCGGGTTGTTCAGTGATGGATTTAAGGTTTGCTGGATTAATCCAAGGTGCAGGGCAAGGTTTTCCAAGTTCCCTAATGCACCGATGGGTTTGGTCTTAAGGTCAATCTTTTGCTGTAAATCACCTTTAAGTGAATGATCCAAAGGAGCAATGTGGAGTTCTGTCATTTTTTAGAAAGTGTTAAGTCCTGAAAGCAAAAACCAATTTCTGGTGGCTGTTCATCAGCAGAAGCGTAGCAGCCGTCTTTTTGGTTTTTGGGAGCCTCATATGTGCGCAAAACCTGCTCGCCCATAGTGAATGGTATGGGCGAGGAGAAGATGGGGCCGTCAAAAACAAAGGTATGGAACTCTCCGTTTTCACCACACGGATCTACGGAGCTGGGCAAATCTTTTAGAAAATCGTGATCGATTATCCTTCCGGCAAAATCCTCGGGGAGCAGATCTGTTTTTACACAGACCACAATGGTTTTAAAACCCAAATCCAAAAATTCAGCGATGAGCTCCTTGGTGTTTCTTTGCCAAAGGGGAAATAGGGCTTTTAGTCCAGCCTTGGCGAGTTTTTCTTCACGATACTGTTTAAGGTCCTCCAAGAAGATGTCACCAAAAATACTTTGGACAATACCGCCCCGCTTGATGTCATCCATTTTATCACCCATTAACCGGTTATAGGTGTCCATATTAGGCATTCCTGGAAGTAGGAGTTCATCTAAAGGTAGTCCTATTGCTTTCGCTTGGGCATGCAGCAATTCCCGCCGTACACCATGCATGGAAATGCGTTGGTGATGGCCATTGACTGTAGTCAAAAGCCTTTCCACAGAAATGTGGGGATCTTTCAATACATGGTAAAGTGCCAAGGCACTGTCCTTGCCGCCACTCCAGTTGAATACACTTTTTGTCATTTTGGTTTGCATTAGCGTGAAAGGTTCTTGATTTTGACAGGATGCTTTTGACGCTGTTTTTTTGATTCATTTAAATTGGTTTTCGCATGGTGATATCAATGAATGCTGATGACAACATGGCTATTTTTCTGTGCTTCGCGATCATCTAAATACATCACTTTAGTTCTATGGGCAGTCCAGAAACCATAAAAATGGCCTTGTCAGCCCTTTTGGCGATGTACTGGTTGATCCAGCCTTGCAGTTCGGTGAACTTTCTGCCTACTTCCGTTTGGGCATGCAGTCCCATGCCGATCTCATTGGAAATGATGATCAAGGTGCCTTTTTGGGCATTCGAAAACAACTGGTCAGCTTCCGATTTACAACTGTCCAGACAGCTTTCGATGTCACTTTTTGAATCAGCAAACCAGTTGGTCAGCCATAGGGTCACGCAATCCATTACAATGACTTTTTCCGCCATATCCACTTGGCCAATGTATTTTTCCTCTTCGATGGTGGTCCATCGTCCATCGCGGTCTGCTTGGTGCCTGTCCACCCGTTTTTTAAAATCCTGATCCCATATTCTGGAAGTGGCCAGGTAAACTGGGGATGCTGATAGCCTCTCGGCCAATTGCTGTGCATATCGGCTCTTTCCTGAGCGTTCGCCACCTGTAATATAGTAAATCATGTTTTCCTGAATTTCTCATATGGACAATTTTGGCATCCGTTACCGCAGCATTTGCCCTGCCTGAGCAGATACCAACTCGAAAATACATAAAAACCCTGTTTATTGATCGTGTAGTCGATGCCTTCGATCAGGGAAGTGGGTTTTCCCATTTTTTGGATTGCTTTGATCTTTTTGGAGTTGAGGTTGGTGGTCCAGTGACTGATGCGATCCTGTATGGCGGATTTAAGGCAGTCAGGGCATAGGCAGCCTTTGTTTTCTTCCAGCGGGACAATAGGAGGAAAAGCACTGCACCAACATTCCGTCGTGCAGGCAAAAGCTTTTTGGCAATTTGGGCAGCGCTTTTCTTTGATCATTGTGTCAGCCTTTCCATTAGTTTACTACATTAGAAGCTATATGGCGTCCATCTAGTTTTCTTTATATATACTTTCCTGATTTCACCCTTCGGCACGTTCAGTACAGGGATCAGGATTACCCCCTAAATGGGGGACGAGGCCTTTTTTGTATTTAGTCTCAAGACTCAAATCTCACATCTCAAAACTGGTACCGCGCACCAACGCTGAAGTTTCTTCCCCGGGTGGTATAGCCATAGATGGCAGTAAAGTCTTCATCCAGCAGGTTGTTTACTCCACCGTAAATATTCAGTTTATTGTCCAATACGGCCTGTTGTACAAATAAATCCACCAGTCCATAGCTGTCCAGGTCAAATGCTCCACCTACTCCATAATCATAAACCGTCCGTTTACTGGTATAATTATATTTTAGGGAAACCTGGGTGTTTTCAGCAGGCTTGGCATTAAAGGCCATGCCCCATTTGCTGCCGGGCACCCGGTAAAAGGTTTCAGGTTTGTCCGTGCTGACGTGCGCAAAATTTGCTGTCATGCTAAAATACTGATTCACCAGCCAAGAGAAATCCGCCTCAAATCCTTCTACTCTTCGCTTATCTGTGGTATTTTGATATTCCCCTCCGATGTATCCGCCGTTTTCATCAAATAAGGAGACAAATTCGATTGGACTGGACTCATCCCTGGTGAAATGAACTAGGTTAAAGGTGAATTGATTACCTACATAAAAGGATATGCCTTGTTCATAATTTAAGGATTCCTCAGGATTTAGCTCACGGTTTCCATAATCGGGGGAATTGAGCTGGTAGAGGGTCGGGGTGACATAGGAAGTGGCTACAGAGGCGAGGATTTTTGCTGAAACCTTGTCTGAAATGTCAAAAAGGTAACTGGGATTGACATTATAGATGAATTTGGGATCATAGTTAGAATGGGTATTTACGCGGGCACCTGCATGGATGTTAAAACCGCTAGGAGCGTCATAGAAGAATGAAGCATAGGGGTCGATCAAGGTAAACTGATTGTCCTCAAAGGCCAATTCTCCGGGTTGTTCATACGACAGCTGCTGAACATTGACTCCCCACAATCCCTTAAGACCTTCCAACAGCTGATGTTCTTGGGTAAGGTCAAGTTGGAGGTTTCTCCCTTCATATTCTGAAGGGAAGCTACTGATAAATTCACGCTCATTGACATTATAAACTGTTTTGAGCTTGATATTACCTTTTGCATATCGATAGGTAGGGGTAAGGCCAAATCGTAATTGATTGCTGGTCTGTAGGTTATTGGTATCTAAGAAAGGGCCATCATCATAATCTGCTTTTATCGCATCATAGCCCGAAAGAAAATCCAATCTAAATCGATCCGAGAACTGATAGCCCATTTTTACCATTAAATCCTTTCGATCTATACCGTCTTTTCCAAATTCGGTATCAGGAACGGTATCTGCAGCCGCAGAGAAACCTTGGGAATGGTATAGGCTTCCCGAAATGAGGTAGTTGAACTTTTCCGTTTGTCCATTAAGGCTGAGGTTTCCGCGGTAAGTATTGAATGAACCTCCGCTAAAGTCTGCTGATCCCCCGAATTTTTTGGCCTTACTGCCGGATTTTAATTTGATATTGATCACAGCTGCAGAGGCTCCGGTACCGTACAGCGTGCTCAGCCCACCACGCAAGACTTCGATAGAGGCCACTTGGTCCAGTGGGAGGAGCCTCAGGTCATAGGTCGCATCTGCCAATGAGGGGTCGTTGATGGGATGGCCGTCGATGAGGATCAGGGTGTTTTTGGAACTTGCACCTCGGACGAAATAACTGATATTGGTACCCGGAGCGCTGTAGTTTCCGTCTATTTGGATACCGGGCACCTCATTGAGCAAGTCAGGGATGGTTTTTCCTGCATTTCGTTCAATGTCCTTTTGGTCGAGTTTGTAAATTGTCTTTCCGGATTTTTCGACCGGGATTTCAAATTTGGTACCCGTCACGACGACTTCATCCAGGTCTTGGGTATCTTGTGCGTTTGCAGGGGCACTCAAAAGGGAAATGCCTGTGAGAAGAAGGGGAAGAAGCCCTTTCTTTTTTGGAAAAGAAATAATGTGTTTGTTCATAGCGTGTTTTATGCGTTATTAATTGGACACTATGAACTTTCTGGGAAAACTGTAAAAATATCCTCAGCGCTAAAGATATTTTCATGCATGCAATGAAGAAATACATTGCCCACATGGAACTTCTGAAGACCTCATCATCGAAAAGATCCGTTGAAGTTTCATAGCCTTTCACCCGAAAGCTCTGAATTATAACAGTTGATGGCAGGTCTTCTGACTTGCTCCACACCTGGCGCCTTCCCATCCGATATGTCGGACAGTGGCTTGGTTACCAGTTGCTTTTGGGAGCTTACAGCTGCGGGTACAGTTCCGGATTTTCACCGGATTCCCTATTAACCTATTCCTCCAAAAGAGGGATAGGTACCAAAAACTGGCGCAAAGATAAGGTTTTTTGTGGGGAAGTGGTAATGGAAGGTGGTTTTCAAGTGTGGCAATCCCATTTCATGCTAATTTCGTGTAGGCCTAGCTATCATCCGTGCCGCTGGCACTCCTTCGGGAGGTTGAGGAGCGCTTAAGTTCCTGCGGATGAATCCGCAGGTTACAAAATTTATCGTGCCGCTGGCACTTTGCCCCGATTTGTACATTGGAAACCGCAGTAGTCTATCTTGCCGAATGGCGGGGTGGGCTGAAAGAATGATGAGTTGATTTGGTTGAGGTTAAACCCTGAATATGCGTTAGCAACTGAGCATCCTGCCTAATCCGCCTTTGGCGGAGGGTCATATAGAAGGTGCAGGTGACAACCTGTACCAAAAATGATTACACACAAAAGTGTAAGTTCCGTAGGAACGGCAGATATAAACGCATTTAGTATTTCGCAGGGAAACAATTTAGTTGATTTGAGGTAAAGTTTACACTATATTGGCAATACCCAATGACCCAATAGCCAGATGATTCGTTTTTTTGCAAGCTTGCTGTATGTTTATTTATTGCTGATAGGGCGTTCCAGTGTATATGCACAGGAGGGCAACTACCTGTTTGGGGCGATCACCGTGGAAGACGGACTGTCCAATAACAGTGTGACTGATATCCACCAAGATGAGCTTGGTTACATTTGGATGGCGACCAATTCTGGCCTCAACCGCTATGATGGTGAAGAATTTAAAGTTTTCAGAAACCGCCCCAACGACACCACATCCCTTTCCGAAAACAGTATCCGCAAAATCATGCCCGGCCCTGAGGGCGAGCTTTGGCTGCTTAACCGCAACAATGTTGTTGAGGTTTATGATGCTGCCACCGAAACCTTCAGCACTTCCATTTCACAGTATTCCAAACGGTATGGTTTTGGGAGCCTGGCGGTTCATTTAGTGTATCAAGATAAGCAGGGAAGGTATTGGTTTTGCCACCCCAATCAAGGGGTCAGCATTTATGATCCAGTCTCCAAAGAGACGCGCAGCCTGAAGCACGAAGAAGGAAACCTTTCTTCTATCAGTTATAATTACGTTTCTGCTGTGGCAGAAAACTCCAAAGGTGAGTACTGGCTGGTCTATTCCAATGGGGCAGTGGATATCCTAGAGGCCGATTCGTTAAAAGTCAGGAGGCGGATAGAGCTTTTTGCCGATTCCAACGTCAACTTTACGGATGATTTTCACATTTTTATCGACAGTGATGATGATGCCTGGATCTATCTGTATGAAAATGGCAAAGGGCTGTTTTATTTTGACAGTTATGCTGATCGCTTGCATCACCTTCATACCGATTCCGAAAAAGCAAAGTTGAACAATAATCAGGTAAGGGGAATTGTAGAAAACAAAAAGAACGAAATATGGATCGGTACCGACCACGGGGGCATCAACGTTCTGAATAAGGAAGACATGACCGTGAAATACCTCCAACATGATCCCGAAAACCCCCACAGCCTGGCACACAACAGTGTGTATGCGCTTATGAAGGACCGTTCGGATATCATCTGGGTTGGCACTTTCAAAAATGGAATCAATTTGTACAATGAGAAATTGATTCGTTTTCCACATGTCAAACACATGCTGACGTCCAATCAGTCCCTTCCCTACAATGACATCAACTGTTTTGTGGAGGATGAAAAAGGTAATTTTTATATAGGAACCAACGGAAACGGGCTACTGTATTATGACCGGAAGACCCAGCAATATACGGAGTTCAAGCATCAAGAAGGCAAAAGGAACAGTTTGCCCGGAGACATCATTGTGGACTTGATGATGGATCAAAACGGTGAGCTGTGGATTGCTACCTATCTGAAGGGGCTCAGCCGCTTTGACGGTCAGCAGTTCAGGAATTACCAGCCTGATGTCCACGATCCCCACAGTCTATCAGGTGAAAGTGTATGGGAGCTTTACGAGGATAGCGAAGGGAATGTCTGGGCGGGTACTTTGCGCAGTGGCCTTGACCTTTATGATCCCCAAATTGATGGCTTCGTTCACTTTATTGGCCCTGAGGGCCGTTTTCCGATGCACTGCGATTATATTTCTTCCTTGGAGGAGGACGCTGCGGGAAATCTCTGGATTGGTGGGGGCAATGGTATTGACATTATCAACCTGAAAAGCGGATTTGCGGCCTACCGTAAACACGAGATCGGTAATGCATCAACGGTGGCCGGAAACAATATCATGGATATTTTTAGGGATAGTAAGGGTGACATGTGGGTGGCTACTACCCAAGGGCTGAGCTACTTTGATCAGGAGCAGGATGTGTTCCGTAATTTTAACCATTCAGATGGCCTTCCATCTGACCACGTCGTAAAAATCCTCGAAGACAACAAGCACAATTTATGGTTGAGCACCACCAATGGGCTGAGCCATGTCAAGGTGGACAGGGCCGGGGACAGCTTAGCATTGACGTTTCGTAACTTCAGTGTCGGTGATGGGCTCCAAGGCAATTCGTTCAATGAAAATTCTGCACTGAAGACGGCCAAGGGCGAACTGGTCTTTGGTGGACCGAATGGCTATAATATATTTTTCCCCGACAAGATGCGGATGAATGAAGAAAGCCCCAAAATCGTTTTGACGGATTTCCAATTGTTTAACAAGTCTGTAAAAATAGGTGAAAAAATAGCGGGTAGAGTGGTGCTGGAACAGAACATCAACCAAACCAAAAAAATGGTGTTGAAGCATAATGAAAACGTTTTTGCTGTTGAGTTTGCTGCGCTGAACTTTATCCATTCTGACAAGAATCAATACCGGTACATGTTGGAAGGCTTTGATAGTGACTGGGTGGAGGTGGAAGATGGGGTGACCAAGGCTACCTATACCAACTTGGATCCGGGAGACTATACGTTCAAGGTGAAAGCAGCTAATAATGATGGTGTGTGGAGCGAAAATGCGCATATGCTGGATATAGAAGTCCTGGCCCCATTTTGGAAAACTCCATTGGCATTTTTGGTGTATTTTGTCATTATATCCTTGATCATCATAGCGATTCAACGCGAAATCATTGCCCGGGAAAAAGACCGCCTCCAAATCGCCCAGGACAGGGAAGAAGCCAAGCGCATGAAAGAACTGGATAAAATGAAAACCAAGTTTTTTACCAATGTCAGCCATGAATTCAGGACCCCGCTGACCTTGATTTTGGCACCTGTGGAGAAATTACTGAAATCTACACATGAGCCGCATACTAGGACCCATTACCATACGATTCAGCGAAATGCCAAGCGACTGATGAACCTGATCAACCAACTGCTGGACATCCGTAAAATCGAAACGGAGGGCATGGATTTTTCTCCGGTGGAAAGTGATGTGATTGGTTTTTTGCGTGAAACCACCCAGTCCTTTGAGGACCTTTCGGAAAAGAAGAATATCACCTTGGACTTTAGGACCAACAAGCATCAGTTATTTACGTATTTTGATGTAGATAAATTGGAGAAGATCCTTTTCAACCTCCTTTCCAATGCATTTAAGTTTACCTTCAGGGGCGGTGAGATCAAGGTGATGGTGAATTATGAGAACCCTGATGCAGCAGGTGGAAAAGGAAACCTATCGATCAGCGTACAAGACAATGGTGTAGGTATAGGAGAAGAGGATCAAAAGCGGATTTTTGAACGCTACTATGTCGGCGAAGAAAACAGCGATAGCCTTAACCAAGGAAGTGGTATCGGATTGTCCATTGTGCAGGAATTTGCCCGCCTGCATCATGGGGATGTGCTATTGGAAAGTGAATTGGGACGTGGTAGTACTTTCACGGTGACCTTGCCTGTAGAGGAAATAGAGCATATTGGAAACGGATTGGATGAAAGTGACGAGGAAATGGATGGGATTGAGACATCGGAAAAAAAGACCATCTTGTTGGTAGAGGATAATGAGGATTTTGTGCATTATCTGAAATCCTGCTTGGTAGAGGAATACAAGGTGATCACTGCACTAAATGGTGAAGAGGGGAGTAAAATGGCTTTTGAGCATATCCCCGACATGGTGATCAGTGATGTAATGATGCCAAAAATGAACGGCGTGGAGCTTTGCCAATTGCTGAAAAGGGACCTTCGTACCTCGCATATTCCGGTGATCCTTTTGACCGCCAAATCCTCTGAAGAGAAGCAGCTGGAAGGATTGGACAGTGGTGCGAACCATTACATCACCAAGCCTTTTAACGTGGAGCTGTTGTTGCTTCGGATCAGGAATCTGCTGAACGAGCGCAGTTTGTTACAGGAGCGCTTCAAGAAGCGAATAGGTGTTATCACCAGCGAGGTAAAACTCGAATCCCTCGATGATAGACTGATCCAAAAGGCGGTAAAAGTAGTGGAAGACCATATGGACAATCCGGAGCTTTCGGTAGAAATGCTCAGCGGTGAACTGGCCATGAGCCGGGTACATCTCTACAAAAAACTCACTTCCCTGACGGGTAAAAAACCTTTGGAGTTTATCAGGATGATCCGCTTGGAAAGGGCTACCCAATTGCTGGGCGAAAGCCAGCTTACCGTAGCGGAAGTAGCTTATCAGGTGGGTTACAACAATGCCAAGTACTTTACCAAACATTTTAAGGCGGAATATCATGTTTTGCCCTCTGTGTATGCCCGGCAAAAAGTAGAGGCAACCCACAGGGGTGGATGATTTTTTTATGACCTCTCCAATATCCCTTGGCCCTGGGATAAGTTGATTTCGGATTTATCCCTGTTGGAATAAGGGTGTGACGGTTCGCATAACCAACATGAAGCGGCTGATTTTTCACCTCCCAGAAGCGATAAAATAAGGCTTGCGGCAGCTTATATGGCCATTAAACCGTTTGTTAACATTTGCGCCCCTTCAAATAAACATTTCATCACCCACTTATTTTTTTATTAGGCCTACATTAGATTAGGAAATTAACCTAAACCCACAATGACAGATCTATATATTATTTTGATGCAAAGGAAACGCATTCGGTTCCTTCAGAATTGTTCACACCTTTTAGGATTAGCGGTGTATCAGCTACCTTGGGTGCCACATGCTTACAATTGGCAGTTTTTGCCAAGGCAATTATACCGTAACGACCGCTTACTGCTATCCTACACCTAAACCTGTTGGGAAAGGCTTCCCATGAGTTTATTTGGCTGGTGGGATTGCCTTTTTTCAGCTTTTACCTTATACAATAAACCTCAATAACTATGAAAAAATGCTTACTCTTAGGGTTTCTGCTGTTGTTTGCAGGAATCACCTATGCCCAGGTCACAGTGACCGGTAAGGTAAGTGCAGCCTCGGATGGAGAAGCCATTCCCGGGGTCAGCATTATTATCAAAGGGACCACCAAGGGGGTAACCACAGACTTGGAGGGAAACTATAACATTACCGCGGACGCAGACGATGTATTGGTGTATAGCTTTATCGGCTATAAACAGCAAGAAGTGTCCATCGGCAATCAGAGTGTCGTCAATATTCAACTGGAAGAGGATATTTCCAATCTAGAGGAATTTGTGGTGGTCGGATACGGCACCATGAAAAAGTCCGATATGTCCAGTGCGCACGTTACCGTGACCTCTGATGATATCGAGAAGACCGTCAACACGACCATAGAGCAAGCCATTCAGGGACGTGCAGCGGGGGTCTATGTGACCAAAAATACTGGCGCTCCCGGTGGAGGCTTGTCTGTAAATATCAGGGGGGTCAATTCCATAGGCGGGACAAATGAACCGCTTTACGTAATAGATGGTGTCCAGGTCCAACCCAATACCGTTGCCTATGGGCCTACCTCCGGAACCAACCCCTTGGCAGGCCTAAATCCCAGTGATATCGAATCAATGGAGATACTTCAAGGACCTTCAGCTACTGCTATTTATGGTTCTCGTGGTACGAATGGTGTAGTGCTGATCACGACCAAAAGAGGAAAGGAAGGACAGACTAATATCAACTATTCCTATCTCTACAGCTTACAGGACAAGCCGGATAATCTGGCTGTCATGAACCTCCAACAGTATGCCGAAATGACCAATACCATTCGGGACCTTACCGGCGGAGACCCGCCCGCAGCTTTTTTGGACCCGTCTTTACTGGGGGAAGGTACCGATTGGCAGGATGCCCTCTATAAGACTGCTGCGCTGAACAAGCATTCTCTTAGCCTGAGTGGCGGTAATGAAAGTACCAAATATTACCTGTCCGGGGAATATTTTAACCAAGACGGAGTGGCCATTGGCTCCGGATTTGAGCGGTATTCCATTCGGCTTAATTTGGACAATGAAGTCCGCGATTGGTTGAGCATTGGGGTCAATTTGGCCCTGAATGAAACCGATGAGCAGCTCGCCACTGGTAGTAGTGATGTCATCAACTACGCCATTCAGATGGCTCCCAATATCCCTGTTCAGAATCCTGACGGCAGCTGGGGAGGGGCGGATAACCTGAATGGCAGTAGCCTACAATTCACCCCGCCAAACCCGATTGCACTGGCCAATTTATTGGATAGGACCTATAAGAGGAGACAAGCACTCGGTGGACTGAATGTGGGCATTGACATCATGGAAGGGCTGAGATTTACGACCCAGCTGAACGGTAATATCAACTATGCCAATGGGCATTTTTGGACACCTACTTATACGTTAGGTTCTGTGACCAATGACGTGAATGAGTTGACCAACAAAGCTGAAAACAGCTTTTACTGGAACTGGTCGCAGACCTTGACCTATAACAGGACTTTTGCCGAGAAGCATGATTTAACGTTGATGTTTACCCATGAAGCTCAAGAATCCAATTGGGAATCCATAGAAGGATCAAGGCAAAATTTCACTTCCAATGATCTTCCGGTCTTGGGACTGGGATCTTCGCAGGGAGCCACCAATGCCGGTAATAAAAACCAGTGGGCCATGGAGTCCTATCTCGGAAGGATCAATTATACCTATGATGACCGCTATATCGTGTTGGCGGCACTTCGGGCAGACGGATCAGCGAACTTTGGTCCGGAAAACAGATGGGGATACTTTCCTTCAGTTTCGGCAGCTTGGCGGGTATCCGAGGAAGATTTTATGGCTGGAGTAGCGGCTGTGGACGAATTGAAAATTCGCTTGGAGACAGGGCTTACCGGTAACCAAGGCAGTGCCAATGCGATCTATGCGCCGCTTAGTTCACCGAGTGTTCCCACGCCATGGGGAGGTGGTTTTTTGGTGACTCGGTATGGAAATCCTGAATTGGCCTGGGAGGAGACACAAACCTATAATGTGGGCTTTAATTTGAACATGTTCAGTAACAGGGTGCAGGTAGAAGGTGATTTTTATATGAAGACCACAGATAATTTGTTGCTCCCTAATCCATTGCCTTGGTACATGGGGACCGAAGGGGAAGGCAGTATCGGTACGCCCACTGTAAATATCGGTGCTCTGGAAAACAGGGGCTATGCCTTTACAATCAATACGGTCAATATCGATAACCGGGCCTCATCTTTCCGGTGGAGTTCCAATTTTAATTTTTCGGGCTTCAAAACAGAAGTTACCAAGTTTTATTCCGAGTCTGCCTTTATCGACCGGACAGCTTGGTACATGAATGACTTTACCCAACGGGCAGTCATTGGCCAATCCCCTTGGCTGTTTTATGGCTATCAGTACGACGGGATTTTCCAATCAGTGGAGGACATTGAGGGGAGTGCCATACCAGCAGATAATAATGGTGAGCGTTTGCCCATCGGAGAAGATGATATTTGGGTCGGAGATATCAAGTATAAGGATATAAATGGTGACAATATCATCGACGAAAGGGATCAGACATTTATCGGAAATCCTTGGCCCAAGTTTACGTTTGGGACGACCCAGACGTTCGAGTATAAAGGGTTTAAACTAGATGTGCTGATTTTGGGAGCGCTTGGGGCGGATGTGTTTAATTATGCACGCTTTTACAATACCAATCCCAATAACATCAACCTTGGCCGAAACCTTCTGGTGGAAACCTTTGACTATGCCAAAGTGGAAACCGACAGTGAAGGCAATCCCTACCTGAGCAATCCAGAAACGGACATTCCCCGGATCACGGTGACAGATCCAAATGGTAATGGTACCCGAATAAGTGACAAGTTTGTAGAGGACGGTTCTTATGTAAGGCTGAAAAATATCAACCTAAGTTATGAATTTGATGAAGAGTTGCTGGGCTGGCAAAATGTCATCCGAGGAGCAAGGCTTTCCTTTGGCGTACAGAACTTGGCGACATGGACCAAATACAAAGGTTATGATCCTGAAGTAGGTGCCTATGTCGGCAATAATGTGGAGGCTGATAAGCAGCTGATCGGGGTGGACTACGGAAGGTATCCGTCCACTAGAATGTACAATTTCAGCTTGGGCATTGATTTCTAAATTTAAAAATGAAAACAGTCATGAAAAAATATATTCAAAAAGCCAAGATGCTCGTGGGGGGACTGGTACTTGCCGCTAGCTTGTGGGGCTGTGGAGAAGAGTTTTTGGACAGGCCGCCATTGGATGCGATCGTGGATGCCAACTTCTACCAAAATGATGAACAGGTACTGGCAGGTACCGCACCACTTTATAATATCGTGTGGTTTTCCTATAATGACAAGGCTTCCCACGGTATTGGTGATGCCAGAGGGGGGATCCTGACTTCAGGATCCTATCAATTGGAGAATGTGCGGTTTAATACCACCGGGGAAACCCCAGAAAATGGAGCCTCCTGGCGGTCATTTTACAATGTCGTGGGCCAATCCAATACCCTAATCAATAACGTCGTCCAATATTCCGGAGAGGCAGTTTCCGACCGGATCAAGCGACACGGAATCGCAGAAGGAAGGTTTATGCGCGGATTGGCATACTACTACTTGGTCCAAAACTGGGGGCCTGTGCCGATCATTACCAATAACACGACCCTGCTGCAGGATACGACCATTGCGAGAAATACCGTGGAATCCGTTTGGCAATTTATCATCAAGGATTTCCGCTATGCAGTGGATAACCTTCCCGAGAGTTCCGTGCAGGAGGGAAGGCTGAACAAGTGGAGTGCTGAAGGCATGCTCGCAAAAATGTACCTGACCAGAGCAGGGATTTCAGGAACCCGTGACCAAGATGATCTGGACAGCGCGGCCTACTTTGCCAAGCGGGTCATCGACAATAGCGGGGCAAGCCTAATGGAAGACTATGAGGACTTGTTCAAGACGGCCAATAACAATAACCAAGAGACCTTGGCAGCCCTTCAGTGGACGTATAATGCAGGTAACCTCAATGCTTGGGGTGCACAGAATTCCGTACAGGCTTTTCTGGCCTTTGGGTCTGAGATTACAGGCTTTTCTGACGGCTGGGGAGGTGATATTGGTGGCTCCAAGTGGGTGCTTGACCTGTATGATGATTGGGTGTTTGATGAAAGAAGGAAAGCCACGTTTATGTTTCCCGGAGACCATTACGATTATATCACCCAAGTACCTGCCGGAGGTGCTGCTCAGGAGCTGCGTGTGCCTGCACCCAGCGAAGATGCCGGTCAGCCTTATGGCACCCGGGCTTGGGTAAAAAAATACGTGGTGGGCAGACCTGAGGACAATGACGGAAAAGTCGTGCAGCAAGGCACAGAAATCAATACTTATATTTTACGGCTTTCAGATGTTTATTTGATCTATGCGGAGGCAATGCTGGAAACGGATCCTGCCGAGGCATTGACCTACTATAACCTGGTGCGGGAGCGGGCAGGTGTGAGCACCAAAAGTTCCATCACTTGGGAAGATATCTTTAACGAGCGCATATTGGAATTTGCCATGGAGGGACAAGCTTGGTACGAGTTTACGCGCCTTCACTATTATGACCCGCAGCGGACATATGACTTGCTGAGCAACCAGGATCGGGGTACGTTTAGGATCTATCCAGACCAAATTCCTGACCCAAGGATGTGGGAAGTGGAAATCCCTGAAGATGATACCAGTCCAAGGTTCTTTGATGTGAATTCCAGTAATTTCCACTTGCCGATTCCTTCCGTAGAGCTTTCGAAAGCTCCAAATCTAAGGAAGCCTCCTGTACCGTACGATTTCAATGTTGCGGAATAATGGCGGAGGGTGTGATCGGTCCTTTGGCTACGCCCAGGAATCTTTCGGCTACGTTCATAGGCCACTTGGTTTTGCTTAGGAACCGGTCGGGTTCGAAGGCCAGTGATCTTTGACAGCGGTTTTGCTGGACGTGGGAGTGCTGGATACTGCCATACAAGGCCGATGATAAAGCAGATTTGGAATCCAATAAACCATTAACGAATAACTCAGAAAGCAATGAAAAATAAACATATAAATAAATTTAATCTCCTCAGCAGTGCCTTGATCCTTGCGATGGCGCTGTGTTCGCTGGCATGCCAGGAAGATGAGGATGAAGTGACCGGCATGCCCTCGATCGAGCGTGTGCGCTATACGGATCCGGATACGTCAGACAGTACTTTTACCAGTGCTACACTGGGCAGTACCTTGGCGATTCTTGGTAAGAACTTGGGGACCACCCAGCAGGTTTACCTGAATGATTATCCGGTAGGGGTAAATCCCGCCTATGTCACCAATGACAATGTCATCGTGACCATTACGGACAGTGTGCCCACCGTGGCCACCAACCCGGATGTGCCCAATATGCTTCGGTTGGTCACCAAAGGCGGGGAGACGTCGATTCCTTTCCAGACCCTGCCACCGGCACCACAGGTCAGCCGAGTGGCCAACGAATACGTGAAAGCAGGCGATCAACTGACGCTGTTTGGGCGGTACTATTACTTTATCGATACAGTATATTTTCCCGGAGAGGATGTATTTGTGACCGATGGATTCAGCACCAACAGTACTGGGAGCAGGCTTACGGTGACCGTTCCTGACGGATTGGATTTTGCTGAAGGCAATTCCATTACGGTCGTCACCCAAAGTGGTGCCTCGGCTACAAACAGAAGAACCCAAATCTACGATGGCAATGGCATGGTGGCGGACTTTGATACCAACGGTGCTCTAGAGTGGCCGTGGAACTGGGGTTGGGGGATTTCTGGAGAGATGATCGTGCCTTCCATTGGAGGGATAGAGGGGATTGATGGCAATTTCGGAGCCATTGATATGGAGTTGCCACCTTCTTACGGTTGGAGTAACGATAAGGTGATCAATTTCGCCAATTGGGGTGGTGAACAGATATTCCCCACAGAACCAGCCGACAAATACACTACTAGTGCTCCAATAGCGGATTTTGATATACGTATGGAGGTGGCGACGATTACTGAGGCGTCCTTAGAAGGAGTGACATTGGACCTGTGGTATCCGGATATAAATGGAAATGAGTTACAGGCAAGTGTTCCGATTACAGATTTTGTGCGTACTTCTGACGGACAGTGGTATACGGTGTCTATCAACGCAAACCAACTGACGAGTGGCAATGTGAGGTTAGCAACCTATGGCGATTTTCTTGCTGGGGGAGCTGACGGTGTGAAACAACTAAGAATAGTGATACAAAACGCTAATTCATCCACCGTTCCAGTTACCATGGGCATTGACAATGTCCGTGTCGTAAGGGCTGAAGAATAAAGCGATTAAGATTTAAAATTTTGGATTATGGTTTCAACTCTCGAAGCGGTAAGTTGCCGCTTCGAGTTTTACTTTGACTACGCTCAGTAAACGTTTGGCTGCGCTCAGGAACCTTGGTTGTGCCGATTTTCGGCCTCATCACTTCGCTGTCGATCAGCAGCAAATTTCTCCTTTAGGGGCTAGCAATGCTCTTAAGATAAGGGAAGTTTAGTCCGATAGTCATTCTTAGCGGACCTGTTTTTTCGCCAGATAACGTCGCAGGATGTCGTATGGCCTCGACTCCTTTATTGCCGGATAGGCAAGCGCTCGGCCTGACATCCATAATATTTTAACATTTATGTGTGGTATTTCTGGAAATCTGTGAGCAATTATCTTGCTGATAAGTAAGGCCTAATCAAAAAATAAAACACTCAAAATGACAAAAGCTAGCATCTACACCTCTCTGTTGACCTTGATGACGATGGGCTTAATGTCTTGTTCAGATAATCAGGAAGGTACCAAAGGCCGGGAAGCAGATCCACTTTTTGCATTACTGGACCATGAGCAGAGCGGAGTGGCCTTTCATAATACCATCACCGAAACCCCAGAGGCGAATGTTTTTGAGTACCAGTATTTTTATAATGGAGGAGGTGTTGCCCTGGGCGATGTCAATAATGATGGATTGGAGGATAGTTACTTTTCCGGGAATATGGTGGACAATAAGCTCTATTTAAACCAAGGGGAAATGCAATTTAGGGACATCACCCTCGCCGCCAATGTCGCCGGAAAGCCGCGTTCTTGGGCTACGGGAGTGTCCATGGTGGACATCAATGGAGATGGATGGCTGGATATTTATGTTTGCTATAGTGGCGAACTGTCGGAGGATAAAAGAAGAAACCAGCTTTTTATCAACCAAGGAGCCGATGAGGAAGGAATTCCCTATTTTAAGGAAGAAGCAGCGGCTTACGGATTGGATGATCCTGCCTATACCACTTCCGCAGCGTTTTTTGACCTTGAAGGAGATGGTGATCTGGACGCCGTACTGCTCAATCATAACGCTGACTTATTCAGGAATTTAGATGCCATGTCTTTTGAGTATATCCTGTCGCAAAAGGACAAACATTCCAGTTCCAAGTTACTGGAAAACAGGGAGGGGAAGTTTGTGGACATTACTGCCGAGGTGGGATGGGACGAAAGCCCGCTTTCCTATGGCCTGGGCTTGAGCATAGCTGATTTTAATGAGGATCATCGGCCGGATGTTTTTATTGGCAATGATTATTCTGCCCCTGATTATTTGTACATCCAGCAGGAAAACCATGGTTTTCGTGACGAGTTGAGTGTTAGGATGGGGCATACCAGTTTGTACAGCATGGGCAGTGATGCCGCTGATGTGAACAATGACGGATTGGTGGACTTGATCAGCTTGGACATGCTTCCGGAAGCGAATAAAAGGCAAAAGCTCTTATCCTCTCAGGACAATTATGAACATTTTAACCTTTTTCACGAAGTGGGCCTTCACCACCAATATATGCGAAATATGCTCCAGTTGAACAATGGCGATGGGACCTTCAGTGAGATTGGCCAGTTGTCCGGTGTCTCCAATACAGACTGGAGCTGGGCACCGTTGTGGGCGGATTTTGATCAGGATGGCTGGAAAGACCTTTTTGTAGCCAACGGTTTTTTGAGGGACTTTACGAATTTGGACTTTATCAAGTACCGCAGTTCTATTTTTAATGTGGGAGCGATGGCCAAAGAGGATATACTGAAATTGATCAAGCAGATGCCATCTTCCGAGGTGAAAAACTATATCTACAGAAATAGCGGGAACCTTCAATTTACCGACCAAGGTAACACTTGGGGAATTGACCATTTTTCGAATAGCAATGGAGCGGCCTACGGAGACCTGGACAATGATGGAGACTTGGATTTGGTCGTCAACAACGTGAATTTGGAGGCATTTATCTACGAAAACCAACGAAATGAGCGTCCAAATCACCAGTGGCTGCAAGTGTCCTTAACCGGCAATGGTACCAACACCCTTGGCATCGGCGCAAAGGTCTGGGTATATCAAGGCGATAAGCAACAGCTGCTCGAGCAAATGCCCTTTCGGGGGTACCAATCCAGTGTAAGCCCAGTGCTTACTTTTGGGTTGGCCGAGGGAAATATCGATTCGGTGAAAGTGGTATGGAGGGATGGTTCCCGTCAGACAATAACAGCCGTCCCGACCAATCAGCGGCTGATCCTGACGCAAAAAGAGGCGAAAAAAGAGACGGTTGGTCCTAAAGCAATACAGAAGTCAATTTGGGAAGAGGTAAATGGATCTGCCCTCGTCACCCATAAGGATGTCCTGTTCAACGATTTTAAAAGACAGCCCTTGCTTATCAATCCACAAAGTACCTTAGGCCCCGTAATGGCCAAAGCCGATGTCAATAATGATGGCGAGCCGGATGTGTTTTTTGGGGGAGGAAAAGGGCAGGCCGCTAGCTTGCTGCTGTCCATGGGGAGCCAGGAATACCAAGCGGTGGAGCTACCTTCGTTCGAACAAGGTAAAGATGCGGTGGACGCTGCCGCATTATTTTTGGATGCAGACAGTGACGGCGACCAGGATTTATATGTAGCCAGTGGCGGCTATCACGATTTATCACCGGGTGCAGCGTTACTGATCGATCGGTTGTATGAAAATGATGGGAAGGGACACTTTACATTGGCTTCTGAGGCTTTGCCGCACATAAATGAAAGCACGGGTGCTGTGGTGGCATGGGATTACAATGCGGATGGATCTCCGGATATTTTTATGGGGGGAGCAGTGATGCCGGGACGTTTTCCCGAGTCTTACACTTCTAAGTTGCTGCTAAATAATGGCCAAGGGAAATTTAAATTGGCAGCCAAAGAATTGAACGAGGCCTTTTTGCCCTTACACCTGGTGACGGATGCAAAGGTTACCGATTTGGACAATGATGGGGAGGAGGAATTGATAGTCGTAGGCCATTGGATGGGCATTGAGGTGTTTGATTTTGTGGATGGAGAAATTAAGCGAGTGACAACAGATTATTTTGATCAATCGTACATCGGGCTCTGGAACACACTGCTGGTGGAAGATTTGGATGCGGATGGAAGGCCAGAGCTGATGGCCGGTAACCTTGGGCTAAATTCCCAGATCAGGGCAAGCCAAGAGGAGCCTGCCGAACTGCTGTTCAAGGATTTTGATGGAAATGGTGCCGTGGATCCCATATTGTCCTTCTACATCCAAGGCGAAACCTATCCATATGTCACCCGGGATGAACTGTTTGAACAAATCAGTATGAAGCGTACAGCGTTTGACAATTACGCTAGCTATTCCGAGGCCAAGATCAACGATATATTTACTGAAAAAGAACTGGAAGGGGCCGGCAACTATCAAGCTACGACGTTGGAGACGATGATGTTTTCACAGGCATCATCAGGAAAATTTGCTCCGGTGGCCTTGCCCATTCAGGCTCAATTTTCCCCGATCTTCAGCATAGTGTCACTCACCGCTCCCGGGAAAAAACAGCTATGGCTAGGGGGAAATATCCACCAAACCCGGATAAAATTAGGTGATACTGATGCCAACCACGGGGTACTGCTGGAAATGGATCAGACGGGCCAATACCGGTATGTGGATCAATTAGCCAGTGGTTTTAGGATTACCGGTGATGTGCGCAGTACGATGCAGGTTGGTGAAGAGTTGTGGGTGGGTGTACATGACGGGCCACTGCTTAGATTTCGAAAAACATCCCTTAAAAACCCTCAATAACCTATGAAAAAAACTGATTATTTGTATCGAATGTTTATTGGATGGGCACTTCTGCTGCTGGGTTGCCAGGAAAAGAGGTCTTTTGCCCAGCTGACCGAAGCCATCAGCATAAACCAAGTAGGCCATTATCCTTCCAGTAAAAAAGTGGCGGTCATCAAGGAAGGTGGAGAAGGAGAAATGTTTAAAGTGATCGAAAGCCTCTCCGGTGAGGAAGTGTATGAAGGTACTTTGGTGAAAGTAGCCCAAGATCAAGTACCTCAAAGAGAAGCATGGAAAGCTGATTTTAGCAGTATTCAACAGCCAGGAATTTACCATATCACCATAGAAGGATTAGGCAAATCCTACCCGGTCATCATTCGGGAAGATGTGTATGACGAGGTATTGGATGCAGTGCTGAAAGGGTTTTATTTTCAGCGGGCATCTACTGCGCTTGAGCCCGAGCATGCCGGTAAATGGGCGCGTGCGGCAGGACACTGGGATGATAAGGTCTTTGTCCATCCTTCGGCGGTAAGTGATGCCAAGAGCGAGGAAACGGTCCTATCAGCTCCAAAAGGATGGTATGATGCCGGGGATTATAACAAGTACATCGTCAATAGTGGTATATCTATGGGGACACTTTTGTCCTTATTCGAGGATTTTCCAGGTTATTTTGACCAAAAAAGCTGGGATATTCCCGAGAGCCAGAATGCCATTCCGGATATTTTGGATGAAATCTTGTGGAATTTGGACTGGATGGAGCGGATGCAGGATCCATTAGATGGTGGCGTGTACCATAAATTGACCACGGCTGAATTTGAAGGCATGGTGACTCCCGTCAATGCCACGGCAAAGCGATATGTGGTGAGCAAGTCCACTGCTGCTACTTTAGATTTTGCGGCTTTCATGGCACAAGCTGCCAGGGTGATGAAGGATGTGGAAGGTTTGGAAGACAAGGCTGACAAATGGCAAGCCCAAGCGGAAGCGGCTTGGAAATGGGCAACTGAACATCCTGATCGTTTCTATGACCAGCAGAAGCTCAATGACCACTACGATCCCGATATCAATACAGGTGCCTATGGCGATGGAAACTTGCAGGACGAATGGATCTGGGCTGCCTGTGAGCTTTACCTCAACACCAGTGATGGTGCTTATTTGGAAAAGATACCTCTCGATGATGTTCCAAGTTTCTCTTTACCGAGCTGGAGTGATGTGGCTTGGTTGGGGTATTATTCACTTTTGAGGAAGGCGGATGAGCTCGAAGCACTGCAGCCGTTTGTAGCCTCTTTAAGGTCTTCTTTGAGCGCCACCGGAGCAGATTGGTTGGGCCAAATGAACACCACTTCCTTTCAGTCAGTGATGGGAAAGGATCCAAAGGATTTTGTGTGGGGCAGTAATGCAGTGGCCGCCAATCAAGGCATAGCGCTTATCCAGTTGTATTTCTTTGATAAGGATCCCGCTTATTTAGAAGCGGCCATGGCCAATTTAGACTATTTATTAGGCAGAAATGCTACGGGATATTGTTTCGTTACGGGTTTTGGTGCCAAGTCGCCCATGCATCCACACCATAGGATTTCAGAAGCTGATGATGTCGAAGAGCCGATTCCAGGGTTGTTGGTAGGAGGCCCCAACCCTGGCCAGCAGGATGGTTGTGATTATCCTTCCACTGTTTTTGATGAATCTTATGTAGATCATCTTTGCAGCTATGCCAGCAATGAAATTACGATTAATTGGAATGCCCCAATGGCCTATTTGTTGGGAGCGGTAGTGGCTATGGAACAACCATAAATGGCCTGTTAAGAAGTGAGTATCGAGATTTGAGACAAAATTTGAAACTGCTTCCGGGCGTGTTGAAGAGTGAAATCAGGAATTCTCCAAAATAGGAGATTTGTGCCCCGGGGTATAACGCCAATTCAACGGTGGTATACTGGCCATTCCGACGACAGGAGGATTCGCAAGCAAATTTACCTTAGGAGATCTTTCCTGTCGTCAGGATGACAACATGGTTTAGCTTCTTTCTTAATTGACCTGAGCTCGACTTAATTTTAGTATAAAAAGCGTCATACGAACCCTTTTTAGGAGGATGTGGGTTGGAAAAGGGTGTGGCAACTCGCCGCGGCGAGCTGCCACGGCTTCCACCCCTGAAATCTCCCTATAAGCCTCGCAGTGACGGTTTTATAATCGAACTGAGGTTAATTGCCCTAGGGCATTATTTTAAAATCTTCTCGATAGAGCTCAGTTCCTCGTCCGAAAAGTGGAGGTTATCCAAGCATTTTAGGGAGTCTTCCAGCTGGGAGGTCTTGCTTGCCCCTATCAGGACGGAGGTGACGCGGTCATCTTTAAGCAGCCAAGAAAGGGCCATTTGGGCGAGGCTTTGTCCACGTGAAGAGGCGAGTTCGTTTAGTTGTTTGATCTTGGACAGTGTTTCTTCTGTGATAGCGGATTTTTGGAGGAATCCATGGGATTTGGCAGCTCTGCTATCATCGGGAATGCCATGGAGGTATTTATCGGTAAGCATCCCTTGGGCAAGGGGTGAAAAGGGGATACAGCCGACGCCTTCTTTTCCAAGTATATCCAGCAGTCCACCTTCCACCCATCGTTCAAACATAGAGTACTTTGGTTGGTGGATCAGGCATGGAGTGCCAAGTTCCTGTAAAATAGCAATAGCTTTGGCGGCGTCTCGAGCTTGATAATTGGAGATGCCTACATAGAGTGCCTTGCCTTGACGGACGATCAGGTCTAGCGCAGCCATGGTTTCTTCCAGTGGAGTGTCTGGGTCTGGCCGATGGTGGTAAAATATATCCACATAATCCAGTCCCATACGCTGCAAACTCTGGTCAAGACTGGATACCAGGTACTTTTTGGAGCCCCATTCGCCATAGGGGCCTTCCCACATATAATAACCGGCTTTGGTAGAAATGACCAATTGGTCACGGTATCCCTGAAAGTCGCTCTTAAGGATTTTGCCAAAGTTCTCTTCAGCAGACCCCGGAGGTGGGCCATAATTATTGGCCAGGTCAAAATGAGTGATACCAGCATCAAAAGCGAGCTGCAACAACTTTCTTGAATTTTCAAGCACATCCACATGGCCAAAGTTATGCCAGAGTCCCAATGAAAGGGCGGGGAGTTTTAGCCCACTATTTCCGCATCGACGATAAGTCATTTTTTCGTAGCGGTTTTGGGCAGGTTGGTAGTTCATAGGATTTTTGGTTGATGTTTTTTTCAGCTTCCAATATAATAAATGCCAAAGTGCTGCCCTCTGTTAATGAAGGAAAAGTACAAAATTGTTTGTGATGGATCGGGAAAGGATGCTCCTTATTTGAATGAAAGATATGTGGAAAAGAGAGCGTGAACAATTTAAAAAAAAAAGTACTCATTTTAACAAAGTTTTATCACTTAAAACTGGCATTAATTTATGCTTGACTATTTAAAAATTGATTCAGAAATATAGTACTGGATAAAAGTTTGTATTTATGCAAGAATTTATATGAAATATCTAAAACAATATACAAAAAGCATTTTTTTATATAAAAAATGAAAATTTGTTGTTTGTTAAAAAAATAATATTCATCTTAGTATCAACGTAAAGGAAAAGAGATTAAGTAGTTTTTGATACTCGAAACCTTGGTTGTTTTTATGTTTCATTTTACTTGGAAAAGGTATGGATATGAAGCTGAATCAAGATTTTTCCGATCATGTATTATTGTCTGAAATGGACGTATTCGGAAAACCAAAAGGTGTGTTGGATTTCATTCCGTTAATGGAAAGAGAATTCAGCAGGGTGGAAAACATAATAGGCAAGGAGCTCACACCAGAAGCTGCCTATTATTACTACGACTTTTACGATATGGCTTTTGAGATCAAAGTGATGTTGAAAGGAAAGTCTGCAGCTGTGAAGGATGTTTGGGGAAAGGAAGCGATTGAACGAAATTTGGAAGCGTGTGAGCAGCTTGGGGAAATGAAATTATGGAATACATTAATGAGCGTGGTAAAGATGGATCATCTGGATCACGGATATTTGGAGAAAAAGATTAAGGATAAGACCATTTTAAAAATATTGAGAGCACTCAAAGATTCTTTTCGTTGATTTTTTAATATGTCAAACTTGGTGAAAAAAAAGGTTCAGGGATTTTTTCTGGACCTTTTTACTTTTTATCCTGGCGTCCTTCTGTTAGAGGCTTCACCAAGACAAATATAGAGCCAAGCGTAAAAGTTGGGTACTGGCATTTAAATAATGCCACAAAGGTACCAAGGGGATGTTGGCCTTGCATTGAAAGAAATGGGATCAAGCAGAAAAGATGGGGGTGCTAATTTCTATGGGTAAATATATTCAGTGTCACCTTTGGTTTCTATTTGGCCACAGATGAACACTGATAAAGTATCAAGCGTAAAAGTTGGGTGGCTGCCAGTTTTCTTAATGGCAAAACCACCGTTAAAAAAAAATTCCACAAAGGCACCAAGGGTATGTTGGCCCTGCATTGAAAGATTGCACTCGAAAGCTAGCTCCAGCGGAGTGACACGTTCTTAACCTGGGTGAAGCTCGTGGTAAATTTGCCCACCCAACGTTTAATGTTTTAGCTGCATTTCCCTCCCTATTTCCCACAAAATTCCAGTAAAACCCAATCGGGCGGATGGAGGAAGCCCACCGTTTTAATGGTATGAAATTCTCTTTCATAAGATCATGTCAATATTCGTCTCCTCAGAAATAATGCATGATCCCAAAATGGTTCATTAGGTTGAAATCCAATGTTGGTATGAAGTTTAGTTTATTAAATAAAAATATTTATAGTCAGTCAACAAAAGTAATATATATAAAAAATGTATTTAAATAGCATAAAATTGATTGTGAAAATACCTTGTTTGGGGTATTTTTTATGTGGTAGAATTTGTTATCGGACTTTTAAGTTGCTTTTATTTTCTGTTAAGTAATTGGTAAAAAGTATATTATGTCAGCTGTTTTCATTGCATTTTTAGAAATCTCTAGTTACTTTTATCCTAATGACTGACTATCAAAAGAAGTAGGGAGATATTTTAAAAAAATTGAAATTTTCCTGTTTTTTATTAATAATTTTGCTGCTTGGTGTTCAAATGCTTGTTTTTCATGTGTTTGGGAAAAGAATTAAAAAATAGCTAAATATTCTATCATTCATTAAATATTTACTAAAACAAGATTACATATGCTGATAACTTCTACAAACGGATTTTTGTCTGTAGTGAATAGTCCATTGGACGTGGATCATTTACTGGTGAGGGCAAAGAGTAAGGCTGATTTGTCCCGTTTATTTGATGAGAGAAGAATATATCCGATTGAACATGACACATTTTCGTACGGAGTTTCTATATGCAAACAAGAGTTTGCCGATACACTGATAAAAATGATTAAGTGCATTGATTACACCAATTTTGAGTCTGGAATGATTACACTTGATTGATTTTTGACGTTTAGACCGTTATACTATAATCATTAACATTCAACTACTTAACCGCTTTTTTTAGCCAAAGCTACTGTTCGATCAAAAATCGAATTATTTTTCGCTATGATATTTAATCTCCGAAATAGGAAGGTTTATCCACGCAAATAACCGTACATCACCAATTCAAACATTTGTTTAATTTAAGAGAACTTTACTTTTTTATGTGAGGTTATTGGTAACTGATAGTTAAGATGGGTAATAGTAGTCTTGGCATGGCAAAGGGTGCTATGTCAGCTATATTTTGGATGACTACATGTGGAAAAGTGGTAAAGTTTTAAGTTGATTTAGAGCCACTTAAGTTTCTGTAATTTAAAAAAAAGTAAAAATAATTGATTCATGGAACTAAACTTTGTTGAAATTGATTGAATGTTCATTCGGTTTTATGGAGAAAGAAAATGAATAAGAAGGAAATTATACTTGAGGCTACATTGGAATTGATCAGGGATCATGGTTTTCATGGGTGTCCCATGAGTATGGTGGCAAAAAATTCCAATGTAGCAGCAGGGACAATTTATCATCACTTCAAAAACAAGGATGATTTGATCATGGAACTTTACCACTATGTGGTGGGAAAGCTGGTCAGTGTGGCTGAAGCATCTGATGACACCAGTTTGGATTTTAAAGCCAGGTTTATGCGGTTTTGGCATACGATGAAGCAGTTTTACATCAAAGAGGCATCCATACAACGGTTTTTGGAGCAATTTTATAACTCCCCTTACTTTACGGACCAGATGCAGGTGAAAGACAATATTTGGTATAGCTGGATGCGGAGGTTTTTTGAAAGTGGTATTGAGAGCGGAGCACTTCGGATGGGGGCGAGACCAGAAATTTTGGCCATTATGGTGCATGGAAGCATCGTCAGTTCTGTCAAAGTAGCACTTCATCACAATAAAAAAATGAACCTCGATGCTATCAACCTTGGAGAGATTGCAGAGATCGTTTGGGATGGTATAAGAAAACAACCCTAACCGCTTTTTTAATATAAGCTCAAATAGACCCAGATAACCTTTTATCACGTGTAGCAATAGTTTAATTATAATAAATACGTATCAATTAAGTGATTTCAATCAATAATTTTATGAAAATGAGAAATCGTGTACTCTTATGGCTTATAGCGGGGTACTTGTTTTTACCCAGCTTTTTGTATGGACAGGAGGTCATGGGAAGCCAGAGTCAGCTGGAGTTGACACTGGATCAGTGCATACAATATGCCCTGGATAATGGCCCTGCGATGCAACAGGCTTTTTTGGATGAGCGGATCGGAGACCGAGAGATCAAATCCAGTCTTTCAGGTTGGTTTCCCCAGATTACAGCTTCTGCTGCAGGTACAAGGAACATAAAACTACAACAGCAGATTATCGGTGACCAGCTGATCACGTTTGGTCAAAATTATAATTCATCCATTTCCCTTCAAGTAGATCAAAACCTGATCAACAGGGACCAGATTTTTGCGGGGAGGACTTCCAAGTACATCAAGCAACAGTGGGATCAAAACATTGTCAATGTGGAGATAGCGACTGTGGTGGATGTCAGCAAGGCATTTTATGATGTGCTCCTGACGTATGAGCAGCTAAAGATCATCGATGAAAACCTGATGAGACTCCAGAAGCAGTACAACGATGCCAAGAGCCGGTATGAGTCTGGATTGGTGGATAAGACCGACTATCAGCGTGCAGCGATCACACTTTCCAATACCCGTAGCAATAAGCGCAGGGCAGATGAGAGTGTGGAAGCCAAATTGGCTTACTTGAAACAGCTGATGGGATATCCTGTTGATGCTAATTTGTCACTGGACTATAATTATGACGCCATGGAGGAAAAGGCATTTGTGGATACCACGCAAATGATGCTCCCTGAAAATAGGATAGAATATCAACAGATCCAGACAGAAGAGAGTTTGGCTCAGCTGAATACAGGCTATCAAAAGTGGGCTTACATGCCCACCCTTACGGCCAATTACAATTACAATTGGCTTTATTTCAACAATTCGTTCTCTCAGCTTTATGACAGGAGCTATCCGACATCAGGCCTAGGGCTGACCCTATCACTGCCGATTTTCCAAGGTGGGAAAAGGCACCAGGATATCAGGATTGCGGAATTGCAGCAAGAAAAGGTGTCTGTGGAAAAGCAAAACCTGGAAAAGCAGATCAACACTGAATATAAAACAGCACTCGCCAATTATAGAAGTGATCTCTATGAATGGAGGACCATCAAGGAGAACATGGAACTGGCAGAGGAGGTGTACAATATCATCAAGCTGCAATACGATGAGGGTATCAAAGCATATGTGGACCTGATCGTGGCAGAGACGGAATTGAGGACAGCTCAACTGAGCCACTTCAATGCCATGTACAATTTAATGTCCAGCAGGATCGACCTGGACAGAGCATTGGGAAATATAGAAATCAACTAAACAGCAAATAATCAATCGGGAAATGAAAAAGTTTTTGTGGATAATTTTCGTTGTGGGAGTCGCAGGAGTGGTGAGTTCTTGTGGTTCGGAAGCCAATACGCAAGCAGGCCAAGGGCAGCAAGCGGTCTCCGTGCGCGCTACCTCGGTTACCAGCAAGCATGTGACGGGGCTGGACTTGTATCCAGGTACTGTCGTGCCATTAAATGAAGTGGAGATCAGGCCGCAAGTAAGTGGGTATATCTCCAAGATATTTGTTGAAGACGGCCAAGAAGTGACCAAGGGCCAGAAGCTTTATGAAATAGACAGGAGCAAATATCAGGCGGCTTATGAGCAAGCCCAGGCGACACTGAAAAGTGCCAAGGCGAATTTGGAGCGTGTGAAGAAAGACTTGGAACGCTACGAAGCTTTGGACAAGCAAGATGCGATTGCCAAGCAGCAATTGGACTATGCCAGGGCTGATATCCTGACGGCTGAGTCACAGGTTACTTCGGCCGAAGCGCAGGTGAGAAGTACATTGACAGATTATAATTACTCCGTGATCAATGCACCTTTTGCCGGAACGGTGGGGATTTCACAAGTGAGACTGGGTGCCCAAGTGTCTGCTGGCCAAAGCCTCCTGAATACCCTGTCATCCAATGATCCAGTATTGGTGGATTTTGTGGTAAATGAGCGGGATGTAAGAAGGTTCAGTAAGATGATGCGAAATGAAAATCTTCCCGACTCTACCTTCACCATTCAGTTTGGGAAAAATGATGTCTATCAACATCATGGAGAACTGACCACCATAGATCGGGCTGTGGGCAGACAGTCAGGAACGATCAATATGCGCGTAGAATTTCCAAATCCAGCGGGAGAATTGATCCCGGGCATGACCTTGAACCTCCGAGTACTTAACCAGGATATCGGCAACCAAATTGCCATTCCGTACAAAGCCGTGACCGAGCAGATGGGGGAATATTTCGTCTATGTAATAGGGGATGACAGTGTCGTGCACCAGCAGAACGTCCTATTGGGGACCAAAGTGGGTGCTGAGATAGTGGTCAGAGAAGGGCTTAAGCCTGGTCAAAAAATAGTAGTGGAAGGTATCCAGAAACTACGAGAAGGCGCGAAGGTACAAATAGATGCCTAAGCTAAACCAATCCTTTATAACGCCAAAGTAAGATAATTTTATGATATCCGAAGTTTTTATTAAACGCCCGGTGACGGCGATGGTGATCTCTATAGTCATTTTATTGGTAGGGGCCATCTCCATCGTCAACCTACCGGTGACACAGTATCCAGATATTACGCCTCCAGTAGTATCTGTTTCCGCTAACTACACGGGTGCCGATGCCAAAACGGTGGAGCAAACCGTGGCGACACCCATCGAGACACAAGTGAACGGTACGCCAGGGATGGCATACATCAGCAGTACCAATACCAGTACTGGGCAGATGAATATGAATGTCACTTTTGACGTGGGTACGGACATTGACATCGCCACGCTGGATGTGCAAAACCGGGTGAGTATTGCAGAACCCCGTCTCCCTGAAGCGGTAAAACGCCTTGGTGTGACCGTGCGTAAGCGGAACCCCAGTATCATGATGGTGATCAGTTTGTATTCACCGAAAGGTACCCACGATACCAAGTTCCTTTCCAATTACACCAACATCTTCGTCAAGGATGCCCTTTTGAGGGTGCCTGGAGTCGGTGATATTAATGCCATTGGACAGGATTTTAGTATGCGGGTATGGCTGAAGCCAGATAAGCTGGCGCAATACAACATCTCTACGACCGAAGTGACCGCCGCTATTCAGGAGCAAAACCTCCAAGTGGCAGCGGGTACGGTAGGGGGGATGCCCCAGCTTTCTTCCCAGACTTTTGAGTATCCAATTACGGTAAATGGTAAACTTGAGCGAAAAGAGGAGTTTGAAGACATCATCGTAAGGACAGACCCTGCATCAGGAAGCTTGGTTTACCTGAAGGATGTGGCGCGAATAGAGTTTGGGGAATTTGACTATGGCCGGTTCTCTACCGTTAATGGTGAGCCGGCAGCGATTCTATTGGTTTATCAGGCACCAGGCAGTAATGCGATCGATACGGCAGAAGGGATATATAACGCACTTGATGAAATGAAGGCCACCTTCCCTGCTGATATGGATTATGTGGTTCCTTTTGAATCTGTTTCGGTGGTGCAGGTATCGATTGACGAAGTACTGCACACATTGGTAGAGGCTTTGATATTGGTGATCGTGGTGGTATTCCTCTTCCTGCAAAGTTGGAGAGCGACCTTGATTCCTATTTTGGCCATTCCGGTTTCGATCATCGGTACCTTTATTTTCTTCATTCCGCTAGGGTTTACCATTAATACCCTGACGATGTTTGGTTTTGTATTGGCGATCGGTATCGTGGTGGATGATGCGATTGTGGTGGTAGAGGCTGCCCAGCATTATATTGATTCCAAGCGGGTATCTGCGAAGGAAGCCACCATGCTTGCGATGAAGGATATTACCGCTCCGGTAATTGCCATAGCCTTGATTTTGGCTGCGGTATTTATTCCGGTAGGCTTTATTCCAGGGATCGTGGGGAGGATGTACCAGCAGTTTGCCATTACCATTGCGATTTCCGTATTGATTTCCGCCTTTGTGGCCTTGACATTGACACCTGCCCTATGTAGTTTGTTGCTGAAGCCGACAGCGGTGAAGAAAGGTTCCCGAGGGATCAATAAATTCTTCTATAAGTTTAATGTCTGGTTTGAACGGGTGACCAGTTCATATGGAAATGGTGTTAAGAAAAGTATCAAAGCCACACCACTGGTACTTATCATCTTGGTGTGTATTTATGCCGGTACAGTGGGACTCTTCCAGGCAAAACCGACCGGTTTCTTGCCGACAGAAGATGAAGGAAGGTTGTTTATTTCCCTCGAACTTCCCGAGAGTTCTTCCACTAGCAGGACCCGTTCGATCATGGACGAAATGGTAGAGATGATTACCAGCACGGATGGTATCCGTAATGTAACCGGTATTGGAGGCTTAAACGCGATTAACTTTTCCTTTAAGTCAAACAGTGGTACGTTCTTTATCCAGATGGATCCATGGGATGAGCGTCAGGATCCTTCAAAGCAACTCTTTGGTTTGATCGCGCAGCTGAACCAAAAATTTGCTGCCATCAAAGAAGCCAATATCATTGTGGTGCCACCGCCAGCCATTCCGGGCTTGGGGCAAACCGGTGGCTTTAGCTTTATGCTTGAGCAGCGCTCTGGTGGGGACATCAAAGAGTTTGAACAAGTGGTTGGGCAGTTTTTGGGAGCAGCTAACCAGCGCCCGGAAATAGCCATGGCCTATAGTTTCTTTACGGCGCAGACGCCTGGATACCATGTGACTGTGGATCGTGAGAAGGCCAAAAAACTTGGAGTGGCGATTTCTGATGTGTTCTCGACCATGTCCACTTATATGGGAAGTTCCTATGTCAATGACTTTACCCGTTACGGTCGTAATTTCCGCGTAGTGGCCCAAGCAGATACCGCCTACAGAATGGACATCAAGGACTTGGATCAATATTATGTCATGAACAGACAAGGAAAGTCCGTTCCGCTGGGAGCTGTGGTGGACTATGAAGTGGTGGAAAATGCCCCCGTGATCAACCACTATAACCTGTTCAGATCTACTGAAATTAATGGTAATGCCGCAGAAGGTTACAGTAGTGGCCAGGCACTGGAGGCATTGGAAGAAGTGGCCGCAGAAGTATTGCCGGCAGGATATGGGTATGATTTCTCTGGATTGAGTAGGGAGGAGTTGGCCTCCGGTAATACGACGATCTTGATCTTTGCCTTGGCGATCATTTTGGTTTCCTTGTTATTGGCTGCATTGTATGAGAGTTGGTCGGTTCCATTTTCAGTATTGTTGGCCCTGCCATTGGGTGCCTTTGGTGCGATCTTGGCTTTGACCTTCCTGCCAAAGCTTGACAATAACGTATATGCCCAGATTGGATTGGTGACTTTGATCGGTCTTGCTGCGAAGAATGCCATCTTGATAGTGGAATTTGCCAAAGAACGTGTGGATGCTGGAATGCCGCTATTGGCTGCCACGATTGAGGCCGTTAAGCTTCGATTGAGGCCGATTGTGATGACCTCTTTGGCCTTTATTCTCGGGGTGGTTCCTTTGGCACTTTCCAATGGTGCAGGGGCCGTGGCCAGACAGACCATTGGCTGGACAGTGATCGGCGGGATGCTTGCCGCGACTTTCTTGGCTATTTTTGTGGTGCCTGTCCTTTATGTGGTGATTACTAAAATTGCCTATGGCAGTAAAAAACTGAAAGAATTGGAAGAACAATATCAGCCTGAGGCCTGATAATCAGCATAAAATAGATTGTGAAATAGCCTGGCATTCGGGAAATTCTCGAAATGTCAGGCTATTATTTTTTTATTTTTATCAAAAAAAATGACTTTTGAATACATAAATATGTATATTATGTTTATATTTATGCAGATAAGTAATTGAGGAGCCCACAAAATCAACTGGTCATTTCATTTTTGATACTGATTACGGTCGGAATATAGGGGATCTGAACCCATATTTTGAGTTTTGTAGGCTTCTGAATTATGGCATAGTCAATTATACAATTATTGTTAACTGATTTAAGTTTTTAATGTAATAACTCTCCAAAAAAAGGAAAAAACTATGGGAGAAGTAATCTATCATCACGGGACTGCAATGAATAAAAAAGATTCAAACCTAGAGAACCACCACTCTGAACACGATGAGCTGTTGATCAAAGATGCCTTGTTTGTACGAGACAAGGGCTGTCTTCGGCGTGTGAAGTTCAAAAATGTACTTTGGCTTAAAGGGGATGGAAATTATACCACTTTGGTGACAAAGGATAAGGTATATTCACTGCGAAATATCCTAAAGGAATTTGAAGCGATATTACCAGAGGAGGAATTTGTGAGGATTCATAAATCATACCTCGTAAGACTCGACAGGATAACCACCATATCACCCAAGGAAGTGACCATCGAGCAGGAGCGGGTTCCTGTCGGCCGGACGTATTATCAAAAACTCATCCATGGAATAAATAAGCTTGGCGCCGGGGCTTAGGCCTTTTTATGGTGCCAGAGTAAACTACTATCTCCGTAGCTCAGAAACCTGTAGTCGTGTGTTAGGGCTTCATGGTAGATTTTGTGCCAATCGCCTTTGGTAAACGCTGCTACGAGGAGTATCAGTGTGGAGGCGGGTTGGTGAAAATTGGTAAGGAGCCCATTGCAAACCCTGAATTCATAGCCCGGCATGATAAAAATCTCAGTGCTGCCAGTGATTTCGACCAGGTTTTCTGCATTCATTAAATCCAATATTGCCTGCAAACTCTCTTTTAAGGAGGCCTTTTTCAGGTGTTTTTGATAGGGGTAAAGTTTTTGGATTTGGAATTCTTTGCTTTCACCGTGTAGTAGTTTTATCCCATACCAATAGATACTTTCCAAGGAGCGCATGGAAGTTGTGCCTACAGCTACGATATTGCCGTCATGCGCAAGGAAATGTTCAATATTTTCTTTTGTGACCACCACCTGTTCGCTGTGCATGGGGTGGTGGGTCACTATTTCCTCTTTGATCGGTTGGAATGTGCCGGCACCTACATGAAGTGTCAGGTAGTCGGTTTTGATGTCGGCATCTGTAAGTTTTCCTAGGATTTCATCAGTGAAATGTAAGCCAGCAGTGGGAGCAGCCACAGCACCTTCTTTTAAGGAGTAAACGGTTTGGTAGCGGGGTTTGTCTTCACTGGTGGCTGTTCTGTTGAGGTATGGAGGCAGGGGGACTTCTCCCACGGCTTCCACCACAGCGGCAAAGGAAAGACTGTCATCTTCCCAGTCTATTTTCACCAGACGCTCTTCACGGTTTTCAAGGACCGCTTTGATGGTCATTTCGTTGCCATTGGCCATTATTTTTCCTTCGAGTACTTCACCATCTTTCCACTTCTTCAAATTACCGATCATGGCCTGCCAGGTGACCGGGCCGGTATGCATCATGGTTTCGTTGATGATGGTACTTGGGGCAACGGGCTGGAGCAGAAAGATTTCAATTTTGGCCCCCGAGGCCCTTTGGAAAATCAGGCGGGCTGGGATGACTTTGGTGTTGTTAAACACCATAAGGGTATTGGACGGTAGTAAGTCGGGGAGATCATAGAACCTATGGTGATCGATGATTCCCGCTTCAAAATGCAGTAGTTTGGATTGGTCACGCGTTTCCAAAGGGAATTTGGCAATGCGGTCTTCAGGAAGTTCGTATTGATAATCGGAAAGCTTGATTTCAGAAGTGGTGTCCATTCGTTTACCTCTTAGATGTTGGGATTTTTCAGACTTGGGAAAGGTAATTTACCATTGATTCCCTTAGCTTTGTTTTTCGGACAGCAAATATAAGGCATTACGATCAGACATGAACAATAAGCAGCCAAATCCCACTAAAGTAAACGCCAAATGGTACCGATATACCTTGGATTTTAAATTTGATGCAGGCACTTCGAGGGGAGTATTAAAAACGAAAGATTCGTATTTTTTGAAGGTGTGGCAAACGGATAATCCGGATAGGGTGGGCTGGGGCGAGGCAGGCCCCTTGCCAAACCTCAGTCCAGAAGATGGGCTTGACCTGCCCTCGATATGGGAGGCATTGGTGGTTAAATTGTCCCAGGTAGCTGTAGAGTGGGAAGAAGAAGCCATATTGGACCTGTGCGAGGAGTTGGTGCCTGACAATTGTCCCAGTGTACGCTTTGCTTTCGAAACGGCTTTACTAGATCTCTATCATGGAGGTGAAAAGCTGATTATGGCCAATGATTTTTACAAAGGACAGGAAAAAATTGCCATCAATGGCCTCATATGGATGGGAGATGCGGCGTTTATGCACCGGCAGATCGAAGATAAGCTTGTGCAAGGTTTTTCGTGCATTAAGATGAAAATAGGAGCGATAAATTTTGAGGAGGAGTGCCGGTTGTTAGACGGTATTCGTGCGCGCTTTTCTGCTGATGACATTACCTTGCGGGTGGATGCCAATGGCGCCTTTCCACCAGAGGAAGCTATGGGGAAATTGTCCCAGTTGGCCGAATTTGACCTGCACAGTATTGAGCAGCCCATCAAGGCGGGACAACATCAAGAAATGCAGCGGTTATGTGCCTCCAGTCCACTGTCGATTGCTTTGGATGAGGAACTGATTGGGGTGACCGGACGAAATCAAAAAGCAGCTTTACTGGATAAGATAAGACCTCCTTTTATCATCCTAAAACCTACTTTGTTGGGAGGTATTCGCGCTACCAAAAAATGGATCCAATTAGCCGAGGATCGAAATATTGGCTGGTGGATGACGTCTGCACTGGAGAGCAATATCGGCCTTAATGCCATTGCTCAGCTTACTTCTACTTACTGTACCACATTGCCACAGGGCTTAGGGACAGGGCAGCTTTTTCTTAACAACATCGAATCCCCGCTGGAAATCCAAAAAGGACGGCTGGTCTATCATTCTGGCAGGAAATGGGGAGGACCAAATTGGTGATAATTACCGATGTCATTTCTTTAATTCGTCGTATTTGTCGGCTATGGTCTTTAGTCTCTGGTCGATCTGTTCACGGCTCATCCATGTACCTCTTACCATAACGCCATGTGGACGCTGCATATTAGCAATGTCCTCCAAGGGGTTTTTGTCTAAGAGGATCAGGTCAGCACTGGCGCCTTCGGTGATTTCTCCAAAATTTCCTTCCTCTCGAAAATACCGGGCTGGATTTATCGTGCCCATTTGGAGGATTTGCAAGGGACTTAAACCGGCATCTGCCATCGCCTGCATTTCATGTTGGATTGAAAATCCGGGGACATTGAATACCTGTGGAGCATCTGAGCCCAAGAGCAGTCCGTGACCGTTTTCTTGAAGGCTACGGAGGAGTTTTTTTCTGATTTGTAGGAATTTTTCCCACTGCTCAGTACTGTAACCTTTCGTTTCGGTAAGGTTCTTTTTACTGTTGATCCAATTTTCGATGACTTCAGGGGCCATGTATTCCATTTCTGGTTCCGAGGCCAATTGCTCCGCAGAGGTAGGAGAAAACCATCTGGTAAACAAGCTTTGGGTGGGGACCACCCAAACTTGATGAGTTTTGGTCATTTTTACCAGGTCTGGAAGGAGCGTGGTGTCTGCCTTATCGGTAAAATTATAGCCAAAAAATCCGTTTTCGGTAGGATTTACCCCTGCTGATTCCGGCACCAGGCCTTCCAGAAAACCATCCACATGGTCAATGCTGGCATAGCCGCTTTCCAATGCATGTCTGATCCCGACCAAGGAAGAAACATGTCCTGCAAAGGGGATATTGACTTCCTTGGCTGTTTTGACAATTTGGTCAAAGACGTGCAGTCTTAGGCCGGGATGAAGCTTGAGGAAGTCAAAGCCGTCCTTTTGGTAAGCGGTGACCATTTCAGTAGCCTGTTCGGTACTGGTGACGGTATTGCCGTTTAGAGAAGGACTGGAAGTGTAGATTCTGGGGCCGAGGATTTTATCGTTAGCTACTTTTTCCTTGAGTTCTAAGTGTAGGTGATGACCAAGCATTCCCCTGATCGTGGTGATGCCATTGGAAAGGTAGAGAAAAAGTACTTCTTCCATTTGGGGGTCATTCCAGATGACCGAAGGCAGGTGGGCGTGCATTTCTGCTATGCCCGGCACCAGGTATTTCCCCTTTCCATTGATCAGTTCCGCCTCTTGGATCACATCAGCCTCATCTTCTGAAACGGGCAGTATCCGTTGGATTTTGCCCGAATCCACGACCACGTGGCCTTTTGTGATGTGCCCATTATTGATGTTGACGATGTTGACATCGGCAAAGACTTTTGCGGTTGGGAAAGGTGCTTCCTTTTGGCTGCTTTTGTTTTTGCAGGCAATCATGCCAACGGTAAAAAAGACCATCAAGATAAAGGCGGCGGGTGTTTTCATGGATAAAACGGTTGTGATAGTTAAACCCGGAATATGCATTAGCCTATCTACGCCACGGCGCACAGGTGTTGCGACCTGAAACTGCTTCAAAATCAGTCGTTTCACTTTAGTTTTCGGCATAACCGTAGCGTTGCTACGCTAATGCCTCCAAACTAACTGATTTTCTTGCACTTTCAGCTCTCACTACGATTCCCAACGCATAATCCGAGTTAAATATACATATTTATTTGGTAGTGGACAGGACAATGGAGGTTACGGCGAGGAAAATTGCTTTTACCGATTGATATCGATGCCAAGCTTTCCCTGAAACCACCAAACTAGTGGTATTGAGTTAAAAACGCTATGCTACTGGTTCCCCAGCATACCTGTCGGAACAACGGGCATGGGAACCTTACAACCTTTCAATCTTCAAATTTTTCAATTCCCTAATTCCCCAACCCATTATACTTCTGTAGGGATTTGGAGTAGGATTTTGCCGATATGTGCAGAGCTTTCCATGAGCTGGTGTGCTTGGGGTGCTTCTTCCAAGGGGAAGATTCTATGGATAATAGGTTTGATCTTTTCCGGGAAGAAAGGCCAGGCATGCGCTTGGAGATTTTTGGCGATATTTCCTTTGTACCCGATAGACTGCGGACGAAGGGTCGATCCGGTTAGCGTAAGGCGGTTGGCCATGATCCTTAGCAAATCCACTTCACCCATTCTATCCTTCATGGCATTGATCATGATGAGCTTCCCTTGAGGTTTGAGCAGGCGGATGTTTTTTGCGGTATAGTCTCCACCGACCATGTCCAGAATGATGTCTATTTTATTAAATGCCGGATTGGACTTGATCGCCTCTTCAAAGTCTTCTTCCTTATAATTAATGGCCAAATTGGCGCCCAAGTCAGAGCAGTATTCACATTTCTCCTTGGATCCAGCCGTCACGATTACCTTACCGCCCAGCGCCCTTACCAATTGGATGGCTGTTACGCCAATGCCACTGGTGCCCCCGTGTACCAGGACGGTCATGCCGGCTTCAAACTGGCCGATATCAAAAATATTGTTCCAAACGGTAAAGAACGTTTCCGGTAGGCCAGCTGCTTCCACGAGGGAGACTCCTTCAGGAATGGGCAGGCATTGGACAGCGGGGGCGGTTACAAATTCCGCATAGCCACCTCCGGCCACCAACGCGCAGACTTCATCTCCCAACTCCCAGTTCTTAACGTCCTCGCCCATGGCCGAGATGGTTCCAGAGACTTCCAGCCCAGGGATGTCCTCGGGAGCATCAGCTGGAGCAGGGTAGCGGCCTTTGCGTTGGGCCACATCAGGGCGATTGATCCCGGCAGCAGCTACTTTGATCAGGACTTCCTGCGGGGCAGGTTTGGGGATGCTTCGTTCTTGGATTTTCATGACCTCAGGTTCCCCCGGGGTGGTGATTATGATTGCTTTCATAGTGATCAGTTGTTTTGCTTATCATAAAGGTAAGATTTAGCAATAGGGAATAAAACAAGGTGACAGACCAAACACTGTTCCGAAAAAAGGAAAAAATCACTCAAACCCCTTGATTTTTAATAAACCACGGCATCGGTTTGGGTTTTAACAATCAAAAACTATTTGATTTGTTTAATTATTAATATTTTACAGGTTTACTGTTAATTCCAAATTTATATTGTTATATGATCTCTTTCCGTAATTAATATGCTGGTTGTTTCGTAGTTGAATAGTAATATATTTGTTTAGGATATAACATTTAAAAAACCGCTAATACATACTATGGAACAGATTATTTATGTGGTCCCCTTCTTGGGGATATTGGGGCTTATTGTGATGGCCGTAAAGTCCGCTTGGGTAAATAAACAACCGACGGGTGACGAAAAGATGGTGGAACTGGCAGGGTATATTGCCCGTGGGGCCATGGCATTTTTAAAAGCAGAATGGAAGGTACTTTTTTATTTTGTGGTCATTGCAGGAATTATTTTGGCTTGGTCAGGGACGCTGGTAGAAAACTCCAGTCCGGTGATTGCCGCTTCTTTTGTTTTGGGGGCTTTTTTGTCAGCATTTGCCGGGTATATCGGGATGAACATTGCCACAAAGGCAAACGTCCGCACCACAGAAGCGGCTAAATCAGGACTGGCAAAAGCCTTGAAAGTGTCCTTCTCGGGGGGAACCGTAATGGGACTGGGGGTAGCAGGATTGGCGGTCTTAGGGATGGGCTCGCTTTTCATTGTTTTTTACCATTTATATGTAGTATCTACAGGTGGTGATGTCAATGGATTGGATATGGAACGAGCATTGGAAGTGTTGGCTGGCTTTTCATTGGGAGCCGAGTCCATTGCATTGTTTGCGCGAGTGGGAGGAGGAATCTACACCAAAGCTGCTGACGTCGGAGCCGATTTAGTGGGAAAAGTAGAAGCAGGCATCCCGGAAGACGATGTACGTAATCCTGCCACCATCGCCGATAACGTAGGGGACAATGTCGGTGATGTGGCCGGCATGGGCGCGGATTTGTTTGGATCGTACGTCGCGACGATCTTGGCCTCAATGGTATTGGGAAGAGAGATAGTTTCCAATGACCAGATGGGTGGGATCGCTCCTGTTTTGTTGCCATTGGTCATTGCTGGACTGGGAGTAGTATTTTCTATTATTGGGACCTTATTTGTAAAAATATCCAAGGAGACAGATAGTGTCCAGGCCGCCTTGAACAAGGGCAATTGGATTTCGATACTGTTGACGGTTGCTGCCTCTTACTTTGTGATCGATTTCATGTTGCCGGAAGGAGACTTGGTCATGGTAAGGGACAATTCTCCAGTATTTACCAAAATGGGCGTTTTTGGAGCCGTGTTGATCGGTTTGGTAGTAGGGGCATTAATGAGCATCATCACGGAATATTATACTGCCATGGGCAAAGGTCCGGTCAATAGCATCATCAAGCAGTCTTCCACCGGTCATGCCACCAATATCATTGGCGGGCTATCCATCGGGATGCAATCTACGGTACTGCCGATTTTGGTGTTGGCAGCAGGGATATACGGGTCCTTTTTGAGTGCAGGACTGTACGGGGTGGCGATTGCCGCTGCGGGGATGATGGCCACCACGGCCATGCAGCTGGCCATTGATGCCTTTGGCCCGATTGCGGACAATGCCGGAGGTATAGCCGAAATGTCAGGTTGCGAAAAAGAGGTGAGGGAGCGCACTGATATCCTGGATGCGGTGGGCAATACCACTGCAGCCACGGGCAAAGGCTTTGCCATTGCTTCTGCAGCCCTTACTGCGTTGGCGTTGTTTGCAGCGTATGTGGGCATTGCGGGGATTGACTCCATTGATATTTATAAAGCTGATGTGTTGTCGGGCTTGTTTGTAGGGGCGATGATACCGTTTATTTTTTCGTCTTTGGCCATTGCGGCAGTGGGCCGTGCCGCCATGGACATGGTCAATGAAGTAAGGAGGCAGTTCAAAGAGATTCCCGGAATTATGGAATACAAGGCCAAGCCTGAATACGACAAATGTGTGCACATATCCACCAGCGCTTCCATTCGAGAGATGATCGCCCCGGGTGCATTGGCCTTGGTAGTTCCCATTATTGTGGGTTTTGCTTTTGGACCGGAGGTCTTGGGTGGAGTACTGGCAGGAGTGACGGTTTCAGGCGTGCTGATGGGGATATTCCAAAACAACGCCGGAGGTGCATGGGACAATGCCAAAAAGTCTTTTGAAAAAGGCGTGGAGATCGATGGAAAAATGGAATATAAAGGCTCTGAGGCGCACAAGGCATCTGTTACTGGAGATACAGTCGGTGATCCATTTAAAGACACCTCAGGTCCATCCATGAATATTCTGATCAAATTGACCTCCATTGTTTCATTGATCATAGCGCCACATATTGCTGAAGGACCAGCACATGTGGTAAGTGATCGGCAAGATGATGCCAAAGAAATCAAGATGGAAAAAGAACCGGAAAAATTGGTGTTGCTTCAGGATGTAGAGCAGCTAAGTGAGCAAGATGATGGACAACGAACGGAGTGATGTGTTAAGAAACTGAAAAGAAATGATTTAAAGCCTCGAAGATGTTTCGAGGTTTTTTTTTGAACCGGATTTTTGGGGAAAGTCAACAAGTGCTGGATTATCTAAATTTTATTTTATCGGTTTGTTTATTAACAAATAATTTACAAAATTGACATATTATGTTTTGTAGGTTTCGGTAAAACTGATAAATATGGTTAATTATTTTGTTTTATTGAATATTTAGGAATATAATTTTAAATTAAGTTTAGTAACCCACAAATCGACTACAAATGAAGAAAACCTTTACAAAATTATCCTTTTTGGTTTTCGTCTTTTTGTTAGTAGGCATGGCCTATGGACAGGAAGTAACGATCACCGGAACGGTAACGACCGCGGAAGATGGCGAGCCACTTCCGGGGGTGAGTGTGCTATTGAAGGGGAGTACAAGAGGTGCCGTGACTGACCTAGATGGAAACTATTCCCTTAATGCATCCTCTGGAGATGGATCATTGGTCTTCTCATATTTAGGATACCTTACCCATACCACTGCAATCAACAATCGAACTAGAATCGATGTGGTCATGAAAGAAGATGTGTCTGAGATGGGGGAAGTAGTGGTGACCGCTCTTGGTATTACCAGAGATGAGCGTTCTATAGGTTATGCTACTCAAGAGGTTGATGGCGATAATCTAACATTTACCAAAGAGCAAAATGTTCTTGGGTCATTGTCTGGAAAAGTGGCTGGTGTTCAGGTGGAAGGAGCCTCTGGGGCTAGTATGGGAGGAACGCAAAAGATAAAAATTAGGGGCGTAAACTCAATTTCTGGAGCAAGTCCACCGCTGATCGTGGTAGATGGTACACCTATTTCCAATGCTAACTTTTCAGGAGATGATGGTGTTGACTTGGGGAATTTGGGCCAAGATGTAAACCCTGAGGATATTGAATCTGTAAACGTGCTTAAAGGACCAGCAGCTTCTGCACTTTATGGAATTAGAGGTCAGTACGGAGTCGTGATGATCACCACTAAGAAAGGAAAGAGAGGTTCTGATGTCAAAGTTGAACTAAATTCAGCAGTGTTTGTCGAAAATGTTTATAACATCATGCCTTACCAGAATATGTATGGAGGTGGATCGTCTCAAGAATGGCCTACTTTACCTAATGGAGATAGGTATGTTCAGATGAACGTAGATGAGAGCTGGGGACCAATAATGGATGGATCATTAGTAAGACACGCACAGAGTTTTTACCCACAAGATCCTGAGTATGGACAGCTGGCACCCTTTGTGCCTCATCCTGATAATATCAAAGATTATTATGAAACAGGAACCAATGTTAACAACGGGGTTACTATTTCAGGTGGTGGAGAAAATTCTAATTTTAGAATAAGTCTAAATGATACTAGAATTCAAGGTGTCGAACCGAACACCATGTTAAAGAGAAATAACATAGGGGTAAGCTTAGGCGTAGATTTGACAAAAAAACTCAATATCAGCACAAATGTGAACTATGCCACCAACAGGGCTAGGCGTCCTGGTCAAGGTTCAGAAGATGGATCTAGGTATATGGGGCAATGGTTTCAAAGAAGTTTAGACATGAATCGTCTAAAGAACTATAAGTATGATGATGGGAGCTTTTTCCACTGGAATTTAAGCAGGCCAAGTACAACTACTGGGGAGATAAATGATTTTACGCCGTTGTATTGGGATAATCCGTATTATACAGCTTACGAGAATTTTAGTGAAGATAACAGAGATCGATTGTTTGGTAATGTAGGGTTGACTTATGAAGTAATACCAGACTTAAAGTTAAGTGGATTTATCCGTACGGATACATACACCCAAAACTTGGAGTTTAGGTCTGCATTTGGCGGGAAAGGTTTACCTGGTTACACCGTAGGTAAATATCAAAACACAGAAATGAACTATGAGTTTTTGGCACAATATAATAAAACATGGGATAAATTCTCTATTGATGCTAATGTAGGGTCAAACTTCTATGACAGAAAATACTCCTATTTAAGAATGGCGACAGTGGGAGGGCTTTCTTCACCAGGCTTCTATAATATCGATGCTTCCATTGATAGACCATCTAATACCTCATATAAGCTCCGCAAGCAAATCAAGAGTGCATATGCGATGGTTTCACTTGGTTTCGATAACACCTACTTTTTGGATGCTTCTATTCGAAATGATAATACCTCCACTTTACCAGAAGGGAACAATTCTTACTGGTACCCATCGGTTTCGGGAAGTATGGTTTTTAGTGAGTTGATCGATTGGGAACCCATGACTTTAGGAAAGTTAAGGGTGAGTTATGCACAGGCAGGGTCAGATCTTTCACCATATGGAACTACTTTATTTTATGGAGCGGGGACCGTATATGCTGGTCCGAGTGGTACGGTAAACACCCTTTATGTGCCGGATAATTTAAATAACCCAACCCTAGAGCCATCTTTTGCTCATTCATATGAAGCAGGACTTGACTTTAAGTTTCTCGAAGGGAGAGTTGGGTTGGCCTTTACGTATTATCAACAAATCAATAAAAATCAAATTTTACAGTTGGATTTATCTGGGGCTAGTGGCTTTGGTTCTGCTACTATCAATGCTGGACAAATTAGAAATAAAGGTTTTGAACTAGCATTGACAGGTACCGCGATAAAGAATAGCTTAGTAAATTGGGATATTGCGCTTAATCTAAGCCGAAATAGGAACGAAGTGGTTGAACTGTATCCAGGGATTGATGTTTATCAGTATGATTACACAGTTTATTCCAGTGTGTATAGCTATTTAAATAGTTATGAAGGCAAGCCTTTTGGAAGTTTGGTAGGTCAGGCATATCAACGGGATGAAAGTACAGGAAAGATTCTGTTAGATGGAAATAATATGCCACTTTACACTGCCGCTACCAACGATTTTGGTACTGTGTTGCCTGATTTTAATGGAGGCTTTCAAAATGTAGTTTCTATTGGGAATTTTGACTTGTCAGCTATGATTGATTTTCAGGTAGGCGGACAGTTTTTCAGTAGATCGAAAATGCTTGCTGTAAGGACGGGGCTAGATCCACTTACCGTAGCTACAAATGACCAAGGCGCAAATGTGCGTGATGATGTGTCTGAAGGTGGTGGTGTTAGAGTAGAAGGCATTTCAGCAGAAACAGGCGAAGAAGTTGTCGCTTATGTAGATGCCAGAAATTATTATCGAAATGTTTTGGGACGAAGGATTTATGAGGAATGGCTCTACGACGGATCCTATGTGCGACTCCGTGAGGTACGAGTGGGGTATAATTTTACCAAAGATAAATTGGGTAACATACCTGTCGAAAATGTAAGAGTGGCTCTGGTGGGGAGAAATCTAGGTATGATTTTCCAAAATGCTCCAAAGGGAATTAATCCAGCAGAGATTTCTACAGGAAGCCAGTCCATTGGCTGGTACGAATCTGGCCAGTTACCTTCTGTCCGCTCTTTAGGGTTTAATCTAAATGTTACCTTTTAATCAGAAAAAGCCATGAAGAAATTAACTATACTATGCTTGTCCGTAATATTGATAGTTGGTTGTAACAATTTTGATGAAGATATCAACATCAATCCAAATGCACCAAGTCAATCATCCGGTACTCAATTGATCGCAAATGCGATGTTATCATTGTCAAGTCTGAGTTCATCTCCAACAGGGGAGTTTATGTCTCAGTATTTGTCGGAAACACAGTATGTCAATGCTTCCCTATATCCGCAGGTTAGCGCTAGTTTTTATTGGATTTATCAAGGCCCACTTATGAACTTGGAAACGGTGTTGAATGCAGAGGATGAGCTGAGCGGTACGGAGGGACCAATTGTCAATCAAATAGCTGTAGCAAAAATTCTAAAATGCTATTATATGTGGCATATAACGGATCGTTGGGGAGATGTGCCCTATACTGCGGCTTTAAAAGGAGCTGAAAACTTCACACCTTCATATGACACACAAGAATCCATATATCTTGACTTATTTGCCACCTTAAAAGAAGCAAATTCCCAAATGACAGCAGGTGCTATAAGTAATGATATCATCTATAATGGTGATATGGAGAAGTGGTCCAAATTGGCAAATACCATTCGAATGCTGATGGCACTTCGATTGTCAGAAATTGATGCTACTTTAGCTCAACAGGAATTTACTGCTGCGATGGAAGATGGTGTTTTTAGCTCAAATGAAGATAATTTTGTCTTTAAGCATCTAGCTGATGCAAATAACCAAAGTTATTGGTACAGTCAGGTAGATGTTCAAAATCGAGAATGGTGGGCTTTAAGTGAAACGCTGGTTGAGAAAATGAAACCATACGATGACCCTCGACTTTCCATATATGGTGACCCCAATCGGACAGACGGTGATTATACTGGTCTTACATTTGGTGAAATTGATGAAATAGGAACTGAGGAATATTCACTTTTGGGTGCAGCGATTCACGCTCAAGATGCTCCCGTCTTTTTAGTTACTTATGCTCAAAGTCTTTTCGCCATGGCTGAAGCAGCTAAATTAGGATGGATTGCTGGAGGGGATATCGAAGCTGAAAACTATTATCTAATGGCTGTCCAGAGCAGTATGGAGCAGTGGGGAGCAGATATGACAAATATAGATGCGTTTTTGGCACAGCCAGAAATAGCCTACAGCTCCGTAGATGCCATTGAGAAAATTTCGACTCAACGATGGATCCATCTGTTTATGCATGGTTATGAAGGATGGGCTGAGTATAGAAGAACTGGCTATCCGGATAATATGGTGTCACCAGGCGGTGCTGATGTACCGAATAGGCAAATGTATATTGAAGCCGAGCAATTTAATAATACTGATAATTACAATGAGGCTGTGCAACGCCAGTTTGGTGGTGCTGAAAGTCTGTATGGGAATGTTTGGTGGGATGCTGAATAAGCATTGAGAAACCTAATTTAACCACAGATAAATATAGGTTGCGTAGGTGTTTGGGGATCAATCCTAATACCTTGCTTATCCGCTTTATCTGTGGTTTTTTTAATTGCTAACGAATAACTCTTACGAAAACCAACCACGCCATGAAGAAATTATTGCCGGTGCTTTTCCTTTTGTTTGTTGCCTGTACGGTACAGAAAGTAAAGAAATCAATGCGCGATTCGGAGGTGTTTAGCCAAGGCTTTACCGGTTTTATGCTGGTGGATCCAGTCAAAGACAAGGTGCTCTATGCCCAAAATGAAGATAAATATTTCACCCCTGCATCCAATACCAAGATGTTTACCTTTTATGCAGCTTATAAGGTACTTGGCGATCGGGTAAATGCCTTGGATTATTTGGAAAGTGGTGATTCCCTTATTTTTTGGGGCACCGGCGATCCTTCCCTGATGCATCCGGATTTTGAAGACCGATCAGTGCTAAACTTCCTGGAAAGTAGCGATAAGCAATTGTTCATGGCTGACAATTTTGGTGAGGTGCAGGCCTATGCTTCGGGATGGTCATGGAACTGGTACAATTACTACTACGGTCCTGAGCGATCTGCTATGCCCATATATGGCAATATTGTTCGGTTTACGAAGCAAAAGTCATCACCACGTTTCAGCTTTTCCCCCCGTTATTTTGCCGATCAGGTGCAAGAAGACCTCAGTTTGCCTGCCAGGGAGTACACGATCTTACGGGATCAGAAAATAAATGATTTCCGATACCATTTGGTGGGAGAGGAACTTTCATTTGAAACCGACAAGCCTTTTGTGACCTCTTCTCAGCTGACACGTGAAATGCTGCAGGATACCTTGGACAAAAGTATCACGATGATCAGTTATGATAGTGTGAAGGATAGGCCTCATCAAAAACTGAAAGGGATCGCTACCGATTCGCTGTACAAGCAAATGTTGAAGATCAGTGATAATTTTCTGGCCGAACAGCTAATGGTCCTCGTGGCAGATGAGCTTGGAGATTCGCTCAATATGCGTAATGCCATTGGGTATGTGGAGGATCATTACTTGGAAGATCTTCCAGATGAGCCCCAGTGGGTGGACGGTTCGGGGCTTTCTGCGCACAATAAATTTACACCAAGGAGCATCATCAAGTTACTTGTAAAAATTAAGGCTGAAGTGCCAGAGGAAAAGATCTTCGCTTATTTCCCCTCAGGTGGTGAGTCCGGGACGATCCGCTCTTGGTACAAGTCCGACGATGAGCATCCCTATGTCTATGCCAAAACAGGAACGCTTAGCGGTGTCCACTGCCTCAGCGGTTATCTACTTACCAAAAGTGGCAAAACACTTTATTTTAGCTTTATGCACAATAATTATGTGATCAGCTCCAATGAACTGAAGAAGGAAATGGAAAAGGTGCTGTATTTGATTTATGATCGGTATTGAATTCGGGTTGAACAAAAAACCGTGCATTCGAGGACTTTTTGAAGGAGCCACGGATGCACGGATTATGTTTGGTACTAAAAAGAAATGTTTACTTTTCGTCTAGGATTTTCTTTTTTTCTTGGACAAACTCTTCTTGGGTAATCAATCCTTTTTCCACCAATTCTTGCAGCTTTAGCAATTCATCTGCTTTGGAGGCCATGGAGGAATCGTCTTCTTGAACTTCATTGTAACTGTTTAAAGGAGTCAGCTCATAGGTTCTGGAAGGTTTATACTTCATGGTCCAGAGAAAGGGGAAAAGGAGAAAAAAACCGCCAATAATGGCTCCAACATCTGCTTTTTCGTCTCGGGAAAAGAACGTTGTAAACGTTTCATATCCTTCTTTTTCTAACCTTACATCCGTAGAGCTGCCTACGATGCGGGAATCACGGTGCTTGTAAGGAGTGACTCCAACATATTCATCATTTAAGTAAAGTTTTGCTTCTCCAGGAGTTGATTGGATCAAGGTACTGCTGGCGCAGCTAGGAAATAGGATCAAGGCTATGAACAGCATTGAAATCATTCTTGTAGAGATACTTGTAGTTTTCATTTTCGTAGTTTTGTTAAAAATTGGAAAAAATTAAGTCGCAAATATAATGAAAACGATTTCTTTTATCCTAATAATTTGGGGATGCAACAGTATATTCGCTTTAAACTACTAGTAAAGAGATGTCAGCCGGAGCGGAGTCGAAGGCTAGACGTTATACCTCGTCTCCGCTCGGTCTGTTATTTTTGCATGAGGTTAAGTGACTTCACGGGGGTAAAAGCGATTTCCCTAAGGGCAAAAATATTTAGAATTCATTTCTTAGGTAAATTGCTTGACTTGTGGTGTTTATGATAAATGGTTTTTAAATAGGGGTAAATACATGTATTTTTATTTATTATTTAAACCAAAATCTCATGTCGCGATATACCCAAAAACTCCTTTTGTGGGCATTTTTGATTGTTCCTGGCCAGGTTAAGGGCCAGGAAAAACCAATCATCACGTTAGCTGATCCTACCATTTTCTACGACGGCGGTACCTATTATTTATATGGTACCAGCAGGGCAAATGAAGGTTTTTTGGTGTATCAATCTACAGATCTTGAAAATTGGCAAGGGCCTGCAGGAAAGTTGCCTGAGGGATTTTGCTTGCAGAAAGGACAAGTGTACGGCGACCAGGGGTTTTGGGCACCACAAGTTTTTAAAAGAGGAGGTTTCTATTATATGGCTTATACGGCAAATGAGCAAATAGCCCTTGCGCGCAGCGAGAGTCCGATAGGGCCGTTCACACAGCAGGAAAAAAAGGCACTAAGTTTGGACCAGCGGATGATTGACCCTTTCGTGTATAATGCCCCTGATGGCAATCTTTACTTATACCATGTAAAGGTTGCCAATGGCGGTAACCGTATTTTTGTCACGGAGCTAAAGGAAGATTATAGCGGGCTGGTGCCGGGAAGTACTCGTTTATGTGTCGAGGCCACGGCTCCATGGGAAAATGCAGAATCTGCTGAATGGACCGTAACGGAAGGGCCTACCATTATTGAAAGGGAGGGGCTTTTTTACCTTCTCTATAGTGCCAATGATTTCAGAAGTAAACATTATGCTGTAGGATATGCTGTCAGTGAATCACCTATGGGGCCATGGACCAAAGCTTCTGAAAGTCCGATTTTACATCAAGGGATGCTTCAAATTGCCGGAACTGGTCATGGCGATGTGTTTTTGGATGACGCTGGTGAATGGAACTATGTCTTCCATACCCATCATGATGATAATAAGGTAAGTCCCCGCAAAACGGCTATAATCAAAATGGATTTCGTCAAGGACGATAATGGAAACCCCGTACTAAAAATGTTTCCAGAGACTTGGCATTACCTGTATGATAAATGATGCATCAGACAAACTCCACTAGTGTTAAGTCAACGCTTAAATGACAGGTAATCTGTGTTCATCCTTATTTTCCCCAGCTCCGCATTTGAAATGCGAACTGTTGAGAAAGGTATTTGTAAGGTATTTGTATTGCTCCCTGCAGTGAAGCCCCCCAGAAATACAGCTTGATCCCAGCTTTGTCGTTTGGTCAAAGGGGCTGCCGAAGGAGTGAATAGGTAAAAAAAAAGCTACCAGCTGCAGCTGATAGCTCTCAATGATAATGTCACTAAATGCTATATCTTATGATAATTTTACATTCACGGCATTAAGACCCTTTCTTCCTTCTTTAAGGTCGAAAGTCACTTCGTCATCTTCTTTAACTTCATCTACCAAACCGGTGATGTGTACGAAATATTCTTTTGATGACTCGTCGTCAATAATGAAACCGAATCCTTTAGACTCGTTAAAAAATTTAACTCTTCCTGTGTTCATAGTAATAATGATAATAAATGATGTTTTAATTAATGAACCAAAGGTAGTGATTGTTTTTACATTAGCACTATTTGAATAAAATATTTTTTTAAAAGATAAAATACCGATAATATATAATTTAGCAGAAACCCTGTTTTAAGGCACGATCTTTTGCGTATCCATTTTGGGTTTTTAGTGTTTTTTTAACTGAATTTTATGATAAAACGGAATTATATGTTGAAATTGTTTGAATAAGTGATTTTTACCTATTGCGAGTAATTCTATTATTTGGTCGTTTTTAGGTAATAAATAATTGTGAATCAATGGGTAAAAAAAACAGCATTTATGTAGTTAGCTGCTATTTGCCCACCATAAAGAAATATACGGGTCGGTGTATGGCCAACTTGGCACTGGTCTTTTTGATAATGCCAGATTGGGAATTCCTTTCATAAGCCAAGATCTGATCGGAGTTTTGGTTGCCTACAAATAGGTAATTGCCGTCCGGAGACAAGGCAAAATTCCTCGGTGTCAATCCCCCTGAGCTGATGGCTTGGATTTTATCCAGTGTTCCCGTTTGGGGCTTGATCTTAAAGACAATTATTTCATTCGAATCGCCACGGTTGGAGGCGTAGAGGAACTTGCCGTCATCACTGATTTTTATCTCAGCTGCGCCTTTTTCACCCTCAAAGCCTTTTGGTGTTAGCGGATAGCTGTCCAGATGTGTGATCTTTTTTTCTTGCAAATTGTAATCGTACAAACCTACTTCGGAAGTCATTTCGTGGATCAGGTAGATTTTGTCCCCCGCTTGGTTAAATACCAAATGACGAGGGCCTGACCCCGCCTTTACGGTAAAGTGGCTTGGGGCAGAGGCAGATAGCGGCTTTTCCTTGCTAGGGTCAAAATCATAAATATAGACCTTATCCGTGCCCAAGTCAGCCACAAATAGTTGTTTCCCATTGGGGTGGAAAACAAGGCTATGAACATGGGGGGATGCTTGTCGATCTTCATTTACACTCGATCCCTCATGACTGATCGTTTGGGAAGGCTCTCCCAATGTACCATCTTCTTGGAGAGGCAAAACCGCCAAGTCGCCACTTCCATAGTTGCCAGCTAGGATGTATTTCTCATCAGGAGATAAGGTGATATAGCATGGGCCGCTGCCTTTGGTGGAGCTGGTGCTTAGTTTATTGAGGGTACTGGCAGCTTGGTCAAACCTAAAAGAACAAACACTGCCTCCATTGTCACCACCTTCTTCCTGGACGGCAAAAACCAAATTCCCTTTTTTATTGGAGATCACAAAGGATGGGTTGTTGATATCACTGGCCATTAATACTGAGTCAAAAGTGGCGGTCTCTGGTCGGTAGGAGATAAGGTGTATCCCATCGCTTGGCTGCGAGGTATAAGTGCCTAGCCAAAAGGTGATAGGAGAGGGCAGGGAGTCATTGGACGATTGTGATGACTCTTGTGTGCTTGATGAATTGCAAGCAAACGTCGTACACATGACAGTAAGAAGTAAGGAGGACAATAAGAATTTCACAAGTTTTGGGTGTTTAAATGAAAAGGTCAAGGTAATTATTTTTTGAAAATGATACCTAAAGTTTAGGTGGTATTTTATATTCGTTTGAATTTCTGTGCTTTATCTGTTGATTCAGTAGTGATGCTACTTAAAGGCATGAATTTTGATTATTAAATAAAACAGTTAATGTTTTGTCGAATCATCGCAAAAATGGCTGTTTTTTTAAAAAATAATTAATGAAAATAGTGTTTTTGTGAATATTTTATCGTAAATTAGGGTTGTTTTTGTTCAGAGTGTTTTTAATTCCATATATTTTGATTAACTTAAAATTTTCATAAAAAAGTAACTATAAACCATGTCAAATACCTACCAGACTGAGGTAGCCAAACGGTTTACCATTTACAACAGTTTATTTCTAGATCTGCCATTTGATGACATTTACCGAACGGGGACATTGCTCCCAATTTTATCTTCGGAATGTAAAAAAGGCTTTACAGAGGGGAAAACCCCAAAGGAGATTATCAGTTCATTTTTTGAGGGCATGCTGGCCTCAGATTCATCCAAAGAAAAACACAATTTACTGTTTCAGCTGGTTCAATATGTAGAAAGACAGGTTGTTCTTTTTGACTCTATTGAAGATGCTGCGTTTGAGAAAATCAACGATGTAAAAGGTAAAGGTACCATGAATGCGTTGATTTCCAGAGTGGAAACAGATAAGAAAAAGGCTGAGCTGATAGAGAAGCTAAAGACTTTCTCCATTCGTCTTACCCTGACAGCCCACCCTACACAGTTTTATCCAGGCAATGTTTTGGCCATCATTACCGATCTGGAATCAGCTATCCGTAAGGATGATTTGGGCAGTATTGATGCCCTGCTGAGACAATTGGGCAAGACGGCCTTTATCAACAAAGAAAAGCCTTCTCCCTATGAAGAGGCAGTAAGCTTGTGTTGGTTTTTAGAACATGTATTCTATAAAAGTATTCCAGATATTATGGCCAGGGTGCTTAGACGTCTTGACATTCCCTTGCACGAATGGGATAACCCAGACCTGCTCAAGGTCGGTTTCTGGCCAGGTGGTGACCGTGATGGCAACCCGTTTGTGACGCACCAGATCACGATGGATGTAGCCGATAAGCTGCAGGAGACGATTCTTAAGTGCCTGTACCGGGATGTCAGAAAAGTGCGAAGAAGAATGACCTTCAAGGGTGTAGAATCGCTGATGTTGGAAGCTGAAAATGGAATCTACAAGACCCTCTACGGAGGCGAAAAAGTATTGAAGTCTAAAGAAGACTTGCTGAAGATTCTATTGAAAGCTAGGGGAATCATCATCGAATCCCACGATGGATTGTTTTTGGATATTCTGGATGAGTTTATCCTGAAGGTGAATGTGTTTGGATTTTATTTTGCTTCCATGGACATGCGCCAAGACAGTAGGAAGCACGCTGCATTGTGGGAAGAGATCATTGAGGTGACCCAAGGAAAAGATGCGCTAAAGAAATATCAGAATGGAACAGAGGAGGAGCAGATCAATACAATCCTTTCGTTCAAGGAATTGCCAAATCCAAAATCACTGAAGGACGAATTTCATCAGGAGATGCTGGAAAGCATCGCGTCTATCAGTTATGTTCAGGACAATAACGGAAGCGAGGGCCTCCATCGTTATATCATCTCCAATTGCCAATCAGAACTTCACATCCTTCAGGTGTTCCAGCTGAACAAGCTGACCTTGGCATCCAAAGGAAATTTGAAATTGGATATTGTACCGTTGTTTGAGACCATTGATGACTTGGCGGCTGCGCCCGATATCATGGAACGTCTTTATTCTAATGAGACATATGGAGCACACTTAAAATCCAGGGGCAATAAGCAAAGTATCATGCTTGGTTTCTCGGATGGTACCAAAGATGGTGGTTATATCCGAGCCAATTGGTCCATTCTACGCGCCAAAGAAGAACTTACCAAGGCTTCACGAAAGTTTGATGTGAGCGTGGTATTCTTTGACGGAAGGGGAGGACCTCCTGCTAGAGGTGGTGGAAACATGCATAACTTCTATGCTTCGCTGGGCGACCAAGTGGAAAATGAAGAAATCCAGGTGACCATCCAAGGCCAGACCATCAGTGCCAATTACGGCAAGCCTGTGTCCTGTACCTATAACTTGGAGCAATTGCTCAGTGCCGGATTGGAAAATCATCTGTATCCTACTGAAGAGAACAGGTTGACCGATGACCAAAGGGCATTGATCGATGAGATGGCAGATATTAGTTATCAAGCGTATAAGGAGTTTAAGAGCCATCCACAGTTTGTTTCCTATTTGGAAAAAGTTACGCCACTTAAGTTCTTTGGCAAGACCAATATAGGTTCAAGGCCATTGAAAAGAAGCAAAGGGGAAGCCATGAAATTTGAAGACTTAAGGGCCATTCCTTTTGTGGGATCTTGGGCACAGATGAAGCAGAACATTCCTGGTTTTTATGGGGTGGGCAAAGCTATCACCGAAATGGAAAAAAGAGGCAAAAAGGATCAGGTGACGAAGCTTTACCGGGATTCCCTTTTCTTCCGTTCTCTAATGGGAAATTCCATGCAGTCGCTTGCCAAATCCTATTATCCGGCCACAGCTTACCTGAAGGAGGATAAAGAGTATGGTGGTTTTTGGGAGCTGATGCACAGCGAATACCAACAGTCATTTAAGAAGATCCTTGAGATTTCAGGTATGAATGAACTGTTGGAAGACAATGCGGTAAGTAGCCAATCCATAGAAATTCGTGAGAAAATTGTATTGCCGCTTATCACCATCCAGCAGTATGCCATTCAGGAGATGCTGGAAACAGGTAAGGAAAATACCGTCTTGCAAAAGCTAATTTTAAGAACCATGTTTGGTATTATCAATGCAGCTAGGAATGCGGCGTAAGATTTGCCTATTACCCAAAAAAAATCCCCGATCGTTTTAGATCGGGGATTTTTTTTTATTACTATTTAAATCAGTTATTTAAGAAATGAAGTCAACATCCAGTGGTGCAGTTCGATACTTTTGATCATGGCGATCAGCATATCTTCTGTCGCAGAATCACCAAGGTCTGCTACTTTTTCTGCACATTCATTCATGTTTTCAGCCAAAATCTCAAAATCCTTGAGCACTTCTTTGACCATCTCATCGGAAGGGAGGTCGGTGCCCACTTCGGTGATGTCAGAATTTTCCAGATAATCCTTGATAAGGCTAAGCGGCGTCATACCAAATATTCGGATCCTTTCTGCGATCAAATCGATGTTTTCGAAGGATTCAGTATATAGCTCCTCAAACTTTTCGTGCAGGTCAAAGAAATCACCACCCGTGACATTCCAGTGGAAGTTTCGGAGCTTTTGGTAATGCACATGGTAATTGGCCAATAACTTATTTAGTGATTTTACGATTTTTTCTGATTCGTCAGCATTGTAACCCAATTTCTTAAAAACTCTTTTTTCTGAAGTAATCATAGTTTTGATGGTTTTAAAATTAAACGTTACTTATTAACTGTTCTATATTTAGGTTTGATCATTCCCGAAATGAAAATGATCGCTATTCTGAAAAGAGGGTAAAACCCTTTTGATTTTACCTTTTGTTGGTTGACATGAATAAAACATATTCTGTGCCAAGCTCTATCTTCTTATACGTAATTCAACTGGCCGGGATGTGATTTTGTTTTGATTTAGATAGTAATTTGGAATTGAAATTGGTAAAAACAACTTGTCTTGGTGGAGCCATGCTAATTCTTCCCCATCTATATGCGGTTAATCTCGATTGGTTAATTAAGGAATTTGAAAGCAAATTTAGGTTTCTTGATTTAACTTCCGCACAATGGAGGTATGCCTTACTTATGAAGCACCTGCCTCAGGCTAAGGCGAAGGATCTCGCCCATGTTTTTACAGTCCAAAAAGACGGAAGTTTTATAGTGCTTGGCGAGGTCTTCTTTTAAGCTCTCCACATTATCTACCGGCGCAATGGTGTCCCTTTCCATGCTATAAAGGATATCTTCGATTTCCATGGTGGAAGTCTTCAGTCTAAAAGCGATCAGCGCACGTTCTTCCCGTTGGTATTGTGCCATTGACTCAGGCGTGATGTGTTTGATGCCTAGTTGTATAAGGGTGTTGTTTTGCTTATAATATTGTGGGAGATAGACGGTCTTTCGTCCCTCATAAGACTGCTGGTCAAAATCAATGGCCCTGATTCTATAATGGATTTCTTCAAAATCAGGCGTTACATCCACGACGAAGTTTGAAGAATGCATGTCTCCCAAAAGCCTTACGAAGCAGCGTTCGTTAAACTTGACAAACTCCTTGGAGATCCTAATGGGGTTCAGCAAGGGATCCTTGATCTGTGTCCGCATGAATTGCTCTCCGGGAATTCCGGCAATATGTTCTTCGATAAGGGTGTCCTGATATACCAGGTAGCTGATCCTGTTGGGAGAGAGGAGGTGCTCAAGTTCCAGTCCGTACACCCGTGAAGCATCTGCCGTTTTTACATAGAAATAGTCAAAGTTGTCATTGATGCGATTGACAATCCGGACACGGAATGGTTTGGTGTTGCCGTATGTACATAGATCCACTCTATCCACATAAAGGTGCTGCATGACACTCATATCACCTTCTGCCTTGAGGATGGCATAGATCTTCCGAAGATTATAATGGATGTCTGCCCGATCCTGTTCATTGTAAAAGACCGTTTCCCAGAGCGTATCGTTACCCCTGGAATCATAGAGGGAGATCGAACTCATAAACCGGAGAAGTTCTTTATAGTGGACAGGAATGTCCACTTCCCTGCCGTATTTAATAAGGTAGGTGCGTAGTCCACTCCGGATTGGATAGATATGTTTCTTTTTATCTATCATAGTGGGGGATGATCGTTAATCCTTTTCTTCTATTTGATGCTCTTGTTGTCTTAATTTTCTATCGAACAGGAAAGGACCAAAAGGCAGCACTGAGGCAATTAGGGCAAATAGCGTCCTGCGAAAGGTCCAGTTCAGGCTTCTGCGGGTAGGGAAAACAAAATATACATACAGGATAAAAAGAATGCCGTGCACCCAACCGGTATATTTCACCGCTAGAGGCATGTCCATGGTGTACTTTAAGGGCATGGCGACAAACAGCAAGAGGAGATAGGAAATGCCCTCTGCATAACTGATGATTCTAAATCGATTGAGTATTCGTAATTTATGTGCGTTGTCCATTGTTACTTATTGATGTTGAAAAATGCTTGGAGACTTTTCCAAAGTTGCTTTTTGAGGTTTTGCTCTTCATAGATGACAGGCAGGCTATCGGCAAAAAGGTACTCAATTTCTCCGTCACTGGTGACTTCATAATTGACCTCTTTGAGCTGGATCATCGGATGGCTCAGCCGCCCAAATACCAGGATTTTATGAGGGTTGAGCTGTTGGACTGCTTCTGGTGGAAGTTCGGCCACTTGGGAGGCGGAGATCAAGGCAATGTCTTTAAGCGAATAGGAAACCGCTCGGAGGATTTTCAATAAAAACTCCTTTAGTTCCTCGCCCAATGGATCATCCTGATGGATGACTAGCAAGCCTTTTTCAAAATCCCCGTCGTAAACCAACGAAGGAGGGGAGACGGTTTCGTTGTCCGGTTGCGCTTCCGGGTTTTCGGCAATGCTGCCGGTCGTAGTTGCAGGATTTTTTTCAGAAATATCTCCAGCAACATCCTTGAATTTATCTGCTAGCAGTATCTCTTGGGCGTCTTCTGGGATAAGGAAAATATCTTCCTCTATGAAGAATCCCAATTTGTCGATGTCCATTTCTTCCATACGGCTAAAATGATCAAAAAATCGCCTGAAAACAACTTTTGTTTGATTTCTCAGGGATTAGATCGGTTTTTATATCCAAAACCCTGAAAACCCAAAAGGGGTGTTGTGAAACTACTCTTTCTTTGCACCTAAAGCTTCTTCTAAGCCGAAGATGGATTTAAGCTCCACGGCATCCTTTGGATCCATCCTTTTGGAAAGTACCAAGCGTAATTGCCGTCTGCGAAGTGCTCCGTCAAACAATTCCTTCTCTTCATCAGTGGTAGGTTCTAATTTAGGTACTTCTATAGGGCGACCGTTTTGATCCACGGCGACAAAGGTGAAAAATGCCCGGTGTGTTTTGGTTTTTTTGTTGGCAGGAATATCTTCCGCCCATACTTCAATATAGACTTCCATGGAGCTGTTGAAAGACCGGGTCACCTGGGCTTTTAAGGTGACGACGTTGCCAAGGGCAATGGGATGTTGGAAAGAAATACTGTCCGCTGAGGCAGTTACCACGATCCTGTTGGAGTGTTTCTGTGCAGCAATAGCACCTACTACATCCAGCCAATGCATCAATTTGCCCCCCATGAGGTTGTTGAGTGTATTGGTATCATTGGGTAGGACCATCTCGGTCATGATTACTTCAGATTCCTGTGCTCGCTTTACTTTTCCCATTTTAATTATATTTTTTACGAAAATACAAAATTTTAATTCTACAAATCAAGTTTTAAAACGTAATGTGTGAAATAAAATTTTGATCCTGCTTGTTTTATTGCTAAAGTGGCCGACCCGCGATTTCCGGATTGTCCCTTTCGACCTGCTCCATACAGGAATCAGGAGCATTTTAAATTGCCGTTGGCCAATTGTCTAATGATGTCAAGGATTCCAATTAAGGACAGCTAAGGGATCCTGAGCGTAGCCGAAGGCCATCCACGGTTACTCCATTCTTGCCTTTGCTGGGGCAGAGATCCCGCACCATTCAGTCACCATTCAGAAATGGAAACTTCGCACTTTCTACTAAATACTAATAACCTCAGTTCGATTATAAAATCGTCACTGCGAGGCTTAGAGGGAGATTTGAGGGGTGGAAGCCGTGGCAGCTCGCCGCGGCGAGCTGCCACACCCTTTTCCAACCCACATCCTCCTTAAAAGGGTTCGCGTATGACGCTTTTAATACTAAAATTAAGTCGAGCTCAGGTTAATACTTATAAAATACATGACAGCGCTGCTTACCACCCTTCATGTCCCAGTAGCGGCACAAAAGCAAAGCTGTCGTATTCCTCCTGGGTTATTTGTTTGGCCGTTTTTTTTGTCAATTTCATCATCTTCTGGGTCTTTCTATCACCCACCGGGATGACCAAAATGCCACCGACCTTGAGCTGTTTGAGCAGGCTCTTGGGCACCACAGGTGCCCCTGCCGTGACGATGATCTTGTCAAAAGGAGCTTTTTCGGGAATGCCTAGGGAGCCATCACCGTGATAGAAATGGGCTTTGATGCCGAGCTTGGGAAGGAAATTTTTGGTCCTTCGATATAGGCTTTGGTTATATTCTATGGTATGTACTTCCGCGCCCAAAAGATAGAGAATGGCGGCTTGATACCCGGATCCTGTGCCGATCTCCAATACCTTATCACCAGGTTGGATCGCCAAGAGTTCGCTTTGGAAGGCGACGGTAAATGGCTGTGAGATGGTCTGTCCTTCACCGATGGGAAAAGCTTTGTCCTCATAGGCATGGGAATGCAGGGCACTGTCGAAGAAAAAATGACGGGGAATCGTACCAATGGCTTCCAGCACCTTCTTGTCCATGATACCCTTTCTTTCCAGTGTCTTTACCAGAGTTTTTCGCTGACCTTTGTGAGAATAGCCATCCTCCAAGTTTATCATAATGATAAGTGAACTTATTTGCGTTGAAAATTCTTTTTAAGCTAGGTTTAATGCTAAGTTAATGGATTAAATCGCTTAATTTTAATCCTTAATGGGCAATTTTACTTATTGCCTGATTTTATGAACGTTAAATTTAACTAGGAAGATGTTTACGGGTATCGTAGAGACCATGGGCGAAATTGTGGCCATTTCCCGAGAAGGTACAAATATCCACTTTGATATCAAATCGCCGATTACGGGAGAACTGAAAATCGATCAATCGGTGGCGCATAACGGGGTGTGTTTGACGGTGGTAAAGGTGGCCGGGGATATTTATACGGTAACGGCCATTGATGAGACACTCAAAAGGACAAACCTTCAGGAATGGAAAGAAGGTACTAAGGTGAATTTGGAAAGATGCATGCCGGCCAATGGCCGTTTCGATGGGCATATCGTGCAGGGACATGTGGATCAGATCGGTAAAGTGGAACGGGTTGGAAATCAGGATGGAAGTTGGCTCTTTGATTTTTCATTTGAGGAAACTGCCGGTAACGTAACAGTGGAAAAAGGTTCCATTACCATTAATGGCACCAGCCTGACCTGCTTTAATTCCAGACCGGGCGTCTTTTCCGTAGCCATCATTCCATATACCTATGAGCATACCAATTTTCACCAGCTGAAAGTAGGGGATAAGGTCAATTTGGAATTTGACATCGTTGGCAAGTATATCCAGCGCATGGTGAAAGGTTATTGAGTTTTTGGCCAAGGAAGATTAGGGGAAAGAGCAGGGAGTCGCCGTGGATGGCTTCTGGCTACGCACAGGCATCCGAAACTTTCTGGGCATGTCGAAGGGTGTAATCAGTCGCTCGGAAGTGTAGGATTTGCCATCCACAATGGGTTGCTGACTATTCTTCTTGCTCATCCATTTCTTCGACCTTTCGGATGGTGGTCATCTTGATTTTTACGACTAACCACCAGGCAACGAATGCCGAAATCATGCCCACCACAGCGCCTACGAGCACATCGGCAGGATAGTGCACACCTAGGTAAATTCTGGAATAGGAAACGAGAGCGGCCCACAAGAACATCCATCCGAAGCCCTTGACTTTTCGGTGGAAGGTCACCAGCAAATAGGTGGCCAGCGAAAAAGTATTGGAGGCATGGGAGGATGCAAAACCATACATGCCACCACAGTGTTTATAATTAAACATAATACCTTCCCAGCGCGGATCATGGCAGGGACGCGGACGCTCAAAGAAAGGCTTCATAAAACCAGAGGCGATTTGGTCGCTAAAAAGAATTGCCAAAGCAATCCCGATGAAAATCCAGATACTGCCTTTACCTGCATTTCTGATAATCAGATAGACCAAAAGGGCATAAAAAGGAAGCCAAATCAACTTACCGGAAATGCCAAACATGATGGGGTCTAACCAGTCCAAGTGCTGGGCATTCAGGAAAAGAAAAAGCTCTTCATCCCAATGTTTCAGTGTTTCTATCACAGGCTTATAGGTTAATCCAGTCAATATCTTTTTTCAGTAATCCAAGCGTTTCCGCCTCTTTACTGCCTTCTTCCGGAATGTTCATGTATTCCCATTCTGCCACGGGAGGCATACTCATAAGAATGCTTTCAGTGCGGCCATTCGTGTCCAGCCCAAACTTCGTCCCTGCATCCCAAACAAGGTTGAATTCCACGTAGCGTCCCCTTCTCAAGGCTTGCCATTTTTGCTCGTTTTCACCAAATGGCAATGCGGCATTCTTGGCCATAAAGTGACGGTAAATTTTTGGAAAGAGGAAGCCAATGGATTTTACAAATTCATAAATAGATTCAAATGAGTTGGCTTCTGTTGCCGTCAGGCGGTCAAAGAAAATACCTCCAACGCCCCTTGTTTCCTCACGGTGGGGGAGGTAAAAATAATCATCCGCCCACCTTTTATATTTTGGGTAGAATTCAGGGTTGTACTGGTCGCAGACCGCTTTTATTTGTTGGTGAAAGTACCGCGCGTCTCCCTTGTCCACGTAGTGTGGCGTAAGGTCTATTCCGCCTCCAAACCAATAGGTGCCGTTGCTCATCTCAAAATACCGGATGTTCATATGGATGATTGGTACCATGGGGCTGTTTGGGTGGATCACGATGGATACACCGGTAGCATAGAAATCGGCCTTTTCCAGTTTTAGTTTTTTCAGGATTTTATCTGGTGTGGGACCATGGACAGCAGAAAAGGCCACGCCGCCTTTGGCAATGATGTTTCCATCCTTGATGATCCGTGTGCGGCCACCGCCACCTGCCGCTCTTTTCCAGAGGTCTTCGTGAAATTTGGCTTTGCCGTCCCCTGCTTCCAGTTCTTGGCAAATGTGGTCTTGTATGTCTTTGAACGCTTCTGAAATCTGCTCTTTGCTGATGCTTTTTGACATTTATCTATAGGTAAATGATACGTGTTGTTTTTATCGAGAATTATCCTCAGGATTACCGGGCAAAGTGCCCGTCAGACCAAGTGTCCACCAATTTTGGCCGGTAATCTGGAATCTGCGGGAAACCTTTTTTACAGGCAAACCAGTGGAGGATCAAACGGTAATACCCACTTCTTAACGGTTTGATTGCTGCAATGTTCCAAAATTAAACCATTAGAAAGGATATCCAATACCAATGTTAAATACGGTTTGACCTTTTTCGCCCAAAGGTTTCTTAAACGAAAGGTTGTCGAGAACAAAACGCTCTCCCTTTGGCTGAGCCGGGTCGATGGCCTTGATCCCCATGTCCAATCTGAGTACCAAAAAATCAAAATCCATCCGCAGTCCGATCCCCGTACCCACGGCAATTTCACGGACGAAAGTCTTTGGTTTAAACTGGGAGCCTTCCCTTGTGGGGTCTTCTTTTAGGGTCCACGTGTTCCCCGCATCTACAAAAAACACCCCGTCAAAGTACCCAAATAGCTCACGCCTGATCTCAAACATTCCCTCTAGCAAAATGTCTCCCGGCTGCTCATACCGGTAATCAAAATTCCCTTCTTCATCTGTCTGGGGGGTGAATGACCCAGGGCCCAAACGTCTTGGCGACCAGGCCCGAATACTGGTACTTCCTCCTGCAAAGAAGTATTTTTCATACGGCAGTACTCCATCACTTATGCCATAGGGAACAGCCAGTCCCGCATTGATGCGATAGGCAAATGTGCTTTTTCTACTGAGGGGAATGTATCTTCTGAAGTCTGACTGGAATTTTAGAAACTGGAAGTATTTTAAGTTTCGGTTTTGGAAATGCGCTTTGTTCAGGAAGTTGATAGTGGTTCCGCCGCTTTCGAAGTTAAGTCGCCATAGGGAAGACCGGTTTCTTTGCCATAGGCCATACTGGTTGAAGTTGATGATCACCTGACCGGAAATACTGCTGACATACGAAGACTGAAAGGAATTGATCAAGTTGTTACCTTGCTCTTGGAGCTCTATCAGGCGATTCTCAAAGTCTGGATCCAGATTGGATCTGATCAGGTTGGCATCCAGGATATTTACACTGTATTGTTGCCGTTGGTTGCGTGTAGCCCAATTATAGGCTATTATCGTGTTGAAACCCTCCCGGATATATTCCGGACGGTTTACATAATTGTACCCGATCAGTGTTCTGGTTCGGGGATTGTACCGCCCGTAGCGTTTGAGCCCTTTTCTGCTAAATGGGAGCAAAAATTGTGGGAAAATGACCGATGCCGAAGTGCTGAGCTCTCGGCTACGGTAAACACCGCCTTCCGCCGTTGCCGATGCCACTCCTTCCAGACCGGCCCGGAAGTTAAACTCAAAGATCTCCAGCCCACGAAAGAGGTTTCTGTTTCGCAGCGAGTGGCTAAAAAACGGCCCTGGTAGTTGTTCCGTGATACTGGCACCCAATTGGTTGGTGATTTGGTATTTTTCATTGGGCTGAGTCTGTATCCGCGTGGTAATGTGGTTGCCCAGTGTATCGAAAGAAATATTGATATAGCGGAAAATATCCAAATTGGCCAGTTGCCGCTGGGTTTCCAGTACTTCGGACTTGTTGTATAGTGCACCTTTATCGATAAAGACCCTTGAATCAATGATTTTTTCCGAATAGCGGTCACGGTACATGATGTATGAGATGTCATCATATTGCTTTTGCACTTCTTGGTCCGAAATAACATCTGTAGGAGTAGAAATCTCAAAGATCACCGAATCGATCGTATAAACCTTGTGCTGATCTGCAAAGGAGGGTTTTCGGATGACCTGTTCGATCACCACATTTTTGTCCACTGTATCTTTATAGACATTGTATTCGATATAGGTTTTGGAGAACGTATAGTACCCTCGGTTTTTGAGCAAGTCCTCGACTTGCTGGCGCTCTTTCGTAAGGTTGTCTTGGTTGTAGCGTTGACCCGTATGCACAAGGCTGTTTTTACTGTCCTTTTCCAACAAACGGGAAATATTGGCATCACCGGTTTTGGTATAGCTGCTGTCTATTAAGTAGGGGCTGTTTTCCGCTACATTATAGGTGATGTACATTTTTTTCTTTTTCCGCTGTATTTGCGTACTCACTTCCGCCTCGAAAAATCCATGGTTTACCAAGTAGTTTTGGATTTCCTTTTCTGATTCTGCTGTTTTGGCACTGTCATGGACAGTTTTGGGGTTTCCCGTTCGCATGAACCAGTTGCCATAGTTCAATTTCTTTTTGAGATCGTCTAATCTATTGGCGTATTTGTAATACCGTTTTTCTAGTTTGTTGTTGTTGGGGTCGTTTTCGAGTTGGCTTTGGATATCACGTTGCTTGGCTTGTAAGGAAGCCATTTTTTTGGCCACTTTACTACTGTCATAGTTTTTCGCGCCAATATTGTAAATGAATACACCGGGGGAAAAATTGATGACCGGTACACGGGTATTGGGCGTTTGCTTGATCAGCTGCTTTACTTTTACTTCATTGGCTTTTTTGATGCCCTTAAGGTCCACATCATAAATCAGGTATTCGTTCTCTTTGAGCCCTTTGGTCAAAGAACATGACGAAAGCAACAGCAAGGCTAGAATAAAGTTTATATATTTGGTTTTATTCACAATTGATTGACCTTAATGATCAGCAAAAATACAGTTAAGTTTATTAAATCCTTGCAACAGAAAAAATTCCGTAAACAGGAAGGCGTTTTTTTTGTGGAAGGAGCCAAGAATGTAACGGAATTACTGCATTCGGATTTTGAAGTTACGCATCTTCTTTATACTGCCAAATACCAAGAGCAACATTCCCAGCTGATCAGTTCCTGCAATGCGGCCAGCTATGAAGTGTCCCCAAAGACCTTGGAGTCTGCAGGCTCTTTTCAAACCAACGACGCAGCCTTGGCAGTAGCCAAGCTTAAGAAAAATACACCATTTGATATCGAAGAAGGGGAACTGGCCATTGCACTGGACGATGTGCGTGACCCAGGAAATCTAGGCACCATCATCCGGATCGCCGACTGGTATGGTATCCATAAGCTGGTGCTTTCTTCACAAACGGCCGATTTTTATAATCCCAAAGTGCTTCATTCCAGCATGGGTTCTTTTACGCGGGTGTCTTTTTTTTATACCGACCTTGAAGCCTACCTGCCCCAGCAGGCACTACCCATTTATGGGGCGTTTTTGGAGGGAGAGGACATCCATAGGAGCACGTTGGTACCAGCGGGAATCATCCTGATGGGCAATGAGGCCAAAGGAATCAGTCCCCGGCTGGAGGCATTGGTTAGCCAGAAGCTGACCATTCCATCATTTGGCCATGCCGAATCCCTTAATGTGGCCATTGCCACTGCTGTAATTTGTGATAATTTTAGGAGAGGTGGGCATTGAGTCTTAAGCGGCTTCGGCGCTTTAAAGGAAGTAAGCAGGGTCGGCACCAATACAAGTAAACCAGTGATCAGTTAGGAGTAACCAGTATGCAATGTGTACCAGTAAAGCTAGTAACCATTAACCAGTAAAGGAATGAGTCAACTTAAAAAGATCCTCACCAAAGCCGGTCTCAACGGTTTTTTTCTGGCCTTGATAGGGACAATTGTCTTGGCCAATATATTCCCAGAGTTGGGGGCAGAGGACAGCATGATTCCGTTTAAGGAGATCACGCATTATGGGGTGTCGGTGATATTTTTCTTTTATGGCGTAAAGATGGATCCTGTAAAGCTAAAAGCCGGATTGGCCAATTGGCGATTGCACCTGCTGATCCAGAGCACCACTTTTCTGGTGTTTCCGGCGGTGGTCATGATGGTGAAGACCATCGTCGGCGCAGGCGATGATCCCATGTGGCTGGGAGCGCTGTACCTTTCGGCATTGCCATCCACGGTATCGGCATCGGTGGTCATGGTATCCATCGCGGGGGGCAATATCCCCGCCGCCATCTTCAATGCCAGCATTTCCAGCATGGTAGGGATTTTTATTACGCCCATTTGGATGGAATTGTTCTTGGAAGGAAGTGAGATGACCTTTGACCTGTTGAATACCTTTTGGCAGCTGAGCCTGCAGGTGTTGTTTCCGGTGATGGGAGGTTTTCTTTTGCATCGCGTCTTGGGGCCTTGGGTCAATAGGCACAGCACCGCACTCAAAAACCTTGACCAGTCTATCATCTTGATGATTGTTTTTTCGGCTTTCTCTGCCGCAGTGGGCAGGGGGATGTTTGAGGGGAGAAGCTGGGCGTTTTTGGTAGGATTGGGAGGAATGATGTTGCTGCTATTTCTGGTGATGGTATCCTTGATGTATGGGATGGGGAGGCTCATGGGCTTTGACCGGGCCGATCAGATTACGGTGCTTTTTTGCGGCTCCAAGAAATCCCTGATCCAAGGTGCAGCCATGGGCAAAGTCCTCTTTCCTGATCCGGTGACTTTTGGGGTGGTCCTACTTCCCCTGATGCTTTACCACGCTTTGCAGTTGGTGACTGGCAGCATCATAGCCCAGCAGTTGGCTGAGAGGGGTAAGAAGGGACAGTAAGGGAAGGAGTTGCAAATACTTTTCCTGAAAGTCTGTATTCAAAATGCAGACTAGACGGGTTGCAATACCCAATATGGTAAAATCCTTTACCCTGATATTGGACTTCTGATTTAACTCGAACTAATTTTCTGTTTGTTCTAGTTTTTTATTTTTACCGATGATTAGGTATAGGACTGATCCCAATAGCGGAAGAAATATCACTGCCAATGCCCAAATCAACTTGTCATTTTGCTCGAACCTATTTTTTAAAATGTCGATTAGGCAATATATCCAAACCCCTATGATGAACAGTATCGATACTTGCCAAAAGCCAATCCAGATGAGAAATTGGTGATGGTTTGATCCATGATTTTATCAGTTTGTAGGCAACATTTTTATGTGGCAAACGGTTACTTAGCAAATAATAGATGAAGTAAAACAATTTTGAATGGGAATCCAAAAATTAATTAAGTAAAAAGTAGTGAATTTTGCTTAAACTATGAACTATTTCTCCAAATACTTACAAATGATGTATTTATAAAATATTTAATGGTTTTTTTAGCGAGTGTGGTATTAAAATCACCTTTTAGGTATCTAATCTTGAAACGGTGTGCGACTATTGAGGGCTGGAATTAGAACAGCTTCATTTGAGTCTCAATTTTCGGATGAAAAGTTCCAATAATCATAAAGGGATTGTGCGAAACGAAATGGTTTTTCTGTGTGGTTCCCAAGTAAAAATGAAGGTCTTTGGTCATGGCAAAATCTTTAAAGTATTTCTGACGAACATCTTCAATAGCCCTTTGCTCATTTCCTTCATGTCTTGCTAAACACTTCCAAAATAACTGCCCCGTTTCCCAGTCTTCAATCATCATGTTACTTTCTTTCCCTTGATTGTCTTTAAATCTAAATTTGAACTTATACGGTAACTTCTTGACTACTTCGAATTGCCCCTTTTTATTGGCCTCAAAAAGGTTCAATTGTAAAAGCACATCTAATTTCTTTTGACTCCAATCTCTATCAACAGGTTCAACATAGAAATCCAAAATCTCTGTCGGCTTGAATACGGCTAATGATGTACCAATGTTTTTGTCTTTGGCTTCTGCGATGAGTTCAGACAAGTTGTAGTATATCTTGCCTAAGCAGAGTTTTTTCCGTTCTTCCCAGTTTCTGGCAGTATCAATGTGGCCAATCACATTTATTTCCGTTTCTAAAGTTGCAGGTCTATAACTTTCAGGACGGAAATCACTGGTGTTTTTAACCAAGTTTAATTCAATCCAATCGTATTTCTTATATTGTTCGGTGTAAGTGCGCTTGCGAAAAGGGACAGGATAAATTCTAACCCAAGTTCCATCTTCCCGAAAACCTGCAGTACAAACCAACTCATCATATTTTGAAGAGATAGTAGGGTAGGTTTTTACGGTAATGAGAACTCTTGTTAAAGTCATTTTACAGATGTTTTAATGAATAACTAAAGTCTGGAGACTTCATTAAAGCTTCTGCTAAATGTGAACGATGACACTGACATGGTTCTGCTTCAAAACAGGTAAGTGCAATTCGCTTGTATTGTCTTAATGATCCTAAAATTTGCTCCTGTGATTTGCTCGTTTCAGACAATGTTGTTTTTTTGTAATCGGCAAACAATCGATCATAATCTGCTTGTACTTCCAATTTTTGCCGTTTGTCTGAGTTAATACCTACTTCAGGAATGTGTAAATATTCAATGCCCAAGCTGTTACAATACCTCTTTAACAATGTTTTGCTAAATCCAAACTTCATACTCAGCGGATTTTTTCGAACATCAACTAAAAGCTTGACATTATTCTTGACAAGCTTTTGCAAGTATTTTTCTAGGGAGATACCTTCGTAGCCAATTGTGAACAGAGTAGTTTCTTCATCTTTAGGCATTGCTTTTTCTATACGTTCATATAATTGTCCTGGCAATATTTCATTGGCAATGGTACTCCGAATGGCATAAAAAGGGAAATTTAAATAGGTATGCTTGATTAGTGCATTGCTGCTCATTTGTCCATAATCGGAGACTACTTGTTGCAATAGTGTTGCGTCTGTTTGTTTCAACTTTTCAAAATAGTTGTAAGTGTCCATTTTAGAATACTTGTTTTCCGTCTCAATCAAATACCCTTTTTTGATCATGGTATTTACATCGGCTTTTGCAGAGTAAGAATAACAACCATATTTATATGGTATAAAATCGTACTCAGCCTGCGGCTTTTTCTCTGTGTATAGAAATAGTAGTTTTTGTAAACGTAATTTTTCTACTTCTCCACCAAGTAGCTCGATCAACCCAAGTATTATTTTTCGTCTATAGAACATTTTCCAAAGTTACTTCGATTCCAAATTTATTCCTAAGTAGCTACAATTATTGTCATTACTAAACTTGGATTAAGTATCGTAGCCAAGTTTTCAGATCAGTGTATCGGCAAAAAAAAACAAAATGAGCCGTTTTGTGTGTTGACTTTTTGAGCAGCTTATAAATATTGTCGAGTGTACTTATTTTTCAAGAAATCTGTGATCTTCATTTCGAAATTAAGATAGGGAGGAAAAATTGTACTTATAAGACCAATTAAGGCTGATACAAAAATGTTAGAACAACATGCATCAACTATTATTTCGTTATCTAAAATGGTTATTTGTGCGCCAATAACGGCTGATTTCTGTACGATTATACTCTTTTGAGGCTTAGAGTCAAACGTATAAACAGAGTAATTGGAGAACTGGCTCTTTAAAACCTCAATTAATTCGTTCAAGGTAGGTGACTGTGCTGTTTTAACTATCATTGTTTAAAGGTTTTTCCAATGTCTGAAATTTTAATTTACGAATAAATATTGAAATTTCACTTCGTTTAGCAGCTATGAACATCATATGCATTGTGTGTACCTAGCATTGGTGTCAGGTGTCGATGATACCAAAATAATCCAGAGGACGAAAAGTCTGTGCTTGTCTCTATCGGGCTTCCTTGTGTGGGGAAGTAGTTGCTCCGTGTCAAAATGATTCTCTAAAGAAAAAGCATTATCGGGACGGGATTCTGCAATTTTGATTTTTCCAACCTCCAGCCCCTACAAATTCCCAACTTAATCCCCTTAAGAACCTCACCGGTTACGTGTGTATCACATTCATTGTTTGTTCTTCGCACGTAACGAAATCATAGTCGCTACATATAGTCTTTCATTTCATTTGATGGTAATAACCTAGAATCTTCCAATGCTGCTGTTCGGTGTCCCGCTTTTTTTAGATAGTCCGGACTTTGGGCCAATTCCATGAACTTCAAAACAGACTCGTGTTCAACTAACAGAACGGCATCCCATCTTTCAGAGCCGGGGCCAATCAGAAAGTGTCGGCTCTTTCCATAATAGATAATCCGGCTTCCTGCTTTCTTTAATTCAGGTAAAGTACTTTCCATATACAATTGGTAAGCATCTTCTCCGCTGATTTCCTTGCCAGGTTTTAATTCTTCTAAGTTGGTATAGTCAGCTGTTGCCCTAAATTTAAGTAAGTTCAGCATCACTACTTTTCCTTTGTCGTGAAAGGTCTGATAAAATTCCTTCCCTGCTTCAGGCCTTGCATCAAGGTGTTTGCTCATGTTTTCTTTGATTTCAGGTTATTCAGTGATTCTTAGTTTGTTTTGATCAAGACCACACCGTCGTCTCCCCTGCTTCCGAAGATTGCTGTACTACTTGGGTGGGATAGTATTTGGTACTGTCCAATTTCTGTTTCCGTATACTTGTTTAGATCTGCGATTTTAGAAGGTACACCATCGATTATAATTAACGGTACGGTGTTCGTTTTCCCATTAATGTTAAGCGTTTCATCGATTTCTGTGACCATTTTCTCATAAAAGTCTGTTTTGGGAATACTGTCTGCCAGAAAATGGTCTGTGGGCTGAAGTGAAACGGTTACTCTACAAATCATATTGGACCTGGGGATTTTATTGTTATCTTCAGGAATTGTCTTTTCCTGCTGGGCCCAAGAAAAGTGAGCCAATGAAATCAAAAATGATAATAGGATGAACCTTCTCATGATAATAGTTACGCTAATCTGATTTTTTTGTTTGATTAGGAGGTTTGTATTGAATCGGTTTTATAACAAGCCAAATCAAAATCCCCCTTACTCAGTTGGTTTAGGAGTTGCATTGCAAATGCCTATCTCAGAAGCCCGCATTTCAAATGCGTGCTATATATCAAATAGAATCAATACGAACGACGACATACCTCAAAAAGAAGTGTTCCCAGCGGCTTCTTCAGCCATTCGTTCGGCGTATTCTTTGCCGAGGTAGTTGTCGATGATATTGTGTCCGAGGTAGAGTAGGGGCGTGAGGATGATGGCGACGGTAAATTTGTAAATGTAGTTGATGATGCCCACGGAGATCAGCTGCTCGATGGACCAGTTGCCAAAGACATAAAAAGCGATGCCCAGTACCACGAAAGAGTCGATCAGCTGGGAGACCAAGGTGGAGCCGGTGGCACGTAGCCAGATCATTTTGGCACCGGTGATTTTGCGGAGTTTTTGGAAGACAAACACGTCAATCAGCTGCCCCAACAAGAATGCAGTCAAGGAGCCGATGATGATTCCCAAACCTTGCCGGAAGATGACATCAAAGGCATATTCTATGTTGAACGGGTTGCCATTGGGATCAGTGCTGTTGACATCCAGCCAGAATGCTGCCGGAGGCAAGGCGGTAACGATGGCAATGAAAATAAACGCATAGGCAATAAAGCCCGCCGTGAGGAAACTGATTTTGCGTACTCCTTTTTTGCCAAAATACTCATTGATGATGTCCGTGGTGATAAAGACCACCGGCCAGATCACCGCTCCAGCGGTAAGGTTAAAGTCCAGCACATATTCCCCAAAGAATGTCCAATGGGCGGGCTCCAGGCCCACGGTGGCTTCCCCAGAAAATATTTTCACTCCGATGATTTCGGCCAGGATGGCATTGGTCAGAAATATGCCACTGAGCACGATAAAAAGGGTGGTTTTTTTGCTTTGGAAAGTTTGGTCGTTGGTGGCTGACATAGGCTAAAGGTGATAGGTTTCTCCTTCGATGCTGAGCTGGCAGCGGTCAAATACCTGGCTTGCTTCCTCCCATAAGGGCTCCAGCTCCACATAGCGTGTGGAATAGTGGCCCAAGAGCAATTGCTTGACATTGGCCTTTTTGGCGATGGTAGCGGCTTGGCTGGCGGTACAGTGATAGGTCTCCTCGGCCCTGGCACACTCGGCTTCCATAAAGGTGGATTCATGGTACAGCAAATCCACTTCTTTCAGGTACGGCACCAGCGTTTGGTCGAAAATGGTGTCCGAGCAGAAGGCATATTTCCGGATCGGATTTGGTGGACGGGTAAATTCCTCGACGGTAAATACATTGCCTTCTTTATCGGTATAGTCCTTACCGTGTTTGAGGACGTTGATGGCAGGGATGCTTAAAGGTTGCTCCAAGAGCTTTTCCTTGATGATATGCCGGAGACCGGGTTTTTCCACCACCAGAAAGCCCGTGCAGGGCAAACGGTGTTTTAGCGGAAAACTATAGACCATAAACTTTTTGGCATCCACCAGCAACTGCTTCTGGTCGGGATCTGTCCGGACAAAATGAAGGGGATAATTAAGCTTCGTATTGCCGTATTTAAGTTGGGTGGTGATGATCTCGTCCAATCCTCGGGGGCCGTAAATGGTCAGTGGGGTTTTGCGCTTGTTAAGGTGAAAGGTGGAGATCACGCCCATCAGTCCGAGGTAGTGATCTCCATGTAAGTGTGATATAAAGATGTGATCGATCTTAAACGACCGTATTTTGAAGCGCTGCAACTGGATTTGGGTGGCCTCCCCACAGTCGATCATCAGCAATTTACTACCTAGGGTGATGATCTGGGAAGTCTGGTTCCTGTCGTGGGCAGGAATGGCCGAATTAGCCCCTAAAATGGTAACCGAAAATTCCAATATTAGTTTTCCTCTTCTTCCTCTTCCTTATTTCCATCGATCTCGTGCATAAAGATCTTGTCAGCTGCAATTTCGATCGAGTCCACTACATTCATGACTTTGTCCAGCATGGAGATTTTGATAAGTTTGGTGACATGGTCTTGGGGGGCTGAGATGATAAAGATGCCGCCGTCTTCGCTAAAAGCACGGTGTCCCACCAATAAGGCACTCAGTCCGCTGGAGTCGGCATACTTTACGTGGCTCATGTCCAGGACGAGGTTTTTATAGCCCTCAGCATGGACGGTCAATAGTTCTGACTTGAGCACGGGAGAAAGCGGGGAATCCAACTTTTCTTCCTGCAAGGTAAATATTACGTATTGCTCTTTTTTATCTACTGCGTATTTCATTTTTTAGTTTTTTTTATGGCCCATTTAGGCCTTTTGTGATTGGGAATTTTGGAAATCAAATGTGTTCTTCAATGGATTTCCTTATCCTGTCCATCATATCGGTATTGTCTGCTTTATGGAAATCCTCACCAGTAATCATCTCATAAAGCTCAATATAACGGTCGGAAATATCATTTACAATTTTATTGGGCATATTGGGGATTTTCTGGCCTTCTTTGCCTTGGAAATCATTGGCAATTAGCCATTGCCGTACAAATTCTTTGGAAAGTTGCTTTTGGGGCTGATTGGTCTCTTGCCTATCTTCATATCCTTCGGCATAGAAATATCGCGAGGAATCCGGTGTATGCACTTCATCGATCAGGTAGATAATACCATCTGCTTTTCCAAATTCATATTTGGTGTCCACAAGGATGAGCCCTTTTTCGGCGGCCATTTCAGTACCTCTGAGAAAAAGCGCCCGGGTATATTTTTCCAGAATGGCGTAATCCTCGGCACTGACGATGCCAGTGGCCAAAATGTCCTCTCTGCTGATGTCCTCATCATGCCCTTCATCTGCCTTGGTGGTAGGGGTGATGATGGGCTCGGGCAATTTGTCATTTTCTTTTAGGCCTTCCGGTAGGCTTACCCCACAAATGCTCCTTTTACCATCCCGGTATTCCCTCCAAGCATGGCCTGCGAGATAACCCCTGATGACCATTTCCACTTTGAATGGCTCGCACTTTTTGCCGATCGTTACATTCGGATCTGGCGTGGATATCACCCAGTTGGGGACGATGTCAGCTGTGGCGGCCAGAAATTTGGCCGCGATCTGGTTCAGCACTTGGCCTTTAAAAGGAATGGGCAGGGGTAGGACCACATCAAATGCGGAGATCCTGTCAGAGGCGACCACCGCGATCTTATCCTCAAACATGTAAACATCCCGGACTTTTCCTTTGTAAAAACCAGTTTGATTCGGGAATTCAAATTGGGTTTCTTTAATGGCCGTATTCATGATGCTGTCACTTGCTTTGGGGCAACTGTCCGATATTTTCTATCGAATGTTACCTGAGGTTAACGAATAAATTTTAATTAGCAAAAATAGGAGTTAGGCTGATTTTAACCTTTCAATTGTTGGAAAATTATTCAACTAATTTACCCTTTTTATCATAATTTTCTGTTTTTATGAGGGTTCCTTTATCGTCATAGTACTCCCATGCAGTGGATTTTTTGTTGTACCAAAAACTTCCTTCTACTCGGAGATCCCCTGAAGGGCCGAATGATCGGTAAGGACCGTGCTTCCATCCATAATCATAAACTGTCAATGTCTTGAGCTGGCCATTGGGGTAATAGGTTTTTTCTTCTCCGTGTTGTTTTCCGTTCCTAAACCCCTGCTCCAAAATTAGGTTTCCTGCTTCATCAAAGCGCCTGTATTGACCGTGCCACTTTCCGTTTTGATAGGGGATTACTTCTTGTTTTTGGCCATTTTGGTCATATGCCACCACCTGACCCTGTGGTAGCCCACTGACCAAGTTTACCTTTTTTTGTAACTGGCCATTTTCATGGTAAAAGGTGTGTTGTTGCTTGATGCCATCCCGGTCATAGGAGATTACCTCTGATTTTTTGGCTGAGGGATAATAGAGGATTTGGTTGCCGACGGGCTTTCCCTTTTTATATTCGACACGTTCTTTGGTGGCTCCTGAGGGATAATAAGTCTTGAAAATACCATTAGGCTTTCCGTTTTTATAACTTCCTGTTTTGGCTAACTGACCATCTTCATAGTATCCTTCAAAAACATCATCTTGCATCCCGTCGTCATAAAATGACCGTTCTTTAATTTGGCCATTGGGATAGTATGCGGTGACTTGCCCGTCCAGCTGGCCTTCGGAATAGTGTTCTTCAGATTGGAGCTGGCCATTTTCATAAAAACTCTTAAAAGGACCATCCAGCACTCCTTCCTTATAAATGGATTCAGCACGGATGGAGCCATTGGGAAAGTAGTCAGTATGTTTTCCGTTCGGTTTGTTATGGAGGAATAGTCCGGTCATTTTTAATGTACCATCCGGGAAATAGCTTTCCAGGGTTCCTTCCATCATATCTTCCTGAAAAGTGGCTTTTTGAATAAGCTTTCCTGCTGGATTGTAGGATAAGGCTGTCCCTTCACGTAGATCATTTTGGTAGCGGATGGTTTTAAGGGTGTCTCCACTTTCTGGATAAAAATGTACAAAAACCCCTTCCCGTTTACCATTTACAAAAGTACCTTGGAGCTGCAATGATCCTTCTTCATAATACCGTTGGTAGCGCCCTTCAACTTGGCCATTGGCGGTAAAATAGATTTCCATCAATTTTGATTGCTCTTCATCATAGTAATTTCTGACCGTATCCTGAGACCGCACACTGAAGCAGTTTAGGATCAATAGCAAGAGCAGCGTTGATCTGATAAGCATGTCGTTTGATGAAGCGTTCAAAGGTAATTTTTAAAGGGATATTCTGGAAATTAATTCATTGCTAGTCTTTCATGCGTTCGATAACGATGGCTGACGCACCGCCCCCGCCGTTACAGATGCCAGCCACGCCTATGTGGCCATTTTTTTGCTGAAGTACAGTGAAAAGCGTGGCCATGATCCGTGCTCCTGATGCGCCAAGTGGATGGCCGAGGGATACGGCTCCTCCAAAAACGTTGAGGCGGTCATTCGGAATGTCCAATTCCTGCTGGTTGGCAAGGGCTACAGCTGAAAATGCCTCATTGATTTCGTAATAATCCACCTTCTCTGCACTTATGCCTGCATTTTTGAGGGCTTTGGGAATGGCCAGGGCAGGAGCGGTCGTAAACCACAACGGATCGGTAGCGGCATCGGCAAAACCCCGTATTTTGGCAATGGGTTTCAGTCCCAGGCTTTCGGCTTTCTCCTTGCTCATCAGCACCAGTGCCGAAGCACCATCGTTCATAGTAGAGGCATTGGCAGCGGTTACTGTGCCTTCTTTGTCAAAAACAGGTCGCAGCGAGGGTATTTTTTCGAAAATGACTTTTTGATATTCTTCATCTTCCGTCACAGTGATGGTTTCTCCTTTTCTACCCTTCAATGTCACGGGAATTACCTCATTGCTAAAAGCTTGGGTTTTCCACGCTTCAGCAGCCCGCTTGTAGGACTGCACAGCATATTGGTCCTGCATCTCCCGGCTGATGTTCCGTTGCTTGGCCGTATTTTCGGCACAATTTCCCATGGGAAAATTGTAATACACTTCGTGCAGGCCGTCTTTGGCGAGTCCATCGATAAATTCACCATTGCCAAATTTATAGCCAAAGCGGGCTTTGGGAATGTAGTAGGGGACATTGGACATGCTCTCCATGCCTCCTGCGACGATCACTTCGCTTTGGCCGGTCATGATGGATTGTGCTGCAAATATCACCGACTTCATGCCGGATGCACAGACCTTATTGACGGTGGTACAAGGAACTTCGTAGCCAATGCCGGCACCTATGGACGCTTGGCGGGCAGGAGCTTGGCCAAGGTTTGCAGATAGCACATTTCCCATGATCACCTCTTCGACATGATCCGGAGACACTTGTGCCCTGTCCAAAGCGCCTTTGATGGCTTGGCTCCCCAGTTCCACTGCCGTGAGACTTGAGAACTTACCTCCAAAACTCCCCAAGGGAGTTCTTATTGCTGAAATGATATAGACTTCTTTCATTTGGGTTTATGGGTTGTTGAGGTTAAAATGTTTGAATGTTGCAAGGCTGCAAGTTTTTTGGTACGATGATAGGTTTCATGTTTCCAATTCAGCTTTTGTGTCCCTACAGTTGTTATGTGTTGGCCATGACGAGGAGTCACTATCCTATATAACCTCTCCCGTAATAGAAACTACATACCCAAGACTCAAAACACCGGACTAAAGCCTCATAACTTACCAATCGGGCAGGTTATTATCAGGCCGTTTGCTTGGTTTTTTTCTGGTCTGCTGGATGTAGCGCATTTCGGCATTATCCATGGCGTCAAGGATTTTCTGGGCCTGCTCGGGGGAAATGTTCATCTGCTGGAGTTTTTGGCGTAGCTCTTCCATGGCCTTTTCTCGCTCGCTCAGATCACTCTCCATATCAGAAGACTTGTCGGATGGTTCTTGCTGGTTGGATTTTTCTCCTCGTTTTTCCTCCATTTTGTCGGATTCCTGGGCACCATCCTCTTCCGTTTGCTCTTCACCTTGCCCGTCCTTGGATTCTTTTTCCTGCTGGCCCTGATCCTCCTGCTGCTGGTTTTCGTCCCCTTGCTGCTGTTGGTCTTGGTTTTGTTTTTGCTGGTCCTGTTGCTGCTGGTCCTGTTGGTCTTGTTGCTCCTTTTGCTCTTGGTCCTGCTTTTCCTGTTCGTCTTTTAGTTTTTCCTTCAGGGCATTGAGTTTGGGATCATTGGGAAATTTTTGCAAGCCCTCGGCCAATGTCTGCCCAACACCTGGGTAATCTGCATTGACATAGTTTTTGGCCGCTTGATTAAAATAAGTATCGGCTGTTTGGGCTGCGGAGGAAAAAGCCGATATCAGCATTATGGCCAAAAGGCCAAGAAAGAACGGTATGTTAGTTTTCATTGATTTCATTGATATCTCCTAGGTTCTTTATAAACTCCTGATAGTGAGAAACAGTTTCATCGATCTCCAAGGCTTTGCTCATCACGTCAAGGGCCTCTTTGAATTTAAATTGCTCCACCAATTTATCTGCTTCCGCTTTCATGCGCTTGGCGTAATTGGAAGGCTCCTGCTTGTTTTCGTCCTGGTTTTCCTCTTCTTGTTGGTCTTGGTTTTTGTCCAGCCATCGGGCCAGCAGTTCATAATTATAGCGTGCGATCTCATTGGTGGGATCCTTGATTAATGCCGCCTTGAAGGCGCTAAGGGCTTCTTGGTATTTCTTTTCCCTGCCCAACAGCACGCCATTCTGATTAGCAGCGGAGCTGGCAATATGTTGCTTAGGGGCTCCTGCCAATTCTAAGTATTTTTTCTTGGCGTCTTCTTCCTGCCCATTCAGCTGGTAGCTCAGGGCCAGGTCAAAACTAGCTTCAGATGAAGAGATTCCATGTTCGTTCAATAGCGCAAGGTGCTGACGCACGGACTCCTCGTATTCAGCTTTGGTGTATTTTTCCTGTGCCAAATCAATGGCCGCATTTTTCTCCGAAATTTTGGACCACGAAGAGGGAATAAGGAGTAATGTTGCCAGAAGTAATTTGTTCATGTTTCCTTTTCGGGCATTTAGAGGTTACATACTAATGGTTTTCAAGGGCAAGATCATGTCCAATACAGCCAGACCCAGAGCAGCCAGTAGGAAGTAGAAAAACTTATTGGCAGAGGCTTCCACCGTTCTGGAGCCCGTGACGGCACCTTCAAGCTTTTCGATAGCAGAAATCAGCTGCGGGATTTCTTGGTTCGCATCACTGATTTCAAAATATTGGCCATTGGTTTCACTGGCAATTCGCTTGAGGGTGTTGGAACTCAGTTTGCTGACGGCAGGAGCATTGGTGGATTCGTCCATGATCACGCCATTTCCTTTGGGAATAGTGCTGCCATTTTCAGTCCCTACACCCAGGCTAAAGACCCTGATGCTTTCATCGTTAAGTTGGTCGAGAATATTGTTCAAGTTGTCACCGAAGTTTTCCCCGTCACTGATCAGTACAATGGATTTTGATTTTGGATCTTGGTTTTCGTCCGTGCTAAATTTCTTTATTGCCAAGGCCAATGGGGCAGCGATGTCCGTTCCAAAGTTTGGCACCAAGCCGGTGTTCAGCCCATCCAAGTGAAGCTGGAGGACGTTTTGATCAAAAGTCAAAGGGCACTGAATAAAGGCTTCCGAACTGAAAATAATGAGTCCAATACGGTCAGAGCTGAAGTTTTTTATGAGGTTTTTCAACTCGTATTTTACCCGCTGGAGTCGCGAGGGACTGATGTCAGTGGCATTCATGGACTGTGAGAGATCGATGGCAATAAACAAATCTTTCCCTTCTTGTTTGATTTCCTTGGTGGCATTGCCCACAGAAGGGCCTGCCAGTGCTACGAGAAAAAGCAAAAAGTACGCGATGCGCAAGCCCATTTTCATGAGCAGTCGATGCTTTTTGACTTTCAGCCGCTTGTTGATGCGATAAAAGCGCACAAGGTAAATAATATAGAGCACGCCAAATACGGCTGCCAATATACCAATTAATGTTAAGTCAGGATATGCCCAAATCATGCCTTGAAATTAGGAATTTTAATTCAAAACGAAAGAACAGGCGATAAATTATCGCATACTTTACGAAAGGTCAAAATTATCGGAAGCTGAAAGGTGAAGTGTTAAGTTGTGAGACATGAGTAGAAAGTCTTGATTCTTAGGATATAAAAATGTACCGTAAATGGGTTATGCTGGGACTTTGTCCCAGGGCTGGCAAGAATGGAGTGGCGTGGGTGGCCTTCGGCTTCGCTCAGGCACCCTAAAACGGTTCCAGATTCCTGTACTGAGCGTGTCGAAGGGTGAAATCTAGGATCAAAAGGAAAGACTTAAAGCTTGCCATACCAAAAGGAACAATTCCCATAATTTTATTTATCTTAAGGAGCTAGTGACCAACATTAGGCAAGCAAATTGCTATTCATGTTCACCAAAAATTAAAGACGCTCTCTAAATAAAGAGCATAACATAGCGCATGAAACAGCTTATATCCTTATGGATAATGGTAATGACCGCACTGGGATGCCCACAACTGGCAATCGGGCAGGCAACAAATGTCCTCAAAGGTGTCGTCATGGACGAAGAAAGTAATGAAACATTGGTGGGGGCAACTGTTTATTGGCAATCGTCACCGACGCAGGGAGTTACCAGTGATGAGGAAGGGGGATTTGAGCTGCCCGTCGTCACCTTGCCGGATACGTTGGTGGTGATGTATCTGGGGTATGGTAAAGAGAAAATGCCCCTTGGCCAGGATCGCTTGGATGAAGGGCTGACAGTAACGTTAAAACCCACTGCGGCCGGCTTAGAGGAAGTGGTGGTAGAGGGACAGCTTGAAGAAGTCATTACCCAAAGTGTGGACATAGGCCGAAATGTAGTGCCTATAGCGACGCTAAAATCCATCCCTAGTTTGTTTGGTGAAGTGGACGTACTTCGAGGACTTCAGCTTTTGCCAGGAATCCAGACGGCAGGAGAGGGGACGACCGGGTTATTTGTCCGTGGTGGATCTTCGGACCAAAATCTCATTCAATTGGACGGGGCTCCCGTCTATAACCCTTCTCATTTCTTTGGCTTTTTTTCAGTATTCAATCCGGATGCATTGGACGAGGTGGACTTGTACAAAGGGAATATCCCCGCGACGTATGGGGGGAGGCTGTCTTCTGTTGTGGAAATTTCCATGAAAGAGGGGCGGACAGACAGGATCCATGGAGCCGGTGGAATTGGAAATATCAGTTCCAAGATCACCGTGGACGGCCCACTTTTTTCTGAAAAGTCATCATTTGTGGTCACGGGAAGAAGGACCTACGCGGACCTTTTTCTGAAGCTATCCAATAATGAGGAAATCAATAGCAACCAATTGTACTTCTATGATTTGGGGGCTAAAATGACCTTTCGGCCTTCTGCCAGAGATAAGGTCTCTATTTCCAGTTATTACGGCAGGGATTATTTGCAGGCTGGAGACATGTTTGGCTTCGGATGGAAAAATTGGGTCAATTCCATTCTATGGAACAAGACGTTTAGCGAAAGGACATTCTTGGACGTCAATGGGTATTATTCTCAATATGACTACCAAATTGATGTCATGGATGAGGACAATGGCTTCAGCTGGAGCAATTTGATTTCTGAAGGTGGATTACGGTGGTTTTTCACGTTGACTCCAAGTGAGAGGGCCGTTTTTGAAGTGGGGGCGCACAGTCGGTATTATCATTTTTCACCGGTGGACATGACCACCAATCCAGGAAGCCAGATCACGCCGATCACCACCCAGCCTGGCAATGCAGTCCAGCAGGATTTTTTTATTTCCGGAGAGTTGGACATTTCTTCCAAATTGAAGGTGGAAGGAGGGCTTCGATGGAGCATTTATGCGCAGATAGGCAAAGGTGCAGAATACATTTATGATGAAAGCCCCGCACAGGACAATGCCGCTATCATCGATACGGTCCAATACAGTAGGTTCCGTCCGATGGCATTTTATCAAGGGAAAGAGCCCCGGATTGCCCTGCGGTACAAAATCACCGATAACTTGTCCTTCAAGAGTGCATATAACCGAAATTTCCAATACCAGCAGGTGGCTTCCAACAGTTCCGCGGGCCTTCCAATAGATCGCTGGACGTTGGCCAGTGAATACATTCAGCCCATTATGTCGGACCAGTTTTCTGCAGGGATGTACAACGATATAAACGATGGGAAATGGGAGGTTTCTGTGGAGGGATATTATAAAACGTATGATCATATCATTGATGTCAAGCAAGGGGCAGATGTGTTGTTCACGGATCATTTGGAAACGGAAGTCCTGGACGGAAGAGGTTGGTCTTACGGGACCGAATTGTTGCTGAAGAAGAACACCGGAAAGACCACTGGCTGGCTGGGGTACACCTATTCTAGAACGTACCGACAGATTGAAGGAATCAGCGAGGGGAAGGCCTATAATCCACGGTACGACCGGCCACATGATATTTCGCTTGTATTGCAGCATGCATTTAGTGAGCGGCTTACGGCCAATATGACTTTTGTGTACTCCACAGGCCAAGCAGTAAGCTTTCCCGTTGGCACTTATTCTATGGACAATCAGGAAATGCCCTTGTACGATACACGACGAAATGAAGATCGATTTCCAGACTATCACCGGATGGATGTGGCCGTGACCTGGAAAAATAAAGACAAGGAGAAGAAGTGGAGAGGAAGCTGGAATTTCAGTGTATATAATGTCTATGGCAGGAAAAACCCCTATTCCTACCAGTTTAAGGACATCGTAAACAATGACATCCACTACGAATCCGCTTCAGGTGAGCCAGTATATTCCCGGAGGCCAGGTGTGGTGATGACATACCTGTTTACTTTCCTACCATCGATTTCTTATAATTTTGAATTTTAATACTATGAGAGATATATTATTAGTAGGATTGCTGCTATTCCTCTTTTCCTGCCAGGAAGAAGTTTTTCTGGATTTGCGGGAAAGTGAACATTATCCGGTAATCGAAGCTTCCTGGACGGATAAAAGTAACCTAAACCAAGTAAAGGTGTCCATGAGCAAAGCGTATTACGACTCGGCAGCTTACCGGCCTGTGACCAATGCAGCGGTGTATATTGTCCATGAGGAGCGCAACGAGCGGATTGAATTTGAATTTTCGGAACAGACCTTGTCTTATTTGCCAGTCTATAATCAGCGTGCATTCGAAGGGCAACATTACACCCTTCATGTAATCGTCAATGGAAACCACTATCGCTCATCGGGTGTCATGTTGGAAGCACCTACGCTGGATAGCATAAGCTATCGGTACAAAGAAAAAAGACTCTTGAGGCCTGCAGGCTATTACCTCACTTTGCATGGCAAGATCCCTTTTGAAGAGGATAATTTTTACCGGGTAAAAGCTGTAAGAAATGACACCTTATTGGTGTCAAGGACCGATTACTTGTTGTTTGATGATACGTTTGGAACGTCAGCATTGGAAGATGGGTTTGAGATAGAGACCATTCCATTCCAAGCGGGAGATGAAGCGAGAATTGCCCTTTACCGGCTCAATGAAAGTGCCTACCGGTATATGGAGGGAATCGTGGAGTTGATGTTTAATGATGGAGGATTGTTCAGTCCCCCTCCCCAAAATCCACCCAGTAATTTTGAATTGGTAGAAGGTGACTTGGCTGTGCTGGGATACTTTTTGGTAGCACCGGTTTTGACGGAGTCGGTGCTCATTGAGGAGAATATGTAGAGATGGCAGGTGGTAATTTAGCGGTTGCTTTATAATTTTTTTTGTATTTTTAGCCTTTCAAGCGGACAGCAAAGACTTGAATTTATATCGCCGAAAACACCCATTTGGCGGCATGGTCCTGTTAATCAAATTATTACTGTGTAATAGTGCAGTGCTTGGGAGGAATATTACAAAAATAAAATGGGCAGTGGAGGAGTCGAAAGAAAAATTCATCGAAATAAAAGAAGTGATCCGGGACAAAAATCCGGCATTGCTGAAATGGATTCCAGGATTTGTGCTCAACTATATCCGAAAAATCACCCATGAAGATGAGATAAATAGGATGATGGCGGATTATGGCCATTTGCATGGGATGGACTTTGTCCATGCGCTAATTGATGATTTTGGAGTGAAAATCGTTTTGAAGGGAGAAGAGAATATTCCGATCACCCAGCCAGTGATTTTTGCCTCCAATCATCCGCTGGGCGGTTTTGACGGGATTGCATTTATGCACGCCATCGGCAAATACCGCGAGGATATCCGGTTTTTGGTCAATGATATTTTGACCAATATCAAGAACTTTGATCCGTTGTTTGTACCTGTAAACAAACATGGAAGTCATGGACGAAAAGCCGCGAGGTTGATAGAAGAAACCTATGCCGGGGAAAATGCCGTATTGGTTTTTCCTGCAGGGTTGGTTTCCCGAAAACAGTCCCATGGTATCAGTGACCTGGAGTGGAAAAAAAGCTTTATCGCCAAAGCCAAAAAGTATAAAAAAGATGTGGTACCTGTCTATATCGATGGAAGAAACTCTTCTTTTTTTTATAATTTGGCTCAGCTAAGGAAAAAACTCGGTGTCAAGGCAAATATTGAAATGATGTATTTGGCAGATGAGATGTTTGGTCAAAAGAACAAAAAAGTAACCATACATGTAGGAAAACCAATTTCTTACCAGTATTTTGATAACACAAAAAATGAAAAAGACTGGGCAGCGGAAGTAAAGAAAGTCGTTTATTCCATTGCCTCAGAAAGTTAACCGTTTTTATGCAAGAGATAATAGCACCTGTAGATAGGGAACTTTTAAAAAAAGAGTTGACACCAGAGCGTTTCCTGCGCCACACCAACAATGGAGACAATCAGGTTTATCTTGTCAATCACCACAATTCCCCCCATATTTTGCGGGAAATAGGAAGGCTTCGAGAAGTCACTTTCAGAGGTGCTGGAGGAGGAACGGGGCTTCCGCTTGACATCGACGAAAACGATACCTGCGAAAACTGTTACGAACAGCTCATCGCTTGGAACCCTATAGAGGAGGAAATTATCGCAGGGTATCGATTGATCGACTGTAACAAAGCCGGACTGAACCACCATGGCGAGGTGAACCTATCTACAGCGCATTTGTTTAAGTTTACCGAAAAATTCAAATCAGATTATTTGCCTTATACCATCGAGCTGGGACGCTCCTTTGTACAGCCAAAATACCAGCCCCGCAAGGACAACCGTAAAGGAATATTCTCGCTGGACAACCTGTGGGATGGATTGGGAGCAGTGGTGGCACTGCACCCAGAGGTGAAATACCTCTTTGGTAAAGTGACCATGTATCCCCATTTCAATGCGGAAGCAAGAGACCTACTGTTGTATTTTATGAACTATTATTTTCCTGACAATGAGCATCTCGTAGAGCCCATTAGCCCCCTTCCATATAAAACCGATGTGTCCAAGTTTGAAGGGCTTTTTGATGGACTGGATTATAAGGAAGGCTATAAGGAGCTGAACACTAGGGTACGCGCGTTAGGAGAAAATATCCCCCCGTTGATCAATACCTATATGAACCTTTCGCCTACGATGAAGACCTTTGGTACGGCGATGAACAATGAATTTGGTGCGGTAGAAGAGACAGGTATCATGATCACACTTTCCGATATCTATGACAGCAAAAAACACCGTCATATCGAAACCTTCGAAAGGGATAAGTTTTATGATAAGAAAGTGGAAGAGTAAAGGTGTACAACAACATCCGATGTCTTTTCAGAAGTGATACCAGGGCATTTACCTTACTTTATTCCATGCAAAGACGGTGATCAGTATTTTGAGAAATAACACGGTCTTACGGCTATTATGGTCGGTCATGGCGGTTTTTTTTTAATATCAGTGCCGATGCCCCGGATAGCCGACCCTATTACCTGCCTGAGGATTTGACCATCAACGACCAAGAAAGTATGGTGGAAGTGTTGTTGGAGAGCCTCATGGGATTTGAAAATGCCTTTGATGAATATATGATTCCGGGAACCAGGAATTTTATTGGCATCGAGTGCAATCAAGTGATTGATCAAGGGGATTTTGATATGACCATACGCCCGCAGATGCGTGTCGGAGTAGCGCACAATTTAGTAGTGGGCATTGTGGCAGGCATTCCAGTAGAGCGCGAAAATGAGCGATTCAGTTCATTTATCCGGCTGATCTGGGAGCCGTCGCATTGATTTTATCCATACTATATATAAAGGCTGCCTCTTGCTATTCCTTTTCAGTGAGTATATGCTTAGGAAGGGAAATTTGGAGGTAGTTTTTTTAAGTGAAGATAGTTTTATTGTGTTTGAAATTATTTTTAATATATTTGAAATGCATTTATTTGCTTTTTGAGTATTTTTGGTTTTAAGGGTGGGTAGATGAATTCCACAGCAGCCAAAAGGGGAGAAGCTATTATCCGTTTATTTTTATCAAAAGAAACTACATCATGAAGAACTACTCCTTTCTGCTAATGCTAAGTGCATTGGCCATAATATTGTTCAATGCCTGTCAAACCGATCTTCCCGAAGCCGACGTGCTTAAGAGTCCTGTTTCCTTTGGATTTAGTTTGCCAGCTGGCAGTGAATCGTCAAAGGTGGCGAGCAATGATTTTAGCCTGGTCGTCAATGCAAGGGTCACCATCACCAAAGCGGATGGTACTGCGACGGAATATACGAATGCCGAACTTGAGCTATATGAATCCGATGGTGCATTTTACGCAGAAGAGGTGTTTTTGCCTTTGGGGGATTATGTGGTGACTGAGATTTATCTATTGGATGGAGAAGGCACGACGCTTTTTGCCATTCCTGAAGCAGGAAAGCTGCAAGATTATATCGACCAACAATTGCCCATTCCTTTTACCGTAGAGAGAAGCAGCACCATGAAGACCGTAGTACTGGAGGTACTTTCCACCCTAGGATTTACGCCTGAGGAATTTGGGTTTGATCCGGAGGAGATTGTGTTTGAGTTGGCTGATTTTTTTAAGGTAATGCTAGTGGAAAAAGGAAATCCTCAAAACATCCTAAATGGAACCATTAGCATCAATAAATCGAAGACTAATAATCTTATTGAGATAGATTCCGTTACGAAGGTATTGCTAAAAGAGGAATACAAGTATGACGATAGGTCCTATTTGAAAGCCAACTCCCCAGGATACCTTGAGCTTTTGACCTTTGTGGGAAGGGATAGTTTACTTCAGCACAAGGAAGATCCATTGATCATCGAGCTCGAAAAATTGAAGGACTTTTATTCATTCAAGATAGGTTTAAATGCTTTTCATGTCAGGGAGTTGCAAGGGACGATGGTGAATTCCTTGGAGGAAGTGGTCAAAGCCAGGATCACGATCATCCACAATGGAAGTGAATTGAAGGATTATAACGATGTGGAGGTTTCAGTTGTTGAAGAGGAAGGGTACTTTTTTTTGGAAGCGATAGACCTACCCATTGGTGATTATGCCATTCAGGAGTTGTATTTGCAGAATGCTGAAGATAAGACCTTATTTGCCGTTCCTTTTACAGCGTCTTATATCGAATCGTATTACACGTATTCCTTACCGCCTCAATTTTCTGTTTCAGGGGGGGCAAAATCACATGTCAGATTTTTTAGGGTAGTGGACACGCGCGGATTTCTGCCCAGTGAATTCAACTTTGATCCTGATCGGATAAGTTTCAAAGAGGAAGTGTTGCCTTTCTATGTGACCCTGCAAGAGAAAGATAAGCCCAGCAAACACCTCACTGGGACGTTAATTTCTGGAACGAATGCAGAAATAAAAAAGGAGGTAAGCTATTTGACCCGGGTAAACTTATTTGAAGGTGAATATTACGAAAATGGTGACGTTTATATAAAGGTGCAAGCGGAGGGCTATGAGGAGTTTAAATTTATGTACCCCAAAGACAGCTTGCTGAAGCATCATGAGGATAATCCCCTGGTGTTCGAACTTGAGGTTAGACCTTTGGTGGTTGAGGGTCTGTATAGGGGAAATTTGGTCTTGGAAACACAGGCTGAAGTGGACGAATTTTCGAAATGGCATTGTAGGGCCATTAGTGGAAATTTGACGATTAAAGGACGGAGTGATGCTGAAGACCAGATTTCTGACCTTGCAGGGCTGCAAAGTTTAACAGAAGTTAGGGGTGTGGTGAGTATTTCTGATTGTGATAATTTATCGAATTTGAATGGCTTGGAAAATTTGACATCCATTAATGGAAGGTTGGTAATAGCGCGCAATACTTCCCTACAAAACCTAAAGGGACTTTCTGGTCTGACCATCCTAAATGAATTTACGATCAGCAAAAATGCTTCAATGGTAAATATGGTAGGACTCGAAAACCTTCAGGAAGTAGGGGGGATGGTGCTGGAATCCAATCCAATGCTAAATGCATTAAAGGGGCTGGATAATGTAGCACGAATGAAAACATTATGGATAGAAGATAGTCAATCACTGGTGAATTTTCACGGATTTGACACCTCCATTTCATCATTAAGGACATTTTCTAGTATTAATAACCGTAATTTGGAGAGTTTGCAGGGCCTTATCCTGCCTGCCTGCAAAATAGATGGCGGTGTAGAAATCACAGACAACTGGTCATTGGAGAGCCTTGGTGGTTTGGATTTTAGTGAGCATTTAGCGTCTAGCGTTTCGTTAGAATACAATAGCGGACTAAAGGACATTTCTGCGATGATTGCTGTCAAAACGATTGGTAGGAAATTGTCCATTGAGACATGCCACAGATTAACGAGCCTTAATGGGTTGGAGAATTTGATTTCTGTGGGTGGAGAGCGTAACACCGAAAGTCTTGAACTATTCGATAATAAGAAATTAGCCGATTTTTGTGCATTGACCTCCTTATTTACTGAAGGGAAGATATTTGGATATGATATTCAGTTAAATGCTTATAATCCTACAGAGGCTGATATGAAAACGGGGAAATGTATCCTAAGAGACTAACCGGCCAACTTCCGGACCATCCCACCAAAAATAGGCCCATGAAAGGGGTAAACCGCATACCAATATATCCTTCCCCAAAGCCCTTTTGGGCGGAAAGTGGCTGTCTGGATAAGGCAGCCACTTTCTATTTTAAATTCCAACCAAGCGTCTCCGGGGACTTTCATTTCGGCATAGAGCAAGAGTCGTTTTTCTGTTTTTTTGGCATAAAGGACCCGCCAAAAGTCCACTGCATCACCGGAATTGATCGTGGTGGGATGGGTACGGCCACGGCGGAGTCCGACCCCGCCAACTGTTTTGTCCATAAAACCTCGCAGCTGCCAAAGCCAATTGGCATAATACCAACCCGTATCACCACCAATGGCAAAGATACGTTGAAGGGTTTTGTTTTCATCCTGGACAGTTGCTTGTCTTTGGTCCACAAAGCATCCATGCTTTGGGACTTGGATGTAGTCTGATAGGTTGTTTTCAAATCGCCCACTGATCAGGGAGTCCTTCCAGCTGGAAAGGACCTCGTTAGATTCTATTTTGGTAAATGCTGCATCCAGGGCTTCCTGATAGTTCATCGGTCGTATATCCAGATTTTGGGCCAGTTTATTGGGGTGGCAGACGACTTCTACTTTCATGCTGTCCACCAAAGCAACAGCGAGTTTATAGGAAGTACTGGTCACAAAAAATAACCAGTAGGAAGAGAGTCGGGGTGTCATTACCGGTACGGTCCAGATCCTTCTGGCAAGGCCGCGGTTTTTGGCATAGCCCAATAGCATTTGTTTGTAAGATAGCACATCAGGCCCTCCAATGTCAAATGCCTTGCCAAACGCTTTTGGCTCCCCTAGTGAAAGGCTTAGGAAGCTGATGACATCACGAATGGCAATGGGCTGGCATCGGGTTTTCAGCCATTGCGGAGCTATCATCACAGGCAATTTCTCCACTAGATCCCTGATGATCTCAAATGAAGCGCTGCCCGAACCGATGATGATGCCTGCTCTGAGGGCGGTAAAATGATAATTTCCTTTACCAAGCTCGTCTTCTACGGCTTTTCTGCTAAGCAGGTGTTTGGAGAGTACATCATTATTGACAATACCACCCAAGTAAAGTACATGCTTCACCAGGGTTCCTTCAAGGCTTTTGCGAAAATTTTGAGCGGATTTTTTTTCCAGTTCAGTAAAATCCGCTGAACCAGACATTGAATGGATCAAATAATAGGCGGCGTTAATGTCTTTGGGGACGTTGGATAGGGTCTTTTCTTCCAAAAAATCCACTTCCACTATTTGAATATGCTGGCGAATGGACGGGGGAGGTTCAAAGCGGTTTTTGTCCCTGACACAGCAAATCACCTCATGTCCATTTCTGACAAGGGAGGGAAGTAACCTTTTACCAATATAGCCGGTAGCTCCAGTAAGCAGAATTTTCACAGGAATTGTCTTTTAAACATTCAACTCACTGGTGTCAAAATGGTTTAAAGAAACCTTGGAATGATGGGACGCCATTCCAAGGTTTTATCGAATGGCATAAGGCCAGGTCAAATGGAAATCTTCATTCCCAACAATTGGTAAAACTCCTTCAATATTGCCGGATGGCCCGGCCAGGCTGGAGAAGTGACCAAGTTCCCATCCACAATGGCTTCATCGGCAGGAATGTTTTTCCATGTACCTCCGACCAGTTCGATATCCGGACCTACTGCCACATAAGCAGTAAGTGTCCTGCCCTCCAGCACGCGCGCTACGGTCAGGATTTGGATGCCATGACAGATGGCAGCCACCGGCTTGTCAGCATCAAAGAAATGCTTTACAATGTCCAATACCTTTTGTTCTAGCCTGAGGTACTCCGGAGCCCTTCCACCGGGGACATACAGTCCGTCATAGCCGGAAAGGTCTATGGCATCGATGTCTGCATTGATGGCAAATCGATGTCCCGTAAGTTCTTTATAGGTTTGGTCGCCTACAAAATCGTGGATAGCCGTGGGGATGGTATCTCCGCTTTTACGGCCAGGGGCTATTACATCCACCTCGAGTCCGACAGAAAGCATTGCTTGAAAAGGAACCATGATTTCATAATCTTCCACATAGTCTCCAGCGATCATTAATATTTTTTTTGCCATAACTTTAAAAGTAATTTTTAGCGTTGATGAACTGTTTTGTTTAGAATTTAGTGATTATTCAGGTGATTAAAAAGTAAGTAGCGTTAAGAAAGGTTTACCTAAAATTGACATTAGAAGTTTTGAAAAAAAATAGATATACTATCGTTATATTACTGTAAAAATATATAAAAGTTACGATTCATTTTGTTAGATTTGTTTGAGGCATTTGTCTTAATTTTTGATGATCGCATTATGAGGATAGATTAAATATGAAAGTAAAAAGATTGCTTTGCTTGGTACTTCTGATCATTGGTGGCCAGACCTTGGCCCAAGAAAGGGAAAAACCCAATGTACTGTTTATCATTGCCGATGACCTGACGGCCAATGCCGTGTCCTGTTACGGCAATCCGTTAAAAATCACCCCGAATATAGACCAACTGGCAGCCGAAGGCACACGCTATGAGCGGGCATATTGTCAGTTTCCCGTTTGTGGCCCTTCACGGGCTTCTTTCATGTCTGGGTATTATCCGCATGCCACTGAGACATTTGGCTATACCAGCGGCAGGGAAAACATCGGGCCTGACAAGGTCACTTGGTCCCAGCTCTTCAAAAACAACGATTATTACACTGCGCGGGTGAGCAAGATCTACCATATGGGGGTCCCCGGGGATATTGAGAAAGGCTCTCACGGGGCTGATGATGCTGCCTCTTGGCAAGAGCGTTTTAACAGCCAGGGGCCTGAATGGAAGGCAGAAGGTGAAGCAGAACTGGTGCAAAACAACCCATATCATACGCTTGAAAGAAAAGGAGGAAATGTCATGACCATTGTTAAGGCTTCGGGGGATGATCTGGCGCATTCAGATGGGAAAACTGCCGAAAAGGCGTCCGAATTGCTTCGGGCACACAAAGGAGATCCTTTCTTTTTAGCGGTGGGATTCGTAAGGCCCCATGTGCCCTTCGTGGCACCAAAGGACTACTTTGAGGCCTATCCCTATCGGGAAATGGTGCTTCCACCTAAGGTTATCGGAGATTGGGATGATATCCCCGCCAATGGCATCAACTACGTCACCACTGTAAATGCAGAAATGTCTGAAGACCAGGAGAGAAAGGCGATTTCAGGATATTATGCCTCTGTATCCTATATGGATGCCCAAATAGGCAAGGTGCTGAAAACATTAAAGGACGAAGGCCTAGAGGACAATACCATTGTGATTTTTACCTCTGACCATGGATTTCACTTGGGAGAGCATGAGTTTTGGATGAAAGTCAGCCTGCACGAAGAGTCTGCTAGGGTACCGCTGATCATCAAGGTGCCTGGTAAGGATCCTGCTGTTTGTCGTTCCTTTACCGAGCTGATTGACCTTTACCCGACGGTGGCAGAGCTTGCAGGGTTGGAGTTGCCGAATAGGATTCAAGGGAAGAGTTTGGTCAAAACGCTCGATGAACCAAGCTACGCTGTCAGGGATATGGCTTTTTCAGTTTCAAAGTATAGGGGAGTGGAGGCATTTCTGCTTAGAAACGACGACTGGGCTTTTATTCAATATGGAGAGGACGGAGGAGGCGGGATGGAACTGTTTGACATGGTCAACGACCCACAGCAGTTTAATAACCTGTCAACCAATCCCCAATATGCTGATCAAGTAGAGATGTTCCAATCCCGGCTAAAGGCCAAATTAGCAGAAGTGCGGGATAATGACCTTGCAAAGGAATATGAACCAGCTAACAAGTAATGGCAGGATGGTAGGAGTGATGGGTGCTCAGCAGTTGGTGACGAAACCCTGATGCGCATTTTGAAGGAGATCCTGATGAAGTGACTTATTTAAACAAAAGATATGCATAGAATAATAGTAGGGGCATTGCTGGCACTGACAGTGTTTTCATGCGCCAAGCCCAAAGCACAAAAGCCACCGAATATCGTGATCATCGTTTCCGATGATCACACTCGACAGGCCATCAGTGCGTATGGAAGTACGATCACCCAAACCCCAAATATTGACCGTATCGCTAATGAAGGGGTTTTATTGACCAATGCCTATGTGACCAATTCCATTTGTGGTCCCAGTCGAGCGGTACTATTGACAGGAAAATACAGTCATAAAAATGGCTTCAGGAGAAATTCAGATAGCAAATTTGAGAGCGACCAAGATCAGTTTGTGAAGCATTTGCAAGCTGCAGGCTATCAGACTGCCTGGATTGGTAAATATCATTTAGGTGAAGACCCGCAAGGATTTGATCATTATGAAATTTTGCCCGGTCAGGGCTATTATTATAATCCCGACTTCCTCGTAAAGGACAGTGGAAGGGTAAACCGAACTGGTTATGTCAGCGATCTCGTGGAAGATGCTGCTGAGGAATGGTTAGATAGGAGAGCGGATGACAAGCCATTTTGCCTGATCATTGGGCATAAGGCGACCCATCGTACATGGATGCCCGATTTGCAGGACATGGACATATATGACGAAGTTACTTTCCCCGTGCCGGGTACTTTTTATGATGATTATGAAGGACGCCAAGCAGCCATGGATCAAGACATGACGGTGGACAAGACCATGATCATGGATTATGACCTAAAGATGTATCCCGATGATTCCAAGGACCGTAATATCACTCGCATGACACCTGAGCAACGTGCCCAGTTTGATGCGCATTACAAGCTGATACATAACGAACTGGATTCCTTAAATCTCTCTGGGAGGGACTTGGTGGAGTGGAAATACCAGCAATATATGCGTGATTACCTGGCGACGGCCGAATCCATGGACAGGAATATCGGTCGGACGCTGGATTACCTCAAAGCACATGGACTGGATGAAAATACCATGGTGATCTATACTTCTGATCAGGGGTTTTACCTAGGGGAACATGGTTGGTTTGATAAGCGGTTTATGTACGAGGAATCGTTCAGTACCCCTATGATGATCAAATACCCAGGAGTGATCGAGCCTGGAACCAAATCAGACGCCTTGATCATGAATTTGGACATCGCACCGACGATATTGGATGCTGCTGACGTGGCCGTTCCGGAAGATATCCAAGGCAAGTCGATGCTTCCAGTGCTTACAGGAAGGGATAAGCAGGGCAGGGAAGTGCTGTATTACCATTATTATGAAGTGGGTGAGCATAACGTTTCTCCTCATTTCGGTGTCAAAACGGAGCGTTTTAAGATAATCCGGTTTTATAACCAGGTAAATGCCTGGGAGCTATTTGATCTTCAAGAAGATCCTGAAGAAATGCAAAATCTATACGGCACGGAGCAATATCAAGAAGTACAGAAAGAGATGAAAGCCAAACTTCTGGAAGCCATAAAAAAGTATGAAGATACAGAGGCAAAGGAGATTTTTTACCAAGAAATCAATTCACCAAAGATCGATAAAAAGTGACCTCCGATGGGGGAACTTGTCTGTCTAGTACCAAACTCACCAGTTACGTATTATAGTGGCTGGTGAGTTTTTGGTTTAGGTGTACATTTTTTTGATGTGAGATGTTCCTAATGACCTGAGCTCGACTTATTTTTTTGTGTAAAAAACCGTCAAAGCGAACCCTTTTTAGGAGGATGTGGGTTGGAAATGGGTGTGGCCATCCCATAATACAAAGACTGCCACGGCTTTTACCCCTCTAATCTCCCCCTAAGCCTCGCAGTGATGGTTTTATAATCGAACTGAGGTTAATATTAAAACAAATTAAAGAAAATGGGTATCTTTCCATAAATAGACAGCAACGGAATCAACTATGCGGAAGTTTTTGTTTGGAGTTTTGATAGGACTGCTGGCAATAGTGGCTTATCGCTGGATTGCAGGGGGGATAGAGCGAAAAAACACCCTTGAGGAGAGTTCTAGCCTCATCCAGCAAGAAGTAGAGAATGTCAGCAAGCTGATCGTGACCGAGGGACATTTTTCCCAGGTTTACAATTATAAACAGTCTGAAGGAATTTTTGGCAACCTATGGATTACCCAGAAAAAGGCCTTGGTGGTGGTCAATGCTGATGTGCAGATTGCCTATGACCTTTCCAAGGTGAAATTTGACATTGATGCGGCCAATCAGACCCTTCGTATTAAGGAAATACCAGCGCCAGAGGTGAAGGTGTTTCCAGATTTTAAATATTATGACGCTGAGGGGGATTATCTGAACCCTTTTGACGCGGATGATATCAATACCATCAAGTCACGTGTAAATGCCTCAATACGAAGAAAGGTGGAGGGATCAGACCTTAAGGAAAATGCCAACCGACGGTTGATTGCAGAATTGGCGCGGTTTTATGTGCTGACGAATTCCTTGGGCTGGAAGCTTGTCTATGAAGATAAGGAGGTGCTTAGTGAAGGTGATTTTCAGCTGAAGGAACTACATTGACGAAAGGTTTGTGGATACCTGAAGAACAAGTGCAATTTTTTTAACTAATAACCAGTGGGTTGGAGTGAAGTTCGGAATATTTTTTGGCTGGGTTTTGTATTGTAAAATTAACCCTCTATATTTGCATCACCTTACAGAAAGGCAAGGAAATAAAAACAAAATGGTCCGTTCGTCTAGGGGTTAGGACGCATCCCTTTCACGGATGAAACACGGGTTCGATTCCCGTACGGACTACCATTTTAGACTTGCCTTTTTTGTTTTATGGTCCGTTCGTCTAGGGGTTAGGACGCATCCCTTTCACGGATGAAACACGGGTTCGATTCCCGTACGGACTACTGACAAAGTGATGTTTTCATCATTTCTGATTGCTTATAGCATGATGAATTTTTGTTTTATGGTTGTTAGTGGTTAAAGTGAATGGAAAAGCCTCGTTACATTGTTACGAGGCTTTTTTTTTGTGTCATTCTGGATCAAGCGGAAAAGTTGGGGCTGCCAGTTTTCTTAATGACAAAACCACCGATACATTAAAATGCCACAAAGGTCCCAAAAGCACCAAGTGCATGTTGGATCTACATTAAAAGATTACACTCGAAAGCTAGCCCCAGAGGAATGACACGTTCATAGCCATGGGTGAAGCCCGTGGTAAATTGCCCATCCAACGTTTTCGGTTTTAGCCGCATTTTTCTCCCTGTTCCTATTTCCCAAAAATTCCTGCTAAAACCAAATCAAGCGGATGGAGGAGGCCAGGAAAATCCCTTTTAAACTATTAACCTCAGTTCGATTATAAAACCGTCACTGCGAGGCTTAGAGGGAGATTAGAGGGGTGGAAGCCGTGGCAGCTCGCCGCGGCGAGTTGCCACACCCTTTTCCGACCCACATCCTCCTTAAAAGGGTTCGCAACGCTTTTTATACTAAAATTAAGTCGAGCTCAGGTTATTAGTAAAGAGATGTCAGCCTGAGCGGAGTCGAGGTCCAACGTCTAGCCCTCGACTCCGCTCGGTCTGACGCTTTTTGCCAGAGTTAAATAACTTCATGGGGTAAAAGCGATTTCCCTGTGAAGGAAGCCCATCCTTTTAAAAGCATGAAATTTTCTTTCATAAGACCATGTCAACATTCGTCCCCCCAGAAATATTGCTTGATCCTATTTTAGGATGTTTCGCTGCAAAGAAGCATTCAAATACGGAACTAGAGAAGTAAGTCCTTACCTCGGAAGGTCATTTGCAATATAGGCATTGGGATTTACTTTAGGGATATTGGATTCCCATTTGGCGTTTATGGTGTCGATGACCAAGTTGGCAAGGAATGCATGTGCACGGCCGTTTGGATGGACACCATCTACTGAAAATCCACCGTTGGGAGGGGTGATGCTGGCATTAAGAGCGACTCCTCCTGCGCTGACCTGTCCAGCGGCCACTTGGTCGATAAAGGCCGCTGCATCCACCAAAACCAAACGCTCTGGATTTGCATTGACAGCGGCTGTGATCAGCTCATTGAAAGTTGTTATTTTTCCGTTGATCTCCATTTGCTCGTCAGGAATCAGTACAAACTCGTCTTCCACTGGAAAAGAAACTCCTCTTTGGCCATTTGGGTTTTCCTCCGAAGGGGCACCCAGTGCTTGGGATAGGGGAAGGGTAGTCTTGTCCGCTGTGGTACTTTGACGAATGGAAGGTAGTCCAAGCGAGCTAAGATCAGTCAGGCTTTCGTCTTCCATGACGAAGGCATTGGCTCCGGCGGAGAAGGCAATGGTTCGGTACTGCCGTTCTTCTTCTGTGATCAGGCCGCCCATTGCAGCCTGCTGAAGCCCTCCATTGTAAAGGGCATAAGCTTGGTTTGCCTGATCTGCTTGTACTTGCGTGAGTGGAATGGCATTGAAAGGCACAAGGTTAAAATACGGTAGGTGTTCAAAAGCAGGAATGTTCATGACTACACCATTGGCTGCAGGATTGGCTTGGAGCAGAGTGGTCAGGGCTGCTGTATATCTTGTCTGGAAATCCACATCAGTCGTAAGAATGGTCGGGTTGGATGCACCACCGATGGCGTATCCCAAGACATCATTTGCTCCTAGCCAAAAGCTAAGAAACGTGCCTCCGTCTGCCATAGCGGCTGCAGCGTCACCAATAACGGTGGATTGGCCCGGATTACTGGCAAATCGGGCATAAAGGGGGGAGTATGCGGGGTTTTCGGCACTGGCAGGACCTCCTGTCAATGGCGTAAGTGCTTGTCCGAGTGTGATGCCTGGGACACCAAAGTTATTCAAGGCTGCCTTGTCACCGGTATATGGAGTGGGAAGGTCCCCTGTTCCGATAGGTGCAGGGGCTATGGCGCCAGTGGAAGGATTGGCTGTTAAGATAAGCCGGCCCAAGGGGCCGCTTGGCCCCATACTGAAAAATCCATTTTCAGAATCAATATCCGGCACATTGAAGGAGCCGCCTCCGGTAGCTTCCAGCTGTCCTGCCAAAATCACCGCAAAGGAATTTTGCTGTGCCCTGTCATAAAGCGCACCGTCCATCAGACCGGCGGTAAGGGAATTTCCTACCGCCACGTATTTGGAGAAATCAGCATTACCGGCATCAGGTGCATCGACAGGCGATGCGGGGAATTCATATTGACATGCTCCCAGCAATAGGCCTGAAAGTAAGATATAGGTCGATTGATTTAGCAATTTCATGGTCATTTGGGTTTAGTTTAGGAGTTCGTCAAAGGTGATGCTTACATAATAAATGGCACCGATGGTCGGTCCGCCATAATTGAGGAAGTAACGGTTGTTTAAGACATTGGATCCGCCCAGCTTGATGATGGATTTCCAGTCTTTGACCTTGTAGCTTACTTGTGCATCGACTGTACCTACCTGCGGTACCTCGCCAGCGGCAAAGGAAGATTCCCAGCGAAAGACTGTTTGGTAGCGATAGGTGACATTGAACCCTAATTTTTCGGTGAGCTTTCTGTTGGAAAAGATCAGGTTGAATTTATGTTCGGGCGTATTGAAATCGGACAGGAAGCCTTCTTCGATATCTGTCAGCAGTTTGTTGTAATTATAGTTTCCACTGAAGGTATAATTTTTGGGCAGGTTATAGGTGATGCCGATGGCTGCTCCATTGGCTTTCACACTGTTGTTGACCAAATTGGTATAGGTTTGAAATGTGTTTTCTTGACCCGGAGTGGTAATGGGCGTTAGCAATGAGGGCGCATTGACTGCATTGATAGCTTCTTGGTCGCTGTTTGCCGGATCAGGATAAACCGGCCCTGAAGCTTTCCTGACAGCAGTTTGTGTGATGAAATCATTGTAAATATTATAGTAATAGGCAAAATCGATCAAGAGCCGATTGTCTGCCAGCAATCCTTTATAACCGATCTCGAAGGATTTTACCTGCTCAGGTTTGAGTGCAGGAAGGTCATTGACGGGGACGAGTTCTGCGGTGGCCTCTGGACTTACCGGACTTAGCCCTTCACCGACCTTGGCTATATAGTTGTTTACAGAGGCAATGGAAAAGGCATTTTCGAAGATTTGGTATTTTTCCCTGTAGTAGGGCAACCCTCCCAAGAGCCTGGCCGAGACCACATTTAGGTCAATGTGCTGTCCCTGCGTGGTAGGCATCCTGAAACCCGTTTGGTAAGAAAAGCGGATGTTGCTGTTCCCTTGGGAGAATACCGCAGCAAAACGAGGGTTGACCTGTCCCTTGAAGTTTTCATTCTTATCATACCGTATGGAGGCCATTAGCTTTAATTTGTCATCCAATATTTTTTTTGCCCCTTGGGCAAATGCACCGTATTCCGAAATGGTGATGTCATTGCCGGCCACATCGGCAAAGATGGTACCATTTGAGCGCAGTTCATAGAGCCTGTAGCTCGCCCCTGCCTGCAGGTCCATGAAATCCACTTCATTTTTGAAATTATACTGTCCCTCTGCCATGTACATCCTGGAGCGGTCATTGAAGAGTGAGCCTTCAGGAATGAAGTCCGACTTAATCTGTTCGGAGGTGTTATTGAATTCTGCGGATCCCGGCATCAACCGGCCTTGGTCTGCCACACCGCGTGCGGCTTGGTGGGCAGCAGCTTGCTGTTCGGTAGTGCCTAGAGCACCGGGGGCTACGCCTTGCTGAGCCAAAGCGCCCATATAAGCAAGGGTATATTCCCCAAACCAAGAGGAATTGTCTTTCCAGGTGTCATTGATACGGACGCCTGTAAGGTCCGCGATAAATGAGCCACCGGAATTTTCACGCGTGGTGTATGCCCGCACAAAAAAGTTGTCTCCAGTCAATTCAAGCTTGTGCTGGGAGATTTCAAAATCCGATAGTGAGTACCGTTGGGCACCGGTATAGACCGAGGTACCTGAACCATAGTTTAAAGTGTAGGATAGTTCTAGGAAGTCATTGATCCTGTAGTGGAGTGCACCGTTGAATTTATAAGCGGCAGCGCCATAATCCACCAAGTAAGGCTCTTCATAGCCCGTTCTGGAAACAATCTGGTCTGGAATGCTGGGCAAGTAGCCCGCTATCCCGAGGTTGGCAGCTTGCTGTTGAATGGCACTGACATTACGGAGTAAACCAATATTATTGGCTACTTCGTCGCCAAAAATATGTACACGATTGGCGCCCGGGTTAAAGGGCAGGTCGCCTTGGCTTCGGGCGTTGAGGTCACTCATGTCCGTGCCATACCAATCTTCGGCCCGCATAAAGGAAGCATTGAGCTTAAAGGCCCATTTGTTGTTGAAGGCTTTGGCATAGCGGATGGCACCTTCGTACATCGGTTGGGCGCTTTGGGGTTCCCCTTCACGTCCATTGACGTGATTGACACCTTGTTTGTAATAAGCACTGAGGCCTTGGTAGTCAAAAGGGTTTTTGCTATTGACCAAGAGGATTCCGTTAAAGGCATTGGGGCCATAGAGTGCAGAAGATGCACCTGGGATAAACTCCACCCTTTCCACATCCAGTTCGGAGGGACCGTTCAGGTTACTGATGGGGAAGTTCAGCGCTGGTGCTTGGGTGTCCATTCCGTCGGTGAGCTGCACAAAGCGGGTGTTCCCGGTGGAGTTAAACCCGCGGGCATTGAGGATTTGGAAATTGATGGAAGAAGAAGTGACATCCACACCTTTTAGGTTTGCAATGGCCTTGTAATAGCTGTCACTGGCGGTCTCTTTGATGCTGAGGATGTCCATCTGCTCGATGGATACCGGGGAAGTAAGGATGCTTTCTTCCACCCTGGAGGCAGAGACGACCACTTCTTGCCCGAGAAGGGTTTGTTCTTCCAGCGTGATGTCCAGATCGGTATTGACAGAGGAGGTGATCTGGATTTCCTTACTCGTAAAGCCGACCATAGAAACGACCAGCGTGAGGGGAGGGGCTTGCTGGACGGTGAGGGAGAAGTTACCGTCCAAATCGGTTACTGTGCCGACCACTTTCCCTTTGACCAGGATATTAACACCGATCAGGGTTTCTGCAGTGGTGGCATCTTTGACGGTTCCTTTTATGGTGGTCTCTTGGGCAAGTGCAGCACTAATTCCGATCACGAATAGTGTGAAAAATAAAAACACCCGCATTGATTTCCTTGTAGGTAGTGTTTTCTTCATGTTATTATTGGGTTTGATTCGCTAATTGCTTTTAGCCAATAAAGTGACTAATCGCCTAGTTAATATAAGGTAAAAAAATAATTATTACGGGTGTTAATGGGTTAAATTTAGGTTTGAACAAAAAGTTTATTATTGACCTATCAAAAAAAAAGACAGCCAAGGGAGTCCCCAGCTGTCTTTTTTTCTCACAAAAATAAAACGGTCAATGCCGCATTATTTTGCCTTATTGTTTTCCTCATTGACATGCTTTACCAATCGGTCACAGAGTTCTTTGATCTCTTCTGACATGTACTCGTCTCCGGTGCTGTTGAGTATGGTTTGCCCCATGCCGCCCAAAATATCGATGTAAAACCGCTTCATTTCCACCACAGACATGTCATCTGTCCAAAGGTCAATCCGCAACGTACTATGGTTAAGGTTGTCCCAGACGTTCAGGCTGATGCTTTTGGTTTCTTCTGCGCCTTCACTTTCTTTGTCGGTAGCATCCCACGTGATGGTTTTGGGTAGGTTCTTTTCGTCCAAGTTAATGGTGAACTTTATCTCGGAATTTTTCATGTGCTCATTCAATTTTAAAGTGCAAAACTACAAAACAATGTTTGGAGTTCCTTTTATAAAGATGTATAAAACTAAATTTCTATATTTGCTTACTATGAAGAGACTTGATAAAGCACTGATAGTTGGTTTTTTAGCCCAGTTTATAATGGTAGGGTCTGCCTTTGCCCAAGCTGATAAAATTGTGGGGGAATGGTTGACTACTGATCAAAAAGCCAAAGTAAAGATCACCAAGGAGAAAGAAGGTTATATGGGAAAGATCGTATGGTTAAAGTCCATGCAAGACGGGAATGCTGCTCCCTTGGATACTGAAAATAAAGATCCAGCGCAAAGGGACCGGCCTATTTTGGGGATCAATATCATTGAGGGACTACAATATGATGACGGCGAATGGCGTGAAGGGGAACTGTATGATCCCGAAAGTGGAAAGACGTACAGTTGTCTAGCGAGGTTAAAGGAAGATGATGATCAACTTGAGATCAGGGGGTACTTGGGCATGCCCACTTTTGGCCGGTCGGTGTTTTGGGAGCGGATGGAGCGTGAGTGATTCAGGACTTCCAATATCGGGGCTAGGAGTGCCTAAGATGCCATTAAGTTCTTCAGGAGTAAAGCCTATCTTTATTTTAAGGATAATCGCAGGGGATGAAAAGAACTGATCACCAATGCTGGATATTAACCTCAGTTCGATTATAAAATCGTCACTGCGAGGCTTAGAGGGAGGTTTGAGGGGTGGAAGCCGTGGCAGCTCGCCGCGGCGAGTTGCCACACCCTTTTCCAACCCACATCCTCCTTAAAAGGGTTCGCTATGACGCTTTTAATACTAAAATTAAGTCGAGCGGAGGTTGTTAATAATTGGTCGATCAGTTCTATCGCTTATAGTTCATGGAATTATTTTACGTTCTTTTCCAGAAGAGCTTCCAGCTGTTCCAATGTCTCTGTCAATCCTTCTTGCATGCCCATCTGCACGACGACTTCAAGGTCTTCCAGTGAGCCGTAACTGATGAGGATGTCCACCTCAGTGGTGTCTGCTGAATTGCTGAAGTTGACTTTCCAATTGCCTTGGGGGAGATCCGGGTTGGGTTTTCCGCTTTCGTCACAAAAATAATCCACCGCCGTATAGTGTTCCAAACGCTGGATACGCAGAAAATCAAATCGGCTCCAGTGCGCTTCACCTTCAGGGCTGACCATGGCAAAGAGCCAATTCCCTCCTTCAGAAAAGTCCATGTGCTTGGTTTTTGCCTTGTAGGGTTCAGGGGCAAACCATTGGTCCAATAATTCGCTTTTGGTAAAGCAGTCCCATACCTGTTGGCGGGCCGCAGCAAATTCCTTTTTGATCGTCATGGTATTGGCTTCTTTGTTTACAATGAAGTCAAATGCGAGTTTTGTTTTCATGGTTTTTTATGGTTGAGTTTAGCAATAAGATTATCCAATTGTCCAAAACGGCTTTCCCAGATTTTTCTAAACTGCTCCAGCCATTGGTCGATTTCTTTCATTTTGTCCACTTTAATTTCATAGAAGACTTCCCTGCCTTTTTGGTTGGAATCAATCAATTCACATTCTTGAAGTACTTGAAGGTGCTTGGAGATGGTAGGCCGAGCTGCTTCGAAGTTTTCGGCAATGGTTCCGGCTGTCATGGTCTGAGCGGCAAGAAGTAGCAGTATTGCCCTTCGGGTAGGGTCAGCTATAGCTTGGAATGGATCGCGTCTGAGTTTCATTTTAGTTCAGTGAGAATTAATGTAGTCATTTGACTACTAATATAAATGTAGTTATTTGGCTACGCAAATTATTGTGCGATTTTTGTATATCAGGTTTAGATAAATTGTATTTAAATAGTGTTACAAATTGGTTTTGTAAACCAGTGTCCTATGGGGGTACAGGGCAAACGCGTTTGTTTTGAAGAGAAATAATTTTCGTAAAGGCATACCTATTATTCGTGCCGCTGGCATTCCTTCGGGAGGTTGTGGAGCGCTTAAGCCCCTGCGCATGAATCCGTAGGTTACAAAATTTATCGTGCCGCTGGCACATTGTCCTGATTTTTGCATTGGGACATGCAGTAGTCTATCTTGCTGAATGTCGGGATAGGCTATAAGAATGATCAGTTGATTTGGATCGTACAAGCCGTCGCGCCTGTCTGCTCATGTATAGTGGTTGCCTAGGTTGAGGTTAAACACTGAATAGGTGTTAGCAACTGAGCATTCTGCCTCATCCGCATTAGGGGGAAGGCCAAATAGAAGGGGTAGGTAAAAACCTGCACCAAAAATGATTACAGACAAACGGGTAAGTTCCGTAGGAACGGCAGGTATAAATGCAAGTTGCGATTATTGGTCCAATATGGACCGCTATATTTCTTGCTAAAGCTGGATCAAGTATTGAAAGTTGATTTTCGGTCTTTTTCATTTAGTTTTCTGATCACGTTGGCCGGATTGCCCATGGTCATTGTACTTCATCTTCCCTTTGGGGCCAAAGGAAATAGTTTTGGGTGAAGGATAAAAGAGAATTGCCATTACCTAAAAAGTGTACTTAAAATAAACGTCTTTACTAAAATGGACTCCAAGGGCTTGGGTGGTCTTCGTAGGGGTTTTGGAAAGTAATCCACGGAGTGGGGGGATGATATTTTCCATTTAGGTCCATTTGGGACACTTTTAATTTATATTTGCCATTGCTGTTAAAAACGAAAGGCCCTGCACACATACCGTGACCAATGTACAATTTACCTTCATAGGCTGTTATGATGTAAATGCTTTCCTCATGGGTACTGAGATCGACTAAAGTTACTTTATACCATTTTTCTATAGTATGTGGATTTTCTATTTCAAATATCGCATAAGCTTCAGGACCACAACCATAGTAATTGACTTCAGATGTTATATAATTGATTTTTAGCGGTCGGGTCATATAATCGCTGTTAATGGTCGGCTGAGTTGTCCATTGTATTTTTTCTCTTGATTCTGTGTCACTGTCCCAGCCATACATTTCCCTTGTTTCCATTTCCGTTTGATTTTCATACTTGATAGAATAGGTGGTATTTGGCAATAGACATTGAGAAGGTTTAAAGACTGCTTGGGTCAGTTGCAATTGACCAACTAATATTTCTTGCAATTCCATTTTAATCAACTGTCCATCTTTGCTTTCCAAATAAACCTTCCTGTCATAAAAGCTATTCACGGTCTTTTGGCTATAACCATACCCTTCAATCATAAACATGGCGTCTATATTGATCGACCGCTGTTGGGGATAAAAATTCATGCCGCTATAGCCACATTCTGCATATCCAACATTTACATAAGCTAGAATTAGGAGTAGATATACTAGGTATTTAAGGTAGGGTATCATATAATTATTTAGGTTCTATATGATTTACTATGGGTAACTATTACTTTGCATGTCAAATTCTAGCTTGCCTTTCATCTTGTTGCCTTGTTACTTTTTTCCTTCAGGTGAAAAACGTAACCAAAAAAACCCGCTGCGGTGAGCTATATGACTAAAATCAAAGCCAGCACTCACGCAGGCAAACACCTCTATTTGTGCAGCATACCAATTTTTTGTACTGATTCACGTCAAACAAGCCTGCGCTTTTTCCAGCCCACTTCTTTGATTTCTTAACGTCAAATACCTCAAGGCAGAATAGAAAATTGCCCACTGAAAAGGAACATGAATCAACATTAATTTAACCGGAATAATATCTTTACCCACTATAATCCATATAGAGCCATTATTTAATAACAACTATTAATTTAGTTTAAAAATATAAGAAATCAAAATGATAGGCTACCTTTGGGTGGGAACTAAGAAGCGGGCTCTCGGTTTTTAAATAGAATTTTCGTGTGGGGATAGGGGATTTCTATTCCTTCTTTTTCGAATCTTTTTTTGATGCATTCGAATAGATCACACTTCATTACAAAAGCAGTGGGGTAGTCTTTTGTCCATGTCCATGCCCGAAGGGTCACTGCTGATTCAGCCAAGCTGATTACCCGTACTACTACCTTGGGCACTTGTTTTTCTTTTTCCCTGAACGTGCGGCAATCCTCAGAACTCGGGTGGTTTTCACATTCTTCTTGCATGATTTTTTTTGCCAGGTCAATATCACTGTCGTATGAGATACCGATCTCAATCCATTGGCAGATTTTCTTATCAATAAGGTTGTAATTGGTGACTTTTTCCTGATTGATGATGGCGTTAGGAATGATGATCATTTTGTTTTTGAAATCCCTGATCACGGTATGTCTAAGCGTAATGTCCACTACTGTACCCACCAATTGGTCTGTGATTTTGATTACATTGCCCACCCTGAAAGGTTTGAAAATAATGATGAACACACCACCGATGAGGTTTGCGAGTGCTTCTTTGGAGGCGATACCTGTGATTACGGTAATGACCCCCGCACCACTCAGCGCTGTGGTGGCAACTCCTCTTAGGGATGGAAAAGCCAAAATCGCAAAAAGCGTTCCGATAAAGTAAATCCCAAAGAGTGTCAAGTACCTTAGGAATTTATGGCTGGTGGGATCCCCTTCATCCATTTCCGTACGTTTCCTGATGGCCCTACTGAAGAAGGTTTGGACCAGGGCCGCCAAGACCACGGTGGTCGTCAATACCACTCCAAGATAGAAGATCAACCAAAAATTTTCCTCTACCACATCATAAAGATTCTTTTCAATATAAGCAAGGCTCAAAATCAATCCACCTAACAGGAGCCAGAGGGAATTTAACATACGCTTCACCAATAAGATGGTGTCAGGAGACTCCTTTGGATATTTGTTTTTAGCCTTACGGTATAGCCAATTGTGAATATAATTGGTTAAAAATACCATGATAGCCACCAAACCAACCACAATTAAAGAATAGTAGATGACTGATTGGTGTTGACGTATAAAATCCATTGTACGGTAAAATACTAAAAACCACCGATTTGTTTGAAAAATTGTAAAGAAATTTCATCAATTCTGAAGTGGCTGAAATGGAGTGTTTCTGGTAACCTATTTGTGGTAGATTAGGAATCCAAGTGCATTCAGAGAGATTAAAGGCGGTGGTGATCAGGATGATGGTGAGTGGATATGAAATACTAGGAAGAGATTAGGTGTTAAGAGTTTCCGACCGATCCTTATTGTTCAGTTTTTTAATGACTTTTGCCGGGTTACCCACAGCCAAAGTATCTGCTGGAATATCCTTGGTGACCACTGCCCCTGCACCAATGACCGCTCGGTCACCGATGGTCACACCTGGACATATGGTGACATGTCCCCCGATCCAGCATTCCTCGCCGATCGTCACTGGACGGCAGTCTTCCCACTCTCTTCTTTCGGCCACATTTAGGGGATGTCTGGCGGTATAGATATGGACACCTGGTGCTAGGAGGGTCTTTCTGCCAATGGTCACTTTAGCCCCGTCCAAAATGACGGCGTCAAAGTTGATAAATACACCGTCACCGGCATGGATGTTTTGACCATAATCGCAGTGGAATGGAGGCTCTAGGTGAAGGTTTTTGGCAGAATTGGGGCATAATTCATTGATGGTGTCCTGAAACTTGTCGGTATAGTATTCTGTGACATTGAGCTTGTGCAGGATGCGTTTGACATTTTTTCTGATAGCGATCATTTGCTCACAATGCGCATCATAAGGCTCTCCGGCCATCATTTTTTCCATTTCTGTTTTCATAGTATCCATAGGTGTAAGGTGGAATAGCTTAGTGTCAAAATTAGCGAATATAAAATAGGTTCTATATTTTTCCTTGGGCAGTTATTTTTCTAGCTAAATTCCCAGGTGGTTTTCATCCCTTTACCTTTGTCACTTTTTTGCTTCAGGTCATAAAAGTAAGCCAAAAACCCCGCCGCTACGCCACGGCGCACAGGTGTGCAGCTATTGGCCTAAAATTTAAACCTTCTTTAGCTGCCAACATCCTTTTTGGGCAGCCTTTCGTCAAACAAGCCTGCCTTATTGTCCGCCCACTTTTTAATTTCATAACGCCCAATACTTGCAAGGCGGATCCAATTAATAAGTTTCTTTTGGATAAATTAATATCATTATTCCATGTAGTGGCATATTTCTTAATAAACGGCATTGAACACGAAATCAATGCCGTTTAGTTAGTGCGTAGCTGGAAATATGGCTTTAAGACTGGCGGAGTATTTTTTCCAATTTTTTACCTTTGGCCAGCTCATCCACTAGTTTGTCCAAGTACCTTACTTGCTGGGTTAGCGGGTTTTCGATTTCTTCTACACGGTACCCACAGATGACCCCTTTGATCAAAGGGGCATTGGGATGGAGAGTGGCCTGATCAAAGAACTCCTTAAAGGTTACCTTTTCTTCGATTAGTCGCTGAATATCCTCGTTTTGGAAGCCGGTAAGCCAAGTGATGACTTGGTGGAGTTCTTCTTGGGTCCTGCCTTTTTTCTCGACTTTGGTGATATAATGTGGATACACCGAAGCAAAAGTCATGTTGGCCATGCGCTCGTCATGTTTATCTGTGGTTTTCATGATATGTTCCTGATTACGTGTATAGAATTACTGAATCATTTCTGTTGCTTCATAAGGGGCTCAATCGTTTGAGAGGGTAGTTGCTCCGTAGGTAGGTAGCGTTTTATGGCCTTTTGAATTCCTAGTTAGAATTAATCCTTTTGCCTTTTGATTTTCTCAAGTTTGGCATTTTTATTTTGGGATTCATTTTGACCTTCTTTTATCATTATCTTGTGAGGGGTTGCTTCGATCTGGAATTCAAAAGGACAGTAATAGTTCTATTTTATCAAAACCCATCAAAAGGGCTTAAATGTATAATTCACTGCAAATGCAATCGTCACGCCTCCGTATCCTATTCTAAAACGTCCCATAGCATTTGAATATATATAAAATCCCCAAAATAACAATTCTGGGCCGACAATCAGTCGAATGGAAGTAATTGCCAGACATGGATCGAAGTTATATTTCATTAGATAAATTCTAGCCTTCTCTCTTCTTTCAACCTTTACTGAGTCCATATTTTACTATGAAGGTGTATTATTAAGAGGGTACAGTCAAAATGACATTGCAAGGCCTATACCATTCTTATTTGTGAGGAATTTAAATTCAGGTTTAAAATACCCACTTGAGTAGAGGTTGGAATTATAGATCTCTATGGCTTGGTTGGTTTTTTTATTGGCACTGGAGGAAATCGGAATGGCCACTGCGATTAAGCCTGCGCCAATTCCTGCCAAAGCCCAATTGGGCTCTTCGCCTCCAATAGCGGTTCCGATGGGCCAACCAATTAAGGCACCACCTGCAAATCCAAAAATAGAAGCAATAGTGGTATTGGCCCTTGCCTTTTTGATCAGATCAAAAGCCTCTGGATTGGACTCCATGGCTATTGTCATGTGCTTTAAACTGATGGGTTGCCCGTTCAGTGTGTATTGGTATCCGCCAAATACTTTCTGCGATTCGATTCGTTGGGCGCTGCACAGTGCCGACACCGCTAACGTAATGATTAGTGTCAAAATAGTCTTTTTCATCATCTAGAGGAGTGTTGTAGTAAATGTAGTAATGAAAGATATATAAACAGTTCTTTAATTTTCTTCTATGGTCATCCCATTCCAAAATAGGGTTTTGATGGTGCGGTCAGCGATTTGGTTGAACCTTGGTTCTCCATCGCCTAAAATCACCTCGTCCTGGTATTCGTGGAGTTCGATTAGGTTTGGTTTTTCTTCAGGAAAAATATAGGCTAAATAGGTCAAGCTAGCTTCATAATCAGGAGGTGTCAGCACAGGAAGGGCCACCCATTTGCCATCATGGGTGAGTAGCCAGTAGTGCACGTCTATATCACAGTAACAGGGACAATGGGAGATGCTTAGGCGAATGACTTTCCGAACATGTTTGAGGTGTGGTACAGCCATTTCCTCTACTTTGCTGTCGTCATAATAGGATTCAATGAACACTGAAAATTCCTTCAGGACATTTCCCTTCTTATCCGTCAGGTAGATATTGGTACGGTCATTAGGAGAGGAGTACAGGGCGTCAATGCTCCTCAATGAATCCGGAACAGTGGTCATAAGAAATTCTTCTGAAGGATGAAATTCCTGCCCGAAACCCTTAACGCTTACTATTGCTAGCAGCAACGTAATGAAAAATGCATTTACTTTTATCATGGAATAGATGAATTGGTCATAGCCTAGCGTCCATTGTTTTCGATAATTTTAGCTGATCCACTGCAAGCATCTCCTTCTTCCATTCCACTTATCCATACTTTAAGTGTTTTATTGTGTTATAAAGCGGGTTACCGCAAGGTTTAAGAGCTGGCAATCAATGTGTCCAGCTCCAGGTGTTTTTCCTTCATTAGACTCAGGGCAAAAGCGCCGGCAGAAGCACTGAAAACTGAAAAATCCAGGGCCCCTTTAATCCCGGAGGACAACGTCATGGAAAAGGCAAACAATAGCAGTAGTCCCCCACTTAATTTGGCAAACAGTTCGGTTTTGAACCCGACAATCAAGCACACTGCAAAAATGATTTCTGCTGCTGTTGCCACAGCTCCGATAGTAGGAATGAAGGTTTCTGGTAACCAGGGATTTATCAGTTGGGTGTAATGGAGGAAACTGCTCCAGTCTCCCCAAACGGAAACTTCTTTGCTCCATATCCCAAACCTGTCGGCTACTGCAGATAGAAACCCCGCTGAGATAGCGAGCCGGAGGAAGAGTTTGATAGCCATATAGTTTATTTTTTTAAGTGATGAGTTTTTATGCGTGGTGGTTTTCAGTAGCCACAGAAGGTTATATCTTATTGATGCCAATATGGTTCTATTGGCAATGCTATTTTACGATTCTATTTCCACATTCAACTTACTGAAAACATCCTTTAATTTTACGAGAGACTGATATTCAATTAAATCCATGTCGATTTTCATGTTGGCTCCTTTGGATCTTAAAATGAAATATCCATTGGCCTTGGTGATTTTCGTTATGTCATTTAGAAATATTTTCTTTGGGGGCAGTGTATTTTTTATAATCGTCCCACCGGAAATCGTTAGATATTGTTTGTTTTGTTCGAAAAGGAACAGTGCCATATATCCCAGTCCAGCCATCAAGTAGCCATATATAAACACGTTGGCAGCTTGATAGATCACTGCGATGATGCCCAGTATGGACCAAATCACACCAAAAATCAGGTGCTGTCGGAGCCGCCCTTTACGATAGCTGATCTTCATTAATAGATTATTTGGTAGCGGAATGGAATCTTGGTTATTCACCAGTTTCATTGATGGGATACCGGTGTGCCTGATTAAGTGTCCGCCTTTCAAGTCCTTGAAATATAGGGTATTTGATCAAATTTTAACAAAATCACTGGACGATTTTTTGAAAGTTTAGGATGGTGTTAGTGTTTGTTACTTACTTTTAGTGCATAAATCATGGATCTTGGCATATTGTAGCAGCATGATGGTTTTGGCATCTTTTATTTTTCCTGTAAAAATCATCTCATATGCTTCCCCAAACTTCATTTCCAATACTTCAATATCCTCATGCTCCTCATCCAGGCCACCGCCTTCACTGACTTTCATTCCTTCTTGGTATTCGGCAATAAAGAAATGCAATATTTCTGTAACCGCACCAGGGGACATGTAGGATTCAAAAATCTTTTCTACCTTGGAAATTCGGAAGCCCGTTTCTTCTTCAGCTTCCTTTTTGGCACAATCCTCCGGATTGTCTTCATCCAATAATCCGGCACATGATTCGATGAGCATGCCCGTCGAGTTGCCGTTTAAGAAGGTAGGTAACCTAAATTGCTCGGTGAGGATGATGGTTCCTTTTTCCTTATGGTACAATAGTATGGTGGCGCCATTTCCACGGTCATAGACTTCTCGGGATTGGGTTTCCAGAGCGCCATTTCGTTTTTGATATTCAAACGTCACTTTATTCAATGAGTACCAATTGTCCGAGAGGGTTTCAGTTTTGAGTATGTTGATTCTAGTGTCCATTTTTTTACTCATTTACGATTAATTTATCCAAGCGCCTTTTGTTCTCTTGCTGTAATAATGCTGGGTATAGGTTCATGATGATGTTTACTAACATGATGGTCGCTCCACAAACAGGGTTAACGGATATACTTTTTAAAACCGCAATAACGGCTACAAAAATAAAACCAATGAGATGGCTGATTTCAGCAATTGTCATTTCCCTCCGAATGTCCGCTAAGGATGTGTTTTTGTTCTGAATTTTGATCTTTTGATTGAAGAACTTAAAAAAGGTATTTTTTACCACCCATTTAAAATAAAAGAGTCCAATGTACTTATTCACGGTTTTGCTTTCAATAAAATTCAGGTGAGAAAGTCGGTTGTAAAATTCAGTTTTCACAAGAATACTATTGAATACCATTCCGAATATCCAGGAAGTGAATGAGTATGCTATTCCGAATGCGAAGTATTCAATGGTCATATTTTTTAGTTATTGGGAGTGGTTTTGGCAATAGGTAGTGGCGTGCCTCATATGGTGGATATGGCTCAAAAAATTGACCGTTCCAACGGGTAAGGCGCAACCTATAATCCAGTGAACCGCTGTACCTACCTTGTCGTGAGGCAGGTACGAGACCCGCTTGGTTTATCCTGAGCGACGGTACTTCGACAAGCTCAGCAGAGCTGTGTGAAGTGCACCGTGAGCTTATGGCGCACGGCCGTCTACACGACTATGCACCTCCCTCAAGTTTAGGTCAGTCTTAAGCCTCTTAGTATTTTCATTCTTATTCTGGGATACCGAGATCTAAATCAGCATTGAATTTAGCAGCTAAACGCTTTGCATGTTTGACTGCCTTATTCATAGTAGAGTACTCAAATGAAAGAATAGGTTTAGAAGAATTTGAATATACAAGTGTTTTGAATTTTGTCACTTTCCCCGATAGAGTTGGGCTTATCCCATTTGGAGTATTACTGCTTATGTAGCTATTTGAAATTACTTTGACTTTTATTATTTCTGGAAGAGTAGTCCATTCTCCAAATTTATATCCTACTACCGATTGATATTCTTTAAATCTATTTTGGGTAAAATCAATCAGTGTCCCACTAAAAGAAGTTATGATTAAAAGACCTACAATTATAGCCCCCGTTCCTACAGCAAAGACCCTTTCCATTGAACTTCCAATTTCTAAGAAAGTCGGACTTACTAAAGCAAAAAAACCTGCAATTATTAGGAGTGGTCCAAGTAGGTGTGGCCCTGATATCAGATTTCGATTTCTAAAGTTAAAACTACTCATAGGTGGTTCAGCTCATCTTGGTGCATAACGGTTCTAGCTAAGAAACGTGGGGATTTCGAAGTACATTTCTGTCCGCCTGTGACGAACTAAACTACGAAGTTTTATGCTTGATTTCAGTACGATTCTCCCCATGTTTTCTTAGGTTTTGTGTGTGCCTTGAATGGTGAATATAGGTCAAAAAGTTGACCGTTCCAACGGGTGAAAGTCCCTTAAGCGCGGGGGTAACGTCCCGAAGCCAAGCAAGTGGCAAGGTGGTTTGGAGTGATCCATGCACTGAAGTAAGCCAGACTGCGGTGTCTGTACTGAAGAACATGAACCACATACAGAGGCTATGAGGTCGGATGGATACGGAAGACCATGCCTATGAATGGAGCCGTACCAGCAAAGGGGGGTAGGCAGTGGCTCAAAGCCCAATCCTGATCACGACTATCACTTTGTCACGCCTGAGAAGAAAGGGATACGAATCCATGCTTTCCTACTACCTCAAATCGCAACCTATAATCCAGTGAACCGCCGTATACGAGACCCGTACGTACGGTGGTGTGTGAGGCGCACCGTGGGCTTATAGCTTACGGCCGACTACACGATTAGGCTGCGTTATTTTTTCTAACGGTTTTATGTTATTGAATTCCTTTTCTTTCAAAGATTTTTCTTCTTCTAAATCATAATCATCTTGTAAACCCAACCAGAATTTAGCAGTTGTTCCAAAATATTTTGAAAGTCGGAGGGCTGTATCAGCAGTTATTCTTCTTTTCTTTTTAATGATTTCACTTATTCTTGTTTGCGGAATAAATGTTTCTTTGGAAAGTCTGTATGCAGTAATTTCCATTGGATCTAAAAACTCTTCTTTTAAGATTTCTCCTGGATGTATGTTTTCAAGTTTTTTCATTTCTCTATTTTTTTAGTTTAATGGTAGTCAACAATTTGAACTTCAAAAGCATTGTCATTTTCCCATTTGAACATTATTCTCCATTGTTTATTAATTCTAATGCTATGAAAACCTTCTAAATTTCCACTACACTTTTCCAAATGATTAGCTGGAGGAATTCTTAAGTCATTTATATTTTGAGCATTATTTACCATTCTTAATTTTCTTCTAGCTACGTTTTGAATATTAGCAGGAAGCTTTCTTGATTGGGTTCCATTCCAAATTTTGTCAGCTTCTTTGTCTGCAAAAGATTTTATCACTAATAATTCTGTTTCACGTTACTAACGTTAAAGATAAGTAAAAAATTAAAAGTTCCAAGCACGATAAAATTATGCTGCCTAACGGTCGTGTGTCGAGTAGGCAAGGGGAATTTCACCCCGAGCCTCTCACAGAACCGTACGTGATAGTCTCCCATCATACGGCTCTTCTTATTATAGCCATACCTATGCCTGAGTGGCTTCTGCTTGATAGGGCTAAAATACCATCTCCGGCACTTCCTTGCCCACGACCAGTCTGCCCTCTGTTTTGGCTTTGATTTCTTCCACGCTGACGCCCGGTGCCCGTTCGAGGAGCTTAAAACCGCCTTCTGGCAGCACTTTGAGAAAAGCCAGGTCGGTGACGATTTTGCGAACACATTGGATGCCGGTGATCGGGAGGGTACAGGACTTAAGCAGTTTTGACTTGCCATCCCTGCTGCAGTGCTGCATGGCGACGATGATGTTTTCCGCAGAGGCCACCAAGTCCATGGCGCCTCCCATGCCTTTGACCATTTTGCCGGGGATTTTCCAGTTGGCGATATCACCGTTTTCTGCCACTTCCATGGCACCGAGGATCGTCAGGTCCACATGGCCGCCCCGGATCATGGCAAAGGAGTCGGAGGAATCAAAAAGTGCAGATCCCTTTACCATGCTGATCGTCTGCTTGCCGGCATTGATCAGGTCGGCATCTACTTGCTCCTCGGTAGGGAAGGGGCCTATCCCCAATAGCCCGTTCTCCGACTGAAGGACTACTTCCAATCCCTCGGGGATATAGTTGGCTACGAGGGTGGGAATGCCTATGCCCAGGTTAATGTACTGGCCGTTTTTGATTTCTTTGGCGATTCGTTGGGCAATTTGTTCTTTGTTGAGCATGGCTGTTGTGTTTGGGTAAAAGAAGGTTAAATCACCTAAATTAAGGGTCGATGGGTGCAGGGCTTTTCAGCGTTATGGCTTCGGACGTGTGGACTTCGTGGGGGCCTCCCGTGACCTGGACTCATCTTCCTGTGAGGATTCTTCGTGCTATTTCACCGTTCGTTTTTCAATTCGTTTTTCGTAATGGTTTCCCTGAAAGATGCGCTGTACAAAAATACCAGGGGTATGGACTTGGTTGGGATCCAGTTCTCCTGCAGGTACCAGTTCTTCCACTTCGGCAATGGTAATATTGCCTGCCATGGCCATCATGGGGTTGAAATTTCTGGCCGTACCCTTGAAAATAAGGTTTCCGGCTGTATCTCCTTTCCAGGCTTTGACCAACGCGAAATCAGCCCTCAGCCAACGCTCGAGAATGTACAGTTTTCCGTCAAACTCCCGCATTTCCTTGCCTTCTGCGACTTCCGTTCCTACCCCAGCAGGGGTGAAAAAAGCCGGGATGCCAGCGCCTCCTGCACGGGTACGTTCCGCTAGGGAGCCTTGGGGGATGAGCTCTACCTCCAGTTCACCGTTAAGCAGTTGCCGTTCGAATTCCGCATTTTCACCGACATAGCTGCTAATCATCTTCTTGACCATTCGCTTTTTCAGCATGAGGCCAATACCAAAATCATCCACGCCGGCATTATTGGAAATACAGGTGAGGCCAGTAATGGTTTTTTTAAGGAGGGCATCAATGCAATTTTCAGGAATGCCACACAGACCAAATCCCCCCAGCATCAGCACGGAGTTACTGGTAATGTCTTCGACGGCCTCATCGGCACCGCTTATGGTCTTGTTGATCATATCTTTAGGGTTTACGGAACATTATGTCAATACAGTAGAGTAGCTAAAAAGCAGTAGGTGGTGTTGGGTTAAAATCAGGGGACAAATCCCCTAATCCTTCCATCGATCATCTATTCCTTTTCTTTTGACACTCCAGCTTCTATAGACCAAGGATTTGCCTTGCTTTTTTCTTGTCTCTTTCCAGTTGGCCTTTTAGCTCTTCTAAATTTGCAAATTTTCTTTCCGGCCTCAAAAATTCCGTGAAATAAACAGTGATTTGTTTATCGTATAAGTTATCACTATAATCAAAAAGATGGGCTTCCACGGTTTTTTCTATGCCATCCACTGTGGGACGGTTGCCGATATTGAGCATTCCATAATACATTTCTTGTCCCACACCTACCCGCACAGCATAGGCACCATCGCCAGGGATAAGTTTGTAGTTGTTAGGCACATGGATATTCGCCGTGGGGAAGTCTATGGAGCGACCGATTTGCTGGCCTTTGATCACGATGCCGTTGAGTTCATATTCCCGGCCCAGAAATTCATTGGCTTCCGTTACGTTGCCTTCGAGCAGGGCAGCCCTTATTTTGGTACTGGAGATCCCGACATGGTCGATGTCTTCTCTGGAGATTTCCTCGATATCAAAGCCATAGCGCACTTTGTTTTCCATCAAATGCTCAAAACTGCCTTCCCGGTTCTTGCCAAACCGGTGATCATACCCGATGACAAGCTTTTCGGTTTGGATTTTTTCGATCAGCACTTTCTGGATAAATTCCTCACTGGTCATTTGGGAAAAATCCTTGGTAAAGGGAATGGTAATCAAATGGTCAATGCCAAACATCTCCAATAGCCGAGCTTTTTCTTCAAAAGTCGTCAGCAGCCGCAAGTTGTGATCCTCGGGATACAGCACTAGCCGGGGATGCGGCCAAAAAGTAATCAAGACGGTTTCCCCACGCATTTTTTCGGCCATGTTGTCTATGCGGTCAAGGATTTTTTGATGTCCCAGGTGGACACCGTCAAAGGTACCGCTGGTGACAACGGCATGTTTGACGGGTTTAAAATGGTCCAGGCCTTCGTAAATCTTCATGAGTTGGCTTCTCCTTTGATTTTTTCTACTATGGCACTGACGTCAGCAGCATCAGAAAGGTGGAAGTCACCAATCCGTGTGCGCGTGAGGGCAGACATATAAGCACCTACTTGAAGTGCTTCGCCCAAGTCCCTGGCGAGGCTCCTGATATACGTACCCTTGGAACAGACAATACGAAAATCTATTTCAGGAAGTTCACATTTTGTGATCTCAAATGTCGATATGGTCACTGGCCTGGGGTCCAGCTTTACATCAATGCCCTTCCTGGCAGCTTCATAGACCCTTTTGCCATCTTTCTTGATCGCAGAATGGGCAGGAGGGACCTGCATGATGTCACCGGTGAGGGTTTTGCAAGCCTCTTGGATGGCGGCAAAGGAAAGGTGCGAGGGATCGGCCACGTTTTCTACCTCCTGCTCCAGGTCGTAAGAAGCGGTGGTTTTGCCAAGGACAAAAGTCCCCGTATATTCCTTCTCCTGTCCCATAAAATCATTGATGCTTTTGGTCTTCTTGCCGGCACAAACGATCAATAATCCTGTTGCCAGTGGATCCAAAGTACCCGCATGGCCTACTTTTTTGATTTTGAGGGTATTCCTGATCTTTTTGACCACATCAAAAGAGGTCCAGCGGTAAGGTTTGTTGACCAGGAATATTTCTCCGTAAGGTGTTTCCATTTTATAGTGTTAATCCGCCAATGACGGCGATCAAACCGACAATGGCACAATAGACAGCAAAATAAATAAGTTTGCCTCTCTTTACAATATTGATCATCCAGATACAAGCTGCCAGACCAGCGATAAAAGCAGCGATAAATCCCGCAGAAAGAACGGTCATGGAGATGCCTTCCGCTAGGCTGGGATCTTCCAAATATTTGATCAGTTTGATTCCAGAGGCTCCCAGGATCGGCAGTAGGACCATCAAGAACGAAAACCGCGTGGCCCGTTCTTTTTCCACGCCGATCAGCAGCGCCGTGGCAATGGTCGATCCGGACCTGCTGATGCCCGGCATGATGGCGATGGTCTGGGCAATGCCGATGACCAGTGCTTTGGGGAAGGTGACATTTCCTTCCCGCTTGGCGGCAAAGTGTGAAAAAGCCAAAAGAGCAGCGGTGACCAGTAGCATGGCGCCCACAAATACTATTTTTCCCCCAAAAAGCATTTCGATTTGCTCTTCAAACAATACCCCAACAATGCCTATGGGGATCATGGACAATAAAATCTTGGCAGTAAATTGCGTGCCATCGTTCCATTGGAATTTGAAGACATCCTTGATGATATTGGCAAGGTCCTTTCGGAAAACCACGATGGTACTTAGGGCAGTAGCTGCATGGACGACCACGGTAAACAGCAGGTTGTCTGCTGCTTGGACATTCAATAAGAAAGAGCCCAGCTCAATGTGTCCACTGCTGGAAACAGGCAAAAATTCAGTTAATCCCTGAATGATGCCCAGGATAATCGCTTCGATGATGGTCATTTATTCTTCGGATTTGGATTTTGAAAAAATGGCATAAAATTCAAAAAGGAAACCAAAAAGAGTGACCAAAGGCCCCAATGTAAGTCCCATAAAACCGAATCCGTGTGGCTCGCTGTCCAGACCGATAATGATAAATCCTATCACGATGATGGCAATGCCAATAAGCATCAAAAGGTAATTTCGCTTGGAAAAAGGTAAGTTGTTGTTCATCTTAATAAAGTTCGTCCAATGACATTCGTAAATACTTGTTTACTGCCCTGAGGGTGCTGAAGAGGGAAAGGATGGCTCCCAAGAGTACCAATCCACCAAAAAGCATCAGTTGCATACGGTTATTTTGGAGCAAAGCAAATCCATCTATGTTCGCTTTGGTATATTCAATCAGGCCATAGAGCATGGCCGAGGAAATGATGCCCGCAAGTGCTCCAAATACGAAGGAGCGGTTGAGGAAGGGCTTGCGGATAAATCCCCTCGTGGCGCCTACAAGCTGCATACTCCTGATCAGAAAGCGCTGGCTGAAAAGTGCCAGCCTAATGGTATTATTGATCAATATAATTACCGTAACGACCAAAATCAAGATAAAAGCCCCAAGGACAATGCTCACTTTCATAAGGTTCTTGTTGATGGATTCTACCAGATCGTTCATGTAGGTTACTTCAAAGACTCCGTCCATTTTTTGGATATCGGCTACGATTTTTTCCATCTTTTCTGATGTTTGGTATTCCTCGTTGATGGATAGGACATAGCTGTCACGGAGCGGATTATCATCCAGAAATTTGCTGAAATCTTCCCCGGTATCTTCTAGAAATGTAGCTGCTGCTTCGTCGGCGGTGATGTAGGATAGCTGGGCACCATCATCTTTTTGTAGAATATAAGGTTGGTTTTCCAAAAGTTTACCAAGCTTGGCTTGGTCTGCTTCGGAGATGTTTTTGTGTAAAAATACCTGAACTTCGATATTTTCACGAATGATGGACGTGAGTGTCTTTGCCTGGATGACGATGACACCAAAAAGTCCAACGATGAAAAGTGAGAGTGTGGTGCTGAAGAGCACACTCATAAATTTAAAACTGCCTAACCTTTTCTTTTTCCTTGAAGATTTGCCCATGCTGCTGTGAATTCCTCCAAAATTAATCAGGTATCTGTATTAAACCAATGATATTGGATTAAAATGAAACCTTCGAAAACATGCCAGTATAACGAAATGATACCGGCAAAATTTTACGTGATTTTTACCACTTGTACAAATTAAAGGATTGTATGGAATATTGTTTTGATAAAATTGATAATTTTTTCTTTTCTTTGGCAACTTGATTTATCTGAACCCATTTATAAAAGCTTAATCGGAAAGTGAAGCGTAGTGCACCGTTATGAAAGAGATCGTAGAAGTCATCAATAATATCGTTTGGAGTTATGCCCTGATTGGGCTGTGCCTGGCAGCAGGGGTATATTTCTCTGTTAGAACCCGTTTTTTGCAGGTAACTTACCTGAAGGAAATGTTTAAACTTCTCTTCCGGGGAGAATCATCCGAAAAGGGAGTGTCTTCCTTTCAGGCCTTTGCCATTGCTATCTCAGGAAGGGTGGGTACCGGAAACATTGCCGGTGTGGCCATGGCCATAGCAATGGGAGGGCCTGGTGCCATCTTCTGGATGTGGATCATTGCATTTTTGGGTGGGGCTTCGGCTTTTGTAGAATCCACCTTGGGCCAGGTCTTCAAGGAAGTGAATGATGGCCAATACCGTGGTGGTCCCGCATATTATATTGAAAAAGGACTGGGCGTGAGGTGGTATGCGATGCTTTTTGCATTTGCGACCATCATCAGTATGACCTTGCTTATGCCGGGTGTGCAGAGCAATAGTATCGCCCTAAGTGTACAGAATGCCTTTGGCGTACCGGTGGAATATACTGGAATGGGCATTACATTCTTTCTGGGATTGATCATTATCGGTGGGGTAAAGCGGATTTCAAAAGTGGCTGAGGTAGTCGTGCCTTTTATGGCTGCCGCCTATATCCTCATGGCCATTGTGATCATTGGCACCAATATCACCGAGGTGCCAGCAGTGTTGACCTTGATCGTTAAGTCGGCATTTAACCTTGAGGCGGCTTTCAGTGGGGTTTTTGGAATGGCCATCGCTTGGGGAGTGAAGCGGGGCATTTATTCCAATGAAGCCGGGCAAGGTACCGCTCCCCATGCCGCTGCGGCTGCAGAGGTAAGCCATCCCGCCAAGCAAGGCTTAGTGCAGGCATTTTCGGTTTATGTGGATACCTTGTTCGTCTGTACGGCCACAGCGCTCATGATCCTTTTTACAGGCCAATACAATGTCATCAATCCAGACGGTGGATTCATCAAGGAAAACTTACCGGGCGTGGAAGTAGGTCCTGAATTTACCCAATATGCGGTGGCCACACATTTCCCGGATTTGGGCAGCGGCTTTGTAGCCATTTCACTCTTGTTTTTTGCTTTTACGACCATTATGGCCTATTACTATATCGCTGAAACCAACTTAAGTTACCTTAACCGCTTTAAGGACCGGACGTGGAGCCTTTGGGCTTTGAGGTTGATGATATTGGGAGCGACTTTTTATGGTACGATCAAGACGGCAAAGGTGGCCTGGATGCTTGGTGACATAGGTGTTGGGTTGATGGCTTGGCTAAACGTGATCGCCATTTTATTGCTTAGAAAACCGGCCATGAAAACTTTTGACGATTATAGAAATCAGCTTAAAGCTGGCAAAGACCCGATTTTCAAAGCGAAGGAAGCAGGAGTGGAAAACGCTGATTTTTGGAAGTAATGGTCCCTTAAGACGCGCTGAGTTAGCATCGATATGATCCAGCCATTTGCGAAAAAGGTTCCCCGCTTTCATTCAGGTCTCGATTGGTGTTTAATGAGGTGGGTGAAGCGGTCATCGCTAACGAAATGGTAATAAAGTGAAGCGATCTGTTCATTTAAAGAATAGATCACTTCGTCAACTTTGGGTCAAGCAATATTTCTAGGGGGACGAATGTTGACATGGTCTTAAGAAAGAAAATTTCATATCATTAAAGCGACGGGATTCCTCCACAGGGAAATCGCTTTTGCCCCATGAAGTTATTTAATTCTGGCAAAAAGCGTCAGACCGAGCGGAGTCGAGGTCCAACGTCTAGCCCTCGACTCCGCTCAGGCTGACATCTCTTTACTAATAACCTGAGCTCGACTTAATTTTAGTATAAAAAGCGTCATAGCGAACCCTTTTAAGGAGGATGTGGGTCGGAAAAGGGTGTGGCAACTCGCCGCGGCGAGCTGCCACGGCTTCCACCCCTCAAATCTCCCTCTAAGCCTCGCAGTGACGATTTTATAATCGAACTGAGATTAATAGTTTAAAAGCGATTTCCCTAGCCTCCTCCATCCGCTTGATTGGGTTTTAGCGGGAATTCATGGGGAATAGGGAGGGAAATGCAGTTAAAACCGAAAACGTTGGATGGGCAATTTACCACGGGCTTCACCAATGGCTATGAACGTGTCGATCCTCTGGGGCTAGCTTTCGAGTGCCATCTTTCAATGCTGGCCCAATATGCACTTGGTGCTTTTGGGACCTTTGTGGCATTTTTTAACGGTGGTTTTGCCATTAAGAAAACTGGCAGCCACCAACTTTTCCGCTTGGTCCTCAATTTTCTAAGTACTTATGGCCTTAAGGAAACTATTCCCACTTGGACATTAAAAAACCAGCTACTCCCAAATTCCCTTTGGCACGATTTCCAGCACATGGCCAAAGGGGTCTTCGAAGTAAGCGCTCTCAAGGCCCTCTTTCCATTCTTGCTCGTGTGTGATGACAATGCCCTTTTTGATCAGTTCAGCTTTATGCTTCGGGTAGGCACTGGCTGCTACCTCAAAGGCAATGTGCTGTTTGCCACTGGCAAAATGGGGAGGAAGTACCTTCTCGTTTTTGGTGGCCGTTGGAATAAAGCAAAGCAGTACGGAAGTGCCACACCTAAAAAAAATATGCCGGCCTTCCTCCTTGGAAATTACCGGCATACCGAGTTTGTCATGATAGAATTCCTGCGCCTGATCCAAGTCAGGGATATAGAGACAAGTTTCTTTGATCTGCGTATAATCCATGTCTTCAAGTTAGTGAAAACAATTAAAAATACACGTATCGCGATCTATTAAGCGATCCGGAATTTATGTTGGGACTACTTTAGGCTTACGGTTTCCTGTCTTTGGATCTGGGCAAGTGCATCTTCTTTGCTGAGGACATTGTTGAGTGCTATGACGGAGACCTTATTGGCTTCTATGGCCGGGATCTGATTGATCAGCTCAGCCGTAGAAATAGCACTGACGGCCCAATATTTACCGTTGGCTTGATGGATTGGGGCGCTGGCGACAAGCGGTTTCAGGGCTTCTAGGCTGTCTGCACTGATCATTGCGTCCAAGGAGGTGGGGTGTGGACTTTGGGGATTGATTTTCTGGCCATTAAGCTTATCATAGCTGTAGGCATAGCCCTTTTCCACCTTGGTCAAATCCGCATAAACGGAAGCACCAGTCGGTAAGCTCCCAGCACCTTTTCCTTGGAAGAATTGTTCACCTAGGTTTTGGGAAGTTATTTTTGCCGCATTGTATTCGTTTTCTACCAGGAAAAGCGGATCACTTTCGCCTACCAAAGCGGGGAGAATATACATGTTTAGGCCTTGCGGGGTTTGTTTTGCGGTGGCGATCAGCTTGATCTTTAACCCTAGGGATTTGGCCAGTGCCACATCTGCTGCATGGACATGTTGCACGCCAAGGGTCAGGATTTCTCCCTCGGGGATGTACTTTCCAAAGGCATGAAGGCTAAGAATGGTAAGTTTACTGCTGACATCGCTGCCATTGATGTCCAAAGTGGGATCCGCTTCCGCAAATCCATTTTCTTGGGCCAGTTTTACGGCTTCCTGTAAGCTAAGGTCATCTTGAAATAAACGGGAAAGAATGTAATTGGAAGAACCATTGAGGATGCCTTGAAGCTGGCTGATGTGATCGCCCCTAAAATGACAGTCCAAGCAGGTAATGATCGGGATACCTGCTGCAGCGGAGGCTTCATAAAGTAGGCTTCCACCATAAATTTTTTCCAGTTCCAGTAGCTCAGGCAAGTGGGCTGAAAGCATTTTTTTGTTTGCGGAAATGATTTTTTTTCCTGATTTTAAAAGGCTGCTGACATAATCATAGGCCTGCACAGGATCTGAGATCAGCTCTATTCCAATGTCACAAGGGGCATCCAAAATGTCTTTTGGGTCAAAAGAAAACTGCAGTGAATGATCTCGTTCTTTATTTTTATTTTGTACGACAATTGTTTTAGGTAAAAGCGCGAGGCGGTCGTTTTTAGCGATTTCATAATATCCTTGGCCGACCACTCCAAAGCCAAACAAACCAATGTGGTTAGTCATTGTTTTCCAAGTAAAAAGAAGTTAGAATATAATTTAATTGTTCGTTTTCTACCAAAAACGCATCATGTCCATAGATGGAAGAAATCTCACGATACGTGCCATTGGGGACATTTTTGCTGATAAACTGCGACTCTTCTTTGGTGAAGAGCAAGTCTGTGTTGATCCCGATGGAGAGGACTTTTGCCTTGATCTGTGACAGGGCCTTTGCGGTACCTCCTCTGCCTCTGCCCAGGTCATGGCTATCCATGGCTTTGGTAAGCACCCAGTAGGAGAGGGCATTAAAGCGGTTGGAGAGTTTTTGGCCTTGGTAGCGCAGGTAGGAGCTTACGCGGAAATGGTCCGTTTTTTCTTCCGTTTCGGCTTGGCTGGCATGGAAAATATCTTGGTGCCGGTAGCTGAGCATGCCTATGGCACGGGCTGCTTCGAGGCCTTTTTTGCCTGCATCTGGAGAGTTTTGTCCCCAAGTGCTGTCGGATTCGATGGCCATCCTTTGGGCTTCATTGAAGCCGATCGTCCAAGGGGAGGTCTTTGAGTTGGAGGCTACTATTACGGTCTTCTTTACCTGTTCTTGCAAGTTGTATGACCATTCCAACGCTACCTGGCCTCCGAGTGATCCACCGATGATGGTGTCGATCTGCTGAATTCCCAAATGCTGACGAAGACGGTCAAAAGCCTTGGCCATGTCGCGTGTGGACAGGTTTGGGAAGTCATAATAGTATGGTTTTCCTGTTTTGGGGTTTTCGCTAAGGGGCTGTGTGGATCCATAACATGATCCAAGCAGGTTGGCACAGACGATGAAGTACTTGGTAGGATCAAAAAACTTGTCTTCACCCACCAGACCACTCCACCATTCGTGGACATTGGCATCCCCGGTCAGTGCATGCAATACCCAGATGACATTGTCTTTTTTTGGTGTCAAATGCCCTTGAGTAGTATAGCTGATCTCAAATCCTGGTAGTGATTCACCTGATTCGAGATTTAATTCCTCTTCACAGTGGAATGTTTCCTGTGTCATATCGGTAATCAGATACGGTGATGTTAGATTCATTTTCTTACTCTTAATTTAGCGTTGACTTCAGTCAACTGGGATCATCAAATAATGGATATAAAAGAATCGGGTTGTCCGGTATGGACCAAAGTAGGGGGCTTAGTTGCACATGCACATTCGACGATGCATGAAACTGTCCCTTTCGGTAAAAAGAAATGCTATGATGATTTGTGTGTGAAGTTGTATTGCTGTGTGTATCCTTTTTATAAAATTCATTGTTTAAGAATTTATATTTCCAAATGCGGATATTCACATTCGGCAGGAATTGGCACCTTGGATTTTCCAGGTTGCCAGAGGGTCTGCGAGCCTGTCTCTTACCTCTTCTGTATAAATCCTTGTACTTTTAAAAAGTAAAGGATAGCACAAAGTAACAATCCAATTTTTAAACTTGCAAGTATTCGAAAAAGAGTTTTTTAAAAATAATTCCCTTTTAAAAACCCTATAAAATCGATAGAGAATTAGGGTTTTGATGCGTTTGAGTGAAGCGACGTCCTCAAAAGCGTTATGGAATTGGTTTACTGTTCGAAAGGTATCGAAAGCAGAAGGGATAAAAGGGAAAAGGTGCCTGAATAAATCAGCGCACCTTTGGGAGTAGAAGAGTGTGTAGCTCCCTTTATAATCATGGATGGAGTAGGTTTGACTAAACCGAGATCAATGCTTGCCTAGTCCTCATAGTAATAGACGGCAGAAGCACCTGCAACGTCCCAGTTATAAGCCGGAGAAGGATTGCCATTTGAGGAGAAGTAGTCGTAAACCAGTACTTTTCCGCCTCCATTGGCCCTTTCAGCCACGAAAATCATTTTACTATCTTCACTGTAGGCGACATCCACGGGATTGCCCAGCATGGTGTTGCTGCCTTCGATCCTGGCTTGGTCATTCATAGAAATGGTGCCACCGTCAGAGGTGCTGCTAAGTGTGCTGGTAAAATCTGTGATGATGACCAAACCGCCATCACTGTCTGAAGATGCTTCACCTATGTCAGTAAGGACCATCAGGTCATCTTCCATCGAATAGGTCAGTCCATGGGTCCTCCCGAGCCCTTCGATGGTGACACGTTTATCCGGCGTGATCATGCCGTCAGTATTGGCCATGAAGTTGTTGAAGACGGCGAGGTCAGCCGTTTTGTCCACGATAGCATAGAGGGTATTGCCTTCTATGTGGATACCCCACAAGGCAAAATCTACCTGGTAGGTGTTTTGAAGAGAAAATCCATTGGCATTTTTTTGGTAAACATAAAGGCTGCTCTGATTGCCGTTGGCCTCTACAGGTGATTCCGCCACGATGACCATATCATTCATGACAGCAATTTCACGCCCACTCACAAAGCCGCCTGTCCCGCTTAGTTCCAGTGAGGCGGACAGTCCATCGTCCATCTTAGCGGCCATGATATCAGAATAGACGTTTAGCGAATTGTCGCTACGCACCAATTGGATGATTTGATCTTCTTCCTCATCATAATAAATCCCATCGGCATCTGCACCGGCAGAAGCGACAGTGCTGCTGCCTATGCCATCCATTGAGGCGAAATCTAAAATGGTGATCATTCCACTGGTATTGCTGGATACGAATAGGGATGCCACTTCATTTTCCGGCATGTCCATTTCCTCATCGTTGTCACAGGAATAGAAGCCTAATGTAGGTAGGGCGATGAGTGTTGTTCTTAAAATTGTTTTTGCTATTGTTTTCATAAGATAGTGAGTTGTGATTTATACAAACTATCTACGATGCTTCTGGATGGATTGGATCGTTTGAATATTACGAATGGTATATTAAATAGTGTAATATGTGTATAATACGGGGAAATATATAAACGAAAAATAAAGAGAAAGCCCAAAAAAGAGAAAAGGCCCGAGTATTTCTCGAGCCTTGGTTTTGAAGTGCTTGTGTCTTATACCGATCCTTTAGGCTTGTGATTGCTCTTTTTTGGTCGCTATATTTTGGTTTTTGCGCGGTCTGCTTTTACCAAACGTCCCTTGGTGGATTTTACCTCTTTTGGATTTCATATCTCCTTTGCCCATAGTTTTTATGATTTTACGGTTAAGAATTTATTTCATCTATACATGCGAAGGTAATGGCCATAAAAGAGAACAACAAATGCTCTAAGGGTAGATGTAAAAGAAGTCCGCTTAAGGTTTGTTTTTTGTGGTAATGACAACAATATCATTTTTAGCAGCTGAGCCATAAATACCGGCTTCTTCACTTTTGATCACTTCAATGGATTTGATGTCTTTTGGGGACAGCTCAAGCTTAACCTTGGAAGCTTTGTAAACAACACCATCCACTTGATAGATCGGTTCTTCGCCTTTGGCAAAGGTTGGGAGATCTTTATTGGGGGCTTGCAGAAGGTTGTTGTTGGATTTATCGGATTTTTTTGGAGGTTGGACACCCTCCTTTAAAGTGATTTCAATAGCACCATTTTCACCTTTCTTTTCATATTTTTCAATGGCTGATTCTCCTTTCAGGACATTGATGGATTTAATGTCCTCAGGGGAAACTTTACTGATATCTGCCTTTTGATATTCTTCACCGTTAATTATATAAAGCGGGTCTTCTCCGTTGTCTTCGGTCTTATCTGAAGAATTTATGGAAGGTTTTGATGGACGGCTTTTTCTGTCTTTCTCTATGCTCACAGCACTGTAGCCAACGACCACTATGTCATCGAGTTGGTTTGGTTTGGGAGCACCAATAGCCTGAATATCCAGTTGAAACTTAATGGGTACTTTCATCTCTACAGGAACGGTTTTGCCTTGTTGCTGACCTGGAGTCCATTTGGGGGCGTTTGCCACTAGCCTCATGGCTTCTTCATCCGCTCCGCTGCCGATACCCCTAAGGATTTTAGGATTTTGAGGTGTGCCGTCTTCATCTACGATAAAGCTGACATAGACTGTCCCTTCTACACCTTTTTCCTGAGCGGCTTGCGGGTAAGTTAAATTGTTAGAAACATATTCTTTCCAGCCATCCATACCTCCTTTAGGAACAGGCATTTTTTCGACCACATCAAAAACCTCCTTTTTGGGGGTGTAAGAAGGAGTGTCAAAAAACGATGAGGACTTGGCCACTTCTCCCTTAAGTTTAAACCTGATAGGAAGGACCATGAGCGTATTGACGGCGTTTCCATCGATGATGCCTGGATTCCATTCAGGCATACTTTCCAAAGAGAAAATTCTCAAAATCTCATCATCCAAGCCCATGCCCAAAGATCGTTTAAGAGTGGGTTGTAGGACTTTGCCTTCTTTGCTCACCACAAACTCGATGTAAATATTACCGGTCATTCCCAGCCTTCTTGCCTCGGTGGGGTACTTGAGATTTTTGGATAGAAACTTATTCCATTCCTCTATGCCGCCTTTTGCCACGGGCATTTTATCTGCTGTGGTATGCAGTTCCGGGGTGTCGTATCTTTTAACAAAGCTGCTGTGGTGTTTGAAGATGTTTATCATTCCCATCACGTCAGCATATTCCTCATCATCGGAAATGTTCCCGATTTCATATTGTAGGTTTCCCAGTTGGGCAATGACTTTGCCATCCTTTAGGGCTGATACATATTCGTAGTGCTCAGGGTTTGGAATATGCATCACCTTAGTACTCACATTTATCGTATCCTGCGCTTGTTTGATCAGTTCTTTCATGTTGGCCAAGCTCAAGCTGGATCCTGTCTCAAAAAAGCTGGAGGTAGAAATGGTCTTCATGGAGACCAGAGCCAGTAACATGGCTGTCAGGGGTACCACCATCACCAACTTAAACCAATTGGTTTTTTTGTTGTTCTTCATCATCATAATGCGTTTTAAGGTTGTCGATCTAATGAAATAGTTGCCAACAGGAAGATCCAGTCCTTTAAATGCTATTTTGACAATAAGATTCGTATAGGTGTCTTTGTTTGCGGTTTGCTTCACGACATTGGCGTCTGCCGAATATTCGTGGGTGTCAATTAATGCACTTCGCATTAAATGGATACCGGGGTTAAACCAAAATAAAATACTCAATATCTGGTAATACATCATATCCCATGAATGCCCCTGGCGAATATGCTCTATTTCATGCTTGATGATATGTGCCTTTTCTTCAGGTTTTAGTTGCTGGCTATCGTCCCAAAAGAGTCTGTTGAAAAATGAAAATACCGGTGCCAGACCGAATGTAGGTATCAAAAAATAGCTGTTTTTCAAATTGAATACCGTTTGGTACCAACCCTTTTCGGTCAGCAGCCTTAATTGCAGGAACTGCCACAACAGCCTGAAAATAAGTAATATTGCTATCGTCAAATACCCTAAAAACAAATAGTCTTTCCACTCCAAGAGAATGGGGAGCTTGGTGCTTTCTACGGTTACTTCAGGAAGTCCATAACTTGCTGCAATGCCTTCTTTGGCCTCCTGCGCTGTCAAGTATTGTAAAAAGTCCGTGTTTTCCAGGGATATGGTGGGCTTGGAAAATTCCACCGGTATTTCTATCAAGGGGAATAACAAGGCCAGTACGGGTGTGACCAGTAGAAACACCCGCGTAAAGCCAAAAACTTTTTCCCTTCTCAGGAAACACCAATATATCCCGAAAAAAAATAAGAGGCAGAAGGAACTCTGCCAGATATAGTCGATCAGATGTGCCATCTAGTTTATTTTACATCGTCTTTAACCTCATTCATCAATTTTTCTAATTCTTTAATGTCCAGGTTTTCGTCTTTGGCAAAGAAGGAAGCCAGTTTGGAAAATGAACCACCAAAATATCCGGTCAACAGGTTTTTGATTGAAAAGCTTCTGTATTGGTCTTTTGTGACGATGGGGTAATATTCATGGGATTTGCCATAAGCCTTATGCTTGACAAAACCCTTCTTCTCCAAAATCCTAATGATCGTGGATACGGTGTTGTAGGCCGGTTTGGGTGATGACATTTTGGCCAGGATATCCTTGACGAAGCCTTTCTCGATACCCCATAAGATTTGCATTACTTGTTCCTCAGCTCTTGTTAACTCTCTCATTTTGGTTCTTTATGTTTTTCTGTCAACTTAATCATTTAGTTTGAAAATAGCAAATAAGAACCGGTCTTCCTTTTGGCAAGTATAAAAATACAATTAAAAATTTAGTTTAACAACTGTTTTATTAGTTTTAATTAAAAGATTAGTTGTCTGTAAACAAAAAAAGAACTGCTCGAGTAGGGCAGTCCTTTTGGAGATATCTAATAGCAGCATTAGATCAAGTCGTTCTCAATTTAATGATACGGGTAAGGTGCAGGAGCTTTACCACCGGATAGGTCGGGTCAAACTCATACCACTTTACTGCAAAATTAGGACGGTTAGGAAGCTTGTGGTGGTTGTTTTGGAACAATTCACCCAGCATTAACACATCCAACAGCAAGCTGTTTTTAGAATGATCATTATTGTCAAAGTTGGCGTAACCGTACTTGTGCCCGCTCCAATTCACAATGGCACCGTGTACCGGCCCCATCAAAAAATGAATAGGAAGAAGAAAGTACATCCACCAATGTGTTCCCGGTAGTTCAAACACGCTGATGCTTAGTACATATATGGCGACATAAACTAATCCCCAAGCCACGCGGACAAACATACTGTCTGCCATGAGGTCAAATTTATTCCAGTCAGGAACGTCTTTTGAAAACCGTTCTTCAGGCTTGAGTCTAAAGCTGAAATATTCGTTATAGATGTTCTTGGTCTTCCACATCATGGTAAAAAGATTCTCTGTATGGTGTGGACTGTGTGGATCCTTAGGTGTATCACTATAGGCATGGTGCATTCTGTGAAGAATGGCATAAGCCCTTGGAGACAGATAGGAACTGCCTTGACATGCCCAAGTGAAAAGGTAAAAGAACTTTTCCCAGAATTTGTTCATGATGAACATCTGGTGGGCTGCATAGCGGTGCAGAAAGAAACTCTGGCAAAACAGGGAGAAATACCAGTGAAGAAGGAAGAATACTATTAATATCACTTGATTTTATTGTTGATTTTAGATTACAAAGATAATTTCTTAAACCGTAAAATTTGAGTAAGGCCTGATAAATTTTGTTAAAGATGATATCTTTCATGATTTTTAGTGATGATTTTTATTGTATAAGCATTATTAATCTGGTATTATGCACTTGTATTTTATGCTAAACTTAAAATCTAATAGGTAATAATATGAGTGATAAACGCAATAGCTGGGGTAATATCCTCGTCCAGTTAGTTGTGGCTGGTTTGGCTGTCATTATTACGGGATATCTTTTGCCAGGGGTTTATGTAGAAGATTTCTGGATCGCGGTGGTCATTGCTGCGGTCATCAGTTTGTTGAATTATACCATAAAACCTATATTGATCATTTTGACCATTCCGATCACGATTGTGACATTGGGCTTGTTTTTGCTAGTAATTAATGCACTGATTATTTTGTTTGCTGCAGAAATCATCCCTGGGTTTGTCGTGGATGGATTTTGGTGGGCATTATTGTTCAGTTTTATTTTATCAATCATCAATGCCCTCTTTGGCGTTTCGTTGTTTGATAGCGAGAAGTAGTTCAGCACATGGCTGATGATAGAATTTGGGACCTGAAATTTTTCTGCATTCATTTTTTTTTATTGTAATTAGTTGTAATTTAATTACTTAGTAGAGTTTGAGTGTAGATTGATGCAATTCAGGATGTACATTTTTATATCAATTGATTAGAATATTAATTAATACACCCTTTTGACAGTAGATATGTTATATAAGAATGATGGGTTTAAGCCCGAGACAATCAAAGCCTTGAAGGAAGAGTTAAAGGCTTCAGGGAAATCCTACAAGGTGATACCTTCAGATGGGAACAACGATGAGTTCAAAAATTTTTACTTTATAGGGATGTTTGAGGGAAGGGAAGTGATTTATGATGCTGCACTCTATACGTTGAGGCTGCATCACTCTAGTGAAATCTATGAACTGGCAGAGCACAAAGCTGCACAGAAATTCCCGGATTTTAAAGGGATTCACTATGAGGAGGATGAAAACGGAAACCTCAAGCCCCTGGACAATGATGAAGAGGAGATTGGCTGGTTTATCACAGAAATCATCATGGACCTGGAAGAAGAAGAGGCTGTAAAGGTTCAGGAGTTTATAGATATGGACACCAATCATGATTTTGGTATCGGTGTGGACGCTGCTCTGCATGTGGACCAAATCGATGACGCCGTGATTAAAAAATTCATAAAGGAATTTAACGACGATACCATTAAGCTTGACGATACCCTTTATTCTTTTCAGTCTGAGGATATTGAGGAGTAATCATTGTTCTTACTAAAACTTATTGGCCAAACCGTTTGTTGAAACCCATCAAACGGTTTTATTTTGTCGTCTATGTTAAAGATCGCCTGGTCTTCCAGATATGCACATCCATTGCCCGCTGGGCACAGATTTCCGATGGAAAAGTATGAACTTTTACCTCAACAATTACTATACGAAGGTACCATAACACAAGGAAACCTATTTGAGCCGCGAGCCTTGGACCGGAAGTGGATCATCGGCCCTCACAAAGAAGGCTATCTCCAGAAACTAACAGAACTTACCCTTTCCAAATCGGAAATCCGGAAAACAGGGTTTCCGATGAGTGCCGCATTGGTAGAACGTGAGGTTCACATCATGGACGGCTCTGTACAGGCGTGCCTGTTTGCGCTAGAAAATGGCATCGCCATGAATGTCGCTGGGGGCACTCATCATGCGTTTTCGGACAAGGGGGGAAGGCTTCTGCCTGCTCAATGACATTGCGATCTCCGCACATTACCTGATCAAAAACCAGCTGTCAAAGAAGGTGCTTGTGGTCGATCTGGACGTCCACCAGGGCAATGGCACTGCCGAGATCTTCAAAGACGAAGAGGCGGTGTTCACGTTCAGCATGCATGGTGCTGCCAATTACCCTTTGCACAAGGAAAAGTCTGATCTCGATGTGCCCTTGCCCGACAAAGTGGGGGATGAATTCTACATAAAGACACTAAAAGAATATTTGCCACGACTGATCGATCGGGTAATGCCCGATTTTATCATCTACCAATGTGGTGTGGACGTACTGTCCACAGACAAGCTGGGCAGGCTGGGATTGAGCATCCAAGGTTGCCGGGACCGCGATAGAATAGTACTGGAGACGGCCTATCAGCATGGGCTGCCCATCATGTGCTGTATGGGAGGCGGGTATTCCGAAAAGATCGGCCATATCATCGAAGCCCACGCCAATACGTACCGGCTTGCGCAGGATATATTTTTTTAGAACATTTTTTAAATGCATTAACCCTGCTAAATAACCCAACAACCAATTTGTAGAATGAGAACTTTGTTTATATTTGCGGCAAGTTGAAATAATAAACAAGAAAAGTGAAAAACATTAGCAAAGCATTAGGCATTTTGGGAATGGCTGCAATTCTTTTTACGGCCTGTAACCAAGGAAACCAAACTAACTCTACAAGTAACGAAGGATCAAATGGTGGTACGGTCGATTTGAGCGAATTGAAAATTGCTTATATCAATACCGACAGTGTGATTAATAACTACCAGTTTTTTAAGGACAAATCAGATGAGATTTCTGAAAAGGGCAAGCGCTACGAGAGTGAGCTGGCCAATCGTGCCAAGGGGTTTGAGCAGGAAGTGGCCAATTTTCAGCAATCTGCGCAAAACATGACTCCTAACCAATCCAGGGCCAAACAAGAGGACTTGATGAAAAAGGAGCAAAATCTCATGACGTACAGAAATAACTTGATGCAAGAACTCTCTGCTGATGAAACGGAGCTCTACAATAAGGTATATGACAAGATTCAGGTGTTCATGAAAGGCTATGCAGAAGAAAATGGCCTGGAAATGGTGTTGAGTTATACCAGGGGCGGAGGCGTATGGTATGCACACGATGCCATGGATGTGACCAAGGACGTCACCAAGGGACTTAATGAGGCTTATAAGTCCGGCGATACTGCTGTACCGGCAAAAGCTGACAAAGACAGTACTGCAGCAGGTGAATGATTCTCCCTGATGGGAAATTGAAAAATATCAAAAGCCCGGTACGTTCCGGGCTTTTTTTGTATCGGATAATATCAGTAATTTTAATGAGGACGTAAACATTATTCTTGATGAAAATAACAGCATTTCTCAAACACCATTACAGACATTTTAATGCTGCCGCTTTGATTGACGCGGCAGAAGGCTACAAGGCCCACTTGGACAACAACGGAAAAATGATGGTCACCCTTGCGGGTGCCATGTCCACAGCAGAATTGGGCATTTCACTGGCAGAAATGATCCGGGAGGACAAGGTGCATATCATCACCTGTACCGGAGCCAACCTCGAAGAAGATGTTTTTAACCTAGTGGCGCACGATTATTATGAAAGAGTACCACATTATCGGCATCTTTCACCAGAAGAGGAACAGGATTTGCTAGACAGGCATATGAACAGGGTCACGGATACCTGTATTCCAGAGATGGAAGCGATGAGAAGAATAGAAGATGTCATCTTGGAGGAATGGGTAAAAGCCGATCGTGCCGGCGAAAGCTACTTTCCCCATGAGTTTTTCTACAAAATCCTGCTTTCTGGAAAACTGGAGGAACATTATCAGATTGACCCTAAAAACAGTTGGCTGCTCGAAGCAGCCAAAAAGAACCTTCCGATCATCGTACCAGGATGGGAAGATTCTACATTGGGCAATATGTTTGCAGGACATGTGATCACCGGAGATGTGAAAAATGTCCATACCGTAAAAACCGGTATTCAGTACATGATGTATTTGGCAGAATGGTACACGGAAAATGCCAAGGAGGAGAGTACCGTTGGTTTTTTCCAAGTAGGAGGAGGCATCGCAGGGGATTTTCCCATTTGCGTGGTGCCGATGCTTCATCAGGATCTGCAACGCGAAAATGTGCCGCTTTGGGGCTATTTTTGCCAGATTTCTGACTCGACGACCTCATATGGCTCTTATTCGGGAGCGGTCCCCAATGAAAAGATCACTTGGGGAAAACTGGGGATCGACACGCCAAAATACATCATCGAATCTGATGCGACCATTGTGGCGCCATTAGTATTTGCGATTGTATTAGATCAATAAAATGAAGGTAACAGAAAAACTAAAATCAACAATTCTAAAAGCAAGCACGGTTCCGGTGCTTGCTTTTTGTGCATTTACACCGTCTTTTGGCCAAGGGATCTATGCCCTCAAGCAGGTCAATACCCCATACGATGAGCAGCAGCCCGTGCTTTCCTCAAGGGAAGAGCTGTTTCTCAGCGTGGCTTTCCACCCTGACAATACTGGTGGCAGCAGGGATTATGGGGATGTCTGGTACAGCAAAAAAGATGATTTTAACCAATGGCAAGAAGCCAAGCCTGTGGCCAGCTTGAGTACGACAGGCTACGACTTGTTTATTGGGTTTCCAGATGATAACACGGCATTGGTGTACCATGATGGAAAGAAGAAACCCCATGGTATCCACCTGTACCGCCGAACAGGTGAAACGGATTGGAAATATGAATACCAGTTGGATTTTGGAAGTTTTAAAAACAATGGAAAGACTTTTAGCGCTCGCTTGCATCCGTCCGGCGAAATCCTCATCATGTCCATGAATACCTATGGGACTTTTGGTAATGAGGATATCTATGTAAGTTTCAAACAGTCTGAAGGGAAATGGTCAGTACCAAAGAACATTGGTGCTGATGTAAACAGCTATGAGCAGGAGATGACGCCTTTTTTGTCCGACGACAAGCAAGTGCTCTATTTTTCTTCCAACGGTCATGGGACCGGAGAGGGCAGGGACATTTATTATTCCCAGCGGATTGATGATTCTTGGGAAAGGTGGACTGCCCCCAAAATGCTTAAAGACGATATCAATTCCAGAGGGGTAGAGCTCTCGTATTTTATCGACCCTAACAGCCCCTATACGGCTTTTGTCACGACTACCCAAAACAGTGAAGGCTATGGAGATATCCTGATGAGAAGAAAAGAGGAAATTGTGCTGGAGGAAATTGCACCTGCTGCAAACGAGCGTTTTTTGGCCGCTAGTTTCCCCGTCAGCGAGAATAGTCCGGCTTCAGAAGCCAACACAGCTGAGGTAAATTTGGGAACATCCATTGCCTCTTCGGCACCTAAAGAGGCTGCTATTGCTGAGGAGGAAAGTAATGCTACATCCATGCCTGCTAAGGAGCAGGCACAAGTGGCTGAAGAAGTGCCAGCGGAGCCTGTGGAGCCACAAAAAGTAAAAGAAGGTTTGGCGGAGAAATCGGTAATATCACCGGTGGACGAGAAGGAAGCGATAGCAGAAACACCCCTCCTCAATTCCAAGATCAAGGTTAGTGCATTGGATAAAAATACCAATGCTGAGATTCCTTTTAAGGTGACGTTCAAGAACGCAAATGGAGATAAAGTAGGTGTCGAGGAAGGGCTAAAAGGAGCCCACGAGCTCCCCCTCCGGGAAAGGGCCATAAAAGTGACCATATCGTCCGAAAACTACCTTCCTGAGACGATCTTGGTGAATGATTTACGAGAAAAAGAGTTGGTGATGCTCACGCCAGCAGATAAAGGGACAAGTTTGGTTTTGCAAGAGGTTTTGTTTATGAAAGGAACAGCCGATCTGGCTGACCAAAACTCCTTGACCTATATTGATCAACTGGTGGATTTTATGAAGGAGAACCCCTCCAAGAAGATCAGACTGGAAGGTCATACCGATAATGTAGGCAATGCAGCCCTAAACAAGCAACTTTCTATGGAGCGGGCCAGTGCGATCAGGGATTATATGGTGGACCATGGGATCCAATTTGAGCGCATCATGCTTCGTGGAATGGGGGGGAGTGAGCCTATTGCAGATAATGGCTCCACCGAAGGAAGGGAAAAAAACAGGCGAGTGGAAATGGTTATATTAGATTGAGGGGGAATTGCAAATCAGGGACCTTGTCGGCATTAAATCAGGGACAGGGTTTTCATCAATCAGTAGCAGTTACGGGAGAGGCCTGCCTTTTGTCCTTTAGACAGGTAAGCCCCCGTAAATGCGAAAAGACCACTTCACGCCACTCATACTGACATTGTAGGATTTGTGAGACAGCCACTCATCCTTCCATTTGGTCTTTGAGCGTGTCCAGTCCTTGCTGCAGTTGATCTCCAAGTATTTCTTCTATTCCAATGATTTTTTGGAGCAGGTTCATTGGGTATTTACTTTCTCCATGAAAGCCCCAAATCACCTTGGTCTGATGGGCAGAAGCCTTTTGGGTGATCATGTATGCCTGTGCGGTTGATTCATAGGGCCTTATAAAGCGCAGCTCGGAATCGATCCGTTTATTGGCTTCTATGGCTGTGATTTCTTGTTCGCCCTTGCCTACCTCTTCGTTTTGGCTGTCCCATTTGGTAACGGCTCCCACCGTGCCATCCACCCCTTCGTACGACTTTTTCATTTTGGGATCTATCGTCATCCACACCGAAAACTCATTTTGGTTTTTCAGCATCTTCACATAATCAAAAACTTCCTCAACGGGACGATTGATAACCACGCTTTTTTCCACATTCATTTCGCGAGGGACAAACGCAGCGATGATGAGCACTAAAACAGCCAGCCCTAGGATGGCAAGAAGAGCGGTCTTTAGAATTTTCATGATATTATGGTTGGGTTATAATATGACGAATATTAGATCGTGAATATTCTAAAGTTAAAATAAATTTTTGTTTTTTTTAAGTAATATGATTTGTTAGTCAGTGGATTCGTCCAACAGTGTGCTGTTAAAGAGCTTGAGAATGCGCTTGTACTCATCTGTCCAGCTGCTTGGCTCCACAAAACCATGGTCTTCCACCGGATATACGGCCATCTCCCAGTTGTCCTTTCCCAATTCGATCAACCGTTGTGAAAGCCTTACCACATCTTGAAAGTGCACATTTACATCTACCATTCCATGTGCGATCAGGAGGTGTCCTTGAAGGCCTTCGGCAAAGTAAATGGGCGAACTTCTCCGGTAAGCAATAGGGTCATTGAAAGGCTCGTTAAGGATATTGGAAGTGTAGCCGTGGTTATAGTGGGCCCAGTCCGTAACGGAGCGCAAGGCAGCTCCTGCTGCAAAGGTCTCGGACTCGTTAAACAAAGCCATCAGCGTGATGAACCCTCCATAGCTGCCGCCGTAAATACCGATTTTTTCGGAATCGATTCCTAATTCATCGATCAGGTATTTGGCGCCATCCACTTGGTCGGAGAGGTCCTTGCCGCCCATGTGTCGGTAGATGCCCGTTCGCCAGTCCCGGCCGTATCCGGCGCTTCCCCTGTAGTCGATATCCAAAACGGTATAGCCTAAATCGGCCAGTAAATTGTGAAATGTATATTCCCTGAAATAGCTTGACCACCATTTATGGGCGTTTTGGAGGTATCCTGCTCCGTGGACAAATATCACTGCGGCACCATTGGCGGTAGAGGGAGTAGGGGTGTACAGCCTGGCTGGTACTTGAGCACCGTCTTGGGCCTCAAAATGAACCAATTCGGGATCCCGCCATTCATAGGATTTGAAGGCTTCACTTTGACCATTTGTGAGCTGGACGGCTTTGGCTTTGCCATCGTTTGGTTTAAGGTACAGTTCCCAGGGCTGGTTACTGTAGCTGTGCAAGATGGCCAAGTGCTTTTCATCCGGAGAGAGACTTGTCCTGTTGTTTCCTTCCTTGGAGGTAAGTTTTTCCATTTTTCCACCCAACACGGGCATGCGGTAGAAATGCCGTTCTCCCGGATGGACTTCAGAAGTGGTCAAATACCAATATTTACCATCCCGTGAGAGTGATGGGGAAAACACTTCAAACTCTCCTTTTGTAAGGGCCTTTTTCTTATTGGTTTTTACATTGTACAGGTACAAGTGAGAATATCCGGTGGCTTCTGATTGGAAGTAGATGTGTTCCCCATCAGGAAGCCATCCCAAGGTGCCTCCGCCAAAACTATAACCAATGCCGGGACCAGCTATCCAAGCTTCATCACGCTGCCTGTCCAGTGTTTGTAAGGAGCCGTCTTCCAAGTTAAGCAGGGCAATCCACCGGTCCTTATTGTCTGTGGAGCGAATGTTGATTATCGCTTGACTGTTTTGTGCAAAATAAGCTCCTGAGGTGATGACTGTACGGTTTTCCGCTTTCCATTCCCGTTCAGGATAATCTGTGACATAGTCAGGAAGATCCTTAATGCCCGGTAAGCGGTCCGTTTGGATGTAGTAAACGGTATCCTTTTCCAGGTTATAAATAGCCGTTTCCACCTTTGAGGCCTCTGCGCCTACTTTTGGGCGGGCATCCAAGTCCGTGGTATAGCCTGTGACATCGGTGTAATCGGGGACAAAGGTGTTTTTCCGCTCTTCGGCAGGGGTGATTAGACTAAAGGTGACGAATTTCGCGTCAGGAGAAATCTGCAGGTTGGCCAATCGCTTTTTGCCGGTATAAAAGGTGAATTTTTCCTTTTCTTTCGTCGCCTCACGATAGGCTTTTTGTTTTTCTTTTTTGTTCTCGCGTTCATGGATGACCTGGAGCAAGTCAAGATTTTCGGATTTCAGCCACTTGTCTTTTACGGATGATTTTGCCTCTTTTTTTTCTGGCTTTTCCCCGTCACTGATGTGGGTAAGTTTTCTGACTTCACCTGAAGTCAGGTGATAGGTGAAGAGGTTGTTAGAAAGCTGAAAGGCAATGACCGCTTCGTTCGCTAGGAATTCTGGGTGGGAAATTCTGTCTTCCAGCTCCAGGAGTTGTTTTTCCTGATGTTCGTTGTAATCATACAAAAATAAAATGCCATTTCTTGTATAGACTTTACGGTCGAGGGCTTCATTAAAGTCACCGGAAGAGGGGATAAGGCCTTTTGCTTCTTTGAGGGGAACCTTGATGATCTTTTCGGTATCGGATACCTGTATTTTGTAGAGCGAATCGGCAGGGTTATTTTCTGGATTATAGTTGAAGTAAATGGTTTTGCTATCCGCACTCCATTGGACATTTGAAGGGAATGTACCCATCCAAGAGGGATCTCGCATGATTTCTTCTACAGAAAGGGCACTTTTTTGGGCGGGGGCACTTATGAACGTACCAAAAACTACTAATAACAGCAAGCAAACTTTTTTCATATTTGGGATTTTTTCCCAATATGATCAAGAAGTCCTTTCCTTGCAAGGCAAAAAGGTTAAATGGTTACGAAAGCTTATGAATAAAAACTGGGTTAAATTTCCTTCAAGAAATCAGAAATTTCATTTTTGAGAATTTCAATGTCTGCTTTCAGTGCATTAATGTTCCTTGGATAGGCATTAGGGACATCCTTTTCGATTTCCTGTAGCATTTTTTTTGTAGAAGAAGCCCCGACATAGCCCATCATTGATTTTCCTTTGTGCACTTTTATCCGCACTTCTTCATACTTTCCCTGCTGATAGAGGCTGTCAAGGTCCTCCAGATCAGTGAGGCTGTTATTCAGCATCATTTCCAACATAGGGCGAATAAGTTCAGGATCATCTCCTAAAAACTGAAAAATAACATCCTTATTGATAAGTTCGTACATTTAGTTGTCAAAGAAAATGGTTAAGAAGTAATAGTCTGTTAATTTGCCAATTATAAAATAAACCAATGTTTGGTAGTTTTAACGGTTAGGGGCTTAAAGTGTTTTTATATACGTTAAGTTTAAACTATTTTTGGCGAAATTTATATTGGAAAAATAGGCCAAAAGATTTCAATATGAAAACAAAGAAAAAAATATTTCTACTGCTAAGTATCATTTTTCTGATCATTATGATCTTGATCGGGCTTGATATTTCTTCCAAAACGACTTTTCCAGGATCTAAGGGTAACCTAAAAGAGAGGATTATCAATTCTGATACTGAATAGTGTCAATCATCTAAATTATTACCGAAAAAAAATTATAAGTGCACCAATTAAAAGTTCAAAACCTCATCAAAGTACTGCTGGAGAATAATGTCGAATTGGAAGAAGATTTCCGGTTGGATATCAATAAAAAGTTATTGGACGATAAAGCTACCAGTTTGCAGGCGGAACTTTACGCATGTTTGGGAGGTTTGGGGAAGCCCATTTTGCTGGAGCGGTTACGGGCTGATTTTAGAATTGACCGTTTTCTGTTTATCTATGATGATGCAGTGCATTTTAACCGCTATCGTTTGGCCACACTGAAGGCCTCATTGTATGAGGTGTTTACATTTTCATGGGTGGACAGTTATAAGCGGCTGTGCAGGACATTTGAGCGGGAGTGCCATAAGGCCGGCCTGCATGATCGAATATGGAATGGCCCGCCCATTGCAGCCAAGTGCTTTGGGGAATCCATGGAGCCAGGAGATCTTACGGGAAATGGCGCCGCAGGCTGGAAGCTAAACGCCTATAATGATGCCCAATATGATTTGCTCACGAGGCTGCACGGCTATAAAATTATCCGAATCCCCATGTACGAAAACATCATGACCGGTGGTAGCCTAAAAAAAATCGACCAACTCCTCATGAATCCAAAAGAGGAAAATTACAATGCTATCCTCAATTGGCTACAGCGAAAGGCTGTTTGAGAATTGGATCGCTCAAAAAGCTGTAAAACTTCCTAACCTCAGTTCGATTATAAAATCGTCACTGCGAGGCTTAGAGGGAGATATGAGGGGTGGAAGCCGTGGCAGCTCGCCGCGGCGAGTTGCCACATCCTTTTCCAACCCACATCCTCCTTAAAAGGGTTCGCTATGACGCTTTTTATACTAAAATTAAGTCGAGCTCAGGTTACTATGTCCATAAGATAGCAACGGCATGTTTTTCCGCTATAAAAAGCATCAAGAAAACAGCCCATTGATTTCCCTGTCGATCTGATTGACGATGAAGCTAAAATCCTCCATTTTGGAAACAAAATCCAGTTCATTCACATCAATGATGAGCAGCTTGCCTTTGTCATAGTGACCGATCCAGTCTTCATAGTGCATATTGAGGTTTCTGAGATAATGGATGCTGATGGTGGTTTCGTAATCACGCCCTCTTTTTTCTATCTGGCTTACCAGTTTAGGAATATCTGCTCGAAGGTAGATCAATAAGTCAGGGGGCGAGGCATACGCCATCATTGAATGGAAAAGCTTCAGGTAATTTTGGTAATCACGGTCTTCGAAGCATCCCGACTGGTGAAGGTTTGCCGCAAAAATGTACGCGTCTTCATAGATTGTTCTGTCTTGGACCGTCGAAACCGATGATTGGGAAATTTCCTTAATTTGATTGAAGCGGCTGTTCAGGAAATATACCTGTAGATGAAAGGACCACTTTTTCATGTCCGCATAAAAATCCTCCAAATAAGGATTGGCCTCTACATCTTCTAACTCGACCTTCCAGCCGTAATGATGGCCAAGTTTTTTTGCCAGTGTCGTTTTGCCACTTCCGATATTACCAGCGATAGCGATGTGCATGGTTAGTGATTAAGTTACGTGAATATTGGTCAGTGAGTGGAGTGTCACCGGATGGCCAAATGGTGAGTGTGCTTCCCCAGAAAATACATTCATTTTCCTTAACATTAATACTGCTTAATTCTTAAACCGTTCTGAAACGATAAGATCTTTACTTCCTGAAAGGTGCTTATAAAAACCTTCCCCGGATTTGACGCCCTTGTTTCCTGCTTCGACCATGTTGACCAGTAAGGGGCAAGGTGCGTATTTCGGGTTGCCCAGGCCTTCGTAGAGTACATTTAGGATAGAAAGGCATACATCCAGTCCAATAAAGTCTGCCAATTGCAGTGGTCCCATAGGATGTGCCATGCCCAGTTTCATGACGGTATCGATTTCCTGTACACCAGCCACACCTTCATACAGGGAGTAAATCGCCTCATTGATCATGGGCATCAGGATACGATTGGCGACGAAACCCGGGTAGTCATTTACGGCTACCGGTTCCTTCTCCAGTCCCTTTGCTATGGACATGATCTGATGGGTAGTTTCTTTAGACGTTTTATATCCTTTGATGACTTCTACTAGCGGCATGATAGGAACTGGATTCATGAAGTGCATCCCGATAACTTGCTGCGGCCGGTTAGTAGCAGCGGCTATTTTGGTGATGGAAATGGAGGAAGTGTTCGTGGCCAAAATGGTGTTTTTTGGGCAGTGCTGATCCAGCTGGCGAAAAATATCCAGCTTTAGTTTGGTGTCTTCGGTGGCGGCTTCTACCACGATGTCTGCGTTTTTCACGCCGTCAGCCAATTCGGTATGGGTGGTGATATTGGCCAATGCGGACTCTTTTTCTTCTGTCTGGATGACCCCTTTGGAGAGCTGCCGGTCCAAATTCTTGGAAATCGTCGCCAAGGCTTTTTCCAAGGCTTTATCATTGGTATCTATAAGCGATACCTGATGGTCATGTTGGGCAAATACATGGGCGATACCATTCCCCATGGTGCCAGATCCTATTACGGCTATTTTTGACATGAAAGTACATTATGCCCAAGGGATGAAAGCGCTTGGGGCGGTTTATAGCTTGGTTTGTTATTCTTTAATTAAAACTAAATGTTATCACTGGGTTTAGCAAGTGTTGGGCAAAAAGTATAACAGCTCCATCACAATGCACTTTTACCCTTATCCAGCCTCTCCACCGCAGGAGGGAGGAACATGTTCAGGTCTTGGATTAACGTTGGCGGATTAATTCATCGGGTTTAAGGTTACATTTGACATTCTAATTAGGTCTAAGCTTTCAAGTCAGTCACTTGCCTTGTAATAAGCTGTGTTTCTAAATTTAAGTAGTGTTTATATTACTTAATGTAAAGTTTATTTGACAAAATGAATTATATGCTTTACATTTAAATCGAATTAAATCTGAGCATTATGAAATTAAATTATCTGTTTCCTAACAAGTACAAGAAAATTGGATGGTTAATCCTTATTCCCTCCGCAATTATTGGTATGATAACTCTTGTTTTAGATCTTGAACCTAATTATTTGGATTTTAATGTCCCTGCTATTTTTATTAATGATGCTTTCGGGGATAAGGGTGTTGTTGGAAATGTAAAGAACAATGTGTTAAATGAGATTTTAGGTGTTCTAATATTATTGAGTTCGTTATTAGTTGCCTTTTCTAAAGAAAAGTTGGAAGATGAATATATTTCAAAAATTAGGTTGGAATCGTTGGTTTGGGCTGTTTATTTCAATTACGCAATTCTTTTAATATTATTTTTATTCGTTTTTGAGCTGTCCTTTTTATGGGTTATGATATTTAACATGTTTACAATTTTGCTGTTTTTCATTATTCGGTTTAACTGGCAAATTTCCAAACTAAAAAGATCCATTAGCTATGAAGAATAGTATTAAAGTTGAGCGAGCAAAAAAAAATATTACCCAAGCTGAATTGGCAAAATTGGCAAAAGTTAGCAGACAAACCATTAATGCGATGGAATTAGGTAAATATGTCCCGTCAACAGTTTTAGCATTGAGGTTAGCTCAAATTTTTGAGGTTGAAATAAGCGAAATTTTTAAATTGGAAGATTCAGATTGGGCTTAGGTCACTTAACTACGGCCTACTTATATTTCCTCACTTTTAGTTACCTTTGTAGAATATGGATACTATGAAAGAACTTGGGAAGATTTCTACCCTTCCGATAACCCGCTTTACAGCAAATGGTGCATATTTAAATTTATCCAATGGGGAGGAAGTGTTATTGCCAAAGGGCTACCTTTTGGGAGATGAAAAAGAAGGGGAGGAAGTAGCGGTGTTTGTCTATACAGATAGTGAAGACCGTCCCGTGGCCATAACCGACAGACCGGTAGCCTTAGTGGATGAATTTGCCGTAATGGAGGTAAAAGAGGTCACCAAGTTTGGGGCTTTTATGGAGTGGGGACTGCCAAAGGACCTGTTTGTACCCATTTCAGAAATGGGCAAGCCTATGAGGCAGGGGGAGCAGCACTTGGTCATGATCTGTGTGGATTTCAAAACCAATCGCCTGATCGGTGTATCGAAGTACCAGGATTTTATGCTAAGTGATACGGCTGTTTTTGAAGAAGGACAAGAGGTAGATGGACTGGTATTTGAATCCACAGATCTGGGATTTAAGGTACTTATTGATCAGCATTACGAGGGATTGTTATATGGAAATGAAACCTTTAAGGATATAGCGGTAGGGGATAATGTAAAAGCCTTTATCAAAAAGCGTCGGGATGATGGGAAACTGGACTTACAACTTACCCCAATCGGTCGCCAGAAATATGAAGAAGGGGCAGAAAAAATCTTAAACCTTTTAAAAGTTAAGCGTTTTTTGCCCCTTCATGATAAATCATCCCCCGAAGAAATCAAAAAGACGTTAGGGATGAGTAAAAAGCACTTCAAACAATCCATTGGTCAACTATATAAAAGTAGGAAAATCGAAATTAAGCCGGATGGTATTGCATTAGCAGGTTAGTTTAACTTAAATATCTCGCTTGGTTTTATACAAAGCACTGCTTTGCCCCGCTTGATGGCAATGGGAGCTTTGAGCAGGTAAGGGTGTTTGACCAATATGTGCAGCCAGCTTTCGTCATCCCAGGTTTTACCTGCAATGTGACTTTGGTATTGCGGATGAGCCCGGTTGAGTAGGTCCTTGGCCCGCAAGTGTAACTTATCCAGGATAGTTCTCCATCCTGTCGTGGTGATGTGCTCTTTCTCAATATTGATCTCATTGACATACCGAGAAACCGATCGCGCATATGCCCTCGCTTGCTTGTCTATAGTGTGCGAAGGAATATAATAGAAGAACAATTCACTTGGATGCATTTTCATGTCGAAACTGGGTTTATGTTACCAATAAAAATACGAAAAATATTGTAAAATCAAAATATTTTACCTTATAATATACCAGTGATAGGTGAAAATATGGTTTTAAGGGCTTGGTGAGTGTGTAAATGATGAACGTTTAAGACTATTGAGTAGTCACCTACGAATTACCCTTTAGGCGATAGGACAATTCAACACAAGGATGTATGGACCTAGAAAATTTCAGACAAAAATCCCTTTCAGATTATAGCTATCATAAAAAGCTCCGGACGCGATTGCGAAAAGTCAAGCCTAAAGTGCTCGATGAGAAGTTTGCAACAGCGCATGAAGAACAGTTTGAAAAGATCGATTGCTTGGAGTGTGCCAATTGTTGTAAGACCACCAGTCCTATTTTCCTGCAAATTGATATCGATCGATTGGCAAAGAAGCTGCGGATGAAATCCTCTGAATTTATCGACACCTACTTACACCGGGATGAGGAGGGAGATTTTGTGTTGAATAGTTCTCCATGTCCATTTTTGGGTAATGACAATAAGTGTTTTGTGTATGAATCACGGCCCAAGGCATGCCGGGAATATCCCCATACCAACCGAAAAAACATGCACGGAATTTTAGGTTTGAGCCTAAAAAATACCTTGGTCTGTCCTGCCGTTCATGAAATCTTTCAAGACTTTTCAAAAGAATTTAGGAAGTAAGCTTATCTGTTTACTATTTTAGAAGCCAAAACCTATTAAACCGTAAACCATGAGTAATCAAAACGAACACTTTCTGGGTGTAGATGTAGGGGGAACCCACCTAAAAATTGGTAAAGTGAGCCAGCAAGGAGATATCGTTTCCTTTGATAAAGAAGATACCAGTCATTATAAGGAAGACCCCAAAGGCTTTAATTCCTGTTTTGTGGATGTTATTGGCAAGTACTTGTCAAAATATCCTGATATCAATAAAGTAGGCATCGGCCTGCCGGGCTTGATCAATAAAGCGCGTACCACCACACTGGAGATTCCTGCGATCCCCGAACTCGACGGATTTGACCTGAAAGGGGCGCTTTTGGACAAGTATCCAGAAAAAAGCTTTTTTCTTGAAAATGACGCGAGTGCAGCGGCCATGGGAGAATTTAAGTTTGCCTCCTCCAAGCCTACTGCTAATTTCCTGTTTATCACCATGGGAACTGGTATCGGCAGCGCCGCTGTGGTGGATGGGAAGATTTTTAAGGGAGCACGCGGCAATGCTATGGAAATGGGGCATATGCTTTCCAGGGGAAATGCCCGCTTGGAAACCATTATTGGTAGAAATGGCATTTTGAATATCCTTGAGCGAATGATCAATGCTTATCCCCAAAAGTCCGGCGAGCTGATGGATAAAGAATTAGGAACACATTTGCTGGTAGATACTGCAAGAGAAGGAAATGAAGTCTCCTTGCTTACTTTTGAAGAAGTGGGCAGCATTCTTGGAGAGGCGATCGTATCTACCATTCGGATTTTGGATGTCAATGAGGTTTATTTTGGAGGAGGAATTTCAGCTGGCCTTGAATTTATGATGCCCGCATTGGAAAAGACCGTAAGGCAATATCTTACGCATTATTATACCAACGACCTCCAGCTCAAAAAGGCCACGTTGGGCAATAATGCCGGTACCCAAGGTGCTGCGGCATTGTGTTTTTAGTCGGGGATTTACTGAAATGCATGAACCGATCAGCAATTTATATCGACGTGGTATGAAAAAACGATGCTTAAGGATTAAGGGTTGTAATAGTTACCTCACTGACCTTATTTATGGCATTCAAACGAAAAAGGGCCTTTAGGGGCTCTTTTTCTTTTTCATGATTGTCACATTCGCCGGAGGGTTCGAGGAAATAAAAGAAAAAGCTCTGACTCTTATTCAGCAGTTCGACCCTGTCAGGACGTCCAAAAGTAACAATAAGCTCTTGATTGGTCGCTCCCAGAAACGTGTTTTTCAGGGATTCTAGCTCTGTCAGGTCTTGGATGCGAAGGCCTTTGCAGCCGTAGCGGTCATTTTTCCAATTTTCCATATTGATGTTTCCAGTGTCCAGCTTGGATACACAGCTAGCGAAAATGGCTAAAAACAGCACAAAAATGATCGCTGGAAGGAGGCTACTTTTCATCTGTTGAAAGTTTCTTGACGATTAGATGCCAAAGGTAGTTTAAGAAATGGGCGGATACAAGTGTGGTTACTATTAACCTGAGCTCGACTTAATTTTAGTATAAAAAGCGTCATTGCGAACCCTTTTTAGGAGGATATGGGGTGGAAAAGGGTGTGGCAATCCCGAAATACTGAGACTGCCACGGCTTCCACCCGCTCAGGCCTACCTCCAAGCCTCGCAGTGACGGTTTTATAATCGAACTGAGGTTATTAGCACTGGGCAAACGCATAGAGTTTATTGAACCCGGAATATGCATTAGCCTATCTGTTGCGACCTTAAACTGCTTCAAAATCAGCCGTTTCACTTTAGTTTTCGGCATAACCGTAGCGGTGCTACGCTAATGCCTCCACACTAACTGATTTTCTTGCAATTTCAGCTCTCACTACGATTCCTAACGCATAATCCGGGTTGAAGGAAAACACTTTTCGTGTAGGCATAGCTATGATCCGTGCCGATGGCACTCCTTCGGGAGGCAGAGGAGAGCTTGAGCTCCTGCGGATGAATCCGCAGGTTACAAAATTTATCGTGCCGCTGGCACTTTGGCCCGATTTGTACATTGGAAACTGCATAAGCTTATCTGAATATGGAGTCATTAGATAGGAGATGCGAGACGTGAGATTTGAGAGCCATTGAATCTGTAGGAGCTTCCCTCTATGGCGCCCTATATACCTATGTATTTCTCCAAAAAACGATCTTTCAAAGAGTGCTTGCCTGAACTTGACCAAGGAGGACTACTACCACTTTTCTTTCAAATTCTACTTATTGTCAGTAGATTATGTCTTCCCAAAATCAGGGGGCTAGAATGAAGCAAAAATCTAATACTTCAGAAACAGGCATACTATAATCTTAACCCTTATATTAGCAGTTTAAAACGCGTATATATGAATCATAGATTTGCTAAAGCATTCCACTTAATTACAGTATTGGCTTTTATTGTTGTTTTCATGTACATCTATTCAGGGCTGCCCGGGATGGTAGGTTTTGAACTGAACGAGGAAGGGTTTGCTCATGGAGTGATGGATAAGAACATGTTTTTCTATATTGTTATAGGGATTTTTTTAGTGTTGAATATCTTGCTGGTGACCCCCGCAAAACTCATAGAGAATGGTGCTAGCCCTAATATAAAAAGGTTATTTGCCAAAGGCGATCCTTTTCGCGACCAGATGTTGACATGGATTTACTCTTTTGTAGGTATCATCAATGTTTCGATCATCGTCGTGGTGATGTACATATTCCAGTTGAATGGAATCATGGAAGAGACCGGCCGGCCATCGGGATTTGGATTATATATTTTGCCTGTTTTATTTGTAATCTGGACCGTCATTTTATTTATATTGTTGACCCGAAAAATGAAGAGTGTCCAGTCCATCAAATAAGGACCTAAGAGAAAATTAAGTAGCCAAGAAAACATACAACCACGCATGGCAGAAAAAAACGTACAATATACCGAAGATAGTATCAAGTCACTCGACTGGAAAGAGCATATCCGGCTTCGTCCGGGGATGTATATCGGGAAGTTGGGAGATGGTAGTGCCCAGGATGATGGTATTTATGTGCTTGTGAAAGAGGTGCTAGACAATAGTATCGATGAGCATATGATGGGATTTGGGCGAACCATTGACATTAAGATCAGCGAGCACAAAGTAGAAGTAAGGGATTATGGTCGTGGCATTCCGCTGGGCAAAGTGGTGGATTGTGTTTCGAAAATCAATACCGGTGGCAAGTATGATTCCGGTGCCTTTCAAAAGTCCGTGGGACTAAACGGCGTGGGTACCAAAGCCGTGAATGCGCTCTCCCAATATTTCAAAGTACAATCCTATCGTGATGGACAGACCAAAGTGGCCGAATTCGAAAAAGGTGTGCTCAAGGAGGACAGGCCAGTGGACAAGAGTTCCGATAGAAACGGTACCAAAATCGTCTTCAGTCCAGATGCTACGGTTTTTAAGAATTACCATTTTATCCCGGAATATTTGGAAAACCAAATATGGAATTATGCTTTTTTGAACTCCGGGTTGACGATAAATTTCAACGGGAAAAAATACTTTTCCGATAAAGGCCTTCATGATCTATTGGACAGAAAAGTCGATGATGATAGCAAGCGGTACCCGATCATTCACCTCAAGGGCAATGATATCGAGATGGCCCTTACCCATACCAATCAGTATGGAGAGGAGTACCATTCCTTTGTAAATGGTCAATATACCACTCAGGGGGGGACGCACCTCGCTGCATTTAGGGAGGCGATTGTCAAGGCCGTAAGGGAGTTTTTCAAGAAAGATTACGATGCAGCGGATATCAGGCAGAGCATCGCCGGTGCCATAGCCGTTCGGGTGCAAGAACCCGTGTTTGAATCGCAGACCAAGACCAAGCTAGGCTCTCACAGTGTGGGGCCAGATGGGCCGACGTTGCGAACCTTTGTCAATGATTTTGTAAAGACAGAGCTGGACAATTACCTCCATAAAAATACCGAGACAGCCAATGCCCTGCTCAAACGTATCCTGCAATCGGAAAGGGAGCGAAAAGAAATCTCAGGTATTAAGAAGCTGGCCAATGAAAGGGCCAAGAAGGCCAACCTTCATAACCGAAAGCTGAGGGACTGTCGGGTACATTATGATGACGCCAAGGCCAACGAGGAGAAAAAAAACGATACGATGCTGTTTATTACAGAAGGGGATTCGGCTTCAGGTTCTATCACCAAATCCAGGGATGTACAGACTCAAGCCGTGTTTTCCCTCAGGGGAAAGCCGCTAAACTGCTTTGGGATGACCAAGAAGGTGGTGTATGAAAATGAAGAGTTTAACCTGCTGCAGCACGCGCTGAACATCGAAGATGGGATCGATGGCTTGCGGTACCGTAAGATCGTCATTGCCACCGATGCGGATGTGGACGGCATGCACATCAGGTTGTTGATCATGACTTATTTCCTGCAGTTTTTTCCTGAACTGGTGAAAAACGGCCATTTATACATCCTTGATACCCCACTCTTTAGGGTAAGAAATAAGAAGGAGACCATTTACTGTTATTCGGAGGACGAAAAGAGAAAAGCCATTGCCAAGCTGGGAAATAAACCAGAAATCACCCGATTTAAGGGGCTGGGGGAGATATCACCAGATGAGTTTGGTGGATTTATCGGTGAAGATATCCGCTTAGAACCGATTATCCTGAACAAGGATACCAAGATAGCAGACCTGCTGACTTTCTTTATGGGGAAAAACACGCCAAACAGGCAGAGTTTTATCATCGACAACTTAAAAGTAGAAAAAGACATAGTGGAGGAGAAAGCGGACGACGTCAAGGCCGATACCGAAGAGACAGAGGCAGCATGATGAGAATGAAGAGTTTAGGATTAGAAATGAATATGATTGAATTAAGAATGATGAATTGGGAATGTATAGGCGGATATCAAAGATCGTAGGCTATCATTAAAAGTGTCTTCCAAGGCCGATAACCTTCCAATTTTACAATTTTCCAATTAATGTAATCCGAATATGAGTGATATAGAAAATAACGGTCAAGGTGAAAATGGAGATGCATTGCATGACTCCGTGCCGGTGACCGGCATGTATCAAGAGTGGTTTTTAGATTATGCATCCTATGTGATCTTGGAGCGGGCGGTTCCTGCTATCGAGGATGGTTTTAAGCCCGTTCAGCGCAGGATCCTGCATGCGATGAAGGAAATGGACGATGGCCGCTTTAACAAGGTGGCCAATATCATCGGCCAAACCATGCAGTACCACCCTCATGGAGATGCTTCCATCAGTGACGCCATTGTCAATTTGGGCCAAAAAGACCTGCTGATCGAAACACAGGGAAACTGGGGCGATATCCGTACCGGTGATGGAGCAGCTGCAGCGCGATACATTGAAGCACGATTGTCCAAGTTTGCACTGGAAGTAGTCTTTAATCCACAAACCACGGAATGGCAGGTGTCCTATGATGGCAGGAAGCGGGAACCGGTAACGTTACCCGTAAAGTTTCCTTTGCTGTTGGCGCAAGGTGTAGAAGGGATTGCCGTAGGGCTTTCCACCAAGATCCTTCCCCATAACTTCTGCGAGCTGATCAATGCCTCTGTCGATATACTGAAGGGTAAAAAAGCCAATATTGTCCCTGACTTTCCCACCGGTGGCCTGGCAGATTTTTCGGAATATAATGAAGGCCTGCGAGGAGGGAAGATCAAAGTGCGTGCCCGGATCGAAGAAGGAGACGGCAAGAGCCTTTTGATCAAGGATATTCCTTTCGGGACGACGACCACTTCACTGATCGATTCCATCATCAAGGCAAATGACAAGGGCAAGATCAAGATCAAAAAGGTGGTGGACAATACCGCCAAAGACGTGGAAATACAAGTGTTTTTGGCTCCTGGCCAGTCCCCGGACATGACCATTGATGCCCTGTATGCCTTTACGGATTGTGAGCAGTCGATTTCTCCAAACTCCTGTGTGATTATCGAGGACAAACCGGTTTTCATGGGCGTAAATGATATCTTGGCCTACAATACCCGTCAGACCAAGGAGTTGCTGAAAAGGGAACTGGAGATCCGAAAAGGAGAGCTGATGGAGAAATTGCTCTTCTCTTCCTTGGAAAAGATATTTATAGAAAATAGGATTTACCGTGACATTGAGGAATGTGAGACATGGGAAGATGTCATTGCTACGATCGATAAGGGGCTGGATCCCTACAAGCCTGACTTTTACCGTGAAATCACAAAAGATGACATCGTACGACTGACGGAGATCAAGATCAAAAGGATTTCTAAGTTTGACAGTTTCAAAGCAGATGAGCTGATGCGGAAGCTGGAAGATGAGCTGAAAGAAGTCGAGCACCACTTGGAGCATCTCACGGAATTTGCCATAGACTATTATAAAAACCTCCTGAAGAAATTCGGAAAGGGCAGGGAAAGGAAAACAGAAATACGCAATTTTGAAACGATCCAAGCCACGGTGGTAGCAGCAAACAATGCAAAGTTGTATGTGAACCGAAAAGATGGATTTATCGGTACTGGGCTGAAAAAGGACGAGTTTGTTTGCGACTGTTCGGACCTTGATGATATCATTGCCTTTAAGAAGGATGGTACTTGTGTAGTGACCAGAATTCAGGACAAGGTATTCGTCGGCAAAGACATTATCCATGTGGGTATTTTCCGTAAGGGGGATGAACGGATGGTCTATAATATGATTTATCTGGATGGCACATCCGGGCGGACGATGGTGAAGCGCTTCCAGATCCTAAGCGTGACCCGTGACAGGGAATACGTCCTTACCAAAGGTACCAAAGGCTCCAAAGTGTTGTATTTTACTGCCAATGCCAATGGAGAAGCGGAGATCGTGACCGTTTACCTCACGCAAGGAAGCAAGGCAAGGGTGAAAGTCTTTGACTATGACTTTAAGGAATTGGATATCAAAGGCCGTGGGGCCGGAGGCAATATCCTGACTAAGTATCCTGTCAGAAAGATCCAGTTGAAGATGGAAGGGGTATCGACACTGGGCGGACTGGACGTGTACTATGACGAGGCTGTCGGCAGGATCAATACAGATGAAAGAGGCAAGGTGATCGGTAATTTCCTTGGGGACGATAAGATTATCGCTTTCTATAAAGATGGCAGTTATGAGCTCACCTCCTATGAATTGACCAATCGCTATGACCCCAACACGCTCTTGTTGATAGAGAAATTTGATCCGCAAGCGGTCATTTCATGTGTTTACTTTGATGGTGCCAGCAAAAATCATTACGTAAAGCGATTTAATATAGAGACGAGCACGGTAAACAAGAAATTTAATTTTATTTCCGATCACCGGAAGTCCACGTTGGATATTGTCTCCACGGACAAACAACCCCAAGTGGAGGTTGTCCTTAAAAAAGGCAAGGAAACCGAAAAAGTAGAATACGATCTGGACATGGTCATTGATGTGAAAGGGTGGAAGTCAGTTGGGAATAAGCTGAGTGCGCACCCCGTGAAAAGTATCAAACTACTGGAGCCGGTGAAAAAAGAATCTCCCGCCAAAGAGGAGAAAGGGGATAAGGAAAATTTGGAAGTCGGATCTACCATTGACCTGAAAGTAAAGGATGAGGAAGATGACGATAAGGATCAGCTAGGCTTGTTTAAGAATGGAAAGTAGTTTTTTGGACAAGGATCTATTAGCTTACCTATCCCAATATATAACAGACCATAAAAAAGCCAGGATGGAAGAAGTCCTGGCTTTACGGTCTCGATTTTTTACGGTGGTGTTGGAGGATATTTACAAGCCTCATAATGCCAGTGCAGTGATCAGGACCTGTGATTGCTTTGGTGTGCAGGACATTCACATCATCGAAAAAGCCAATTCCTATGACGTCAACCCCTATGTTACCAGAGGCTCAGCCCAATGGGTGGATATCCACAAGTACCAAGATGGCCCTGATCGATCTTCCGTCGATGCATGTTTTGGGGAGTTGAGGTCGCAGGGGTATAAGATCATGGCCACTTCTCCACATGGAGAGAGCGTCCCATTGCATGAGCTGGAGGCAGATCAGAAAACGGCCTTGGTCTTTGGCAATGAGCATGCAGGAGTAAGTGATGAGGTCATCCGAAAGAGTGATGGGGTCGTCCATATTCCGATGACAGGTTTTACAGAGAGTTTTAATATTTCGGTCAGTGCATCGATCTGTCTGTATGATTTGCAGCAAAAAATCGTACGCTCCAAACCGGAAATCTACTACCTGAGTGAAGAGGAAAAGGCCGAAATCCGCTTCCGATGGTACAAAAGTGTCGTCAAAAACGTGGAGGCACATATCCGGAGTTTTTATGCAGCAAAATAAAAATCCCCTGAGGACGGAAGCCCCAGGGGAACGGCTGCTAGTGGTAGTTAATTAAAATTTAAAAGTGAAGCTGGTAATAAAGTGTGCGGGTTTTTGTGGTCGCACATAATATCCATCACTTACCCAATAAGGCTCGTCGGTCAAGTTGTTGGCCTTAATGCTGATGCGGTATTTTGGGCGATTGTAAAAGAGCGTTGCATCCAGTACCGTGTAAGAGGGAAGGGTGAAGGTGTTGGTGTCATTGAAAAATACATCCGAAACATAGATTACTCCTGTTCCCAGTCCAAGCCCTTGTAAGTTGCCTTTCAGTAGTGAGTAGCTGAGCCAGGCATTGGCCACATGCGCTGGGGTTCCCAAGGCACGGTTCCCCTCGATATTTTCAGCAGCATTGGTATATTCGTTGTCATTATAACCATACCCGGTCACGAAATTGAAGCCTGGAAAAGGGTTTCCGATTACTTCCACCTCCAATCCCCGACTTTGCTGAGTACCGTCTTGAACGGTGAAAGTAGCACCATTTTCATCCGTTGCGGAACGGGTGGAATTGGTCACTTGAATATCATAATAGCTTATGGTAGCGTTTAATTTATTTTCAAGCAGGTCCAGTTTTACGCCGCCTTCCAATTGATTGGCCTGTTGCGGTTTGAAGTTGGCCACGGTTCCATCAGGTTGTGGCTGGTTGGCATTGTCCACGTTTTTGAAACCGTTCATATAGTTGGCAAAGATCGCTACCTTATCCTTTACCGGTTGGTAAACTGCCCCTAACTTTGGAGAAAAGGCCGTTTGATAATAGCTTCCTGTTGTTTCTGAAGTCAGCGGGTTTGTGGTGCCTTTGTTGGCAAACCGGTCGGCTCGAAGGCTGACCATCACTAGGAAGTTTTCTGTCAGGTTAAGCACATCGGAGAAGTAGGCGGAGTAGGTACGTTGCTTGCTCAGCCGCTCAGGGGTGACGGTTTCTCCCAACGTGTTTTCTACTGTCTGGAGACGTATATCGGGCGTCGGCTCCATCACATTCACCGTGTCCAGCCAGAGGTAAGAATATTTCATGTTCCGGAATTGGTCCATAAAATCCAATCCTACAACAAGACGGTTTTTCATGGCACCAATATTAAATTCCCCTGTAAAGTTTTGTTGAAATTGTTTTCTGCCGGTTTTGTCGGGGGAAAAAACGCCCATGGCCCTGCGGATAGTAGTATTATCGATCCAATACTGGTTAAAATAAAGCAGGTCATTGTATTCCCCATTGCCATAAGCATAGTTGGTACTGGAGGTCCAGTTTTCAGATAGTTTATACTCGGCCTGTAGGAAGACATTACCGGACAGTTGATTGCCCACGAACGAATTGTCGATTAGGGAGCGGTCATAGGCGATGGGCAATTCGTCGTAAGAAGTCGCCGTAACACCGCTGTTTATGGCCCAGGCAGTGTTGGAGGTGCCTTTAAATTTTTGTAGATCAGCGTCCAAGCGGAAGGTCAAGCGGTCACTGGCTTTATAGGTCAAGGACGGTGCGATTACGAAGGTGGTACCATGGCCTTGGTCCTGAAAGGAGTTTTCCTTTTGAAACGCCGTGTTTAGCCTGAAGAGTAACGTGTTGTCGTCGTTTAGCGGCGTGTTGATGTCAGCCGTGATCCTGCTGAGGTCCCAGCTTCCTTGGAGATAGGAAACTTCGCCACTAAAACGCTCATGAGGTTTTTTTGTCACGTAATTCACCAAACCGCCAAAAGATACCATCGACGCTCCAAAAAGGGTAGAAGAGGGGCCTTTGATGGCTTCTACCCGCTCTACCATGACAAGGTCTATTCCGGTTTTGAGGGAAGTGGCAAGACCGTTCCTGAGATTATCAGAGGTTTGGAAACCACGGCTAAAAAAGGCAGGCATCCCCGCGCCGGTTTTGGCTGGAGCAGCCCCTGGAACATTGCGAAATGATTCTTCTAACGTAAGCGCCATTTGTTCATTGATCAGTTCTATATCGACTACGCTGTACACTTGTGGGTTTTCGAGGTTTTTGATGGGCAGTCGGGCCACATAGGGACTTTCTTTTCGGGAAGTGACGGTATATTTGTCACCGATTACCATAAATTCATTTAGGGAGTTTGAACTGGCCGAAAGGATGAAATTTACCTTCACGGGTTTCCCCTGCTTTACTTGGACAGTTTTTGTTTGGGATTCCAACCCTACAAAACTGACTTCCAAGGTATAGTTTCCAGCCGCCAATCCTTTAAAGGAAAATTCACCTTCATGGTTTACCAAGGTAAATTGGTTGTTACCCAAACTTACTGTCGAAAATTCAGCCGGTTCTCCGTCGCTGGTGGTTACTTTTCCACTGATAGAACCGGTTTGGGCGGAGGCTGAAAGCGAAGTAGCAAGGGTTAGCAAAACCAGTAAATAGAAAATAGTATTTCTTTGAAGGCAATGGCTCAAAAAGGGTAAAGGAGGTAAAATGTGCTTCATTTTAGTGTGTTGTGATCGGTTAAAGGTTATAATTTTTAGTAAATCCTTAAATGGTTTACTCATTCATTATTGATATGTATTAATTTAGATTTGATCTAAATATTTTCAAAACTAGTAAACAAGAAAGATTGGCGGTAAGAAAATTATTTTTTTTACCATTGATTTTTTCTATTGATTATGGATGCGGGTGATGTTTGTTTTGATCAATGACATTTTTCGAAATAATCACAAAGTATAGCCTCCATCATCTTTGTTGTGTGATTATTTAAATTAAATCTAATTAAAGTTGCGAGGCATCAGGTGTGCTTCTATATTTGTGGGAAATCGAACTGAAAAATGATCACCATTACTGTCTTAATTGCTTTAGCAGGTTTTGTCTGCTTTTATATCACCTCAAAAAGGGCTGTCCTAACCAAAGAGCTTCCACTCGTGAAATGGGGCCAGCAACAACCCTTAATGGCTAAAAGAGTAGGAAGTGCACTGCTCATTATTGGAGGAGCACTTTCGATCGTGGCTTTGGGAATTGGAGCAGGCATATTTGCCTACAGCGTCGTCTTGATGACGGTGGGGAGTTTGGTGGTATTGCTTAATCCCCTTAGGGTACTCGATCCTAAGGTATTGGTGCTGATGTTTACAGTGAGTTTACTACTTGAATTACTTTAAAGATGCCAGCAAATAAAAAATACTTGACTACTTCACCCTTTCAGCGCTTTGCCAAGATCACAGCAGGCTTTTTTGGGGGCTATGCAGTGACTGTTGCGGCGTTTATGATGGTCGCTTACTGGTTGGATCACGTCAATGTCTTGATGACACTACGGTTTGGAGGATTTATGCTTTGGGCCACCTTGTTTTTACTTGCCTTTTTGTTCCGGAATGGATGGAAGGCTTGGGGGATTTACCTTATCATCACCGTGATATTTAGTGTGGTGATATACTTCAATAAAATGTACCTGCCAATATTCTGATATATGAGTAATAGAATTTACAATATCCTTTTTCACACCCATACGATCAGCGGGATCATCATTAGTGCAGCTTTGTACGTGATTTTCTTTGCCGGTTCCCTTTCTTTTTTCCGGGACGAAATCATCGGGTGGGAGCGGAATGAACCGATCAGTGAGAATGCCAATCTCAAACACCTTGATCTGGATCATGTTTTGGATACGTTGGATGCCAGAAAAGGGCTAGCCGGAAGGGATATTTCCTTTTATAAGCACTTTGAGGAACGCCGGATCAATGTGAATTTAAGTGCGCCTAAGGATACCACTGCCCAGGATGAAGGCAGGAGAAGGGGGGAGTTTTTTTATTTGGATCCCGAAACCTTAGATGCATATACGTATAGAAGCAGTTACAGCCTTGGGGAGTTTTTTTATAGACTCCACTTTTTTGCACAGCTCAACCTTTGGGGAACATCTGGTTATCTTTTAGCAGGGTTTGTGGCGTTTTTCTTTTTATTTGCTGTGGTGACCGGAGTGCTGGTGCATTGGAAAAAAATCGTTTCTAACTTTTATGTCTTTCGGCCAAAAGCAAGCCTGAAGAATATTTGGACAGATGCCCATACCGCTTTAGGAGTGTTGGGCTTGCCTTATCAGTTTGTCTTTGCCGTGACAGGATGTTATTTGATCATTGGTACGACGGTGCTTTCACCTGCTATTGTAACGTATATGTATGATGGGGATATGACCAAGTTGTATGATGATTTTGGTTTTAATCCCCCCAAGATAGCACCAGCAGGTCAGTCTATGGCCACTGTACCCAGTGTCAATAGCTTTGTGGACAGGGTAGAGGAAAAATGGACGGATTTTGAAGTGAAATCCGTTCAGCTGTTCAATTTTGGTGATCAAAACATGCATGCCCTCATCGAGGGAAATACCCATACGGATGCCAAGTTTCTCGGCAGAGGAGGGGTGATGTACAATATGGCGACGGGTGAGCAGGTTTACGAGGTGAACCCTTTTACCGAGACCAGCTACACGGATGCCGCAGCAGCTGTAATTACCCAACTCCATTATGGTGATTTTGGAGGGATACCGCTCAGGGTCATTTATTTTATCCTTGGATTGGTGACCTGTTTTGTCATCATTTCCGGTGTCATGATCTGGCTGGTGGCCAGGGACAAGAAACATGTATCCCCGGCCAAGAGGAAGTTTAATGCTTGGTTAGTGGCCTCGTACTTGGCGATTTGCCTCAGTATGCTGCCGGTTTCTGCCTTTACCTTTATTATGGTCAAAATTTCGCCACTGGAGTTGGATGATACCAGAATGACTTTCATTTATCAAGTGTTCTTTTACGCTTGGTTGGTGTGCAGTGTAGGTCTTGCCGTAACCAGAAACAATTACTTTATCAATAAATTTTGCCTCGTTTCAGGTGGGGTTTTAGGACTGGCCGTGCCTGTGGCCAATGGCCTTGTGACAGGAAATTGGTTATGGAAATCCTATCAAGTGGGATTCTATCAGATGTTTACAGTTGACTTTTTATGGCTGGTGCTCGGTGCCACGTCCCTGTGGGTGGCCAGCAAGGTGAAAAAGCAGCCCTCATCTAAAGCAACGGAAACCAAAAAAAGAGGATCAACTCATTTAAACGGTGGAATCGAAAAAGGCTTGGTAAGAAATACCAACCCTCAGTATCAAAATTAATGATAAAATCGGTAACATTTTTTGCTTGCAAAAGGTTGACGTTATTACATAGGTTTAACCTTCGGCGTTTGTATTGGAAAAAATGTTATCAGAAAAATTAAAACATATACTCCACCATATACCTCCGGCCATCACGGGGGTATATTTTTTTATGGATGAGCATGACCGCATCATCTACATCGGTAAGAGCAACGATATCAGAAAACGTGTCCAGCAGCATTTTCAGCACACGACTTCCAAGGCTGTCAGGATGCAACATCAAGTGCACCAGGTGAAGTATGAAAACATGGGCAATGAACTGATGGCCTTATTACGGGAATCGGAGCTGATCAAAGCGCACAAGCCTGTGTTTAACAGAGCGTTAAGGAGGAGTGTGTTTCTGTGGGGGCTTTATTTAGTGGATACGGAAGATGGATATTTGGCCTTGAAATTGCAAAAAATCAACAAAGAACAGCGGGAACTGATGGCTTTTACCGCCAAAACCGAAGGAAAGGAATACCTGTTTCGCATAACCGAACGGTATCAACTTTGCCAAAAAATAAATGGGTTATATCCTTCCAAAGGGGCCTGCTTCCAGTTCACTTTGAAAACGTGTAAAGGTGCCTGCATAGGGATAGAGCCTACTTGGATGTATAACGAAAGGGTGCGGCAATTTGTCCAGGATGTTAGCCTGCCTAATGAGAATCAGGTCCTCCTGCTGGATGGTAGAACGGAAGGGGAGCGGGGAGTAGTCTTGATCGAAAATGGTGTTTACAGAGGCTATGGTTTTTTTAAGGGAGAGCTGGAAAAAGATGTTCGTCTAAGCGACGTCATTCAATCCAAAACAGACGATAGGGACAGTCAGCGATTGCTTCGGGCATACCTTAGAAAACAGCACAGTACAGCACAAGGGAACTGAATTTTACTACCGTATTGAGGGAGATGTTCTTAAAGTCATTATCTTTATTTTTTAGCCTAAACAATAGATATGAAGATCATGCGTACCCCATTTGTTATTTCTTGTTTCCTTTTCTTATGTAGTGTTTCCACAGTCCTTTTTGCCCAGAATGTACGGAAGTCATGGACGCTGGAAGATGATTGGAAGTTCAGTAAAGGAACACAAGAGGAAGCCTATGCTATGGACTTTGACGATGATGATTGGGAGGAAGTAACGGTGCCGCATGACTGGGCTATTTATGGTCCCTTTGATGAAAGCCATGATTTGCAGATCGTAGCGGTCACTCAAAACGGCGAAAAAGTGGCTACCAAGAAAACCGGACGAACAGGTGGATTGCCCTATATGGGAGTCGGCTGGTACAGAAGGACGTTTGAGGTTCCTGATTTTGACCCTGATGGGCAACGGGTAAAACTGATTTTTGATGGGGCCATGAGCGAGGCACAAGTGTATGTCAATGGTGAAAAAGTTGGTTTTTGGCCGTATGGTTATAATACATTCTATTTCGATGTGACAGATTTTCTGAATGCGGACGGATCCTTAAATCAATTGGCCGTCAGGCTGGAAAACAAGGAGCAATCGTCTCGCTGGTACCCCGGGGCCGGACTGTACCGGAATGTCCATGTATTGGTCACACCGAAAACCCATGTGCCCGTTTGGGGGACATTTGTGACGACTCCGTACGTCTCGGAAGCATATGCTTCTGTTAATATCAAAACTGAGCTCGAACAGGTAGCCGAAGGAACGGACGTTTCGATTGAGACCTTGATCCTGGATGTTAAGGGTGAAGTGGTAGCAAGGAAAGAGAATGTCCAAAGGCTTAACCATGGGAGACCTTTGGAGCAGTTTTTGACGGTTGACAATCCGCATATGTGGTCTCCGGAGACTCCTTACCTTTATTTTGCTAAATCGGTCATTTCAATTGATGGGAAGAAGGTGGATGCGTTTACGACACGTTTTGGCATCCGAAAGATTGACTTCATTGCGGACAAGGGTTTCTTTCTTAACGGACAACGAAGAAAATTCCAAGGGGTAAATCTGCACCATGACCTTGGTCCTCTGGGTGCGGCTGTGAACCGCTCTGCTATTAAGCGACAACTGCAGCTCATGAAGGATATGGGCGCTGATGCCATCAGGACTTCACATAACATGCCTGCTCCAGAACTGGTGGAGCTGTGCGATGAGATGGGCTTGATGGTGATGGTAGAGTCCTTTGATGAATGGGATGTGGCCAAATGCAAAAACGGTTATCACCGCTTTTTTGACGAGTGGGCTGAAAAAGACCTGGTCAATATGGTGCGTCATTACCGTAACAACCCCAGCGTGGTCATGTGGAGCATCGGCAATGAGGTGCCTACGCAATGCAGTGCTGACGGGTATAAAGTAGCCAAATTTCTCCAAGATATTTGTCATCGTGAAGATCCTACCCGCTTGGTTACCGCAGGGATGGATCGTATTTCATGTGTATTGGACAATGGTTTTGCCGCCATGATCGATGTGACGGGTTTTAATTACCGCACCCATCGATACCAGGAAGGTTATGAAAAGCTCCCGCACAGTTTGGTGTTGGGCTCAGAAACAGGATCTACCGTGAGTTCTCGTGGTGTATATCATTTTCCTGTAGAAAAGGTGGCACAGGTCATTCATGAAGATCAACAGTCCAGTGCCTATGGGTTGGAGTATTGCAGCTGGTCAAACCTCCCGGAGGATGATTTTGCACTGGCCGAAGATTATGACTGGACCTTGGGGCAATTTGTGTGGACGGGTTTCGATTATTTGGGAGAGCCTACTCCTTACGATACCGACGCTTGGCCCAATCACAGTTCGATGTTCGGAATTGTTGACTTGGCAGGTATCCCAAAGGACAGGTACTATCTGTACAAGAGTGTCTGGAAGCCAGAAGAAGAGACCCTTCATATTTTACCACATTGGAACTGGGAAGGAAGAGAAGGGGAGCAAACTCCTGTTTTTGTTTATACCAACTATCCGTCTGCCGAACTCTTCATCAATGGCAAGAGCCAAGGGAAAAAGACCAAGAACAAAGAGGGAAACTTGCAGGAACGCTACCGGCTAATGTGGATGGATGTGGTATATGAACCTGGGGAGGTAAAGGTGATCGCTTATGATGACAATGGTAATAAGGCAGCGGAGAAACTCCTACATACGGCAGGAAAAGCCCATCACATCAAACTCATTCCAGAAAAAGAGAAAGTGTCTGTGGATGGTAAGGAATTGGCTTTTGTCCGTGTGCAGGTCGTGGATAAAAAGGGACGGGTTTGCCCTACAGATCAGCGTTCCCTATCTTTTACCGTGGAAGGTGCTGGCAATTTTAAAGCAGTGGCCAATGGTGATCCGACTAGCCTAGAACTGTTTCATAAGCCTCATATGCGGGTATTTAACGGTCAGCTCACACTTATCGTTTCGCCAGAAAATGTGGGTGCTATCCAGTTGAAAGCCACTGGGAAAGGCCTTAAAAAAGGAGAGGTGACTATTGATGCATATTGATCCTGTTTTAATATAAGTTGATAAAAACTGGCCGTAAAATTATGACGGCAGTCGGTAAGAATCGGTCTTGTTTTTAATGAAGAAGTAGTTTGAAAAGGGATAGGCAACTTTCCCCCAAATTCCCTTGTTATGGTTTGCAATGGTGATTTTTAAACCGCGGTTAGTGTCTTTTACTAATTTCTTTGCAGTTTTCTCCTGATGCGTTGATGAACCAAGAAGGGGTATATGTTCCCAAAGACATTGGCTGCCAACAGAGGGTAAAAAAACAAAGTGTTGTGGGTGAAATATATAAATAAGGTAAGGCCTGCCAAGACGGTAAAGGCAATAAAGTATTCCATTTCTCGGGTGAAGTGTTTTTCTCTTATTTCCTCCAGCCTATAGCTGTCGGGCTTTTTGCCATACATCAATTTGAATTCCCAATATTCCAATGGAAAGTAAGAAATGAATTTTTCGAACCATTTTAGTGCGATGAATTTTTCCCATTTTCGGTCGTGGATGAGGAAACGATTTTCATACTTTGGATAGAGAAGGTGTCCTTTGGTCCAATGACAGACCATAACTCCTACAAACCAAGAAAAAACCAATGAAAGAAGGGTGGGTAAAATGATGGTGATTAAGATCATTTATTTGGGATTATTTACTTGCTAATTACATAAACACGCTATTTACATAATTATTTTAAATTTTGATGATTGTTTACTTAAATGATCAAATTATAGGCTTATTTTTTACTTAATCCTTTTAGGAATGGCAAAAGCACATGCTGTGCGGTAAGGAACCTAATGCGCGACAATACTAAATTTGATGCTGCTTTTGTGTGCGGAGGATTGCTATTTTTTAAGTGAAATACAGAAATAGTGAGTTTAAAAAGTTATATTTATTTTGTGAAATCTACTAAAATTGCGTGGTTTCCTTATTTTATTTTTGAATAATTCCCAGTTGTTGTGAGCGGTTTTTTCATTTTTTGGGTTTGTTTAATAGGTGTTAAGTACTTATTTATCTTAAAAGAAATGATGTTATGAATACCAAACACGTGTTGATTGTTTTTGTTCTCTTTTTCTTGGTGCGGATAGCGATTCCGTGTACACGTGTGGTGTATAAGGGATCAGAGAATTTGGTGATTACAGCAAGGTCGATGGACTGGAAGGATGAAATTCCAGCAGATTTGTGGATTTTCCCACGGGCGATGGATCGAGAAGGTAAAGTAGGCCCCAACTCTTTGACGTGGCGTTCTAAGTACGGAAGCATCGTGGCCAGTTCATTTGGTATTGCCACCGTGGATGGGATGAATGAGAAAGGATTAGTCGCCAATATCCTTTGGCTAACAGAATCCGAATATCCTCCCTACGATGGAAAACAGCAGGGACTGTCTATAGCTGCTTGGGCGCAATATGTTTTGGATAACTTTGCCACAGTAGAAGAAGCAGTGCGAAGAATGGAAAAGGAGGATTATGTGGTTGTCTCCAGCAATATTCCTGGTACAGAACGGTTTGCTACCTGTCATTTATCCATTTCAGATGCTAAAGGAGATAATGCAGTTTTTGAGTATGTCGGTGGAAAGCTTGTCATCCATCATGATCCCTCGTACGTGGTGATGACCAATTCCCCTGTTTATGAACAGCAGTTGGCTTTAAATGCATATTGGAGTCGAATTCCGGGGACGATGATGCTACCAGGGACCAATAATGCTGCCGATCGGTTTGTTCGAGCATCTTACTATATTGACGCCATCCCCAAGTCAACTGACAGGCGTACAGCAGTCGCGAGCGTTTTTAGTGTGATCAGAAATTGCTCAGTTCCTTATGGTATATCTTCTGAAAGTGAACCAAATATTTCATCTACCAGATGGCGTACCGTTTCAGATCAAAAGCACCTGGTCTATTATTTTGAGTCAATCATGACACCAAATACCTTTTGGGTCGATATCAAGAGGGTGGATTTTGGGACTACTCCCACACGGAAACTGGCCCTGTCCAACAATGAGACCTATGAAGGAGACGCACTGGATCATTTTATTGACGCTGAACCTTTCGAATTTGCTGGTTTATAGGACCTAGGCGAAAGATTGTAACGAAATAGGAGCTCAGGTGATTAAGATCTGCGCTGATTTTATTCTTCAACTTGAAAAGCAATTTTATGAAAGTGTCGAAAAGTATTCCGGATCAAGCGTCAAAGTTGGGGGCTGCCAGTTTTCTTAATGGCAAAACCCCCGAAACATAAAAATGCCACGAAGTCCGAAAGGCACCAAGTGCATTTTGAACCTACATTGAAAGATTACACTCGAAAGCTAGTCTCAGAGAGGCGACATATTTATAGCCACGGGTGCATCCCATGGTAAATTGCCCATCCAACGTTTTCGTTTTTAGATTCATTTTCCTCCTTATTCCCCATGAATTCCCGCTAAAACCCAATCAAGCGGATGGAGGAGGCTAGGAAAATCGCTTTTAAACTATTAGTAAAGAGATGTCAGCCTGAGCGGAGTCGAAGGCTATACGTTGGACCTCGACTCCGCTCAGGCTGACGCTTTTTGCCAGAATTAAATAACTTCATGGGGTAAAAGCGATTTCCCTTTGAAGAAAGCCCAACGTTTTAACGGTATGAAATTAAATTTTCTTTTATAGACCATATCAACATTCGTCGCCCTAGAAATAGAGCTTGACCAGGTCCATAGGGGTATGAAATAGAATAAAATACAGGTTAGCTTTTAGGGAAACACTTTCTATAAATTTCTACTGGAAGTTTTCTGTATAGGGTTTTTTTGAATTCTGAGAATGAATGGATTTTCACCTTTTTGGTGCCCTCCAAAAAATAGACTTCTTCGGCTTGGCCTATGGCTATTTTGAACCGATTTATCTCGAGCTTTAACAGTGAAGGGAATAGTACTTTGAACAACTCAAAGTCGATGAGGTGCTTCTTCATTTTTTGTAGATCTAGTAGAGTGTAATTCTTTTGATGAAAATAATCAAAATTAACTTGTTGGCAAATGGTTAATGTGATTTATTTAATAAAAGATAAGAAGAGATGGTGTTTTTAAAACTTAATTGTTACTAATTTTAATAGTAGGCGTATTAAAAGCAATGCATTCCTTCATCAATATAAGTGTAGTAAAGTGCACCCCCGATTCTCTATAATGAGTCTGATACCATACTGGCTTACTTAAAGTTACTAGCCAGGGACTTTGTTGGAAGGATGGTAAGCCTATCGTATGGTGTGTGAAAGATGGCTAAATTCATCCTCGCATCTTGCATAAACTATATCGCAACTATGTTGCAAATATTATTTGCAGCTATTAAGTTTGCCTATCTGAACTTCAATGAATCTTTCCCCAATTGTATTGGGACAAAGGAAAACGACTATGCCGAACAAAAAAATAAGCGTCACTATCCTGACTGGCTTTTTGGGAGCTGGTAAGACATCTGTGCTCAATAATTTGCTTGCCCATTATTCCGAACAAAAAAACATGGTGATCGAAAATGAGTTTGGGGCAGCATCGGTGGATGGAGGTTTGGTGAACTTGAAGTATGACCGTGTCTTTGAGTTGAATAATGGCTGCATTTGCTGTTCGTTGGGAGAGGAATTATATGCGGTACTGAGGGATATAGCCCAATTGTCCACACCACCGGACAACGTGTTTATAGAGGCTTCAGGAATGGCAGATCCGGGGGCATTGGCGAGTGTTTTTATCTTCGAAACGATCAGTGAGTATTTTACCGTAAAGGCTGTCATAGGAGTGGTGGATGCTGTTTTGTTTGAGGATAGTTTGGCTGAAGTGGCAGAGGCGGGGAGACAGCTGGCCATCGCTGACCTGATTTTGTTAAACAAGGAAGCAATGGTCACCAAAGACTATATCCATTCACTTGTCCAGAAAATCAAACATATAAATCCACTATCCATGGTGTTTCCTACCAATTACGGTAACTTCACCGAAGAGCTGCTGGAAAAGGACTTTACTCGAAATTCTCAGCTGCTAACGTACAAAGAAACACTTCCTCATGAACATAGCAATGTCAAGTCCATTAAGTTGGATTTCAAGGATGCCATATTTGACCTTGGGCGCTTGCGAAGTATCTTGACAGTGTCCTTATTTCTCCATTACCATCAGATCTACAGGATAAAAGGCTTTGTCCATATCAGTGAAAGTAAAAGGCTACAATTGGTCCAAAGTGTGGGGCAGCAGCTAAGTATTTCGCCTGTCACACAGGAGGAGGAACAAGCACCATTTTTGGTGGTCATAGGAAAAGGGCTAACCAGAAAAGGGATAGAGAAACTATTCGCCAAAGGACTTGATCATGAAACAACGTCCCAATCCTCAGATATTAAGCAATCAATGACCAACCCTGAACAATGACCAACCCTGAAAATCCCTAGCGTGAAAAATCGAAATCTATTAGTGTCACTTTTCGGAGTGATCGTGCTATTTTGTTTAGGAACGGCGACAACTGCCCAACAGCTTACGGACTTTCCTTCTGGCTGCAGGAGGGATACTATGGTGTACCTTGGGAGCGAAGATTCGTTGGCAGTTACCATGATAAAGGGAAAGCACGATGGCCCAGTATTTACCTTGGTAGCAGGGGTTCACGGATTTGAGTATCCCCCCATATTGGCCATTCAGGATTTGATGAAAAGGATTCAACCCGAAAAGCTACATGGCACTTTGGTAATCCTTCCTCTCGCCAATGAAGCTGCTTTTTACGGTCGTTCGGTCTTTACCAATCCGAAAGATGGTAAAAATCTTAACCGTGTTTTTCCCGGAAAAGCTGGGGGCTCCATTACCGAGCAGATTGCGCACTGGATCAGTAAGGAAGTGATTCCCGTATCGGATGTGTTTTTGGACATCCATGGAGGAGATGCCAGTGAGGATTTGTTACCGTTTGTTTGCTATTACAACCGCAAGGACACACCTGACCAGGTAGCGCTTGCACATCGACTTACCAAAGCGGCCAACTTTGAATACAATGTGGTCTATCCCTACACCTTGTCGCCGGATGCACCATCGGAATATGCTTTTAAAGAGGCTGTCCAGCAGGGCAAAACGGCCTTGAGCATTGAGGCAGGTAAGTTGGGCAATGTCCAGCCAGCTATGGTTGCGATGATTACCGAGGGGGTAATGAACATGCTGGCCACCATGGAAATGTACCCTTTTGATGAAAAGAGACATGTGAACCAAAAATGGTTAAAAGAGCAAGTTTATTTAAAGTGCCCATCCACAGGGATTTTTTACAGCAATATCAAAAGTGGTGACAAGGTGGCGGAAGGCCAAGTCCTTGGAGTGATCACGAATGTTTTTGGTGAGAAGCTAGCAGATATTTCAGCCCCCGCCTCAGGTACTGTACTCTACAAAGTGGGCACACCACCTGTAAACAAAGGGGAGACGTTGTTTTGCATTGGAAAGTGAATTTTTGAATGGATATCAGGCATTTTTGATCATCTTGAGCGAAAACCAACCCAGAACAGCAATAATGACCGCCATAACAGCCCAAAGCCACGCTTTATTGCCAAATAGCGGCAATGGGGCTGCATCTGGTGTTGGCTGGACGGCTATTGCCGGTTTTAGCGTAAGTGTTTTTGGAGATGAAGGGATGTTTTCAGGGAATTTGGCGATATCATAGTCTGGTTTCACCCCATTGGTATGGCCATACACTAGAAAATAATCAGCCGGTGTGGTGAAGCGGGCAGTTAAACTATATTCAAACCCTTTGGCTTCTACATCATTGATGGTAAGTGGGGCATTGTCCTGGTTATGGATGGTGATGTGGAGCTGCTGAAGGGTGGTTGGAGGCAGGGAGAATTGGTTGCCCGAGAGGGAATTTAGTGTCCCCGAAGCCAATTGCCGGTATTGGTAGTGCCAGCCTTTTTCTGTTTTTACGCTATCAGAAAGGTAGCTAATAGTAATAGGGCGATAATAGTCAAAATCTTCCTTAATATTTACCTTTACCTGACTTATCGGTACCGCCATGGCCAATTTTACCTCGATATGCGTTGATTTTGATTGATTGTCATGACGGGACTGCATGTTCGTAACTTGGTGGTCTTGGTACGTTCCTTTTTCGATGACCTGTCGCGTTAGTCCAGCATGTTGAAGGTTGGGGTTTTTGTTATTGGGGATGGTCAGTCGATAGAAGGAATAATTGGCTGCTGGAAACTTCAGGGTGGTAAACTGAAAGTCAGTGGAAGTGTTTTTGATGGAGAGAATCCTGTAATCTTCCAGTAAGGTGAACCATTCGCTTTGGTCATGGCTTCCTTCCAATTTGATTTTCCAGTCAAAGTTATGTTGATCAAACTTTAAGGCAATATGGTCCGTTATCGTTTCATCCGCTACTTCGAATGTGTAAAAGTACTTTTGGCCATGATGCGAAGTGTTGAGTATGTTGAAATCAATGGCTGTTTTGTCTGCTTTTGGGGCGGAGGAACGAAGGAGGTAAGGAGCCTCTATCGTGTCCTGCTGTGTGGTGATGCCATAGATTCGGATATCGGTGAGCTGTTGATTGACTTTCCCGAAAATGTCATCCGGCAAATTGATCTGGTGCCAGGTATCCGTGATTCCTTCCAATTCACGCATGTACGCGTACTCCTTTACTTGCCCAAGGGCACCTTGGCACATCAGCAGCAAAATGGGGGTTAGCAGTTTAATGATTGGTCTCATCAGAAATACTGTGCTTGAATTTGTTATACAGAAATGAAATGATCAGCAATAAAATACCAAGGGAAATGAAAACCACGGTTTTGGCGATGGTGTCCAAGTGACTGATGTCATAGAAGAACAGTTTGAGCAGTGTAAGGCCAAACAGCGCAATCGCCGCTATCCGCAGGTACTTTTTGTTTTTCCAGATTCCAATTCCTATCACTGTCAGCGCATAGACACCCCAAAATATACTGAGTCCAAGCTTATATTGACGGGACCAACCGGCCATGTCCATCCAATGGATCAGTTCACTACTGAGGATCCAAACCAGCGTTAAGTGCAGGACAAAGTCAAAAGCCATCACAAACGAACGCTTCATAAAAGCTTGTTTTCGGTAGAAATAGGCTGCAATGAGGGCTAGACCCGCAAATACAAAGGAGATGTATCGGATGATAATATTTTCAAGATCATAGGTGAAGTATTCCGGATGTGGTGGTTTCAGATAAGTTACCCTAAGTTCACTCAGCGCATAGAGACCATTGGTCAAGAAGATCAACAGGGTAAAGGCTATTAAAACCATGTTGACAAACCCGAGCCGCTGGCTGCGGAGTTTCTTGAAATTCAAAACAGCCAAACTTACCACAAAAGCCAGTGAATAGCAGATGGCCCAGATGCTCTTGAAATGCAGCAAGTCGTCGTCCCTTAAATATCCGTTGTTGACAATTGCCACTTCAGAGGTTACATACAGCTGCTGCCAATATGTAGTGATTTCTGCGAAGAATGCATAGAAAGCAGTGAAGAGCAGGATCGCGGGGATCCCATAAGAAATAATACGGGCTGTTCCTTTGGCCGGTTTCCAAGACGGGGCGAAATCTATTTTAGACTGAATCCAAAAGATCCACCCAAAGCCGGCCAAAAATAGTAGGGAGGACAAGAAATGAATATTGAGCAGTGGCTTAAAATGAGAACCTTCCATTTCCTGATAAGATGTACCATAGACGATAGACCAGTCTTGGACAAGGCTAAAGAAAGCAAGGAGCATCAGGGGATAAGCCATTTTTTCATAAAATGCTACCTGCTTGGTCCTTCCTATCCAGTATAACAATGCCGCTTCTCCAGTCCACATCAGTGTCACCCAGTTGCCATCAAACTGTACTGGGAAAGTCAAAGTTACAAATATCAGGACCAATCCTATCACCAAATAGAAGAGGTTACGATCCGCTAGTTTACGTTTATAAATGGGCAAGCTGACCAAGAAGTGGATAATGGCATTTCCCAGTGTAAACATTCCCAAAAAGGATGCATTTTCCGATTGACCTGAAAGGAGTGCATAACCTATTCCATAAAAGATAAAGGCATTGCTCAGCAGCATGATGATGTCTGCGGAATTGAACGTTTCTTTTTGGAGGAATTTATACGCAAGGAAAGCCAAGTAGAAGAGCACAAAAAAGACCGCCAGAAACGTCATGGCCAAGCCAAAATGATACCCTCGACTATAGTCCAAAATGAACCAGGCCAGATAGATGATCCAAGTCAGTCCAAAAGCGGAATAGTAAAGTGCTTTCCAGTATTTTTTGATAGCAATGACCAGGATTCCCGCATTGATAATAGCGATATATGAAAAGAGAAAACCGACATTTCCGGATCCATCACTGAGCAGAAAGGGGACGGCATAAGCGCCGACCAATCCAATATGCGCGATGACCTGCTTATCATAGTGCAATGCTGCCAGCACGGTGAAAGCTGTGAAAACAACCATTAGCACAAAAGTAATTGGAAGCCCGATCAGCCCGTAAAAACTAAATGCCGCAAAAGTAATGAAGTACATGATGGCCATTGCTCCACTGAGCAATACGGCACTGAAGTTTTCGTACTTCTTTTTCAGCTTTATGGCAAAGCCCATTAGACCAATTCCCATGATGTAGCCAATGACAACCCTGGTCATAGGCCCGACAAGTTGGTTTTCGATCGTGTATTTGGCACCTATGGCGACTCCAATAATGACGATGATTATCCCGATCTTATTGGCCAGATTTTCACCAATGAACTTTTCGAAATCGGTTTTAGATTTTTTAGGCTTTGGGGGATAATCCCAGGCCAGGGCGGCTTTTGACTTTTCCTGTTTACGGAAAGGACGGAGTTGGGGTATTGGTTTCTTTTGGGGTATTTCGGATTGGGTATGCTCCTTTTTTACAGCGGAGGCAGCCGTTCCTTTAAGAAGTTGGATTTCAGATTGCAGTTGATTGACTTCCTTGGAAAACGCTTCCTGTTTTTCCAGCAATACATCCAGTTTTTTTAGGAGCAAGTCCAGCTTTTCGTGATTTTCGGCCATACATTAATGGTAAAATAAAGTCGATTGATGAAAAAATAGCAGTTTGCTAATTACATTGCCAATATAAGATTTTCTTAACTAATTATAGGATGAAAGGCTCCATAACCGGTACCACTGCCTGAAGAAATGTGATGGAGCTATAGTTCTTGGAGAATATACGGGAAATAGTATCGGATGGTCGTTAGGCTTTTTTTACAAAAATGGCCTTCAAGGCCATTGCACCGAAGCCAGGGATTTTACAATCGATGTTATGATCTCCCTCTACCAAACGAATGTTTTTCACCTTGGTGCCGGCTTTTATGGGGTGGGCTGCACCTTTTACAGGGAGATTTTTGATGACGATCACATCGTCGCCATCCTGAAGGGAATTGCCATTGGCATCCTTGACGACTAGACTTTCTTCAGTTTCCGCTACTGTTGCTGTTTCTGGGTTCCACTCGTGGCCACACTCAGGGCACATCATCGAAATTCCTGTTGGATAAGTATAGGTCGAATTGCACTTTGGGCAAGGGATTATATCTGACATGATCAATGCAAAAGTTGGGATGAATTATTGGACTGTAATGTTCTCATCATGGTGCTTATCCTGCACTTGATGGTCACATAGTTCTTCTGAATGTACTTCACCAAAACCAGAGCAGGTGTGACAGGCGCTGACTTCTTTTAGGCTGCCATCACATCGCGGACAGGTGAGCCTGCCTTCTCCTTTGCAGCGGGAGCATTGGTAATATTCCGTAATGTTGAAAACATTTTTTTTGGTGACGATGCCAGTGGCTTTACAGCGGCTGCATCCCACGATGCCGTTTCCTTTGCAATAGCTACAATCCTGCTGGATGACTTTCTCTCCATGGCATGTGGGGCACATTTGGTATCGATATCCCTTGGAGTCACACAGTTTACAGGCTGCAATGGCCTCTAACGGGGCTTTTAATTTCTTTTCGAGGGTTTTGGCAGACTCGTAATTATCGGCTTTGAATCCATTGATCTCTAAATATTTGTTGAGAAATTTTGCGCTATTGTCATATTGCTTTAGTTCGTAAAGCGTTTCTGCAAAATAATACGGCATTTCTGGTGGGATAGAAGCACTGCTTTCTATGATTTGGCGGAAATAATAATTGGCTTTTTTATATTCGTTTTTGGCAATGGAGGCTTTGGCCATCTCCATCAACCGATCCGTCTTGCCCAAATTCGGACTGCCCTGGGCCAAAGAAGTGTTGTGAATCCCCGTTCCCAGCATTAGGGATATGGTCATAAGAAGGAGTATGGGAAGGAAGGATAGGTCCTGGATATTTCTCTTTCGCGGCATAGTAATCTACTCTCTGTCTAATCGAGCCTAAAGAACTTAAATTTGTAGGAATTGTCCGCAGTTTTTCCCCTTTTTTTAAGTTTTATTAACATCATTATGCTTTTAGAACGCCTTTTGGCCAAGTGGTTTTGATGATGTGACGCCAAAAATATTGACCCTTTTGCCAATTTTAGGTAGGCTATTAATGAATGCCTAATGGTGCCGGGCCAATCCAATGGTACCTCTTAATTATACCTGATGAAAATAAATTGTTTTAAGTATTATTTACTAATCTATTGTTAAGGATTTTATAATTAATAGTTAATATGATAGGTCGTGGTTAAATGATTTGTAAATTTTTATTATATTAAAAATTATTTATTAAAAAGTGGCCAGTGTAATTGATGAATAGTCACTGCGGTCTTTTTGATGCACTATACAACTTAACTGTTTTATCATGATCAATGAAATTTTAAAAAACGTGGGGCCAGAGGTGATTTCCAAAATTACCAGCCAATTCGGATTGTCAGAAGAGCAAGCTTCCAAGGCAGTGGACACAACTCAGGAGTCGTTAACCGCTACTGCCACCAAAGAAGCCGCAGGTGGTAATCTGGATGGTCTTCTCGATATGATCAATCAAGGTAGCGGGGCTGCGGGCGGTAGTATGTTTCAAAAATTTGCAGGAAACCTGGCCAGTGATTACATCTCCAAGCTGGGAGTTTCTGAAGGCATAGCTAGGCAGATCAGCAACTTTGTGCTCCCACTGGTTCTTGACAAAATCGTAGGCCAAACAGGTGGCAATGCTGGAAAGGGAGATTTGATGAAGCTTATCGGAGGCAGTGCCGGCGACATCCTCAAAGGAAAGGCAGGTGATATGCTCGGTGGATTGGGAAATATGTTTAAATGATCATCAAGCGTTTAGATACAAAATTATTGATTGGTGATCGTATTGAGTACTGTCATCCACGTGTTGTTTTCAGCTCCTTTATGTTTCGGAATGTTATCATAGCACGACTTACTGTTTATTTTCAAATTATATAATTCATTTACAACCATGTCAAAAACCATCACAAGTATTGAAGGAATAGGACCTGTGAACCAGGAAAAACTGGCCAAAGCAGCAGTAAAAACCGTGGAAGCATTATTGGAAAAAGGCGCTTCCAAGAAAGGGAGAAAAGCACTGGCCGAAGCTACAGGAATTGATGAAGGTAAGATCTTGGACTTTGTCAATATGGCTGATCTTTTTAGAATCAACGGTGTCGCCAGCCAGTTTGCAGAATTACTGAAAGCCACCGGTGTGGACACAGTCAAAGAACTTCGTACCCGAAATCCCGAAAATCTGCACAAAGCGCTCACCGAAACAAATGAATCCAAAAAGTTGACCAGAGTGGTACCTGCCTTGAGCCAAATTGAAGATTTTATCGATCAGGCCAAATCATTGGATCCTGTGGTTACCCATTGATATCAGTAATAAAATAAAGCACCTTGGATGGTTTGTCGTCCAAGGTGTTTTCATTTTAGCATGACCGATCTTTCGGCATAGCATGAGAATATGCTTTCCATCCAATTGTGCTGATGGATTCATGAAAAAGTGCTTATCAAGTAAAGAACAAAAACTTAGGGCAGTCAGCAAGGACCTCATCATGAAGTATTTTGGGGTTTCTGAAGTCCAGTCACCAGCTCAATCATTACGTATGAAGACCAAAGAAGATTTCCAGCAATGTATTTCGGCAGGGTACCAAACGAAAAAGGATTTTTTTATCTTAGGAACAGGCGTATTGGGACAGGATCCAGTAAAGGGAGCTACTGTCAAGATCCCCCTTAAGACGCTTAATCGCCATGGCTTGATCGCAGGTGCTACCGGTACTGGTAAGACCAAGACCTTACAAGTGATAGCGGAGCAGCTTTCGCTGAAAGGCGTCCCGAGCGTGCTCATGGACCTAAAAGGTGATCTTTCTGGTCTGGCTTGTCCAGGTGCCTCTAACGAACACATTGTCTGGCGAAGTGATGCCATCGGGGTGGATTATGAGGCCACCGGTCTTCCTGTGGAGCTGCTGACGATCAGTCAGCAGCCTGGAACGCGGCTGCGGGCTACAGTTACGGAGTTCGGTCCGGTACTGATTTCGCAGATCCTGGACCTGAACAGTACCCAACAAGGGATCATCGCTTTGATTTTTAGGTTTTGTGATATCAAGCAATTACCCCTGCTGGATTTGGAAGACTTGAAAGAGGTCTTACAGTATGTGATCAATGAGGGCAAGGAAGAAATAAAAAAGGAGTTTGGAGCAGTGTCCTCTGCCTCTGTGAATACCATCATGCGTAAGATCATCGAATTGGAGCAGCAGGGAGCGACATCATTTTTTGGAGAAGTGTCCTTTGACGTCAATGATTTGGTAAGGCAAAAGGACGGTAAAGGAGTGGTTTCCATAATTCGCTTGACGGATATTCAGGATCGGCCAAAGCTATTTTCTACCTTTATGTTGAGCCTGTTGTCGGAGATTTATGAGACCTTTCCCGAGCAGGGCGATGGGGATAAGCCCAAGTTATGTTTGTTTATCGATGAGGCACATCTTGTATTTGATAATGCCTCCAAAGACCTAATTGATAAGATCGAGGCTATTGTGAAACTGATCAGGTCAAAAGGCGTAGGGGTGTATTTCTGTACCCAAAGTCCCACTGATATTCCCGACAAGGTCTTAGGGCAATTGGGGCTAAAAGTCCAGCATGCTTTAAGGGCTTTTACGGCCAAAGACCGCAAGGCAATCGGCAAAACCTCCGAAAATTATCCCCTTTCCGAATTCTATGATACCAAAGCAGTACTCACCTCAATGGGAATAGGAGAAGCGCTGGTTACAGCCTTAAGTGAAAAGGGGCTTCCTACACCACTGGCGCATACATTGGTCAGGGCACCTATTTCACGAATGGATGTCCTTTCGCAGCGAGAGATCAACGAATTGGTCAATAGTTCGAGTATTGCTGCTAAATATAATCAGCAAATAGACCGGGAGAGTGCGCATGAAATGATCGAGGCGAAACTCAAGCTGGCTGAAGAAACAGCCAAAGAAAAAGTAGCTTCGAGGGGTGCAGGCAAGTCTGCCACAAAAGAAGGGGACAACCTGTTTGAAGAATTGTCAAAAAACACCATGGTGAGACAGATCGGACGGACGATTTTCCGAGAGTTAACCAGAAGTATCTTGGGGACATTGACTGGAAAGCGAAGATAGTTTTAATTTTTGCAAGATATTTCTATCTTAGTCCATACATCCTAATTTAAAAGGAGAAATCAGTAATGATTTGTTAAAATAAGGGGTGAGATGGATATTTTTGTAAACTATGGGAGTTATAGGAGTAATTGGTGGCGGGGCAGCTGGTTTTTTTGCCGCTATTCACGCAGCGCAAAAAGGAAACAACGTGATCATCTTCGAGAAAACAGGCAAGACCCTGTCGAAAGTAAAAGTCTCGGGGGGTGGCAGGTGTAACGTGACCCATGAAGCATTTCAAGTATCAGCGTTGGTAAAGCATTATCCAAGAGGAGAGAAGTTTCTCAAGAAATCGTTTATGAAATTCCATGCCAAGGATACCGTGGAGTGGTTCGAGTCCAGGGGCGTAAAACTAAAGACAGAGAGCGACGGTAGGATGTTTCCCGTCACGGACAGTTCACAGACCATCATTGACCTGCTTCGTAAAGAAGCGGAGAAATTTGGGGTAGTGGTCGAGCTTCGGGCTTCTGTGGAGCATATTGTCCGTAAGGGAGAAGGATTTATGCTTAAGGTGAATGGAAAAGATAGGTTGGTGGACAAAGTGATCGTTTCTGCAGGAGGAAGCCCAAAATCGAAGAGTTACCAAATGTACAGGGATCTGGGGCACCAGGTAGTAGATCCTATCCCGAGTCTTTTTACATTTAATTCACCTGAATCAGACCTCAAAAAGATGCCAGGATTGACCGTACCCAATGCCCTAGTTAGGATAGAAGGGACGAAATTGGCCTATCAAGGGCCACTGCTGATCACCCACTGGGGAATCAGTGGGCCAGTGGTTTTGAAATTGTCAGCATTTGGTGCAAAATGGTTGAATGAGCAAATGTACCACACCAATGTGCACATAAGGTGGAGAGCAGATATGAAAGAAGAAGAAATCCGTGAGGCATTGAGAGCATACAAGCATCAGCATCCCAAGCGTAAAATGCATGGATATCCCCTGTTTGATTTACCCAAAAGACTATGGGAGCACCTTTTAGCAAGTGCTGGTATTAGCGGCTCACTCACTTGGCAGGAATGTGTCAAAAAACAAATAAATATTTTGGAACAGCATATTTTTTGCTATATATTACAAGTGAAAGGAAAGACAACCTTCAAAGAGGAATTCGTTACCGCTGGGGGAATCGCCCTAAATGAAGTAAATCCAACTACTATGGAGAGTCGCTTGGTACCGAATTTGTTTTTTGCAGGAGAAGTCTTAGATATTGATGGAATTACAGGCGGTTTTAACTTTCAAGCTGCTTGGACCACGGGATATATTGCAGGACAATCAACACATAACTAACTATGATCAACACCATGCCTAACATGATTAAAAGCAGGAATATCAACATGGATAAAGTCCATGAAATGTCAGAAGGAGATTTGGAATTTCAGAAGGAGTTGCTTCAGGCTATTGCTAGTTCTGTAGAGGAATTAAAGGATAGATATACAGAAGCAATGGTTCAGCGCGATGAGGACTTGCTACACCAAGCCAGACATAAGGTAAGGCCTACGGTGACCATTTTTGAATTAAGAAATCTCAGCCAAGTATTGGATGAAGGAAAACAGGTTATCCGTCATGACGAATCGGAGGATAAAGTCAATGACCATCACGATCAGTTTTTGAAGGCAATTGATGAATTGCTTCGCGAGATTTATGAAATGAGTAACTGAGTGCAAATTTCGTTTGCCAATAGAGGATTGCTAACTGCTACTACTTCACACTACTTTTTTGCCCATTAATTTACTAGTAAAGTATTGATAAGTTGATTTTTTCGATCATATTGGGGTGTAAATTAATTACTACTGCTGCTAATTGTATTTCTTCACGAACAGGATTTGTTTATAATATAACGTTATATACCCAGGACCGGAGTGGATTCTGGTTCAAGCAGAATAGTTGAAGATAGAACAATGTTTATGGGACGAAATTTTGGCTGGAAAAATACGCTTCACTTATGGTGATTTTTCAGCCAGTTTATTGCTTCAATAGGCTAAGACCATTTACTTTGTCGGTCATTAACGAGCTGAATTTCCATGCCCATCATTAAAAAATCCTCCTATCCCGGCCCACCTATACATCACTTTAATGGGCACTTCGAAACGATATTGCCCAGTGTATTTCGGAAGATTATGGGGGTCGTTTACGAGCGTGAACGGATCGATACGCCGGACAGGGATTTTTTGGATTTGGATTGGAGTAAGGTGGGGAGCAAGAGGCTCCTGATCATTTCCCATGGGCTGGAAGGTAGCTCCGAAAGACACTATGTCACCGGTTTGGTGAAATTGTTTAACCAACACCAGATAGATGCATTGGCCTGGAACAATCGCTCGTGCAGCGGGGAGATGAACCGTCAGCAAGTACTTTACCACCATGGCGCCTCACATGATCTGAAAGCAGTAATCGAGCACGTGCTGGCGACGGAGGATTATGCTGAAATTTACCTTGCTGGGATCAGTATGGGAGGTGCCCAAACACTAAAATACCTCGGCGAAGAAGGAAGTGCGCTTCCTCAGCCTTTAAAAAAGGCTGCGGTCTATAGCACTCCCTGTAATTTACCGGACAGTGCGGCGACGTTGCGATTGACCAAAAACATCTTTTATAAAAATAAGTTCCTCGCCAAGCTAAAGGTGAAGATGGCCGAGAAAGCCAAGCAGTTTCCAGGCATTTTGGACGAATCGTTACTCCCGAATGTAAAGGATTTTGATACTTTTGATGACCATTTTACGGCAAAGCTTCACGGTTTTAGGGATGGTCAGGACTTTTATCGGACTGTCAGCCCTGACAATTGGATGGCAGAAATCACGGTTCCCACGCTCATTGTAAACGCTAAAAATGATCCGTTGCTGATTGACCGATGCTATCCTGTGGCGTTGGCGAGAAAGCATAAACTGATTCATTTGGAAATGCCTGAAAGGGGGGGACATACTGGGTTCGCTGTTAAGGGAAAGGAGTTTAGCTGGGTCGAGGAAAGGCTGCTAGAGTTTTTGGCTTCGAAATGATATGAGGTGAATCTTAGGTGTTTTTTTAGATTGATGCTTATATCCACTATCATTACCTAGTGATCAAAACCTTTTGCCGATTTGATAGTTTAGGATATTAAATAGTTTTCCACATCCTCCAAAAAGCTTATATTTAGCTGAGTGAATAAAATAGGCAGCCTAAAAAAACAGCATGCCTATTTCCCAAGTTTAGCAGTAAACACCATTATTATGCGTTATCTTTTTTATAATATCACCATTATCCTAGTTGTATTCTTTGGCATCTTGGCTTACTATTATGAACAATGGATTTGGGCTTTTCTGATCATAGGACCGATAGTAATTATCGGTATTTACAATCGGTTTCAGAAACGTCATACCATTTTAAGGAACTTTCCGATTTTGGGATATTTCAGGTATTTCTTTGAGATGATCTCCCCAGAAATCCAGCAATATTTTATCGAACGGACTACCGACGGTAAACCTTTCAGCCGAAACCACAGGGCTTTGGTGTACAGACGCGCCAAGGATGTGAATGATACCCATCCCTTTGGTACACAGCTGGAGATCACGGGGGAAAACTACGAAGCCATTCGGCATTCGATATATGCTACCCCGCCCGTTTCAGAGATTCCCAGGGTGATTGTCGGCAGCAAGGCCTGCAAGCATCCGTACAGTGCTTCGATTTTGAATGTCTCAGCGATGAGTTTTGGTTCACTGAGCAAAAATGCCATCATGGCCCTAAACCGAGGAGCTAAGAAAGGTCATTTTTATCATAATACGGGTGAAGGAGGGCTTTCTCCCTATCACTTGGAAGGTGGAGGAGATTTGGTTTGGCAGATCGGTACCGGGTATTTTGGCTGCCGTACGGAAGATGGCGATTTTGATCCTGAAAAATTTAAGCAAAATGCAGCCCTTGAGCAGGTAAAGATGATAGAAATCAAAATATCCCAAGGAGCTAAGCCGGGTCATGGGGGCGTTCTTCCAGGGGAAAAAAATACACCCGAAATTGCTAAAATAAGGGGTGTAAAACCCCATACCACGATTGTTTCACCGCCCAGCCACCGGAAATTTTCAGATCCTGATGGCCTGATAAAGTTTATCAGTGAGTTAAGGAAACTTAGCGATGGCAAGCCCATCGGGTTTAAGCTTTGCGTCGGTAGGACGGAGGAGTTTATTGACCTCTGTGCGGCCATGAAGCAGCATGGCGTAGTACCGGATTTTATCACGGTGGACGGTGCCGAAGGTGGTACAGGAGCTGCTCCGCTGGAGTTTTCTGATTCAGTCGGTATTCCACTTGAGCCGGCCTTGATTTTTGTGCACAGGACCTTGGAAAAATTTGGGCTGCGACAAGAAGTGAAAGTAATTGCAAGTGGCAAAGTGCTCACGGCTTTTTCTATATTGAGGATGCGGGCGCTGGGAGCTGATATGTGCAATTCCGCCCGCGCCTTCATGTTTACAGTAGGCTGCATTCAGGCACTCCGTTGCAATACCAACGATTGCCCCACAGGTGTCGCCACACAAAATAAAATGCTGACAAAAGGCTTGGTGGTGGAAGATAAGGCAGAAAGGGTCTTTAATTTCCATCGCAATACCATGCATGCCGTACTAGAACTTTTGGGAGCATGTGGTGTCAAACATACCAATGAAATTGACATCAGTATGTTTGTAAAAGGAGATGAAATGGTTGCCTTGACCAATAAATATTTCCCTGATTCTGTCCTGAACAGGGTGGATTGATGTGGTTTTTAGAAGTGAGTCTTGAGACAAATGTACATTGTATTGAGACGATCCTCCCCTTTTAGGAGAGGTTAGGTGGGGTTATTATGGAGCGAAGAGAAATACAATAGGATTTTAGTAAATGACTAGCGATTACAATAATTGATAATGAAAACTACTAACCTGAGCTCGACTTATTTTTAGCATTAAAAGCGTCATTGCAAACCCTTTATAGGTGGATGTGGGTTGGAAAAGGGTGTGGCAACTCGCCGCGGCGAGCTGCCACGGCTTCCACCCGCTCAGGCCACCCTCTAAGCCTCGCAGTAACGGTTTTATAATCGAACTGAGGTTACTATTAATCCGGTCAGCACTAATCAGGAAGTACATTGAGTCAGTAGGTGGTAGCTTAAATGAGTTTACGTAATCGAGTCAGTCCCCAATAACTTGTATCAAATGGGAAGTAAGAACCCAGTAATAGGAGAAGAAAAAGTTTGTCCTGTTTAGAGCTACTTTAAGTGCTTGATCAATTTGCCAAGATGATCATAAAGCGCTTTCATTTCCTCCAAATTGAGCACATCTACATTTTTCATTATTTCGGTAGGGATGCAAACTGCTTTTTCCCTCATGGTTTTTCCATTAGAGGTCAAGGTGACAAACACCTTTCGTTCGTCATCCTTGTCCCGCGTTCTTTTTAGCAAACCTTTTTCTTCAAGCCTTTTCAAAAGTGGCGTAAGGGTGTTTGATTCCAGCATAAGTGCTTGGGATATTTGGCTGACCGTAAGGTGGTCTTTTTCCCAAAGGACCAACAGCACCAAATACTGTGGATAGGTCAGGTCCAGTTTGCCCAAGTGCGGCTGATAGGCTTTTATCATCAGTCGGGAGGCTGCATAGAGTGGGAAACAAAGTTGGTTTTCAAGGAAAAGGCTTGAATAATCTACAGTTTTTGCCATGGTCAGGGTATCTGTTCGTTCTATCAATCCAATTTACATCAGTTTTTCGATTTTATCCAATACCGGTACGCGCCACTACTCCAAAGCGCCCAAGCGATCAGCACGGGTTGGAAAAATAGCCTGACCAATCGTTTGGTGTCCGTATCCAGGCCAAAGGCATCGATACCATTTACGTATTGTGAGATATTACCAGGGAAGACCGCTATGAAAAATAGCCCCAATGCAAGCCCGGTATGTACTTTGTATTTAGTGCCGATGATCATGGCAAGACCTAAGATGATCTCTGCCACTCCTGAAGCAAGAACAATAAAATCTTTTGAGAAAGGTGTCCAATCTGGAACCTGAGCTTGGAATTCTGCCCGCAGAAAGGTCATATGCCCGATTCCTGCGAAAAGCATGTTCAGGCCTAATATGATACGGAAAATATTTTGTACTAAAGTTGTTTTGACGGATGGAATGGTCATGGTCTCAAGGGGGTATAAGGTGCAACATGTGATTCAAAATATCCATGAAGCCACGTTTGAGGCTTCATGGATTAGGAATGTAGGTTAATCATCTGCATTTACAGTAATATTGACTTCCACATTACCTTTTACAGCATTGGAGTAGGGGCATGTAGCGTGTGCAGAGGTAACGATTTCTTCGGCTGTGGCCTGATCGGTACCTTTTATCGTGACATCAAGGGAGACGGTCAACTGATAGCTTTTGTCGTCTGTCATTACCAATCCGACATTGGCGGTGGTTTGGGACTGTATTTTTGCTTTTTTCATAGCTGCCACGTGGATAATGGCATTGTCAAAGCAAGCGGCATATCCTGCTGCAAAAAGCTGCTCTGGATTGGTAAATTTACCGCCTTTGCCGCCCATTCCCGTCGGTACGCGGACGTCAAAGTCCAGAATACCATCCTCACTTTTTACATGGCCATTTCTACCGCCAACGGCCGTGGCACGAGTTTCAAATAATGTTTTCATAATGGATTACATTTAAGTTTTCTAATTTTATTCACAAGCGAATATATCGTAAACGATTTAAATTAATGAAAAGTTTAAAAAATGGTGCGGATTTTTTTATTCATCGCCTGTGCGTGGCAAAGATAGGCTAATGCATGTTTCGGGTTTAATGCCGTTTAGTTATGTGTCTCTGGAAAATACGGGTTCTATATTTTTTCCTTGGGCAGTTATTTTTCTAGCTAAATTTCTAGGTGGTTTTCATCCCTTTACCTTTGTTACTTTTTTGCTTCAGGTCAAAAAAGTAACCAAAAAACCCCGCCGCTACGCCACGGCGCACAGGTGTGCAGCTATTGGCCTAAAATTAAAGCCTTCCCCCATGCAGGCAAACTCCTCCTGTCTAAAGCCAAGCAGGCCTAATTTAAAGCCAGGTAAACCTTCTTTAGCTGCCAACATTCTTTTTGGGCAGCATTTCGTCAAACAAGCCTGCCTAATTGCCCGCCCGCTTTTTAATTTCTTAACGCTCAATACCTGCAAGGCGGATTCAGTTAATAAGTCCCAAAAATATATCGCTTCCTTTTGACGGCCCTTGGTATGCCTGTTTTTCATCCGGTGGTGGAGGCCGTTAAGAAAGGGAGTTGGCTCGCGTCGTGGAACAGCGAGACCCACTCGCTTTTAGGTCGTAGCCATCGGGTGGAAATTAAAATGGGTGACGGATCCACGTCGCAGGGTAAATCCATGTCCCATTTTAAAGGGCAGACCACCGGCCTAGATTTTTTTCTTTCTTTTTTCATCAATGGAAAAAAGGAAAAGTATAAAATCCACCAAAATGGTCAAAGCCATAAAGTTAAAGTCAAATAGAAAAGAAACTCCTAGCAGGTGAAAATAGGGATATAGCCTTAACTAAACGGCATTGGTTTCGGGTTTAATCCGCCTTTGGCGGAGGATCATACAGAAGGTGCAGATGACAACAAAAAATAGTTACACTTTTATCGTAAGGTATACTTCATTGATTTCAGCTTTTTATTTCTCAGGAATCGAAAGAAAGAGATGGCAATAGCAATGGCGATTATTCCTTGGATCAGCAGTGTGGTAGAACTCCCAATGTGATTGGAGATTGATCCGACCAATAAACTTCCCAAGGGCATCATCCCAAACAATGCCATGGCGTACAAGCTGATAAGTTGGCCTCTTTTTTCCGCATCAGCTTCCGTTTGGACGATGGTCAGGCAGATAGTGGATTGGGTCAGTCCTGTGAATCCTGTGATGACGGCCAAAAATAGGGCAAAAGGCAGTAGCTCGGTGATCGAAAAAATGATCAAGGAAATTCCCAGAATAGCCGCATTGATGATCAAGATCCGGGATTTTTTGGTTTCTGGAGGCAGAGATGCCAAAAACAGGGTTCCCAAAAATGCCCCCAGACCGATGCTGCTGACCATAAAACCGTAGGTCTGTGCATTTCCCTGAAATACGGCCTTTGCGAATTCCGGCAAAAGGGTATTGTAAGGAATGACCAAGAGGCTGATGATGGCGATGTAGATCATCGTAGGGGCGAGGATGGGGTGATGCTTTAAGTATGAAAAGGTTTCTTTGATCTCGGAGAAGTTGCTTTGCTTTTTGACTTTTTTGGGTTGTGGCGCTAGCCGGAGAAATAAGAGTGAAATGATCACGGCCAAATAGCTCAGGGCATTAAGGGAAAAACAAATACCAGCACCCAGTGTACTCAGTACCAGCCCGGCTATAGCAGGCCCTATCAGCCTTGCCAAATTTACTACAGAAGAATTGAGTGCTACGGCGTTTGATAAATCGGCCGGATCGGAAAGCAGCTGGTGCACGAGCGATTGCCTGGCAGGAATGTCGAAGGCATTGATAATGCCCAGCAGGGTAATTAGGGTCAGAATATGCCATATCGTTGTGTCTCCTCTCAGCACCATAAAAGCCAAAATGGCCGCTTGCAAAAAGGAGGCAATTTGAGTGATCATGACGATTTTGTGCCTTGGATACTTATCCGATAAAATGCCGCCATACAAGGAAAACAGGAAGGAGGGAAACTGAGACACAAAGGCGGTAAGTCCGAGCATAAAGGTAGAGTTGGTCATTTCGTACACGACCCAGCTTACGGCCGTCCTTTCCATCCATGTCCCAATACGTGAAATGGCTTGGCCGGCGATGAAAATCCTATAATTGGAAGATTGGAGTGCTCTGAAGGTGTTTTGAACTTTTCCCATGCATTATGCTACCCAATCATTGGTGGAGATGATTTTTCCCCTTTCAGAAAACAACTTGTCGATTACCATGTGATGTAACGTTTCGTCTTTGTCTTGACAGGCATCTGAAATGACCGTGAGCTGGTAATCCTTATCCATCGCTTCCAAAAAAGTACAAAGCACCACACCACTCGTAGCCACTCCAGTGAGGATCAAATGGTCAATGTCCATAGACCTTAAGATCATCTCCAAGTCACTTCCTGAAAATGCACTTATCCGTTTTTTGGTCACCACAATGTCTTCTGCAAAAGGAAGTATGGACGGGTGGATTTGGCTGATCTCCGATGGGTCAAGGGTGGTTAGGTACTTCCTGAAATTTGTAAAAGATTTGTTCTTTTCACTTATTTCAGGAAAGCCATCCCGAAAACCCAATCGAACGTATATCACCTGAATCTTATCCTCTCGTGCTTTTTTGAGGCACTTGGCCACATTGTGTAAGGTGGTTTCGTGATTTGGCATGAAGTTCAGGATCACCGATTGCATGTCCATTACCAATAAAGCGGTGGAAGGGGAAGCCGTGCTCATGAATGGAAGTGTTTATTTAAATAAGTAGGAAAATTCACAAGTAAAATATACTAATTTTAAGTAAATATATCAATTAATGAGGCTTGTATCAGTTATTTTCCAATGAAGAAATGATATAACTATCTTAGTGGCTTGGCAGTATCTATAGGTTTCAAAAAGGTAATCAAGGGGGAAATGAACTGTTCGAATCGCTCAATATGGGGAAGGTGTCCAGTATCCTCTATTTCCACCAATTGGGCATCGGGAATACGTTCTTGGGTCTTTTTCCCCAACTCATCATACCGTCCCATTGTTGCCCTGACTTCTTCAGAAACCAGTGGTTTTCCCAGGGCAGTTCTGTCACGGGTACCGATGATCAGTAGTGTAGGTACGGTGATGTTTTTAAATTCATATACGACAGGCTGGGTAAAGATCATGTCGTAAGTAAGGGCTGCATTCCAAGCAATGGTCTCGTAATTGGAATTAAAGGTCCATCCGGCCAGTAAATTCACCCATTCATCGTACTCAGGTTTCCATTTATTGTCATAGTAGTTTTCTGTTTGATAGGCTTTGATGGCGTCATAGTCTTTTTTTAGCTCATTTTGGTACCACCACTCCACAGGTTTGTAGGGGACTTTTAGTTTCCAATCTTCCAACCCAATGGGATTTTCCAAAATCAGCTTTTCTGTGATTTCGGGGTACATCAGCGCAAATCGGGTCGCCAGCATACCGCCCATGGAATGGCCGAGCACAGCGGCCTGGTCCACCCCGATCTCGTCCAGAACTGCTTTGGTATTTTGGGCCAATTGCTGGAAGGTGTAATGAAATTGGCTCGGTTTGGAGCTTTTGCCAAAACCGATTTGATCAGGGACGATTACCCTGAACCCTTTCTGGGTAAGTGCCTCAATGGTGGTCTCCCAATAAGCTCCATTAAAGTTTTTGCCGTGTAGCAGGAGGACGTTTTTGCCATTGTAGTTGGTAGGTTTGACATCCATGTAGGCCATGTGGAGATGTTGACCCTGCACATTCAGATCGATTGAGTGTACGTCATAAGGGTATTGATAATTGGAAAGTTCAATATCCAGCCATTTTAAGTCTGGGTTTTGGGCAGAGACATGATATGCCACCCCAAAAAACATGACTACAACTAAAATCAAGTTCGTTTTCATAATGGTTTTCAAATGTTTTATGATTCAAAAAGGGGAGGTTACAAAAAGGGTTTATCGTGCAGTAAAAAGTAATGGTTCCTGTTGATTGATAAGCTGACTTATTTCATCTGCTTTATCAACGATCATAAAGTGTTTTCCGTTTACGATAAGGGAAGTATTTTTCCTATCAATCTAAAAACAATAGGAATTTCGAGAATAATGTTGGGCTGGAATTTACCTTCTACTTTTGCAAAAATAGGAGGTCATCATGAAATGGACTTTATGAATGCATCTATTTGCTCCATGTACCATCCTCCGAAGCCTTTGGATTCATACAGATACTGAAAACCTTGAAGGTGTGCTGCTTGGTATTGGATTATGTGACAGGTATCTCCGAGCTTGTCCTTCAACTTCAGCGCATCTTCATGTGTGGTGATGGTATCCTCAGAAGCTGTAAAAATGAGCATCGGGATATTTATTGATTGGATCGAGTTCATATAAGTCCCTGAGGCCTCAGGAAGGTCAAGATGCTTCTCCTGGGCTTGGTACTTGTCGATAATGGCTGATGTATCGGTAACATAACCTTCGCCTATGATAAAGTCTATTTTCCCTTTGATCGATGGATAAGCTCGAGAGGTGATGATGCTTCCCATAGACATGGCCCATATTCCTATCTTTTTATCTTGGAATCTGGTGTAAATATTATCCACAATAGCAGTTAAATCTGTGATAAATTCAGTGTGATAAAGCGCACTTTTATTGATTGTAAAATCATCACTTTTGCCAAATCCGCGGTAGTCAAAGGTAACTACTGTATATCCAGCCTTTGCCATGATCCATGCGTGATAAACAAAATAAGACATATTACCAGCATCCGGGTAGGCTAACACTATGACGGTGTTCTTATTCTTGGTTTTATCAGCTTCGTAAATCCAGGTGTTGAGCTTTATTTTGTCTTCAGTGGTGATTTTAAGTGCTTCATAAGGCCAATTACCAGCATCAGGTGTGCGGATATACTCCCTGTCCGGGTCAATAGCATGGACGGATTGCGAAAGGTTAATAAGTAGTAGAAAAGCAAATCCAATGTATTTCATCATGATAAAAATTTAGAATAACAAAATCCTAAAATAAGCATTATCCCATGCGTACACAATACCCAGAATGGCGTATTTTATCTAGCGGTTGATTTTTAAAAGCTTGCTCACTTGTGGTTTTAATGTTTTCCCATTTTATCCTCAAAATCTTCCGGATAGATATAGACCGCTATTTCATCCTGCAATTTGGCATAGCTAAGGGCGGAATTTAGCTGGATGTAGTATTTGTAGTCTTTTTTGGAGCGGAGGATCAGGACGATACCGGGTTTACGGTTAGTCTGGAGCCCGTACCATAGCGATTGGCCGATGGCATCTTTCCATTTGTTGGCCCATTCCACCTCAAAGGCGTGCTCATCGGTCAGCAGGTCCACCCGACCACTTTGGACTGCATACTCCCGCTCGCCGCCGATCAATGTTTGGATGGTGTCCGCATAGTCCTTTTCTTTCCATTTTTTGGTTTGGGCCAATATGGAGGAAAAGGCAAAGACGAAGAGTAAGCAGGAAAGTAGTGTTGCTCGGGTATATGTTAACGGCATTTTGGCTTAAATTTGTCAAGAGATTTGTGGCCACAAAAGTGAAGGAGAGGGGGCATACCGTCTTCTTCCAGGGTTATAGTGGTGCTTTTCCTTTTGGGTGAAGACAATTATATCATCATAAAAACCGTTTCAGTGCCCGTGCAGATACCGTTTCGCCAATGGATAGGGAAGAGGTGGCCGCTGGACTGGGGGCATTGAGGACGTTGATGGCATGGGTATTTTCGGTAATGGCAAAATCATCCAATAATCCACCTGTACGGTCGCAAGCTTGGGCACGCACACCAGCGCCTCCGTCTATGAGATCATCTTCTTTAACGTCAGGAATAAGTTCTTGCAAGGCCGCAGTAAAGGCTGCTTTCGAAAAGGATCGGTAGTATTCGCCAATACCGGTTTTCCAATATTTGGCTGCTACTTTCTGTAGTCCCGGCCAGGTAATGGCTTCTCGAAATTCTTTGAGGTTAAAATCCGTCCTTTTGTATCCTTCGCGCTTGAAGGCCATGACGGCATTTGGTCCGGCTTCCACACCGCCTTTCATCATACGGGTAAAGTGCACACCTAAGAATGGGAAATTAGGGTCAGGAACCGGATAAATCAGGTTTTTGACCAAGTATTCCCGCTCTTTTTTGAGTTTGTAATATTCTCCACGGAAAGGAATGATTTTGACATCCAGGTCAAGTTCGCCGTTCATGTCGGCCACTTTGTCGGAATAAAGCCCCGCGCAATTGATCATTAAGCGGGAAACGATCGTTTTTCCGGAAGTGATCAGCTCTGTTTGACCGGCTCTATGATGGATTTTTTTTACTTTGTGGTTCAGCAGGATTTCTCCACCCAGGGATTTGAATTTTTCACCATATGCCAAAGCCACTTTTTTATAGTCCACAATGCCGGTTTGGGGCACGTGCAGGGCCGCTACACCTTGGCAATAAGGTTCGTATTCCTTGAGTTCGTCCAATGTGATCTGGCGAGTACCTTTCAATCCATTTTGGAGCCCTCGCTTAAGCAGGTTTTGGAGCAATGGGAGCTGCTCATCTTTGGTGGCTACGACTACTTTACCCGTGATTTCAAAAGGGATATTTTCTTCTTCACAGAAATCTACCAGTTCTTGGTAGCCCTTAATGCAATTAGTGGCTTTTAGTGACCCTGGCTTGTAATACAGACCAGAATGTATTACCCCGGAATTATTGCCGGTTTGGTGTTTGGCCAGTTCGGTTTCCTTTTCCAGTACGACTACCTTAAGTTCTGGTCGCTGCTGAATGATCTTAAGGCCGGTGGCAAGTCCCACAATTCCACCACCCACAATTGCAATATCGTATGTCATATCTTTACGTCAGGTGTTTTTTGAACATTGACAAATTATGTGTTAAACGCAATAATGGACAAATATACACATAAGATTAGAGTAAAGGGGCAAGAACAAAGCGCAAAGTATGTTCAAGTTTTTATCTTCGGAAAGACCGGTTATTACAATGTTTGATAATAGAAATTACGATTGAGACGGCGAACACTAATCTAGGATAAACATCAAAGTAAATCAATTCTATATTTTATAAATTCAAACTATGAATAAAACGTATTTTGTGCGTTATTGAGATTTTAAAGCATAAAATCTATGGCCGACAAACTGGATAAAGAAGAAGTACAGCGTCAAAAGGAAGAGGTAAAGCGACAAAAGGAAGAGGAGAAGCGACAGAAAAACATTGATTCGGAGCTTAAAAAATCCAAATCTGTCTCAAATGACGGTACCAAATCCCATGGTGAGATTCTCAAAGAGCAAATCACCGAAGGATTGGAAACATACGACAAAAAACCTAGCAGCTTATTGCTCAGTTCTTTGACGGCTGGATTGGAGATAGGCTTTAGCTATTTGTTGATCTGTGCAGTTTATGCTTACTTTTCCAAATTTCTTGGTGAAGATGTCAGTTATAAGTTGACGGCATTGGTATATCCAGTGGGTTTCATCATGGTTATTCTTGGGCAGTCCATTCTTTTTACTGAACAGACTTCCTTGTTGACCTTACCCGTGCTCAATAAAAAACGGAGTGTGTCCAGTTTGTTGAAAATATGGGGCTTGGTGATTGCCGGAAACATCATTGGCGGCATGCTGATCGCTTCGCTGTTATTGTGGATTGGGCCTCAACTGGGTATATTTGACATCATAGTGGTGGAAAAAATAGCCCTTCATGCTACGGATTTTCCCAGTTTGGTGATCTTTAGCAGTGCCATGCTGGCGGGTTGGCTAATGGGGCTACTGTCTTGGCTCTTGTCTTCCTCTCGGGATACCTTGAGCAGGATTGTGATCATCTTTATTATTACCTCTATGATGGCTTTTACTGGTCTGCATCATAGCATTGTGGGGAATGTCGAGGTCTTCGCAGGTTTGGTAAGCTCTACCAATATCACCTTTGGAAGGTACCTGAACTTCCAGGTTTTTGCATTGTTTGGTAATGCGGTAGGAGGAGCAGTATTCGTGGCGCTGCTAAAGTACCGCGCTTTTGTGTATAATATCGACGTGAAGTGACGGCATTTCAAACAAACCTTCCAACCTCTACTCCACATACAAGACCAGCCCTTTCAGGTATTCCGTTTCGGTATGGAAAGCATTGATGGGGTGGTCGGCCGGTTGGGTGAGTTGCTGAAGGATACGGACATTTCGGCCCACTTCGATGGCTGCTGCAGTGATGGTATGTGCAAAGAGCTGCTTGTCCACCACTTGGGAACAGCTAAACGTAAATAGAATGCCGCCCGGTTTGATATGCTTAAGGGCTTCTGCATTCAACCTTTTGTATGCCTGGACTGCATTGTGACGCGCCTTCATGTTCTTGGCAAAGGCTGGTGGATCCAGTACGATGACGTCATAATCCTGCTCTATTTCCCGGATATATTTGACCACATCGGCCACTTTGGATTCATGCTTGCCCAAAAAATCCGGATTGAGCTGAAGGTTTTTTTCGGTCAGTTCTATTGCCTTGGCAGAGATGTCCACAGAATGTACTTCGTTAGCACCCGCTTCGAGTGCCGCGATCGAAAATCCTCCCGAATAGCAAAAAGTGTTCAGTACTTTTTTGCCTTGGCTGTATTTTCCAAGTAGCTTCCTGTTTTCACGCTGGTCAATGAAAAAACCTGTTTTTTGACCTTTTTCCCAATCAATCTCATAGTTACAGTCATTCTCTAGGACGATGTTGGTCGCGGGCTTACCGTAAAGAAATTGGTTTTCGATACCGGCAATTCCTTTCAGCGTTTCAGCACTTTTATCATAGACGGCCTTTAGTTTCTCCCCATACACGGTTTGTAGGGCCTTGGAGATTTCATCCCGGTGCTGGTACATGCCTATGCTATGGGCCTGAATGACAGCAGTGCCATTGTAATGGTCAATGATCAATCCCGGGAGTTGGTCCCCTTCTCCGTGGATGAGCCGATAGATATTTGTGCTATTACTATCGGTCAACCCGATCTTGGCGCGCATTTGATAGGCATCTTGGAGTTTTTCTTGCCAAAATGAAGCATCGATTTCCCGAGGCTCAAAACTGATTATTCTTACCGTAATGGATCCTTTTTGGTAATGACCTGTTCCCAGAAACTCATCGCGATGACTGTACACGCTTACAAGTTGGCCATTTTGGAGGTCTGGGGCTTCCTTGGCGATGGCACCTGAAAACACCCAATGGTGACGTCTTTTTAAAGATATCTCTTTTCCCCTTTTGAGGATGATCTGTGGATATTGGGTCATAGTCTATGAAGCTAAAAAATCCCTTTTTGAACCGTTTGGAATGTTCAAAAAGGGACCTGTTAATGGATTATTAAAGTGAAATCACCCTTTTTGATACATGCTTTCGCGTAAGGCTTTGATTTCATCACTTTCGAGGTAGTCATCATAGCTCATCCGTCTGTCAATCGTGCCATTAGGCGTGAATTCTATGATTCTATTGGCTGTGGACTGCACAAAGGCGTGGTCATAAGAAGACAATAAAACGGTTCCGTTAAATTCTATGATGGCATTGTTAAATGCTGTGATGGATTCCAGATCCAAGTGGTTGGTAGGTTCGTCCATGACGAGCAGGTTTGGGTTTTGCAGCATCATTTTGGAGATCATGCACCGTACTTTTTCCCCTCCGGAAAGCACAGATGCTGACTTCAGCGTTTCTTCTCCCGTAAAGAGCATTCTTCCAAGAAATGTCCTTACGTATGCCTCTTCTTGGTTGGAAGAATACTGACGCAACCAATCGATCAGATTCAGGTCGGTTTTGAAGTATTCCGAATTGTCATTTGGCAGATAAGCCTTGTTGATGGTCACGCCCCACTTGAATTCTCCCTTTTGGGTCGGGATTTCTTCCATAATGGTCTGGAAGAATTTATTCACGGCTTGCTTGGTCTTTGAGATAAAGGCGATTTTGTCTCCTTTGTCCACCATCAGGTTGACATCGGTGAAGTAGGTCGTCCCTTCATCTTTTAGCTCCAGCTCTTCGGTCATGAAAATCTGGTCGCCAGCTTCCCTTTCAGGTTTGAAGATAATGCCAGGGTATTTACGTGTAGAAGGTTGGATGTCTTCCACACTGAGTTTTTCGAGCATTTTCTTTCTGGCAGTGGCCTGCTTGGACTTGGCCACGTTGGCAGAAAATCGCTCGATAAACTGCTGTAGTTCCTTTCGCTTTTCCTCTGCTTTTTTGTTTTGATCCGTCTTTTGCTTGGCGGCCAGCTGGGAAGATTCGTACCAGAAGGTATAGTTGCCGCTGTATATCTTGATTTTGCTAAAATCAATGTCCACAATATGTGTGGATACCGCATCCAAGAAGTGCCTGTCGTGGGAAACGACGATCACCAGGTTCTTGAAGTTTACCAAGAAGTCTTCCAACCAATTAATAGTGTCAGCATCCAGGTCGTTGGTGGGCTCATCGAGAATAAGGATGTCCGGGTTGCCGAACAACGCTTGGGCGAGCAATACCCTTACTTTTTGGTTTCCGGCGAGGTCTTTCATCAGGGCATGGTGAAGGTCTTCAGAAATTCCCAAACCAGATAGCATAGCAGCAGCGTCTGATTCAGCATTCCACCCGTCCATTTCAGCAAATTCAGCTTCCAGTTCTGATGCTCGAAGGCCATCTTCTTCCGAAAAATCCGGTTTCATGTAGATGGCATCCTTTTCCTCCATAATGGAATACAATTTTTTATGGCCCATGATCACCGTCTTGAGCACTTCCACCTCGTCAAATTCAAAGTGGTTCTGCTTCAATACGGCCATTCGCTGTCCTGGGGTGATGTTGACACTTCCGGTGGTGCTGTCTTGGTCGCCAGAAAGGATCTTCAGGAAGGTGGATTTACCGGCGCCATTGGCACCGATCACACCATAACAATTGCCGGGAGTGAACTTTAGGTTTACTTCATCAAAAAGGGTTCGTTTTCCGAACTTTAAAGAAAGATTATCTACTGAAATCATGGATCGTTCCGTTGCTGTTTTTACAAGTGGCAAAGATACAAATTTAATTGGGCAGAGAAACCAATTTCACCTTGGATAGGGGAGGAAATAGGATTTTTTAGGATCAAGCGTAAAACTTGGAACGCTGATGGCGCAGATGATTAGGGTTTACGCTGATTTTTCCTTAAATCCGCATTATGGATTAGCCTATCTATTACGACCTGAAACTACTTCAAAATCAATCGCTTCGCTGCTTTTTTTTCGATTCTACCTAGCGGCAGACAGGTTCACCATCAGCCGCGACGGAGGATTCAATCTCCAAACAGCCTGATTTTCTTGTAGTTTCAGCTCTACCCGATAGCTATTGGGACAGGCCATAACGATTCATAATGCATAAAGCGGGCAATGTTGTTTAGTTAGCGTGTATCTGGAAAGATTGGTTTAATTATTTTTCTTGTTAAATTCCAAGATGGTTTTCATCTCTTTACCTTTGTTACTTTTTTGCTTCAGGTCAAAAAAGTAACCCAAAAACCCCGCCGCTACGCCACGGCGCACAGGTGTGCATCTATTGGCCTAAAATTAAAACCTTCCCTCATGCAGGCAAACTCCTCCTTTTCTAGCTGCCAATATTTTTTTGGCTAGTATTTCGTCAAACAAGCCTGCCTTTTTGCCCGCCCGCTTTTTAATTTCTTAACGCCCAATACCTGCAAGGCGGATCCATTTTATACATGTTTAAAAAAGGCCATGGATTAAAACCATAATTTTCTCAATGGACGATCCGTATTGGGAAATCTCTTTAACTAAACGACATTGATAAAGCGGGTTAAACGGGAAAAGCCAAGTAGTATAAATATAGGCTACCTCATAAATCCTCGTCATAGCGGTTCCGATGAATATCGGAAGAAGCAATCTCCTGATTACATGCAACGAAAGCACATGGAGATCACTTCGCTCCGCTCGTGATGACGGATTGTTTATATAGATGAGATATCCTCGTAACATCCTTAGCCATGGGCAACGCCCATGGTGAACTATTAGTGGAATAAAGGATTTCCTATACCAGAGAGGGGGCTATTCAATTGCCCATAAAAAAGCCGTTGATTTGTGCACCAAACCAACGGCTTCTTGAAAATAAACCGGCTGTTAATCAACTATTGTATTTCAACGCTATACGGCCATGGAGTGTTGCTTTTCATCTTCCATGGCTTTACGCTTTTTTTCTACTCTTTTTAGGTTGGTATCAATGACCAAGGTAAGCAGTCCACCTACAGCACAGAAGGTCATCATGATGACCATAGGGCTTGCCGTGCCATTGTGGAAAATGCTGACCGCTCCAGAAACCAAGCCGCCCATCGCCATCCGCATACTGCCCATCATGGCAGCAGCACTCCCGGCATTCCTGCTAAAGGGAGCCAAGGTCAAAGCCGCAGCGTTGGGATTGGCCAATCCGTGACCGGTAAGGAAAATAAACATCATTCCGATCAGCGCGTAAACATTCAACCATCCGTTCCATACACCCAGTATCAACACAAACCCAATGACGGTCTGATAGGTCAAAGCCACCTTGATGATCTGTTGGCTGGTGAATCTTTTTAACAAAATATGATTCAACTGTGTCGAGCCAATCATGGAAAAGGCCAACAGCGCGAAGATCCATCCATATTGCTGCTCGGTTACTCCATAGATGTTCATAAATACATCAGCAGATCCCGAAATGTAAGCAAATGGGGCAGCACCGGCCACACCACCAATCAGCATATAAACCAAAAATTGGCGGTTTTTAGTTACCTCTACGTACTTTTTGATTACCTGTTTAGGCCGTAATGATACTTCTTGGTCAGGTTTTGCTCCATCGGGAAGAAAGAAGTAAGCTGCCATTAAGATGACTATGGTAATGCCTGCCAAAATCATAAAAACGGTATGCCAATCATAATGCGCAGTGACAAATCCTCCGACAGTAGGGGCGATCATCGGTGATACGGCAATGACCAGCATCAAAAGTGCCATTGCCTGTGCGGTCTTGTTAACAGGGAAAATGTCCCTTACCATCGCCTGAGCAGCGACCATTCCAGCGCATCCACCGATGGCTTGGACGAAGCGCATCAAGATCAAGTTTTCCACCGTATTGCTGAGAGCACAGGCCACTGAGGCAAGGACATAGATCAGCAAACCGATATAAAGTGGTTTTTTCCTTCCAAACCGATCAAGTAAAGGGCCATAAAATAGCTGACCGATCGCAATACCGACCAAATAACTGGTAAGGGAAAGCTGCACATTGGCGATGCTTGTTCCTAGATTTTTCGCTATGGAAGGAAATCCGGGAAGATACATGTCAATGGAAAATGGGCTGATGGTACTCAATGCACCCAAAATCAAAATAACTACAAAATACTGCTTCTTGCTCATACCCTTCGGTCAATTTATGGAATCAAAATAAACTTTGTCTTACTTGCAACACCAACTTCCTTGGCTTAGTTCGCAAAGTTAGTGGGGAAATGTTGTTTTATCGTTAATTTTTGTGATAATTGATTGTGCTAATATTAATATAAAGGAGCTTTTTTTGAATTATTTATTGTGATGAGTGGTTGTTTTTTTAGTATTTTGTTTGGATTAATGGCTGTTGGTTAATTTATTGTTTTGTTTAGGTGCTCTTGAGAATAGACGGTAATACAAGAAGAAAAATAAAAAGGGCTGTTCGAATGGTATCATGTGTGGTAATGGCTGTTCTACGCAAGAAAAAAGTTTTTTGAAAAATACCTTTCATTATCAATTACCTGCAACAATTAAAAGAACAAGAGGTAATTCAGCTATCTTCCCATCAACTAGGAGGGTCGAATGCCCTGATGCGGTTCACCATTAATCCAATAGCCCAAGCCAAAAGTCGATCTGTGATTGGCGTGTATGAGATAAGTGATTTTTTCACCCTAACAAACGTCCCCGTCAGCATGAAACCGAATATTTGTTTTTATTGCTTTTTCTTATGTTTTTTCCTTGTATCGATCACTGCTGTCCAGGCACAACTTACTACAGTGGGGAAGGAGTTTTGGGTGGGATTTATGGACAATAATACCGATGGCCGGAATGGAAAGGCGGTAATCGTCATATCTGCCAATGAGGCTGCCCAGGGTACGATCGACTTGAGCGCCATTTCAGACGGGCTTACCTATTCTTTTAATTTACAAAAAGGAGAAAGCTTTACCATGCGAATCCCCGAGTATGAACAGGATTTGTTGCACCGAAAATCCGGAGAGAAGGAAAATAAAGGGATCTTCATTAGTGCTACGGGAAAGGTTTCCGTGTTTGCATTTAATGAACGTTTTAAAAGTGCTGATGGGGCTGTGGTGCTTCCCAAGAGAACCTTGGGGAAAGATTACCTTGTTACCTCCCATTACGAAATCACGCCCAATACCACACCGGGAGTCGAGATGAATATCAATGACGAAAGCACCCTTTTGGTAGTGGGCGTAGAGGATAATACCAAAGTGGAAATTACGCCGTCGGTAGGCACAGTGGATGGGAAAACAGGGGGTGTTCCTTTTGAAATCACACTGAATGCAGGTGAAAGTTATCAGCTTAAAGCCAAAGGGGACTTGACCGGGAGTCGGGTCAGGGTGCGTGATGCACAGTCTATGGATTGCAAAAACATTGCTGTTTTTGGAGGAAATAAGTGGACCGGAGTGGGCGAATGCGGCTCTGCTCCTGACCATCTTTTCCAGCAGGTGTATCCGCTGAGCACTTGGGGAAAGGAATACACCCATATTCCACTTAAGACCCGATCATCCGGTGAATTGGTAAAGGTGCTGGCTGCAGAAGATGGGACGGAAATTTCTGTAAACGGGCAAGCTGTGGATGTGCTTGATGCCGGGGAGTGGGTTCCTTTGGATGTAGGGGCAGATGAGGTGGTGACCATTGGTGGTTCCAGGGATATTTCGGTGACGACATTTTCTAAAAGTAGAAACTGCAACATATCTGGCGACCCTTTTTATGCTTTTGGTGATCCATTCATGATGGCATTGAATCCTGCTGAACGTCTCTTGAAGGATGTCACTTTTGTATCCATGGATATCGTCCAGATCACTTACCACTACCTCAATGTCATGGTAAAGACTTCCGCTACAGGTGATACGAGGCTGGATGGCCAATTCATTACGGAGGAGTTTCTGCCAGTTCCCGGCAATAGTGACTATTCGTACGCAAGGCTTAGCGTCTCGGGAGGAGTGCACCGCCTGACCAATCCTTCCGGATTTATTGCTTATGCTTATGGGTTTGGGGACTTGGAGTCTTATGGATATGCGGTAGGGGCCAACTTGGAGAATTTAGACTTTTCTACCGATACCCAGTACGATTTTGAAGTCATAGGTGACAATGTAACTTGCCTCAATGAAGAATTTACCTGGGAAATCATCCCCGATAATCCAGCTTTTGATTATTTTACCTGGAATATAGAAGGCACAGATGTATCAAAGTCCGGACAAACGATAAGGCACACTTTTGTAACACCAGGCACTTACAAAGTGACCATTTATGCCTCGGATGGTCCCACTACCTGCGACCACCTGGAAGAAATACGTTTTGAGGTAGAGGTCATAGAAACCAGTGCCGCCATTCAAGGGGTGGATTTTGTGTGCGAAGGAATGGCTCCGGTCACTTATGAAGCGTCACAAATGGAAAATATTGACCATTTTGAATGGGAAGTGAAAGGGGGAGAATTGATTTCTTCAGAGGGCAATACCGCTACCGTTCGTTGGGACCTTACAGCTGATAACGCCGCTATTTCACTATTGCCTTTTACGGCAGAGGGTTGTCCAGGCCGTGCGATCACAAAAGCGGTGACATTATGGAATCCAGAGGTGCCACCAGCTCCTAATGGACCTGAAGAGGTGTGTTTTGAAGCCCCATCAAGCGCTCATTATTCCGTGACGGATACAGAGGAACGGCACCAGTACCAGTGGTATATAGAAGGTGGTGACATCATTTCCTCCAATAATGCAGAAGAAGTGGAAGTAATGTGGAACGCTTCTGCTACCAACAGGGAAATTTGGTATGAGGCCTTTCATGAAGACGCCACACAGTGCAGGGTAGTTTCTGAAGTGTTGGAAGTTGAAATGCTAGCGGCCATTTCAGTGGCAGAAACTATTCAGGATGTCAGCTGTCATGGAGGGGGTACAGGTGAAATAAGCCTAGAAGTAACTGGCGGGAAAGGGCCTTATTCCTACTCTTGGAGCCATGATGAATTATTGGATGATCCTTTGGCCGTGGGGTTGGAAGCGGGAAGCTATCAGGTGACCATCACCGATGCGCTGGGGTGCCAGCTCGTTTATGATGATTTACCGGTGGGAGAGCCAGATCAGCTAAGGGCAGCGGTAAGATCAAATTCTGGGACAAGCTGTTATGAATCGGCAGATGCCGAAGTGGAAATCAAGGTCATAGGAGGCACCCCTCCTTATCGGATTGATCGCGCGAATGCCGTGATAGTCGATGATGAAATTCAGTTGGAGTCATTGGAGGCGGGAAGATATGATTTTACCATTTCCGATAACCACGATTGTCATACCACTTTGGAGGTGGAAGTTTCAAAGCCTGAACCTTTGGAGGTAGAAGTAGCAGTACGCCGTAGGAGTTGTCCGGGAGAATCTGGGGGAGAGTTGCTTGCCGTACCTTCTGGTGGGACAAGCCCATACCAATATACTTGGGACTTTGGTGCCCAAACCAATGCTGAACTCACAGGAGTGCCCAAAGGAGCGTACACCGTTACCGTACAAGACGATCGCGGTTGTATCGCACTTGGTAGTGCATCAATCCATGAAAAGCCACCAGTGGTAAGAATGCCCACGGGCTATGCCCCAAGCGGTGAGGGAGTTAACAGGATCTATCAGCCTGTTTCCAGCTGTCCCATTGATTTTACATTAAAAATATACAACCGATGGGGAGAGCTGATTTACTTCGGGTCCCAGGGGTGGGATGGGAGCATAAATGGTAAAATGGCCACCAATGATGCCTATACCTATTTTTTGGAATATCATTACCGTATGGACGGGGAGCAAATTAGTCGACAAAAGCGAGGGGTATTCACTTTGGTCCAATGATCACATGAGCAGGGTCAGCAAATCCAAGTTTTCGTTAAGGTAATTGTACTTAAATCGGTTTTCCTTTAGTCGCTCAAATATTCCAGCGATATGTTCAGGGTTTTTGAGCTCAATACCGACCACAGCGGGTCCGTTCTCACGATTGTTCTTTTTGGTGAATTGGAAATAGGCGATGTCATCATTAGGGCCAAGGATTTTGGAAACGAAATCTTTGAGTGCTCCAGGGCGCTGGGGGAATTGGATCATAAAGTAGTGCTTAAGCCCCTCGTAGAGCAAAGATCTTTCCTTGATTTCTGCCGTTCGCATGATGTCATTATTGCCGCCACTGACCACGCAAACCACATTTTTGCCCCTGAGCGCATCCTTGTCGTACAGGGAAAGGGCTGCCAAGGTCATGGCTCCGGCTGGTTCTACCACGATGCCTTCGTTGTTGTACAGGTTTAAGATGGTGGTGCATATTCTGCCTTCTGGTACCAGTAGCATTTCGTCCAAATTTTTACGGCAAACTTCGAAGGGAATATTGCCCACCTTTTTTACCGCAGCCCCATCGACAAATCCATCGATTTCATCCAGAACGGTGTTTTTCAGGTTTTGGATAGAAGTCAACATGGAAGGTGCCCCTTTGGGTTCTGTACCGATCAATTTGGTCTCAGGACTGGTTTCCTTGAAATAGGTACTTACCCCGGCGGCCATACCACCGCCACCAATGGGAAGGAAAAGATAATCAATCGGGAAATCGGCATCATCCAGCATTTCCTTGGCAATGGTCCCTTGTCCCTCGATGACCTTGGTATCGTCAAAAGGATGCACGAATACCGCTCCTTTTTCTTCACAATAAGCAGCTGCCGTTTGGTAAGCATCATCATACGTATCTCCAGAAAGGACAATCTCTACCATGTCCTTTCCGAATAATTTCATCCTGTTGATTTTTTGGGCAGGAGTGGTGGATGGGATGAAGATGGTGCCTTTGATGCTCAGTTTTTTGCAGGCAAAGGCTACCCCTTGGGCATGGTTTCCTGCGCTGGCACAGACCACTCCGCGTTTTTTTTCTTCTTCAGAAAGGGAACTTATCTTGTGGTAAGCGCCCCTGATTTTATAGGATCTTACCGCCTGCAGGTCCTCTCTTTTCAGGTACACCTGACAGCCGTACTCCTCACTTAGCTGTTCGTTGAACTGCAGTGGAGTGGTATTCAGTACTCCTTTGAGTGCCTCGCTTGCCTCGATAATACCTTGAAAAGAAACTTGATTCATTGAGCAGATATTTATTTGGATAAATGGACTACAAATATAAAAGGTTAAAAAAGGTTGAGGAAATTTCCGTGAGATAATGCGGGGGACAAGTGTAAACTTCCCGGCAAAACCATGGTCATTATTTGAGATAGCAGCAAGGGAGCGGCATAATCTCGAAAATTATTGAGCTGAAAAAGAGGGGACTAAATGATAAGAAGGTATTTTTTTTGATGTAGGTTTTGCAATAAAAACAAGAACTACTACCTTTGCATCACTTCAAACGAGGAGTTGGAATAAGAATTGAAATTCAAACATTCTAAAACCTTTAATTTTCGCAGAAAATATAGGTTTTGGTTGAAAAATAAAGGAGTGGTAGTTCAGTTGGTTAGAATGCCTGCCTGTCACGCAGGAGGTCGCGGGTTCGAGTCCCGTCCATTCCGCTTATATATTTCATTCTTATTGGATATTAACGGTGATAGTTCAGTTGATTAGAAAGTCCTGACGTGTCGGGATGATTGCTGAATCGAGTTCACTTAGAAAAATTAAAGGAGTGGTAGTTCAGTTGGTTAGAATGCCTGCCTGTCACGCAGGAGGTCGCGGGTTCGAGTCCCGTCCATTCCGCAAAAGCCTCACGAAAGTGGGGCTTTTTGCATTTATAGGGTTTTATAACCTAGTTATTTTAGCCGTGTTCCCTTCCTATTAGCGCAAAAACCGGGTCAAACGGAAAAGTTGGGGACTGCCAGTTTTCTTAATTTGCAAAATCAAGGACAATTAAAAATGCCACTTAGTCTCCAATACACCAAGTAAATGCTGTAAGCTGGAATTGAAGGAATTTATGATTGCTTAGTAACTTAGAGCCTTGGTGGCGTATTACTGGCCCGGTAAGACAGCAACTTATTGCGCCCCTAGAAATATTGTTTGATCCTTAATTCAGGCTAGAACCTGATACACACCAATAGTGCTTTATTCCTTTTTCATCCATTTTGATGGTATTCAAAACATGACTATTTTAGGTGAAACTTTTCTGTCACTACGCATTTTCCCATTTTATAATGAAGGTAATGATGAATTTTATCAATAAAACGCTAAAAGGCGGGGTGTTTTTTTTGATTCCGCTGATATTAAGCTATGTGCTTTTAGGAAAAGTGGTCAATATTATTCATCCTTTGGCATTCAAGATTTCCCAGTCACTGCACGAAGATCAGGAAAAGATTCTTGATTTCAGTTATGTGATGGCCATCATTTTGGTGATATTCCTTTGTTTTATATTAGGACTTGTTGCCTCATCTTCGGTGGGAGTGTCGTTTGTTACTTGGATTGAAAACAATATTCTTACCATGTTTCCCGCATACCGCTTGATGAAAAGTACCTTTCAGTCTGCAGCAGGGATCCGTGAAAACAAAGACCTTCCTGTGGTATTGGTGCCGATGGATGGCTTGGTTTTGGGATTTTTGGTGGATGAGCTTCCTGAGGGGGATAAATTGGTATTTGTCCCGGGGTCACCAGATCCGTGGTCAGGGAACTTGATCATCTACAAAGCCTCGCAAGTAAAGCCTACCAGTATGACCCAACCGGAAGCATTAAGGATCCTGAAGCAGACGGGAATTGGTGAAACCGACAAGTTTATTAAGAGTATTTACCAGAACAAAGTAAAATAACAATGGTTTGCTGAAATGATAAAACCATTAAAAGAAAAATATTGAATATGTCTTATTTTTTGTGTCTAAAGTGAATGAATTCAAGTTGTTGATTTTAAAACAATTATCCTTATATTTCGCGAAATCTCAGAATCAGCAACGGGTATATTTGTAAAGACAGATAGTCCAATGATTTTACTTCGGGATAATCTTTTTATCTTTGTCCTGTTAAAAAAATGTAAATATGGTCTTAGAATTTGAAAAGCCGATTGCTGATTTAGAGCTTAAACTTCAAGAAATGAAGGAATTGGCTAAAGGCAAGCAAATCGATTTGTCAGCCGATATTGAGTCATTGGAGGAAAAAATACAAACTTTGAAAAAAGAAACATTCCAAAATTTAACCAGATGGCAACGCGTACAGTTGTCCAGGCACGCAGATCGGCCTTATTCATTAGATTACATTTATGAAATTACCAATGATTTCATTGAGCTTCATGGTGATCGCACTGTAAAAGACGACAAGGCGATGATTGGTGGTCTTGGAGATGTCGATGGCAGATCAGTGATGTTTATAGGCCAACAAAAAGGAAGGAATACCAAACAGCGCCAAGAGCGTAATTTCGGTATGGCTAATCCGGAAGGATACAGAAAGGCCCTTCGGTTAATGAAAATGGCGGAGAAATTTGGCAAGCCTATCGTGACCTTGATCGATACTCCAGGAGCATTTCCGGGCCTGGAGGCAGAGGAAAGGGGGCAAGGAGAAGCCATTGCCCGCAATATTCGGGATATGTTCATGCTGAAGGTTCCCGTGATTTGTATAATTATCGGTGAAGGAGCATCCGGTGGTGCGTTGGGCATTGCCATTGGTGATAAGGTGATGATGCTGGAAAACTCTTGGTATTCGGTGATTTCTCCAGAAAACTGTTCTACCATCCTTTGGAGAAGTTGGGACTATAAGGAGCAGGCCGCAGAAGCGCTGAAGCTTACCGCTTCGGATATGCTTGGCAATAAGCTGGTGGATGCGATCATACCTGAACCCCTTGGTGGTGCGCATAAGGATATGAAAGCCATGGCAGTAAACCTTAAGGCCGCCATTACCAAAGCGTTAAAAGAACTCGACAAAATCAAGCCTGAAAAGAGAATAGAAGAACGTATCAATAAGTTCTCGGCCATGGGCGTGGTAAAGGAATAATTCTTAATCAATAGACAAAAAAACCTCTGTCGATGCAGAGGTTTTTTTGTCTATAGGGATTTTATAATCTTGATGAATACTCATTCTGATACAAACCAAAGAACAACAGGGCAATGAAACTTCATGTGATCAATACCGGCTTTTTTAAATTGGATGGTGGAGCCATGTTCGGAGTGGTTCCCAAGACACTGTGGCAACGAACCAATCCTGCTGATGAAAACAATATGTGTACTTGGGCGATGAGGTGCTTGCTCGTGGAGGAAGGAGACCGATTGGTTCTGATCGATAATGGTATTGGAGACAAGCAAAGTGAGAAATTCTTTTCCCATTATTATTTACATGGAAATGACAGCCTTGAAGGATCGTTGAAGAAGGTAGGGTTTCAGCTGGATGATGTGACGGATAATTTTTTGACTCACTTACATTTTGATCATTGTGGTGGAGGGGTACGGTACAAAGCAGGAACCGATCAGCTAGAAATGACCTTTAAGAATGCCCAGTACTGGAGCAATGAGGACCACTGGACCTGGGCCACGCAGCCCAATGCCCGGGAAAAAGCTTCTTTCCTGACGGAGAACCTTCTCCCTATGCAAGAAAGTGGTCAATTGAATTTCCTTGATTTGGAGCAGGGAGAATTATTTTCAGGATTTAGCTTTTTTACCGCAGATGGCCATACCGACAAACAGATGATCCCAAGAATCCAATACAAGGGAAAAACCATTATCTTTGCAGCGGATTTGCTTCCTTCGGTTGGCCATATCCCACTGCCATATGTTATGGGATATGATACGAGACCATTACTGACGTTGGAAGAAAAGCGGTTGTTTCTGGAGGAAGCCGCAACAAATAAATATATCCTTTTTCTGGAGCATGACCCTGTCCACGAATGCTGTACAGTGAAAATGACCGAAAAGGGCGTAAGGCTAGACAAAACATTTTCATTGAGTGAACTCTAATCGGAATATCGGCATAGCACTTTCTGGAGGTGGTGTAAGGGGAATTGCCCACCTTGGTATTTTGAAGGCATTGGAAGAAATAGGCATCAAGCCCAATCGCGTGTCGGGGACCAGTGCGGGAGCAATTGTGGGTGCACTCTATTGCCAAGGATTAAAACCAGATGAGATTCTTGATATTATCATCAATACCAATTATTTCAAATTTATGAGACCGGCCATCAGCTGGACGGGAATTCTTAAAATGGATTCCCTAGAGCAGCTTTTTGAAGTGCATTTGCCTGAAAATACGTTTGAAAGTCTCCAGATTCCCTTAAACATCACGGCAACCGAAATCAGTAGGGGAAAAGTCGTGTATTTTTCCCAAGGGGAATTGATCAAGCCGCTGATGGCTTCTTGCTGTATTCCGGGGATATTTGACCCTGTGCAGATCGACGGGAAGTTCTATATTGACGGTGGAGCATTGAACAATCTGCCTGTAGAGCCCCTCGAAGGTCGCTGTGAGGATATCATTGGGGTAAACTGTAACCACCTTCACGAAGAAGACAATGTCCCAAATATGAAGCGGTTGATCGAGCGAACTGTGATCATGTCCATGAACTATAATGTCTATACACGTAAAAATAAGTGTGACTTTTTTATCGAACCACAGGGACTAGCCCGTTATGGAGTTTTTGATATCAAAAAAGCAGCAGATATCTTTGCAGCGGGATATGAATCTGCCCAGCGTTTTATTACCTATAATGAAGGATTGATAAAGTTGGGGGAAGTAAATCAATAAAAGGAAACTTGATGATGAAGTTATTGGCTCGGTTTGTCTTTTGGCTGACCGGATGGAAAGTGAAGGGAAATTTTCCCAAGGGTTTAAAGAAAGCCGTCATGGTGGCGATTCCGCATACCAGTAATTGGGATTTGCTGTATTCCCGTGCGGCCTTTTATATTCTGGATGTGCCCGTAAGGTTTACGATCAAAAAGGAAGTGATGGTGGGGCCTTTGGGGTGGTTTATCCGTGGTCTTGGAGGGATGTCCATCGATAGGAAAAAGATAGCCGGAAAGCGCAAGCAAACCTATACGGAAGCCATGGTGGACCTGATCAAAAACAGTGATGAGCTCGTCATGATGGTGACTCCAGAAGGAACCAGGAGTTATGCGAAGCGTTGGAAAACGGGCTTCTATCATGTAGCGGAAGGGGCAGGCGTACCGATTGTCATTGGATTTTTAGACTATAAAAAGAAACATGCTGGAATAGGTCCTGTCATTTATCCCAATGGTGACCTGGAAGGACAAATGGAAGATATCAAATCTTTTGGTCGGACGGTGACAGGCAAGTACCCTGAGCAAGGGATTTTGTGAGCTTTATCGTTGTGGTAGAAGTTTCTCTGACCTGAAGTAGGATAAGATCACTTTATCCGGTGAATTATTTTTTATTATGGAATAAGGTTGTGTATGTGCTCTTGAAGGCATACATTTTGATATATTTTTATAAACCAAGACCTTATGATAAAGAAGCTTAGAAAATTTACCATTTTTACGATATTAATTGATAGTGTTAAGGCATTTGGGCAGAGTGATTCCATGACATTTGCAGCAAGTATAGCCTTTTATACGATCTTTAGTATGCCGGCTTTATTGGTTATAGTGCTAAATATTGGCGCTACTTTTTATAATAAAGGCGAAGTCAGGGATGAGCTGCTGACACAAATATCCGATCTCAGCGGCATGGAAATGGCCACGATGCTGGATGAAATCATCTATAATGCTGCTTTGGATGTGGATGGTTTTTGGGCCAGGATCATTGCCATAGCGGTGTTGCTGTTCAGTGCCACTACGGTTTTCGTGAGTTTACAAAATAGCATCAATCACATTTGGCACATTAAGCCGAAGCCAGAAAAAGGATTGATTAAGTTTATCGTCAACCGTCTGCTAAGCTTTTCGATGGTAGCTTCCATCGGGTTTGTGCTATTGATTTCATTGGTGATTGATACAGCCATTGTGATCTTTTTCAATGAGCTATCCACGTTATTTGATGGACTCTCCAGCTATTTGGCTGCTATTACCAATTTTGTCATTACACAGGCCATGATGGTCTTGATATTTGGACTCATGTATAAGATATTGCCCGACGCCCAGGTGAAGTGGCGGTCAGTGTGGTTAGGTGCTGTATCTACGATGGTGCTTTTTGCCTTGGGTAAATACCTGATCGGGTTTTACTTGGGCAATAGTGATATAGGAAGTGCCTATGGTGCTGCCGGTTCGTTGGTGATCTTTTTGGTTTGGGTATATTATTCGGTGATTATTTTTCTTTATGGAGCACAGATTACCTATTATATCGCCGAAAATACAGGAAAGGGCATCCGCCCAGTGAAGAATGCCGTGAAAATCGAACTAAAGGAAATTGGTAATTCGGATGAAGCGGACTAACTGGTAAATCCTCCATCCACCGTAAAGATACTTCCTGAGATGTAACTAGCAGCAGGAGAAGCCAGGAAAAGTGCCAAGGCCGCTATTTCTTCCGTTTTTCCCAAACGCTTGATGGCAAGTCTTTTCATGATGATTTCCATAATTTGGTCGTTGTCCCAAAGTGCTTTGCTAAAATCCGTTTTGATGATTCCGGGACAGATAGCATTGACACGAATCTTTTGTTGCCCCCATTCCTTGGCGCACACCTTTGTCAGGGAGTGGAGAGCAGATTTGCTAACACTGTAAATGCCCAGTTGAGGTTCTGGAGAAAGTGCACCGATGGAGCTGATGTTGATAATAGATGCCTGCGAAGATTTCCTTAGATGGGGAAGGCATAATTTGGATAGCTCAAAGGGTGCTTTTACGTTTACATCCATGATTTTATCAAAAAGCTCCAAGGAAGTTTCCTGCACAGGGCCGAAATAGGGGTTGGTTCCGGCATTGTTTACCAAGATATCTATTTGCCCATATGCGCTGATGGTTTGCTCCACCAAATTTGCCAATTCATCAGGGTGGCCGACATTGCAGGCTATTCCCATGATATCATAGCCTTTATCATACAACTTTTTAGCAATTTCATCCAATTTCTCTTGGTGTCTGCTGCAGATGACTACTTTTGCTCCAGCAGCGGCAAAAAATTCAGCTATACTTAAGCCAATTCCCTTACTTGCGCCAGTAATGAGCGCTACTTTATTGTTTAGGGAAAACAACGATGATAGGTCCATTTGCTTATGGGTTTTGATCAAGAAAAATGATTTGTTTAAGATAGAAAATTTGGGGAAATAGTTTGTGTGATTTGGTGTTAATTTTTCTGAAAATAGTAGATCACGGGAAAAAATTGGAAGTACGTTTTATTGGTATGTTGCGTTTCTATGGTCGTACTGGTAAGCTGATTCGGGATCAAGCGTAAAAGTTATGGACTGCCAGTTTTCTTAATTGTAAAACGATGGATAAATAAAAATGACCAACGTCCCTGAGCCTCCAAGAGCATGTGATAGCCTGTACGGAGAGGATTTTATAATTGCTTTTTGGCTCGAAGCCTCGGTTAGGGAGCATTGTCCTGAGATATAGAGTAATTTATCGCCCCCAGAAGCAATCCATAGTATCTTCGTTGATATAGATGTCACGGTTGTGGAGGCTGCCTTTATAAACGAAAATCATGTAGGAGATTAAAATGAAAAAGCCCACTTTAGCAAAGAGGGCCTTTTATTGATGATATATGTCAGATTATAGAAATATGCTTTATGAACTAGAACAAACTGCCTTGCACCGCTGTGGGACGTTGTGCCTGTACGGTGCCTTTTAGCATTTCATGGATCAGTTTGATAAAACCGTTTTTCCAGTTTTCCTGACTGATCTTTACCTCTTTTTTCTCATACTCTATTGGCCCCATCAGGCGTTCATAGCCTATCATCATCGTCCAGATCGTATAAAAGGTAATTTCTGGCTGCAAGTCAGGCCGCATTGAGCCATCTCGTACCCCGTGGGAAATCAGTTGAATTCCGATTTTTGCAGGATCATGATGGATTTCCAGCAGTTCATTGAAATTTGGGCTGTCGAGAATTTGGGGATCCATTAACTTCCTTTTCTCTGGATCGTTGTACTGTGCCATTAGTCCCATAAAGTTCAAAATGGCTTCTTGGTACATTTTGTTTTCGGTGGTCAATTGGATAAACTGATCAATTAATAGGGTGATCAGGTCGATCCCAGATTTACCCTTGGTCTTTTGAGTATCTCTGAAGATTTCCTTTAATTGCTCATAAGCTTTTTTGGTCACCGCCATGTAAAGGTCTTCCTTGTTTTTATAATAAAAATAAATCAGCCCCTTACTCATTTTGGCTTGTTTGGCTACTTCATCCATTTTGGTGCTGTGGTAGCCTTTGGAGGCAAATAGACTGATGGCACCCTCCAGAATCTCTTTTTCCTTTTTTTGTCTTTCGTAAACTCCCATTGTATTAAAAAGTATTTGCGTTAAACAGGGTTTAAAGGTATTGAACTTTATTTAAAATCGGAATGGTTCTATCAAAAATTACCAAAAAATATCGAGCATCCAGGAATTCATAGTGACTTGACTTTTGTTTAAATGTTTATTTAGCAGCATCTATCTTTGGTTGAATGGAAAGATGCCAGCGCACGACTTTTTGGCTGGATCCCTTAAATTCAAGTAAAAAAGACTGTCCCAAATGATATCCAACCCGAAAGTGGGGCACGATCTGCAAAGCCTTTTGGGACAGTCTTTATCGTAAATTAGTGAATTATCTTAATGATAAAGTAATTCTTTTTTCCTTTCTGAACGAGAAGGTATTTTCCTTGGAGCAGCTCCAGTCCTTCTGTAGTGCCTTGTGGATCAGATAGTTTGGTTTTATTGATGCTTACACCACCTCCTTGGATCATTTTACGGGCTTCACCTTTGGAATTAAAGATGACACCCTGGCCTTTTTCTCCTAGCAGGTCGAGGACACCGCCAATTTCTTCAAACTCCTTTTTGGTCAGTTCCACTTGGGGCACTCCTTCAAATACCTGAAGAAATGTCCGTTCATCCAAGGCTGCGAGATCTTCGGTGGATGATTTTCCAAAAAGAATGGAAGAAGCCTTGACAGCCATTTCATAATCTTCCTTGGAGTGGACCATGATGGTGATTTCCTTGGCAATTTCCTTTTGAAGAATTCTCAGGTGGGGTGCATCTACATGATCTTTTTCCAGCCCTTCAATAGTAGCTTTGTCCAAAGTGGTGAAAATGCGTATGTACTTGGAAGCATCCTCATCCGAAACATTCAACCAAAATTGGTAAAAGGCATACGGAGAAGTTTTTTCCGGATCAAGCCAAACACTGCCGCCTTCAGTCTTACCGAATTTGGAACCATCTGCCTTAGTGATCAAAGGAACAGTGAGGGCAAAGGCACTTCCGCCTTCTTTTCTTCTGATGAGTTCTGTTCCGGTGACGATATTTCCCCACTGATCTGACCCTCCCAGCTGCATGGTGCAGTTTTTATTTTTCCATAAATGGTAAAAGTCGTATCCCTGGATAAGCTGATAAGTGAACTCCGTAAACGACAGCCCATTACCTTCCTCAAGCCTCCGCTTTACACTGTCTTTGGCCATCATGTAGTTTACGGTGATGTGTTTGCCTACATCTCGGATGAATTCCAAAAAGGAAAATTCTGCCATCCAATCGTAATTGTTCACCAATTCAGCCTTGTTGGCTTGCTCATCTTCAAAGTTGAGGAATTTGCCCAACTGTTTTTGGATACCGGAGATGTTTTTATCCAATGTTTCTTTATCCAAGAGATTTCGCTCTGCGGATTTGAAGGAAGGATCTCCGATCATCCCGGTGGCTCCTCCCACCAGTGCGATAGGCTTATGGCCGGAACGCTGGAAGTGAAGCAGGGTCATCACACCCACCAAATGTCCTATATGCAAAGAATCTGCGGTGGGATCAAAACCCAAATAGGCTGAGGTAATGCCTTTGTTAAGGTGATCTTCCAATTCCGGAGTCATGTCCTGGACCATTCCCCGCCAACGCAGCTCTTCAATAAAATTGTTCATTGTATCTTTGAATGTTTTTTATCTTTTTAAAGCTGCAAAGATAGGGTTTCTTAAGAGAAATTAAATTAATGGATCGTAGATAACGGGTATCTTTATCACGGTCGATTGGAAGTCGAGGGTCTATAGTCATGTCAGGAAATAGGGTTTTTTGATCGGAAGCTACTAAAAACAGTGGTATGAAAGTGAGGAAATAAATTTAGATTCATAATAAATAATTTTTTTTACCAGTAGTGTCCGACCAATTATTTGATCTTTTTTATAACTTCAATGAAGATCTTTTAACAGAAGGAATTTCACCGGTTTTTGACTTATTTTCTTACGTAAATAACCTACCATGAGCACCTTTAGAAGTGAACTTATCATAGAAGAAAATCCAACCAAAATCAATAAGGAAGCAAAAATCATGTCATTAGGATCTGGTTTTTCGTCCATGATGGCCCAAAACCTCAGGCAATATGGATTGGACGTTACCAGCAATCCCTTTGGGCGGATTTACAATCCTATCAGTCTCTTTCACCACATCGAATTGCTGGGAAAGCATGCAGAATTGAACACATCCTTGCTGACGGAATATGAAGGTAACTGGAACCACTTTCAGTATAATTTTCTCAGAAGGCAATCTTCAGATGAAGAGCTGATGAGGAATATTAAAGAGCAGGTGGGGGCAATGCAAGAGAATTTTAAGAAACAGGAGTTTTTGATGATCAACTTGGGAACGGCGTATGTGTTCCGACATCTTAAATCGAAACAGGTTGTGGCCAATTGTCACAAGGCACCACAGGAGATGTTTGAAAAAGAACTTCTCACACCTGATAAAATTTTAGAAGCTTTTAGGCATATTTATCCCCAGCTTAACCATATCAAAAATATCATTTTTGTGCTCAGTCCTGTGATGCATACCAAAGACACGATCACGCTTAATTGTGTCAGCAAATCGGTGCTGAGGGTAGCCATCCATCAGATCGTCAACGAATTTCCCGAAGTGAAATATTTCCCGGCGTATGAATTACAAATCAGTGATTTGCGGGATTATCGGTTCTATGAGCGGGACTTGCTACAGCCAAATAACTTGGCTATCGAGTATATAACTGCCAAATTTAACGAAGCCTATTTCGATTCCAAGCTTTTGGAGTCTTCTCAAAAAATGGATTCCATTATACAGACGATCAATAGTTTGCCTTACAATCCGCAGAGTAGGGACTATGTTTTTGAGGTCAACCAAGCGATCAATAAGCTGAAACAATTGGACAATTACCTCGATCCGAAAATGGCCGTAGCAGAATTAGAGGGCAGATTAAAAAGAGATTGAAAAGCGGTACATAATACTGATGAATTTGGATTCAATGCCGTTTAGTTAAGGGGCTTTCCTTCTTTTCATATACCTAAAAGTGAGTGGGTCTCGCTGTTCCACGACGCGAGCCAACTCACTTTCTTAACGGCCTCCACCATCGGCTGGAAAACAGGCATACCAAGGGCCGTAATAAGGAAGCGATACCTTTTTTGGCTCAGGGGGGCTTATAGTTCCGGCTCAACTTGGTTACTTAAGAAAATATACCACTACATGGAATAATGATGATAATTTATCCATAATAAACTTATTAACCTCAGTTCGATTATAAAATCGTCACTGCGAGGCTTAGAGGGAGATTTGAGGGGTGGAAGCCGTGGCAGTCTCAGTATTTCGGGATTGCCACACCCTTTTCCAACCCTCATCCTCCTTAAAAGGGTTCGCAATGACGCTTTTTATACTAAAATTAAGTCGAGCTCAGGTTATTAATCGGATCCGCCTTGCAAGTATTGGGCGTTAAGAAATTAAATAGCGGGTGGGCAAAAAGGCAGGCTTGTTTGACGAAATGCTGCCCAAAAAGAATGTTGGCTGCTAGAAAAGGTTTACCTGGCTTTAGATAGGCCTGCTTGGCTTTAGGCAGGAGGAGTTTGCCTGCATGAGGGGAGGTTTTAATTTTAGGCCAATAGCTGCACACCTGTGCGCCGTGGCGTAACGGCGGGTTTTTTTGGTTACTTTGTGTGTCCTGAAGTTCGGGAAACCGGACATGCTATCCAACTGATGTCGAATAGGGCGTTACAACCCTTGGCACGACGGCTGGGACTGGATCAGGCAGACCAGTCAAATTCCCCTGATGGTGCTGCGCTTTCAAGGCTGTGGTACTGAGCGATCAGAAGGAATGCGTTTCGAAAAGCTGAACGAAAGTGAACCGTTCGATGAAGTGTCGTGAAAAATACTTCCTGTCAAAACCGGGGGCTAGAGTAACTTCCGGGACAAAATAGGCAGCGCAGACTGAGAGTTGGCCTATTGGCAGGCGGCATTAAGGCGGCAGGAGTTCGAAACAGGCGGTTGGATGGAACAGGAGAACCATCCCCTTTGATAGGGATGGGGCGGATCAGTCCGTAGTAGTGTTGAAAGCTCTGGAAACGGAGAAAGAGCGAAGGGACTGAGGCAATCGGTTTTAAATGGTTACACAACCTAAAATTAGGGAAGATGGAGTTGTTTGAAACAAAATCTGGAACATCAGATTTGATTGTCAAGAGCCGTATGACGGGAGACTGTCACGTACGGTTCTGAGAGAGGCTTGGGCATAGTGCCCAGGCCTACTCGACTTTGACCTGAAGCAAAAAAGTAACAAAGGTAAAGGGATGAAAACCACCTAGGGATTTAGCTAGAAAAATAACTGCCCAAGGAAAAAATATAGAACCCATATTTTCCAGATACGCACTAACTAAACGGCATTGAATTTGGAGTATAATAATCGCTATAGAAGAAAAGAATATCATCTCGCTTGTCTCATATGATGCGTGTGGGCAAGCGTGATCTATTCCGTAATTTCCATAAAGTATGCGTTTTTAGAAGCCAGTTTCCAACAAATAATAGCGCCGTTTTCTATTTACGTTCCATTACCAAGACCAGTTTGTCCCCTCGAGGGCTGGCAGCTAGACGGCTGATGGCGCCATAATCAGGCATGGAAACCACAGCGATTTTTTCCCATTCCATGCTTTTGTTGATTTTTTTGATGTACAATTCTTGTCCTTTGGCCATGATCAGGGTGTTTTTATCGACCCAAGCAAAATCATCGCTTTGTCCTAAAGCCACACCGTGGTTGCCGGAAATTTTTTCTTCCAAGTCATAGGACTTTAGTTCAAACGTTTCCTTTCCGTTAAGCACCACACTGGTGCCTTTGTCGATATAGGTGATTTCGCTGGTTTTAGGCCTTTTTTGGATACAATTTCCAATATTTTCAGCCAACTCGGCCACATTTTCGCGGCTGTAGGGATACACGAGCTTGTTGGGATCACCCAGAAGAGACATGGCGGCGATATTATTGTACCAAGCATAATACGCGACCGGCTCAATGTCGTCATAGAGCAATTCCGGCTCACCGAAGTTGATGGGATAAAGCCACAGACGCTGGGCACTATCCTCTTCGACGGTGACTGCCGAAATGTATTTCCCACAATCTGTCAAACGCGGCGAAAACTCGCTTTTGGTTGCTGTTCGCGTCATATTCATAAACTCTTCTGTATCGAAGCTGTAAACAATAATGTCACTATTGCCATCCTCATCGATCGAAGAAAATGCTACTTGGTCGTTGTTGATAAAGGAGGGTTGATTATCATAGCCTTCACGGTCGGTAAGTTTTTGGGCGCTTCCGGGTATGATGCTATAATTGCCAAATAGCTTTTTTGTTTCCAATACGATCAAATCACTTGATGATTGTGCCTTGGCAAAAAAACTGATAAGTAAAAAAATAGTGAGGCAAGTGGTATATTTTATTGTTTTCATTTCAACAGCTTTTGACGGATCTATTGCTAAATTACAAAAGGAAAATGGTTTGTACGAAATACTAGTGATTATTCTCTAGGACAGGTGGAGGTTTTGGGGTGAAAATAAAGTGTTCATATTCGATCTATTTCTGTCCGTTTTTGTGCAGTTTTGAATAAGCATAAAAGCCATAGCGGCTTCTACGTGCATATTTCGCTAATGGCATCCTTTTCGTGTTTTGATAGGCAAATGGATTCAATAAGGAAAATACAAGCAAAATTACCATTTGAACTCCTATGCTGGATTTCAGCCTTAGTAGGGATTATGTTTATCGATCCGCATTCGGCGCATCATTTCACCCTCTGTCCGCTGAGCTTGGCAGGGATCGATTGGTGTCCGGGCTGTGGACTCGGAAGAAGTATGAAGTTATTTGCAATAGGTGAATTCAAGGCTTCTTTTCAGATGCATCCGTTGGGGGCTTTTGCTTGGGTAATTATTCCTTACCGAATATTTGATATTATAAAACAACTAAAAACTAGACTTAATTATGGCTAATGTATTAAAACACCTTCCAGAATTGGAGGGGATGGAATTGGGATATATCCAAGGGATTCTTAAAAACATGGATGATGAGCAAGCAGGGCTTTTTGCACAAGTTTACCGTGCCCGAAGGAAAGACAACCAAATGGTGCTGATCTTGGCATTGTTGGGATTCTTTGGCTTTGCCGGTCTGCACCGATTTGTTTTGGGACAGATTGGGCTTGGTATCCTGTATTTCTTTACGCTGGGACTTTGTTGGATAGGTACCATCGTGGATTTGGTCAACTATAAAAGCCTGGCTTACGAATACAATATTAAAGTGGCACATGAGACACTTTCTATGATGTCCTACAGCGCTGAAAATTTTACCAACAATAATGATAACAAAACCAAAACTGATGAAGCTTAATTCGATTAACCAATGGGGAGCCTTGATCCTTGGGGCTGTTTTACTTACCAGCTGTTCTTATTCTGGGAATATGTCAGTCATCTCTGATATAGAAGAGGTGTTTGATGGGGTTCGATCAGTTGAGATTTATGGAGGGCCCCTCGAAGTGACGTATGAAGGTAGAGAAGGGCTTACTGAGGTGTCACTCAATGCCTATCTCGAATCAAATAACCCAGATGGTGTGGAAATAAGATATGAGATGGACGGAGATCGGTTGATTGTAGAGTGGGAGCAAGGTGAAGTCTTCGGTGGCTGGGGAAATCATAAAAATGAAGGCTTTATCAGCATCATTGGCCCCAAGGAAATGGATCTTGAGGTAAAAGGTGGATCCGGTATCGTCAATGTTTCCCATGTGTCATCTGATGTAATTGACATTTCAGCAGGATCTGGAAGGGTGACGGCTTCTGATCTGGATGTGGATGACATGCGTCTTACGGTGAGTTCTGGGAAGCTGGAGGGCAAAGGTCTCAAGGGGAATGTGACTGGAAAAGTCTCTTCTGGATCGATGGAAATAAACGGCATAGAAGGGAATGTGGATGCTGTTGGTAGTAGCGGAAAGATCCAGATCACAGATGCCTCCGGTAAAGTGGATGCGAAGATTACGTCCGGCAAAATAGCATTGCGCAATGTAGGTGAGCTGGGCAGATTGGTGGGGTCTTCGGGAATGATCGAAGCAGAGGAGGCTGGTTTGGGCGAAAACACTGAAATCAAGTTCAGCTCTGGAGCCATTCGCATCAAGACCTCTGATAATTTGGAGGATTATAATTTCGAACTGCAGGCTAGTAGTGGAAGTGTCCGTGTCGGAGATCAGCGTAGTGGTAATAGTTTGATAATTAATAATAACGCCTCACAAACCGTTCAAGGGGCTGTCAGTTCTGGAATCATCAGTATCGAGAATTAATAGAGGAATTATTTTTATAAGTATTTGAAAAAAGCACCGGTCACGGTGCTTTTTTAATTTAAATCCATCCGTAACAATGGATTGTACTTTAAAATATACGTAATCAATAGGTTGTTTTGTGTGTTTTTCCTATTTTGTGTTAAAGATTAACAATCTAAACCCTATTGCCTTATGACATTTATTTGGTGGATTATTTTTGGCTTGATAGCCGGTGCATTAGCAAAATGGATAATGCCTGGAAAGGATCCGGGAGGTTTTATCGTGACGATCCTTATTGGCATAGGAGGAGCTTTTGTGGGAGGCTTTATAGGTCGGGCATTGGGCTTCGAAAGTGCCGGTGGAAGTGGACTCGGATGGGGCTTGATATGGGCAATTATAGGAGCATTGATCATTCTCTATATCTGGAAAAAGTTGATTGCACCCAATTTCTCTAAATGATAAAAGCCGGGAGTAATCCCGACTTTTATCATTTCCACCTTGAAAGCTGATTATTTAGGTGCTTTTTTTAAGCGAAACACATGAAATAAAGATTCTTTTCCGATGGGAACTAAACCAAATTAGGTTCTATATGATTTACTGTGGATAACTGATTTACCCTTCTTGATCCCATTCAGCTTGGTTATCATCATTTACTGTTGTTACTTTTTTTCTACAGGTAAAAAAAGTAACCAAAAAACCCCGCCGCTGTGCAGCTTTTGGGCTAAAATTAACCCCCGCCCTCATGCAGGCTAACTCCTCTCGTTTAGCCGCCAGCCACCTTTTTTCTCATCACTTCGTCAGACAAGCCTGCCTCTTTGCCCACGCACGTGTTTAATTTCTTTATGCCCAATAGCTGCAAGGCGGATCAAATTTTCCGGCTATTTTACTATTAAAGATTACCTTCTAGAATAGTAATGGGATAATTTACCCACTACAATCCATATAGAACCCCAAATTACTTGGTTCCATATAGGGCTTTTCCAGCTTCTTCATATTTATCGCCTTTTTCCCAAGCAGGTTTTTCATTTGTGTTGGCTATTTTTTCCGCTGTCAAGAGATAGGCTTTCCAGTACTTCATGGCATAATCCAGGTCAAAATTATCCACTTGGTCCGCTGCTTGGTGATAATATTTCATGATTTCTTCGTCAAAAGCCGTGAAACCCAAGCTAAAAGTAGGAGCCGGGATGCCTTTTTTGGCAAAATTGACATTGTCCGAGCGATCGTATAGTCCTTGCTCTGGAGATGGATCTCCTTCAGCTGACAAGCCAAACTCATCTACTGCTTCATAAATAAGGTAATCCGCCGTTGTTCTGCCCAGTCCAATGACAGTGATGATACTGGTGTCGTTATAGCCTCCGTTATCGATGTTTAGATTATAAACGATTTTATCCAGAGTTACCATTGGGTGTTCGGAAAAATAAGCTGATCCCAACAGGCCTTTTTCCTCAGCCGTCCATGCGCAGAGCAAGATGGATCGTTTGGGAGGATTTTCCACAAAGTATTTGGCGGCATTAATGATGGCCACTGTTCCGACAGCATTGTCCCTGGCGCCATTATAAATGGAGTCCCCTTGGGCGTTTGGCTTGCCTATGCCAATGTGGTCATAATGGGCTGAGAGCATCACGTATTCATCTCTTAGTTCTTCATCTGTACCTTCTATCACCGCCACGATATTATTACTGGTGATGGGATTATTGACTTTTCCGTTGATCGCTACATCGACTTGGTCAATCTCGCCTTCGTCAATGGATTTGATAAGGTTCCCGTCCAGGTCTTTGGCCCAGATATAGGGGATTCCGGCATCTTTCGGTTCCTCGCCATCTGCGAGCATTAGCTGAGGTTTGTTCAGATAGCCTAGAAGAAGGGGCCAAGGTGGATTTTGCAGATTGTACATTTCTATCAGCGCAACAGCATCTTTTTCCTTTGCCAAGGCCAGCTTTTCCCTGCCTGCTGCAAAAAGCTGCGAAGGCCCCATTTTTTCTGGCCCCCCGACGCGAACGACCAAAATTTTACCCGCTACATCTTTTCCTTCCAAATCTTCTTCGAGGCCATAGCCGGCTACCACCATTTCGTAGTCGCCTTCCAGTGACTCCCCGTCCAGCACAAGCATGCTCTCTCCCTGGATCAGCTGTTCGGTTCCAAGTTGCAGTTGACCGGTTTTGGGTGGTGCAGATAGCCTCATTGGTACCGCTTGGTAGTAACGGCCTTCCGGATCAATTGGGGTGGCGCCATATTTCCGAAACTGCTCCGCAATGTACCTTCCGGCGATATTGATCTCAGGGCGGGCGGCATCCCGTCCTTTTAACTCGTCTGCCGCCAGGTACCTAAAATGGGATACGGCTTCTTTTTTCTCGATGGACTTGTCAATAGCTGTCTTTTGAGCCGTGGATGTAAAGGGCAGAAGCGTAAAGCCTGCCAATGCGGCGTAGATAAAACTGTTTTTCATAAGCAATGTCTAAAGTTATATTCTGGGTTAAATATAGTTTTTTTTTTACCACAATGGGAAACGATGATCGTTCACTTGGTGCAAACGCATTTAGCAAATTGAAAGAAAACATTTTTCGTGTAGGCATAGCAATCATTCGTGCCGCTGGTAATCCTTCTGAAGGATGAGGAGATCTCAAACCTCCTGCGCATGACTCCGCAGGTTACAGAATTCATTGTGTCGCGCTTTCCGGGCTTTTAATACTACTTGGCTTTTTCATATAAAGAAAAAATCAGCGCAAATCTTAATCATCTGTGTCATCAGCGTTCTATCAGCCCCCAGCTTTTCCGCTTGATACCACTTTGCTTCGATTTGTGCATTGTAAATCGCTAAACCAATTCTTTCCAGCCAAATTCCGTGATGATTTTATAAAAATGGTCGGGCAGAGGAGCGGTTACGGTAATTTTTTCGCCCGTGATCGGGTGATCAAAAACAGTGAACCAAGCATGGAGGAGCATGTGGTGCATTTGAAAATGCATTCTGAAAAAACGGTTTTGACGGTTGTCTCCGTGCGTATTGTCTCCGATTATATAGTTGCGCTCATGGGCAAAATGCCTCCTAATTTGGTGCATACGTCCTGTCAATGGGGATGCTCGAACCAGTGAATATCTGCTGGTGTCATGGCGCGGGGAGCTTTGGATGGGAATTTCTACTTGTCCCAGGCGTAGATAGGCCGTTTGGGCATCTTGGAGTTCTTTCTTAAGGTTTTTGCGTAGTGGGTAATCGATGAGCCCTTCATGCTCCTTGGTATATCCCCTGACAGCCGTGAGGTAATATTTCTGAATATCTTTAGTAATGAATTGTTCTTGAAAGACCGGAACCACATCCCGGTTTCTGGCAAACCACAATACACCGGAAGTAGGTCTGTCAATGCGGTGTAAGGGATAAACATGATGTCCCATTTGGTCACGTAGCACCTGCATGGCATATACAGGATTATCGTCTTTTGCAATGCTCGAGCGGTGCACCATGACACCGGCAGGCTTGTTTACCGCAATGTAGTGCTCATCTTCAAAGAGTATTTCGAGTTCGGTCATGATCATAAAAGTGCCTTCCAAGCAAAGGCAAGAAAGGCACTTTTTTAGTAATTCAAGAATGTCGCTTAGAGTTTTACCCAAGCTTGTTTTTTGTGACTCTCTATGATTCTTTCACAAATCAATAGCTCTCTATACCCATCCTCAAACGTGGGGAAGGAAGGCTGCTCGGGTTGCTTGCCTTTTGCTACAGCCGCGTACACTTCCTTAAACATCTGCTTGGAAGTATCTGGAAAGCCTTCATTATGGCCACCTGGGAAGCTGATGAGACCAGCGGCTTCTGGTGTGAAGAGGGCAGGATCTTTCATCAGTTGTTGATTGGGACTTTCACGCTTTCCTATCCACATTTCGTTCGGGCGCTCGGAACACCATTCAAAGTTGGACTTAGAACCGGCTATTTCGATATTCAGTCTGTTTTTGCGACCGGCATTTACCTGGCTGACTGTTACCGAACCTTTGTTGCCGTTGTCAAAACGCAGCATGACAGTGGCATGGTCTTCTGTATCGATGGGCACTTCGGCATAATCCGATTCCTTAAGCATTTTTCCGGAATACGTTTCGATGGGTTTAAGCGGTTTTAGCCTTGTCTTGTGGACGGTGCTGAAATCTGCCATTACTTCTGTGATCTTCAACCCAGTAACGTATTCGGTAAGGTCCAGCAGGTGAGAACCGATATCGGCAATCGCCCTGGAATCGCCGGATTTGTCCGGCTCCAGCCGCCAGTTATAGTCAGTATTGAGGTAAAGCCAGTCCTGTAGGTAGGAGCCCATGATGTTATAGATTTCGCCAAGTTCGCCGTTTTCCCTCATGGTTTTCATCTGACGGACCATTGGGTAATAGCGCAGGTTAAAGTGCACGGCGTTGACCAATCCTTTTTCTTTGGCCAGCGCAACGAGTTCCTCCGCCTCGTCGATTTTGGTGGCAAGGGGTTTTTCACAAACGACGTGTTTGCCTGCTTCAAGGGCCGCCTTTGATTGGCTGAAGTGAAGGAAGTTGGGCGTACAGATGTGCACCACTTCGATTTCTGGTTGCTTGAGCATTTCCTCAAAAGTAAAGGCTTGGGGAATCCCTAAAAGTTTGGCCTTTTCCTCGGCCAGTTCTTGGTTTACTTCACATAGTGCAATTACCTCAATGTTGGGGATCCTTCGTAAGGCCTCAAGGTGTGCCGGACCAATAAAACCGGTGCCCACGATGGCCGCTTTGATTGTTTTTGTCATGATAATAGGTTTCTATAGGTTTTTTTGTTCTAAAAGATGGGCAATAAAGATAGAGTTATACAGCGGATTTTCAAATTTTACCCTGTGGGGAATTCCCGTTTTTTGCACCTAAAACACTCACATCTCACATCCCAATATTATTTAATAGAGTCAGAGACTCAGTGCTTGCCAGTGCTGGGGCAGAGACCCAGCACAACCTGGAATAAAGTAGCTCCACCTAAGCCCACTTACAAAGGGAGGGCTTTTGTACACAATACTCCATACTCATGTCTCACTACTCCCATCTCAATATCCTTTTTCACTATTCCCTCTCCGCTGCCGCTGCTTCCCAGCCGATGATGGCTTTCTTCCTGAGTGGGCCCCACATATATCCGCCAATCACGCCAGACGCCTGAATGACGCGGTGGCAAGGGATCAAAAAAGCAACCGGATTGCTGCCAATGGCCGTTCCTACTGCTCGTGCCGCATTGGGCTTTTGAATGTACTGGGCGATGTGACCGTAAGTGCTGAGGTTTCCATGAGGGATTTTGAGCAGGCATTCCCATACCTTGAGCTGGAAATCAGACCCTTTCAGGTGAAGCTTTACCCCGTCCAACTGTTGCCAGTCTTTTTGAAAAATATGCAAGGCTTTTTGATGATGGGGGGAGTTTTGTGCTGAAAATTGGGCCTTGGGAAACTGGGCCTTAAGATGCTTAAGGGCATGAGACCTGTCGTCCACAAATGACATATGACAAATCCCTTTTGGCGTGGCCGCCACTAAGATGGCCCCAAATGGAGTGGTGGAAAAAGTATAGCTGATCTGCAAGTTTTCACCCCCGTTCTTAAATTCACCCGGAGTCATTCCTTCGATATTGACAAATAAGTCATGAAGTCGTCCAGTACCTGATAGCCCTGTAGCCATAGCTGCTTCCAGTATGTTTGATGATGGACTGCTAAGAATCTTTTTGGCATGGCCAATACTGATGTACTGCAGGAATTTTTTGGGGCTTACACCCGCCCATTCAGAGAATAGCCGCTGGAAATGGTGAGGACTTAGATGGGCTGTATCTGCCACTTCATCCAATGTTGGCTGTCGCTGGAAGTTGTTTTGCAAGTATTTTAGGGCTTCTTCAACACGCTTGTAGGTGATGGTTTCCTGTTCTTTCATGCTGTACTGCTTTGATAGGGGTAAATATAACTGGAAGACCTTAAGCATACCACCCGAAAATTGCGGAATGTGTAGGGCAGATGCTAAAGTTGGGGCAATAGTTCAATGAAGAAACGGTTACCTGTAGCCTGCTGCTACCTCTCCATCATTTTATGTAAAATATATTCGGACATGATGGGTTCCAAACCACATTTTCTGAATTCCAAGGCGATTTGGCCCCTGTGGTAGGTGGTATGGTTGATGATCTGAAAAAGTAAATCGCGAACAGGATGATCGAAGACTTGATTACCCCTTAATTGATAGGATACTTGTTGGTTTATATCCATGTTGGTAAGAATGGTGAGGCTGTTTTCCAGATTTTGCTTATCCAAGGAGTTAACCTTCTCCAGCGAATGCAAATCCCATGGCTTCATCAGGGGAGTTGACTGCGTGATTTTGGCATTCCAGATGTGATGGGCATTGATGACATGAGAAATCAGGAGGTGGCAGCGCTCAGAGGCAATGTCCGGTTGTTCTTGTAGCTGTCGAATGATCCGTTGGTTTTGGGTAAAACCATAATCAAAAAGTTCCTTGAAAAACACGGCTGTCTCCATCGTATCCTAAAAAAAGAGGCTGTCTCCGTTTGGGGGAACAGCCTCAGGTTTATTTTATTTATTCTTCTTCCAGTTCCCTGTAAGCCATGATACCGCCCAAGACGTTTCTTACTTTGGTATATCCTTTGGTTTCCAAGAATTTCTTGGCATTGCCACTTCGGGCACCTGAGCGGCAGTGCACTACCAGTTCCTGGTCTTTGTACTGCTCCAATTCGTCCAAAGAAGCGGCCAATTGTCCCAACGGAATGTTTAGGGCGCCAAGGTTATCCTCTTCATATTCCCATTCTTCCCTGACATCGACAAATGGAAATTCCTCATTCTTGTCTATTCTTTCCTTTAGTTCTTCTACAGTAATGTCTTCCATAATCTCTATTTGACTAAAATTCTTATTAATTGCGGTGAGTTTTTATTCCAGGCTTTGATTAGGTAAACTCCTTTACGATTCGTGGTAAAATTAACGAATTTGCCATTTTCTGCCTCACTGATATCGATATTTATTTCCCTGCCAAAGGTGTCGTAAAGTTTGATATCGTCCACGTCTCCTTCCAAGAATATTTTATTGTTTTCGACTGGATTTGGATAGGCTTTGATCTGGGATTCCGTCTCAGGGGAATCAGGTGGCTGGGGGCCTTCCGTTTGCATGTGTGCCCTGATCATAAGGGAGCCGATCACTTGTTCACTGGGGGCCCAGGATCCTGAGATATTGTAATGGACTTCGGAAGAGGTGTCGTTTGATTTGTCCAGGCCAATATGGACGAAATCATTGGTAAACTGCATATAACCAACATAGAAGTCACCTTCCACTTGGATAGCAGTATCCAAGGGGAATTTGGTAAATTCTTCCAGCTGGTTCTTGGGTTGAATAATAACTTCTTTGGCAAAAACCGGTTCGGCTTCCAGCGATGACCATATCAATAAGTCCACTGCTGTACCTGCTTGGGCCGGGTTTGTGAAATTGATGCTAAGTGCATTGACATAGGCAGGAGAGGAGGCGTGGTACTTTACGGCCAACATGCCAGAGCGTTGGTTGATTCCCGCTGCATAGTCCACCGTTCCCCGATCAAAAGCATAATAATCCCTGATCGGGATAGTAGTCCGCGCCGTGTCATTGATGCGGAAATCCACTTGGCTGAAGTAGGTGGTATCACCATCGGTGATATGATCAATTAGGAAATCATCCCCAGAGCTCAGATAAACGATACTTTCCAGGTCAAATTCCTCTTCACGATTTTGTTCCGCCAGTTCTGTAGGTATGCCGCTGGCAAAATCCCTTCGCTCGTTTGCCAATGGTACCGGGTTAAATGGCGTGTTTGAATTGAGCACCATGACGGGTTCCTGATTGCCTTTATCCCTGATTTCGGCCGAATATTCCATGGCCCTGAACCGGTCGTTCAAATTGTAAAACTGGTTTTGAACGCTGGTCAAGACGGTATCTGAGAGTGCATTGAATTCAAATAATGGCAAGGCTGTATATTTCCCCAAAAAGCTACTGTTCAATTGCGTAAGTGCTCTATCGGGATAATTCAGGTCATCTTCCGACCTGTTTTTGTTGAGATACACATAATCCAGCAACCAGCTGTCAAATGGTCCGGCCATCCTTCCGGAACTCTGAAACATCATCTTGAATTGGCCATGCTGGTAAATTCCTTCCAGCGGAATGATTTCCTGTTGGAATGCTTGGATGCTGTCCCCTCCATATTGGGTCCATATTACATTCCAATTTCCCAAGCTGTCCAAAAAGGACAGTTGGAGAAAATCTTCTGAATCGGGGATTTCGGCTTTCCCACCGGCTTGCCAAAAGAAGCTAAGGTAGGTGCTGCCTTGCGCTTCATCGCTTAGCCCCGAAAGATTTATGGAGCGAGAGGTAATCCGGTCGGTCAGGTTCACTTGGCCGATATCGGTGCTGTAGGGTTGCCCATTGGCTTTGGTGCCGTCCAAGAGCATGACGCCCAGGCTCGGTGCTCCCACGCCAATGCTAAGGGAGACATTGGCACCACGGGATTCCCATTTTGTGCTGTCCAAGGTGCCTTGGGAAAAATCATCCCAGAACGGCAATTCCAATGTGTCCGCCAATAACTTGGAATGGATATGTTTCTGTTTACTATCGACATAATCGCTCCTATTGACACTGAGTTGGCGTAATTGACCAAAAGATTGGTGAAAGACACCCATCAGTGCACATAAAAATAGACCAAGCTTGACGATGCTTCTTCTCATTTAAAAATCATTCTCAATTGCTCCGAGTTCGGAAACCCACAGGTCAACCAATTCTCCTGTTTTGGCTTCTATGCCAGAAGGTGGAAGCTGCTTGACAATGGTTCCTTTGGGAACAGTATCCGTCGTGACAAAATTCACCCTGCCCATGCGTAGGCCAGAGCCCACGATCAAAAACTCTGCTTCTTCTTCCTCCATACCGATGAGGTTAGGAATGGCCAGGCTTTGCTTGCCCAGTCCATCGCCAACGACCAAATCAATCTGTGAGCCCTTGGGTATTTCGAAGCCTTCCTTAATTGATCTTCCATGAAATTTCTGCTCAAGCACCACATTTCGACCAATGTCTGGCACGTAGATAATCTCTCCTCTAATCAATCCATAATTAGAAAGGATCTCTTGGGCATTCTTAATTGGGCTGTTTACTAAGTTAGGCATTTTAATCAAAGGAGCATTCTCAGCATTGAGTGTGATGTAAACTTTTCTGCCTTGTTTGACTTTTGCGCCGGGGCGTGGATTTTGTTTTAGGACAGTTAGTGGCTTGGCATTGGCTTCAAATCCACTGTCAAGCGTGATTTCGTAACGGAGATCACGTGCTTTCAAATAACTTTCGATTTCACTGTAATCAAAATTTTCCAAATCGGGCACCGTAACCGTTTCCCCATGATTGGTATAGTTGGGCAAGTAAACCTGAAAAAAGACAAATAGGACAGTAAATAACAGTGCCAGTATCACTGCGAGATGAATAAGTACTCTCTTGGAACCTTGCTTAAAGTTGCTCATTGACGATTATCTTATTTTTTATTCCTCTGTAAAGGTAAATTTAATTTTTGCTTCACGGAATGATTTTTTCCATAAATAGTTTTCTATACCATAATAAGCGTGCCAGAAATGGATCAAGTAGCAGTGGTTCCTTAGCGTAACCGAGGGACACCCACGACTACTTCATTTTTGCCAGTGCTGGGGCTAAGACCCAGCACATCTCAGCAGCCCCACCTGCAAGGACTGAAATTGTCTCAAAACCCACATCTCAATACTATCCATCTACTGAATGATCAGTCTTTTGGTGATTGATAGGGTTTCGCTCTGGATTTTGATGATGAAAATCCCTCGGGAAAAAAGCTCCGTGCTGAAATGATACGTTTGGTTTAGCGTGCCAGGATAAATTACATCATGGGCTACTTGCCCGCTGGTACTTATGACTTGTATCCTGACATCTTCTTGTCGCGCTAGGTTGAATACCAAGCTAAATATATCCGTGGTTGGGTTAGGATACAGGATGGCATCTCCATTTGTAGGATAGACCGGGTCGGGATCATCCGAAAGGAACAATTCGATGTTGTCGAGATAAATAGGGTTGGTTTCAGCCGTACCATTTTCTACTACAAAAGCAATTCTGATGTTCTGGCTTCCCTCACCCGTATAATCTGATAAGTTTATAAATTCCTTGACAAATTCACTTGGCGTATTAGGATTTATGGGGCTGTCACCGGTAATGGTGTTCAAGGTTTCCCCTTCATAGACCGCCACTTGATGCTCAAAAGTCTGGCCACCGTCCAAGCTCAGCATTACTTTTAATCGAGTATTATTGGTCATCCCACTGGCCGCACGGTCAAAGAAAATACTGGCCTGGCTGGTATTGCTCAAGTCCATCAGCGGTGATCCCAGCCAATATGAATTGCCAGAAGATTGGCCTTGAAGGACAGCTAAGTTGTCGTTTTGAGCACCTTCTTTGGTGATCACTTCCCAAGCAGGCTGACCGTTTTCCGGATTGACAGTAATCCAGGGATCCAGCTGGAGCAAACCATCAAAATATTGCCTCCAAGGAACCTCAACCGATGCGGCATCTTGGTAGAAGTAGCGATTGATCTGCTGGGCAGTAGTGGGGTTCTGGTCATAGTTTGGAGAATGGAGGCGATATTCTACTCCATTCAGCTCATCAGTAAGCAAAGAAGGCAGTTCGATATTTACTTGCTCATCAGGAGCAATGTCCATGTCCGTCAAGGTTATGGTGCTCTGAGCAAAGCCGTTTAGCACGCGATCTGCCAATATGGTATTGATGGTCAGTTCACCTGTGTTGGTCAAGCGGACCACATCGCTTTCTTGATTCCCATCTGGCAATGGGGAAGGGCTTACGAGTTCATCGATGCTGAAGCTATAATTTGTCTCCTGTGCTGCGTTGATCCTAATATCTTTGATAAACAGGTTGTTACCGAAACCATTGATGGTGATAAATGCTATTCGGACATTGCCTTCGCCGGCATATGGACTGAGGTCCACTACTTCGGTACGGAAATCGCTTTGGGTGTTCGGTATGAATTCGGCCGTTGAAGCGCTGGCTGTTTCCAGGCTTTCTTGGGATTTCTGATAAGGAGGATTGATCAGGTCAAAGGTATTCCCACAATCGGTGGAGATTCCAATGATCAGCTGGTCATCCAGTCCATTTTGCGGATAGCGTGCATAGGCCATGTCGAAGACCAGTTGGGCATTGGGGAATTGGGTGAGGTTGATCTGTGGCGAAATCAGGTGGTCGGTCGCACCGCTGGTTTCATAATTGTAAAAATTCAACCCTACGGCGTTTACCGGCTGGCCATCCAAGGTCAAGTTCAGCGTTTCCCAAGTAAGTGCCTCGTCCTCATTTTTTACGGTCCATACATCGTTGAAATCCTCAGGTGAATAGGTGTATGGCAAGGAGAGGTTAGGCTGTATGGCGGGGGAAGTGGAAAGCGTATTATTGGCCGAGTTCTCATCAGTACCGCCATTGACCCCAATGATATTGACTTCAAAGTTGTTCCCTGTATTGGCCACTTGTATTGGATCAAATGCCAAGGTCGTGTCATCTCCTTGATTGAGGCTAAAGGTAAACGACTTCTGTTCTAGTAACTGGCCGTTGAGGCTAATGGTCAGCTCAGCCCCTGTTAGCTGATCTGTGCCGGCATTATATACACTGACCTGGGGAGTAACGGCAGTGGAGCAGATATAGTCTTTTGGGGCAATGATCGTCTCCAGTGCCAGGTCATGGGCGACGACCTGAGGGGCTTGTGTGGCGCGTCCATTGACCAGGGAAACCCGCCGTGGACTATTGGCCAAGACGACATTCATACGTTCCAGTTGGCCTTGGGTAAAAAGGTTCATGCAGGCATCAGGGGTATAATCCATATAATTTTGGATCATGTCCAAGCTGCCACAGGTGGTCCGGTTGGTTTGGCAGCTGCTGTTTGAGCCATTTTGGTCAGGTGTATCGTTGACGAAGTCATCTACTTCACAGCCGCCATCGCCCCAAATATGCCTCAAGCCAAAGAAATGGCCTACCTCATGAGTTGCTGTCCTGCCGGCAGAAGCGGTTACAGTATTGCCTCCTTCCCCAAAATATCGATAATCAATGGTCACACCATCCGTTTCTTTGGCAGTAGGGGGGAAGTCTAGTCCACTTAGGTCTGATATTGGAAATGAAGCCCAACCTAAATGATTGGTTTCAAGTGTGGCTACCCAGATATTTAGATAATCCTCAGAATCCCAATAAGATTCTTGACTTAACTTAATCGGGTCTGATTGTTCGTAAAAACTTTGATTTCCCTGTACCCGATTAATCCCATCTGTAGGCAGCCCTCTAGGATCCTGCTTGGCCAGTACAAACTGAATATTGGCATTGGCAGCTACAGGTTGGAATGCCGCCAGTGTATTGGCCGCATCGGCATTGGTGCGGCTGTAGTCTTCGTTGAGGATGCGGATTTGGGCCTCTATTTGTGATTGGGGGATATTGGCACCTTGGCCGAGCGGTTCTCCATTATGGATCACGTGCACGACTACAGGAATGACCCGAACCTCATCCATTGTCGTTCTCAGGTTGGCACTTTTGCGGTCTTGGATTTTGTCTTCCATCCAAGCCTCAAAATATTCCTTCGAACCAAAAATCCCCAAGGCTTCCATTTGCTTTTGTTCCACTAAAGGAGCTGCACATTTCTCAATGGGGAATTGGTTGCCGTTATGGACTGCAGGGGTAAGCGTTTGCTGCGCAAAAAGTGTTGTACAATCTAAAAATAACAAAAAGGATAGTACTAACTCTATCCTTAAAATCAGTAATATCCTTTTCATTAATGCTTAAATACTTTGCTGTTTATTCCGAAACGGAAATGTTGATGGCTTCTACTTTGCTGATTTCAGGAATGGCCTTTTTGACCGCTTCTTCCACACCGGCCTTCAAGGTCATTGTGGACATCGGGCACGAACTGCATGTTCCTGTCAACTCCAGCTGCAAAACCATCTCATCGGTGAGGTCAACAATTTTTACATTTCCGCCATCTGCTTCCAAGTAAGGACGAATGGTGTCCAATGCATTTTCTATTTTTTCGATTAGTTCTGTATCCATTATGTTATTTAGGTATTAACCTGTACTACCTTGGTTTTACTTTTTTCTGCATTTCTGATGGCGATCTGCCTTGCCATTGCCTCGGCAAGATCGGAAAATGCCTTCTCCGTGATGCCTTCTTTAAGCACGGCGGGATAGCCTGTATCGCCACTTTCCCGGATGCTTTGTACGATTGGGATTTCTCCTAAGAAAGGAACTTCGTGCTTTCTGGCCAACCGCTGACCACCTTCTTTACCGAAAAGATAGTATTTATTGTCCGGCAACTCTTCAGGTGTAAAATAAGCCATATTTTCCACAACACCTAAAACGGGAACGTTTATTTGGGGTTGCTTGAACATGGACAAACCTTTGGTCGCATCTGCCAATGCCACTTTTTGTGGAGTGGTCACGATGATAGCCCCTGTTACAGGTACCGTCTGCACCATGGTAAGGTGGATATCAGAGGTGCCTGGAGGTAGGTCAATCAGCAGATAGTCCAGTTCACCCCACTCCACATCGCCGATGAATTGCTTCAATGCCGAACTGGCCATGGGGCCTCTCCAGACCACCGCACTATCGGCTGGGGTCAGAAAACCAATGGACATCAGCTTTACCCCATATTGCTCGATAGGGATGATGATGTTCTTGCCGTTTTCCTGTTTTACGGGCGGCTGTTCTCCTTCGACGTTAAACATGACCGGAATGGAAGGTCCTGAAATATCCGCATCTACCAAGCCTACTTTGGCACCGGTCTTGGCAAGGGCCACGGCGAGGTTGGCAGAGCAGGTGGATTTGCCCACGCCGCCCTTGCCCGATGCGATGGCGATGATGTTCTTAACTTTGGGAAGCAAGGGAGCATTGTCTCTAGCGGTGGTGACATTGGAAGTCATGGTGATATCCAATTCCAGTTCCTCTCCAAACTCCTTGACCAAGGCTTCTTCACAATTGTTTTTGATCAGTTCCTTGAGCGGACAAGCTGGAGTGGTGAGTACTACCTTAAAACTCAATTTATTTCCTTCTGCCACCACATCTTGGATCATGCCAAGGGTGACCAGATCTTTTTTTAGATCAGGGTCTTCTACAGTGGAGAGGGCTTTAAGTACCTTTTCTTTACTAATGATCATTACGATGGGTAAATTTTGCGCAAGTTAGTGCTTATTGATACGAATTAAAATTATTGTGTCCAATTATCGGCGAAATAGGGGATTTGCTCAGTCGAGCAGCACCTTACTAAGTTCACAGTTAGTTGGCCAACGATCCGCTGCCCATACAACCTCGTTTGGAAAGGAATAGTTTCTTTTTAGAAGTGTAGGACACCAAGGAAGTTTCAGAGGACTTTTCTATCTTTGGATTTATTAAGGATTCATCATGGGATTAAGTAATATAACGACAGAAAAAGTAAAGGAGCGAGTAGATATTGAGGAGGTGGTCAATGACTACGTGTCGTTAAAGAAAAAAGGCCAAAACCTCTGGGCGTGCTGTCCCTTCCACAACGAAAAATCACCCTCTTTTTCGGTATCTCCTGCCAAGCAAATTTACAAATGCTTTGGCTGTGGTGCTGCGGGTGATGCATTGAAGTTTGTGATGGATATCGAAGGAATCGGCTTTAACGAAGCCATAAAGCACCTAGCCCAGAAATACGGCATTGAGATCGAGGAGGAAAAAGCCGCTACACCGGAGGAAGTCCAAGCCTATAACGAGCGTGAAAGCCTCTATATCGTCCAGGGATTTGCCAAGGACCATTTTTCCAAAAACCTGTTGGATTCCGAAGAAGGCAAATCCGTAGGGCTGAGCTATTTTAAGGAAAGAGGCTTTAATTTGTCCACCATAGAGAAGTTTGATCTGGGGTATGCCATGGACAGCTGGGACCACCTGCATCATGCCGCAAACAAGGCGGGGCATTCGGATGACATTTTGCTGAAAGGCGGGCTGATCCTACAGAAAGAAGGGGATCCTTCCCGGAAATACGACCGTTTTCGTGGCAGGGTGGTGTTTACGATCCACAACTTGGCCGGTAAGCCCATAGCCTTTGGTGCACGTATCCTCACCAATGACAAAAAGCAGCCCAAATACATCAACTCTCCGGAGACAGCCATTTACCATAAAAGTGATGTGCTGTACGGAATCTATCAAGCCAAACAGGCCATTCGAAGCCAGGACAATTGCTATTTGGTGGAAGGCTACACAGATGTGATCTCCATGCACCTTTCGGGCATTGAGAATGTGGTGGCTTCCTCAGGTACGTCCCTTACCGAAAACCAGATCAAGCTGATTAAGCGGTTTACGGACAATGTCACCGTGCTGTATGATGGGGATGCGGCAGGTATCAAGGCCTCCCTTCGGGGGATTGATATGCTCTTGGAAGGCGGCTTGAATGTGAAAGCAGTGGTGTTTCCTGAGGGAGACGATCCGGACAGCTATTCCCGCAAGGTAGGTTCAGAGGCTTTTCAGCAATATCTTCATGACCATGCGCGGGACTTTATCGCGTTTAAGATCGAGTTGTATGCCGAGGAGGCGGCACATGATCCGATCAAGCGGGCGGATACGGTACGCCAAGTGGTGCAGAGTGTGGCCAAAATCCCTGACCCCATCACTCGCTCGGTATATGTGAAGGAGTCTGCAAGGCTCCTTAAGATGGATGAGGACATCGTACTGGCCGAGCTGAACAAGATCTTGCTGAAAGGACAGAAGGATGCCTATTTTAAGGAAAAACAGCAAGCTCCCCCTCCGCCGGATGCAGGGGCTCCTTTCGAGGATTTTCTTCCAGAGCAAAAGTCAAAATGGTCTTCAGCTGATGTTTTGGCAAAGCAGGAGAGGGAAATGATGAGGCTTTTGGTGACCTATGGTTTTGAGAAAGTGTCGGATGACCTGCATGTTTGTGAATATTTGATCCAAGAGACGGGAGATGTTTCATTTGGGACTCCTATTTATCAAAAGTTATTTGTGGAGTACAAGCGTGCCCTGAAGAAAGGCGTCCTGCCAGATGCAGATTATTTTATCAAATTGGATGATGAAGAGATCAAGGGAGAGGTGATCAACATGATATCCCAGCGACATGAAATGTCGGATAATTGGGAGCAAAAGCACATGATCTATACCAACCGGGAATCGGATGATCTTTCCAAGACTACTTTCAATGAAATTTTAAGATTGAAGCGGAGGGTCTTGGAAAAGATGGTGGACGAAACCATGGAAAAAATCAGGTCGGCGGAGGAACAAAATAAGTTGGAGGAAGTGACAGAATTTCAGATGGTTCTCATTTCCCTCAACGGATCTTTGAAAGAAATAAACAAACAATTAGGAACCGTAAAGTCCCGGTAAACCAAACTAAATAAGGGGATTTTCGGTTTTAGAGGATAAAGGGTGTATTTTTGCACTGCTAATTGACCATTGAAGAAAAAATTATGGCTGAAGAAATAAAACTTGATTCCATCGAGGAGGCAATAGAAGCGATCAAAAACGGCGAAGTGGTCATTGTAGTTGATGACGAGGACCGCGAAAACGAAGGGGATTTTGTCTGTGCAGCAGAGAAAGTAACTCCTGAGATCATCAATTTTATGGCCACTCACGGTCGTGGACTGATCTGCGCACCGATTATAGAAGACAGATGTGAAGAGCTTGGACTGGAGTTGATGGTAGGCCGGAATACCGCTACCTACGAAACCCCATTTACGGTATCAGTGGACCTGATCGGGCATGGCTGTACCACTGGGATTTCGGCCAGCGACCGTGCCAAGACGATCAAGGCACTGATCGATGATGATATCCATCCAGACGAATTGGGCAAGCCAGGTCATATTTTCCCCTTGAAGGCCAAGCGGGGAGGAGTATTGAGAAGGACGGGACATACTGAGGCAGCCATTGATCTGTCAAGGTTGGCCGGCCTTTACCCAGCGGGGGTGTTGGTAGAGATCATGAATGATGACGGCACCATGGCTAGGGTCCCTGACCTTGTGGAAGTGGCCAAGCGTTTTGACCTGAAATTGGTCAGCATAAAAGATCTCATCGCCTATCGACTAAAAAATGAGTCTCTTATTAAAAGGGAAATTGGTGTCGAAATGCCTACAGAATTTGGGGATTTTGACTTGATTGCGTTCCGCCAGACCAATACCGATGAAATACATATGGCTCTGGTAAAAGGAGAATGGAAGGAAGGAGAGCCGATACTCGTACGCGTACATTCCTCCTGCGTGACCGGTGATATCTTCGGATCTTGCAGGTGTGACTGTGGCCCGCAGTTGCACAGTGCCATGGAGATGGTAAACCAGGCAGGGAAAGGTGTGGTGCTCTACATGAACCAAGAAGGCCGTGGAATCGGGCTGATCAATAAACTAAAAGCTTACAAACTGCAGGAAGAAGGGATGGACACCGTACAGGCAAACCAAGCGCTTGGTTTTCCGATGGACAAAAGAGACTATGGTGTAGGCGCACAAATCCTCCGGGATCTGGGCGTGTCCAAAATCAAGCTGCTGACCAATAATCCTACCAAAAGAGCTGGTCTGTTGGGCTATGGGCTCGAAATTGTAGATACAGTGGCGTTGGAAATTACCCCGAATGCCCACAATGAAAGATACCTGACCACCAAAAGGGATAAAATGGGCCACCAAATCCTAAAAAAAGAAATCAATAAAATGAAATAAATATGCTCGACCGCTGCAAACGAAGCTTTGTTTGATTAGATAGGTGGAGAGAAACATAAAAGTGCTACTGGTCAGGAGGTAAATCCCGGCTGGTAGCTTTTTTTATGGACAAGATCGATAACGCTAAAATCTCCTTAATTCTTGAGCATTATCAGTCCATTTAAACGTTTTTAGTACAAATTGAGACAGAATGATTAACTAATTCGTCTTTATTTTCGTTAGCTTAATGTAGAATCAAATGCATTTGTCATGAAAAGACTTCTTCCTATTATCGTTTTGCTGTTTGTAGCTGTACAGTATGCTGGTGCTCAGAACTTCCCTTCCCAGGTATGGCATGATGGTACAATTTATCTGACAAGTGGTGATGTTTATAAGGGAAAGGTGAAATATGACATGGAGAAAAATATTGTTCAGGTTCAGCAAGATGGCGTCCATACGTATAACAGTTCTTCGATATCACGCTTTGAAATCTTCGATGAGTTTTATGGTGGAATGCGCTCCTTTTATAGCCTTCCATATGACGTAAACAATAATAATTATGAGGTGCCTATTTTCTTTGAGCTGCTGACAGAAGGGGAGGATATTACTTTATTGTGCCGTGAATACATCACCACGGATACGCGAAATATGGGAATGTACAGCATGTACATGTCGCCAATGTATGGGCCACCGATGAGCACCACCAATAAATTGGCCTTTGATTATTTTTTCTTGACCGATGGCAAGATCGTAGAATATAGCCAAAAGCGGAAGGACCTCCTTGGTTATATGGAGGACAGAGAAGACGAAGTAAAGCTTTATATACGTAAAAACAGGCTTGATTGTGATAGAAGAGGGGATTTGCTACGGATTACGGCCTACTACAACCAATTAAAGGACCAATAGGCAATGGATGACGGAATGAGTTTAAGAAATGGTAAAGTATGAAAGGCATGATGGAACCCCCTATCCATCATGCTTTGTTTTTGGAGGCTTTATCGTAAATTTGATTAGTGATATGGACATGTCCTTTGAAAACAAAAGACACGTCCATAATAAACTTTTAGTGTAAAATCTATTTTCAAGGTAATAACCAAAAAAGTAATATTTTAATGACCAAACCACTCATTTTAGTATCTAACGACGACGGTATTACTTCGCGGGGCATTAGGGTCTTGGTGAATGTAATGAAAAATCTTGGCGAGGTGGTAGTCGTGGCACCGGACAGCCCACAGTCAGGCATGGGGCATGCCATTACCATTGGCAATACACTGAGATTGGACGAGGAGGAGATTTTTGATGATGTGGAGGCTTATAAGTCCAGCGGTACACCGGCAGATTGTGTAAAATTGGCCAAGCACTATGTCTTTCATGATCGCAAACCAGACTTGATCGTCAGTGGCATCAACCATGGTAGCAATACATCTATCAGTGTATTGTATTCAGGGACAATGTCTGCGGCGATTGAAGGGGCAATCGAGGGGTATCCTTCCATCGGGTTTAGTTTGTGCGACTATAGTGCCAAGGCGGACTTTTCGCACGTGGAGGAATACGTTTACAAGATAGCCAAGCAAGTACTAGAACACGGCATGCCAAAAGGTGTCGCCCTTAATGTCAACTTTCCTCCCAAACGCAATGAACCGCTCAAAGGCATTAAGCTTTGCCGTCAGGCCAGGGCCAAGTGGCAAGAGGAGTTTGACGAGCGCTTTGATCCCAATGGCAGAAAGTACTTCTGGATGGCGGGAAATTTCGTGAATTTTGACAAAGGCGAGGATAACGACGAGTGGGCCATTGCCAATAATTATGCATCAGTGGTACCATGCCAGTTTGATATGACCGCCTATCATGCCATCACCCAGATGAATGAAGAGTGGGATTTGGATGTGGAATAGGAGTCCAAAGTACCCAATATCAGGACCATAAGACTGAATAAGATAAAGACCAGGTTTGAAATTTCCCTTTTGAGCCTGGTCTTAGTTTCTTTCCGTGAACTTTTTCAGTCGTAATGTGGTATTATACCCGGAATCAATGCCGTTTAGTTAGTGTGTACCTGGAAATGTTGGTTCTATTGTTTTTCTGCTAAATTCCAAGATGGTTTTCATCTCTTTACCTTTGTTACTTTTTTGCTTCAGGTCAAAAAAGTAACCAAAAAACCCCGCCGCTACGCCACGGCGCACAGGTGTGCATCTATTGGCCTAAAATTAAAACCTCCCCTCATGCAGGCAAACTCCTCCTTTTCTAGCAGCCAACATTCTTTTTAGCTAGTATTTCGTCAAACAAGCCTGCCTTCTTGCCTGCCCGCTTTTTAATTTCTTACGCCCAATACCTGCAAGGCGAATTCAGTTAATAAGTCCCAAAAATGTATCGCTTCCTTTTGACGGCCCTTGGTATGCCTGTTTTCCAGCCGATGGTGGAGGCCGTTAAGAAAGGGAGTTGGCTCGCGTCGTGGAACAGCGAGACCCACTCGGTTTTAGGCCGTAGCCATCGGGTGGAAATTAAACCCGCATTATGCATTAGCCTATCTATTGCGACCTGAAACTACTTCAAAATCAATCGCTTCGCTGCTGTTTTCGATTTTACCATAGCGATGCTATGATTCAATCTCCAAACAGCCTGATTTTCTTGTAGTTTCAGCTCTCATAACGATTCCTAATGCATAAAGCGGGTTAAAATGGGCGACGGATCCACGTCGCAGGGGAAATCCATGTCCCATTTTAAAGGGCAGACCACCGGCCTAGATTTTTTTCTTTGTTTTTTCATCAATGGAAAAAAGGAAAAGGATAAAATCCACTAGGATGATCAGGTTTCCCCAGCCAAAGTCAATCAAAAAAAGGACTTTTAGGTATATGAAAAGAAGGAAATCCCCTTAACTAAACGGCATTGAACCCGGAATATGCATTAGTCTATCTACGCCACGGCGCACAGGTGTTGCGACCTTAAACTGCTTCAAAATCAGCCGTTTCACTTTAGTTTTCGGCATAACCGTAGCGGTGCTACGCTAATGCCTCCAAACTAACTGATTTTCTTGCAATTTCAGCTCTCACTACGATTCCTAACGCATAATTCGGGTTAAAATTTCAAGGTATTTGGCAAATATTTCGCCACCAGATCCTCGTAGTATGGCCTTAGTGCTTTGGCATCCGGTGGGGTAGGTACCTTGGAATAAAGATCGTAGGGGTTGAATTTATTGACCCATTCAAACATTTTCTTGTCATGGCCGCTCATCAAGTGATCATAGGCATTTTCTTTATGCTGTGCATAAAAGGAGTGATACCGGATCATATAAAGAGCCTGTTCGGGCAGGTGATCTTTGACCATCTGATAAAGGTACTCATCATGTCCCCAAGACATTTTTACATTATCCAGGCCGCAGTTGGGGCTGTATATACCATACTTGGTGTTCAGTTCTGGATTTTGCTGATCGGGGTTGAGGTCAAAAAACTCTGGGAAAACAATTTTGTCAGAAAACTGGCATCCCACTGGAAATGTGTCGCCCACCACAGCCCATTGAGGCTCCCCGAAGAGACATAATACTTTGCCAAAATCATGGATAAATCCGGTCAACACGAACCAATCTGGATGACCATCTGCGCGGATAGCTTCGGAGGTTTGAAGCAAATGTTGCAATTGATCCAAATCAGTATCGGGGTCAGAATCATCCACCAGTGTATTTAAGAAATCTACAGCTTCCCAAAAGTCCATTTCCTTTTTATCGAACTGTAGGAATTCCTCTTCTTTTTTGACGACGAAATCATAGGTTTGGTATTGGTGGTTGAGCTTATAAAATTCCTTTACGGTGTCTTGGCGGCTTCCGTCATTATAATTTCTGTATTCCTCCTTGGATTTATCGTTGTTATTGGGGTCAGGATAGCGTTTGAGCAGGTCCTTTTCCCAATCTTCGATACTTTTTAGCGGATTCTTTTTTGGTAGGTCGTTTGAAATCTTCATAGGTATAGCTAGGTTTTTAACTGCAATTCCCGTTTTCTTTTTGCAGGAACTTAACGTGAATTTAATTGGAAATGATCTTTATGATTGGAATGCCCGAGCTATTGTATACCCTTTTGAACAGGTAGCATAGTAATCCGATCTGCCATGTTTTGGTATAAAACATATAAATGGTACATTTCTTTAGCTCAGCATGATAATCGAGGCGACTTTCATTATCCAGTCTTTTTTCTTTTCTCCAAATGAATTCACTGTTACAAGTTACGGATGAAAGTAATTACTTACAATTTATACGGTTTTGGTGTCATCTGATTGAATGGACAATACAGGCCTTCAATGGTATTTAAAGGATGGAAATGGTAGTGAAAACCTTTGCATAACAAAGTCTTTTTGTAACACAGTGACAGGCCAAAAGACACATAGGATTACACGTAGGTTTAGGTTTGTCCTGACGCTAGTCTTTTCTATTCTATAAGATATCTAGTGATGGATTGGTGAATAATTTGCCATGCAATCGATTTAATTAGCTTGATTAAGTGTTTTTGCAAAAATAGTACGTGTATAGGGAAATATAATACATAGTATAATTTAATATTTTATTTGAAAAATGCAAGCTTACCCGTGCTGTTAGGGCATCACAGTACAGTACAGATCAGTTTAGGTGGTGATCGCACATATATTGCAAACATAATTTTTACCCTGAACTAATAGTAGATATTTAATTTCATTGATCGGTTACTTTACATTATAACGTGTTGATTTTACACTTAAGTATAACTGGTCTTTAAAAATTAACAACCCAATTTAATAACCTAAATTAAGTCAAGATGATCAAAAGGATTACTTACCTTTTTTCAGCTTGCTTTCTGCTATTTGCGTGCAGGGAAGTAGGCTGGGAAGAACATTATGAACGCCCCGAGTGGCTAAAAGGCAATGCCTGGGAATTGCTGGAAAGCAGGGGGGATTTTACCATCTTTCTGGAGGCCGTAGAAAAATCCGGCTTTAAAAGTTTAGTGGAAGGAAAAGGGATCATCACGGTGTTGGCACCGCCGGATGATGCTTTTGAACAGTACTTTTCTGAAGAGGGTATAGGATCAGTCGATCAACTCTCAGAAGCAGAAGCAAAGAAGTTGGTGGGTTACCACCTGGTTTATTACTCATTTTCCAGGGAGCGATTTGCCAACTACCGTCCGGAAGGACAATTCGTAGAAAAGCCCGCCATGGCCGGCCTGTACTATAAGCACCGCACCAAAAGCCGGGATACCATTTCAGTAGAAATGGATAAGGTGTCCGGTAAAGAACGGACCATTTTTCACAAAGAACGTTTTGTTCCCGTTTTTTCTTACAACCTATTCACGTCCAAAAATATAGATGCTGCGTCCAATTACGAGTATTTCTATCCTGAAAGTACTTGGACAGGATCGGGCGGGTTTAATGTTTCCAATGCCACGGTAAGTGAATATGCCCTGCCGACAGACAATGGCTATGTGTATATTGTCGATCGGGTCGTAAAGCCTTTGGAGACAGTATATAATGAGTTGGAGCAAGAGGAAGGTTACAGCGATTTCATCAAAATCTACGATCGTTTTACCAACTACTGGTATGATGATGAGACCTCCAAAGCTTATGCAGAAGCAGGTGACTCCTTGTATGTAAAGACACATATGGGCTTGCCGGAAATTGCTTCCGAGTGGTCTTATAATGGCGGGGCTGGATTGGTGGATTATGCAAACCTGGCAGCCCTTTCGGCCAATGCCTATAATGTTTTTGCACCCAATAATGCAGCGTTAGATGCTTTTTTCAGCGAGTATTGGGCTGAAAATTATGGCTCGCTGGACGAGGTTCCATTTTTGCCGATCAGGTTATTGCTGAGCAACCATGTTTATCAAGGAAGTATTGTGTTTCCTGCAGAAATCGAACGTGGCGATATTCAAAGTAATTTTGGCAATACCATTCAGTTTGATCCTGCCCAGGACGTGGCTGCCAAAGGCATTGGCGTAAACGGAGTTTACTATGGGCTGAATGAAGTAATCGTGCCTGAACTCTTCCGAGGGGTAATCGGTCCATTGCTTCAACAACCGAAATACAGCATGTTTTTGCAGATGATGTATGACTCGGGCAGCCTACAGGCTTTCCTGGGCGATGCGCTCAAGTTTACGGTTTTTATTCCCACCAACGAAACCATTCTCAACACCATCTATGGCGGGAGCGAGATCTTTTGGAATGAAGGCAATCCACTTCAGTTTGGCGATGAGGCCATAGAGGTAGAAAATGCCGATGGCATCCGAGTGCCGATGAGTACGGGAGCCATGAGGGCGTTTGTACAGAATCATATCGTGACTGAAGAGATCACGGAAATTTCAGGAACCAAAGTTTACCGCACCCGAAATCCATTTAGCTACCTGTACATCACCGATGAGGGAGTGGCTTCTTCCAATAGCTATAACTTGGGGGAATTTGCTCCTGCCACGACGGTAAATGGTGAATGGAACAATGGAATGGCCTATGAGGTAGAACGCTCGCTCATCCGTGAGGAGGGAAGCTTCAAGTACATCATTGCATCGGCCAGCTCAGGAACCAGTACGATCCAGGAATTTTCAGAGTTTTCCAAACTGTTGTCTCAGGCCGGTTTGGTGGAGCCCAATAATGAATTTGAATTCCTGTTCGGTGATAATTACATGCTCTTCGCACCGACCAATGAGGCTATTTTGGAGGCCAAAGAGCAAGGACTGATCCCAGAAGGTGAAGATGAGCTGGAGGATTTTCTGCGGTATTATTTTGTACCGGCCAGTACCAATAGCTACAGTGACTATGCCTTCCCGGGAATGGGTGTGGAAGGGGCGCTGACCACAGCCCAGGAAAACGGGGATGCCTTCAGCCAACTGACACTAATGGACAATGGTACAGGCCTAGAGCTGAGGTCTGCTGCTGGAGAGACGGCCAGCGTGGTCAGTACATTTCCAAGAACTTATGTGGATGCCGCTGTCTATCAAATCGATAAAGTGCTCAATTCAGGACAATAAACCCTCAATACCAGTTTTATGAAACTAAGATATATCATTAGCTGTCTGCTAATGCTGTTCATCGTATTGCCTTCTGTGGCACAGGAACAGCCGCAACAGACCGTTTTGACAGGAAAAATAACCGACATCGGTGGGGAGCCGCTCATAGGGGCGAGTATCTTCATCGAAAATGAACAGCAACGTAATTTAAATGGCACCATTTCGGACGAAAATGGTAACTATCGCTTGGCAGTACCGGCGGGCAATAACTTAAGGGTGGTCTTCTCTTACATCGGTTTTAAAACCAAAAAGGTGACCATCGGTAACCAAACCACCATCAATACCAACCTGGAAGAAGATGCCTTCGAGTACGGATCTGCGGAAGTGGTGGCGGAACGGGTTCAGACCAACTCACTGGGCATTAGCCAGCGTGAGCAAGTGTCTTCCAGCCAGCGATTCGATGTGGAGCAATTGGAGGAAGTGCCCATGACCTCCATCGAATCCGGCCTACAAGGACGAATGGCCAATGTGGACATTATTTCAGGTGCTGACCCAGGATCAAGAAGTACCATCCGTATCCGGGGAACCTCTTCCCTGAATGCCAATTCAGAACCGTTGATCGTGGTGGACGGTATTCCTTATCCGACCAATTTTGGTGATGACTTTAACTTCGCCACGGCCAATGACCAGGATTTTGGTGCCTTGGTCAATATATCACCTAATGACATCGAATCCATTGAAGTACTTAAAGATGCGGCCGCTACGGCTATTTGGGGATCTCAGGGTGCCAATGGGGTGTTGGTGTTCAAGACCAAAAAAGGAAAAAAAGGAAAGACACGGTTTTCTTTCTCTACCAAATCAGAAATCAAGAAGGAACCCAATACCATTCCACTGCTGAATGGATCACAGTATGTCAGCTTGATGCAAGATGGGATATGGAATTCCATCAATGATATCGGCTATCAAGCTGGTTCGGCTTATACGAACTTGTTGTTCCAGTCGTCGGAGATCAATTTTGACCCAGAGTGGGTTTACTTTGATGAATACAACCAAAATACCAATTGGGTCAATGAAGTAACCCAACTGGGCTATTTTCTGGACAATAACTTCTCCCTCAGCGGTGGCGGAGACAAGGCCATTTACCGTGTGTCTGTCGGCTATCTGCGGGATATGGGAACGACCATCGGGACTTCCCTTGATCGGTTCAACTCCATGGCGAGTGTGACCTATAATTTCTCCAACAAGCTGAGCGTAAGTGCGGACATGTCTTATTCTCAAAGCCTTAAAGATGCCAACTGGACAGAAGGTAATTTTCCGTCTGCCCGGTCCATGGCCATGCGTAAGATGCCCAATATGAGCCCTTATGTACTGGATGATGTGGGCAGAAGAACCACGGAATATTTTACACCACAAGAAAATTTCCAAGGGAGCTTTGCCAATAACAAGATGTATAATCCGGTGGCCTTGGTACATGAATCCAGTAATCAGACAAAGGCGGATAATGCCCGGGTGATCTTCCGATTGCGCTACCAGTTTAACCCGGACTTACAGTACCAAGGTACGGTAGGTTTTGATACCAGAACCAATAAAAACACCAGTTTCCTGCCGCAGTCTGTCACGGGTGTACTTTGGACGGATCCTTATTTCAATAGAAGTGCGGATATGCTTTCGGATCAGCTGTATATCAATACCGAAAACAAGCTGATCTATAACAAAGCCATCAATGATAAAAACCACATCATATTGAGTGGCTTGGTGCAGACCAACGAGGCCCGGAGTTTTGGCTATGTCAGCCAGACCAGCGGCAATGCCTCCGAATCCTTAAATGACCCAACAGACGGCGGAGCGGTATCAAAGATGGAGTCCGATAACTCAATGACGCGCAGGATTGCGACGATCGCAAATGCCCACTATACTTTTAATGGTAAATACATCATTTCGGGTGGTTACCGCTGGGAGGCCAATTCCAGCTTGGGAGCCAATAACCGCTGGGCTGGGTTTCCATCGATCGGCTTGGCCTGGCACTTTGGTGATGAACCGTTTATGAAGGACATCGCAGGCATTGAATTGGGTAAGTTGAGGGCCAGTTGGGGTAAAAGCGGAAATCCTCCGGGGGGAGCTTTCCCTTACATCGGAACGTTTAGTCCGATTACACCAGGCTATATGGATATGGTGGCCATTTCGCCTTCTTCTATCCAGCTGGAAAACCTGCGCTGGGAAACCATCACCCAGTCCAATATCGGGATTGACTTTTCCCTTTTGGAGGGGAGGTTGTATGTGACTGCAGAGGTATATGATAGAAGGACAACGGATTTGTTGCAAAAGGATTACAGCTTGCCTTCTTCCACTGGGTTCTCAGAAGTGAGGTATTACAATTCCGGAGAAGTGTACAACAGGGGCTGGGAAATGATCTTTAACTATGACGCGATCAAGCGAGAGGACTTAGGAATTTCCTTTAACTTCAATATCGCCCGTAACCGCAACAAGGTGGAGCAGCTTCCAGACAATATGCTTTTTGAAAACTATAATTTCGATAATGGCGAGTACGCCCATAAGATCGTGGAAGGTAATCCCATCGGCTCGTTTTATGGCTATCGCTATGAAGGCGTCTATCAAGATGGCGAGCAGACCTATGCCCGCGACAATGACGGCAACCTGATGTATGACATTAATGGGGAATTGGTGTATATGCAAAATGGAAACCGCCGTGTGTATCCCGGAGATGCCAAATATGAAGATGTCAATGGAGACGGCGTCATAGATCAATTTGATATTGTGTATCTGGGCAATGCCATGCCGCTTTTCACCGCAGGTGGTGGTTTTAATATCCGCTGGAAGAATTTTATGCTGACCACATTCCTGCACGGAAGGTTTGGTCAGAAGATCGTCAACCAGACACGGATCAATACCGAAAACATGTACGGTACGGCCAATCAAAGTACAGCCGTGCTTAAGCGCTGGAGACACCAAGGTGATGATACCGAGATTCCCCGTGCGCTATATAATGAAGGTTATAATTACCTGGGATCCGATCGCTTTGTGGAGGACGGTTCATTTGTACGGCTGAAGACCGTCTCGCTAAGATATTCCTTGCCGAAAGCTTGGCTGTCCAAGAACAATATCGAGCGGCTGGATGTCTTTTTTACCGCACAGGACCTTTACACGTGGACCAAGTATTCCGGTCAGGATCCAGAGGTAAACCTTTCCAGCAATATTTATATGCTCAGTGTGGATGGAGCATCCACCCCGCGTCCTAAGCGGTTTGCATTGGGTATAAACATGAACTTTTAATCCGAAGGAATCATGAGAAAGACATATATATGCTTACTGGCTGTATTGACACTGGCCATCAGTTCATGTAACGATTGGTTGGAATTACAGCCCGAAAACAATCAGGTCAGTGATGAGTACTGGACCAATAAAGAAGAAGTAGAGGCGGTACTTGGTGCCGGGTATGTGAGGCTTCGCGAGACGATGGAGCAGCAATTGGTATGGGGCGAAATGCGAGGAAATGGTCTTACCACCGGCAGTGGAGCCATATTGGCAGATATCTTCAGAATCAACCAATGGGATATCCTTCCCGGTAATGACTTTGTCAAATGGGACAAGTTTTACCAAGTGATCAATTATGCCAACATGGTCATCAAGTATGCCCCTGAGGTAGTGGAGAGGGATCCATCCTTCAACCAAAATGTGATGCAATCTTACCTGTCGGAAGCCTACTTCCTAAGAGGCCTGGCTTATTTCTATTTGGTTCGAAACTTCCGGGACGTTCCCTTGATCACGGATCCTTATATGGATGATCAGACGGCTTTTGAGGTGGCCAAGTCGCCTTCAAATGAAATTTTCCAGCAGATCAAAATGGATCTGGAAGGTGCAGTGGAATATGCCAAGGAAGTGGCCCCCACGGTATGGGAAACCAAAGGCCGCGCGACCAAATGGGCGATCTATGCTACACTGGCAGACGTGTACCTTTGGACAGAAGAATATGATAAGGCTATTGCTGCATGTGATGCGGTCATCAACAGTGGCCAGTTGGGCTTGTTGGAAGGAATGGTCAATAACAATAACAATTGGTACAGGATATTCAGTGAGGGAAATACCAATGAGGGGATTTTCGAACTACAGTTTGATTTTGACAAGAGCCAGACCAATAACCTGATGTCCTGGTTTGGAACCAATCAGCGGTATAATGTCACAGAACACACCGTTACGTTGTTCGCTGATTCGGATGAGGATATCCGGGGAGAAGGTTCCAGCTATTTGGAAGGGGATTTCAGTGTTTGGAAGTATTTGGGTGCTGAAGCCGAGACGGGCATTCCCAGGACTTATAGTGACCAAAACTGGATCATTTACCGTATTGCTGACATTTACCTGATGAAGGCAGAGGCCATGGTCATGAAAGGAGCCGGCAGCTATGATCAAGCCGCCCAACTGATCAATCAGGTACGTGAGCGAGCCCAGATTTCAGCACCGGTTTCTGCAGCTTCTACGGAGTTGGAGATGCTGGAACTGGTCATGGAAGAGCGGGGAAGGGAGTTTGTCGGAGAAGGCAAAAACTGGTACGACATCCTTCGTGTGGCGAGCAGAAACGACTACGAGTACAAGGATTACCTGATCACCCAGGTGTTGCTGACAGCTCCTGCAAGTTCCGCTCCGATTATCCGTTCCAAACTGCTGGACGTGAACAGCCATTACCTGCCCATTCATCTTGAAGAGCTGGCAGCAAACAGGCTGTTGGAGCAAAACCCATATTACGATAACCTTAATTAACCGCGCCATGGATATTAGAAAGAATTATATCATATACCTTTTGGGGATGGTCATGGCACTGGCCTCCTGTACGGATCCTTATGAGGATACCACGTTTACCGCTTACGAAGAACTGCCCATTTCATTGTTGCTGGAATCCCAGCCGGAGAAGTTTTCTATGTGGGTAGCGCTGATGCAGCATGCAGATATGTACAATACGCTGAACCTAAAAAGTACCTACACGGTATTTGCACCAACCAATGATGGGGTGCAGCGTTACTTGGAAGCCAATGGCTGGTCCTCTGTCACGGACATACCCAAGGAGGATGCTTCTTACCTGGTAAAATACCACACCATCAACCAAGTAAAAATCAGCCAAAGCCAATTTGAAAATGGTGTCATCAATGACCGTAACGCCACAGATGATAATTTGTCCATCGAGTTTAGGGAAGGCGGATTAAACGCCATTTACCTGAATGGGGAATCCCGGATAGTGGAATTGGATATTGAGGCTACTAATGGCATCATTCACGGTCTGGAAGAAGTATTGGTACCGGTGAGGGCTACGATAATGGACCGATTGGGTGAAGAGCGCTTTTCCATTTTCCGAGAAGCGGTGGAAACCGCGGGGAGAGCCGAGGACCTCAATACCATTGTGATTGAAGAAACCGATGTCAGTGGCAATCCTTTGGAATACAGGATTAGGATGACGGCTTTTGCCGTCTCTGATGAAGTGTATGCCCAAGAGGGTATCATGAGTTTGGAGGACTTGATCACCAAATTGGAGGTGGAAGGAGAGGACTACATGGATCCGGAAAATGGCTTGAGAAAATATGTGGATTATCACTTGCTGTCCCAAGTAAGGTCTTTTGCTGATTTGGGGGCTTTTCCCGAAGGTGAGACTTCCATGAACATCAATACTTTGGCCACCAATGAGCTGATCAACATTGCTGACCGGTCGGGAAGCTTGGTGATGAACTATGATACTGCCGCCAATCGGGGAGTAGCGTTTATTCGGGAAAATATCAATTGTAAAAACGGGGTCATGCACGAAGTGGACCATTGGATGCCGCTTTTTACGCCTGAGCGTGTGACGGTCATTTGGGACTTGACAGACTATGCAGACCTGCAGGCCCTCTGCGACCAATACCAAAACAGCAGTTTAAATTCCACCTATACCAGAACTTTCACCCAAGAGGAATTGAGCTGTTATACGTGGAAGTCCACTCCAGAGTATCGACCAAATGCAGTCGCCTACCGCAATAATCGTGGAGCAGACGGAATCTGGTATGCCGATGCGGTCAACCACGACCACCTGAGGTTGGATTTGGGTCAGTCCGGATGGATCGAGATGGAGACGCCTGTGCTGATCAAGGGGAGTTATGAAATCACCATGACTTACCTTAGCTATACCGAAAGAGAAAACACAGGTTACCTGCAGTGCTCGATGGACGGTAAGCGCCTGGGAAGTCAGTGGCCTGTGTCCAATAGACGCTATGACAGGGCATTGGAGAGGGGAATGACCAGTTCGTTTACCTTTGATGAAACCGGCAGCCATACCTTGAGGATTGTGGCGATTGACGGTGAGTTATTAACACTTGATCACATCAGATTTAAACCTGTTGACTAAAAATGAAGCTCATGAAGAATATAAAATATCTATTAGGAATGTTGCTCGTAGTGTGTTTTGCATGCGAGGAAACATGGGACGAGCATTATGGAATGGATGGAACTGGTGAAAGTGACCAGGTGGTTTCCGAACTGAATTTATTGGATTACCTCAAAGCCAATCCCGATTACGCCAAGTTTGTGGAGGCGTTGGAAGCGAATGGTATTGCGGAGGAATTGACCAGAGATCAATACTTATCCGTGTGGGCTGTAAATAATGAAGGAATGGATGCCTTGGCCGATATGGACATGGATACTGAGTTTGTCCTTCGCTATCATATCAACAATTTGACCTATGATATGAGCAAACTCCGCGACGGCCTACGGCTTCGGTCACTCAACGGAAAATACATTCCCGTGACCAAAAAAGTAGAAAATACCGTCCAAGTGGCTGATGCTACCATTACCAATGGAAACCAGTTTTGCCAAAATGGGGTGGTACATGAAATCAGCGAATTGATGGTGCCGGATGAGAGCATTTATGATTATGTGTTCAAGCTTTCAGATGACTATTCCATGATCAGGGACTCTGTATTTGCCGCTAATGATACGGTATTTGATGCCCAAAACAGTATTCCGATAGGAGTGGATAAGTCGGGAAATACGATTTATGATTCTGCTTTTGTCATTGAGAATCCGATATTTGAGGAGGTTGACTTTCGGTCAGAGTTTTCGCAAGTGACCATGTTTGTGCCCAGTAACCAAGTGGTGGCCAATTGCTTTGATAACCTCCAAGGGCTTTATGACCAGTTTGGCAAGCCGTTCACCAAAGAGGACTCGCTGACTGCTTGGAACTGGATCATGGATGCTGTCTTCTACGATGAGGTAGTGGAAGATTATGGCACAGAAGAGGATTTGATATCCGCATTTGGAGCTCGGTGGAAGACCTCTGTACAGGGAGTGAACACCCAATACAAGCGGATGAGCAATGGCCGGATCTATGATGTCAATTTCCTTAAAATCCCCAATAACGTTCATATATCGGCGATCAAGCAGTTGTTTTACTATTACGAATTTGTGCCGGACGCACAGCGTGACGAGCTTTTTACCTTCCACAATGCCACAGAGATTAGGGCACAAGGAACGGACAATTATTCATTCCCAAGCCTCAATGTTTCCGGTACCTATACCATTCTAAGGTTGTTTGGCGACAATATTCCCGGTCAACCTTTGGCAGTGGACTATACGCCAGTGAAGCTGGATAGAAACGAGGACGGAACCACGTCTGCTTCTGTAGTGGAGGTCCCGCCAGGTGAATACAACCTCTATATGGGCGTTCAGTCCAAAAACCATCCGTTCTTGAACGTTTACATTGATGACCAATTGGTCGCTTCAGAGTTAAATGTGGAGCCTTCTTCACCATGGAACTATGACCGAAGCACCAATACCGTTTCCGGTACCAAATGGGATGGCCTCGGCGGATTGGTCGGAGTGGTAAACATCGAAGGGGATGAAGTCCGCACCTTTAAGATCAGGGTAGAGGTGGCCTTGCTTGGTAAGTCCTCCAGGGAAGAAATGAAGCTGTACCACTGGGCACTTGTACCCACCCAAAATAACTATTGATGAAAATGGAAGGAACAATGATAAAACAACATAAAATAGCCTTGCTGTTGGTCTTGATGCTGGTTATTGCCTTTGGTGCCAATGCCCAGCAAGTGCTGAAAGGAAAGGTGAGCAGCCCCTATGGGAATGAACCGATCAGTGACGCTTATATTTCCTTGGAAAATAAAGAAAATACTGCCCAAACAGATGGGCAGGGTACATTCAGTATCGAACTGGATAAATTGGAAGGCAACCTCATTGTTTGGTCGCCAGGATTTCAGGAGCAGGTCATTCCCCTGTTGGGCAGGGATTATATCGAAGTGGTACTGCTTCCGCAACGAACAGACTACTATGAAGTGCCTGCAAAGCATGATGAACTGGGCAGTATGAAAGGAGAGGTGCTTCCTGCTGAGCGCTTCAAGCCTAGTGCCATGTATGTCGAGGATGTACTCCAAGGTGCTTTTCCCGGCTTGAATGTGATCAACAAAAGTGGAATGCCCGGAGAAGGAGCTACGGTCAATTTGCGGGGAATCCGTTCCCTAACGGGAAAAAATGCCCCATTGATCGTTATCAACGGCATGCCCTACCTGCCAGATATGAACAATTCAGCCATTATCAAGGGCTATTCCCCAAGCATATTTAATGTGATCAGCGTAGATGATATTGACAATATCAAGTTGGTCAAGGGAAGTGCCGCATCGCGCTACGGCTCCATGGGTGGTAATGGCGTCTTGTTGATCGAAACCAGTTCCCCGGAAGACATGGAAACGGTCATTGAGTTTTCAGGACAATATGGTATGGCTTATAACAACAAAAGACTGCCCGTACTGGGAGTAGATGATTTCAAAAGCTATATCGGAGATGTGGGACTTACCCGCTATGAGGATATGGGGGACATGTTAGACCTCTTTCCTTTCTTGCGGGATGATCCGGACTATTACTACAATTTCTTATACAACAACAATACCGATTGGCAGGAATTGATCGATAAATCATCGTTTGTTACTTCCAATCACTTGCGCGTAAAGGGTGGAGATGCCATTGCAAAATACGACCTGTCGGTAGGAGCCAGTAATCAGGGAGGCACCTATGACAACACCAATTTCACTCGCTATACCACTCGGCTAAACGCCCAGATCGAACTAAGTCAACGGTTCCAATTAGTGACTTCCATGGGCTTAACCTATGGCAATAGCAAACTGCACGAGCAGATACTGAATGATGCTACCAATCCGCTGATGGCAGCCCTGTACAAGGCACCTATTCTTAGCCCTTTCAAGAAAGATGAATATAATAACCAACTGCCTGCATATGATGCGGTAAGGCAGTTTGGGGTGTCCAATCCGTTGGCAGTGGTGAATGATACCAAAATGGAGTCGGACAATTTTGACGCGTTCTTGAATACCGGGTTAAATTTCGAGGTGAACGACCATACCAAGATGCAGGCTGTATTTGGCTACTATTCTGGCTACAAGCGTCAGTCGGCCTTCATTCCGGGCCGTTCAGATCAGACCATTACCCCACAGGAGGAAGGTGTGGCGCTTAACACCGCCAGGGCAGGAACCGGCAAAGTCTCCAATTTATTCTATAAGGTCAGTGCAGACATCGTGGAGGAATTGGGAGGCAATCCCTTGGAGGCCGGGATTGGCTATCAGGGCATTATGACCAGACATGAGTTTGATGGTGGCTTTGGTAGAAATACCAGTTCGGATTTTTACAAGACGCTTTCTTATGTAGATGCTGAGGGAAGGTATTTTTCCGGTTACTATAATTCGTGGAATTGGATGAGCCTATATGGCTATGCGAAATACTCCATGGGTGACCAGTGGATTGCTTCTTTGAATATTTCCACCGATGGGGCTTCATCCACTGGGGCTGATGCCAGTAGATTTGGCGTTTATCCGGGTTTGGAGATGACGTGGCAGGCAAAGAACAGCCCTTGGCTGAAGAATAGCCGAGCGGTAAATCAATTGGACCTTCATGTGGGCTATGGCCTCACCGGTAACAGCCAGTTTCCCACTGGTCTTAGCCGGCAGTTTTACACGAGCCAGGCTTACCGACAGTTGGCCGGTATTGTAAATGGTAATGTGGCCAACACCAGTCTTGGTAGAGAGCGCAACCAAAACTTCGATGCTGGCATAGACGCAGGATTCTTTGACCGCCGGTTAGTCGCCAGCTTGAGCGTTTACCAGACTATTTCTTCTGATGTGATTTTTCCACAGGGGATCTCCTCGGTGTACGGCATAGACCAGATGTACATCAATGGTGCCAAACTGGAAAATAAAGGCATCGAAGCTGCACTTCAATTGCGGTTGATTGACAGTAGGGACCTGAGTTGGAGCATCGGTGGAACAATCAATAAAAACCAAAATAAAATTGCCTCGATGGAAGGTGGCGAAGAGTCTATTATCCGGGAGATGGATGGTGGAAAATGGGCCGTGTCTTCTGCAGCTGGTGAAAATCCATACAATTTCTATGGATTTGTCTCCAACGGTGTGATCAGTACGCAGCAAGAAGCCGACGCATTGGGATTGGTGGATTTTAAAGGTGACCAGTTCAATGCGGGGGATATACACTTTGAGGATTTGAACCAGGACGGGATCATTGACGATCAGGACAGGACCATCATTGGCGATGCATCGCCTGATTTCTTTGGTAGCTTCTTTACACAAGTGCGGTATAAGAAATTGTCCTTGTCCGCTCAGTTTACCTTTAGTTCCGGAAATCAAATTTATAACGGCGTCAGAAGGGAAATGGAATCATTGAGTGATTTCAGAAACCAGTCCTTGGCCGTAGATAAGAGATGGCAGACTGATGGCCAGCAGACCGATATTCCCAAGGCCAATTACGGCGACCCCATGGGCAACAGCCGTTTTTCTGATCGCTGGATAGAAGATGGTTCTTTCTTGCGCCTCACCAACGTCACCTTGAGCTATCAGCTGGGCAAGTGGAGTTTCTTTGAAGGCGGCGAAGTGTATTTGGCGGGTGAAAACCTCCTGACATTTACCGATTATTTAGGACTGGATCCAGTGGTATCCTATGCTTATCAGCCGGCTTGGCAAGGAGTAGATTATGGTGCGATGCCGCTTCCATCTACCGTGAAATTTGGTTTTAACCTACAATTTTAATGACATTAGCTATGAAGTATAATGCTTTTTATAAATATACCTTACTCTTGAGCTTACTGGCTTTTGGTAGTTGTGAGAGCTACTTTGAGACCGATTCGGAGGATATGCTCTTGGAGGAAAATTACATTGGAAATACCAATGAACTGTATTCGGGATACATGGGGATTGCGGCCAAAGTGCAGACGGTGGCTGACAAGGCCATCTTCCTTTCGGAGCTGCGAGGGGATTTCCTCGAGCCTACTGACAACGCCCCCCAGGAGCTGTGGGAAATCTATAACCACAACATTAGCCCTGATAATAAGCTGGCAGATCCCAGTGGATATTACGACGTAATTTCCAATGCCAACAACTACATCAAAAAGGCTTTCGAATACAAACAGGCCAATCCCAATGCGGTGGAGGATGCTGTTTTCGAACCGTTGGTGAGTGGTGCCATCCGCTTTAAGGTATGGGCATACCTGATGCTGGGCAAGCTTTATGGTGAAGCAGTTTATCTGGATGAGCCATTGACAGAAGAAGGCGACTTGTCAAAGTACCCCACCATGGGTTTCGAGGAGCTTATTGGCCAGTTGATCAGTCTAATGGAAGGAGGGGTAAATGGCGTAAACGGTAAGCAGGTTTTGGTTTGGTCAGACTTGTTGTTTCCTGGTGTGAGTACTTCTGCTCAGGACCTGACATGGAATATGATCTGTCCATCTCCTGAACCGCTTCTTATTGAGCTCTACCTTTGGAATGGCAATTACGAGCAAGTGGTGAGTTTGGGAATGTCTTTTATTTATGACCAAGGCAGCGGAAGATATAAGCTGGGAAATGACGATTACAATGGAGAATGGATTCAATTCTTCTACCGTGATCCGATCACCAAAACCCGGGAGCTGATCAATATCGTTCCTTATGATTATCAGCGCCAGCAGACCAATAGACTGATCGAATATTTCTCCAATACAGAGCCCAATAAATATTACCTGCGGCCGACGGATGCAGCCATGGAGCGTTTCCAACGGCAGGTGAGACAGGATGGGATCACGATTGGTGACAATTACCGTGGAGAAAACTACACCTATTGGCGTCAGAACGGTGAATGGGTGGTGCGAAAATTTTCCCGCGCCCATGAGTCTGCAGATAATATCTATAAAAATGATGTGCACATTGTCCTTTATCGTGCAGGTGACATCCACCTGTTTATTGCGGAAGCGCTAAACCAAATGGAGCAATTCAAGGAGGCTGAGGCATTCCTGAATGACGGCGTTCAAAATTACCTTTCCAAAAATGAAGGTAACCTGGAGTATCCTTTGGACAACGAAACGTACAATTCCGCCATTAATATCAACTGGGGAGTGAGAAGACGAATTGACCTGGGGCCCGTATATCCAGAAGGTTTGGCCAAGGAGGAACTGGATACTCCAGAAAAAATCGAAGAATACAAAAAAGGCCTGGACAGTCTTCTGCTTGAGGAGACTTGTATGGAAAGCGCCGGAGAGGCCAGGTCTTATTTTGCGATGATCCGCATGGCCAAGCGATGGAATGATCCCAGCATGCTGGCAGACCGTGTAAGTGCCAAATATCCAGCAGGGAAGCGCGAAAGCATCAGAAACCTCCTTATGCAGCCCGAAAACTGGTTCATAGACTATGATTTAAAACAGTAACATTAAGCCAAAGGCTCTATAAGGGCTGGTGTAAATCAGTTCCGCCCAGATTGACCGCTGGTTAAATTTGGGCGGAGTTGAACGGTCATTGAAAAATGACTCGACACTAGGGGTTTGTTAATCCAGTACAGGATCGGGTGATTGTTTGCCCGGTCTTGTCTTTTTTAGTAGAGAGATGTGTGTATGGATATGTGAGATATGAGTATTGAGACTTGAGACAAATCCTCCCTTTAAGGGGAGGTTAGTTGGGGTTATTATGGAGCAAAGAGAAACACAATAGGATTTTAGTAAATGACTAGCGATTACAATAATTGGTAATGAAAACTAATAGTAATCCGGTCAACACTAATCAGGGAAGTACAAAATTGATTCCTTCCCGCCGGAGTGAGGAGGTAACTGGGGTGTGCTGGGTCTCTGCTCCAACACGTTGAAGAATTGAGACTCTGACTCCCCGGGTTGTGCTGGGTCTCTGCCCCAGCACTGGCAAGCTTTGAGTCTCTGACTCAATTAACCCCATTAACTCAATAACCCAATCACTAAGGAATTGATAACTAAAAATTCAAACGATAATGAACAAAATAGTACCATTTATATTGGCCCTATTGGTCACCACCATGACCAATGCTCAACAGTTGGCCTTTCCAGGAGCAGAGGGATTTGGGAGATTTGCCACAGGAGGGAGAGGTGGAGAAGTCTATAAAGTAACCAATCTTGATGATTCAGGACCTGGTTCTTTCCGTGACGCCGTCAGTCAGCCCAATCGCACGGTAATATTTGAGGTGGGAGGAGTCATCAGGATCCATTCGAGGATCATTGTTCAAGAAAACATTACCATTGCGGGACAAACTGCCCCGGGAGATGGCATTACCATTTATGGCAATGGCCTTTCCTTTACAGAAGCCAATAATGCCATCACTCGTTATATTCGTGTCAGGATGGGCAAAGTGGGTGATAAAGGTAAAGATGCTGTCGCCATAGCCACGGGGCATGACATGATCTTTGACCACGTTTCGATTACCTGGGGAAGGGACGGCACGTTTGACCTAAATGGGGATGTGGCAGATGTGACGTTACAGCACAGCATCATCGGTCAAGGCCTCCAGACGCATTCTACAGGCGGACTTATACAGCCGTCTGGTGGTGTGTCGATTCTGAATTGCCTTTGGATCAATAACCACACCCGCAATCCCAAGGTAAAGGGCACCAACCAATACGTGAATAACGTGGTGTACAACTGGGCAGTAGCGGGCTATATCCAAGGTGGAGGGTCTGCACGATTGTCCTATGCCAATGTCATTGGAAATTATTTTATCGCCGGTCCGGAAACAGGAGATACGCCACCATTCAACCGCTCCAATGAGAATTTCCATATCTATGCCCGCGACAATTGGTATGATGGAAATGTTAATGGCAAGCTAGATGGTGAGGTAGTAGAAAAGTCAGTCTATGAACCAGTAAGCTGGATGGAAGAGCCTTTTGACTATCCACAAGTCACCATAAAACCTGCACTGACAGCTTACCAAGAAGTAGTAGAAGGAGTAGGGGCGTCCCTGCACCGTGACGAAGTAGATGAATTCCTTATCAAGGATGTATTATCTTTTGGGAAAACAGGTTAGACCATCAGTGATGAGATGGATTTACCCATGAAAGGCCCAGGAAAAGTAAAAGGCGGTAAGGCAGCCAAAGATAGCGATGGCGACGGAATGCCTGATCGTTATGAAAAGAAACACGGCCTTAACCCAAAAGATGCAACTGATAGAAACCGGACAGACAAGTATGGTTATACCGCCTTAGAAAACTATCTTAATACTTTGGTAAATGATCGGTCGATATCCTTAAATGAATAGCATCAAAGATATTGTTTATCATATTGAATATTAGAAGGTTAACAGATGTTAATTGAACTGAGTTTAATTGACTGAATTGTCGGTTGACTAACGTTTAAATAGATACAAAAAGACAATAGTACCCTCATGATCAAATTTTCTTCTTACCCCTCCCTTCACACGTGGTGTGTTTTACTACTAATAAGTCTGGTGGCTTTTGCCTGTTCTGAAACGGATAAAAATAGCGAAAAGGAATCCCAAGAGGGAATTGACCGGTTTGCTTTGGTCAACCGCCATAATGTGGTGCTCGAACAACCAGACACCTTGGCCTCACTCAGCGTGGGGAATGGTGAATTTGCTTATACCGTGGATGTCAGTGGCCTGCAGAGTTTTCCGGAATATTACGAAAATGGCGTTTCGCTCGGCACCCAAAGCCAATGGGGCTGGCATGCCTTTCCCAATCCTGACAACTACCGCTGGGAAGAGATCTTGCGGTATGACACATCGGCCATTGGTCAGGTGATTTCGTTCCCTGTTCAGTGGAAAGAGGGAAGGAAGAAGAAAGTGACGGACTATTTTCGTACAAGCCCTCATCGGTTGCACCTGGGGATTATTGGGCTGGAAATCACCAAGGAAGATGGCTCCAAAGTCGTGGTGGACGATCTTCAGGATGTCCACCAGGAATTGGATCTTTGGGAAGGAAAGATCACCAGCGAGTACAGCATAGAAGGCGAGCCTGTGAAGGTAGAGCTCTACGGTCATCAGGAAAAAGATGGCATTTCTGCGAGGATCCATTCTCCGCTCGTAGCCAGTGGAAGACTAAAAGTAAAATTCAGGTTTCCCTACGGCTCAGGATGCCACGTCTGCCCTGGGTACGATTGGACCCAAGAGGATAAGCATGAATCCTATTTGGAAGTCATCAAGCCAAGCCAGGTACGGATTTCGAGGACGCTGGACAGCACCAATTACGTGACCGATGTAAGTTGGGAAGGAAATGGCGCTTTTGAAACTGACGAGAAGCATACCTTTTTGCTTAATGCACAAAAAGGCCATGAAACCCTGGAATTTACCGCTGTGTTTTCCGAAGAAGGAGAAAACGATATTCCTGACTTCGAGTCAACGGCCAAAAGCAGTGAAGGAGGTTGGGAAGAATTTTGGCAATCGGGTGGAGCGATCGACTTCTCAGAATGTACCGATGAGCGTGCCCACGAGTTGGAAAGAAGGGTGGTGCTATCGCAATATTTGACGAAATTAAACTGCGCAGGTTCATTGCCACCCCAAGAGACTGGGTTGACCATGAACAGTTGGTATGGCAAATTCCACATGGAGATGCATTGGTGGCATGGTGCCCATTTTGGTCTATGGAACCGCATCGGCTTGATGGAAAAGAGCCTTCCTTGGTACTTTAATTCGCTGGAGAAAGCAAAGGCCACCGCAGAGCGCCAAGGGTATGAAGGCGCCAGATGGCAAAAGATGACCGATCCCTATGGTGATGAGAGTCCTTCTAGCGTTGCACCTTACCTGATCTGGCAGCAGCCACACATTCTTTATTTTGTAGAGCAGATTTATCAGGCACGACCTGAGGCCGCAACCTTGGAGAAGTACAAAGAACTGGTTTTTGAGACGGCTGAATTTATGGCATCTTTTGCCAAGGACAGCAAAGGTGATGGCAAATACCATTTGATCGCACCGCTGATTCCTGCACAGGAACTGTTTCCGGCCAATGCCACCGATGATCCTCCTTTTGAGTTGGCGTATTGGCATTATGGATTGACGGTAGCCTTAGACTGGCAGCAACGGCTGGGCATGGAGGAGAATGAAAAATGGCGAGAAGTGTTGGATAATTTGGCGCCTTTGGCCACCAAGGACAGCCTTTATTTGCCCAGCAGTACCCATCCTAGGGCATATGAGGATGATTTCTACCTACATGACCATCCTGTCGTGCTAGGCGCATATGGTATCCTGCCCAAAACAGAAATGATCGACACCACTATCATGAAAAATACTTTGGAGAAAATCCTCGAAATATGGAACTGGGAAACTACCTGGGGCTGGGATTATCCCATGATGGCCATGAATGCGGCCAGGTTAAACATGCCCGACACCGCATTGGATGCGTTGTTTATGGGCGAAGAGAAAAACACCTATTTGCCCAATGGGCATAATTATCAAGATAAAAGGCTTAGGATTTACCTCCCAGGAAATGGCGGACTGCTGACCACTGTGGCCATGATGGCTGCCGGATGGGAGGGAGCTCCTGACAGACCCAATCCCGGATTTCCGGACAATGGAAAATGGAACGTGAAATGGGAAGGATTAAGGGAGATGCCGTAGGAGAGATATGAGATTTGAGTAATGAGATGTGAGATCTGAAACTTGAGAAATCCTCCCCGCCGCGGCGGGGAGGTTAGGTAGGGTTATTTTGGAGCAAAGAGAAACACAATAGGATTATAGTAAATGACTAGCGATTCCAATAATTGACAATGAAAACTAATATTAATTCGGTCAACACTAATCAGGAAAGTACTATGGGTTGTGCTGGGACTCTGCCCCAGCACGGGCAAGCTTTGAGTCTCTGACTCAATTAAGCTATTCCAGATTTGTAATCCTTACAACCTTACCACTTGACAACCTTCAAAACATTTAACAAAACAATTGAACCATTACCATGAAAAAAATAAGCATACTGCTAATCGTCTCAATGTTTTTTGCGCAGCTGACCTTCGGTCAACAAAGGCCAATTTCCACAAGCTTGGATTGGTCAGAGCGGATGGCATTATCGGTGATGAAGCGCAATCCTGAAGCGTGGCAAGTTGACTTTATGGACCGGCCGGTGTGGAGCTATCCACAGGGATTGATGTTGCATGCCTTTGAGGAGCTGTGGAAAGAGACGGGTGATGAAAAATATTACGAATACATCAAAGCTTATGCGGACAAGTTGATCGATTCTTCCGGTGAGATCAAAACCTATAAGTACGAGACGTACAATATTGACATGATCAATTCCGGCAAATTGTTATTTAATCTTTACGATAAAACGGATGATGAAAAGTATAAAACAGCCATAGAAACCCTGAGAAAGCAGTTGAGATACCAACCAAAGACCAGCGAAGGAGGATTTTGGCACAAAGCCCGCTACACCAACCAGATGTGGCTGGACGGGGCCTATATGGGGACGCCCTTTTTGGTGCAGTATGCACGAGAATTTAAGGATCCCGCAGCATTTGAGGAAGGGGTTCTACAATTGGTGCTGATGGAAAAGCATTTGCGCGATCCGGAAACAGGCCTGTTGTATCATGGTTGGGACGAGAGTAAATATCAAGCGTGGTCTGATCCTATAACTGGCCGGTCCCCCAATATCTGGGGCAGGGCAATGGGATGGTATGCCATGGCCGTGGTGGATGCATTGGATTTTCTACCCGAAGAACATTATGGACGGGTGGTGCTGAAGGGCATCTTACAGCGTCTGGCCGTGGCTGTTCGTGAGCATCAAGATCCAGCAAGCGGCTTGTGGTACCAAGTGATTGACCGTGGTGGAGAGGAAGGTAATTATTTGGAAGCATCGGCTTCGAGCATGTTTGTCTATGCCCTTGCCAAAGGCGTGAACCGGGGCTATCTAAACCCATCTTTCAAGCAGACGGCAGAGAAGGGATTTGATGGCTTGGTGGATCAATTGATAGAGGTGAAGGAAAATGGAGAAGTCAGCCTGACACAGGTTTGTGCTGTAGCCGGGCTTGGCGGAAGTCCATACCGTGATGGCACTTATGAGTATTATGTCAATGAAAAAATCCGCACCAACGACCCCAAAGGTGTAGGACCATTTATCATGGCGGCCCTTGAGCTGGGGAGATGATTGTAAAATTTAGATTGCTTTCAAAGATCATAACGAATAAATAAAATGAACATTACCAGTAAGTTTTACATTTTAGGTTTGGCAGTAGCCATGTTGGTTGCGTCCTGCAGCCAAAAATCGGAAAAGAAAGAGGATCAGACAGTAGCGGAGACTGGTCCATGGTCCCAATTGGATTCTATCCGGGGCTTGATCACCGTACCGGAATTTCCCGATAAGGACTTTAACATTACCGAATACGGTGCCAAGGAAGGCGGGAAGGCATTGAATACAGAAGCCATTGCGGCGGCTATCAAAGCATGTAACGAGGCTGGTGGCGGACGAGTGGTCATTCCCCAAGGCGTTTATTTGACGGGTGCGGTGCATCTGCTGAGCAATGTGAACCTGCACCTGGAAGAGGGCGCCACCTTGCGGTTTAGCCGTGATCCCAAGGATTTTTTGCCCTTGGTAAGAAGTCGTTGGGAGGGCATGGAGCTGATGAACTATTCTCCTTTCATTTATGCTTATCAGCAAGAGAACATTGCGATCACTGGTAAGGGCGTGCTGGATGGTCATGCAGATATGGAAAACTGGTGGCCATGGTGTGGTGCCAAGCATTTTGGCTGGAAAGAGGGTATGGGAAGGCAGAATCCTTCCAGGAAGCTGTTGCATGAAATGGTGCACGACCGTGTACCGCTGGAGGAGCGGATTTTTGGCGAAGGGCATTATATGCGGCCGCAGTTTGTGCAGCCTTTTGAATGTAAAAATGTGCTGATACAAGATGTAAAGTTGATCAATGCTCCCATGTGGAACCTTCATCCGGTATTGTGTGAAAATGTTACCGTGGAACGGGTAAAAATAGAAACTTTGGGGCCGAACAATGATGGATGTGATCCCGAAGCCTGTAAAAATGTTCTGATCAAGGATTGTTATTTTGACACTGGAGATGACTGCATCGCCATCAAATCTGGTCGAAACGAGGACGGAAGGATTCCGGGTATTCCATCGGAAAACATCATCATCGAAGGCTGTGAAATGAAAGAGGGCCATGGAGGCGTGGTGATGGGAAGTGAAATTTCCGGAGGGGTAAGGAATGTCTTCGCCCAAAACCTGGTAATGGACAGCCCCAACCTCGACCGGGTACTGCGCATCAAAACTTCATCAAAAAGAGGCGGCACCGTGGAAAACATCTACATGCGTGATGTGGTCGTGGGCACTTACCGCGAAGCGGCTGTGCGCTTTAATATGTTCTATGAAGAAGAAGGAGAGCATATCCCTACCATCAAAAATGTCATCGTCGAAAACCTTCAAGTCAAAGACGGAGGCAAATATGCCGTCATGGCCAATGCCTATGAAAGTTCTCCAGTGACCAACTTTCAGATGATCAACTGCCGCATTGACGGAGTAGATGAAGTTTTTAACGTGAACCACATGAAGGATGTCAAATTTGAAAATGTCCTGATCAATGGCGAAGAAGTGCACTATGAAAAGTAATGGTGCAGGGCGAGGGAATATTAGGCTGGTATCCACCTAGGTACCCACGGTACATTAGGGCTGATCAACAGGATTGACTTCTATTCTTGTTGTTCTGCTAGCTATGCTGGTGAAATGTCCCCTTTAGTTTCTTAACTTACATATCATGGATCAAGCAATATTTCTTGGGGGACGAATGTTGACATGGTCTAATGAAAGAAAATTTCATGCTGTTAAACCCGCTTTATGCATTAGGAATCGTTATGAGAGCTGAAACTACAAGAAAATCAGGCTGTTTGGAGATTGAATCATCCGCCGCGGCGGATCAGGTCGCAATAGATAGGCTGGTGCATAATGCGGGTTCAATGCCGTTTAGTTAGTGTGTATCTGGAAAATATGGGTTCTATATTTTTTCCTTGGGCAGTTATTTTTCTAGCTAAATTCCTAGGTGGTTTTCATCCCTTTACCTTTGTTACTTTTTTGCTTCAGGTCAAAAAAGTAACCCAAACCTGTCCGCCGGTGGTGGAAACCCCGCCGCTACGCCACGGCGCACCGGTGTGCAGCTATTGGCCTAAAATTAAAACCTCTCCTCGTGCAGGCAAACTCCTCCTGTCTAAAGCCAAGCAGGCCTATCAAAAGCCAGGTAAACCTTCTTTAGCTGCCAACATTCTCTTTGGGCAGCATTTCGTCAAACAAGCCTGCCTAATTGCCCGCCCGCATTTTTAATTTCTTAACGCCCAATACCTGCAAGGCGGATTCAGTTAATAACCTGAGCTCGACTTAATTTTTGTATTAAAATCGTCATACGAACCCTTTTAAGGAGGATGTGGGTTGGAAAAGGGGGTGGCAACTCGCCGCGGCGAGCTGCCACGGCTTCCACCCCTAATATCTCCCTCTAAGCCTCGCAGTGACGATTTTAAAATCGAACTGAGGTTAATAAGTCCCAAAAATTTATCGCTTCCTTTTGACGGCCCTTGGTATGCCTGTTTTCCAGCCGATGGTGGAGGCCGTTAAGAAAGGGAGTTGGCTCGCGTCGTGGAACAGCGAGACCCACTCACTTTTAGGTCGTAGCCATCGGGTGGAAATTAAAATGGGTGACGGATCCACGTCGCAGGGTAAATCCATGTTCCATTTTAAAAGGCATACCACCGGCCTGGATTTTTTTCCTTCTTTTTTCATCAAGGGAAAAAGGAAAAGGATAAAATCCACCAGGATGATCAGGTTTCCCCAGCCAAAGTCAATCAAAAAAAGGACTTTTAGGTATATGAAAAGAAGGAAATCCCCTTAACTAAACGGCATTGAATGCGGGTTAAAACGGTTGGCTTCCTCCATAAAGTAAACTGGCAGCCCCCAACTTTTTGGCTTGATCCCATATCATGACCAAAATGCAAAAGTTCCATTCTCATTTTACACAGAGATGGAGCTTTTCGTTTTTATGGGGTGTGGTTATTTTAGTTTTACTGCACAAGTATAAATATCGCCCCGTGGAATATGATGGCCAAAAAGTAAAACAAGCCATTGAGAGAAAGGAATAATTGGCCAAACCAGTTTTTGGCGATTGCTTTTGGGGAGTCTCCTTGAAAATCGCTGTTATTTAAGTCAAACAGTTGTTGGTGCTTCACTTCATTTACATTAAAATAAGCCTCCAGAAACCAACAAACTGAAAGGCAAAAAATGGATATTAGCAATAAACGTAGATCCAAGGTCACGGCAGTGGCAAACATAAAAATCCCAATAACTGCTGTGGCAACACCTCTGGAAATAATGGCACCTTGCCCATTTCGATCGATTTTCTTCAATAACTCTTCAGGCTTGTAAAAATGCATTTAGTTATGTGTTTATTGTAAGTGGTTGTGTTGTGATGACAAATTTAATTCACGATTGCCCAATAAAAAATACCCATTTAGGGGTATTTTTTTTCTTAAAATAATCTTTCTGCTTACGATTGAAATATTAATTACTTAAATGACGATCCAAACTGCTGTTTTATTATGGATTTGATTTAATTTTATTTTTTAATGTTAGGGCTACTTTTTATAGAAATATGATGAAATAAATTTTTAATGTAAAAATGGAATTTAAATTCATTCTTTGTTTTGCCTTTTTGTCTTTTTTTAAGTCAATCTCAGGATAGACCAGTATAGTTTTCCTTCAATTTTTTAGGAGCTTTAGGATATTGATTAATTTTTCAAACCCCTGGTGTTAGTGAAGAAATGATAACCAAAGTAACCTTACTAACATGCAGCAAATTTTTACCAAATTCATTTTCAAGACAGGATACAGATGTCTCATGGTTCTTCTGTTTTCGGGAGGACTGATTTTACCAAGTAGAGCACAGACCATAGCCTTTCCAGGAGCAGAGGGTGCCGGAAGGATGGCAGAAGGAGGCCGGTATGGTGAAGTGTACATCGTGACCAACCTTAATGATTCCGGTTCTGGCTCCTTTCGCGATGCCGTAAGCCAGCCCAATAGGATTGTAGTCTTCGAAGTGGGAGGGGTCATTCAGCTCAATTCCAGGGTAGTTGTGGCCAGGAATGTGACTATTGCGGGTCAGACTGCTCCAGGAGACGGAGTGGTGCTCTATGGTGACGGGATTACCTTTACCCAAGCGAGTAACACCATCGTCCGCTATCTCCGGGTGAGAATGGGAAGGTACGGTACCAGTGGTGCGGATGCGATGACCATGACCGACGATGCCAAAAACCTGATTTTTGATCATGTTTCGGCGAGCTGGGGAAGAGATGAGACCTTTTCCATTACAGGGCATGCGGACAGCATTACCATTCAGAACAGCATCATCTCCCAAGGGCTGGAGACGCACTCTTGTGGCGGTTTGCTGGAACCGTCTGGCTTGATCAGTCTTTTCAGGAATCTATATATCGATAATAACACGAGAAATCCCAAGGTGAAAAACCGCAATCAATTCGTCAATAACGTCGTGTATAATTGGGGTAGAGGAGGCGGATACATCATGGGCGGATCTACGGCCGAATCCCGGGTGAATATCGTGAACAATTACTATATCGATGGACCAAGTACTTCCATCAGGCCTTTTTCACGCGGTACAGAAAGCTTTATCCCTTATGTTTCGGGAAATTACCATGACGGTAACCTCAACGGATCTTTGGACGGGGAGCTCGTGCCGCTCTCTGCTTATGAAGGCATCACCACTTTTGCAGATGAACCATATGATTATCCCTTTCCAGCCAACGTCATGACAGCCCAGGAAAGTTATGATTATGTTTTGGAGCAAGTAGGGGCCAACTATCCGCGGAGGGATGAAGTGGATGAGTTTTTGATGACTGAATTGACCAGTCTCGGGCTGGATGGCAAGCTTATTGCCAATGAAAGGGAGTTGCCGATGGGAGGCCCTGGACAACTATTTGGGGCACCTGCCCGACCTGATGGTGACCGGGACGGTATTCCTGATGATTGGGAAATAGCTAACGGATTGGATCCTGCCGACCCGTCTGATGCCATGCAGATCGCTGCTGACGGCTATGCCAATATCGAGCATTATATCAATGGCTTGCCCGACCAGGCACCACCTGCTTTTCTCAAGCCGGTAACAGCGATCGATGCCGGTGATATTACCAGTTCATCTATGACGGTAAACTGGACCAATAATGAAAGTACCTATGAGGGGATCGTATTGTCAATAGCAGAGGAAGAAGGTGATTTTACGTTTTTGGATAGCCTTGATGGTAATGTCACGGAATATGAGGTCCTTGATCTCGCTCCCAATACCAGTTATAGATTGGCACTTAAAGCATATCAATCCAATTTGGAAGCGATCACGGCCGTCTCCTCGGCTTTTAAGACTGTTCCGGTGCCTTCAGCACCTTCCGAACCGGTCAATGGCTTTCCGGAGCACGAGGGGAATTTTGCAGATACCACTTCCATTCAATTGACTTGGTCAGGAAGTGAAAACACGGATTATTATGTGCTCTATGCCGGTGAAGATCCAGCGAACCTTCTTTTACTTGATTCATTGGAAACCACCGCATACGAATGGGAAGGATTGCAATCAGATACCGATTATTATTGGAGAGTGGATGCCGGCAATGAACTGGGGCTTACCGAAGGGCAAGTGTGGCGTTTTAAGACCAGGCCTTATATTCCCATGGGTTTAGTAGGCGCTTGGTTAATGGATGCTTCAGAGGGAACCTTGGTGGCAGACAGTACCGATTTTGGCAATGATGGTGAAGTGAATGAGCTCAATGATTATTCTTGGGTAACCGGAAAAGTCAACAATGCCTTGGACATGACCAATGCCGAAAATCCTTCCCATGTGTTTATTCCCCATGCTGACCAACTGTATTTTGATACCCATTCCTTTGCCATCTCCATGTGGCTTAAGTCCACGGATGGTTCATCCCAGTCCTACCTCATCCACAAAGGCACCTTCTCGGCCAATGAATCTACAGGTGGAACAGGACAGTGGTACGGAATAGAAATCAAGGATGGAGACCTGCGTTTTGCTATTGATGATAATCATGACAAGACACAGCTCTCGACAAGTGCCTCACCCATATTTACGGGCGAATGGGTACATTTGGTAGCTGTGAGGGACATTGAAGAGGATGTGTTGAGGTTGTATATCAATGGTGAAGAAATCAAGGAAGTCAATGACGGAACCGAGTTGACCATTGGACAAGAAGAACCCATTATTATCGGTAATTCCAATGGCTTTGGGACCCCTTTTAGAGGAAACATAGACGAAGTAAAGCTGTATAATAAAAGTTTGACCCAGCAGGAAATCCTTGAGCTTTATCATACACTTCCCACACCCATGAAGGCTTTTGCTCCTTCACTGGATGAGGGAGATGTCTTGGAGGGTTTTGGCGATTCCGTACAGGTTTCGTGGAATGGAGGGGTCAATACCACATCCTACGAAGTTTTCCTGGGGACACATCCCGATAGTTTAGCTTTATTGGATACCGTGTCAGTAGAAACGCCACAATATGAACTGGAGGATTTGCAAGGACAAACTACCTATTTTTGGCGGGTCGATGCCATCGGTGCTAAAGGAACCACCCAAGGGGACCTATGGTCTTTCAACGCAGCAGCACCAGCTGGATTGGTGGGCCATTGGAAAATGGACGATACTTCGGGAACCTTGGTGGAAGATGATAGCAAATACGAGCAAGATGGTCAGTCACAGGGCTTCCAATCTACAGCCCGCGTACCGGGCAAATTCGGACAGGCTTATTTATTTGATACGCCATCTGCGACGGCCTCTATTGACATTCCACATGATGATCACCTGCTGTTTGACGAGAGTTCCTTTACCATCTCCATGTGGGTAAAAATCGCAGAAGATACTTATCGGTATGGAGAGGGAAAAGATTGTTATTTGATCCATAAGGGCAGTTTTTCGGATAATTGGTACGGTATTCAACTTCGAGATGGTCGGTTGACTTTCGGGATTGACGACGATCGCACCAAGACGACCGTGACTACTTCAGTAGGCAATAGCACTTCCCATCCGCTCTTCACGGATGAGTGGGTGCACTTGGTAGCCATAAGGGACAAAGACGAAGGCGAAATCAGGTTTTATTTCAATGGTGAGAGGACAGCAGAAACGGGTTATTCCACGGGTAAAATAGGAAAATCCAGTCCATTACGGTTGGGGAATTCGGATGAAAACAAACCATACCGCGACTTGATGGATGATGTAAGGCTATATAATTATGCCCTGGATGAAACTGAAATCGCTGCCCTATACCATGCCTTTCCAAAACTCGAAGTACATTATAAAAACGGTGATGTTGCTACTGCTTCCAATAGCCAAATAAAGCCATATCTAACATTAGTGAATAAGGATACGATGGCTGTTGATTTGGGAAATATTACAGCCCGATATTGGCTGACAGCAGAACAGCTAACCGATATCCAAACGAGGGTAGATTATGCCAGCATGGGCAATGAGGAAGTAACCATGGCATATGTCATGCTCGATGAGCCTAGGGAAAATGCTTTTGGGTATGTGGAATATGGTTTTGCAGAGGGAAATGTAATAGCAAGTGATGGTAATTCAGGAGAGATCAAATCTGCCATCCATGATGCTGACTGGTCAGCTATGGAGGAGACCAACGACTATTCCATGTCAGCTGCCTCCAGCTATATCGTGCATGATAAGATCACCTTATATGCAGACGGCAAGCTGATTTGGGGAGAAGAGCCCCAGCCCGTTGCCTTGGAACAAGCCGTAGTGGTCATGGCCAGAAATAATGCTTCCAATGACAATACCATTAAGAAGGAGTTTAACCTTATAAACACCGGAAATGTACCGTTGGATTATGAAGGTCTTCATATTCGCTATTGGTTTACCAAAGACGGTGGTGGAGACCTGAAGTTTTGGAAGGATTATGCAGCACTAGGGAAGGACAACTTGCAAGGCACTTTTATGAAAATTGGCGCACCCACTGCCACCGCCGACCATTATGTGGATATTACCTTTGACGCCTCACTAGGCCAGTTAGCTCCATTGAGTGAAACCGAGGAACTAAAAGTAAGGATAACGAAGTCGGATTGGGTGGATTTTGATCAGGCAAACGATTATTCGAATCATACCGAAAGCGGGTGGATCCGACAAGAGCAAATGGCAGTTTACTATAATGGAAGGCTGTTGTTTGGGGTAGCCCCCGATAGTGCAAATGATGCCTCTGCTGCGCAAAGGACTACGATTGCCAATGAAGAAAATTCCAATAGGGAAGACCAATCGGCAGAACCTACCTCAGTAAACGTATTCCCTAATCCTACCCAAGGAAAACTTCAAATGGAAGTAGCTGCCTCAGCAGAAAAGCCTGTCGAAGTGAGAATTTATGATGCGAATGGCGTGTTGATGGTCACCAGGACCCTGAAGGAGTCCACCTCTGATTGGGACATCAGCAGTTATGCAGCTGGCATCTACTTTATATATATCAACCAGTCCGGATTACGGACAGTGCATAAGGTGATAAAGGAGTAGGAGAGGAATTGAGGAAGTTAATGGTTTAAGATTAAGGAAAAAGCCGGTCTGCTGTAGTGGACTGGCTTTTTTTGGATCAAGACGAGTGGAAGAAAAGTTTTCTGGTTTTATGTACTTAAAAACCTGAGCTCGACATAATTTTAGTATTAAAAGCGTCATTGCAAACCCTTTTCCAACCCTCATATCTCCCTCTAAGCCTCGCAGTGACGATTTTATAATCGAACTGAGGTTAAAAAGGGGGAGTGCAGCATAGCGGGTTCCCGGAAATTTTAGGTTTTGATGCTGATGTGTCCTATAGTTAGCATCAATCATTTTTTTAGAATGATTGATAAAATAGATTTAAAATCATTCTAAATAATTTAGATGTTACGGTTTTGCAGCTTACTTTTGCTCTTAATTAAAATCAATCTAAATAAAATCAATGAAGAAAATTTTACTAATACTGGTTTTAGTGGCGATAGGTAATATTACCATGGCCGAATCCACAGGGAAGATTGCCGGGAATGTCAAGAATGAGGCAGGAGAAGCACTATCATATGCTTCCGTGATCCTAAAAGGAACCAATTTTGGGGTAGCATCTGACGAAGAAGGAGCATTTGAATTCAATGCCCCTGAAGGAAATTATACTTTAATCATTTCAGAAATTGGATATCATACCGTAAACAAGCGTATAACCGTGCGAAGTGGCCAGACCACTAATATTGGCACAGTGGTATTGCAGGAACGTGAATCAGAGCTTGGAGAAGTGACCGTGACTGGAGACAGGAGTGAATATAAGGTCGATGAACCGTCAGGGAGCCTTCGTCTAAACGAAGAATTGATCGAAGTGCCGCAGAATATCCAGGTGATTACCGCTCAGTCACTTGAGGATCAGCAAATTATAGACATGAGTGATGGTGTGTTGAGAAACGTGAGTGGCGCTACCCGCCTAGAGCACTGGGGTAACTTGTACGCTAGGGTAAACATGCGGGGATCTCGTGCTGGTGCCTTCAGAAACGGCATGAACATTACGTCCAATTGGGGGCCACTTAATGAAGATATGAGCTTTGTAGAATCGATTGAATTTGTAAAAGGACCAGCAGGCTTTATGATGTCCAATGGCGAGCCAAGTGGTATCTACAATGTCGTGACCAAAAAGCCAACAGGCGTAACCCGTGGAGAAGTGAACCTTACCACTGGTAGTTTTGACCTGTACAGGGGAACGTTAGACCTAGATGGTCAATTGAGTCAGGATGGAAAGCTCCTTTATAGACTTAATGTCATGGGACAGACCCAGAATTCATTCCAGGATTATACATTCACTGACCGCTACAGCGTAGCCCCGGTCGTAAGCTATCAACTGGACGAAAAAACCAAGTTGACATTGGAGTATATTTATCAGCATGTAAACATGTCAAATGTAGGTGCTGCCTATGTATTTTCGACTGAAGGATATGGCATCTATGATCAAAGCTTCACCATAGCAGAGCCAGGCCTGGACCCAACGGTCATCGATGACCATAACATCACAGCAAACCTTCAACACCAGATTAATGAAAACTGGAAAGTAACAGCCCAGTTGTCTCATTTCAACTACCAGCAGGAAGGGGCTTCCATGTGGCTGAACGCAGTGGATGACGATGCTAATTTGCTTCGATATGTTTCCATATGGGATGCGCTAAACCAAAATACTTTTGGTCAGGTATTCGTAAACGGAGAGGTAGAGACCGGTGCCGTTAACCATAGGATCTTGGCAGGGTTTGATATGGGAACCAAAGAATACATCGCAGACTGGAATCAGTCCCACCAATTGGACTCCGCGAATGGGGGATTTTTTAATATGAACAACCCTGTGTATGGGGCTCCAGTGAATGGGCTGCCGCAGTTTGACAGAAGCAGAAGTCTAAGGCAAAGGGCCAATACCACTTCGATTACACAATCCTATAGTGGATTTTATGTGCAGGACGAACTTGGTTTCTTCGACAACGCTTTAAGGCTGACCTTGGCAGGGAGGTACACCTATGTCACACAGAGCTCCTATGGTGCTGTGGACGAGGACAGCAAAGTGACACCACGAGTGGGCTTGAGTTATTCCATTGATGACAATACCTCCGCATATGCATTGTATGACAAAACCTTCGTGCCACAAACGGGCTTGACCATTACAGGGGAACCTGTCGATCCACTGTCGGGAAACAACGTGGAGTTTGGCCTTAAGCGTAACTTCTTCAATGGCAAGTGGAGCACTGGACTTTCACTGTACAGAATCTTCAAAAATAACCAAATGGTTTCTGATCCAGAGAACCCGACATCACAGTTGTCCTATCTGACGCAGACGACCACGCAGGGAGTGGAGTTTGATGCAAGGGGAGAGATTCTTCCTGGATTCGTGGTCACTGCCAATTATGCCTATACAGATTCTGAAATTACCGAAGATGGAAGGCCAGAGCAGTTTTCGCAAGTGGGGAATCCCGTTTCCGGTTTTTCAAAACATGTGGCCAATGCGTGGCTGACCTATTCCATTCAAAATGGAGCGCTTGAAGGATTTGGACTTTCTGCCGGATTTACTTTTATGGGTGATCGAAGTACTTGGACTTGGGCCGCCGAAAACCAGTTGTCTCTTCCAAACTACTTCAAGCTGGACGGTGGGCTATCGTGGCAAAATGACAATCTGACCATTCGCGCCAATGTGTTCAATCTCCTAAACGAGTACCTGTACTCTGGATCGGCATATGCTACTTATTACTATTATCAGGCAGAGGCTCCTCGAAATGCCCGTCTGAGTGTAGGATTTAAATTTTAATGATCACCTTGGTGACAGGGCTAAATTACTGCCCTGACACCAAGGAAAATATATACAAAGATATTAAGTCCTGTATGGATACGTTCTGCGCAATCGGGTACATGCAAGTAACTTGTGAACACTTCCATTGCAGGCACCAATTATTTGTGAAATCAAACTGAAGGTGGCATGAATTACTGTAATCCAGAAGTCATTATGATGAAGGACAATTTTATCTTGACAAGGTGTGAACATTGCGGCAGGATAGGATTGATGTATGGCCAGTGCATGTTGAGCTTTAGTAAGGTGGATTTTAGAGGGTTTTGTCGCTATATAGAGGACCTGACCTTCGAAAGTGACCATAGCCCCTTCTATGATGAAGTGGACCGGATCGTGATCGAAACCTATCACATGGACATCCAGTTTACACTGAAAGAAGAGGAATTTTACCGGCTAAAGGGTAGCCTAAACGAAGCTCAAATGCAACTTCAGATTGATGATTTACTGAGAAAATAACTCACATAGACAATAAAAAAATGAAGACAAAGTTCAGTTTATTATTTGTTTTGGCACTATTTGCCAATCTTGGATGTGCGATGGCGCATGCTCTTTGGATCGAAACGGAAACCTCTGGCAAAAAGGGCCAGGAGCAGCAAGTAAAGATCTATTATGGTGAATACGGAGAAGGAATGATTGAAAAAGTGGAAGACTGGTATTCCGACGTAAAAGACTTTGAGCTATGGCTCATCGATCCCCAGGGAAATAAAACGCAATTGGAAACCACTGCTTCTGCAGCGTTTTTCACGGCCAGTTTCACCCCAAATATGGACGGTGTCTATCGTCTGCAAGTCGGTCATTCTGCAAAGGATCTCGGTGGTGAGTACGTTTATCAGTTTAATACTGCCACGCAAGTGTGGGTCGGAAAAGCCAAAGAAACTACGCTGGAAGGCCCCAAGACGGATTTGGCTCTGGTGATGACGTCTCCTGATAAAGGAGGACTTAAAAATCCACTTCACTTCAAAGTCCTGTTCAAAGGTGAAGCAAAAGAAGGCGTCACCGTAGCCGTAGATGGCCCCACGGGTTGGTCCAAGGAATATACTACAGATGCCAATGGTGAAATCGAAGTAGAAACACCTTGGAAAGGACAATACATCGTAGAGGCGGTGGATACTGAAGAAACGTCCGGTGAGCACTTTGGAGCTCCCTATGAATTTATCTGGCGCTGTGCCACACAAAGTATCAAAAAATAGGTTTGTAATTTTTTTATCTGACTGACTAATAGCAACCCCGCTAGCGTACTAAAACAGTAGGCTTGCGGGGATTTTTTTGCCGGTAACCTGCATTTGATTTGAAAACCGTCGCTTCGAGACGCGTTGGATGCGATTTGTGGCAACTCGCCGCGGCCATTTCCGACGCTCCATTCATTATAAAATAGCTTGCAATGAATGGCTACCGGTTTCATAACCGAAATCCTATTGACCTGAGCTCGACTTATTTTTAGCATTAAAAGCTTCATAGCGAACCCTTTTTAGGTGGATGTGGGTTGGAAAAGGGTGTGGCAACTCGCCGCGGCGAGCTGCCACGGCTTCCACCCGCTCAGACCTCCCTCTAAGCCTCGCAGTGACGGTTTTATAATCGAACTGAGGTTTATTGGTCAAAACAGTTGATTTAGTGGTAGGTGCCTGGCTTAATCCATTCCAAATGACGGCTATTTCGAGAGTTCGGAGAGTACCCTGGCGAGGGCCCTACGATTGAAAGGTTTTCTGAGCACTGCATCAAAACCCAGTTTCAGGATTTCACCTTTGCTGTTTTCGGATGCGGTCATGCATACGGATAGGCCCGAATAGATGCCTTCTTCTTTAAGATGCCTAAGCAGCTCTCCTCCGTCGTTTTCTCCTAAAACCAAATCTATGAAGACCAGCTCAGGTTGGAGTTGGGAAAGGATGTTTATGGCATTTTTAAATGAGGAGGAGGTTTTTACAGAAATGTCCTCTTTTTCTAGCATGTTTGCAGTAATTTTCTGAACGAGTGGGTCATCATCCACCAAAAGAGCACGCTTACCTCCAAACTGATGCGTCAACTGCTTCTTCTCGGTATTTGGAACCGTTTCTGTGGGCTCCAATACAAGGTCAAAATAAAAAATGGCCCCCGTACCCGGAGCAGGAGGTCTTGACAACTGTAGTTCACTGTCCAAATTATTCAAGATCATATTGGAAATGGTCAGCCCAAGTCCTGTTCCGTTTTGGTTGTTGACCTTTGAGGAATGCCCGTACGCTTCGAAAATACTCGATTCCTTTCCTTTAGGTATTCCGGATCCAGAATCTTCTACAGTAAATCGATACGTGGGAAGTTCTTTTTCTTTTGGAGAGGTAATTTGTTGGCATTTGAGCCGGATATAACCAGCATCAGTAAACTTCAAAGCATTATTGATTAAATTGGAAAGTACTTGCTTCAGCCTTAGGATATCCACCCTCACATACCCGGGGTCCACATCCACGGAAACTTCCAAATCCAGTGATTTTTGAGCGGCCAAAGGGGCAAAAAGAGTTTTTAGTTCATCAAGAATGGTGGGGATGCTGGCCGGTTTAAGTCGAATGTCAAAAGCAGAACTTTTAAGTTTGGAATAATCCAGTACATCATTGATCAAGTTCATCAAAATTCGCTCCGTGTGGATCAGGTGGTCCACAAGGGATTTTTGATCTTCGGAAAGCGGAGTGTCCTGGAGCTGCTCTGTTAGACCGATTATACCATGAAGAGGCGTTCTTATCTCATGGCTTACCAGAGATAGGAGCTTCAGTTTATCGGTTTTATTTTGCTGATTAAAGTTTTTTTCGCTCATTCAATTCTTACGGTTTACATGCTATTCCGGAAAGAACCCTTTGAATGGTTATATATGGGTTGGTAAAATGTTTTCATCTGGTGGAATGAATGTTTTTATTTTAAATCTTTGGCACACTGTTTATTACTCAATATTCAAGATGTAATAAAAAAGTTGATTTACCACGAGATTCAATCCATTTTTTAGTACAATATTGTGTTAGAAATATATTTGTGATTCCGATTGGCTTTCCTTTGCGATTTGAGGTTTAGTGGGTTAAGTTATTTAATGATTTTCAAAAATGAAACCGCTTTGTTAGTGATCATTTTCATGATGTGGCAAAAGCAGGAAAGTAATTGGCTGATGGCAGGTGAACCGCAGAGCGCATTGCTTTTTTAATCTCACTTTAAATGATAAGATTGCGAAATTTTTTTATCTTCGGATTCTGACGGAATATAGATTTGTCAATTCATAAAACATATCATCAATATCATGATTCGAATCCCCAAAATGAGAATTTCCTTGCTGTTTTTTTTTGTGGCGTTTATATGGAATTTGCCAGCAAAAGGCCAATCTGATTCACAGCCAAATATCATCTTCATCTTGGTAGATGATCTGGGGTATGGTGATATTGGAGTGTTTTTCCAAAATGAACGAAAATCCCTAAATGATAGGAGTGAGCCTTGGATTATGACGCCCCAATTGGATAAAATGGCAATGCAAGGTGCGATGATGACCGATCATTACGCAGCAGCGCCAGTATGTGCTCCTTCCCGGGCTTCTATATTGATGGGCGTAAACCAAGGACATGCACATGTACGTGATAATCAATTTGACAAAGAAATCGGTAAAAACCACACGATGGCCGAAGTGTTGCGGTCTGCCCGTTATACGACCGTAGCCGTAGGAAAATGGGGGCTGCAAGGCAAGGGAGAGGGGCCGGATTGGCCTACCCATCCGCTGAAAGTGGGTTTTGACCAATACTTTGGGTATATCAGGCACCGAGATGGTCATGAGCATTATCCCGTAGAGGGCGTGTACCGTGGAAGTAAGGAGGTATATCAAAACTATGAAACCGTACAGGGATTGGATAAGTGCTATACCGGGGACCTATTTACGGCAAAGGCGAAGGACTTTATCATCAAGCACCAAGCGAAAGATTCCCAGCAACCATTTTTTATGTATTTGGCATATGATACCCCGCATGCGGTATTAGAACTTCCCACGCAGGATTATCCTGCCGGTGGAGGGCTCAATGGAGGCATCCAGTGGCTCGGAAACGCAGGAAAGATGATCAATACTGCTTCTGGGGAAGTGGACTCTTTTGTCTATCCCGAATTTGCAAATGCCACCTATGATCATGATAAGAACGAGGCCACGCCAGAAGTAGCGTGGCCGGATACATACAAACGATACGCGACCGTCAATAGGAGGATAGATGATCAAGTGGGAGATTTGATGCAATTGTTGGAGGATTTGGAAATTTCTGAGAATACCTTGGTCGTATTTACTTCTGACAATGGCCCCTCTAGGGAATCCTATCTGCCAGAAGAATATGTAGCTTATACGCCTGAATTTTTCAACAACTTTGCCCATTTTGATGGTATCAAAAGGGATGTATATGAGGGTGGACTGAGAACGGCCACTATCGCTCACTGGCCGATACACATCAAAGCGGGCACTGTGGTAAATTCGCCCAGTATTTCATACGATTGGATGGCGACCTTTGCAGATGCTGCAGGAGCTCCTGTGCCAGTCAGGACGGATGGTGTTTCGCTGTTACCGTCTTTGACTGGAAAGGGAAAACAGGAACCTAGCCAGGTTTACGTGGAATATGCACAAGGAGGAAAAATCCCTAAATATGCAGAATTTCTGGAGTCACATCAAGGCAAATTAAGGGGACAGATGCAGATGATCAGACAGGGAGAAATGGTCGGTGTTCGGTATAATATCCAAGGGCAGGAGGATGACTTTGAGCTTTATGATGTGACCAAAGATCCACAGCAGGGAACTGATCTTTCATCTGATCGTGAGGCATTACAGGCTAGCTTCAAAGCCGCGGCATTACGCCTTCGGGTAGCCGATGCGCAGGCCCCTCGACCTTATGATGAAGCCTTGGTACCATCGCTGGAAATCAGGAAACCTAAAAAAGGACTGATCGCCAAAACCTATGACATCAACAGTCCCTGGATTCCTAAATTATCGCAGAAGGCTATTGCCAATAAGAAAGTCAATCGCTTGGCTGTTCAGGAGGCGCCCGCGAAAGGCAACTTGGTGATGTGGCAAGGATATTTGGACGTTCCGGAAGATGGAAAATATACCTTTTCGGCCAATAGGGGCGAAAGTCACTTTTTTATGAGGATCCATGATATAAGTGTATTGGACGGAAACTATGCTACGGACCATTCTCCCATAGGCAGTGTCCAACTCGAAAAAGGACTGCATCCAGTAAAAATCTATTATTTGAAGGAAACTCAAACTCCATCCTTGGAGCTTTTCTGGACGGATCAGGAAGGAAACAAAGAGGAAGTGCCTGCAGGAGCATGGTACCGATAAGGGGGGTAAGATAAAGCCCTAAGAAATCCGTTTAAATCCTCATCCACCGGGCTGACGAATTGTATAATTTAGCCAGGAAAGCCACTGTATTACGTGGGTTATTGTTAATTTTGGTAAAGCAGCGATGGACCTGTTTTCCATGCCAGCTGATGAATAAATCTTCTAAAATAACCATATTCAATATGTCTGAAAACAGCTTAAAATTTGAAACCCTACAGCTTCATGCAGGGCATGAACCCGATACCAATACCAATTCCCGAGCAGTCCCGATTTATCAAACCAGTTCCTATGTGTTCAATTCGGCGGAGCATGGTGCCAATCTTTTTGGGCTGAAGGAGTTTGGCAATATCTATACGCGAATCATGAACCCCACCAATGATGTGTTCGAAAAGCGCATGGCCGCATTGGAAGGAGGCGTCGCTGCACTGGCCGTGAGTTCTGGGCAAGCGGCTCAATTTATTGCCCTGAGCAATATTCTGGAGAGTGGGGAAAACTTTGTGACTTCTCCATACCTATACGGTGGTACTTATAATCAGTTTAAAGTGTCTTTTAAGCGGTTGGGGATTACGGCACGCTTTGCCGAAAGTGAAAAGGCAGAAGACATGGAGAGGCTGATCGATGACAAGACCAAGGCCTTGTACGTGGAGACCATCGGAAATCCCGGGTTCAATGTGCCGGATTTTGAAAAGTTGGCTGCTCTGTCCAAAAAGCACGATATCCCGTTAGTGGTGGACAATACTTTTGGAGCGGGAGGATACCTTTTTAGGCCTTTGGAGCATGGGGCACACATCGTCGTAGCATCCGCTACCAAATGGATTGGTGGCCATGGTACTTCCATCGGTGGGATCATCGTGGACGGAGGTCAGTATAACTGGGGGAATGGAAAATACCCACAGTTTTCCGAACCTTCAGAAGGCTATCATGGGCTCAATTTTTGGGAAGTCTTTGGAGAAGGAAATCCACTGGGTTTGCCCAATATTGCCTTTACCATTCGGGCGAGAGTCGAAGGCCTTCGTGATTTTGGCCCTGCGATCAGTCCATTCAACAGCTTTTTGCTGATTCAGGGCTTGGAGACCCTATCTTTACGGGCTGAGCGAACGGTAGAAAATGCCCTGACCCTAGCAAAATGGCTCGAAAACCACCCACAAGTGACAAAAGTAAGTTATCCCGGTTTGGAAAGCCATGGCCATCACGCCTTGGCAAAGAAATACCTCAAAAATGGATTTGGCGGGGTATTGACTTTTGAAGTAAAGGGAGGTAAAGAGGCCGGCGAAAAGCTGGTGGACAGCTTACAGCTCATCAGTCACCTGGCCAATGTTGGAGATGCCAAAACACTGATCATTCAGCCGGCAGCTACCACTCACCAGCAATTGTCGGACAAAGAGCAAGCAGCCGCTGGCGTGACTCCGGGAATGCTGAGAATCAGTCTAGGCATCGAGCATATAGACGACATCCGTGCGGACCTTGAGCAAGCATTTAAACAGATCACTTGATATTAGCTGCGGTGGTGAATAACGGAGGTTAGGGGGCAAGTGTATAAGTTGGGGACTGGCAGATTTCTTAATGAATGAATAAATCGCAAAAATAACCGGGTAATGAATAGCACCGGCATGAAGATATTTCATCGCTGGTGCTATTATTAATTCATTTCCTGTCTGATCATGGCTTTTGCCTTGATCAATTGATTTTTGACGGTATTGACCGATATGGTCAGCTCTTCGGCAATTTGCTGATAGGACTTTTTCTCAAAAATGTTCATGTGAAGTACTTGTTTTCTTTTTGGTGAAAGCTGCCCGATGAGCCCTTCCAGTTTTTCCAGTTGAACTTCCTGCTCTTCTTTTTCCTCCTTACTGGCCGTCTGTACATTTACCCAAAACTGTTCCTTGAGTTTGCTGTCCTTTTTTACGGCTTTGAAATAATCAAAAATTTCGTTTTTGACGGCCGTAAAAATATAAGAGCTGAAATTCATGTCCGGATTGATCCGTTCATGTCTGCAAATGATCTTGGTAAAGACCTCTTGAAAGATGTTTTCTGCTTCTATTTCATCTTTTAAAATAGAAATGGCAAATCGGAGCACTGGGGTTCGGTAATACCTATAGATATAATCCGTAGCGTCTTGATCTCCTTGGATAAATTGCAATAAAATTTGTTTGTCGGGCTGGTTCATAATACAATAATTTTATCTCCACAGACTAAATTTCATGCTTTAAACGGTAATTTTTTTCGTAAAACGCGTATTAAAAACCTCATTTTGCGCTTCATTTTTTCTTGTTACCGATTGATTTTTAGTTGATTAAGCTTTTGTTAAATATTCGGTAGGCTGTTAATAATTGCTTGACAATAGGAATAGCCTGTTGCAGAAAAATGAAGTATTTAAGGCGTTCGTATAAACCAAAAACGATAGATAATGGCCAACAAAAGCAAAAGATTAATTTCGTTGGATGCCCTGAGGGGAATCACCATTGCTGCGATGATCTTAGTGAATTTTCCTGGAAGTTGGGATCATGTTTTTCCTCCGCTGCATCACGCACACTGGAATGGTATCACACCGACCGATTTTATTTTTCCCTTCTTTTTATTTATTGTGGGTGTGTCCATCGTCATGGCTTATTCGGGAAGACTGGATGGGCCAGGGGCAAAGGGAAGCATGTATAGGAAGGTGTTTTTCCGTGGCGCAAAAATCTTCCTATTGGGAATTTTACTTGGGATGATTCCAGCGTTTGATTTTTCCGCAATCAGAGTGGCTGGTGTGTTACAGCGGATTGCAGTGGTATTTGTCGTATGTACGATTTTGTTTATCAATCTAGGATGGAAGCGGCAGGCCTATTTGGCGTTGATATTGCTCGTCGGCTATTGGCTTGCAATGACCCTGATCCCCACCCCCGGATTGGGCGAAGTGGTGCTGGAGCCAGGCCGCAACTTAGCGGCATGGATTGACCAGCAATTGCTTCCTGGGAAAATGTGGCAGGGCGATTGGGATCCGGAAGGTCTTTTTAGCACCTTTCCAGCGGTGGCCACGGGGATTTTGGGCATGTTGGCTGGACAACTGTTGAAATGCAACTTAAAAGATACTGACAAGGCCAACAACCTGATGATTGTGGGATTGATTTTGACGCTTTGGGGAGTAGGCTGGGCTTGGTTTTTTCCCATCAATAAAAACCTTTGGACAAGTTCTTTTGTGTTAGTGACGGGAGGGGTGGCATTTAGCTTTTTGGGTGCCCTTTATTATTGGATAGACATCAAGGGACATAAGCAGGGGACCAGGCCTTGGGTCATTTTCGGTTCCAATGCCATCACGGTTTATGTGCTGGCTGATTTGCTTTCTTTGGTCTTCTACCAGCTACCGTTGGGTGAGAAAAGCATCAGTGAACATTTTATGCATGGCGCCATCCACCTTGGCATGATGGACAAGATCGCCAGTATGGTCTTTGCAATGTGTTTTGTGGCCATTAATTATATCCCAGCTTGGCTGCTTTATCGAAAAGGGGTGTTTATCAAGCTGTGATGTAAAAGGATAGGTAATACATGTTTTCGGCTACTTTCCCGCAAGGTATTTTTTGCGGTATTCGATGGGATTGCAGCCTTTAACCTGCCTGAATTGACGGGCGATGTTTTTGCTGTCCGTAAGTCCCATATCCAAAGCAATTTCAAATACGGTCATATCGGTTTCCAATAGTTTTTGGGTAAACTTTTCGATTCGAAGATTAAATATGTATTTGTAAATGGGATAACCGGTGATTTGCAGAAAACGCTTTTCTAGCGATCGCCTGGAGAGTGGTACCTGCCTGACCACATCGTCCACATGTAAATTGCTTTCAATATGTTGATGGATGTATTTTAGTGTGGAAGCGATGTTCTCGTCGTTGGTGGCATAGATGTCGGTAGATTGCCTGGTAATGATTTGTGTCGCTTCTACAATAATGTCATAATAAGCACGGTTTCCATTGATGATCATGTGTTTCAAAAGCGCGGCAGCGTCATAGCCGCCTTTTTCGATGTCCATGGCGATACTGGAAAGCGGTGGATCGGAGAGTTCGCAGAGCATGACGTCATTGTCCACGCCCAGTACGGCCACTTCTTCAGGGATGCGGATATTGTTTTGTCGGCAGACTTCAGTGATGTGAAGCCCCTGGTTGTCGTCACAGGTCATCAGTGCGATCGGTTTGGGCAAAGAGAGTAGCCAATTGCTCAGAGAGCTGCTTTTGTAGTACCAGATATCTGTAGATCTCGCTTTGCGATGCTCAAAATAATGGACTTCATATCCATGCTCGGTGATCCGTTGTTCGAATCCTTCTGCACGTTCGCGTGACCAGACGATGTTGTTGAAGCCATAAAAGGCAAAATGCTTAAATCCTTTTTTCAGAAAATAATCTGCACCCAACTGGCCCATTTTTAGGTAGTCACCGGTGATGTTGGGCAAGACATTGAAGCGCTCCTTAAAATCCTGTGCGATCACAGGGATGTCAGAATCGAGGATTTGCTGGAGATCCATATCATTGTACAGCTGGCCAATGATCCCATCGGCTCCCCATTCCTTTGCCCAATCCAAGATACCTCCCATCCCTTTGGTCTCTCGATAGTAAAGTGGCATACGACAAAAAGTCCATCGACCATGTTCAGAAGCATATTTGGAAATGCCCTTGAGTAAACTTTTACTATATTCCTCAGCAAAATCCAGTAGTAGAATCACTTTGTACATAGCGCTAGTTTTGCCGATAAAATAGGTCCTTTAAAGAGGTAACGGTTGCATTTTTGACCAGCGGCTTGGCCCATATCCCAATGCTTAGGACATAGCCCAAGGTAACCAACAAAAAAAGCATCGCCAACCGCAGGCCAATTAGCTCTGCCAGTCCACCGATGATAAGTGGTACCACCGCTCCACCCACAATACCGGTGCAGAGCAAGCCCGAAAATGTTCCATGGTGGCGCGGTACCGAATTTAAGGCCAAGGAAACGATCACCGACCACATGACCGAAGCAAAAAAGCCGGTCAGTGGAAAGGCTATCAAGGCCACCTCGGCAGGACCAAACAGGGCTAACAAAAGGGAGATAATGGCACCGGAAGTGAAAAGCCAAAGGACTTTTTTACTGTCCATCACCTTCAGCAGGATCAATCCCAAAAGGCAACCAATGGTGAGTAATCCCCAGAAATAAGATATGGTGCGGGCTCCTTCGACCGCTGGGTCAAGGTGATGATAAGTTTGAAGGAATTTGGAAATCCAGTTGGCTATTCCCTGTTCGGTGCCCACATAGCAGAATATCCCAAGGAAGTAGAGATGGACAGTTTTATTGGCGATCAACTCCTTAAAGGCTCCATGAATGTTTATTTTTTCGTCCTCGGCCAAATCGACTTTAGGAAACTTGACTAAGGACAATATGATGACCATTACCAGTGCGATGAACGCAAATACCCAATACAATGAAACCCAGCTCATATCATCAGGTACTAATGGATTGAGTAGTATGATGAGGGGTGAATTTTCCGCTTTATGGATATTGGTGACCAGATAGCTATACAATTGAGGACTGAGAAAGGACGCTGCACCAAATGCCAACTGGCCCAACACAGAATTAAACGCAAAATGAGTTTCCCCGCCGGCTGTTCGCAATAGGGGATTGATCACCACTTGGAGCATGGCCATGCCAATACCGATAATGAAAAGCGACAGCAGCGCTATGGCAAAACCAGTGTAAAGGGCAAAAATCAATGCCCCGATAAATGCCATCATAAACGCAGCTAGGAGCACTTTTTTCTCACGGTATTTTTCCACCATCAGTCCAGCCGGAATGGACATTACTCCGTAAGCAACAAAAAATGAGAAAGGCAGAAAACCGGCCAAAGCAAGGCTCAGGTCAAAGCTATCGATAATGTCAGGGATGATCGGACCAAGGATGTTGGTTAAAAAAGATATGACGAAGAAAATGAGCAGTATTAAAAGAACTATGAGTGGATTTCTTTTCATATCAAACTGATAAATTCAAGTGGGTTAAAGCAGCAGCTCCCAACATGGGAATGTTTTCGTTTTCTGAAATTAATATTTTTAACCGTTTAAATGATTCGGGATAGATAAATTCTGTCAATGTTTTTTGAAGTGATTGGCTAAAGAGGGGATATGCCTTGGAAATGGAACCGCCAACGATAATGGCTTCTGGATCATATGCGTATAGGACGGCCAAAATGGCTTTGCCAAAGTGGTGTCCAAATTCTTCCCATTGCCTGCAGGCCTGTAGATCGCCCGCTCTGGCAGCATGAAAGGCTGCCAGAGCAGTGGTGTTATAAAGTGCACTGAAGAAGTTTCCACTGGCGTAATATTCAATGTTCTGGTCGAGATAAGGGACAAGGCCGATTTCGCCAGCGCCACAATTATGCCCCATATAGAGCTGACCATCCACTATGAGGCCCGCTCCCAGTCCCGTACCAATGCATATGCCCACGATATTGCGAAAGGACTTGCCTATGCCAAAACGGTGTTCCCCCAGCACAAAACAGTTGACATCATTATTGACCATTACAGGGAGCTGGAATTCGGCTTCCAGGATATCCTTTAAATGGACCTTCTCCCAAGCTGGAATATTGGTGACGTTATACACGATCCCGCTGGCGGTATCCACGACGGAAGGAACACCGATGCCTATGCCCGTTACCTCAGGAGCAATAAAAGGCCTGATAAAGTCCTTAAGCTGTGTCAAAGAAGCTTCGAGGTCAGTCTTTTTGGTCAAAAATTCCTTTTGGTGTCGCACAATGACCCCATTTTCTTCCAAGCCAATCTGAACTTTGGTACCACCTAAATCAATCCCTATTCTCATCATAAAATATATTGTATTGGTTTATATACTCCAAACCATCAAACATAGGCTATTGGGCAAAAGTGTTGTTTTCTGTGGACAAGCCGCCATGTAAATGAAGTTAAACTAGCCTTTTTTAACCATAGTGCAGTCATCTTATTAAAAATCAGTTAACTATGAGACTTATAAATCTACCTGCTCTTGTAAAAGCAAAAACTAGCAGCTATCTATGCTTCCCCTATGTCGTGTTTTTGACTTTTTGCTGTATTGCGGAGGTGGGTGCCCAAGGACAGGAGCGTTTGGAAAAGGCAGTCAGCGAATCAGCCTTGATCTTTCCGTTGCAGAAAATGCATGTGCATGGCAGCAGCTTGGTGGAAGTTGCTGGCGGTCATTGGTTGGCAGTGTGGTTCCAAGGTTCGGGAGAAAGAACCGCTGATGACGTAAAGATCATGGGCGCGACCCGCCAAAACGGACAAGACCAATGGAGCGAGCCTTTTGTCATGGCGGACACACCAGGCATTCCCGATTGTAATCCCGTGGTGTTTCTGAATGACCGCGGGAAACTGTTTCTTATATGGATCGCTGTACTTGCCAATCGCTGGGAGCAATCAGTGCTCAGGGTCAAAACTGCCGAGAAGTACACCGGAAATGGAGCACCAAAGTGGAGCTGGCAGGACAATATCTTTTTAAAACCGGGGGAGGAATTTGCCCAAGAGGTGGATTTAAGGCTTTCTTCCCTTCCCCAAAGTACCGCTGGATGGGCAGAATATGCACGCCCATATGACGAACAGATCAAGTCGGCAGCTAAGGATCCCTCCAAGCGCGGCATAGGTTGGATGACACGGATAAAGCCACTGGTAGAAGGTGGCAGGATTATTTTGCCGCTATATTCAGATGGGTTCAATTTTTCGATGATGGCCATCTCGGAAGATCATGGTAGGACTTGGAGGCCAAGTTTGCCGTTGGTAGGAAGGGGGCCGATCCAGCCAGCTTTGGCCAGAAGGCAGAATGGAGATATTTTGGCGTTGATGCGGGATAGTGGCGATGCGCCTGCACGTGTGCACAAGAGCATTTCCAAGGACAATGGACACACTTGGACAGCCTCTACCAAGACAGCTATTCCCAATACCGCAAGTGTGGAAATGATCAAGTGGGATGAGGGGCATTGGCTGTTATTGGGAAATGACATCATCGATGGACGCTACCAATTGACCCTGTACATTTCTGAAGACGAGGGGGATGCCTGGAGGGCCTTGGCAAAGATAGAAGAAGATAGCACCAAAAAAGGGAGGTTCTCCTATCCCAGTATGCTACGTGGTACGGACGATCAGTTGCATATTACCTATTCATACCACCTCCCTGATGATGAGAAGTCCATAAAATACGTGGTCTTGGATCCAGAGTTGCTTTTTTGAATAGCCTGATTCGGCCGACATCGCGTAATCCTATCAGTTAAACAGTTCAGTTTTATTTCTATCAACTTCGTATAACCATGCCAAAATTCCATACAAATTTCTTAATGTTGTGCCTCGTTATAGCTTTGATCATTAATGCTTGCCAGACCAAAGGTGCGGATGGTAACGTCAGCAAAGCAGCGGCCTATCAGGACGTTCCTTTCGAGCAGGAAGTAAGTGTCAAATATCCCTTCGAAGGGCCAAAAGAAGCCTTGAAGGTGCGTGCAGATAGGAATGGTGTCATCCAGGTGCTTACTGAGGAGGGGCTGTTTAGGACTTATGGAGGAGCTTTTTTATATCCGGGAAGACTTGTAAAGGATCAGACATACCGGGCGTTAGGCGACAAGACCTTACGCGATTTGGTGCTTTACCAAGAGCAATTGGTTTATTTGGATAGCGTGGCGGTCTTGTCAAATGCTTGGGCAGGGAAGCTATTTGACCTCCATGGAGTGGCGGGTGCGAAGATCGTCTGTCCTTCAGAGCGGTTTACTTTTTTGGTGGCCGGAGATGACCTAATCCGAGGGATAAGATCAAATGATATCTTATGGGAAACCAGCACTCCTAAAGAGCTCCTTATGGTAAAATATCATCCTGCTTCCAAGACCCATTATGTACTTTCAAAAACCGCCATTTTCAGTTTGGATGAAGAAGAGGGAGCCTTGACCAATCTGTACAGTGGAAATGGCTTGACCTGTTTCGATTTTATCGATGAAGGCCAAAAGATCGCTGTGGGAACTGAGGATGGCTATTTTATTTTTGACCTGAGCACAAACAAGGCATCCACCAAAAATTCCCAGCTTCCATGTCCGGCCATCACTTCGATCAAGAACATCGACGGTTCACTTTGGATAGGATCTGAGAAGGGGGCTTTTAGAGAAAGAAAGGACGGAAGTTATGATTATTACTTTGGAGAGCGGTGGTTGGTAGGCCAGGAGGTCATAGACATTGCCAAAGGACCGCATGGTGAAGTGTTATTCCTGACAGACCAGGGACTTTCCAAGCTGGAATTTGATACACATACCCTTTATGAAAAGGCGATGTATTTTGAAGATCAAGTACGAAATCGTCATATACGGTTCGGCTTCAATGCTTCCTTGGGCAATATGGAAAAGGGTAATGTAGCTTCCGGAATGCTCAAGGATTCTGACAATGATGGCCTGTGGACGGCAATGTATTTGGCGGGACAGGCTTTTAGGTATGGTGTCAATGGGGATGATGAAGCCCTTGAAAACTGCCGAGAATCCCTTGATGCCATGGAAAGGCTCTATACCATTAATCCGGTAGAGGGGTTTCCATCACGTTCTTTTAATCGATCCGGTTACGAAAAGCACCTCGCTGATCCCGAGCGATGGCAACGGTCAGATCATCCCGAATGGGATTGGAAAGCAACTACCAGCAGTGATGAGGCGATAGGGCATGTGTTTGCTTTTGGGGTACTCGCAGAAGTGGTCGATGAACCGGCTATCAGAAAAAAGGCCATTCAGCTGTTGGATGCCTTGATGCAGCATGTCGTGGACCATGATTTTTACCTTGTCGATTATGATGGTAACCCTACGCTTTGGGGAAAATGGAACCCTGATTATGTAAACGGTTTTCCACCTATGGTAGGTGATCGAAAGCTGAATTCTTCCAATATCATTGCGATGCTCCAAACGGCCTATCATTTTACCCAAAAGGAAATCTACAAGGACAAGGCCTTTGAGCTAATGCAAGACCATGGCTATCTCCAAAACCTGATGGTGCCGATGGAAAACATAGGTAAGGCAGAGGACGGCTCAGATGAATGGGCGGCGATGTTATCCCAAAGTTGGAACCATTCTGATGATGAAATGTACTTTTTGGGTTATTGGGGACTTTATCGCTATGCATTCAATGATTCTCTGAAAACCCAATATGGTTCTGCCATAAAGGATCACTGGGAAGCCGAACGCCCTGAAAAGGATGGTTTGTGGAATATTTTTAGTGCCTTGGTTTCACCAAACGACTACGATCAGGAGGAAGCCATTTGGTACCTGAAGCAATACCCTATGGACCTGATCGACTGGACGATGGTCAATAGCCACCGAAAGGACATTGTTATCCTGGACAAGAACTTCAGAGAACAAGCTACCGCCAAAGTACTGCCACCAGATGAGCTTCGAATCCGCAGGCATAATGCCAACCGTTTTGCATTGGATGGCGGAGGAGAAGGAAAAGCTGAATACAGCGCCGGTGATATTTGGTTATTGCCGTACTGGATGGGAAGGTATTTGGGGCTGATCAGTGGACCTGAAGCGAATGTCAAAAATCAGTATTGAGGTATATGCCATGAGATTTTAGACAAAAGACTTAAGAAAGCATGGAGTCGGAAGTTTGAAGGATGAAGGACGACTTGAATGATGCTGATATGGCTGTTACCGGTGTGCAAGAGTTCTTAATAAAAAGTTAATCTTACCGAAGTAGTCTGTTTTTATCCTTTTGGAGTCTTTATGCATAAGCAGTTTATCTGCCATGCTAAGCGGATAGACTCTATGTAAAGATCAGCTATATGCCAAATTCGAATAAAAATATCAAGGGACTTACGGAACGGTACCTGAGAGGAGAAATCAGTAGGGAGGAATTTGAAGTGATGCTGGAAGAGTTTTCCTCTGGAAATCAGGAAGTGGAGGAAGTACTGCAGCGTCACTTTGAGCAGGTGATGGAGGAGCACCATCCGGAGCAGAAGCCTAACCGACAACTGGGATCCCCTTGGTGGGCCATTGCAGCATCTGTTTTATTGGTGCTAGGGGTAGTGACAATACTCATACTGGTCACACATCAAAATGCTCCTGAATACATTACCTATGATACAGCGTACGGTGAGCAATCCGATTTTTTGCTGGAAGACAGCAGTCATGTTTACTTGAATGCGGGAAGTACGCTGGCATTTGAAGGCTTTGGGTCACAAAAGGACCGAGAGGTCACGCTATCTGGGGAGGCATTTTTTGACATAGCTAGAGATGAATCACGTCCCTTTATCATTCACAGTGGAGAGATGGATATTCGGGTGTTGGGAACAGCGTTTAACGTAGAGGCTTATCCAGAAGAAGATGTCATCAAGGTGACCGTCACTGAAGGAATAGTCGCCATCAATAATAGTAATCCTGATATTGAACAAAAACTGACTGCAGGTCAATCAATCGTTTTTAATAGAGCAAATGGCAACTACGAGATGGAAAGCGCCCAAGAAATCCTTTGGAAAGAACGGATCCTGGCTTTCGACAAAACACCATTTGACCAAGTGATACGAAAAATGGAGCGTTGGTATGGAGTGGACCTGGAAGTGATGGACTCCTCACTTCACCAACTAACACTAAACGGTCGTTTTGCCAATAAGGATGTGCACGAAATGATCCGTGCGATCGCCTTCCTGGCCAATAAAGAGCACACAAGCAATCCCCAACTCATACAGGTCAATCCTTTGCCTATGAAGCATCATCCAAGCCGCTAAACTCAAAAAAATGCGTGGAGCCCTGCTTTGGTGAATGGCTCTAGGCTGTCAGGTCCATACAGAACTTTAGCCACCCATAATTTTAATAAAGCATGAAAATTAAAATTGCAAAAAGAAACCTTTGGAGTTATTGGCTACAGCGGATGCTGCTCTTGGCGATGGTAATTTTGCTGGGCGAAGAGGCTAATGCTGCGGAAGACCAAGAAATCCGCCTTCCCAAACCTAACGTAACGGTAAAGCAATTTATTTTTAGTGTAGAAGAACAGACAGCGTTTAAATTTTTGTACGACGAAGAAATATCCAAGGCACTGGATAAGGAAGTGATGCTCACCCAAAAAGCCCCGTTAAATGAGCTGTTGAGCATGCTCAATGCGAAGAGCAAACTGGAATTCCGCAAAGCCGGAAAGACCATATTAATCCGTCAAAAATCACCGATAGCAGTGCGGGTACAGATAGATGGAGTGGTCTTCGATGAAGAAGGTACACCCTTGGCTGGAGCTACCGTGAAAATCAAGGGCGCCACGAGCGGTACCGTGACCGATCTGGATGGTAAATTCAGCTTGGAGGTTCCTGACCAGGTGGCCGTAATAGTGATCAGTTATGTAGGTTTTCATTCCAGGGAAATCCAGGTTGGTAACCAAACCAATCTACGGATAACCTTGCAGGGAGCCTATCAAAATTTAGAAGGAGCAGTGGTAACGGCCTTGGGCATCAGGAGGGAAGAGCGTTCATTAGGATATGCAGTCTCAGAAGTATCAGGAAAGGAATTTGAGCGTGGAGGACAGGACAATATGCTAAAATCCCTTGCCGGTAGGGTGCCGGGTGTCAGTATCAATTCCACCGGTGGCACGGGTTCTTCTGTGAGCATGATCATCAGGGGGATTACATCACTGAGTGGAGATAATCAGCCGTTGTTTGTGGTAGATGGTGTACCAGTGATCAATTCCCTTAATAATGTCAGTCAAATCGGAAATGATAACAAAGTGGATTACGGCAATGCCATGTCCGATATCAATCCGGAGGACATTGAAAGTGTTTCTGTGCTGAAGGGGCCAAGTGCCGCAGCCCTTTACGGTTCCCGGGCGGGCAATGGTGTCGTTCTGATCACTACCAAATCCGGCAAAAATGTCGATAAAGTAACGGTCAGTGTTTCCTCCAACACCTTGGTGGAAGTCCCATTCAAATACTTACCGATGCACAGCCGATTTGCCACGGGGATACGGCCATACACTCCTGACAACAACCCTTATCCGGGAGGTGTCCTGACCATCGAAGAAGGTTCGTCGGCAGGAGCTGGACCCGAACTGGACAGGGGATATGAAGCTATTCAGTGGAACAGCCCGCGAGATGAAAATGGAAATTTTGTTCCATTGCCTTTGGTATCAAGCCCAGATAACGTGGCCAATTTTGTGCGAAATGGTGTGACTACCACCAACGGAGTCTCGGTATCCAATAACACTGAAAAGATGAATTATAGGATTGGCTATACCAACCTCAACAATTGGGGGATCATTCCCAATTCTGATTTTAACCGAAACAACTTGTCCATAAATTCTGATTTGGCCATTTCTGATAAACTGCGGCTAAGCAGCAGTATCAACATAAGCAAAACCGGCTCGGACAACAGGCCCGCGGGAAATCGCGGTGCCAATCCACTGGAATGGGCCTATAAGCTTTCACCGCACATTGATATCCATGAATTGAAAGATTACTGGATGCCGGGACAGGAAGGGATCCAACAGCGTTCTCAGGCTATTGGGGATTACAACAACCCTTATTTCCTTGCTTACGAGGTTAATAATAGTTTTGACAGAAACAGGGTTTATGGCAATATCGGGTTGAATTATCAGGTTACCGATGAATTTTCCCTACAAGGAAAGTACATGCTGGACATGTATGCCGAAAGACGTGAATCCAAGATTCCAATGAGCTATACAGAGGATCCCAATGGTGGCTATGGTATCGTGAACCTGGATCGTTATGAACGTAATATAGAGGTGCTGGCAACTTACAAAAAGGAGCTCAATGATTTTAGTATGACTTATTCGGCCGGTGGCAACTTACGCTATAACCGCGGCAATACTGCCCAAAATGCCACAAAAGCCGAGGGGTCTGGGTTGATCGTGCCAGGCGTGTACACATTGAGCAATACCCTTTCGGATAATTTGGTGTACAACAGTAGCATTTCTGAAAAGGCTGTTTACAGTGTTTATGGCTTGGCAAACTTAGGTTATAAAGACCTCCTTTACCTGGACCTTACTGCGAGAAATGACTGGTCCAGCACATTGCCTGCAGCCAATCGTTCCTATTTTTATCCTTCCGCCTCGCTGAGCGCCATCATCAGTGATATGCTGACCATGGGCAATCATGTGGATATGATCAAGCTTCGGGCAGGCTGGGCACAAGTAGGGAACGATACAGGACCTTATAATCTGCTTCCTACATTATCCAACACAGAAGAATGGGACGGCCAGACACGGCTTTCGGTTCCTGATGGCCTCAAAACCCCCGACCTCAAGCCAGAAATCGCTACTTCCTACGAGTTTGGATTGGAAGCAGCGGCGTTCAGCAACAGGTTGAGAGTTGACGTTACTTATTTTAATACCGATAACAAAAACCAGATTTTACCCGTAACCCTTCCGCCATCTTCTGGTTTTACCAGCAAGTTTGTCAATGCGGGTTTGGTCAACAGCAAAGGTTGGGAAGTGGTTTTAGGGTTTACGCCGGTTGACAATGACTTCGTGCTAGACCTAAACTTCAATGTATCGAAGTACAGAAGTACCATTGAGGAGTTGACGGACGAAGTGGAGGTCTTTTACCTTTGGAGCGATTCCAGGGGCGGAGCATGGTCCTATGTGGGAGATGAGATTGGCAGTATCTACGATCGAAAACTGGTCACGGTCGAAGATTCGGAATCCCCGTACTACGGCTACCCCATACTCGATGAGGACGGCAGTTGGCAAGCGATCAACCAAGCCAATGCCAAAAACAAAATCGGAAACTTTAACCCGGATTTTATTGCTGGAATGCAGGCAAGCTTGAGCTATAAAAACTGGAGTCTTAGCCTCACGTTTGACTGGCGAAAAGGAGGGGATTTCGTATCACAGACCTTCCGCTATTCCGAATCCGACCTTAAAACCGAGCGTTTTTTGGATGAAATCATTAGCCCCAATGGCCTGAGCGGAAGGGAGCTTAGGGACTGGTTGGTGGCCAACCAAGATAGCCACATTACCGATGGAATCAATATTGTAGGGGGACCAACAGCAGCAAGTGGAGGCTTCCCATTTGAATATGCCGTGACACTAAATGATGGGGTATTCAATCCGGGTGTGATTGCCGTTTACAACGACGCAGGGGAGCTTACGGGCTATCAGGAAAACCTAGGGGAAGACGGTACCAAAATCATTCCTTATGCGGATAATTATCCTTGGGATTTTTTTAAGCCAGCAATGTTTGATGCTTCCTATATCAAGCTCAGGGATGCTACTCTTAACTACAGCGTGCCTGCCGAAACAGCCCAAAAACTCAAAATGCAATCCATCAATATAGGGCTGTACACCAGTAACATTATGCTCTGGACCAAAGCCAAAATCGGAATCGATCCGGAGAATGCCTTCCAGCCAGAAAGTGACGGCACTTTCAAACAGGGGATCGAACGGTACAATGTCAACCCTTGGGTGATTCCCATTGGCTTTAGGCTAAACGCTAAATTTTGATGAACCTGGAGCAAAAAGAAAAGAGATGATATCATGAAAAACATTAAAAACAGAGTATGCCGATCTTTGGGTTTGGGAATAGTTTTCATGCTCCTATGGTCATCCTGCCAGGACCTTACCGACCTTAATGTCAATCCCAATGGAATTGATCCCGAAACGGTACATCCCAATCTTCTGATCAGTACCGTGGTCACCGAAACGGCCACGCGAGAGCTCGGTTTAGGTTTTGGGGATATCGCAGGGGTGATGCAGCACACCCAAAAGGATGCTTGGTTTGAAGACCACAATAACTACGACTGGTCCAATCAGAGCTGGTCTGGATATTATAACATCCTGGAAAACGCTCGACTAATGGAAGAACGTGCCCTGGACTTGGGGCTACCTTTTTATGTGGCTGTCGCCAAGGTGATAAATGCCTATAATTTTGGAAGGATCGCAGATTTGTGGGGCGATGCTCCGTTTACCGATGCGCTGAAGGGTGATCTTGGTGGAGATCAATATCTTTTGCCCAATTTTGACACCCAGCAGGAAATCTATAAGGGAGTCATTGCGATGTTGCAAGAAGCAAATATCACCTTACAGGGTCTTACCAATGATACTACCGTCCCACAAGATGTGCTGTACCAAGGGGATGTGATGAAATGGAGGCAATTTGCCAATTCCCTCATGCTTCGGTATTATTTGCGGGTTTCGGAAAAAATGCCTGATTTTGGGAGTGCGGGGATGCAGGCCATCGTAAATGATCCCGGCCAGTATCCATTGATATTGGCCGAATCTGATGAAGCAGCTTTACCGTTTCCTGGTGTATCCTCAGGGACTTCTTGGCCATCCAATACAGTTTTTGATGGAAGTAATGGCAGCAATTACCGTCGGATAAAAATGTGTGCTACCTTAGTGGACAGGCTACAGGAGTTGGATGATGCCAGACTGGGAGTATGGGCTGAAAGGGTTGAGGTACCGATGGTGATCGACCCCGATTTACCTGCTGGGTCAGACGAAGTCGTTGACGGAGTTCGGTATATTGCTTCTGATGTCGCAGAAGGAAAGCCAGTGGACACCGATCCAGAATATGTCGGAATTCCTCCGTCCGTCTCCAATCTTCCCAGCGAGTATAATCTCAATCCTACACCTGGACAGCAATCTTACAATCCGCACGTTTCATTTCTAAGTGAAATGTACACCGAGCCTTCCGGAGACTTTTTGAAATGCCGACTTTTGTCTGCAGCGGAAGTTCAGTTTGACCTGGCGGAGGCAGCATTGAAAGGCTGGATTGGAGGAGAGGCAGCAGGATATTACCAAGCAGGTGTAAAACAATCCCTAGCAGCATGGGGATTGGAATCGTCCTTTGAGGATTACATTAGCGGTCCCGCGGCTTTTGAGGGTTCACTTGCTCAAATTATCGAACAAAAATGGATTGCAAGCTGGACGGCCGCTACAGAAGCGTGGTTTGATTATAGAAGAACGGGACAGCCTGAGCTGACTGCAGGTCAATTTGCCGTAAGATCGGTCCTTCCATTGCGTTTTTACTACATGCAGGAAGAATTAAGCATCAATACTTTAAATGCCTCAGCGGCACTGGATAGGCTTGAAGCGACACCCTATTCCCAAGCAGATGAAGCCAATAGCCCTTGGTCCAAATTCTGGTTGTTACAGGGGACGGGTCAGCCTTGGTAAGCCAATAGCCATAAATTTAGTATGCTGTTCAAATGGTTTTCCTGGTTTCCTTTAGGGCTACTAAGCTTTCGGACAGGAGGAGTTTGCCTGCGCAAGTGCTGGCTTTGATTTTAGTCATGTAGCTCACCGTAGCGGGCGGCCAACACCTGCGGACAGGTTTTGGTTACATTTTTCACCTGAAGGAAAAAAATAACAAGGCAATGGATGAAAGGCAAGCTAAAATTTGACAAGAGCAACGTAAAGTTACACTTAGTAAATCCATTAGAACCGTTTTTATTTTCCGTGCTACCATATTGTAAGGACAATTTTTTTCAATTACGTATCTGAATTTGCATATTTGCATTCTTAATGCACCTGTTTGTAAAGGTGCTTTGTTTCATATTAGTATTAAGAATTTTAAATGTCTGACAACTTGATTAACATTACACTGCCTGATGGGTCAGTAAGGCAGTACGAAAAAGGCACTTCCGGCTTACAAATCGCGCTTAGTATCAGTGAGGGATTGGCACGGAATGTCCTGGCGGCCAAAGTAAATGGAGAAGTTTGGGATGCTACGCGTCCTATTTCCGAAGATGCAGCGGTGCAATTATTAACCTGGAATGACAAAGATGGAAAATCTACTTTCTGGCATTCGTCTGCCCACCTATTGGCAGAGGCATTGGAGGCACTTTATCCAGGAGTCAAATTCGGTATCGGTCCGTCCATAGACACCGGATTCTATTATGATGTGGATTTTGGCGAAAGGCAGATCGATGGCAGTGAGCTAGAGGCCATTGAGAAAAAGATGGCAGAGCTGGCCAAGCAAAAAAATGAATACATCCGAAAGGAAATTTCCAAGCAAGATGCTGTCGCCTATTTTAAGGAAAAAGGCGACGAATATAAGCTTGATCTGATCGATGGCCTGGAAGATGGCAAGATCACCTTTTATGAGCAAGGTAACTTCGTGGACCTTTGTCGAGGGCCACACGTGCCCAATACCGGGTTTATCAAAGCCGTAAAGCTGATGAACATTGCGGGTGCCTATTGGCGGGGTGATGAAAACAATAAGATGCTTACCCGTATTTATGGGGTGTCATTTCCTAAAGCCAAGGAGCTGAAAGAATACCTGGCCATGGTCGAGGAAGCCAAAAAACGTGATCACAGAAAACTGGGCCGTGAACTGGAGCTGTTTACCTTTTCCGAAAAAGTGGGGATGGGATTGCCACTATGGTTGCCGAAAGGAACTTTGTTGCGAGAGAGATTGGTAAGCTTTTTGAAGAAAGCACAAGATAAATCAGGTTACCAACAAGTGGTAACTCCACATATTGGCCATAAAGCTCTTTATGAAACATCAGGCCATTATGAGAAATATGGAAAAGACTCGTTTCAGCCGATCGCCACTCCGCATGATGGAGAGGAGTTTTTGCTGAAGCCCATGAATTGTCCTCACCATTGTGAAATCTATAAGCACAAGCCCCGTTCATACAAGGATCTTCCGATTCGTTATGCTGAATTTGGTACGGTATATCGGTATGAGCAAAGTGGTGAATTGCACGGCTTGACCAGGGTAAGGGGCTTTACACAGGATGATGCGCACATTTTCTGCCGTCCCGATCAGGTGAAAGAGGAGTTTATCAAAGTAATCGACTTGGTGCTTTATGTGTTTAAGGCATTGGGTTTTGATGATTACACCGCACAGATTTCCCTGAGGGATCCGGAAAAAAAGGAAAAATACATTGGAGGCGATGATGCATGGAACAAAGCTGAGGCAGCGATTGTTGAAGCTGCTCAGGAAAAAGGACTGGAGACAGTAACTGAACTGGGTGAGGCAGCCTTCTACGGGCCTAAGCTTGACTTTATGGTCAAAGATGCGCTTGGCAGAAGTTGGCAGCTGGGAACGATCCAGGTGGACTACCAATTGCCTGACCGTTTCCAATTGGAATATGTGGGATCGGATAACCAGAAGCATCGTCCAGTGATGATTCACAGGGCACCTTTTGGATCATTGGAACGATTTGTTGCGGTGCTTATCGAGCACTGTGCAGGTAATTTCCCGCTTTGGCTTTCACCGGAGCAAATAAATATTTTGCCAATTTCCGAAAAATTCATTGACTATGCCAATACCGTTCGTGCGCTATTGGATGAGAACGACATAGCTGGTTCGATAGACAACCGAGACGAGAAAATCGGTAGAAAAATAAGAGACTCGGAAGTGAAAAAAGTGCCTTTTATGCTCATAGTAGGTGAAAAAGAGGAAGAAGAAGGCAAAGTATCCGTACGTAAGCATGGTGAAGGAGATTTGGGAAGTTTTACACCAGCAGATTTCGTGAAGTACTTCAAAAATATTATTTCGGAATCGCTGAGTAAATAAAAATAAAAGCTAAAAAAGAATCGGTATTTTAATAATTAAAAAAATATCCGATATTTGCAGTCAAATTCATTCAATCAACCATAACTATTTTGAGAGGAAGAAAACCGTTTAAACCGAGACGAGAAGAACCATATAAAGTAAACCAAAAGATCCGCGCCAGAGAGGTTAGGGTAGTAGGGGATTTTGTAGAAGGGGGCAACGTAGTCATGTCTACAGATGAAGCTATCAAGATAGCCCAGCAGCAAGATCTGGATCTCGTCGAAATTTCTCCAAACGCTAATCCACCTGTATGTAAGGTGATCGATTATGCAAAATTTAAATACGAGCAGAAGAAAAAGCAGAAGGAAATCAAAGCCAATGCTGCCAAGACTGTTCTGAAAGAAATCAGGTTTGGTCCCAATACGGACGACCACGATTTTGACTTTAAATTAAAACATGCGATCAACTTCCTGAAAGATGGGGCCAAAGTTAAGGCATATGTACACTTTGTGGGCCGTTCGATTGTCTTTAAGGAAAGGGGAGAGATGCTGTTATTGAAGTTTGCACAGTCACTGGAGGAATATGGACAGGTAGAACAGCTGCCCAAAATGGAAGGTAAACGGATGAATATGTTTGTTGCTCCCAAAGCAAGTAAGAAATAATTTCAACAAATATAATACAGTGTTATGCCTAAAGTAAAAACTAAATCAAGTGCAAAAAAACGATTCAAATTAACTGGATCAGGGAAAATCAGAAGGAAGCATGCTTACAAAAGCCACATCCTAACCAAGAAAGCGACCAAAAGAAAGAGAAATCTTACTAAAATGGGCGAGGTTCATGAGTCAGATGTGAACAGAGTAAAAGACATGTTGAGAATCTAATTTTCGACAAATTAAATTAAGGTTATTTATTCACCAGATACTTGGTCTTTAAAAAGTGCGGAAGAAGAAATTCTAATGCCACCAAGAGTCAAAAAATCATCAAATTATGCCAAGATCAGTAAACGCAGTAGCGTCAAGAGCAAGAAGAAAGAAAGTATTAAAAGCTACTAGGGGTTATTTCGGAAGAGGTAGCAACGTATGGACAGTAGCGAAAAACAAATACGAAAAAGGTTTACAGTACGCGTACAGGGATAGAAAAGCTAAGAAGAGAGAATTCAGAAAGCTTTGGATCCAGCGTATCAATGCCGGTGCCAGAGAACATGGCATTTCTTATTCACAATTAATGGGGATGTTGAAAAAAGCAGAAGTTGAGCTAAACAGAAAAGTATTGGCCGACCTTGCGATGAACCATCCTGAGGCATTTAAAGCTGTAGTTGAAAAAGTAAAGTAAGGAGCACTTAACTTACATTACACCAAAGCCCCTCGATCGAGGGGCTTTTTGTTTGTTCAATATTTTTTTGATGAGGCATGGTGATATGCTAAATTTCACTATATTACAAGCAACAGAAAATAAAATAATCGTCAGTTTCGCTTATTTGAGAGGTGAATAAGGCGAAACACACTGTAAGATAAAGCTTTAGGTACAGTTCCATTTTTATGGGATTGATAGAAGGTAAGCATCATTTAATCACCAGTAGCTGGCCAGTACTGTAAGATAAAGCTTATTGTTTTGTGTTGTTTGAACAATCATATTTTAGCGTATGAATTGGGACCTGAACGTTGGGGACAGCGAATTTTCCTTATGGTAAAACCATGGATGAATAAAAATACCATTAAGTCCCAAAGGCACCCGTGCATGTTGAATCTGCACTGAAAGGAATTTATAATTGCTTTGCACCTGTGAGCTTTGTTGACGTATCAATTTCCCGATAAATAAAGAAATTCATCGCTCCCCAGAATTATGGCTTGATCCAGTAAAATGTAACCAATTGCACCATGCCAATAAACGATAACAAGATGTACAAAAGAAAAAAGGCTCCCAAAATGGTAGCCTTGCATGAGTTTGGTGCGGCGGTATCATCTGATACATTCGCGGTGGATAGGAATCCTGCACATTTTGTAGCGAGGACGGGAGTTGAACCCGTGTCCGCCGCGGCGGATATGAATCCTGCAGCGTTAATTCGTGTATAATGGTAGGATGTGTTGTTTAATCCATTCCCTGCCTTTGCCGGATTTAAGTTCCTTTTCACGACGCAATGCATTGGATTTATGGTGGAAGTATTCCACATGGATCATTATCCAGGGCCTGTACTTGACGGTAAACCCTTTTTTGGCAAAGGAATTATGCGAATGGAAGCGATTGATCAAGTCGGAAGTCATTCCGGTATAGGTTTTCCCATAGGAGGGAGAGAATAAAACGTAAACTGAAAAAAGCGGAGTCATGTCAGAAAAGATAAAAAAGAAGAACAAAAGAAAAAAGGCTCCCAAAATGGTAGCCTTGCATGAGTTTGGTGCGGCGGTATCATCTGATACATTCGCGGTGTATAGGAATCCTGCACATTTTGTAGCGAGGACGGGAGTTGAACCCGTGTCCGCCGCGGCGGATATGAATCCTGCAGCGTTAATTCGTGTATAATGGTAGGATGTGTTGTTTAATCCATTCCCTGCCTTTGCCGGATTTAAGTTCCTTTTCACGACGCAATGCATTGGATTTATGGTGGAAGTATTCCACATGGATCATTATCCAGGGCCTGTACTTGACGGTAAACCCTTTTTTGGCAAAGGAATTATGCGAATGGAAGCGATTGATCAAGTCGGAAGTCATTCCGGTATAGGTTTTCCCATAGGAGGGAGAGAATAAAACGTAAACTGAAAAAAGCGGAGTCATGTCAGAAAAGATAAAAAAGAAGAACAAAAGAAAAAAGGCTCCCAAAATGGTAGCCTTGCATGAGTTTGGTGCGGCGGTATCATCTGATACATTCGCGGTGGATAGGAATCCTGCACATTTTGTAGCGAGGACGGGAGTTGAACCCGTGACCTCAGGGTTATGAATCCTGCGCTCTAACCAACTGAGCTACCTCGCCATAAAACTCTTAATGAGTTGTCTTCAAACAAGTAATGGAAAGCCGTGGTTAAGGGCTATCCCCTTGCTGAATGGGAATGCAAATATGTAGGGTTATATGCTTAAATGCAAGTGTTAAGGATGAAAAAAGTTAACTTTTTATAGAATTAAATTGTAAAGTTATGGTTAAGAATAAGTTTGTAGCTGACTATCAGATAAATGCTTCAAAAAAAATAATTTTCCCTTATATAAGTACCGCAAGCGGGCTTTCGGAGTGGTTTGCTGATGATGTTAGCATCGACCAGGATAAGAATTTCCATATCGAGTATGATGGTGTGGATCATTATGCAAGGATCATAGCCATCAGGACCAATCATTCGGTCAAGTTTGAATTCTTCGATCCTAATATGCCGGAAGAAGAAGACCATTCCTTTGTCGAATTCAGGCTTGAGGAGAATGAGCTTACCCAAACCCTGTTTTTGAAAGTGATCGATTATAGCGATGGGTACGATGATGATGAGCAGGAAAAAATTTGGGAGGGACTCATCATGACCCTTAAGGAAATTATCGGTGGATAATTGGAGCGATCATTATCATTTTTCATTTAATATGATGAACTTAGTGGTTTCATATTACGTGAATATTGGTGGTTTATACGCCTCATGAAAAAATTAGATAAATTGATTTTAGGGTCTTTTATTGGCCCATTTTTATTAACATTCATTGTAGTAGATTTTATTCTGCTGACGGTCAACATGCTCAAATATTTCGACGAGATCTTTGGTAAAGGATTGGGGTTCGGGGTATATATGGAGTTGATCAGTTATTTTGTCATTTCCATATCTCCAATGGCATTGCCCTTGGCCGTTTTGCTTTCTGCGTTGATGACTTTTGGCAACCTGGGAGAGCACTTTGAGTTGACGGCCATAAAAAGCAGCGGAATATCGCTTTTGAGGGCCTTATTGCCCATTGGTGTGTTTGTCCTAGTACTTTCTTTCGGCGCATTCTATTCGAACAACTATTTGGTGCCCAAAGTAAACTTAAAAACCTTTAGCTTACTCTACGACATCAGGATGAAATCACCAGCCTTGGACATCAAGGAAGGCGTCTTTTACAATGGAATGCCAGGCTATAGTATCAAGGTAAATGAAAAAATCGATGACGTAAGACTACGGGATGTCATTATTTATGATCATACTGCAAATAGTGGAAACAATTCCCTCATTCTTGCTGATTCGGGCAGGATGGAGCCGTTTTTTAATGACCGGTATATGAAGCTTACCCTTTACAATGGGTATAATTATAATGAAGAAAATCCAAGGAGGGGCATCCGGGGCAAGCCTGCACCGTTTACCAGGACAAAGTTTGATGTCAATGAAATTGTCTTTAGCCTTGATGCTTTTGAGATGAACAGGACCCCTGAAAAACTATGGAGCTCAAACAGGTCTATCAAGAACATCAGCGAGATCAAAATGGACGTGGACAGCATGTCCAATCAGTTGGTAAATTATCAATATTACAACTATGCGCAGCTAAAGTCAGCCTATTCATTTTTCACGAAGCAAAGGGAAATCGGAGTACCGGAGGATATTCAGGAAAAAAAGGCGATAGTGGACTCCCTGAAAACCGTTCAGTGGGAGGAAAAAAGAGCGCGTGAACGGGAGAGGGGAGGATTGTCCCGGCTGTCGTCCTCGCCCGAAGCAGAAAATGGTCAAGAGGATGAGCGTAATCCAGATGAGCGGGAGATGACGGTCAATGATGCGGAGGATATAGGTGTAGAGGATACTATAGATGTGGGCAATGCCTATCAGGAAATGCCCGAAAGATCAGTTGCTGAAGAACAACGAACATCCGAGCAAGCACCTCAGATAGACAGTACTGCCAAAAAAGAAGCAGCAAAGCTGATTGCAGAAAAGAAGGAGCGGGACGAAGCTATTAAAACGGCCTATAAGAAGTTTACGGATATACAAATAGCCAAAATCGATTCCGTACTGGTAGCAGGGAACTATATGAACAGGGCGGCTACCATCGGTTTGCAAAGTGCGAGGACACTTAAAAATAACTTTAGCAGCAACCAAGGAAATGTAGAAAACCTTTCCCGGGAGAAGAGAAGGTTCCAAGTTTCTTGGTATCAAAAATACACTCAGGCATTCGCTTGTATTGTGATGTTTATGATTGGGGCTCCACTAGGGGCTATCATTAAGAAAGGTGGACTGGGAATGCCCGTTTTGGTTTCAATCATTTTCTTTATCATTTTTTATATTTTGACTATGACAGGAGAAAAATGGGCCAAAGAGGGAATCACCAATCCGCTGTTTGGAACATGGTTTTCTAACCTGACCCTATTGCCCATTGGCTTTTTCTTTTTGCGCCAAGCGCGAAAAGATGCGCGGATATTCGAATCCGATGTCTATTATGCTTTTTTAGAGCGTATAAAGCGTCGTTTTAACATAAAATCACGTAAAAAGTGATGAGGGATTTTACTATTAAAAATAATCCTTCTATCTTTGTAGCTGCTTTAAATATTCATAAATATAACTAATTTTAGCTAAGCATGTATTTAACTACAGAGAAAAAAGAAGAGCTGTTCAAGAATCATGGTCGGTTAAAATCTGAGAAAGACACAGGATCTCCTGAGTCTCAGATTGCGCTATTCACTTACAGAATCAAACACCTGACCGATCACCTAAAGAGCAACAAAAAAGATCACTCTACAAGATTGGGTCTTTTGAAACTAGTAGGTAAGCGCAGATCCCTATTGAATTATCTTTACAAGAATGACATTGAAAGATACAGGGCGATCATCGCTGACTTAGGATTACGTAAATAAGCTTAACGTGAGGTTCCTTTAATTAGGAACCTTACTTTTTTTTGATTTCCCCCTTTATTTAAACCTTACTTTTATAACTTATCAAAAGATTTATTCTTAAAGAGAACGTATGTTACCAAATGTAATTTCAAAAACTATCACCCTTGAGGATGGTAGAGAAATCATTATTGAAACCGGTGCATTGGCCAAGCAAGCAGACGGATCCGTCGTTGTAAAAATGGGCAATGCAATGCTATTGGCGACCGTTGTTTCAAAGAAAGAAGCTGGTGAAGGGGTGGATTTCCTCCCGATGTCAGTTGACTACCAAGAAAAATTTGCGGCATCAGGAAAAATTCCCGGGGGATTTTTAAAACGTGAAGGAAGACTTTCCGATTATGAGATCCTGATCAGCCGTATCGTGGACAGGGCTATTCGGCCGATATTCCCAGATGATTATCATGCTGACACCCAGATCATGATCACTCTGATGTCATCAGACACAGAAGTACTTCCGGATTGTTTGGCAGGGCTTGCAGCTTCTGCTGCTTTGGCCGTTTCGGATATCCCGTTCAATGGCCCTATTTCTGAAGTTAGGGTAGCGAAGATCGAAGGAAAATTGGTCATCAATCCATCGCCAGCTGCACTAGAGAATGCCTCTCTGGAATTTATCGTGGCCGGTTCCTTGGACTATATCCTAATGGTGGAAGGTGAAGCCGACGAAATCTCAGAAGATGAGATGGTAGAGGCGATGCAGTTTGCACATGAAGAAATCAAGAAGCACTGCCAAGTGCAAAATGAGCTTACCAAACTTGTTGGTAAAGAGCAAAAGCGTGAATACTGTCACGAAAAAGAAGACAAGGCACTTTTTGAAAAAATGAGAGCAGCTCTTTACGACAAGTGCTATGAAGCAGTTAGAAAGCAAGTTCCCAACAAATCAGAAAGAAGCGAGGCCATAGATGCGATCAAAGAAGCTTTTGTCGAAAGCTTGGGCGAAGAGCATGAATACGAAGAAGATCTTATTGGACCATATTTTAAGAAAATCCATAAAGAAGCTGCCCGAAACCTCACATTGGATGAGAAGAAGCGTTTGGATGGGAGAAAGCTTGATGAAGTTAGACCGATTTGGTCTGTGGTAGATTACCTGCCTTCAGCGCATGGATCTGCTGTATTTACCAGGGGAGAAACCCAGTCCGTAACTACCTGTACACTAGGTACCAAGCTTGATGAGCAGATGGTGGACGGGGCTGTGATCTCTGGTTACAATAAATTCTTCCTTCACTATAATTTCCCCGCATTTTCTACCGGAGAGGTAAGGCCTAACAGAGGTCCTGGAAGGAGAGAAGTGGGGCATGGAAACTTAGCCATGAGAGCCCTGAAAAAAGTGCTTCCTGGTGAAGACCAAAACCCCTATACCATTCGTGTCGTATCAGATATATTGGAATCAAACGGTTCCTCTTCAATGGCCACTGTGTGCGCAGGCTCACTTGCCATGATGGATGCCGGAATTCCGATCAAAGCTCCTGTAACAGGGATCGCGATGGGGATGATTTCTGATGCGGAGACAGGAAAATACGCGATTCTGTCCGATATCCTTGGCGATGAAGATCACCTGGGAGATATGGACTTTAAAGTGACCGGTACCGAAAAAGGTATCACGGCATGCCAGATGGACCTTAAGGTGGAAGGACTGGATTACAATGTTCTTAAGGAAGCTTTGTACCAAGCGAAAGATGGTAGGCTGTACATTTTGGAAGAAATCAGCAAAACCCTTGCTGCTCCTAAACCTGATCTGAAGCCACATACACCAAGGTCTTACAATATGACCATTCCTAAGGAATTGATCGGTGCGGTGATCGGCCCAGGTGGGAAAGTGATCCAGGAAATCCAAAAAGACACAGGAGCGACGATTGTCATCGAAGAAGTGGACAATTCAGGTAAGATCAACATATTCTCCAACAACCAAGAGTCCATGGACAGCGCTATCAGTCGTATCAAGGCGATCGTGGCACAACCTGAAATAGGCGAGACTTATACCGGTAAGGTGAAAAACATTATGCCGTTTGGTGCGTTTATAGAATTCATGCCAGGTAAAGATGGGCTGTTGCACATTTCTGAAATCAAGTGGGAAAGACTTGAAAACATGGATGGTGTGCTAGAGCCAGGCGAAGAAATTATGGTGAAGCTTATCGATGTCGATAAAAAGACTGGTAAATTTAAATTATCCAGAAAGGCTTTATTGCCAAAACCAGAAAATTCTGGAAAAAAAGATTAAATTATCAAGTCAATTGTTAAATTGAACTTATTTAAGATAAAAATCTGTTATAAGTAAGTCCTAACAAAAAAAGAAATTCCTGAATGAGGCAGCTTAAAATTAGCAAACAGATCACAAACCGAGAGAGTCAATCTCTCGATAAATATCTACAAGAGATTGGTAAAGTAGATCTTCTTACAGCAGATGAAGAAGTGGTACTTGCCAAGAGAATCCGTGAAGGTGATCAGCTTGCTCTTGAGAAATTAACAAAAGCAAACTTGAGGTTTGTGGTATCTGTGGCCAAGCAATATCAAAACCAAGGTTTGTCATTAGGTGATCTAATCAATGAAGGAAACTTGGGACTTATCAAGGCGGCACAGCGTTTTGATGAGACCAGGGGCTTTAAATTTATCTCTTACGCCGTATGGTGGATTCGACAGTCCATTTTGCAAGCATTGGCGGAACAATCCAGAATTGTAAGGCTTCCACTTAACCGTGTGGGATCCCTCAACAAGATCAGCAAGACTTTCAGTGAACTGGAACAGCGCTTCGAGCGGGAACCATCGCCGGAGGAATTGGCCGAAGTACTGGAGGTGACTGCCGGTGAAGTAGTGGATACAATGAAAATTTCCGGCCGACATGTCTCCATGGATGCTCCTTTTGTGCAAGGAGAGGAAAACAGTTTGTTGGACGTGTTGGAAAATGACGGAGAGGAGAAGCCGGATGATGGCTTGATGAACGATTCCTTGAGGAAAGAAGTACAGCGTGCACTCTCTACCCTTACCCAAAGAGAAGCCGATGTGATCACACTATACTTTGGACTCAACGGAGAACATGCGATGACCCTAGAAGAAATCGGTGAGAAATTTAACCTTACCAGGGAGCGTGTACGTCAGATAAAGGAAAAAGCTATCCGAAGGTTGAGGCATACTTCAAGAAGCAAGACGTTGAAACCTTATTTGGGATAGAAAACAACAAGCATAACAAAAAGGGGCAAAAGCCCCTTTTTTTTTGTGCATCATACTGCCCACCTCCAGTCACCCAAGCATCGTGGTAATTCCTTGCAGTCATTTTATTTCCCTTTTAGGGAATTTTAACATGACGAAGCTTTGTTAAAAACATTAAAATTCTAAAATTTGCCAACCAAAAAACCATTGGTCAATGAATAAAGAAGCAGAAAAAATCAAAGTTCTAATTGTAGGATCTGGTCCTGCTGGATATACAGCAGCCATATACGCCTCTAGAGCTGGGCTGAGCCCAGTACTTTACACAGGTGGCCAGCCAGGTGGCCAGCTGACCATCACTAATGACGTGGAAAATTACCCAGGTTATCCAGATGGTGTAATGGGCCCTCAGATGATGGAAGATTTCAAAAAGCAAGCTGAGCGATTCGGCACTGATGTACGTTACGGCTTGGTGACTGCAGTGGACTTTTCCACGCGTCCTCATAAAGTAATTGTGGACGATAAAGATGAGATTTTGGCGGATACAGTGATCATATCTACCGGTGCGTCGGCTAAATGGCTGGGACTTGAAAGTGAAACCAAGCTGAACGGCAAGGGAGTATCTGCTTGTGCTGTTTGCGACGGTTTTTTCTTCCGTAACCAAAAGGTGGCCATTGTCGGTGCAGGAGATACCGCCTGTGAAGAGGCTTCTTATTTGGCCAATATTTGTGAAAAAGTTTACATGCTCGTTCGTAGGGATGAAATGAGGGCTTCACAAATAATGCAGAAGCGGGTAACCTCCAATCCGAAAATTGAAATCCTTTGGAATACCGAAACAGAGGAAATTTTGGGAGAAGAAGAAGTGACGGGAGTTCGCGTAAAGAATAACCAAACTGGTGAAGAGCAAGAATTGGATGTGACAGGTTTTTTTGTGGCCATCGGCCATAAACCGAATACCGATATTTTCAAGGATTACTTGGATATGAATGAAGCCGGGTATATCAATACTTTGCCTGGTAGTACCAAAACAAATATAGAAGGCGTTTTTGCCTGTGGAGATGCCCAAGATCATGTTTATCGACAAGCCGTAACCGCTGCAGGTACAGGATGCATGTCAGCACTGGATGCGGAGCGTTTTCTCGCAGAAAAAGAGTTGGCATAGAGCATAATGGGCATCAGAATAATCATTTTAATAGTGACATTAAACCTGTGCGTGGGCTTCTCAGAAGCTTGCGCACAGATTTTCCCCAAAATCATCAAAAAGGACAAGACACCTCCAGTCAAGGTGCCAGATGCCCGTAATTTACAGACTTTTGATGTAGAGGAATACCTCTATAATTTACGTAAGGGGACAGATTCCCTGATATACCAAGACCGAGTGGACCTTCGCCGAAGGCTATCGGCTGTGAGTGAAGATACGCTTACCTTGATATGGGCGCCGACGCACCAACTCGCCCAAGTATCGGAAAAAATACAGATCGACAGTATTTGGATCACAGCCTACGAATACTATTCTTCTTGGGACAGCCAGCGAATAGACAGTTATGGATTTGATCCGAAGGGATTCAAGGATACGGTGTTGATCAAGCTTTTTGATCCATTTCACGGCACCAATTGGAGCAGTCCGTTAAAAGAGACGAAGATCAATTCTGAATTTGGTTTTAGAAGGTATCGCTGGCATCACGGCACAGACCTGGACCTGAACAGGGGAGATCCTGTTTACAGTGTGTTTGACGGTATTGTGAGGATGCGTTCATACGATCGCTATGGCTATGGCTATTACGTGGTGGTGCGGCATAAGAATGGCTTGGAGACACTATATGGTCATTTGTCCAAATACAATGTGGAAATAGGGCAAGAAGTAAAGGCAGGTGAGGTGATTGCATATGGTGGAAGTACGGGAAGGAGTACGGGACCCCACCTTCACTTTGAGGTGCGTTATCAAGGTTTGTCCATCAATCCTACCGAGTTATTTGATTTTTCTGTGGGAAGACTTAAAAACTCCGTCTATACCGTGACATCGAATAGTTTTGAACACATTATTAAAATGCGACAAGCTGTTTACCACCGGGTAAGGAGTGGTGAAAACCTAAGTGTGATTGCCAATCGCTATCGGACATCGGTGCGGAGTATTACGCGGTTAAACAATATTTCTTCCAAGTCTATACTCCGTGTGGGACAAAGATTGCGGATCAGGTAAACTTTTTGGATAGGTTTTGGTGTTTCAATACAGTTTTCAAGTGATAAACCTTATAAATTAAGCATGAAATTAGATATACTGGCGATAGCAGCTCACCCAGATGACGCAGAGTTGTCTTGTTCAGGAACCATTGCGGCCCATATCAAAGCCGGGTATAAAGTAGGTGTTTTGGATTTTACCCAAGGAGAAATGGGAACCCGAGGAACACCCGAAATCAGATTGGAAGAATCCACCAAGGCCGCTGAGTTATTACAGTTGTCAGCTAGGGAAAACCTCGGCTTTAGGGATGCCTTTTTCAAAGATGATGAAGCCCATCATTTGGAAGTGGTAAAGGTGATCCGAAAATATCAGCCAGACATTGTACTTGCCAATGCCATCAGCGATCGTCACCCTGATCATGGTAAAGGAGGAGCATTGACTTCCAAGGCCTGCTTTATCAGCGGCTTGCGAAAAGTAGAAACATCCCTTGATGGTAAAAACCAAGAGCCTTGGCGGCCACAGTATGTTTACCATTACATTCAAAATAATTATATCAAGCCTGATTTTGTAGTAGATATTACCGATTTCTGGGAAGACAAGCTGGCGAGCATCAAGGCGTTTAAATCACAGTTCTATGATCCCAACAGTGACGAGCCAGAAAGCTTCATCAGTAGTAGAGAGTACTTTGATTTTGTGGAAGCCCGCGCACGGGAATTTGGCCACATGATCAATGTGAAATATGGTGAAGGGTTTACCGTAGAAAAAACGATCGGGGTCAAGAACCTGTTCGACTTGAAATAAACGTAAGTTGGTTTAAAAACCATTAGATTGGCATTCAAGAGGAGAGGACAATCTCTTAACCTGAGCTCGACTTAATTTTAGTATTAAAAGCGTCATAGCGAACCCTTTTCCAACCCTCAAATCTCCCTCTAAGCCTCGCAGTGACGATTTTATAATCGAATTGAGGTTCTTAGGGTGCCAATCTGTTTTTTACCCAGTTTTCTGCGCTATCAAGGGTATAGACAATTCGGTCATGGAGGCGGGATTGCCTTCCTTGCCAAAATTCCACTCGATCAGGAACCACACGATAACCGCCCCAGTGAGGTGGCCGACTTAGCGGTTCATGAGCAAATCGTTCCAGCATTTTCTTTTCTTGCGACGCTAAAAAATCCCGGTCTGGAATCTGTTGGCTTTGGGGAGAGGCCCAAGCTCCGATTTGGCTTCCTTTTGGTCGAGAAAGGAAGTATTCGTCCGACATCGTTTCACTGATTCTTTCTACAAGCCCTTCTATTCGTATCTGACGCTGTAGCTCAGGCCAAAAGAAGGTCAATGCAGCCCCATTGTTTTGGGTCAACTCACGTCCTTTATTGCTAGCATAGTTCGTAAAAAAAACGAAGCCCGTGTCTATTCCCTTTAGCAGCACCACTCTGGCACTTGGCCGGTTTTCAGCATTTACCGTAGCCAAATTCATGGCGTTGGGTTCGTTTACTTTTGCATTTATCGCTTCATCAAACCATAGCTGAAATTGATCCAGCGGGGATGTCTCCAGTTTATTGACATCTAAAGACTTAAGTAAATACTCGGTTCTAATCGATGCTAAATCCATAATAAAATAAGAATATTATAATCATAAAAGTACTATTACTAATTGCATTTATGAAATTTTGACCTATATTAAAAGTCGGATACCAAGAAAATTTTAATGGAGGAAAAAAAGCACATAAACCCCAAGTCTGGACAGTTGCTCATATCAGAGCCATTTTTGCAAGATGAGAATTTTGTGAGGTCTGTTGTATTGTTATGTGAATGCAATGAAAATGGATCTTTTGGTCTTGTGTTGAACAAACTTTCTATTCTGAGGATTAAGGACTTACTTGATGACCTTGAGTTTTTGGACATGGATGTGTTTGTGGGCGGTCCCGTGGAGCAAAACACTCTTCACTTTATTTATTGGGGAGATGCAGTGATTGAGGGTAGTGTAGAGTTGACCAAAGATTTGTATTGGGGAGGGAATTTTGAAGAGTTTATAATGAAATATAAAGCTGGTCAAATAAACTTAGACCATTTTCGGTTTTTCATTGGGTATTCCGGATGGTCCAGTGGTCAGCTGGAGGAAGAGTTGGCCGAAAAGACTTGGATAATATGTGAAGACATTGATGCAGAGGCTATATTCAGTTCTGCACCCGATGATCTTTGGCGGGTGGCGTTGAGGAATATGGGCGGTGATTTCCAAGTGTTGGCAAATTATCCTATTGACCCAAGATTAAATTAAATTATTTATTACTTTTGTTTATAGCATATTTGGAAAGAAGTACTCATAGGATATTATGGAGAACGATAAGGAAATATCAGAAGAAAACAAGGTGACCCAACAACCGGTAGAAAATACCGATTTGGGTAATCAGAGTGAACCGAAAAGTGAATCGAGTCAAGAAACCGAGGAGCAACATGAGGAGGACCATCATGATCAAGACGATCATCATGAGGAGGAGCATCATGTAGATTACGGTAGTTTCAGTAAGAAACAGCTGTTATCAGCACTTAAGGAGTTGATAGAAAAAGGCAGATATATAAAGGATGATCATGTAGCCAATGATATCAAAGCCCATTTTGAAGAGGATCACTTTAATAAAGAGAAAGAAGAAGCGCTAAAGGATTTCGTTAGGGATGGTGGTGCCGAGGATGACTTTTTCTATAAGCAAAGTGAAGATGATAAGATGTTTTTTGCGCTATATGGGGAGTTTAAAAACCGCCGGAGCTCAAAAATAAAAGAACAAGAGGAAGAGAAGGAGAAAAACCTTTACGCTAAGAACCAGATTCTCGAAAGGCTTAGAGAGCTAGTAGATGGTGAAGAAACCACACATAGCATCAGTACCATCAAGGAAATACAACAGGAATGGAAAGATATCGGTCCAGTTCCTGGAGCACAAAACAAGAACCTTTGGGCATCCTATAATGCATTAATGGATCGCTTTTATGACAATAGGAGTATTTATTTCGAGTTAAAAGAGCTCGATCGGAAAAAGAACCTGGAAGGTAAGCTGGAGTTGTGCGAAAAAGCCGAAGCCCTGGATAGTGAGGGAGATTTACGGACAGCGATCAGGGCCTTAAATGAACTCCATGAGGAGTTTAAACATATAGGTCCGGTGCCGAGGGAAGAGCAGGAGACGGTATGGCAGCGGTTTAAGGCTGCTTCAGATGCGATTTATGCAAAAAGAAAGGCCTATTACGAAAGCCAGAAAGAAGTATTCAAGGAAAACCAAACGAAGAAAGAGGAACTGATCCATAAACTTGACGATTTTAAAGATTTCAAAGCCAATCGTATTAAGGAATGGAATGTAAAAACCAAGGAAATTCTATCGATCCAAAAGGAGTGGGAGGCCATTGGTCCAGTGCCAAGAGAATGTGGAAGAGAGATAAACAGAGGCTTTTGGGGCGCATTTAAGCAGTTTTTCCATAATAAAAACCTTTTCTTTAAAGAACTTGATGAAATCAGAAGGATCAATAAAGAGAAAGCCGAGGAGCTCATAAAGGTAGCAGAATCCCTCAAAGACAGCACGGATTGGCAGAATACCTCCAATGCCCTTATCAAGCTCCAACAGGATTGGAAAAAGCTTGGTCCAACACCTGAAAAAGTCAGGGATGATCTTTATAAAAGATTTAAGACGGCTTGCGATACGTTTTTCGACAACAGGAGGGAGGCCAATAAAGAAATCAATAAAGAGTTTGATAAAAATTTAGAGCTTAAGGAAGCTGTCTGCGAAAAGATAAAGGCACTGCCGGAGAGTGAAGAATTTACTGTCGAAAATCTTGAGAAGTTTGTAGCAGAATATAATGCTATTGGTTTTGTTCCGCGCAAAAACATCAAGGAAATAGCCGCTAAATTCAATGAAGCAGTGGAGACTTGTGTCGAAAAACTGGATACAGATGGTGAAAACAGGGAAGAGTTCCTGTTCAGGCTAAACCTCAACAAGATTCAAGGTGATCCCAACAGTGATCGAGTCTTTAATAAAAAGGAACATGGTATCCGGAAGCAGATTTCTGACCTCGAAAACAATATTACACTTTGGAAAAATAACCTTGAGTTTTTTGCTTCTTCCAAGACAGCAGATAAGTTGAAAAATCAATTTGATGAGAAAATTGAAAAAGCGGAAGAAGAAATCGATAAGCTCAAGAAAAAATTATCTATTCTGAGAGAATTTTAAGAGATATTTTCTGAAACGATAAAAAAGAGGCTGGTATAAATCAGCCTCTTTTTTTTTGTTTGGCTAAACGGAATACTGCACTCAAGCAAATGTTTGGAGGAGAGTAGGTATTAGTTTTTATTCGGATTGCAAATCCCCTTCGCGTGAGTTCCTGATTTTATAGGGTCAAACGGAATAGTTGTGGACTGCCAGCTTTCTGAATGGCAAAAGCACCGTTAAAAAAATGCCATAAAGGTCCCGAAGGCACCAAGTGCATGTTTGAACTGCGTTGAAAGATTACACTCGAAGGCTAGCCCAGAGGGGGCAACACATTCATAACCATGGGTGAAGGCCATGGTAAATTGGCCATCCAACGCTTACCGTTTTAGCCCATTTCTTTCCCTATTCCCCACAAACTCTTGCTAAAACCCATTTGTGTGGATGTAGGATGGCCATCGTTTTAGCGGCCTTAAATTTTCCTTAATGAGACCATGTCAAAATTCATTCCCTCAGAAAAAATTGCTTGATTCTCACCCAATCAAGCGGCAAAGTCGTGGACTGGAAGTTTACTAAATGACAAGACCACGAATAAATAAAAATGATACTTAGTCTCCAATAGACCAAGTGGATGCTATAAGCTGGAATTGAAGGAATTTATGATTGCGTAGTGACTTAGAGCCTTAGTGGCTGATCACTAGTTCGATAAACACAGCAACTTATTGATCAAACGGAAAAGTTGCGGACTGCCAGCTTTCTTAATGGCAAAACCACCATTAAAAAAATGCCATAAAGGTCCCGAAGGCACCAAGTGCATGTTTGAACTGCGTTGAAAGTTTACACTCGAAAGCTAGCCCAGAGGGGGGCGACACATTCATAACCTTGGGTGAAGGCCATGATAAATTGGCCATCCAACGTTTTCCGTTTTAGCCACATTTCTTTCCCTATTCCCCACAAACTCTTGCTAAAACCCATTTGTGTGGATGTAGGATGGCCATCGTTTTAGCGGCCTTAAATTTTCCTCAATGAGACCATGTCAAAATTCATTTCCTCACAATAAATTGCTTGATTCTCACCACATCAAGCGGCAAAGTCGTGGACTGGAAGTTTACTAAATGACAAGACCACGAATAAATAAAAATGATACTTAGTCTCCAATACACCAAGTGGATGCTATAAGCTGGAATTGAAGGGATTTATGATTGCTTAGTGACTTAGAGCCTTAGTGGCTGATCACTAGTCCGATAAACACAGCAACTTATTGCCCAAAGAAATATATCTTGACCCCAGAATCCATTGGGGTAATGTATAATCCATAAAAAAAAGGCAACCAAATTTTGGTTGCCTTTGAGCCTCCTGTCGGGATCGAACCAACGACCTACTGATTACAAGTCAGTTGCTCTACCAGCTGAGCTAAGGAGGCGTTTTAAAATTGTAAATCATTAAATTATGGCTTTTCCATAATTTTTGAGCCCCCTGCCGGGATCGAACCAGCGACCTACTGATTACAAGTCAGTTGCTCTACCAGCTGAGCTAAGGAGGCATTTCTTTCTAAATGGATATGTAAAACCAATTTTTATGTACAAAAATATGGGTTTACTACTCCATGTTTGTCAAAAATAGCGAGGCTTTTCCCCGTATTGCGAGTGCAAATATATATGGATAGGATTACCAACCCAAACGATCTTAAGAAAAAAATGAAGAAAGTTTCTTATCCTGTTAAGAACTAGCGGTTTAAAATATCTTGTCCTCGAGCTTATCTACATAGTCCTTGAGGAAGGGGACAGAGACAGAAACGATGAATTGCCAACGGTCCCAGAGCATCCTTCCGTCATTCGCAATATCCACTATTGAAGGGTCATTGTCGGTAGGGAAATTGATAGGTTTATCAAAATCCGTTTTGCCACTGGTATGGGTAGCACCAAGGGTAAATTCTGCACCTTTAAATTTCAGCAATACCCCACCTGCTACATGGTAAAAATTGGCATCAAAGGATATATTGGTAGCCGTGGGCTCTTGGGTGACAAAACTCACGGTATTTTCTGCAGCGGCGTTAAAGTCGGTGCTGAATCCACCATAAAAGCTTACTTTTTCGCTCAGAAACCATTCCACGCCGAGGCCTGCATTGGCTATGCTCTTGCGACTATCCGTAAGATTGAAATAGATTGTTGAGTCAGGCTTGCTTTGCATTTCATGGGGGGCAGCCTCCAGGATGCTATAACTTTTCACATTTCCAAAATACTCCCCACTGAAATGGATGACCTTATTTTTTGCGATATGGTAACTGGCACCAAGCCCAATGGACAAGGGGGACTTGAGGTTAATTTCCAGGTCACTCTGGTAGCTGTTGGCATAAATGTCTTCGATACCACTTTCATCCGGCGCGGCGAAGTACAAATTGTAGTTGTAGGTTCCTGATCCGAATAGATGTGCCCTTGGTGTGGTAATGGTCATGCCCAAATCCATTTTTCCGGTGGAATAGGCTGCACCAAGCTTGGCCAGCACGCCATAACTCTGAAATGAATATCCACGATTATAATCATACTTGCTGATGTCCGAATTTGCATCCAATGCGGTCATGTCAAACACATTTCCCTTAGAGGCTTCTGCACGAGAACCAAATAAGGAAACTCCAATACTGAAATTATCTTTGAGTGTATAGGCCCAGCTTCCGCCAAACCAATGATCTTTTAGGTTATTGGTCACGTTTAGTTCACCTTCGAATAATTCATCTCCTGGGACGTTTGGCAGTATATTTCTCGTCACTTCATCACGATATGAAAAGCCAAAATCATTGTTGTACCGTAATAATATAGCGTAGGCAAAAGTTGATCTTGAGTTTTCTTTCATGTCCACCGTTCCAGCAGCTAGGGAAGGGGCGCCTCCAAAGGAAGATTGTGTCAGGTCTTTTCTGTTGCCAATGGCATCCTCGATTTTATAAGAGTTTAACTCATAGACATCAGCACTGATGATGAAGGCGGGGTTTTCGGTAAGGGCCAGTCTGGCGGGATTGTAATATACCGCTCCCAGATCAGTGACACCGCCAATGACAGAGCCGTTCAGCAACATGGATTCACTCCCATAATTTCTGGTCCAATAGTGATTGCTTTGGCCAAATGTCTTGAGACAAAAAAAGCTCAAGATTAGCGATGCCATGACAAATGATTTCATGCTTCGTTGGTTTTGGATGGTATGAAAAGATTTTAACCTTATCCAGTAAAATTATCATTCAAACCTGACAAATGTCGTTTTTACAGGCATCGTTTCTGTAACAATTTATAAATAATGGCGACAAAATCCATCGGAATTCATTATTACCAATCTTCGAGGTCTTCATCATTGTTCGTATTGTCATGAATTGACGTTATTGCCGAGGCGATATGATCTTCATATTTGACAGCTGCTTTTAGCATGAACAGATTGGTTTCCAGAAGCGATTCATAAGTGGGGTTGGCAACATGTTTTGGAATTTTAAAAATTCTTGGATCGTCCTTGGTAAAAGGCGTCTCCACTTTGGAACCAAACACATAGGGAACCAATGTGGTGGCATAACTTACGCCGATTTTATCGACTCTATATACATCAAAATAGTGTTTTAGTCGCGTATTGATGGCTTCAAAAAACGCCATTGTTTCGGCTAATCGTACCCGTGATCCTGCCCTGGATTTGCCTTTGGTCTTGAGGTGTTTGATTTGGCTTTTTCCTTGTTTCTTACGGACCATATAGGCCCTGAAAACCTTGTGGTCTATATTCTCTCCATTTTCAAAGTAGCCGACAGCAGCTATCCCGGATCGTACAATAAGCAGGACATAATTGGTTTCTTCCGGCTGGTTTTGGGACATCTTTTCGGGAGAGTTCCAAAATATGGGAAGCCTAAGTTGTGCGCATTTTTTTTCCTCTTGGTAAAAATTCAGGGTGTTTTTCCCTTCATCATATACTACTTCATCGACCATCGATGTCAACTGCTTGATCAGGACGGGACAATCTGTGGCTGCGATCAACTTTTCATTCATGGAGAGGAAATTTCTGTTTCTGTATAAGCTTGTCGAATAACCAATTATCTTTGTCAAAGTACCGAAAAAATAAGAAACATGGCTCAAGATATTGACTTATTGATCCAAAAAATGTGTGATAAGCAAGAAGAGGAAGCATTTATCTACGCTGACCAGCTTGCTGAAATAGGAGGCGAGGAAGTCCTTGATAAGCTAGTGGAAGTGCTGAAAGGGGAGGACATGGAAAATGCCTATTTGGCCGCTAGAGGTTTGGCGGCGATGGAGCATAATGACGCGGCACTTGATCCCCTGCTTGAAGTGATCCATGATAAGCAAAACAAGATGCGCAATGGAAATTTTGTCCAGGCGTTGGAAGGATTTGACCTAAGTGACAAATTCGTGGATGTGCTTCGTATTTATCTTTTTGGCAATTTTAAAGCTTCTCTGTTGGCAAAGGAATATCTAGACTATACCGAATTTGATATTACCCCACGAGTCATTCGCAAGGCGGAAAAGCACTGGAAACATTTTCAGAACAACAGTGCAAACGACCAGGAATTTGATATAAAGAAACAAGAGGTCGTAGAAATTTTGGGTGAAATGAAGGACATGTTTGACGAATAGTCGATATGATTTTTTCTGTAAGCGCAGACTACTGAGCACGAAGTATCCGAAGGATGTCTTGTGAATTGGCGGAAAAGATAGTTATCTTATGTTTCATCCAAATCACACCACTATGAAAGCATTATTGACTAGTTGTTTTGTGTTCGGAATAATTTTAGCGTCTCACGGTCAAAAAATCATTCCTCCAAAAGATATTCAAATAAAAATGGCCGTTTTGGCCGCACCAGAAGAAACTCGTGAAGGAGCCAAGGTGTATGGTTATGGAGCTGATGGCACACTGACTGTTTTGAGAGAAGGGGTAAATGAAATGATCTGCATAGGAGATGATCCCGATAAAGAAGGCTTGAACGTAGCCTGTTATCAAAAGGAACTGGAGCCATTTATGGAGCGGGGAAGGGAGTTGAAAAAAGAAGGTAAAAGCTTTCGGGAGATTTTTGATACGAGAGAAGAGGAGGTGAAGGAGGGAATACTCAAAATGCCTGATAATGGTGCCACGCTTTATGTATTTTCGACGGATGAAAAGAATGTAAACTGGAGCAATGGAGAGGTGGAAAATGGCCACTTTAGGTATGTGGTTTATATTCCCTACGCTACCCAAGAAAGCACAGGACTTCCCCTCAAGCCAGAAGCACCCGGCATGCCGTGGATCATGGATCCAGGGACACACCGGGCGCATATCATGATTACCCCTCCCAAGGAGTAATTCAAGCTGACCAAAAGGCTGGTGAGGTTTGTTTATAGTTCAGAATATACAGTAGGTTTTAGAAGGGTGATATCAATGTGCGAGACGTTGTTTTGATAGCGTTTGTCATCCCTAAGGGCTATCCAAGCTTCATCACTTCCAAATGCCTCCCAAGCGGCTTTTTCTGCGGCCATGTTGTCAAAGGAGGTCATGTACATGAGGTTAGGCATTTTGGGGCCGGCAATGACTTCTCCATAAAAAACCGCGTTGAATCCCAAGCGATCAAAAATCGCAATCTCACCGTTGTTGAACATGTCCACTTTGTTGTGGAATAATTGTTCTGTAGGACTTTCGTAACTTCTTAGCTCATATATCCGCTGACTCTTTTCCCCGTTGAGATTTGGAACTTCATAGTGAGGCATCCCGCTAAAGGCTTTTAAAAGGAGCGTTTCGATTCGATCATAAGGGGCGTCATCATGCGGTGCGTTTTGATAGGGACGGGCATGGGGCAAGTCGGTTAAATGTAATGTGGTGGCCATCTCCATATACTCGTCTGTAGATGGAAAGGGGGTGAAAACATACACTCGCTTGCCGGCTAGACTATCACTGTCCAATGGCTTATAGACCCCAATGTGCGCGATACCTTTCTGGTGCATTGCTGGAATATATGCTTCCTCTAGAAATTGATCGATTGAAGCCTCTTGTGCAGTGGTACTGATATGATAGATCTTGATCTCAAAAACATCTCTGCTCTGTCCATTTCCCCATTTTATGGAGGCCAAAAAGCATAGCACGAAAATAATGGTAAGTTTACTGTTCATGATTGGGTGGTTTTAATAATTAATGTGAAACTCACTAAGATACGGAGTATTGGTGTTCAGATGGAAACAATTTAGCCTCTTTGTTGACCACTGGTAAAAATAGAAGGAGGTGAAGCTGCGTATTATCGAAAAATCCCTCAAAAATATCATTGATAAATAAGAATGCCGCGAAGGTCCCAAAGGCACCAAGTGCATGTCGGACCTGTATTGAACCTACTTTATGCATTAGGAATCGTTATGAGAGCTGAAACTACAAGAAAATCAGGCTGTTTGGAGATTGAATCATAGCATCGTTATGGTGAAATCGAAAACAGCAGCGAAGCGATTGATTTTGAAGTAGTTTTAGGTCGCAATAGATAGGCTAATGCATAATGCGGGTTCAATGTCGTTTAGTTAGTGTGTATCTGGAAAATATGGGTTCTATATTTTTTCCTTGGCAGTTATTTTTCTAGCTAAATCCCTAGGTGGTTTTCATCTCTTTACCTTTGTTACTTTTTTGCTTCAGGTCAAAGTCGAGTAGGCTTGGGCATAGTGCCCAGGCCTACTCGACTTTCATCAATGGAAAAAAGGAAAAGGATAAAATCCACAAGGATGATCAGGTTTCCCCAGCCAAAGTCAATCAAAAAAAGGACTTTTAGGTATATGAAAAGAAGGAAATCCCCTTAACTAAACGGCATTGAATGCGGGTTGAATGATTACACTCGAAAGCTAAGCCCAGAGGGGCAAAGCATTAATAGCAATGGGGGAAGCCCATTGTAAATTGTTTGTTCGCTTTTACCGTATGATCTAAGAATGTTGAAAAATAGGGTATAAAAAAAGCCCGATCACTTAGTGTGTGGGCCTGATATGGTGTGAAATTTTTTAGTCAGCTGATGCAGCACCAGAATTTTTCTTCTTGTCTTTCTCTTGAGGTGGCTCAGGTGGTGTATCTGATATGTTTCCAAATTCATCCACGTAGGCAATCATATCTTCAAGTTTACCGCTACTTTCTTGTTTCTTTTTTTCTAGGCGGTTTTCCAACTTTTCTTTTTTCTTCTTTGCCTTCCGGTCTGCTTTCTGCTTTTTAATAAAACTATTGTTAGATCTTGCCATAAATGATAGTTAGTTCCGACATACAAGTTTCAACACCTATGTTCAAACCTTTAACAAAATCATTAGACAGATAAACGAATTAATCTCTTAATACTCAGTCATGTAGAAATTTGGAAATAGCTTTTACGAAAATAGGAGGTGAATAGACTTGCTTACTTAGGGACAAAGGTCACTAAAAAAGCCCAGTTTAACTAACTTCGCTTTAGTTATTTTCGTTTTATGCCCCTTACGGCTTCCGCACTAAATGGATCATCAGGCCAGTAGTGTTTGGGATAGCGTCGTTTTAATTCCTTTTTGACTTCAAAGTAGGCATTTTTCCAGAAACTATGTAAATCAGATGTTACCTGAACAGGTTTAAATCCGGGTGAGAGTAGGTGAATCAGGACACCTTGCTTGCCATCGTTGACGTTGGGGGTTTCCAATAATCCAAAAAGCTCTTGGAGCCTTACCGCTAGGATCGGCGGTTCTCCATCAGGTTGGTAGCGTAGCTTAATAGATGATCCGCTGGGAACTACCAACCGTGATGGTGCCAGTAACTCTAGTTGCTGCTGCGAGTCGTGATCAAGGCTGTATTGAAGGATTTTCAAAAGGTCTAGTTTTTTGAGCCCGTCCGCTGAAGTTATTTGCTCAAGGTAAGGACTGATCCACTTGGTGTTGGCGAGTAGGATATTGGTGGATACATCAGGCCAGTCTCCAGCCGCTTGCCACTTCCTGAGGCTCATTATCCGGTTCTGCCATTGCTGCACGGCTTCATTGAAGTCCAATAAGCGGAGCCCGTCCTGCCGGATGGCCCTTTCGATTGCTTGGACTTTTTGGCTGACATTTATCGATGATAGCGGTTTGGATTGGAGCACAATATGCCCCACTCTCCATTGCTTTTCGGCAACCAATTCTTCACTTTTAAAATCCCATTCAACGACCTCAACTTCCTTGACCAGAGGAGCCAAATCGGTGGGATTCAGAGGAGCGGCCATAAAGATTTTGCCCATTCCATCCCGGGCATCCACATGGGCTACGCTTAGCCATGCTTCATGGGCCAGGTCATCTTTATGGTTCATACTGGCGATTTTGCCATTGGTCATCTTAAACTGGGCGTTATTTCCTGGACGGGCATGTGCGATACGCTCTGGATAAGCATAGGTAAGGATTAGGCCGCTTTCATATGGGTCAAAGGGCGTATTATCCTCTCTGATATCAAACAATCTTCTGTAGTTGCTGGCTACCTTTTCTAATCGATCAAAGCCACGTCCTTGTTTGTTGGAACCTCTGTGTCTGCGTAATGTTTCCAATCTTAGGTTGATGTCCGTTCCTGTGTTCTGTGGAAGAGGGTCTTTTTCCTCCAAAACCGCTGCTATATCCGTCGCCAATGCCAGGTTTCCATCCTCTTGTGCTTTGACCAACATGTGGGCAATACGGGGATGACAGGGCAAATTACGCAGTATTTGGCCATGGGAAGTGAGTTTTTTGTCCACGATGGCACCTAGCTGTTGGAGCAATTCCTGCGCTTGGGACAGTGCTCCTGCAGGCGGTGGAGTAAGCCACGTCATATTTGGGATGTCCTTAATTCCCCATTGGACCAAATCCAGGCAAAGAGCAGCCAAGTCAGCTTCCATGATTTCTGGAATACGGAAGGGTAAAAGACGGTCATCGGTTGCTTTTGTCCATAGCCTGTAACATGTGCCGGGTCCGAGTCTGCCCGCCCTTCCTGCCCGCTGATCAGCAGCATCCTTGGATATTTTCACCGTTTCCAGCCTGGATAGACCTGACTTTGGGTCAAATCGCGAGATTCGGCTAAAGCCTGCATCAATCACGATGCTAGTGCCTTCGATCGTCAGGCTTGTTTCAGCGATAGAAGTGGCAAGGACCACTTTACGTTTTTTCTCAGGATGAGGCAGAATGGCTTGTTGTTGCTTTTGGGGGCTGAGTTGGCCGTACAATGGAAATACATTGATGCCCGGTAACATCCGCTGTATCAATTCCTGAGTTTTTAATATTTCTCGTTGGCCAGGCAGAAAAGCCAAAATGTCTCCTTCTTTTTCCTTTAAGGCGGTTTTTATCGTTTGCGCCATTTGCTCCGGTAGGGTCCATAGATCGGCGTCTTGGGTATGGATGATCTCCACTGGGTATTGGCGACCAAGACTTTCTACGATAGGAGCTTGAAGCAGTGCCGAAAGCTGTGGCATATCCAATGTAGCCGACATGACCATGATTTTTAGATCTGGCCTAAGGATTTGCTGAACTTCCCTGCAGAGGGCCATAGCCACATCAGCGTGAATGTTTCGTTCATGGAATTCGTCAAAAATCACCAAACCCACATCTTCCAGGGCATTGTCATGGTGGATCATGCGGGTCATGATGCCTTCGGTCAGGACTTCTATTTGGGTGTCTTTGGTGGCTTTGTTTTCGAAGCGAATGCGGTATCCTACATTTAGTCCGACGGGCTCTTTCAGTAAGCTGGCCATTCTGGTGGCGATGGATTTGGCAGCCAGCCTTCGCGGTTCGAGCATAAGGATTTTTTTACACTGAAGCCAAGGTTCGTCTTTTAGGACCAATGGAATGAGCGTGCTCTTCCCCGCTCCTGGAGGAGCATGGAGAATAAGGGTATTGTTGTGTGCTAATTGCTGTTTTACCTGTGGAATGATTTCTACGACAGGTAAGTTGGTTGTAGAAGGATCGAACGGCACTTGATACATTATTTATCCCCCAAAGGTAAGTTGCAGCGACGGTTTATTCAACCTGGCCTAAAAGTAAAAGACTGTTTCTATAACGTACTTTCCTTTGATTGGTAAAAGGAAGGAAACGTCCGAAACAGTCTTTTCTATATAGATGGGTTCTTCTGAACAGGGTTATTCGATGTGCGCTTTACCTTTTCCGTATTCCCAACGGACTTCAAAACCATCTTCCACTACTTCATAAACTAGCTGTTCCTCCATGGTAGAGGTTTCTTGGGATGGTACTGTCACACGAAGGACATCCTTGGATTCATCATAATCATATGCCCCCCATTGTTTGGCGACACTATTGAAAATAAATACCGATTCGGTTTGCCCAGCGATGATGAAGAAGCTGTATTTACCAGCAGGCAATGGCTTTCCCTCGATCTTGATATCTTTGTCGGTTTCGAAGGTAGTGGCATCGTTGGCACCTGCTCTCCATACTTCGCCAAAAGGTACCAAATCACCCCATATTGCCCTTCCTCTTACGCTTGGGGCATGGTATTTAATGGTGATGTTTGCCCCGTTGACTTCTCCAGTGGCTGTCGCTGGAGGGCTTTTGGGTTTTTCATCTTGAGCAAATGCGCCTGCACTCAACAAGAGTGCGAAAACGAGCAAAAAACTGCATCGTGCGATAGTAGGTTTTTTCATGGTTGTTTAAATTTTATTCTTGAATATACTTAAAAGCCATGGAAATAGAACTGTTGGTAGGGAGATTTGTTGGAGAATTTTTACGTACGAATAGCTCATTACCAACTTCCTTAAATTCCTTAAGCAATCACGCCCGAACCAATGCTCTCTTCACCATCATACCATGCCACAAACTGTCCTGCGGCGATTCCTTTTTGAGGATTGTCAAACAGTACATAGAGCCCCTTTTCCTTCATGATCAGGGTGGCTCCACTTAAGGGTTGTCTGTATCGGATTCTAGCCAGGTATTTCATCGATTGACCCGGGGTCAATCTTAGGTCTTCCCTGATCCAATGAACATCATTTGCGGGCACAAAAAGCCCATTTCGGAGGAGTCCGGGATGTTCTTCCCCTAATCCGGTATAGATGATATTTTGCGCTGTGTTGGTTTCTATAACAAACAAAGGCTTTCCCGTACCACCGACATTTAGACCTTTCCGCTGTCCTACAGTGAAGTAGTGGGCACCATTATGTTCTGCTACTTTTTTGCCTTGACCGGCTTGATGTTTGACTGGAAGGCATAGCTGATCCAGCGTTTCCTGATCGAGATCACTGGCTTCCATACCGGCAGGGATTCGTTGATTTTGGTAGATGGCCAAATCTTCTGGAATAATGATAATATCACCCTTTTTGGGTTTGAGTTGCTGTTGCAAAAAATCAGGCAACCTTACTTTCCCAATAAAGCAAAGCCCTTGGCTGTCTTTTTTGTCAGCAGTAATCAGGTCTTGCTCTTTGGCAAGTTTTCGAACCGCCGATTTTTGCAAATGACCGATGGGAAAAAGTGCCTTTGCCAATTGATCTTGACTAAGCTGGCATAGGAAATAGCTCTGGTCTTTATTGTTGTCAGCACCGGCGAGCAGTTGGTACACGGTTTTTCCATCCACTTGGGTTTCTCCTTTTTGGCAATAATGACCAGTGGCCACAAAATCAGCTTTCAGCTTTTGGGCCGCTTTCAGGAAGATGTCGAATTTGATTTCCCTATTGCAGAGCACGTCGGGATTTGGGGTACGGCCGGCCTTATATTCAGCAAACATATAATCAACGATCCGCTCCCTGTATTCCTCACTCAGGTCAATGGCCTGAAACGGAATGCCGAGTTTTTCTGCTACCAGCATGGCGTCCGTACTGTCTTCCATCCATGGACATTCGTTTGAAATGGTGACGGATTCATCGTGCCAGTTTTTCATAAACATGCCGATGACTTCGTAGCCTTGCTCTTGCAAAAGGTAAGCGGCTACAGAACTGTCCACGCCTCCTGAAAGGCCGACAACTACTCTTTTTTTTGTGCTCATTATGTTTTACGTTTTCATGGGGTCAAGGCCCATGAGGTGTTGTAAATGCGTATTTCCTGATTGGAAAAAAAACGCTTATGATTCCTTAAACCCTAGTTGTAAGGGATTAAGTTCCTCTTGTTTTCCAAATTTAGGCAAATTCCATAAGTTAAGGCAAAGTGGACGGATAAATAACGACACAAGGTTGTTTACTTTTTTCAAGCGAGGCTCGTCATCGAATAATACAGCTGTACCTGTGCCGATAGCATTCATTATAGCGTCGAAGGCTGTTTTGTATCTTCTAGTTAAGAAAATATACTGTATTAGTGAGGTGAGGTTTACTGCACTGAAGATGCGGAGGTCATTCGGCCTTTGCGTAGGTCGCATTTGGCAATTGCCGGGACCACCGGCATCCTACATGGCAACATACCTAAGGTGAAGTTTCCGGTGTCAATTTTTTATGATTTTTATCATTTTCCCAAGTGAGTATTGTAGGGATATTTGATTGGTATAAAACCTAATTTTGTTGATCGCTAATTTGTCAACAATATGAATAACCACACCAAAGTTTCTTCTTCACAACCATCACCACATTCTTTTCATATTCCCGTTATGGGGCTGGGTTTCACCATTGATACGCCGCTAAAAGTAGCCAAGTATGGCATAGACAGCGTCGTTTCTATCATGGAGGATCACTTAATTGAATCTATGAGAAAACTCTATTGTCGGAAAAACGGTGTTCCTTACATTCCGATTCGGGAAAAAGACCAAGATGCCAGGGCAAAACGCATTACGGCTTATTTGGATTTATTGAAAAAACTTGTGGATAGGCAGGTGGAACTGCTCCGCTCCACTTCCTTCGATGATCCGGATGCTGAGATCAACCGGTACTTTGAAATGCTTCCAGAAAATCATCCTAAAAGTAAACTGTACAGGGTAATGCAGGCTGCCAATTGCAGCATCAAACCGGAGCTTAGGGAAAGGCTAAAGAAGGTGGTGGTCCCCGGTAAAATCCACGTCAACATCATGACGAAAGTGGATAAAAGAAATTACGATGAGGACGGGCAGGAATTGGCACGGGAGTTTTCAGATGGTTTGGCGGCACTTAGAGGTTTTGCAAATAGCACATTGAGTTCGTCGGTGGTTTTTTCTGCTGGGATGAACCCATCATTATATGGTTATCTGGAGGAATTTGAGGATTTTTTTCCAATGGAAGCCGGTATTCCGGTCAAAGGTGTGATCCTTAAAGTAAGTGATTTCAGATCAGCGCAGGTACAAGGGAAGTTTTTGGCCAAAAAGGGCATATGGGTAGAGGAATTCAGGGTAGAGTCAGGCCTGAACTGTGGCGGCCATGCTTTTGCCACGGATGGGTTGTTGATGGGGCCGATACTGGAGGAGTTCAGGGAAAAAAGAGATGTCCTGAATGGGGAATTAATGGCAATATGCCAAAAGGCCCTGCAGGGAAAAGGGAAACTGCCGCTAGACGAACACATCCGATTCAGGGTTACCGCCCAAGGTGGGGTCGGTAACCATGAGGAGCACCAGCTGCTAATGGAAAACTATGGAGTGGATGCAGTAGGCTGGGGGAGCCCCTTTCTGCTGGTGCCGGAGGCTACCTCAGTAGATCAAGAAACCATGACCCGATTGATAGAAGCTAAAGCAGCGGATTTTTTTCTGAGTCATGCTTCTCCTTTAGGAGTTCCCTTTAATAACCTCCGGACCAGTAGCGGGGAAGTTCAGCGGAAGGCACGGATCGAAAAGGGGCGGCCAGGCAGTCCTTGTTACAAAAAAGTATTGTCTTTTAATACCGAGTTTACAGAAAAACCCATTTGTACCTCATCCCGTCAATACCAATTTCTCAAATTGAAAGCTTTGGAAGAGCAAAAAGGTGAAAAAGGCTATAAGGAAGCAAAGCAAGAGCTGTTGGAAAAAGACTGCTTGTGTGAAGGGCTGAGTGCACCGGCTATTTTGGCCAACGGTGGAAAGCCAGACAGAAACCTCAGTGCAGTGACCATTTGTCCGGGACCAAACTTAGCTTATTTCAAAGGCGTCTATTCGTTAAAAGAGATGGTGGACCATATTTATGGAAAAGTAGCAATTCAATTAACTCCCCAGCGACCACAAGTTTTTATCAAAGAGCTTCAGCTGACCGTGGATCATTTCAAAAAGGAATGGAAGAAATTGCAGGAACATTTTGAGCATAAAAAGGCATCCACATTAAAAAAATCGAAAGTTAACCTTGAACTTGGGATTGGTTATTATCAACAGTGGCTCAGTCAGATTAAGAATATGACAGATGGTGAGCGGACCAGGATGCAAGAGGCCCTTGAGGAAGCAAAGGGCTACTTTGCCTCGGTGTCATTTTCTTGATATATATATATAGAAAAAAGGTGACGTTATCACTGACGTCACCTTACTTTTATCCTAGCTCAAATAACGCTAGAAAATGTTATTGATTTTTATTTTCGTCCTCGGCAAACAGGAATTTCTTTAGATCCTCTACGGATTCCCCAGTTTTCTTTTGGAGTTTACCGAGAAGTTGGTCTTCCTGACCTTCTGCATACATTAGATCGTCCTCAGTAAGTTCGCCATATTTGGCTTTTAATTTACCTTTCAGTTCGTTCCAATTTCCTTTTAATTTCAAGTCGTTAGCCATTTCTATATTGGTTTAGGTTAAAATATAATCGTTTAAATTGTTCCTTGTTATGATCAATCGGTTCTAAGTGCTTTGATCAATTGTTTTTTATCCATTTTGCTTCGACCTTGGATATTCACTTTTTTGGCCTGTTCATACAGGTCATCTTTGGTCCATTCTTCGTAGGGCCTTGATCTGCCCCCTTTTTTGCCAGCGTCTGGTGTATTGGCTATCCTGGCAGCTTTACTTTTACTCATTCCCTGGTCTCTCAGGGCTTCGTATTGTTCGTCATTTTTAATATTTGGACCGTGGTCTTTGCCCATGACTTTTATCAGTTGGTTCACTAATGAAAAATGCAAACAGCGTACCAGTTAATCATTTAATTATTAAAAAATCTTAAAAATATACTTTTTTTGGTTATAGGGATTTTCATAAAAGGATCTATTCCAATTGAATGGTGTAGCAGGGCATAACATAGGCGTCAGCTTTTTGTTATGTGGTATCTGCCGTGGTGATTTAGCATCAAGCCAATATGTGGTGTGTTTGCATAATTTGATGGCTACATATCTTCATTATCATCCTTAATTTCGGCTGCAGATAGATGTTATCATCATATTTCGTCCATGCCTCTTTCTTCGATCAATGGCCCCAATAATTTCACGGTCGCAGTATCCTGATCCAAATTATAGTTCACGGTCATTTGTTCTTTTTCGGTTTCGTGGATGTTTAGACAAGCGTTATAAAATATTTTATGAAACCCTAGGATCAGCTTCCCAGAGGTATTAGAGGTTGATTCGATTACTTTTTCTAGTGTCACATTTTCGGCCACAGCTCCATCCGCTTTCGTGTAGTAAGACAGGAAAATGCCCATCTCCTTTTGCTGTACGGAGATCATTTCGTTAAATCTACTCGATAAATCGTTTGAAGTAGCTTGGGAGAGTTTGAAATTCCAGGTGTATTGCATTTTTAATGAAGAGGTTTTGTTTGCATTACGCAGAGGGACGGGTTTTGTTGTATCGGAAAAAGGGAATATGGGCATTATTTGTCAATCCTGACCACCAGTCCATCAGAGTGGCTACTGAATTCTGGAGCATACATACATTGGATAGTACTGATGCCGTTGGAAAAGATTCCTGCATTGTTTGCCCTCAGTTGGTATTCGAAAACGTACACCCCTTTATTTAGTCGCTCAAAGAAGAAATTGGTGCTGGCATCACGAGTGCTTTCATAATACCCAAGACCATCTTGGTATTGATAAGAGGAGAGTACATTTACCGGCTCAAATCCCGCTGCCCGCATATCCTTGAGGTGCACAAACTCCATGTCCCTGTCCACCTTGATTTCAATGCGCACTTTCACTAGGTCACCCACTTTGATGCCTATTTTTCCTTCGATGGCATGAAAGATTTCTCCCTGATCTGTATGTGCCTTTACAAACAGTTTTTTAGTGATCTTGAGTGGGGTAGCGGTGTGGTGCTGGATATTATCGAGGTCTTCAAAATACTGCCAGTAGAGCGCGCCCCAAACGATGCCTTCTTTTTCATTGGTAAGGGTGACTTTGCCCATTTCAGGTGTGATCTGATCAGCGCTCCAGGATTTTTTAAAATAACCTGTTCCAGCTTCTTGCTGGATAGTTTCATCTGCAGCAGGAGTGACTTTTTGGTGTCCTACGGTAACCTGAACCGTTTCCGCAATACTTAGCCAATCTGTTCCTTGAAGTAGCAAGGCCTGAACAGCTGATGCAGTGGCTTTTGTATTGCTCCACTGGTTGGTCTGTTTGTGCTTGAGGAGCCATATTTTCATTTCATTTATCCTATTGGCCTGTTCGGCAGTGCTATGATCATCCATGGGGATTTCGGTAAAGGTTTTGATCAACAATGCCTGCGTTTCGATAGGCGCTTGGTTCCAGTGCCAGCTAGGTCTATTGGCTTTCCAATAGCGGCCAAGCGCTGGATTGTGGACGCTGTTTTCCAATAGTGATTTTAGGATTTCCTGGTCGATATCATTTGATAACGTTCGATAGCTCATCAGGGCGACCATGGCCTGTTCTTGTAAGCCCAAGCTTGTCCATTGGCGCAGGGCCAGTTGTTGGTAGTAATGGAATGCTTCCTTTACACTGTTGGAAGAATCACTCTCTGGTCTTAAGCTCCGCAAATAAAGGTAATGAACTTGGATGGGCCTTATGACATTTCCTTGGAACAAACCATTTATTTTTGCAGTGGCTTTATCAGCATTATCCGTCTTGTTTTTAATATCTTCAGCTTTGTTTTGTAGCTTTTGATAGTCTTCCAAGAGCTGCTGGTCCAGGTACTTCATAGCCTTGTCGATCATACTGCTGACCTTCTTTGATTGGGCTGCTTGGACATTCATCTTTTGTAGCTCGGCCAGGCCTACGACGATGTACTGTGTGATGTAGCGATGAGGATATCGACTGCCTTTAAACCAAGGAAAACCACCTGAACTCATCTGTAATGATGACAATTTGTTTATGTTATTTGACAGTTCATTTGTTATTTTGTTCAAATCAAATAATAATGCGATTCTTCGTTTTTGCTCACTTTCGGATTGGGCATCTTGTAGCCATGGGGTTTCCTGAATGATCAAAGATTTTAATTCTTGGTTCTTTTCCAGGTTGCTGAGCAAGGCTCCACTGTCTTGGTTTTTCCAGCTTTCAAAAACAGTCTTTAACCGGGGATGGCTATCTACGATGTGCTTGGCGAGGGCATTGGCAAAAAAACGGGAATAGGTTTGCTCAGCACATTCGTAGGGATATTCCATCAGGTAAGGCAATGCTTGCACAGCGTACCATGCCGGATTGGAGGTGACTTCCAAGGTCAGCCGATGATGGGTCAGTGTAGTGGATGGATTGTCAATCATGTTCTCCATCTCAAATGATTTTTTTCCCTTGGTATTGATCCACATGGGCATGCTTTCGGTTACCAACATACGATTGGAGAGGATAGGCAATACGTTTTGTTCCCCATCAGAAAAATTACCCGCAACGGCCATTACTTTATATTGTACGGCTTGGAGGCCTTCCGGGATTTTTAGAAACCAATTTACTACTGTATTTCCCTTGGCACCGATCTGCAAAGGTTCGTTTGCCTGGTTATTGTCCAGCTGCTGATCGATTACCTTGCCCGTAATCGGATCGGTCAATGCTAACCGTACTCTTCCTGATAGAGGTGCATCAGATAAGTTACTGATTTTGGCAGATAGCACAAGCTCATCACCTTCTCTGAGGAATCGGGGAGCATTTGGTGTTACCATTAAATCCTTTTGGGTTATGGCCTGCAGTTGCTTGTAACCGATGTCCAAGGTTTGGGTATGTGCGAGTAGTTGGAGTTTCCATTTGGTCAGTGATTCTGGTGCGGTGAAGCTAAAGCTTATATTTCCAATTGAATCAGTACTGAGGTGGGGGTAGAAAAAGGCGGTTCCCCTCAAGTCAGTCCTGGCCTGCACTTGTGCCATTTGCTGGTCGAGTAAAGCTTGCCCTTCTTTGGTGGTAATGATGATCGCCCCATTGGTGGCTTTGTCTCCATAGATCGCAACGGCTTCCTCGGGGCTCAGCTCTTCTAATGTGGCAATGTCGCTTTGGTTTGGTACAGCAGTGGATATTTTTCCATCAATGATATAAAGTACCTGAGCACTGATCCCTGAAGCTTTGCCCCTGATGGCTATTTCCGCTGGGGGTTGGTTGGCATCTGCCCGTGAATCCAATGCTTCCCCATGGGAAGGAGGTAAAAGAGCTGCATTGCTTTCTTTTCTATTTGCCTGATAGCCTACCACCACTACTTCTTCCAAGCCGCTGATGTCTTCTGGCAATACCACATGGATGACGTTGCGTTTGGGAGAAATACTTGCGGTGGTGGATAGAAAGCCGATAAAGCTAAATTCAAGTTCATCTCCCGATGCGGCTTCTATGCTAAATTCACCATTCAAGTCAGAAAGAACGCCTTTTTCCTTACCGGCGATACTGACGTTTACACCTACCAGTGGCTTTTCATCCACATCGGTGATGGTGCCTTTGACGAGGCCTTCCGCCAAGGACTCATCATGGTCGTATGTGATTTTTGGGTCAATGGGAATCCATTTTTCTCGAAGGGATTGTACATAGCGATAATTAGGGTAATAAGGGTTGCTGAAATGAAATCCAAACCAATTGAACTGTGTCAGCGGTAAAGCATCATATCGCGAGGAAAAACGAATATTCATATAGTATTTTCTTTCAAACACCGTGGTGGAAAAACTGGAATGGCTGTTAAATGATGCCTGGCTACGATAATGGTTGGTGGTAGTGGAAAAACCCCATTGGTGTGGTTTAAATTGGTCCAAAGATGCATCATACATGCTGGCTAGCAATTCTGCGGCGACGCTATCTTTTTGTGGTCCTTTTACCTTCAAGGTCCACTTTTGGTCTGAGCCGGGTTGGATCTTGTCACGGAAGGTGAGGGTTTCTATTTGCAGTTCCTTTTTCGGATAGGGGACATTTACCGGGAGTTGGCCCGCAATGCTCGAACTGGCAAAGGCCGTTGTATAGTGAATCACAAAACCTCCGAGATCGGTGGACTCCACTGGAAAGGAAAGGCTTTTGTATCCCTTTTTTAGGTTGACCAACCAGGTGTTTTTGATCACCCCATCTTTTTCCAGGAAAACGCTTACCGTTAGGTTATCTGCAGCGGTGCCCATGGTAAGCGTGGCGGTGTCTTCGGGTGAATAGGAGGATTGGTCCAGTTGGATATCCAATAGTTGGTGGTCGGGTACGGTTTTACTTGCTTTATCCAGCAATGTGAAAAGTGCTTTGACAGATACTTTTTGGCCGAATTTGTCCATCGATTCCAATTCAACAAGGTATTTCCCTGTTGACCACTGGTCAAATCCTGTAAGGTTAATTTCTTTTTCCTTTTCGGTGTCGAATGTGCTGTTAACGATTAACTTACCTTTTTCCCAATTGAGGGGGTCTCCCTCATTTCTAAAGGGTTCATGTGGAAAATGCTTGATAAATTCATCCTTGTCCCATCGCTGATAGTCCGTTGAGGATAATGGGGAGTCACGAAGGATCCGGCCGGGAGCAGTTAACTTATAGATTTTGAGTTTTCCACTGGCAGGAATGTTGATGTCGTTTAGGTTGGTGCTGTTGATGCTCAGTGAAATGCTATCCTGTTGCCTATATCCTTGCTCGGGAAGGTCAAGGTTTAGGAGCAGGGCGTGGTATCCGATCTTTACAGTGGTATTTGCAGTTCGGGTTTCGCCATTAATATCAGTGAATTCCGCCGACACGGTATAACGGAATAGCGGCTGGTCACCCTCGGGGACGCTTTCATCAGGTATGGCCTTAAAAGGCAGGGTGAATTGGCCTTCCGCATCAGTTTGTAAGGTACCGTGGGCGATTTCCTGAGATGGTGCCCTGTGGACGGGACGTCTCCAATAGTACCAATACGGCATTTGCACCTCTCTGACCACTCGATAGGTCATAGTGGCATTGGAAATTTTACTTCCTGAATATGCCAAGGCTTCGCCATGGACTTGGATGCTATCATTGACCTGATATTCTTGGTCAATCGGTTTGAAACTGGCTTCGAAAGTGGGGCGCTTGTATTCTTCTACAGAAATACGCTGGTGTCCATTTGTAAAATCGGCTCCCCTGAGCGGGATATTTTTTACTTTGTCGTTCTTATTTACTTCAAGTTGGAAATTTCCCGTCAAACCTGTCGTAGGCAAAACGAACTCTCCGCTAAAGGAGCCATATTCATTGGACTCAAGGAGTAGTTCTGAGACCTTTTCCCCATTTACATCTTTTAAAACGACTTCCACACTTGCTTTTGGCACGATTTCACTTTGGTCGTTTGCTCTTTTTACAAGGATACCTTTAAAAAACACGGTCTGTCCAGGACGATAGATACTTCTATCGGTGAATAAATGTGTTTTGATGGTGGCTCCTTCATGATAGGAATAATAGCCCCGGCTGTTAAAATTTCCAAATGTGGCCATTTGACCATCTTTCTCGACCTTGGCCTTTACGCCATAATACTGGTCTTGCACTTTAAATTCCACAAAACCACGGTCATTTGTAATAAGGGCGTTTTTGGGTAAGCGTGTATTTTTATCGTATCGACTACTGCTCATGGTTATTTTAGCTCCTTCAATAGCTGCTCCATTTAAGCGGTCAATCACCTGCAGGGTGACTTTATTGCCTATATTTTGATGGATCAGGGCCATATCGGTAACCTGTATCACCTGATATGCTTGATGGCCAAATGTTTCAAGATCCTTGCTTTCGCTATTGGCTACAATCAGGTAAGTACCAGCTGGTAGGGCAGGGAGAAGGTTATCCATGCTGTGAAGCTGATAATCTTCTTCATTTTTCAATTTACTCTTCCAAGACTTAAATGGTTTCAGCTTTTGGATAAAGTTACTTTGGGCATTTTTGTAGCGTAGTCGCTCGAATTGTTCGTATTGATCGACATCCAAATCGTACACGGTGAATTCCAGTTCGTCGAGATTTTTATATTCTGCCAATATGCGAGCTTTTTGGTTGATAGGAAGGTATTTTTCGGTGGTAAGTTCTAGATAGGGCTGGATAATGGATTTACGCAGTGAAGAACAGGATTCGGTTCCCATTCCATCTGGAAAAGTAGCGATTGCCTTTTCAAGGACCTGCAGCGCTTCCCGACGCTTAAATTGGTGTAGGGGTGCATCCTCTGGGGAATATTGATTGGCCATGTTATGGTATAATGTGGCCAGGTCATAGGTGATGAGTGTGCTTATCGAATTGGATTGGTATTTTGAATAGAGTTTTGACAGTGCATCTTCATAATGCTTCTCTTTGGATTCACCAGTATAATTTTCCGCGACAAACCGTAAGCGCTCCAGTTGATTTGCGACTAATGCGTTCTCATTTTTTCTACCGCGGTGGTAGTCGATTAGCTGGTGATAGACACGAAGGGCTTCGTAATGTGTGGAAAGACTGGGGGAAGTATATTTCGGAAGGTAGTTTTCATCTTGAAAATAGCCTGCTTCATTGATGAGAAATTTATCCTTGGGTTGGTGGATGCTGGATTCGTCATTTTTATAAAAATCCAAAGCCCTATGAGCCAATACATCAAATAGGCTGGGGGTTAGGCCTTTGGTTCTATCTTCTTCCAAAAGGATCGTTTGGTATTGGTCTATTGGGGTTTGCTGCGTTTTTTTCTGATCTTGTAAAGCCCGTACATGCAGTGCGTAGATGTGTCGGTAGAGCTGATCTAGATTCCAAGTCCTAAAGTCGGTACTGTCCATCACCTCGGATGTTTGACTTCGATCGTAAAATCGATAGCGATTATCCTTGAAATATTGCCAATAAAATTGTGCCAGCATGCTTTCCAGAATATTCCGTTCGGGAGCATTAGTTTGGGCTATTTCCTTGTTATAATGGGCAATAATCTTCACTTGGGCTTCTTCCTCCAGTGTCAAAGCAAACTTTGCTTGGTAAAGCATGGCTTTGATCCACTGAGGTGAATTGCCTTCTGCTTTGGCTTGTTGATAAATGGAATCAGTGACAGCCAAGGCGGATTGGGGAAGGTTTTTAAGCTCCAATTTTTCGACCTTGTTCCATTGGGATTGGTACTTGTCTTGAGAAAATGCTAAGATCGGAAGAGAGAGTAAGAATAGAAATAGCAGAGATTTTGTCATAAAAATAGTTGTTTGACGGTGCAAACCGTTTTGTGGTCGAGGCTTATACTTAAAACTAATAAATTAATTATACGGGATAAATCAAGGAATGTTAAAAAATCCTTTCGCTTAATGTCCGAATGGGCTTGTTTTTTTCCCTACGGGGTTTAGCGCAACGAAGTATCAACGGTGATGCTGGGAGAAGAGCATTCGTTTGGTCCCGTGACATTCCACCATAACTTAATATCTTTATGGCCGTTATCGTTAGGACATTATGACCAATGGGATTATATGAAATTACCGAGTTTGGCCAATATCAAAAAGGAACTTCAGCATCTGACATCAGAGGAGTTGGTGGACTTGCTGATGGAGACGGCAAAGTTTACAAAGGACAATAAGCAGTTTGTATATTTCAAGGTGTTTGGTCGGGAAAATCCACAGTTTTTTCAACAAATGGTAGAGGAGGAGTTAGCGGAATCCTTTGAAGCGGCCAATATGGACCATGCCTATTTTGCCAAAAAATCTGCGCAGGCCAATCGGCGCAAATTGAACAAGTACTTGAAATTTACCAAGGACAAAACCGTCCAATTGGAGTTGATCGCTTATTTTTGTAAAGCTTTGATTTCATATAAATACCTTGAATTTGACCATCAAGTGATCCAGAACCTGTATGACCTGCAGGTATCCAAAATTCAGAAAATTGTTTCCACCCTTCACCCGGACTTGCAATTCGACTATCAACTCCTCGTCGAAGAGGTTGAATCTTATTCAAAACATGTGTAAAATACCGTAAAATAGGTATTGAGTTCCTGTAAAAAAGATGGTACCTTTAGGACAAACACGAGAATTAATGTAGAATTAAATATATTATTTTACGTTTTATTCGATTTAAAATGAATTGCTATCGTTAAAACACGATCGATTGTTCCAATAGTCTTTATCGCGTCTATTGGTAATTTTTACTACCACAAACTACGCTCCATCCGGTAAGCTAGACGGTCTTCACCAAGCTGTTTTGCTTGATATTTTGATTACTTCAGTCAGCATCATTTCCTTGCTGGCCAATTTCACCATTTTCAATAGAGTTTGTTATGCGGATTTCCAAAAAAGGCGTTGTGGTGCTTTCTACTTTGGTCATTATCTCCTTGGCTTTTGTTTACTACTTTTTTGTTCATGTGGCGGGGAATGAGAAAACCATGAACGCAGATAATATGCGCGTGCTGGGAAATATCAAGACCAATATCGAAAATTTAATAGAAGGCCAAAAAAAAATATTGACTACCGATCAAAGTATCCAGCATCCAGGGGACTATGAATACAGATTTGGGCAAGACCACGTGGTATTTAAACTGATGGGTGAACCCAAAGATACCACAAAGAACAGCGGAAACCCGAAAATTGACAGGATCGCTTCAAAAATAAAAGCTAAGGAGAATTATGAAGAGCTTTTTAATAATCCGCTGATTGTGCGGAAGGATATATTTGATTTTATCAGTATCAATTGTGTGTCTTCCGTGGAAGACCAAAAGGAGCTCAATACATTGTTCACTAACAATCCGACTTTTGGAGAGCTTTATTATACGAGAGACAGTGTGATCAATGTTTTTGAGAGCAAAAAAATATTTCAACTGGATTTGGGGTTAGCAGAGTATCAAGCCTACAATACACTCTTGTGCAAATCAAGGGATGGTGCTGTTTATCTCACAGGACTCGTAAATATGGAGAAGTTTGAGGATCAAAAACGGGAAGTATCTGCTCATACCATTTCCATTGCGGTGATCCTTACGATCATCATTTTACTTGCGCTCCCCATAATTAAGCTTTTTGTCATGAGTAATATGGAGCGATTGTACACCAAGGACGTATTGTTCACAGGAGCATCGGTTACAGTGATTCCCATGGGTATCATTTTGCTTTTTATGTACCTGACCACGCAGCTTAAAGATGATAAAAATGAGGCCAGGGAAAACCTTGTGGCGCTAAACGATCAGGTAGATCAAAACTTTGAAGGAGAGATTTCCAGCGTTATGGACGTGCTGAATGACATCGATTCGATCACTACCCAAGAATGGAAGAATAAGAATGATTCCATACATAATGTTTTCAATTGGATCAAAGGATTTAACAGGCCAGAAAGCTCTGCTTTTTTTTATAGCTTATACCAAAAAGATAGGCGTGATGCATTTTCAAAAAGTATAGGTGATACCACCGTTTATCGTGATTCCGAAAAGGGTAACTATTGGTCCTTCGGAGGGCTGAGATACCCGGATTTTAATTTAAAACAAGGGCATCGATTCCAATATTTCAATTCAATTTTTTGGTGCAGCCCTGATGGGAAAATTCGTATTTACATTTCCAGTGAAGGCAATCCTGATAAGGTCACCGATCTCTCTCATCGAAAGTACATCATGAAAGTGGCCAACAAAGAAACAAGGTTATACAAACGTGAGCAGCCCCTTTTTATGGAGTCTATCCGATCGGTAAGTGACGGGAATTATGAAATTGGTATTGGTATTCCTTCTGGAATTGATTCGCTTCCGGTTTTGGCGGCAAGTTTTTCCTCGGCCAGTCTCATTGATCCATTTGTAAAACCGGGCTACGGCTTTTGCCTTATGGACAAATCTGGTAAAACCCTTTTTCATTCTGAGAAAGAACGCAACCTTAACGAGAATTTCTTGGAAGAAACAGGTGGCAAATTTACCCCCTTTGTATCCAGTGATCGACCCCAGTTTGCCTCTGCGGACTACCAAGGCAAATCCCATTATGTTTACCTCAGTAAGTTGGACTGTATAGACGGCTATTATTTGGCCACTTTTCAGGATAAGGAATACGTTAATACAGCCAATTCCATGACCATTATGCTTACCTTAGAGATGCAGGTAGCCTTTTTGTTGGTACTTTTTTTACAGGGCATGTTGCTATCCTTACTATCCACCAAACCCAGTAATCTCAAGCAGAAAGTTTTTGCCTTCAATTGGCTAAGGCCTTACTGTTCTGATGATCATCAGTATAATCGTGCGTATTTATGTTTGTTTATGATAAATGCTTTGGCAGGCTTTTACTGTTTTGTAGAAAGTATATTACATGCAGACTTTGACGATTTTGTCATCCACGACTTGATGCTGGTTGGGATATGTGTGGTGGGCATTAACTATTACGTGCTGTCCAACTTATTACCACCCAGCAAGAAGATGTACACGCGTTTTGGTAAGCCTAGCCATAATAGGTTTTTAAAAATCAGCTTTGGGGTGATTTTGGGTGTGCTGATGATTGGCAAATTGATCTTAATGGGCCATGCCAAGGACCTAAAGGCCTTTGGTAGTTTGGTATTACTTGGGCTACTCGCTATTGGTATTTATAAAATCCTGATAATGATACCTTTGCAAAAGGAAAGCGGTAAAGGCGACATTGGAACCAGGAATTATATAGGGCATAAGGGAGCGCAGTTATTAAAGAAATATGAGATGAGGCCTATGCTGAAGGCATATCAGTTGTTTACCTTTTCGCTGATATGCTTGATTACAGTGATACCCAGTTTTATTTTTTACTCAATCAGCTACAATAAGGAAAGGGAAATCCTACATAAATACTATAGCTATGACCTTACCTCTCAATATGCGAGTTGGTTTCAAAACAAAGCCAGCCAGTATTATGACATGACACATCCTAAAAAGAAACCCCGTGTCCCTAATCCCGAAAAGTTCGTAGCCACGATGGTCAATGAGGACACTTTCTTTCACTCCACGTTGAGTGACTTATTGTTGGATTCCGTCAAATACACTGCGGGTGCAGATTTAGGTCATGTGGATAGTTTGTCGCAGGATTATATATATTATTTATTGATTGGAGGAGTATATGGGGACATGCGGATTGCATTTAATCCGTATGGGCTGGCTTCAAAAGGATATTTGTCCCATACTGACTGGGATCTTGGGTGGAAGTACGAAGCAGATACGTTTACATATTACGGCCCTGATAAGAAATATATTGTGGCCGGGGCTCCTAAGCGATTCTCTGAGTTCTTTATCGATAATGTGGCGATGATGGTGTTGGTGCTTGTACCTTTGCTGGTGGCAGTGATATTCTTTTTGCTATCGGGAACGTCCCGAAAAATCTGTGGGCTGGCTTTCAAGGGATATGTGGACCACCTTATTCCCAACTTTGACCAGCCTGCCAAAATCCATAAACATGACTTGGTCAAGATCTACCAAGAAGCTGACCTATGGCGCTTAAAGTATGACAAGGGAATCGGAAAAGACAGTTTTAACAACACTTTCTTGGTAGGCGTAAATGCCTCTTGTGTAAGAAAAGTTTATCAACAGCTGGAGCATGAATATCCCAGTACCTTGTACACCATGGACATGATAGACTTGCCCCATGTGCTGAAAAACCAAGCGTCAGAGAATACGTCAGGGGAAAGTCCTGCCGGGACCATCTACCATTTTAGGAACAGTAAATTAGGCTTGGATGTGGCATTGGACGAAATCATCAAATCACCGGTTTCAACGTACACAGCATTGGAAACGGTGTTAAGAAATTCGGTGGAGGGCAAGGGCTTACATGAACAAAAAATATCCGAAAATGACAAAGACCTTCCTAAACTTCCCCTTTTGATCTATATCGAACACTTTGAATTCTCATTTGATGATATGGACCTCAACCGGATCAAGGTGCATATCCTTCAGCAAATGGTACACAATCCACTTATTCGCGTGGTGATATCAAGTAACATAAGCCCCATAAAAATTTATGAGCACTATGAAGATCAAATCAACCATTTTTCTACTGACCCTGGGGCAAAGGCAGAGGAGGCATATGAAAAAATGATGGCACTCAAGATGGATTACAGAAATTGGCTGAATGTTCTGGGAGGTTTCTATCGGATCAATGTTCCTTTTGACACCACCCAAATTGATTGGTCACGTGGAGATAAAAGGTCACCTCAATATGACGTGATGAAAGGAGAATTTGAGCATGGCAAGTACCTCAACCAGCTATTCTTCAATAGAAGGCTTTACAAAGGATGCGACAATGAAGAGGATGTCATCCTGCACGTTCAGGAGACCTCTTATACGTATTATTATTCTATTTGGAACAACCTGTCAAAAGAAGAGCGATACATCGTTTACGATATTGCCAGGGATAAATTCGTCAATACCAATAATGTGGACGGGATCATTGATCTGTTGCACAAGGGAATACTGGTTTTTGACCATTCTTTACGGTTGATGAATGAGAGCTTTGGGAATTTTGTGCTGTCCAAGGTAAGCAGTGACGAGGCACTCGCAAGAGAGCTGGAGTCCAAGCAAAAGGGCACTTGGAACATTACCTTTGCTGTGCTGATTTTGGTGGTCATTGGTTTATTGGTGTTTATTTCCTTTGGCAGGATTCATGTACTCAGTGAAATCAATACGATCATCGCTTCAGCAGGAGCCGCCATGACCCTTTTGGTTCGGCTTGGTGGCTTGTTTGCCATTAGCAAAGTGGTGAAGTAAGAGTGGGTTTGAAGATCCTCCAAACGTGCGTTTGATCATGAAATCAATAGCATTTCAGGATATCTCCTCCGCTCCCTTCGGCTCCGCTAAAGGGACGGAGGGACGGAAAGGGGGAAATAATCTGTAATTTCCTCTCCGGAATACGGGACTGCTGCGTCGTTCCTCCTCACAGTGACGCATCGGCGTTGCTTCGTCATACTTGATTAACAGAACGGTTTTTAAATCGACTTCAGGCGTTAGTATTGAGAATTTTTTTTACACTGTAACCATAATAACTAAGGCTGCCCCCAGTTGATTTGGGACAGCCTTGATTGTTTTATATAGAAATCACCGTCTTCTATTTGCCATTTTCGGCTGGCAATAATCCATCCGTTTTCATTTGGTCATAAGATTTCATGGCGATATCCTGTACGGTCTTCTCCACTGAAGAAGGGTTTACCGAAGAAGAGATGCCTGACCAAAGCAGTTTTGTATCGTCTTTTAGCGAATAGAGGCTGGTCTCTACCACATAGGTCACGTCTTCGGTATAATAGCCAGGGTCATAGTAACCACCATACCCAAATCCTCCCCAGTAATAAGGGTGCATGGACCAATAGCCCGAGTAGGAACCCGGTACCCAATCGGTGGATTTATCCTTATCCACTAATTTCATGACAATAATGCCATCAAATCCCTGCTCTTTTAAAATGTTGCTGCTTTTAGTGGTATCAGTAGCGGCAGATGCATTCATGAGCACTTGATAGGAGGGGTGAACCTTGGCATTGAGGCTGGCTACCTTGTCTTCTGCGATCCTTCTGCTGGCTTCTGAGTTACCCAATACTGCAATCATCACCTTGGTCAGTTCTACATCCTCGGGAGTGGCGTCAGGACTTTTCCATGAGCTTACAATTGATGTGGAGCTAGCGCAGCCACATGCAATGGCCACAACAAAAATCATTAATCGTTTTATCATTGTTCTGTTAAGTTTAGTGTGTACTGATTTACAGGAGTTTTTTCCTGAAGGGTGTTACTCTATTTTAGTGAATAATTTCTGGGTGGCATCTTTTATGTTTTTCTTTGCCGCTTGGTCTTTTTTGGTAATGATGCTTTTGCCTACGCCTTGCCAGACCATTTCATTGGTAGTCTTATCGACAAAATCCAGCGTGAAGGTTCCTTCATTAGAGGTTCCTACAGGGATTTCCTGTACTTCCCAGTGGTAGTTTCGTTGGCCCATATACATGGGTGGGTCACTCATCAAGTCGGTTTCCCGGGTCTGCACCTTCTCTTCTATAAACACCCCAATATTGACCAGCATTTCGGGATTTTCAGTATCCTGCTGGACACCGCGGGATTCGAGGTTTTCCTTAATGGCCTCTTTTATCCAGTCCACCCGCTGGGCATACGTGGGCAATTTGTCAATGTCCAAATCGGTTTTATAAAAGTCAAAGCTCTGATAATTTTCCAATTTGAAGTTTTCCGACTGATTGGTGTCGATTACCTTTCCCACCGTACAAGCAGATGCTACGGCCAAGAGCGATAAAAGGGCTGAGAAAGCATAGATTTTAATCCGCATCATTTTGAAGGTTTAACTGCTAAAATTTCCAGGCAAAGCCGACCATAAAATCGACACTGCTGAAGGGATCTTCCCCAAATCCGGCATTGTACTGGGCTGCCAAGTGGAGGTCCAGTCCATAAGCCAGTGGCTGCAATACACCTACTCGAGGCGCCAGACCAAACTGAAATCCATTGTCTCTTACTTGGTATTGGCCTATTTCTGTCCATTTCATGACATAGTATCCCCCAATTCCCAATCCCACATAGGGTCTTAGTTGGCCTTCTGGGGAAAGGTAGTAATTGGCTGTAGCCAAGATCGGTACGGAGTTCGTATAATTGTACCGCTTACCGGACAGGGTAACTATTTTGCCATCGATGTCAACTTTGACATTTTCAACTCCTTTAATATCCTCATAATAGGTATTGATTCCCGTGGTAATTCCCAAGCCAAGATATTCCGTAATATGATACTCATAGGCGATGTTGACCCCCCGAAAGCTGAAGTTTCCGGTATAATCTGCCACATCCCCGAGCGGGAGACTAGGTGTATAATTTACTTGAAACTGGCTAGTACCTTGTGCTTTTAAGAGTTGTACGTTTAGCAGCAGTGTAAATAGTATAATTAAGGTTTTGATGAATCTCATGGTTACTTGTTAAGATATGGTGAATCGGTAAAAATCTGATCCATTCCGCGATCAATTCGATTTTTGATATTGTTTTCGTCTCCTTGGAGCACACCGTTCAGTCCGCCGGCCCACATGACAGGAAGTCTGTCAGGTTCCCCATCACTGACAGCTTCGATACTATTTGGATCTACCATTTCTATGATAATAGTTCCTTCCCTGTAGCTGTACACACCTCCAAAGTAGCAGCAGCCTCCGGGATAATACGGATACCAGCCATCAGGAGGGTAGGGATAATAGCCCCATCCTGGCCACCAGCCCCAATAATCCCACCAAGAAACATATTGGACATTTAGTAAATCGACCACTGAGACCATTAATACCACATCGGATCCATCGCTCACAGGTTCTGTGTTTCTGTCCCAACCCATACTGCGGAATTGCTGATTTACTTCAGATAGGATATAACCTTCCATTTCTGAAGAGATTTCCGTATTGTCGTCATTAGAGATGAGCACTACGGTGTCAGGAAGGTGATAACTGCTGTAGTTGTCATAATTTACTTCGGGATCTTGAAACGTAAGGGCAATATCAAGGTCCTCGATATAATCCGCACCCTGAGGGGTACAAGCGGAAATGATTAGTAAACTACCGAAAAAGAGTAGCGATTTAAATTGCATCATTAGCTTTAATTGTGAACTTTAGAAATTATATGAACACAAGTAATCAAATAATGGATGAATAGGTAAAACTAAATCTTAAATGGTTGATAAGATTTATAAATATTACCAATTTAACCCGCTCAAAAGGCAGTCTTATGCCTTATACGCAGGTTTATTACGTTACGCTCGTAAACCCTGTTGGGAATAAATCCGTTGACCTACCATTAGTATAAAAATGATTTGAAGTTTAGATTGATTGCATTAGTTTTCGCTAATTAACCTTACATCTATGAAGCTTAAATACCTGTCTCTTTTTGTCCTATTTTTTCTACTTTTAAGTGCTCCCACATGGAGTTATGATCAGTCCAGTCATCCGTCTTCCACGATTTATCACCAGCTCCTGAAGCTGAGAGAGACCAAAAGGGTGCTCTATATCGCCGCCCATCCTGATGATGAGAATACACGGTTGATTGCTTATTTGGGTAATCATACACATGCCGAGGTAGGCTATTTGTCGCTCACCCGTGGTGATGGTGGACAAAATCTCATCGGGAAAGAGCTTGGTGTCGAATTGGGCATGATCAGGACCCAGGAATTGTTGAAGGCTCGGGAAACCGATGGTGGACAGCAGTTTTTTTCCAGGGCCATCGACTTTGGATACAGCAAAAACCCTGACGAGACGCTAAACAATTGGGACAAGGAAAAGCTTCTGGCCGATGTGATCTGGGTGATCAGAAATTTTCAGCCAGATATCATTATCAACCGCTTCAATACCACTCCCGGTGTTACCCATGGCCATCATACTACTTCTGCTATCCTGTCATTGGAAGCCTTTGAGGCGGCCGCTGATCCTACGGTATTTCCGGATCAGCTGGACATGGTGGATCCTTGGCAGGCTAAGCGGGTGTTTTGGAATGCTTATAATTGGAGGGCACCCTATCAGCCAGAAAAAGGAAAGCTGTACCACGCCTTCGAAACAGGCGCATACGATGATTTGCTTGGCCTAACATATGCGCAAATTGCTGCAGACAGCAGGACCATGCACAAATCCCAGGGCTTTGGATCCACAGCGCCTTATGGTGGGGCAGTGGATTTTATTGAACTGGTAGAAGGAGCGCCTTTTGAGCAGTCACCTTTTGAAGGGATTCCAAACAGGTGGAATGAGGTCGATCACGGCCAAGCCATACAAAGTGCCCTTGATAAGGCCGTCAACCAGTTTGATTTTGTTCACCTCGGGAATAATTTGCCCCGTTTTTTAAGGGTAAAACAGTTGCTGGATGAATTGAACCCATCTGAAAAGTGGATAAGGGAAAAGCAACACCAGATTGATCAATTGATTATAGAACTGCTTGGATTGAAGGTTGAATTTACCGCTGGACAGCAAGAAGCATACCTCGGTGAGGAGATAGAAGGGACCTTGGTGGTCAGTAATCCTTCGTCTATAAATGTAAAAGTTTTGGATTTTGACGTAATGGGCAGTAGCCATTCTTTTAAAAAGGATGTGAGTGATAATGCTGTCCTAAGGGATGAGTTGGCATTGGAGATTGCACCAACTTTGATAGCTTCGCAGCCATATTGGATTGAAAATCCTCCTCAAAACAATCTATATCAAGTATATGACCAAAATAAGATCGGAAAGGCATTTAATGATCCTACCGTCAGTGGAAAATTAACATTCCAACTTTCAGGAGAAGATTTTGTGATGGAAGTTCCTTTGAAGTATAAATATAATGACCCTGTGGATGGGGAAGTGAACCAGCCTTTTGTGCTGCTACCGCCTGTGCAGGTGTCGGTAGATCATGATCAAGTGTATGTCCTTTCGGACAAATCTGCTGAATTTTCAGTAATAGTGTCTTTTGGTACCAAAATGCTCCCGGGAAATTTACAGCTGAAAGGGCTTAAGGAGGGTGCATATAAGGTGCTTGAAAGTACTGTCAATGAGGCGAAAAAAGAAAAAACCTACCGCCTTAGTGTCAATGGCGATACCCAGACAGGCAAGACGGTGGTAACAGCCCAGTATGTTACTACTGAAGGCAAGATCTATGAAGAGGGGGTAAAGCATATTGATTATAAGCATATTCCAGCACTAACGTATTTCCCCAAGGCCAATTTTGATTTGATCAAATTGAACCTAAAGACGACAGCCCAAAATATTGGCTATATTCCTGGTGCTGGTGATGATGTCCCAGAGGTCCTGCGTAACCTAGGGTATGCCGTGACGGAATTGGAGAATGGCAGCTTGGATGCAGGTCGCTTAAAGCAATTTTCCACCGTTATTGTCGGTATCAGGGCTTTTAATGTCAATCAGCAGGTTGTGGATCAATTTGACCAATTGATGAAATACGTCGAAAATGGTGGAAATCTCATTGTCCAGTACAATACCACTGCTTCCTTGAAGACTGACCAAATGGGGCCCTATCCATTTGACATCAGCCGGAAGCGTGTAGCCGTGGAGAGTGCACCGGTAGCGGTGGACTTTGAAGGGCATCCGGTATTGCAGGGTCCCAATGTTATCGGCATGGAAGACTTTGACGGATGGATCCAAGAAAGGGGACTTTACTTTACCGAAAATTGGGATGAGCATTATGTTGCACCATTGTCCATGCATGATCCGGGAGAGTCAGCCAGTAAAGGAAGCTTGCTATTGGCCAATTACGGAAAAGGCACGTACACCTATTCAGGAATATCTTGGTTCAGGCTACTTCCCGCAGGCGTACCGGGTGCTATTAAATTATTTGTAAACTTAATCGAACAAAACAATGAGTGAACCGTCCACGAACTGGAATAGACTGTATCTTTTGCTGGTTTTGGTACTGGCGGTATTAATCGGATTGTTTTACGCCATTACACGCTATTACGCATGAGTTATCTTGATTGGATAGTACTTTTTGGTACTTTGATAGCGATCATAGGATATGGGGTTTACAAAACGTATGGTCCCAAGGACATGGATAGCTACCTCAAGGGAGGCAGTGAATTGGGCTGGTGGACGATAGGATTGTCCATTATGGCCACGCAAGCTTCAGCAATTACTTTTTTGAGTACACCCGGTCAGGCATATCAAGATGGTATGCGCTTTATCCAATTTTATTTTGGCTTGCCTATCGCCATGATTATCCTATCGGTGACCTTTATTCCCATTTATTATAAGCTAAAGATTTATACCGCTTACGAATTTCTTGAATCACGGTTTGATCTTAAAACACGGACTTTGGCAGCTTTTCTGTTTTTGATCCAGCGTGGCTTGGCAGCGGGCATTACCATTTATGGTCCAGCCATTATTCTGAGCACCCTGCTCAATTGGAACCTTACCTTTACCAATATTTTTATTGGCCTGGTCGTGATTACATATACCGTAACGGGGGGCACCAAGGCTGTTTCCATCACTCAAAAGCAACAGATGACCGTCATGATGGGAGGGATGATCCTAGCGGGAATTTTGGTTTACAATATGCTGCCGGTTTCCTTAAATGATGCCATGCATGTGGCTGGAAAAATGGGCAAGCTGAATATCGTTAGCTTTGACTTTGACCTAGGGGACCGGTATAATTTCTGGTCTGGGATAACAGGCGCGTTGTTTTTGTTTTTGTCTTATTTTGGTACAGACCAGTCCCAGGTCCAGCGCTACCTAAACGGTCGTTCGCTGCGCGAAAGTCGAATGGGATTGATTATGAATGGTTTTTTGAAAGTCCCCATGCAGTTTGTTATCCTGTTTGTCGGGGTATTGGTGTTCGTATTTTACCAATTTTATCAGCCACCTATTTTTTTTAACAAGGTTCAGACCGAAAAGCTGGCTGAAAGCAATTATAATGCTGAATTCCAACAGCTACAAGGTGCCTATGATGATGTTTTTGATGAAAAAAATACGGCTATCAAATCGATGATAGCAGCACAAAAGGAAGGGAAGACAGCTGAAGTGGAGAAACTACAGAAAGAAATTTCGGCAAAGCAGGTAGAGCAGGAAGAAATCCGCACAGGTGTCAAAGACCTGATTACCAAGAATGATCCCAATGCCGAAACGCGGGATACCGATTATGTGTTTATGCGGTTTGTGATGGACTATCTGCCAAAAGGCGTGGTGGGATTGTTGTTTGCCGTGATTTTCAGTGCAGCGATGTCCAGCACTGCTTCAGAGCTTAATGCGCTTGGTGCGACTTCTTCTGTGGATATCTATAAACGCTCGATTAACAAAGGAAAATCAGAACAGCACTATACGAAGTCTTCAAAGGTAATGACGGCCATTTGGGGTGTTTTTGCCATCCTGTTTGCTACCTACGCAACACTGTTTGAGAACTTAATCCAGGCCGTAAACCTGTTGGGCTCGCTATTTTACGGAACGATTTTAGGAATATTTCTGGTGGGATTCTATATGAAATGGGTAAAGGGACATGCCGTATTTATAGCCGCGCTGGCTGCGGAGGCGATAATTCTCTTGATCCACTGGAAAAATGGAAGCCAGCTGCTCGGTATCCCCATCGATATAGGCTATCTCTGGTACAATGCCATCGGTTGTTTATTGGTGATGGCCCTTTCGGCAGTTTTTCAAATGGTTAAGGGAGCAAAGGCTTAAGGGATAAATAAACGAGGCTGTCCCAAATGCAGATTTGTGAATGATGAGATGCCCTCGTTTATTTATTACCTGGATTGTTCGACAAACCAAAAATTGTTAAGGCCCTATTCGAAATGTTTCAATATCCAGTTCCCTGGCTTTATAACCTGAGCTCGACTTAATTTTAGTATTAAAAGCGTCATAGCGAACCCTTTCAAGGAGGATGTGGGTTGGAAAAGGGTGTGGCAACTCGCCGCGGCGAGCTGCCACGGCTTCCACCCCTCATATCTCGCTCTAAGCCTCGCAGTGACGATTTTATAATCGAACTGAGGTTTATAATTACTTTATTGCAGTGCCTTGATCAATCGGTCGTTAAGATTGACATAATCCATATTTTTTGCCTCATCAGCCAGCTGCTTGGACATTTGGGCACTTTGGATGGCTTCTTCAGTAAGGCCCAGTTTGTCCTCGATTTTTGCTTTGAGATGTACGGTCCAATATTTAGGATCTGCCGCTACAGATTTTTCTATCCATTCGTGGGCTTGCTCCATGTCTTTGTCATTGGTATAGTAATAGGAAGCCGCCTGGTAAAGCAATCCAGGATTGTCCGTTTTGGCGTCGATGACCATTTCCTGGATTTGATCCATCACGATTTGATCTACTTGGGTCTCAATGCGGAAACCTACAGCCGTTTTTTCCCAATGGAGGTTAAGTGTAGCACCGGTATCGGTCATGTCATTAAAGCTCAGCTCCATGGTTTCGTACGCTTCCTTACTTTTTTTGGCAGGAACAGTAAACCTCAAGACATCATTTTCAGGAGTGTAGCCTATGGCACCCCACAGCTCCAAGTTGTCAGACAATATAAAAGTCCATTCCTTTTTGTTGGGAATAGCATATAGGGCGTAGGTTCCAGCAGGGACTTCATTATCTTCCACGGTCACTGGAGTGCTAAAGGATATTTTGGTACTTGCATTGGCACCGGTCCGCCACACTTCACCGAAAGGAACCAAGGTGCCAAAGATTTTACGATCTTTGACGCTTGGTCTGCTATATTCTAGTTTCACGTCCGTGAGGCCTATTTTTTGACTGATGGCTGCTGCAGGACTTGCTTGTGGCATTTGGATTTGCTGTGCCTTTGTCGTCCCAAACGAAATAAGCACCAAAAGTAAAAGAAATGGAGTTGCGATAAGCTTCATAGATTTTATACGTTAGATTAAATGGTAATTATATGAGGTTTTAATTGATATAAACTCTAAAACAGGCTGTACATGATCATAAACGACCTTGATGTTCTTCCCAAATCGTTCTTTTTGAAAGAGGATGTAACAGAAATAGCGCGGCATCTTTTGGGAAAAATAATCGTAACACAAATAAATGGGGAATACACTACCGCCCGGATTGTCGAAACAGAAGCCTATGATGGTACCATAGACAAGGCATGTCATGCATTTCCGAACAAGATAACGAGAAGAACGGAGGTAATGTTCAGCGAAGGGGGAAGAAGTTACGTTTATCTTTGTTATGGCATCCATCACCTGTTTAATATCGTAACTCAACCAGAGGGAATCCCCAAAGCTGTTCTCATCAGGGCAGTAGAGCCCTTGGAAGGAAAACCTATTATGAGAAAGCGCAGAAAAGTAACGGCTGATCTGCAGCTTACCAATGGCCCAGGTAAGGCAGCGCAGGCATTGGGAATCAGTACTTTGCACAATGATGTGATCTTATATCAAAAAAATGGTATAATCAGCATTGTATGTGAAATGAATAACGTTAATTTTGAAATTAATGTAAGTACTAGGATTGGGGTGGACTATGCCGGGGAAGATGCCAAGCTTCCTTGGAGGTTTTATATCAAGAGTAATCCATACGTAAGCAAAAAATAAATGAGTTTAGCAATAATATCACCAAATAGAGACATTTCGCCGTGGTTGGAGATTTTCAAAAAGGAAGCCCCAGATATCCCCTTGGAAATCTATCCGGACATCAAGCATCCGGAAGAGGTGACCACCGCCATGGTTTGGCAGCATCCAAAGGGATCCCTGCAGTCCTTTCCCAACTTAAAGCTCATCTGCTCGATGGGGGCGGGCGTGGACCATATCCTTGGTGATGATACTATTCCAGAGGATGTATCCATTACACGGATTGTGGATCCGCGATTGACCTTTTCCATGACCAATTATGTAGTCATGGGGGTACTAAACTATCACCGGCAGATCAGGCGATATGAAGCGGACAAAAAACTGCGCAAATGGGATATGAGTAATCCAGAAATCCCCGTGAAGGTTGGTGTGCTGGGAGTGGGAGAGCTGGGAGGTGACGTGCTGGACAAGTTATCCTACATGGGCATAGAAGTTTACGGATACGGAAACAGCCCGAAACCGGACTTTAGGCATCCTTATTACCATGGGAGCCAGTTGGAAGAGTTTTTGTCAACATCGAATGTGTTGGTCTGCTTATTGCCATTGACCAAAAATACAGATGGCTTTTTGAACATGGAATTGTTCAGGAAGTGCACAGAAGGAACCTATCTGATCAATGTGGCCAGGGGGAAACACTTAGTGGAAGAGGATTTAATTACCGCTTTGGATGAAGGGCTTTTGAGCGGTGCCCTGCTGGATGTGTTTCGGAAAGAACCTCTGCCAGAAGAACATCCGTTTTGGGCGCAAGAAGGGATTACCATTACCCCTCATATAGCCAGCATTACCAATCCGGAGGCAGCTGCTCCCCAGATCATTGAAAATTACTGGAATCTAATAAAGGGACAATCTTTAGTAAATCAGATAGATAGAAAGAAAGGATATTAAATAAAATATGAACCGACATGAGTACTTTTAAGATTTTATGCCCAACTGATTTTTCGGAATGTTCGCTGAACGCACTTGAATATGCCGCTAAGCTGGGTGAAAAATATAAGGCAGAGCTGATTGTTTTTCATGTTCCAAACATGGAGGATTACAAGAAGCTGTTTAAGCAACCCAAAAGTGATGAATTGGATTTTGTCCGGCAAAAAATGGAAAATTTGGTGGCAGAAGTGTTGTTGGAGAGTAAAGATAAAGGACTTCGCTCTTGTGTACCGGTGTTGAAAGAAGGCGAAACGGTAGAAACCATCATAACATATGCCAAGACCAACAAAATAGACCTTATCGTCATGGGCACGGAAGGGATCAATGATATCAAGACGAATTTTATTGGAACAAAATCCAGCAATGTCATCGGAAGGGCAGAAAATGATGTACTTATCGTACCTCGAAAAGTGTTCTTTAAACCTCCGCGTAAATTTGTTTATGCCTCGGACTATTTGGAAGAAGATAAATTGGCGGTTCAAAAAGTAGTGGAAATGGCTCATTTTTATGACAGTGAAATAGACATCGTCCATGTGGGCACACGCGTAAAAGCAATAGACAAGGCCCTCCATCAGACCATGGTAGAAGAGATCAAGCCCTTTATCCGCTATGAAAAGACCAGTTATGTATTGAAGACTTTCAGGGATGAAGTGGGGCTGGGGCTTGAAAATTACCTTTTGACTGCCAAAGGAGATATCCTTGTTACGCTCAGTAAGAAAAAGAGTTGGTTTGATCAGCTTTTTACTAAAAACATCTCCAAGAAAATGTCTTATTTCATTAATAAACCTCTTTGGGTAATCAAGAAGGTGTAGGGGATGAAGTACGAAGTAATAGGTACGAGGTACGAAGCCAGCGCAATCGGGTTGAACCTATAATCCGGGTTCAATGCCGTTTAGTTAGTATGTACTTGGAAATATTGGTTCTATTGTTTTTCTGCTAAATTCCTAGGTGGTTTTCACCTCTATACCTTTGTCACTTTTTTGCTGCAGGTCAAAAAAGTAACCCAAAACCCCGCCGCTACGCCACGGCGCACAGGTGTGCAGCTATTGGCCTAAAATTAAAACCTCCCCTCATGCAGGCAAACTCCTCCTGTCTAAAGCCAAGCAGGCCTATCTAAAGCCAGGTAAACCTTCTTTAGCTGCCAACATTCTTTTTGGGCAGCATTTTGTCAAACAAGCCTGCCTTTTTGCCCACCCGCTTTTTAATTTCTTAACGCCCAATACCTGCAAGGCGGATTCAGTTAATAACCTGAGCTCGACTTAATTTTTGTATTAAAATCGTCATTGCGAACCCTTTTTAGGAGGATGTGGGTTGGAAAAGGGTGTGGCAACTCGCCGCGGCGAGCTGCCACGGCTTCCACCCGCTCAGGCCTCCCTCTAAGCCTCGCAGTGACGGTTTTATAATAATAAGTCCCAAAAAGGTATCGCTTCCTTATTACGGCCCTTGGTATGCCTGTTTTCCACCCGATGGTGGAGGCTGTTAAGAAAGGGAGTTGGCTCGCGTCGTGGAACAGCGAGACCCACTCGCTTTTAGGCCGTAGCCATCGGGTGGAAATTAAAATGGGTGACGGATCTCGGTCGCAGGGTAAATCCATGTCCCACTTTAAAAGGCATACCACCGGCCTGGATTTTTTTCTTTCTTTTTTCGATCAATAGCCTGCCCCGAAGGCTTTCGGGGGAAAAAAGGAAAAGGATAAAATCCACCAAAATGGCCAAAGCCATACAGTTAAAGTCAAATAGAAAAGAAACTCCTAGCAGGTGAAAACAGGGAAATGGCCTTAACTAAACGGCATTAAATCCGGGTTAAACAAAAAGAAAAAAGGTCTTTTCGTTTTTTTAAAACTACCCCGTCCTCGGAGGTAATGGCCAGAAAGTCCCCTTTAGGAGATTAAGGGGGGATGTTAGCGAATGTCTTTCGGAAGCAAAATCTTTACGCTGAAGCCAATGCCCCTTTATTTTTTCTTCCCCAATTTGGATTGGACGAAATCGAAGAACTCTGCCCGTGTACTTTTATTGCCAAGGACTTTCCCTACAGTTTTCCAATAATTGGCAAATGACAGGCCACCATCCTGCTTTTTAGGTTGATTTTTGAGCTGTTCGGGTGTTTCGGAAGCCGGTTTAGGAGAGGAGGAATCTTTTTGGGGATGGGTGTCTTTCTTCTTTATGGGCTGATATCCTACCAGGTTGTCGGCTTTATCAAAGCTCTTTTTTGACCTTTCTTTATAGCCTAGTTTTTCTTCGACAAGGCCTTTGTTGTTATAGGAGATGGCATCTTCCGGGTCCATTTCTATGGCTTTGTCGTAGTCTGCAATGGCTCCTTCCAGGTCACCGATGCGGTCTTTTAGGAAAGCCCTACTCGAGTAGCGGTAGGGGTTATTGGGGTCTAAGCTTAGGGCGCGGTCAAGTTCTGACAATGCTTCCCCATTGCGTTTTAGGAGGTGCAGTACCACAGCTCGGTCACTGATAAAGTCTGCATTATAATTGTCCGCTTTGATCAGCAGGTCAAAATCTTCCAATGCCGCATCCAATTTGCCCATTCGGGAAAGAATACGTCCCCGATGCAGCAAAAGCAGTGGTTGCTGTGGACTCTTGGTCAGTAGTTGGTCAAAAACCCCCAGTGCCTCCTCAAATTTCCCTTCTTTGTACAGCGAAATGCCTTGGTTGATATCACTCACGCGCTCTATGCTTTTAATTTCTGCCAAAATTAGCAACAATATTTATAACAGCCCATTGTTTGAATAAGTTTAACAGGAGAGGAGTTAATGTTGAAAAGGTGGAAGGTTAGCTGAGCATGATTTTCCTCCTGTACAGCTGGGCATATCCCGTTGCAATGGTTACCTCAGCGGAATCTGCTGCCAACATATCGGTTGTGTCCTCTTCCGTACGGGACGTATTTTCCGATAATATTGCCTAGATCATGGTTGGGGAGACCGCGAAATCAATCAAGATGAAGCCTTGCATTTTTATCGAAGGAATATCCCATTTCATTATTCCCAAGATGCCAATAATTTCTATATTTGAGTAGAAATAGTAAGATATGCCAAACCAACCTGAAGCAGTAATAAAGGAGTTGAAAAGCGGGAAATATGCTCCCGTTTATTTTTTACAGGGAGAGGAGCCGTATTTCATAGATGAGATCACGGATTATATTGAAGAACATGCCATTCCGGAACACGAAAAGGGCTTTAACCAGATCATGATGTATGGGAAGGACGCCTCCATGAACACCGTCCTGACCAATGCCCGCCGATTTCCGATGATGGCCGAGCGGCAAGTAGTCATCGTCAAGGAAGCCCAAAACCTTCCCGACCTGGGCAAAGAGGCAGGTGATAATTTGCTGATCAATTACCTCTCCAATCCATTGCCGAGTACCATTTTGGTGTTTGCACACAAGTATAAGTTGCTGGATGGAAGGAAGGCATTGGCCAAAGAGCTTGACAAGAAAGCCGTGTTGGTGAAATCCGCTAAGGTGCCGGAATATAAGCTCAGCCCTTGGATAGACGGCTACATGAAAAGCAAGGGCTTTACCATTGAGCCCAAGGCCTGTCAGATCGTGGCAGAATCCATCGGGAACAACTTGGAGGTATTGACCAATGAGATCGATAAGATGCTGATCAACTTCAGTGAGCCGGTGCAGATCGACAGCAATCACATTCAACAGTTTATCGGGATCAATAAAGACTATAACAATTTTGAACTGACCAAGGCATTGAGCTTTAGGGATGTCCTGAAAGCCAACAAGATCATTCATTATTTTAGTCAAAACCCAAAGTCCAATCCACTCATCCCGATCATTGCCTTGCTTTACCTGCACTTTTCGAGATTACTATTGGTGCATGCCAACAAAAGCCAAGGGGAGCGTGAGCTGGCAGGAAAACTAAAGGTCAACCCGTATTTTATGAAAGAATATATGATTGCGGCCAAAAACTATCCTTTAGGCAAGGTTATTGATAACATCGGATACTTAAAGGAAGCTGATCTTCGTTCAAAGGGTATCGACGCCAATGGTATGAACGAGCCAGAAATCCTCAAGGAACTTGTATTTAAATTGATGCATTAAGGTACACCATTTTACCATGAGAAAATTATTATTATTGTTTGTGGCCACAGGTTTTTTTTATCAGGCACAGGCACAGTCCGGCATTTATCAGACAGGACTGGAGAAGCAGATCGATGATGCCTATGAGCTTTTTGACAAGCATCAATACAGTGCTTCCAAATTGGAATTCGAAAAGTTACAGGCGGCCGAGTTGAGCCCGTCACAGCGAATAGATGTGGATTTTTACCATGCTGTATCCGCTTTGCGATTGGATAATCCCGATGGGCCGAGTTTGGTAGGCAAGATCATAGACGATTATCCCAATGATCCCAAGGCAAATGAGGCAGCTTTTCTAATGGGTGATTTTTATTTTGATAAGCGCCTCTATAAAAAATCCATAGCATCATATGACTTGGTCAATGTAGATGTGGTATCTCTTGAACAACGGTCAAAGGTGTATTTTAAAATGGGCTATGCTTATTTCCAGTTAAAGGATTATGCCAATGCCGCCCGCTACTTCGATCCCGTGAAGAAGATGCAGACCAATTATACAGGAGACGGATTCTATTACAGCGGCTATGTGGCGTTGCAGCAAAGCAAGTATGATCAAGCCATAGCCGATTTCAAGCAGGCGGACCGCTATCCGACGTACCAGTCCAAAGTTCCTTACATGCTATCGGAGCTTTATTACCGCCAAGAGCAGTATGATGAGCTGATCACCTATGTCACGCCCATAACCCAATCCAGGGGCAATTTGGATCAAAAAGAGGGAATTTACCTGCTACTGGCCGAGGCATATTTTGAGAAGCGCGATTTTACCAATGCCGCGACCTATTACGATGCGGCCACCAAGGCTGGAAAAGGTGACATGACGCGCGAACAAATGTATAAGGCTGGTGTGGCCCAATTTAAGGTACGGCAATATGAAAAAGCTACGGATTACTTTAAGCAAGTAGCCTTGGAAAAGGATAAGCTCGGCCAAGTTTCCAGTTACTACCTAGGCCATTCCTATCTGCAGCTAAAAAATCCCCAATACGCTGTGACCAGCTTCAGTGCTGCCTACAAAAGTGATGATGACCCCGCCATCAAAGAAGAGGCTTTGTTTAACTACTCCAAGCTCAGCCTAGAGCGGGGAGGATTCCAAGAAGCCATCAATGCGATGGACAGTTACCTGGCCAACTACCCCAATGGACAGCATGTCGGAGAGGTAGAGACCTTGCTGAGCGATGCACTGATCAATACGAACAATTACCTTCGTGCCATCCAGCATATCGAAGGCATGAGCAATAAATCACCGGCCATCAGGGCTGCTTACCAAAAGGTAACTTATTATCAAGGGCTTACCTACTATCGCAACAAGCAGTACAATGAAGCCATTACTTATTTTGACAAATCGATCACCTATCCGGTGGATAAGGGGATCGTGCACGAAGCGTTTTATCGAAAAGGGGAGGCTTACGCTGCAAAAGAAGACTTGAAAGGTGCTATTGCGGCCTATGAGCAGGTGATGAACATGCGATTGACATCCCTGGATCCAGCATTGATCAAAAGCCACTATGGCCTGGGGTATGCATATTTTAATACCAAGGAGTATGCCAAGGCAGAAAACCAATTCAAATCCTATACGGACAAAATAAAGAAGGTTTCCAACGTACAAAGTTATTATGATGATGCACTGATCCGCTTGGGCGACTGCTATTATATTCAGAAGAAACTTGATCCGGCGCTAAGCACGTTCCGTTTGGCCATTAATGAGCGCAATCCATCTTCCGATTATGCCCATTACATGGCTGGTGTGGTGCTTAACTTCCAAAATAGAAATAGGGAAGCCGTGGCAGAACTCGACAGGGCCATCAACCGCTATCCAAATAGCCGTTTTAGGGACGATATTATCTTCCAAAAAGCCCAGATAAATATGGAAGAATCCAACTATACGGAGGCCAGCAAAGGCTATAGTGAGCTGATCACCAAAAGCCCCAACAGTCCTTTTGTGCCATTTGCATTGGAGGGAAGGGCCATAGCGAGTTATTCACTCAAGAAGTATGACCAGACCATCAATGACTACAAGAAGATATTGGGGCAATATCCGAATGCAGAAAATGCAAATGCTGCTTTGGTAGGTCTTCAGGAGGCACTGACGCTGCAAGGCAGGTCCGGGGAATTTTCCAATTACCTTTCAGAATATAAAAACTCCAATCCCGGTAACGAAAGCGTGCAGGGTGTAGAATATGAAGCGGCCAAAAACCTGTTTTTCGGACAGTCTTACCAGCAGTCCATTCAGGCATTTCAAACTTACTTGAGCAACTATCCAAATTCGGCGCAGAAACACGAAGCAACGTACTTTATCGGTGATGCCTATTTGCGAATGAGGCAAGAGGATGAGGCATTGAAGACCTTTTACCGTTTGGAAAAAATGGGTGCTTCGAGCCAAAAGGCCAAGGCCATACAGCGGATAGCGGAGATCGAATTTGAGCATAAAAACTATCAGAAAGCCATCCCTTACTTCATCACCAGCACCAAAGTGGCCCGTGACAGGATAGAGCAATACGAAGCCAACAAAGGGTTGATGATGGCCTATTATGAAACGGGCAAATACGATTCGGCAGATTTCTATGCCAATAAGGTGATCGAACTCGGTGATGTGACGGCGGATGCCAAGGCCAATGCCCAGCTCATCAAAGCCAAATCGCTTCTGAAAACCAATAAAACTTCGGAAGCCCAAGACGAACTGATGGCCTTGGTCAATGAGAGTGGCAGTTTGCAAGGAGCGGAGGCACTTTTCTTGTTAGCGGATACGTTCCGCAAAGCCGAGAACTATACCCAGTCCAATGAAACAATATTTGGCTTCTCAGAGAAATATGCGGTGTATGATTATTGGTACGGAAAATGCTTTGTGCTGCTAGCCAGAAACTATAAATCCCTTAATGAGAATTTCCAAGCAAAAGCCACGCTGGAATCGGTAATTGAGAATTCAGAAAACGAACAAGTCATTAAAGAAGCGAAAGCTGAGTTAGCCACCTTGCCATAAACTTTATTGATGCATTGATTAAAGAAAAGATGAATAAAGCACTTAAGATCATATATTTATCGCTATTTTTACCTATGGTTTCTGTGTATGCCCAAGACCAAAAAGGAAATGAGCGTGGTGAAGTAACAGACGCAGAGTTTATCATCAGAAAGGATAGGGTGTTGAGCCTGCCAAAGCGAACGCGTAACTTTGAAACGGTTCCGGCATTGCCGCAGCCTGAAAGCAAGAGCAGTTTTAGCTATGATGCCAGGGATTTCTTTTTTACGCTTCCTCCCAGTCAATCTGAGGTCAAGCCGTACCAAAAGCAGTTTACGTCTAACAATGAAACGCTTTACCATAGTCTTGTCAGGCTAGGGTATGGCAATTACCAGTCTCCTCTGGCTGATCTATATGTCAATAACTTGGAAAGCGACTACCTGAATTACGGTGTGATGCTTAGGCACCAGGGATACTATGAAGGGCCAGTGGATCAGAAGAATTCTGCTGAGGATCACACAAACATCCGGCTGAATGCCAGTTATTTCACGGAGTTTGTGGAGATTTTTGGTGAAGTAGGGTATGATCGTGATCGGTATCATTTTTATGGGTATGCGCCCGGTACTGAAGTGATGGCGGATAGCATTCAGCAATTGTTCAGTACCATTTATGGTCAGGGGGGCATCCGGAATATAGGGAAAGACGACCCCTTTAATTATGAAGCTAAGATAGGGTTAAGGCTCTTTAATGACGACTATTCCGCCAGGGAGCATGAAGCAAGTTTTTCGGGCTTGGGTTATTATAATTTTAATGAAGGTTTGAGTGCTGGTTTGGATGTTGCTGCCTTTTTGACCTCACCCTCTGATATCAATTATAATGACATCAACAGAAACTACGCGAAGCTTACCCCTTTTGTGAGGTATAAAACGACAATGTTTGAAGTTAACGCTGGGGTGAATTTCATCAATGAAAACGACACATATGAGGGTAAAAGCGGAGATTTTCATGTTTTCCCTAAGATCGACGCAGCTTACTACATCCATGAAGCTTTTGCAGTGTATGGCGAGTATGCAGGAGATGTACAGCGAAATACCTATTATAGTTTTGCAATGGAAAATCCCTACCTCGGGCCCAGTGACAGACTGCTGAACACGGTACAGAAATTTAGGGCTGAAGGAGGGATCAAAGGCAGCGTGAACGATGCCTTCACCTATAAGCTGGGCATTGCTTATGGAGACTATGACAATATGCATTTTTATGCCAATGGAGAGGCTGACAGCACACGTTTTGAAGTGCTGTACAATGACGGCTCGGTGCTGAATTATACGGGATCTTTGGGCTATAGCTTTAGTGATCACTACCATCTTACCGCTGCGGCCAACTATTACCATTATACGCTAGATGATGTGGACAGTAGTAATCCCAATGGAGCCGCCAGTCCCTGGCAGCGTCCTGAGTGGGAGGTCAATGTTCACAATACCTTCACACCGGATGAAAAATGGCTTATCCAAGCCGGATTGGATATGATGGGGGGGATTTATGCCAAAAACCTTGAAACAGGAAACGAGGACACGCTAAATCCCATTCTGGACCTTAACGTCAAGATAGATTATAAAATTACCGATCGGTTTTCGGTATTTGCCAAAGGCAATAATTTATTGAATCAAAAAAATGAGCGATATTGGAATTATCAATCCCGTGGAATCCAGGGGATTGGTGGGGTGACCTTTAAATTTTAGTTTTGGTGAGATGGATTGATCTTGTGTAATTATTCATTAGAGCCATATTGAGTAATTGAGGGTTTTATCTTAGTTTAGCAATTTAAACCACCAAGAAAGCAGAAGAATGACAGACAAGAACCAGGGAAAAAAATCGAAAAGAAAAGACGAGGATAAGGATTTTGGCTTGCCTGAAATCGAAATCACTCCTATATCCAGTGAGGAAGACAAGTCTGATTCCCGTCCTTCTGTGATTCCCGTGCCTACGGGAAGTGGATCTGAGAAAGATTCCCCCAAAAAAACTGTTCCAAAGAAAAATCCTGAAAAGGCCGTACCTCCCAAAGCCGAGTCCAAGACTACTGCAGCAGCACAAGCGGTTCCTGAAGCTGCTCCGGCAGGATATGTGCCAGTGGACGAGGAGGAAAAAGAAGAGAAGAACAATAAGGCGGGTTGGATCATTTTGGTATTGTTGCTCTTGGGCTTGTTAGGTTTTGGTGTCTATCATTTTGTGTTCAAATCACCGGAAATGCCGGTAGTTACAGAGCAGGTGGCGGTTCAGCCAGAGGTCAAAGAGCCAGTTCCTGCCATAGAAGAACCAGAAACACCCGCTCCGGTAGAAGAAGCTCCCAAGGCACCGACGCTTACGGAAATCAGTGAAAAAAGTGATGCCCCACATTATTTTGTGACTGTTGGCGCATTTATTGATGGAGACCTTGCCAAAGATTTTTCCGATCGGTTAAACAAAAAAGGATACAACACTTACATTGTACTTCCGGGCTATGGTTCTTCGTTCTATAAATTGGCCATTGAGGATTTTGACAATGTGGATGAAGCGTTGGCCATGATTGAGCGAGAGCAAAAGAATTTCGAAGAAACTTTATGGGTTTTTAAATACTAATATGATCTTACTACAGACTTTATCAACCGATAGTCAAGCGGTTGCGGATTCCCTTACTACCATGGAAAATACCGCCCAGAGTATTGGGCTTTTTGATCTATTGATCAAAGGAGGTTACATGATGATCCCACTTTATGCGCTGTTCATTTTGGCGATATACATTTTTGTGGAACGCATCATCACCCTCAAAAAAGCAGCCCAAACTCCAAAAGGTATGATGGACCAGGTAAAAATGATGGTGCAGACAGGGGATATTGGGGGTGCCAAAATGATATGTCAGGAGGAAGATACGCCTGTGGCCAATATGATTTCGAAAGGCTTGGAAAGAATCGGTAGTCCGCTAAAGAACATTGAAGTGGCAATTGAAAATGTTGGAAAAATAGAAATCTACAAATTGGAAAAAAACCTGAGCCTATTGGCGACCGTTTCCGGTGCTGCGCCAATGATCGGTTTTTTGGGAACCGTCGCCGGGATGATCCGGGCTTTTATCGGAGTTGCCCAAGAAGAAGGGATGGTCTCTCCAAAATTACTGTCCACAGGAATTTATGAAGCCATGATCACTACCGCTTCAGGACTCGTGGTAGGGATTATTGCTTATTTGGGATATAATTACCTTGTGGCCCGTGTATCCAAACTTATCCACAACATGGAATATACCACGGTGGAGTTTATGGACCTGCTACAGGATAAGAAATAAGGACTAATGTGACCATTTATTACTGATCAGTAGTTCTTTTTGATAAGAAACAATTATATGGCATTACAATCAAAACATAAAGTAGAAGCGGCATTTAGCATGTCATCCATGACAGATATTATATTCTTGTTGTTGATCTTTTTTATGCTGACTTCTTCCTTCATAACCCCTTCTGGATTACCCGTCAACTTGCCGAGCAGTGAAACAGCAGATATTGTGATGCAGGAGGTGACCGTGACGGTGACCAAAGACCTCAAGTATTCCGTGAACGACAAGATCGTGGAGCGGGAGGGAATCAAAAGTGAACTGACTTCGTTACTTAAAGGAAAGGATGGACAAGTCGTGCTTCACATCGATAAAGAAGTACCGGTGGAATATTTGGTGGAAATAGGAGGCATAGCTGCCAAACTGGAGGCGAATGTGTCGATAGCCACTAGACCTTATAAGTAGGCGATGTTCAATAACTAGTATTGAATATGTAGTATTTGGTATTTGGTACATGGATTAGAATAGCGAGACAATAGACATTAGTCTTGTAGAAGAGGAAGGCAGTTTTGTAGGCGAGGGCTTTGAGCCATGGTTACCGATTAATAATCACACAATTCGACAGTTCAACAATACAACGATGCAGGCGGAAGGAATGGCACAACATACGGAGCTTGACAGTAAAAAGAAAGCAACCATCATTACCATCATTATAAATGTGTTGGTGTTGGTGGGTATCTATTTTATTGTGGTCTGGAGGCCGCCGGTGCCGCCAATGGCACAGTTTGGCCTGGAGCTCAACCTCGGTTTTACGGAAGTGGGAAGCGGTAATGAACAAACCGAGACACCGCCTTCAGAGAGTGAGCAGATCAGCGATGAAAGTCCTGCGCCGGGAGCACCTGTGGAGACTCCTGAGCCTGCCCAACCGGAAGCCCAGCCCATAGCCCAACCGGAGGCTCAACCCCAACCAACCGAATCGAAGAGCAGCTATGAAACCCGCTCTAATACCGCCAGTCCAATAAAGGGCAGTGAGAAGAGTAAAGAAGCAGTAAAAGAACCTGAGCAACCAAAAGAAGAAGCAAATCCCGTGACCAAGCCTGCAGAAGAAACGGAAGAGAAAGTAGAAGAGCAGGTAGAAGAAAAGCCCAAAATTGACCAACGCGCTATTTTTGGTGCCGGGGGCAATAAGGGAACGAGCAATAATGCCTCTGCAGGCAGTAATGAAGGAACATCCACGCAGAAAGGTGACCAAGGGAATCCTGAAGGCACCATTGATGGCAGGTCATTGATGCAGTCTGGGCAGGGAAATGCCGGAAATGGCGCAGGCTATAACCTGGATCTTGCCGGTTGGGATTTTGCCAGCAAGCCCAATATCCAAGACCGGGTGTCTAATCGAAACGGGAAAATTGTTTTCAAAATTACCGTGGATGATAACGGCAAGGTGGTCAGGGCCATGCCAGATACCTATAATGTGACCAATGAAGTGCTTTCCTATTATCGGGGAGTAGTGAATGGACTTACCTTTAAGCGAAAAGGTGGAAATCCTGCTGCTGACTTTTCCGAAGGAAAAATCACCTTTATCATCAAAGTAGATTAATCAGCAGATGACGTATCAGGAGACGTTGGACTACTTGTTCAATGCACTGCCGATGTTTCAGCGCATTGGCGCTGCGGCATTTAAGAAAGACCTTAGCAATACCCTTAAGCTTTGCGAGCATCTCGGGCAACCACATAAGCAATTTAAATCCATCCATGTAGCAGGCACAAATGGCAAGGGGAGTTCTTCCCATATGCTAGCCGCTGTTCTCCAGGAGGCGGGGTATAAAGTGGGGCTGTACACTTCTCCTCACTTAAAGTCCTTTACGGAAAGGATAAAGATAAATGGCCAAGAAATACCGCAAGACAAAGTGGTCGATTTTGTAGCCCAGCACCGGGGATTTCTTGATGCCCTTAAACCCAGTTTTTTTGAGATGACGGTGGGACTGGCCTTTGCACATTTTGCTGCGGAGAAGGTAGATTTTGCCGTGATCGAAGTGGGCATGGGCGGGAGACTGGATAGCACCAATGTGATTACTCCGGAGGTAAGTTTGATCACCAATATCGGACTCGACCATACCCAGTTTTTAGGGACGACCTTGGCAGAAATAGCTGGGGAAAAGGCGGGTGTTATCAAGGTAAGAGTACCTGTGGTCATCAGCCAAACCCAATCGGAAACCATCGAAGTCTTCAAGTCCAGGGCAATGCAGCAATCAGCACCTATTTTCTTTGCCGACCAATTTTTCAAAGTGCAACAAATTGGTTTAAATAATAATTCAAAAGTATGTGATTATCAAGTTGTTAAAAATGATCGTAAAATGATCTATTCATTAGATCTTTTTGGGAAGTATCAGGAAAAAAACTTGCCCGGAGTCCTAATGGTGTTGGAGGTTTTAAAGGAAAAAGGGATTGCCATTGGACCAGAAACCATACACGCTGGGTTAGCCCATGCTGCGGGGATTTCCGGATTGAAAGGCAGGTTCCAGCAATTAGGAGAATCCCCGTTGGTGTATTGTGATACCGGTCATAACGAAGATGGCATTGGCCAGCTGGTGGAACAGCTTCAAGCCATGCCCTATGATCAGCTTTATATTATCCTAGGGATGGTTAACGACAAGGACCTGAGCAAGGTGCTCAGTCTGTTACCAAAGGAGGCAAAATACGTTTTTTGTGAAGCGAACCTTCCCAGGGCACTTCCCGCTGATCAGCTTCAGGAAAAAGCCGCAGCCCAAGGCATCATCGGCGAAGTCATCCGGGATGTGAATGAAGCATTGGCCGAAATTAGAAAAAAAGCATCAAAAAACGACCTTATTTTTATCGGAGGCAGTACCTTTGTGGTCGCTGAAATCGAAAACTTATAAAATGGGCAGAAATAAGCTGGCAAGGTTCAAGGCCAATGAGGAGAATCGAAACGTCGTCCAAGAAGGCAAGGGTATCTTCGAACACATTAAGGGCAACTGGAGAAAGGAGCAATTCAAAAACGAGCAGCCGATTGTGGTGGAGCTGGCCTGTGGAAGGGGGGAGTTTACCGTGGGATTGGCCAGGGAGTATCCGGAGCAGAATTTTATCGGTGTCGATATAAAAGGTGCCAGAATCTGGAAAGGAAGCACCATAGCCATCCAGGAAGGATTGGAGAATGTGGCGTTTTTGCGGACGCAGATAGAGTTACTTGACCGTTTTTTTGCCGGAAAAGAAATCAATGAACTGTGGATTACTTTTCCTGATCCCCGTCCGAGGGATGGCGACGAAAAGAAAAGATTGACTTCTCCGAGATTTTTGGAAATGTATAAACCTTTGATCCAAGAAGAAGGCTGGATTCACTTTAAAACAGATAATACTGGCCTGTTTGACTATACGTTAGACGTACTGCAAGGACGGGAAGATGTCACCGATCTTGTGTACACTCATGATTTTTACAGTTCTGATTTCCGTGATGACCACCATGGCATCAAGACCCGGTATGAAGCGATGTTCAGCGCGAAAGGAGAGAAGATAAAGTATTTGAAATTTCAGTTTAGGTAGGTTAAGTATTTCATAAGTGGGGGCTGATTATTGATAGATTTAATGGTTTGATAACCTAAATTGATCAAGCGTTAGGTGGAATATAGGTATATTATATCATGAAAATTATGTGCTAATCTAATCTATATTTTTATGAAGTACTTCCTTGCTATTGTATTATTGTTTTGCTGTTTTTACCAGTTGTCTGCTCAGGAGGTTTGTTGGTGCGACTTTACGGTTTTATCCGAAAATGGCCAGTACATTGCTAAAATTCAGGCAATAGACGCTGATAAAGGAGAGACCGATTATCGGTCAGACTGGAAGATCAAGGTTTTTGAACATGCCAATGGCCAAGAAACGTTGCTTTGGGAAGCACCTTACCGCTATGCTGGTAAACCAATGGGAGCCTTGTCCAATGATGGACAGTACTTTACTTATGTTGAGAATTGGTACAGTAAAGATGAACTGCTGATCCAAATCTATAAGAATGGTCAAAAAGTACCTTCGCCCATTAATGGTAGATCTCTGGATATTCCCCGTAGAAAGCTAAAGAAAGGAGAATTACATTATTATTGGTTGACTGAAACAGGGAATCCTTATACTTATAAGCAGGATACAGCCGGGAAACCTTTTTTGGTTATTCACTCCACAGATGGGAATCGGTTTACGGTTGATTTGGATCATGGGACCTTTAGGGAGAAGTCTTCGTTGACAGCCAGCTTCTAGCGACACATCACCTCGGTTAAATTCTGACCACAAGTTAAATTTTCTTCTATTTGTTATGTTCTATTCCTTCACCTGATAGGTGAATTTTTGGTAACCTGTTTTGCCATCTTCTGTAATGGCTTCTATGATGATTAGCATTTCTCCTGGGATGTCTGCGTTGTAGTAGTTAATTAGCGTCTTGCCCTTGCCGTCTGTCGTTAGGGCAGGATCCCAATGGATGAGTGTTCTTAGGTCTGGTTTAATGCGTTCTTGTGGGGTAAGCTTGGAATAATCAGGAGCTTCAAAATTTCTTTTAGGGGAAAATATGGGCACGGAAGCTTTAAGAATTCCGTCGGGTTTGTCCACCGAAAAAACACCTTTGCCCGCATAGGTATATATGGCGATTACATTTCCTGTCATCGGAGCTTCTAAGGGGCTAGCTTGGGGATATACTTCCATGAAGAGCCGAGAAAAATTATTGGCATACTCGATAAGTTCCACACTTTTGACTTCGGATGGTGGGATATTGGGAATGAGGTCATAATTGTAATTCATCACAGGAATGCCATCCACCACTACCAAGGTCATTTCGCTGTTGTTTACCTCGGCCCACAAGTAGCCACCTGCTCCACCTACACGCTCGATCCTGACTTTTTCGGGATAATTGAACAGAAGCACGCTATACAGTCCATAGGACCATTTCTGTTCTCTAGCTTCGATTTCTTCGCCGTCGATGACATCGTCCGGCTTGCCAAACCGGTCCATGACTTTTTGCCTTTGGGGAGTGAGTAGGTAATCCTCTACTGTCACTTCTTCCAGCTCCATATAATCGCCTGTAAGCCTGAATGCCTCATCCACGGTGTGTTTTTCTTGCTGTTTTTTGACCAGGAGATGCTTTACACTATCCACTATGGAGATGGCTTCTCTTTGATCAAAGTGAACAGTAGGGACTTCCTTCCGGTCAAGTTGGACGGTATAGTTGCGTTTTTTTCCATTTGCATTGGCGGTCTGGAGCAAGACGTTGATGTGCTGGCCAAAATGGTCAGGCAAGTTAAAATGAAATCTCCCAAGGCTATCCGTTTGCTGTTTTAGCAATGAAGCTTCTTCCCCAAAAGCCATTAATGTCAGGTCAATGCCTTCCTTTTTCTTCTTTTTGGAAAAAGCACTGCTGACAGTTCCTGCCACTTTTAGGGAAGGCTCGGGGGGAATGGTTAGCTGGTGCTCCTTGATGCCGTACCGGTAGGTCCTGTTTTTGGTCATCATGAGCATGTCCAGTTCCTGAAGGCGTGTGGGATGTTGTGGGCTTAGGTAATATCCCGGTTGCTTTATTCCGCCATCGAAGTCACTCTCTAGCAAAAAGAAAGACTCAATATTGGTATTTTTTTCTTGCAGAGGGCCATAAAGTTGTTTATTGACCACTTTAACAGCTATTTGCGCAGGTGCTGGATTTCCTGTGCTGTCCGAGACTTTTACAGAAATAGCCATCTTGGAGCGGGGATGATAAGTGATAGAGTCAGCCTTTATTTCAATATTAACCTCATCTCTTCCGGTTTTATTGAAGAATAACCGTTGGGCAACGGGGCGCCTATCGGAATCGAGTAGCGTAAATGCAATTACCCCGTTAGGCAATTGGTCAGCGGCTATAGCAGCAGCCATCTGGCCATTGGCCATCGGTCCTTTAAGCAAAAAGTAATTGACTCCCCGGCAGGATACTTTGATATATGCACTGTCCTGTGTGGCTGGAAAAGAATACGCCGAGAGCCTGATTTGGTTTTTGAAGGTGTTTACGTTGAGGGTATTACCATTGCTTTTTACCTTAGGAAGGTTGAATGTGTGCGTTTCAGTGCTATCTGTAACAGCGTTGATAGCAGCATGATAGGTTTTGCTGCTGTCTGGTCTGAGCATAAATGTACCCAATCCCAAGTGGGTACCGGTGATATCACAGATGAAATTCCCATCATTGTCGGTAATTGCTCCCGTGATATTTAGGCCATTACCTTTTACATCAGTTGCCTTAAAAACCACCCTGTTCAAAATTCCGTGCACCAAGTGGCCACTTTCCGGATAGAAGGTTACTTCCGGCAGGGAAGGGTGAAGGGCGATGGTTTTGGAATAGTACCGACCATTTATTGTACGCATCCCCAAAGTAGCGAGGTGGTGAACTGCAGTAATGGGATATTGAAAAGAATAAACATGGCCATCTTGGCTTTTTATACTGAGGGAATCTGTGTCCTCACCAAGGTTAATAAAAACATCCAGTTTTTTGGAATGGAGGCTATCGATCCGTTGGGGAAGAAATTCAGCGGAAAGCAAATAGTTGGCTTTTGATTCCTCAGTAACAACCGTGTTTTGAATTGGGGTCAAACGCTTTTCTTCTTCCGAAGAATAAATATCAATATACTTTCTGGAGATAAATGTATCACCAAAATTCCTGTTCCAAGCCGTATAAGCCCTGAGCATGTACCTGCCCGGAAGGTATTGATTGGTAAGCTCAAAAAAACTGTTGCCCGTCCCATTTTCAATTTTCACCAACTTTTCATCCATGATATTGCCATTGGCATCGATCAGCTCAGCATAGAGGACACCACTTAGTTTGGTGGGCCTATTGGTCGCTGCCTCGACCACAAATAACTTTAGCCAAATGACCTGTTCATTAATATAAATCTCGCTGTCAGTCTGTAGATAGATTTTTTCTGCTATTGCTGCATCCGAAGCAAGCTTCGGCCGCTGGGCACGAATAGGGGATACTGCGCAAAGAAACAGGATTAAACCAAAAAATGATGTTAACTCGTGACGTGGAAGTATAAAGGACATTGACTTATTGAGTGTGCTATGGTAAAATAACTGAAAATTTAGGAATTAAAGCGGTAACCGGTAAAATTGATCAGTTTTTGTATAAAATGAGACATAATTATGCGGTTTTTCGTATAGAAATAAACGATGTCAACTTAACGTAAATTTGAAATGACCAGTATAGAACACCTGAACCCCATCAAAGCTCCCAAAGAAATAGTCTATCAGGCGCTGATCTCCCAAGAGGGACTTGGCAAAGTTTGGACTCCAAAACTGTCCGTGCGCCCAGAGGTGGGTGCTATTAATGAATTTGATTTTGATGAAGGCTATATCACCAAAATGAAGGTTTTGGAGCTCAATGAGGATGAAAAGGTGCATTGGGAGTGCGTGGATTCGGATGAAGAGTGGATCGGTACCAAGATCAGTTTTGAGCTTATTGAGAAGGATGGGATTACCGATGTGGTGTTAAAGCACTATGACTGGAGGGAATTGACGGATTTTTACAGGTTTTGCAATTACCATTGGGCCATGTTTTTAAAACGGCTGAAGGACTATTGTGAAGGCAAATAAACCCGTCTTCCATAACTTTTATCTGACAAGCCGGATTAATTCCTGATCAAACCATGATTCCAAGACGAGGGTTTTCATGGTGTTTTCGGGTTTTTGTGGCAAAAAAAGGAAGCCACTAAGTCGCCAAGGCACAAAGGTGTTGTAAAAACTGGGGCAAGCAGGAGCAGAGTTGTCCCTAAAATTCCCTTGGAGTCTTCGTGTCTTTGTGGCAAAAAAAGGAAGCCACTAAGCCGCCAAGGCACGAAGGTGTTTGTAAAAACTTGGGCAAGCAGGAGCATAGTCGTCCCTAAAATTCCCTTGGAGTCTTCGTGTCTTTGTGGCAAAAAAAGGAAGCCACTAAGCCGCCAAGGCACGAAGGTGTTTGTAAAAACTTGGGCAAGCAGGAGCAAAGTCGTCCCTAAAATTCCCTTGGAGTCTTCGTGTCTTTGTGGCAAAAAAGGAAGCCACTAAGTCGCCAAGGCACGAAGGTGTTTGTAAAAACTTGGGCAAGCAGGAGCAAAGTCGTCCCTAAAATTCCCTTAGAGTCTTCGTGTCTTTGTGGCAAAAAAAGAAGGCACTAAGTCGCCAAGGCACGAAGGTGTTGTAAAAACTGGGGCAAGCAGGAGCAGAGTTGTCCTAAAATTCCCTTGGAGTCTTCGTGTCTTTATGGCAAAAAAAGGAAGCCACTAAGCCGCCAAGGCACGAAGGTGTTTGTAAAAACTTGGGCAAGCAGGAGCAGAGTTGTCCCTAAAATTCCCTTGGAGTCTTCGTGTCTTTGTGGCAAAAAAAGGAAGCCACTAAGTCGCCAAGGCACGAAGGTGTTGTAAAAACTGGGGCAAGCAGGAGCAGAGTTGTCCCTAAAATTCCCTTGGAGCCTTCGTGTCTTTATGGCAAAAAAAGGAAGCCACTAATTCGCCAAGGCACGAAGGTGTTTGTAAAAAAAAAAGTTGTTCCGACAGCTGTGCTGCGGAACTAACTGGCATTAAGTTTTTAACTCAGTTGATAGTTGGTCTTTACGAAAAATGCTTTCCCTACAGAGTAGGAGGCGATTGTCCATGACTGAGCTGTGTAGATTTTTTGAACGGGAACTGGTTAAAAGTTATAATCCCTATTAAACATATAGGGTTTATGTGTTTATTTGCTATTTTTGCCACTTGTTAAATTAATATTCTCACCTGTTTTCACAACGGTATTATGTCAGAGCTGTTTAATTCCCTTACCATTCCATTTTTATTAGCCATGTTTTTAGCGGTAAATATGGGAGGAAGTGGTACGGCACCGGCTTTTTCAGCAGCCTATGGGGCGAGTGTCATCCGCAGGAGTTTGATCCCGGGATTATTTGGGATTATGGTGCTGGTAGGAGCTTTATTGGCTGGTAAGGAAGTGTCATTGACCTTGGGAAAGGGCTTGTTGGATCCTTCTTTTTTTACACCAGAAGCCACTTCTTTGATTCTCCTGTCCATTAGCCTTTCACTTTTGATTGCCAATTTACTTGGCGTGCCCCAGTCCACCAGCCAGTCAACGGTTTTGTCTATTGCAGGCGCGGCGACAGCGTTGGGTGTTTTTGACAGTCGACAATTTTTCTATGTGATTTTGCCTACTTGGTTGATATTACCGGTGGTCGCTTTTGGATTGATGCTGGTGCTGAGCAGATGGGTGTTTCCATTAGTCCAGAAAAAGATGCTTACTTCCGATTACAAACAATTGTCCACGCATCCAGTGCTAAAGGGTCTCTTGATTTTTTCCTCACTTTACGTAGCCTTTTCCATTGGCGCCAATAACGTGGCCAATGCCGCCGCACCGATTGCCTCACTTACTGCCAATGAAATTGGGGGTGAGGCCATCGAAAATTTCTTGCCCATTATCATTTTATCGGTGTTGATCGTGGCGCCATGCTTTGCGATCGGGAGTTCGCTGATGGGGCATAAGGTCACCAAAGCTACTGGCAAGGGCATTGTGGAGCCCACGCCTTTCCATGCGACGGTGATTGCGATGATCGTGGCCAGTTTGCTGCTTTATGCCTCCATCATGCAGGGAATTCCCACTTCGCTTGTTCAGCTGAATGGCGCGGCTTTTATTGCGCTGAGCATCAGCAAGGATGGCACCAAGGCCACTTTCCGAAAACCCACCGTCAGGAAGTTTTTTCTGGTTTGGGCGGTAGCTCCGATCTTTGCGTTTCTGGTGGCTTATGTGTTGACCTTGGTATTTTTGGTTTGATTAATCCTTGACACACCGGATACTCAAAATATGGCCATCTCGTGCTCCATCAGAGCTGCCCATTCGGTAAATGGCGGAAACTTCTTCAGGTGACACTGAGAAGTTTCCAGATTGAACACTTCTCATTTTTAGCGAATCTTCTTTGGGAGACCACCACCAGGCATGGGACGAAAAAGCATTCCAGCGAAGTCCTTCGCCTGTTTCGTCAATGTCATAAATCCAGCGGCCATTTGGGTAAGCGGTAAATCCCGTGGAGTTGGTGATGTCCAATTCCGGAGGTACTGCACCATAGATATCAGGCCAGTCCAGTGCCATCTGTTGGTCGGCTGCTTCTTGGTCGTAGCCTCTTTTACGGCTATAGAGGTCGGACTCAGGTATACCTAGGTAGCGCTCAAGCTCCATCCAGTCTTCATCGGTCGATACATGCCAATTGCATGGGCAAATATTCTTTTCATTCCTAGCCACTTCTCGATTGTAGTAATAATTGTTTTCGGAGGTGTATCTATCTGCTTTTATGAAAGCATAATCGGGCTGTTCGTTAAAGCCATAGGACATGGTAATGCCAGGTGGCATAAATGTCTCCAAAGGCGTGCCGTCACAATAGGTAACTGCTCGAAGATTTTCCGCCATCCAGTACTGATTGCCGATTTTTACCACTTCATAGACATTGCCATCCGCATCGGTCACGCTGGTGATTTCTCCTTCTCCACCGATCTCAAAGTATTCCTCATGGTACTCAAATGGCCCAATGGCCAGCTCGATAAAGTTCACCTTCCCTTGACTTTCGGTCAATTTGAGATAGTGGTGGTAATGGTTGTAAGCCGAAATGGCCAGTTCCTTTTGCAGGGCTTGGCCATTGAAGTTTTCATAGATGGTGAGGGTGGGAGATAGGCCTGCTTTGGCGTATAGGTAAAGGATCTTTCCTTGGTCACAGATCACCAGTTCATACTCACCGTCAAGGTTGGCGGATTGGACAAATTCCTTCTTCACCGTCACCAGCCCGTATTCCGTACTGCCTTGCAGGCTGATGTCCAGGCTGGTTTCGTCCAAGGTAAATTCCCCAGAAATGGTAAAGGGCAGGAAGGTCTCAAAATCCCCGCCTTCCACTTCCGAGAATATTGTGTATTCCCCAAAGGGCAGCTGGAGCTGATAGGCTTCTGTGAAGTCATTGGGATCGTACTCCAGCGTGTATTCCTGTCCAGTGGCCTTGTTGGTAATGAGCAGCGTGGCCGATTCGGTGAAGATATGCTTCCATTCTGATTCGGCTGCTATTCGGCCGTTTGGCGAGACATTACCAAAGTGCTCAAAAGTGACCTTGGAAAAACTCACCGTACCCATCTTGGGTTCTTCGATGCTTTCCTGTACACAGCTGGTGACGAGGAATACGCAGAGGATAAAAAGGGATAGGTAGTGTTTCATGGTAAATTCAGGTTATGGTGGCTATTAGTCTTTGACACATCGGATGTTCACCACTATCTCATGCCAGTACCGCTCCGAATTGAAGCTTTTGTGAATTGCTGAAGGATAAGTCCTGCTATTAAGTGGCTGGATCATTCGTGTGAATAAGGAATCATTTTTGGAAGACCACCACCAAGCTTGCTGTGGGTGGCCTCTAAAAAGCCCTTCTCCAGACTCATCACTTTCATAACGGAAGTAACCATGAGGATAGGCTGTAAATCCCGTAGAATTGGTGATATTCACTTCAGGATGCAAATGACCGTTGCTGTTTGGCCAGTCCATTGCCATGAGTTTGTCGGCCACTTTTTGGTCATTCCCACTTACGTTCATATTTAGGTCTTCATCTGGGACATTAATGTAGCGGAGGAGTTTTATCCAATCCTCCTCGGTTGATACATGCCAGTTGCATGGGCAAATATTCTTTTCATTCATTACTACTTCACGACTGTAGTAATAAATATTTTCGGAGGTAAAGTAATCATCCTTTACTAAGGCGTAATCAGGCTGTTCATTAAAGCCTAATGTTATAACATAGGTATATAATGGCAGTATATGGGTTTCCAATGGTGTACCATCGCAATAGGTGGTTGCACGAAGATTTTCTGCTAACCAATATTGCTCACCTATTTTTACCACTCCATACACATTACCATCTGCATCGGTAACGGTGCCGTCATTATTTTTTCCACCGATCTCAAAATATTCCTCATGATACTCAAATGGCCCAATGGCCAATTCAATAAAGTTTACCGTTCCTTGACTTTCGGTCAGTTTGAGGAAAAAGTGATAATGATTGTAAGCCGAAATGGCCAGTTCCTTTTGCAGGGCTTGGCCATTGAAGTTTTCATAGATGGTGAGGGTGGGAGATAGGCCTGCTTTGACGTATAGGTAAAGGATCTTTCCTTGGTCACAGATCACGAGTTCATGCGCACCGTCGAGGTTGGCGGATTGGACAAATTCCTTTTTTACCGTCACCAGCCCGTATTCGGTGCTGCCCTGTAGGCTGATGTCCAAGCTGGTTTCGTCCAAGGTAAATTCCCCAGAAATGGTAAAGGGCAGGAAGGTCTCAAAATCCCCGCCTTCCACTTCCGAGAACACCGAGTATTCCCCAAAGGGCAGCTGGATCTGATAGGCTTCCGTGAAGTCATTGGGATCGTACTCCAACGTGTATTCCTGTCCAGTGGCCTTGTTGGTGATGAGCAGCGTGGCAGATTCTGCGAAGATATGCTTCCATTCCGATTCGGCCGCTATCCGTCCGTTTGGCGACATATTCCCAAAATGCTCAAAAGTGACTTTGGAGAAGGTAACTGTCCCCATTTTGGGTTCTTCGATGCTTTCCTGCACGCAGCCTGATACAAAAAGAAATATAAGCAGTAGAAAGTAGTAAGGAGATTTATTCATTACAAAATTGGTTTTTGAGTTTTTTGAAAAATTACTAGTTTAAATTTACAAATTTATGAACTTTTTATTGTGTAATATTTTTATTTGTATATGATAAGCTAATAAGTGTATTTGTAAATAATTTCACCGTAAACAATAGCAATAAGCACTTTGAGGTTCTTTATGATTTACTGTGGGTAACGTTTACTTTGTTTGCCAAATTCTAGCTTGGCTTTCAGCTCGATACTTTGTTACTTTTTTCCTTCAGGTGAAAAAAGTAACCAAAAAACCCCGCTGCTGTGAGGTATTTGACTAAAATCAAAGCCAGCACTCGCGCAGGAAAACTCCTCTATTTGAGCTGTAAACCAGATTTTTGTGCTGATTCACGTCAGACAATCCTGCGCCTTTTCCAGCCCACTTCTTTGATTCATTAACGTCAAATACCTCAAGGCAGAACAGAAAATCCCCATTGAAAAGGATCATGAATTAACGGTAAAATAACCGGTCTCTTGTCTTTACCCACTATAATCCATATAGATCCCACTTTGAATCCAGCGGGTTACAGAATTCCAGAGGCAGGAAAGAGCTATTTTGTTGTAAGAATAATTGTTTTGAAACCAAAAAGACTATAATTCATCTTCATTTTTGATATCTTGATAGCTGTATGAAAAAAAGACCCAGCACCATAACCGACATTGCCAGGGCGTTGAATATCGCCGCTTCCACCGTTTCCCGGGCCTTGCACGATAGTCCGTCCATCAGCAACGAAACCAAGCAAGCGGTAATCAAAATGGCCAAGCAAATGGATTATCAACCCAATATGCTTGCCGTAAGCCTTTTGAGCAAAAGGACCAAGACCATTGGAGTGATCGTTCCGGAGATCACCAGTTATTTTTTTTCTACGGTCATCAGCGGTGTCCAGGATATGGTAAATGAAGCAGGCTACAAGCTGGTGATCTGCCAATCCAATGAATCCTTCGAAGAGGAACAAAAGCTGATCGAAACACTCGCCCTGAACAGGGTAGATGGTTTTCTGATTTCCCCGGCCTCCAAAACCATGAAATTTTCACACCTTGAGCGGCTAAGGACTTCAGGGATTCCAGTGGTGGTATTTGATAGGGATTGTCCCGGTTTTGAAGCGGATAGGGTATTGGTAGATGATTTTGATGGAGCTTTTCAAGCTGTAGAGTACTTGATCAAAACGGGGTGTAGGCGGATTGCTCATATTGCAGGCCCCAAAAACCTGACTACCTGTCAACACCGAATGGACGGCTATGCCAAAGCCTTGCAAAAGCACCACTTGTCAGTCGAAGAGGACTTGATCGAAAGGGTAGAAGGGTTTACCTCCGAAGATGGGGAAGAAGCGACCAAACTGCTGCTGAACCTCCATTCACCACCTGATGCGATTTTTGCAATAAACGACGCCGTGGCGATTGGGGCGATGGCGATTATCCGTGAGCGAGGACTAAGGATTCCAGAGGATATTTCTATCGTTGGGTTTGATGATGAGCCTTATAGTAAATATTTTCACCCCTCCCTGACTTCTGTTTGGCAGCCTGTATATGAGCTTGGGATGCTTTCTTCGAAGATTCTGATGAACCACCTTTCGTCTGAAATCGATAACCCGCATTATCGGTATGAACTGCTAAAACCTGAACTCATCATCCGAAAATCATCCAAAGATTTGTAAAAAGGCCTTCACCCCGTTTTATGCATTAGGAATCGAAATAGATAGGCTAGTGCATAAAGCGGGTTCAAATAGTGATTATTCCCACCAATCAATTCGTGGCTTGTTTTGCGTAATTCTGGGCGAATCAATCTCTTAACTTTGATTCTATAGTGCCTTGCACGAGATCGATCATAAAATGATCTGAAGGAATATCCGCTAACATGGAATGGAATATACTGGAAAAATTGACCATAAATTGTCCAAAGGCTTCCTTTTTATCGGGAGTTAAGTTGGAGATGGATTCCATCAGGTATGTTGTGGCCTTCCACGTTGTCTTCCCCATGTCTTCCTCAGCCAACTGATCTCCATTTTTGACAAAATAAAATGCTGTGATTAGCTCCTGCCCACCCAGATCGGCCAACCATGATTTTTTGATCCCCTGGCGCTTAAGGCTGTTTGAGAACTGCTTAAAAAGCTTGGGGTTGGGTGTTTTATCGGTCAAGAATTTATTTCGAAGATCGCTGTTTTCTAGTGTAGCCCAGTATGCCAATTCCATCCCGGTAAGCGATAACAATTTACCTGTGTGGTTTTCGGGCCAGTCATTTGGAATAAACCGAAGCCTGACCAGTTCCTTAAGATGGTGGCTGGTGTAATCCAGGTAAGTGGTAGCGTTTAGGATGTTTTCTTTCCAGATAGCAGGTTCATGTTGCGCCGTCAAATGGTCGTGTTCCATTTTATACAGCGTGAAGAATTCATCCATTCTTTGGACTTTTCGGAGACGGTGGGTTTCCACTTCTATTTTACCGGGTTGATCAAAAGTCAATACTTTAAATGCCGGTGGATAGGCCGCTAAGGAAGGCACTTGTACATTGACCAAGGTGTTGTCGATTTCTGACGTAAAGATGCCGGTGTCATTGATGTGCATATGTCCGGCCACGTGTACTTTGATGCCTGCATCTGCGTAGGCGGCAGAGATGGCAGGCAGCGGACTACGTGTCAATTGGAATTTTTCAGGACCAAAAGTCTTTTTGAGCAGTTTATCGGTGCCATCGTTGAACTCGACCAGAGGATAATGACTAAATGAAACCAAGATTTTTCCTCTTTTTTCGGCTTCTTTGGCGATTTTTTTGATCCATTCCAGTTGGTGGCTTTTTTGGTCTTTGGCAAGGTTAAAGCCTACACTGGATCCTTTAAAAATCCCCGTTCCTCCCACAGGAAAGTAAACGTTGGCATCGATGCCCAGTAGCCAAATTCCTTCCACAGGCTCTACCAGGTAACTGAGGTCCAGAAGGGAGTCAGCAGCAGAGATATCAAAGTACCGATTGGCCAATACTGCATTTTTTTCGGCTTTTTGGAAGCTATAGCCTTCATAGTCCAATGCTTCGAATGGATGCGTCCAAAAAACGTCTTCCTCAGAAGGATAAAAACCAAAGACTCCCAGCTCTTCCAAAATGTCCAGATAACCACCATAGGCAATTTGATCCGAAAAAGCCACGGGCAAGTCTGCTGGAAGATGGTGTCTTAGGTAGCTAGTATCACTGACCAATGCTTGTGGTTTGCCTCCAGGTCCCATAAAATCATATTTACCGCCAGGGCTCCTTGTAGCGGTAACCGGATCGTGGTTTCCCGTGGTAAGGTAAAAACGTAGGCCGTATGCTTCACTAAACTCGGAAAGAATGCTGTTTAGTGCTTTTAGGTTCATCGGTTGGCCATCATCGCTGAAATCCCCCGGCAATACGACTATTTTTATACCTTGAGCGACCACTTCCTTCAGTGCTTCATGGAAGGCGAAATAGTTTTCATTAAATAGTCTGGTAGAGTGGATTTGGGCATTCATTGTTCGGATGGTGGCATATTTCCCTGTTTGGGGATGATAGACTCCCTTAAATTCACCTTCCCCTAAATCAGCGTACACATCCTGTAAATGCACATCGGCCAGAAAAGCGATTTGCACATTGTCGTTTTTCTGGCCGAAAGCATGATTATCCACCAATAGGAGCATCAATGAACATGAAAAAAATAGAATGGAATGAAAAGCAGCTTTTCCGTTTGCTTTTAAAGAAAACATGGTGTGTAACTTATTAAGTTGGTAGGGCAAAATGGTTGATGGTTTAATCTCCCTTACTAGTTGAGTATTAGTCTTAAACAATTATTTAAAATTAGTGAATATTATAGTGAATTACACGGGTTTAGTGCACAAAATACTGATATGCATTAATGCAAACCTTTGCATGACGATATAATGGCTAAAGTTTTTTAAATAGTTCAAATAATGGGATTATTGAGAGACTGTAGTGACCAACATCCTTGGTACTCGCCCGTTACCTCTGCTGTCATTGTTGTACCGAGGGCTGAGCCCCCGTTGTACCCACACGCCGGTTGTACCGAGGGCTGTGCCCCGGTACGAAGTAGTCTTGAGCTTGCAGCTCAATAACACGAACTGCAGATTAGGTTGTCTTCACCGTATCGGAAATGAATAAGTAGTGAAGGGTTTGATGGAAGTTGTATTGGTATGATGTATTGAGTTAATAAACTCAATTTTCGCGGTGCCGGGGCATAGCCCTCGTCACAACCGCATTAGGAGTAACGACCAAGCTCGTTGTACCCACCCGCCGGTTGTACAGAGGGCTGTGCCCCGGTACGAAGTAGCCTTGAGCTTGCAGCTCAATAACACGAACTGCAGATTTAGGTTGTCTTCACCGTATCGGAAATGAATAAGTAGTGAAAGGTTTGGTGGAAGTTGTATTGGTTTGATGTATTGAGTTAATAAACTCAATTTTCGCGGTGCCGGGGCATAGCCCTCGTCACAACCGCATTAGGAGTAACGACCAAGCTCGTTGTACCCACCCGCCGGTTGTACCGAGGGCTGTGCCCCGGTACGAAGTAGGCTTATGCTTGCAGCTCAATAACACGAACTGCTGCAGATTTAGGTTATCTTCACCGTATCGGAAATGAATAAGTAGTGAAGGGTTTGGTGGAAGTTGTATTGGTTTGATGTATTGAGTTAATAAACTCAATTTTCGTGGTGCCGGGGCATAGCCCTCGTCACAACCGCATTAGGATAAACAGTGTGACAAGCTACGGAGCTATTATTGCTCAGTACCCATAAAATATCGATGATAAATGAAATCTATAAACAAACCATATTCTATCACTGACCAAAATGGAATTTATTTCCTTACATTGACAGTATTGGATTGGCTAGATGTCTTTACAAGAAAGGAGTTTAAAATAGAAGTTGTCGACAGTTTGAACTATTGTATAAAGCAAAAAGGATTAGAGCTGTATGCTTGGTGTCTTATGAGTAATCACCTCCATCTTTTGGGAAGAGTTAAAGAGCCGCTGAGAATGAGCGACTTTTTAAGGGATTTTAAGAGGCATATAGGCAGAAAAATAACGGATAGCTTAAAAATAGAAAGTTTTGAGTCTAGAAGAACGTGGATATTGGAGAGGATGAAGTTTAAGGCTAGCCAAGTCAAGCGTGTAGAAAATTATAAGTTTTGGGAAGATGATAATCGTGCAATTTGGATTGAGTCACACAAGTTCATGGACCAAAAACTTCAGTATATTCATAATAATCCTGTCAAGGCGATGATAGTAGAGCATCCTGAGGAATATCTTTTCAGCAGTGCAAAGGATTATGCTGGAATGAAGGGTTTGGTGGACGTAGTGTTGGTATGATGTATTGAGTTAATAAACTCAATTTTTGCGGTGCCGGGGCATAGCCCTCGTCACAACCGCATTAGGAGTAACGACCAAGCTCGTTGTACCCACCCGCCGGTTGTACCGAGGGCTGTGCCCCGGTACGAAGTAGGCTTGAGCTTGCAGCTCAATTGCACGAACTGCAGATTTAGGTTGTCTTCACCGTATCGGAAATGAATAAGTAGTGAAAGGTTTGGTGGAAGTTGTATTGGTTTGATGTATTGAGTTAATAAACTCAATTTTCGCGGTGCCGGGGCATAGCCCTCGTCACAACCGCATTAGGAGTAACGACCAAGCTCGTTGTACCCACCCGCCGGTTGTACCGAGGGCTGTGCCCCGGTACGAAGTAGGCTTGAGCTTGCAGCTCAATAACACGAACTGCTGCAGATTTAGGTTATCTTCACCGTATCGGAAATGAATAAGTAGTGAAGGGTTTGGTGGGCGTTGTGTTGGTATGATGAATTGAGTTAATAAACTCAACTTTCGCGGTGCCGGGGCATAGCCCTCGTCACAACGGACATAACGGACAATGGAAATAGCCCTTGTTACAACCAAATAACCATTAACCTAGTAGCTCAATCATTTAGTAATCAAAAAACCCAAAATACCCATGAATTTGACCGTTTTATCATTTATTGGTTTTACACTGTTTGTTGCCGGTTATGCTTGGCTGAAAACCCGGAAAGAGAACCTTGATTCAGAAGACGGATATTTTTTAGGAGGAAGGAGCCTTACAGGGATCGTTATCGCGGGCTCCATGATCATGACCAATATTTCTACCGAGCACTTGGTAGGCATGAACGGTTCTTCTTATAAAAATGGTTTTGTTATCGTGGCTTGGGAAGTGACCTCGGCCCTGGCGCTGATTGTGGCTGCATTGTATTTTGTGCCGCGTTACCTTAAGATGGGCTTGACCACCATCCCGCAATACCTAGAAAATCGGTTTGACGCTGGCATAAGGTCAATGGTGGCCTTTTTCCTGTTGGTATCTTTTGCCATCACACTGTTGCCCATCGTGCTTTATACCGGAGCCATTAATATCGAGAGCCTTTTTAATGTATCAGCGGTATTGAACGTGAGTCAGGAACAGGGGCTATGGTACACTGTCTTGGCGGTCGGCGGTATTGGCTCAATTTATGCCATCTTTGGAGGTTTGAAAGCAGTCGCCGTTTCGGATACCATTAATGGATACGGCTTACTGTTGGCGGGGCTGATGGTGCCATTGATTGCGCTTTTTATGATCGGTGATGGCAATCCTCTCTTGGGAATGGAAAAGGTTTTTGAACACAGTCCCGAAAAATTCAATGTAGTTGGCGCCAAGGATTCCGTTTTGCCCTTCAGTACACTTTTTACAGGGCTGGTCATCAATCAGCTATATTTCTGGTGCATGAACCAGACCATTGTCCAACGTGCCCTGGGAGCCAAGAACCTGAAAGAGGCCCAAAAAGGTTTGCTATATACCGGTGTTTTGAAGCTTTTGGTTCCATTTATCATAGTTTTGCCAGGAGTGATCGGGTATTATTATTTTGGCGACAGCCTATATGATCAGCAGGACATGGTCTATCCTGAACTGGTAAAGAAAGTGCTCCCAGCAGGCTTGACTGGTGTATTTGCTGCCGTGATCATGGGAGCGGTACTCAGTACCTTTAATAGTGTGCTGAACAGTGCTTCTACCATCTTTAGTATTGATATTTATAAAAGGCTGATCAAGCCAGGAGCGAGCTCTAGGCAACTGGTAAGGGCCGGTAAATTATCGGCTACCGCCCTGGCTATTACGTCCATTTTGGCTGCCCCGATGGTTGCAAATGCCCCTGAAGGCCTCTTTCAATTATTACAACAATTAAACGGTATATTTTTTATTCCTATTGCATCTATTATGCTTGCGGGCTTTTTTACGAAATGGGTTACCCCTTTGGCGGCTAAAGTGGCTTTGGTAACCGGATTGGCGTTCTATGTCTTCACCACTTTCCTGTTGGATATTGATATCCATTTTGTCCATATTTGGGGAATTGAATTTTTGCTTAATGTGGTGATCATGTTTTTGGTGTCGTATTTTCGTCCCCTGCATGTACCGGCCAGCGTTCCTTCCCTAGAATCTATTATTCCCACGACAAGGTGGAAGCATGCCCGATTACTTTCGGCCATTTTGGTCATCATTACCGTAGCCATTTATATTTTGCTGGGAACAATTTAGCGATGTGAAACAGATGGGTGATTCTCCGTGTTGTTGAGGTGTTTTTTTTGTTTTCAATTTTATTTGACCTGAACAAAATAGGAAAGGCTATTTATTAATAAATACTTTAATAATGTATTTATAAAGTGTTTAAAATCAAATATTTAAAGGGTTGTCATGTATAGAGGAATCCATTGGTGAAATTATTGATTCATCAACGATCCCATTGATTAAATTATGGTCAATCGGTACGCAAACCTTTGCATATTATGTTTTGGAAGTGTAGCCATAACACTTTTACTTTGGTGTAGGTGAAGAATGAAATTTAGTATGGTAAAAATCTATTTTCACCATACTAAACAAGAGTATTTTACCGATGCTTAAAACCTTATGTTATCCTATAACCCAAAGTGACCATCTATGAAACACGTTTTCCCAAAAAAACCATGGCGTCTTATCGCTTCGATTTCAGGTTCCATGCTTGATTTCCCCGATAGGCATCTCATTAAATACTGTTCAAGAGTGTTTTTGCTGCTCTTGATGGTAGTCATTTCGAATTTCGCCCAAGGGCAGTCCTCATCCATTTCAGGCACGGTAATTTCGGGTGAAGACCAACAGCCTATTCCCGGTGCCACGGTGTTGATCAAGCGTACAGGGACGGGCACAGTGACCGACTTGGACGGAAATTTTACACTGAATGTGAGTAACCCCGCAGAAGCTATCTTGACGATTTCTTTTGTAGGCTATGTTACCCAAGAAGTACCCGTAAACAATCAAAGTAAGCTGCAGATTACCCTTGCGCCAGATGTGGCACAGCTTGATGAAGTAGTGGTGGTCGGTTATGGAGAGACCAAGCGGAAGGACCTCACCGGATCAGTAGTGTCCATGGATTCCAAAAATATCCAGGAGGCGAATAAAGTAAATGCCTTCCAGGCCCTTCAAGGGCAGGTGGCAGGAGTGAATATCCAGGCTGCGGATAACAAACCGGGCGGTGGATTTAATGTAAGAATCCGAGGCTCCAATACCATTAATGCCAATGAAACCGTCGAACAAGGCGGCTTTAACCCCGGGCAAAATCCGCTTTTTGTGGTGGATGGGATATTTGTGAATGACATTTCATTCCTTAATCCAGCAGATATTGAACGGATGGACGTTTTAAAGGATGCCTCCGCAACGGCCATCTACGGTTCTCGCGGTAGTAACGGGGTGGTGATCATCGAAACCAAAAAAGGCACGCAAGGAAAAATGACCGTGCAGTATGATAACTATATCGGTGTGAAAGAAGCCTATAATCTTCCTGATATGCTCCAAGGAGAAGAATTTGTCCAATATTTCAGGGATGCCGTAGTAGGAAACTTTTACGCCTCAGGAGACTTCAGTGTTTTACCGGAAGATGTCAATCTAGCCGATTATATGCGGCCAAATGAACTGGAAAATGTGGCCAATGGGGATTATGTCAATTGGATCGACCTGATCCAGCATAATGGTATGCAGCAAAACCATACCTTAAGCCTAAATGGAGGAAATGACAAGACCGTTTATGGAATCGGTGTCGCTTATACACAGGATGAAGGAACCTTCGAAGGGGAGGATTACGAACGATACACGATTCGTGGCAATCTAAGCAGCCAGTTGTCAGAGCTTATTTCAGTTTCCTTTAACAACTACGCTTCCTTTGCATTAAGGAACGAAGGTAGCCGTGAAGGATTAAGAAGTGCGTATCGTTTGCGTCCTACCGGTACTCCCTTTGAGCAAAATGGAGACCCGCAGTTTTTCCCATTGCAAGGAGAGACGTTTATTACGAATCCCCTTTTTGAGGCTGATAATATAACGAGGGAAACCAGGACCCTGAATTATTTGAGTAACCTGTCCCTTTCGTTTACCCCTACCAAAAACCTCAAAATAAGTTCTAATTTTTCACCAAATATTGAGTTTAGCAGGTATGGGGAATATCGTGGACGATATGCCAAATCCACCAGTGGACAACAAGTGAATACGCGCGCAGAAGTAAATAACCGTAACCGCATTTCCTACACCTGGGATAACATTGTCAATTATAACCTTGAATTTGGCAGTGATCACCGGTTGAATAATACTTTTGTGTATTCGCTGTTTATGGATCGGTATGAAAATTACCTGATGCAACGGAGAAACTACAGTACCGATGAGTTTCTGTTTTATAACATCGACGCCGGTTCGGATCTTCGGACAGCGGAGGGTGGGTTTTCGAAACAGACCTTGGAGTCCTACACTGCCCGGATAAACTATGCCTTTAAAGACAAGTACCTGTTGACCCTGACGGGGCGTTATGATGGATCATCCATCTTGTCCGATCAAAACAAATGGGCTTTCTTTCCTTCTGCGGCCTTTGCTTGGAGGATCATTGATGAAGGGTTTATGAAAGAACAGCAATTCATTGCAGATCTAAAACTACGGCTTAGTTATGGAGAAACCGGCAATAACGGCACAGGAGGTGGCTTGGTGCCCCTGGGGTCCCTCTCCCTTATTGGTAATAACTTCACCAATTTAGGAGACCAAATTTCCCAAACGGCGTATGTCACCAACCTGGCCAACCAGGATTTGACGTGGGAGAAAACCAAAGAATTTAACTTTGGACTGGATTTTGGCTTCTTCAATAACCGACTTTACGGATCATTGGACATTTATCACAGGAAAAATACCGGAATCATTTTCTTTAGACCAATCTCCACGGTTACAGGTTTTTCGGGAGTATTCCAAAATGTGGGGGAAGCCGAGAACAAAGGGATAGAATTGGGCTTAAATTCCGTAAACATCCATACGGGTGATTTCAAATGGACCACATCCCTGAATTTTGCCAAAAACAATAACAAGATCACCAAACTTTATGGAGATTTGGACCAAATTCTATTCGGTGTCCAAGCGGGATCCTATGTACATAAGGTGGGAGAACCTGTTGGTTCAATTTATTCTTACGTCTTTGACGGGATCTGGCAGATGGACGAAGTGGACGAGGCCCAAAGTTACGGTCAGCAGCCTGGGCAGGTTCGGGTAAGGGACCTGAACGATGATGGTACCATTGATGCAGACGACCGTACGGTGATCGGCTCCAATATGCCCAAATGGAGTGGGGGAATTGCCAATACCTTCAATTATAAGAATTGGGATTTTACCTTCTTTGTAAGGACCAACCAAGGAGCTGTATCGGCCAGTTATTTTCATATTTCCCACTCGGGTGGATTTGATTCCACACCTGCTCGCTTCAACAGCCTACAGACCAACTACTGGACCCCGGACAATCCATCCAATGAATGGTACCAGCCTAGCAATAACGGGCCATTTTCCGAGCCACTTACTTATCATGATGTGTCGTTCGTGAAAGTAGGGTACATTACCTTGGGTTATAATTTTAAGCAAAATATTTTGGATGCCCTGAAAATCCAAAGCTTGAGATTGTACTTTACCGCACAGAATCCCTTCACCTTTACCAATTATGAAGGCTGGGATCCTGAAAATGCCGCTCGAAACAGCTGGGGGTCAGCCTATATGTCCAGGATATTTATGGGCGGTATCAATGTTAAATTTTAATCAGAAAGCATCATGAAGAACTATATTATATTATTCGTAAGTGTCATCGGAATCATGGGCTTGTCTTCTTGCTCGGACTTTCTGGAAGAAGAAAACAGAAACTACCTGTCCGATGAAATCCTGCTCAGTGATCCTACCGCACTGGATCAAATGGTGGCCAATGCCTATGACAAATTGCGACTGGCTACTACCTTTTATGACCTTGACCACCAAGGAACTGACATCTTTACCAGAAGGGATATCATTGCAGGGATCAGTGAGCTAAACGATTATGTCAACCTTCGCCCGGTGAATGGTAGCCTTCAGACGTATTGGACCAATTATTTTAATGTAGTTTCAGCCGCCAATATTGCGATCAGCAGGGCAGACCAGGTCCAGGGTCTTAGTAATGAAGATAGAGCTGTAGGGTTAGGAGAAGCTAAATTTCTACGCGCCTTTTCTTATTTTCACTTGGTGGAGAATTTTGGTGGTGTCCCGTTGGTATTGGAGGAAATAAAGACTGCTCAAACGGACTTTATACGGGCAAGTGAAGAAGAGGTATATGCCCAAATGATCAGTGATTTGGACGAGGCACTGGCTGGGGTTAACGAGTCTCCTGCCCAATATGGTAAGGTATCCAAGGATGCCGTAAGACATCTAAAGGCAAAAGTGCTTTTGACAAGAGGTTATAAAGATTTTGGCAGTGCCGCTGACTTTACTGAAGCGGCTGCTTTGGCAGAAACCGTAATTGATAAGCATCCATTGGTAGATGATTATGCCTCATTGGTTTCCATAGAGAACCAACGAAACGATGAGGTCATCTTTTCCTTGCTCTACGGAGATAATCCCGTTTCCAGGGGACTCGGTAACAACCGACATTTGCTGTTTAAATTTGTTTACGACGTGTATCCCGGCCAGACCCGGTCCACCCTATATCACAGAGGGCTGGGAAGGGCACCGACACCTTACTTCTTCAGCTTGTTTGAAGCGGGCGACGAGAGGGAGAACGCTACGATCAGAAGGTTGATGATTGCGGAAGTGAATGGGCCAGATGGGGTTATTCAAGCAGGGGACACCAGTATTTACTTTCCCAAAACAGACTGGTCGGAAGCCATTATCAGTAGTAAAGATTACGTGGTTTTTAATCCTGACGAATATTTTACACCTGATGGATTGACCCAAGTTCATTTTCCCAATTTCAGGAAATTTGACGATCCTGGTGTACCATATACCAATCCAGGTATTAATCCGGACGGGGAAAGGGATGCCATTCTGATCCGATCAGGAGAGACAAGACTGATTGCTGCAGAGGCTTACCTTCTAGCAGGAGATGCCAGTAAGGCTGCAGAGCACATCAATGCACTTCGTGATCGTGCCGGATTGGAGGTGATGCTGGAAGCAGGAGATATCGATATCGACGTGATCCTGGACGAAAGTGCGATTGAAATGGCAGGAGAAATCAGCAGATGGATGGACCTCAAGCGTACTGGCAAGCTGCAGGAAAGAGTACTGGCCCATAATCCCCATGCAGCGCTGAACAATGCCATTAAGCCTTTTCACAGCCTTAGGCCTATTCCACAGAGTGAAATGGATGTAACGGGAAATAGTATCACCCAGAACGACGGATATTAATTGTTGGGGGTTTATGTGCAAGGGAGGTGCTCCTGTTGGGAGCACTTCCCATTTTACCCTTTATACAAAACGACCATAAAATGAAAAAAATTAATAGGAGTACTTTTCTAAAACAAACTTTTGGTATTGGTTCTGCCATGTATCTGATGCCTACGCTTGGTTTTGCATCAGCGGGAAATCAGCGACATAATGGTATATCGTCTCTATGGCAAGAAATGGTGAAGGCCAATGATCAACATGTTCAAAATTTACTGGACAAGGGAGACAATGCAAATAAGCATGGTGGACGAAGCTACGGTTATAATTTTGCGATGCTTGCATCTGCCTATTGCTGCAGTGATTCCCGGTTTTATGAGGCTGCTGAGGTGATAGGCTTATTGGACTATACTGCGGACAAGCTGATCGAAAACCAACGGCCAGATGGCACCATTAACGCTGGAAACCTGGAGTCTCCACCTGATACGGCATTTATCATGGAGCCCCTGTGTGCAGGGGTTTATATTTTGAGCCAAAAATCTGACCGTGCGTTAGCTCCAGTTAAGAAAAAGATCAAAGGATTTGTACTAAAGACAGGTGAGGCGCTGGTAGTAGGAGGGATACATACCCCGAATCACCGTTGGGTGGTTTGTCATGCGCTGGCCAGGATCAACCAGCTTTATCCTGATCCGCAGTATGTTGACCGTATTGATGAGTGGCTCAGCGAAGGGATTTATTTGGACAAGGACGGGCATTATCCCGAACGTAGCATGAACTATTCCGATGTCGAAAACAATGCTTTTATCGCCTTGGGTAGGCTGTTGGGCCGCCCAGAATTATATGATGCTCCTCGGAAGAGTTTGGAGATGACCTATTATTATATGGAGCCAAATGGCGACTTGGTAACGACAGACAGTAGACGGCAAGACCAATACTCCCATAGAAGTATTGTGGTGCAGTATTTACACTATCGCTATTTAGCCAACTATGACCAAAATGGTCGCTTTGCCAAAATATGTCAGCTGATTGAAGGCTTTCCTGGTTTTGATCGGATTATTGTAGAAGAAGCACTATTTCACTTTATGGAAGATGGAATGCTTCGAAAGGACCTTCCCGAAGGAGAACCTGTTCCGGTGGATTTCGAAAAACTGTTTACCACCAGCAGTCTGGCGCGAATCAGGAGGGAAAATACCACGGCCACAATTTTTGGTGGTGTGGACTGGCCTTTGATCATTGCCTCAGGCCGATCTGTCAGCCCTAACTTTTTTAGTTACCGAAAGGGCAATGCCATTCTCTGGTACATGCGGATGTCTGCCAGTTTTTTCAGTATGGGACATTTTAGGAGCCAAGGACTTCGTCATGAAAATGGCAAATATCACCTTTACCAAAAGTTGGAGGCACCCTATTACCAGCCGTTGCCAAAATCCCTTAGAAACAAAGATGGAGATTATGAACTTACCCCAAGCGTGGACGGAAGATTCTGGAGCAAAATGGCGTTTGACAAGCGTCCCTTGAGCAATGTAAAGACACTGGAAAGTAAGGTAACTGTCGAGGAATACAATGGTAAAGTGGATGTACTCTTTGAGGTGAGTGGATTGGAGGGAGTGAGTGTAACTGTGGAAATGTGTTTTGATCAAGCAGGCCAATTGAAAGGGGTAGAACCTGCATATGATGGGGAAGATAATTATTTCTTGACTGATGGTCAAGGCGTCTTTGAAAAAGATGGGGATAGGATCACCTTTGGTCCGGGCATCAAAGAACATGGACGCATCCGTCGCTTGGACGGGGAGAAATATAGTGTGCATTTTGGATCTTTGCGAACTGAAGGCAATCATGTCTATCTCACCGGCATCACTCCATTTACCCACAAACTCACATTTCAATGATTTATCAGCGATTTAAACACCTGTTTTTTTTGCCATTGGTAGCTTGTCTTTCAGTGGGAGGATGTGAACCCAAAGTGGACGATGATGCATCGATAACGGTCAGTAACCCCAGCCAGATTGATTTGGTCCAAAAGCCTATCCGCATTTCAAGGTCAGCACTGGATACTACTTATCGGATAGGAATGGCACCGCTGCTTATTTCTGGGGCAGAAGACACGATTCCAAGCCAGTTGGTAGATACCGATGGAGATGGCCAGTGGGATGAGTTGTTCTTTTTGGTTGATTTAGATCAAGGCACTTCCATGCAAATTGGCCTAAACTGGCGACAGAGTGTACCAGAATGGAAGGAACAAACCTATGTGCGCTTTGGAGTAAGGTCTTCGGAATCGGATACCGTTCGTCCGGCCAAAAAGGACACCTTCTACCCCAATGAGTTGCCGGGCGTGATGGGCTATCAGCCTTATCAAACAGATGGTCCCTCATGGGAAAATGACAAGGTAGGTTTTCGTCACTATTTGGATGGAAGAAATTCCAAGGATGTTTTTGGCAAAAAAATCCATGGTATGTCTCCTAGGAATGTCGGAATCAATAATGCAGGCGTAACCGAGGATAATTACCATGTCATGGAAGACTGGGGCAGGGATATCCTGTCCGTGGGTACCTCAGTAGGACTTGGGGGGTATTCACTGATGATCGGCGAGGAGTTGGTACGGTTGGGCGTTACCCAGCGAGACAGTGCCAATAATGTGGCTGCGACGACTTTTGAAGTAGTCGAAAGCGGGCCGTTGCTATCAGTAATGACCTATGACTACGAGGATTGGATGCCAGAAGGAACCGGGAGGACTTACCAAGTGAAAGAAACGACGGAAATCTGGCCTGGAATGTATGGGTACCATAATTCAGTGGTATTCGAAAATTTACAAGGAGACGAAAGCGGTGTAATCGGACTCGTCAACATCCATACGGAAAAGGTGCTCCAAACCTTCAAAAAGGATGGGTTTACCGTGCTTTTCACACATGATAAGCAGACCTATGACAAGGAATGGTATTTGGGAATGGCATTGATCATTCCAGATGCGGTGTACCAAGGCTGGACAAAAGCGCCACAAACGGGCCAACTAACGGATAGTTTTCTGGCCAAGGTGAAGGTTAAATCAGGTGAGCCATTGGAGTATTTTGCAGTAGCGGCCTGGGAGCTGGCCGATCCGGGATTTGCGAAGGAAGCGTATTTTAGGGAGTACTTGGAGAAATTGGTTGGAGAAATTGCGGTACCAATAGCGACAGAAATTAAATGAAATAGGTAATTAAAGATGAAATTTATTTTATTGCGCTCTCTGATGAATATTTCTTAAATGAATAATTTAGGTATTTTGCATAGGTTGTTTATGTATTACCTTTCATTTTCCACCAAGTGATCATTTCGGTTTTGTGTGATTAAAATAGGGAATCAAAACTTTGGCACAGATATCCCGTATTCATTTAACATTAATTGTAGCTTGGCTAAAAGTATTATGATAAAACAAATGAAAAGACTTACATTCCTCCTGGCTTTTATGCTGTTCGCTTTTTTGGGTATGGCCCAAGAAGAACAAGCGATCAAATGGTACACTTTTGAAGAAGCCACCGCACTAAACAAGGAAAATCCCAAAATGGTCATCGTGGATGTTTATACGGATTGGTGTGGCTGGTGCAAAAAGATGGATAAGGAAACCTTTACCGATGCAGAAGTGATCAGTTACTTGAACGATCATTTCTATGCCGTGAAGCTGGATGCAGAAAACAACGGTAAGAAATTTGAATTTAAAGGGGAAGAATACACCGAGGCGAGTATGGCGAGGGCCATGCGGGTAAGTTCTTATCCCAATTTTGTAATTATTGATTCCACCATGGAAAATATAACCCAACTTCCTGGATACCGCAAACCTGAGGCTTTTATCAAAGACCTCAAAACTACTATTCAGCGGTTTGGTAAAGATTAATGAGGCCACTTATCAATGCCGTTTAGTTAGTGTGTATCTGGAAAATATGGGTTCTATATTTTTTCCTTGGGCAGTTATTTTTCTAGCTAAATCCCTAGGTGGTTTTCATCCCTTTACCTTTGTCACTTTTTTGCTTCAGGTCAAAGTCGAGTAGGCCTGGGCCCTATGCCCAAGCCTCTCTCAGAACCGTACGTGACAGTCTCCCGTCATACGGCTCTTGACAATCAAATCTGATGTTCCAGATTTTGTTTCAAACAACTCCATCTTCCCTAGTTTTTAGGTTGTGGAACCATTCAAAACCGATTGCCTCAGTCCCTTCGCTCTTTCTCCGTTTCCAGAGCTTTCAACACTACTACGGACTGATCCGCCCCATCCCTAATAAAGGGGATGGTTCTCCTGTTCCATCCAACCGCCTGTTTCGAACTCCTGCCGCCTTAATGCCGCCTGCCAATAGGCCAACTCTCAGTCTGCGCTGCCTATTTTGTCCCGGAAGTTACTCTAGCCCCCGGTTTTGACAGGAAGTATTTTTCACGACACTTCATCGAACGGTTCACTTTCGTTCAGCTTTTCGAAACGCATTCCTTCTGATCGCTCAGTACCACAGCCTTGAAAGCGCAGCACCATCAGGGGAATTTGACTGGTCTGCCTGATCCAGTCCCAGCCGTCGTGCCAAGGGTTGTCACGCCCTATTCGACATCAGTTGGATAGCATGTCCGGTTTCCCGAACTTCAGGACACACAAAGTAACCAAAAAACCCCGCCGCTACGCCACGGCGCACAGGTGTGCAGCTATTGGCCTAAAATTAAAGGCTCCCCTCATGCAGGCAAACTCCTCCTGTCTAAAGCCAAGCAGGCCTATCTAAAGCCAGGTAAACCTTCTTTAGCTGCCAACATTATTTTTGGGCAGCACTTCGTCAAACAAGCCTGCCTTCTTGCCCCGCTTTTTAATTTCTTAACGCCCAATACCTGCAAGGCGGATTCAGTTAATAACCTGAGCTCGACTTAATTTTTGTATTAAAATCGTTGCGAACCCTTTTAAGGAGGATGTGGGTTGGAAAAGGGTGTGGCAACTCGCCGCGGCGAGCTGCCACGGCTTCCACCCCTCATATCTCCCTCTAAGCCTCGCAGTGACGATTTTAAAATTAATAAGTCCCAAAAAGGTATCGCTTCCTTATTACGGCCCTTGGTATGCCTGTTTTCCAGCCGATGGTGGAGGCCGTTAAGAAAGGGAGTTGGCTCGCGTCGTGGAACAGCGAGACCCACTCACTTTTAGGCCGTAGCCATCGGGTGGAAATTATAATGGGCGACGGATCCACGTCGCAGGGGAAATTTATGTCCCATTTTAAAAGGCATACCACCGGCCTAGATTTTTTTCTTTCTTTTTTCATCAATGGAAAAAAGGAAAAGGATAAAATCCACCAGGATGATCAGGTTTCCCCAGCCAAAGTCAATCAAAAAAAAAAAGGACTTTTAGGTATATGAAAAGAAGGAAATCCCCTTAACTAAACGGCATTGGGCCACTTATGTAATGATCACAAAAATGATTTTACATCATGCCAGTCCAAATACATGTCACCATCGAGTTTTGGTCATTTTACCGAGAGGTGGAGAATCAAGAAAATCGGTTTTGAGCCATCATTGCGGGGACGTCAGCCTGAATGAAGTAACATCATTGGGACGAAAGACGATTTCCCTGTTAGACTAATGAAAGATTCGTCATTTCTCCCAATGTCTCGTATCTTTGTGTCCTTATACATGACCTAATCCATTTGCATGAGCTTTTCGATCAGTGAAAAAGAAGATACCATCATTGCCCTTGCCACTCCCCAAGGGATAGGCGCCATAGCCGTTATCCGTCTTTCCGGTAAGGATGCCATTCGGCTTACCAATGAGGTGTTTACGGGCAAAAACCTAGAAGACCAAGCCAGCCATACCATTCATTTTGGGACAATTAGGGACGGTGAACGGGTGATTGATGAAGTATTGGTATCACTGTTTATTGCGCCAAAATCCTTTACCAAGGAAAATGTAGTGGAGATTTCCACACATGGATCTTCTTATATCATAAACCAAGTGATCAAACTGTTGATAAGGAAAGGGGCGAGGCCTGCCAAACCTGGAGAGTTTACCCAGCGGGCATTTCTGAACGGGCAATTTGATCTGGCTCAGGCCGAGGCAGTGGCAGACCTGATTCATTCGGACAGTGAAACATCCCATCAGGCAGCACTCCATCAAATGAGGGGTGGGTTTAGTGGAGAGATCAAGGAGCTGCGTAACCAATTGATCCATTTTGCCTCGATGATAGAATTGGAATTGGATTTTGTGGAAGAGGATGTGGAATTTGCCAGTAGGGATGATCTGCAGCAGTTGGTTGAAAAACTTTTACGCGTAGTGGAGCAGTTAATTGGGAGTTTTGACTTGGGAAATGTGATCAAAAATGGGGTACCGACGGTCATTGCCGGTAAGCCCAATGCCGGAAAATCCACGTTACTAAATGCGCTCCTCAATGAAGAAAAGGCCATTGTTTCGGACATTGCTGGCACCACGCGGGATTTTATCGAAGATGAAATCAATATTGGCGGGGTGATTTTCCGTTTTATCGATACGGCCGGCCTACGGGAAACGACGGATACCATTGAAGCAATGGGGGTTTCCAGGACCCAGGAAAAGATGAAAACCGCCTCGCTAATTTTGTATATTTTTGATCTTAGTGACACGGACATGGTAGAAATCAACCGTGACATCAATAAGTTAGAGAATCTCGGTGTACCATTCGTAAAGGTGGCCAATAAAATAGACAAGGCCAGCAATGAGTTTGTAGAAGAGTTAAACAAAAAGCATCCCGACACGATCTTTATTTCTGCTGGTCAGAAGGAGCACTTGGATGATCTAAGGGACAAGGTATTGGAGTTGGTAAATTTGGACAAATTCAGAACAGGCAACACCGTAGTAACCAATATCCGCCATTATGATTCGTTGGTGAAGACTCGAGAATCATTATTGGATGTTTTAGAGGGCATTGACAATGAAATCACCAACGATTTTTTGGCGATGGACATCCGCCGTTCCCTCCATTTTCTTGGAGAAATTACCGGTGAGATTACTACTGATGATTTACTGGCTAATATATTTAGTAAGTTTTGTATCGGCAAATAAATCCAGATTTCTTTAGTTCTAAATGTTTTTCTTTACCCTGTAAATCAGTTATTTAAACGATTTTTACTTGTTCATAATATTCTTTTTTGGTACATTGGTTACATCATTTGTACATCTTTATGAAAAATGGTTGTACAATTGTTCAACTTTTAAACCATACCTGTATTATGAAGATATCTTTAAAGAAGAAGAAACTACAGAATGGAAAGCTAAGTCTTTTTATAGAATACTATAAAGGCTCTACTATAGATGAGAAAGGCAAGCGAATCCATTTAAGGGATTTTGAGTTCTTGAAGATTTATCTGCACCAAAATCCAAATTCTGCTAGAGAAAAGAAGGAGAACAAGGAAAAACTCCATCTGGCAGAAAATATCCTTGCGATCCGGCAAAGTGATTACATTCAGGGAAAGTTTGATGTAAAAAACCTAAGCAAATCCAAGCGACCTTTTCTTGATTTTTTTAAGGAGAAGATGGAGGAAAAAGCCAATTCAGAAAAGAATTATGGCGTATGGACGTCCGCATTTGTTCACTTGAAAAACTGTGTTAGTCCTAATTTTCTATTTGATGAGGTTGACGATAGTTTTACCAAAAGGGTAAGACGGTATTTTGATGAAAAAGCCCGCACGAAGAGTGATCTTCCCCTTTCCATGAATTCCAAGTACTCCTATTTTAATAAATTCAAAGCCTGTCTAAGAAGTGCCTTTGATGATGGCTATTTAAACATCAACTACGCTGCTAGGGTGAAATCCTTTGAACAAGCAGAAAGCCAACGGGAGTATTTGACCTTTTCTGAACTGCAGGCTCTCACCAATACCCAGTGTAAGTACAAGGTTCTAAAAAGAGCTTTTTTGTTTTCATGTTTAACTGGACTTAGGTGGTCTGATATCAATGGCCTTACCTGGTCTGAGGTCCGGGATGAGGATGATAACACTTTCAGGGTAAACTTTCGACAAAAGAAAACAGATGGGGTAGAGTACCTATATATTTCCAAGCAGGCAAGGGATTTACTTGGTGAACGGCAAACCCCACATGACAGGGTATTCTACGGTCTTAAGTACAGTGCTGTTTATAATAATGAAATTGTGAGGTGGTGCAACCGAGCTGGGGTATTCAAGCACATTACCTTTCACAGTGCCAGGCACACCAATGCGGTACTATTATTGGAAAATGGCGCTGACCTATACACCGTCCAGAAGAGATTAGGACATAAGGAGATTAAAACAACGGCCATTTATGCTAAAATAGTGGATGAGAAAATGAGGGAGTCTGCCCATATAATACCAAATCTTGAACTAAACTTAAAACTTTAGGTTATGGACAATTTTCCTTATCGAATTGTCATAATGGTATTTTTGCTCCTATTATTGGCTGGGGCTTACAATACCCTATTTATTTACTATTCGGATTTTAATACATTTAGATATGTGACCGTTACTATCATGATTGTTGTGGGAGCATACTATATTTTTAAACTGGTAAGACGATATCCTATTTGGTATTCAGAATATATGTTTAATAGGAAACCGGTCGGTATGAAGAAAAAAGTGGAAAAGCCAAGACTATTTTTCTACTCATTCTCTGTACCCATTATGCTCCTGTCGATTTTTGTTTTCCTTAATTCCTCTTCCTATGGCCTGCTTTTGAAAGATGTAGCATTCTTTTCATTGATCTTTGGTCTATTTATCATCTCCCTTATTTTCATGGATTTTACTTGGAGTATGAAGTTTGAAGAACGGTTTTTGCCAAAAGCCAAGAAAATAATAAATGAGAATAAAATTAAGGATTTCGAGATTGAATTGAACAAAAGTCAATTAGAGAATATGTTTGACAATTTTGTAAAACATGGAATTTTTATGTACGATGATGATCAAGTCAGAATCGAAGATCGTGAAAGTTTTGTCAGGTTATTCTTAGGTGGAAAATTTCCCCTAAACCCTATGTTTAAGTTGGAATTTAGAAATCCTTCAACATCCTATTTATTAACCAAATTACAACAATACACTGTTAACCTTAACAGTTCTAATCTTGGAAAAATTTTTACCAATAAAAATGGCCATCTTAAGCCTGGATCACTTTATGCTTCGAAATCCAATAATAGAAAATATAGCATCGCACCAAAATATAAGGATGATATCGACCAAATCTTTAATGAAATGGAGCAACTACCTTAAGAATCACCATAAAAATATTAAGGATGCTTAAGCTGTCATCCAAATTAATTTTTTCAATTATTTCCTTTGCTTTATCTATCAAACAAAATAAAAAGCAATGGAAAACGAAATTATCTTACAAAAACTCAACCGAATTGAAAAGTATATTTGTGGCCTAAAAAATATACTAAATGTAGAGGAGCTATGTGAATATACTGGCTTCAAAAAATCATTTATCTACAAGTTAGTCCATGAGGCTAAAATCCCGTATTCCAAACCCAATGGGAAGATGCTATTTTTTGAGAAAAAGAAAATTGATGAATGGCTATTGCAAAACAGCCATAAACCAGAAAGTGAGATCAAAATGGATGCCTTTCGATACAAGAAGACCAGATAAATTAAACTTTGGTCAAATTATTTGAACGGGATTATGAGAACCCATAAAAAAGTCAAAGACCTTGATGGTGGCTCGAATTCTTCCACGGTACGAATGATTAGGTATCTGATGTCCAAGTATGATTTCATCAATAACGTTGTACTGAACGAGGTGTTTGCCAGTGAGAAAGAAACCAACCGTTACCATCCGGTCAATCCTAATACACTGTACATAGAAGCCAGGGCAGGAGGTTACCGGACTTCGGTGGGTGAAATATCCTCCTTTCTCAGTTCGGACTATATCCCTTCAACAGATCCCTTTGTGGCCTATTTCGAGAAGCACAAGGAACTATGGAACCAGGCAGAGCATGGCGATTATATCGCCCGCTTTGCTTCCTATATCCATGCCGAGGACCAGGGTAGGTTTAATGTACAGTTCAAGAAATGGTTGGTGCGTTGTGTGGCCTGCAGTATACGGGACGACTATTACAACAAGCAGGCGTTCATCTTTATCCAGGACAAACAGAATACGGGGAAGACCACGCTAACACGCTTTTTGGTTCCTCCTGAACTAAGGGAGTATTATGCTGAGAATATCTCAGTGGACAAGGACAGTTTAATTGCCCTTTGCCAGAACTTCGGGATTATCCAGGATGAACTCTCCACCCTTTCCCGGGCAGAGATCAATGCCCAGAAAACCCTGATGAGCAAGTCAACCGTGAAAGTTCGCCACCCCTATGACCGTAAAGCCAAGATGGAACCGAGAAGGGCATCCATATGGGGCAGTACCAACAAGGCCGAATTCCTGACCGATGAGACAGGGAGTGTCCGCTGGCTCTGCTTCCCCCTCAAAGGAATTGACTGGGACTACAAAAAGGACATTGATATCAACATTGTCTGGTCCCAGGCCTATCAGCTCCTCTATTCCGATTACCGGTTTGAAATGACCAGGGAGGAGATCGAGGAGAATGAAAGGGCCAATGTCTTTTTCAGTTCCCTCACCGTGGAGTTTGAGCTGGTCCAGAAATACCTTTTGCCGGGAACCAAGGAAGATCCCTTTATGACCGCATCGGATATTGTGACCATGTTGACCGGTCTTGAAGATGGAAAGGTCAGGATCAGCATACAGGAGGTCGGAAAGGCGCTTAAAAGATTGGGCTTTGAGCAGTGCTCCAAGCGTGGCCACCATTCCTCTGCCTACCCCAGAAAGGGATATTATGTCAAAATAGAAAATCAGGGTACTACCTACTACAAAGGTTATAACCGTTAGATATACAGTGGTTTAAGTGTAGTAGGTGGTTGAAAGAGAAAACTACTACAGCTTACTACACAGCTACTTGTAGTAGCCTGTAGTAGCACCAGAAAAAAGGGTACTACACCACAAACTTCCCTGAAAACACCTTCATATTATCATTAGGGAGCGATTTGTAGTATGTAGTAGTTGTAGTAGGCATATTTTACATTTTCACCATTTAACAACCTTACCATGAACATCAAACAAGCAAGCGAGCTGTCCATTATTGCCTTTCTTGAAAAGCTTGGCATCAGGCCCTCCAAGGTTTCCGGGGATAGTTATTTCTATCATTCCCCATACAGGAAAGAAAATACACCTTCCTTTAAGGTCAGTGCCTCCAAGAACCTATGGATTGATTTTGGGGACAACAATTATGGGGGAAAGGTCCTTGACCTGGTCATGAAATTGAAACCAGGCTTGTCCGTTTCCGATGCCCTTCATTACATCGAAGATATTACTGGTAATTCTTTTTCTTTTCACCCACAGGTATCCATGGAAAAGGAGCGTGAGCATAAAATAGTAATCCGATCGGTCAAAGCCATTGGAAGCAACCCGGCCTTAATGGATTACCTTCTCCACCGGAAGGTCAGCGCCGAGACGGCATCCAGGTTTTGCATGGAAGTGTATTATTCCATAGGGGACAAAAAATATTTCGGGATCGGAAACAAGAACGAGAACGGCTGGGCCATACGGAATGCCTATTGGAAAGGCAGCAGTGCGCAGGGCATTAGTTACTATCCAGGGGAAGGCAAAACCCTCCATATGTTCGAAGGGATTTTTGACCTGCTCAGTTTCTATGAACGAAAGCAAAAAGATGTCGAACCCGATGACTTTCTGGTGCTGAATTCCCTGTCCAACATGGATGCGGCAAGAAAGATTTTGGGAGAATTTCCGCAGGTAAATCTTTACCTGGACAATGATATACAGGGCAAGGCGTGGACAAAAAGATTGCTGAAAGACTTCAGCCAATGCACTGATCAATCAGGTAAATATTTGGGACATAAGGATCTAAACGATTACCACCGAAAGTCAAAAAGCGTTGGGGTGCGAAGGTAGCAACGTTTTATAAATCGTAGCGAAGCAAGCCATGTTTTGGTCTTACCAAAACGGCTTGCTTCGCTACGCTCAGGTTGAAATTCACTCCGTTCATTTCACTCATGGGAAGACCAAAGAAACCCGAAGATCAGAAGAGGAATATAAAGTTTACTTTCCGCATGACCGAAGAAGAGCTCAGACTGCTGGGAAGTCTATGCGAAGTGGCAGCGATGCCGGCCGCTGACGTGGTCAGGTCCTGCGTGTTCAAAAACAGGTTGCCCAAGGCAAAGGTTGCCAAACTGGACAGGCAGACCTATATGGAGCTCAAAAGGATCGGCAATAATATAAACCAGATTGCAAAACACCTCAATTCAAAATTTGAAGTGTCCGCAGACAGGGCGAGGGCGATTGATGCCCTTTCCGCAAAATTGGATCAAATCATCAAACTGCTGCTCCATGATCGCTAAACAGTCCATCGGAAAAAACTTTATGGGAGCATTGGATTATAATCTCAAAAAGATGGTGACCAGTGATGAAGTAAAGCGTGCAGAAGTTCTGGAAACAAACTTTAGCAGCTTGGACAGGGAAATGGTACAGAAAGAAGTAGAGTTGATGAAAAGCATGAATCCACGGCTTAAGCGGAATACCTACCACGTCAGCCTAAGCTTTGGCAAGGAGGAAAAAATATCAAATAAAAAAATGCTGTCCATAGCCAATGCATACCTGAAAGGCATGGGCTTCGATGACAATGCCTATTTCATTTTCAGGCATCATGATGCCGAACACCCCCATTGCCACTTGCTGGCATTGAGAAACCGGTTTGATGGAACAGTGGTCTCCGATAGCAACAACTACCGAAAGAGCGAAAGCTTGGTGAGAAAACTGGAAAAGAAATATGGTCTGCAACAAGTTAAGAGCAGCAAGGAAGCTAAGGTCAAGGCGCCCAATAAGGATGAAATCGAAATGGTGATGAGAACCGGAAAACCATCCAAGAAAATGGTGCTCCAGCAAATAGTGGGAGAGGCCTTAAAGCAGACCAATACCATGACAGACTTTATCCAACAAGTTGAGGCAGCAGGGGCTAATCTACTGTTCAACCAGGCCAGTACCGGCAGGGTGTCAGGCGTGGCCTACTGCTATGAAGGCTTTAAGGCCAAGGGGCAATCTTTGGGCAACCAATTCAAATGGAAGAACATCGCAAATACTTTACACTATGAGCAAACTAGAGATCGCCAAGCAATTGGCCAGGCAAACGCAAGAACAACATCAAAATACCCAGGAGGACTATCAGGAAATGGTCAAAAAACAACTCGAGTTCATGGGGTACATTCCCAAGATCCAGGACAGTCTCCTGCACATCAGCAGAAAGCTGGACAGACAGAACGATCAGATCGAGACCAATTATCAATGTGGGGTCAAAATGAATTCCAAACTGGAATTGGTAAAAAAGGAACTTCAACATCAGGGGGAATTACAACAAAAAATCGAAAAGAAATTGACCTTGGTCATCAAGTTGTTGGCGGTGCCATTGATATTCTTGACCTGTTGCTTAGGCCTGTTCCTAATTCTGGGGAGGTAGATCCAATTCCTCGAAAGAAAAAGAAGAAGCGGAAAAAGGGTAGGAGTATTTAAAGCAGTGATTTTAGAACAATTAGGTGACATAATGAACGGGGGTGAATTTGATGATTTTTTACCCTTGTTTTAATAACCAGTGTAAACTCTACCTTCGTTTAAGCTCCCTGATAAGGCCATATAACTTAGGCATAAAACCTAACAATCCGCCTGATATCCACGAAAGTTCAGACCCTGAACTGCAGCTTAGAATTTCTCCAAAACGGAATGATCCTCTTTCCTGGTGTTTTTCTCAAACCATCGTTTATACCAGAATTCGGTGTACATATGGTTACTTTTCCAAAACAACTCTTTGTTTTCAATATTCATTTTCTCTGTGGTGTCATAGATTGTCCTGACAGCTTTTAGCTCTCTAAACATTTGCTTGATCTCCTTCTTGGAGTAGGAGGGCTGGCCAAAGCGGCCTGCTATAAAAAACTTCTGAGCAGATTTGATTTGATTGTCAGTAGCATCCTTATTTCCATAGCAAAGCATCCACATAAAATCCATTAAGATATCTTCCGGCTTTACTTTTAGAATGGCACATAATAACCGAAAGTTACTGGGGATAAAAAGGTCTAATTTTCTCCAGCGTGAAGAATACATGTTTCCGATCTCAGTGTATTTTTCGTATATGTCCACTACGATCACTTTAGATTTTTTCTTTTTCATGGCAGTACAATTTATGTTATGCCATTTAAGATCGTGTCTGATTATGAGATAAAGTATTCTGTAGGGGGATGTTTTAGAATTAAATGGGATATATTAATTTGCTACTTTTACCCTTGAATAAACTAATATCCAAACAATGCATACTAAAACACAATGCTTTATCAATGATTTAGAAAAATTCAGAAAGAAATTCCCATTTCCGTTTAAGTCGGAAAACGATGATTTTTTATCTGTGTACCAAAGAACTATTGAGGAGATTCAAAGTTTTTGCGAAACCGAATTTGATTGGTTCAAGTCGGATAAAAACGAAGTGAAAACCACCTTTAAAAAAACTCATGATTTGACCTACAAAGTAATCCAGAGCAAATTAGATGACGATGATGAAACGGCTATTGGTAATTTCAATGAGCTAATGAAATCATCAAATAATAGGAATTTGTCTTTTGATTCGTTTTTACCTCTTGATCAAAAAGACTTTTTCCGCATTAGACGTTCTAATTGCAAAGATGGTAAGCGTCTCCCCTTCACAAAGGAAGATTTATTCCATATCAAGTATTTTGAAAGGCGCAAGTGCAGAAACTATAGGTTTAGCATTTCTGGAACTCCTGCTTTGTATTTGGGAGAATCTATTGAGCTTTGCGAAGAAGAGACTTTCAATGGGGATACTATTTCAGAATATTATATTTCTAAGTTCAGAAGTCGTGATTCGTTCAAAGTAATTACAATTGATTTTCCAGAGTTCGTAATTTGGAGATTAAATCATGATGGCGATTATTTTTCCGCTTTAAGATTTCTAGCTTTTCTTCCTTTTACAAGATCCTGTCTTTTTAAAACTGCGCCTCCCCATAACCACCCTTATAATCCGGAGTATATCGTCCCTCAGATGTTAATGAGTTATATAAAGAAAATCAAGAAATATGGTGGAAAGGAAACTATGAAATATGATGGAGTAAGGTTTCCTTCCACAAAACTCACCTATGATGCGATTACCAAACCTGTTCTGAATTATGCTTTTCCCGTAATGGATCCGGATGAGGACGGCTTCTGTAAAAATCTTAAGAGAATATTTGGTTGGACAGATCCGGTGGCTTCGGAGATTGATTATGCTAAAATGAAAAGTATTTTGTGTAAAGGAGTGGAAGAAATTGAAATGTCTGAGAATTTAAAAAATATTAGAGCGGTTTTTGGTCATAAAATTTAATTATCGTATTGATTGCAACTCAAGAAAACCCGTCAAATTTCCCCGAAATTTTGAATTAATTGGTTTATTTTTAAATACATACAACGAAATAAACATGAAAAAGCTATTTGATTTATTTTCCGAATACTTTTATTATCTGGCTGGTCTTGTAATGGTTATATATTTCTGGCAGTTTTTCATTTTAGAAACGGCAAAATTTTACTATTACAATGTGGAAGGACTTATTTCTATCTTAGCCATTCTTTTTATTGTCAAACTAATGTTAAATAAAAGAAAGGAAAACCATAAAAAGACTTTATACCTATTAATTATTATAGTAATTCTTTATTCATTTACATTATCCTTTATTATTGATAGGGAGGATTTTATTAAAGAAAGAAAAACAAAAAATAAGACGGTTAGGTATAGTTAATTATTTCAATTTTTCTCTATTTGAACGCAAGAGGTGTATTTGTTTCTTTTGATGATTAACTCCAATCAATAGGTTAGATAACCAACACATTTTGAAATAGAATCGCGTCCAAAGGGTTTTACCTATTTTCCTCCGAATTTTTTTTAAGCAGTACTTCCTCCTTTTCCAATTTGAATCAATCTCTCCAATCTTGCCATCATCTCATTCTTTTCTTTCAGCATCCTTTCATAAAGGGCTATTTTCTCTTCATGAATTTGCATGATTTTTTCAACAGGATCAAAAACTGGGTGAAAATTCATTACAGAGGCATTTCCTTTAAAATCAGTACAGGTAAAAGTATTAGAAATAATATTCACCGCCTGTTCTTCATCAAAATTCTGAATGGCCTCTACCGGAATATGAAGGATTTCTGCTACCTGCTTTAGAATACTTTCTTCAATGTCCTCTTTTTGTTCTAGTAGACTGATTTTCTTTTGGGACCAGTCTTCTCCCAGTTCGTGGGCCAAAGCATCTTGTTTGATGCCCAGCATTTCTCTAAAGCGTTTGATATTTCGTCCCTGATGGATATTTCGTGAAGATGTATTTGTCATATGGCTTGGTTGCTAAAAAACTAAAACACAAGTTAAGGAAAATGGGGGATATTGGAAAGGGGAAAAGTAAGAATCACATGGTATGAAGATAATAGCCTAAAAACACGAAAATGGCTTATGAGAAATCTTGCTTTCCAAAGTATGATAGGAGCAATATTAAAATGAGGTAGTTCGGTAGTGGCACATCGTGAGCTCATTTTTTGTGATTGCAATTGACTGATAATTAAGTTGGTGATTGCAACTGATTATAAATCATAGAATAAATTATTCTGAATAGAATAGGGTAGAAGTACGAAAGACTAGATCTTAAGGATATGGAAAAAACACATTTCCCTAGTTGTTGGACCACTAACATAGTGACGGAATCAATAGATCTGCTACACGCTTGTATTAAACAAAACCTACTTTTATGACAGCTACAAAAGAATTATTTTCAAGCCCTACCAACTTGGAAGCCAGTAAAGCAAAACTCTGGGAGCTTTTCAAGCACTGGACCACTTCACCGTACAGATCAGCTGATAAACAGGAGGATAAGGATATGGTGGATTTTTATGAAAGCTTGTGTACATTTTTAGAAGAAAGGGTAATCACGGATGAAAAAGGGGCCGGACACGCAAATACAGTATATTCCCAAGATTTGGATGAATACTTTGTGCACTTGGTGATTGCTATAAAAATCATTTTGGGCCCTGATCGTATATACCTATTCGATTTGCCGGCACTAGATGAGAGCGAAGAAATTAATCGGAAAGAGGTTTATGTCCTGTTGCCCAGTGTTAATTCCCAGACCATGGAGACCTACAAAGGACTGTTGGGCTTCTTGGCATTGGGAAAAGATGAGTTGTGTATTCATCCCATCAACCGTTCATATCTTAAGCAGGAATTGATGGATGGAAACCTATTTTTCCATTATTACCTAAACGAGGATAGGTTGATCTATCAAAAAGACGGAAGTATGGAACTGCCAATAATGGAAAAGGAAGTCAAAGCTAGAGCCCTTGGTGAAGCCCGAGAGCGAATTTTGGCGGGATGGGAGATAGGGAATGCCTTTTGGGAACATGTACAGATCGAACGAAAAAAGAAAGATTGGACCCTATCGGTCTATTTTATCCATCAAGCGCTGGAACTTTGGCTTAGGTCATTGGTACACTGTTGGGAGAACTATGTAAAGAAGACCCATGAAATCAGGGTGCTGATCCGACAATGTTGGAAATACATTCCTGAGCTTGCCACAGTATTTCCCCAAGACAGCCCTGATGAAGTAAAACTACTCAAAACCCTCGAAGATGCCTATTGCAAAGCCCGTTATCAGATTACGTTTGTCGTAAAGGAAGAGATTGCCACCAAACTTTTCCATCGAGCCGAATGCATTCACAAACTGTGTAAAGCACATCACGAGAAAAGCCTACAGCCTATTTTTGAGCAGTTTTAGATCATTATCTACAGTTGTCTATTATCGTAAGTCTAATAACCATATTAAACTATTCCAATGATATCCACCGAAGAACTAATAGAAGAACTCATCCTCCAAGATCTCAAACACTGCCAGCTCCTATATGGTCTAAGAACGTTGGAACTTGGAGATGGAGATGCCCATTATTTGGGAATTCTAGAACTTATTGAAAAATTGATGGGCATAAGAGATGACCAACTATCCACCAAATTCTGCGAAATCTATATGAAGTTTATGCATCAAAGCACAGATTTTTCCATCACATTTTTAGGCCAAGAACTTCGTCCATTGGCTAGATCTTGTTATCTGGAATTAAAGGAGTTGTCGGAGAAATAGAAAGAAGAGTGATATTTTTGTTTTTCAAGTCATAGACCCTCCATCCGAAGGTCCCTTCCTTCAGATTTAAAAATATCGATAGAATTCAAAGAGCTGCTAGAATTGCCTATCTAAACGGGCGGAGTAACCAATTTTTGAATAGTTTACTGCTTCATCATTTTCTCGATCAACACGATGTGGATTGATTGACTTAATTTGAAAAACCACTATTGAACGACAGTCAAATCAAGCTTTAATCTTTGTGAGAGAGGTAGGATCTATTAGACAATTACGGGGCATATGGTGGATTGCCATACATTGAAAGCAAGTATGGAGCTGAAGTCATTAAAAAATTATGAACTATTGGAGCTGAAGCAAAAGGTAAAGGAACTTATTATGTTGCAGGCTCAAAATTAAGTGCACCAGCTCGAGATTTAAGTACACTACCTCAGAATTTAAGTGCACCAGTCCAGGATTTAAGTACACCACCTAGCATTAACAAGGAGCTAAATCAGAGAGAATAGGATCGGAAGGATATATGTGAGGAAAGAGCCGTGAAAGCTGCACATATCGCCAAAATATTGGGTAAAAGAGCAGTCGGCTGCTCACTAGATGACTAAATTACTATGAAAATTGAAAAAATCCCAGTTATCCAGTTTGTTTAGAAATAGAATATCAGATAAATAGTTGCTCAAATTCGCTTATAATCTGATAATGCCGCTAAATATGTTATTTTTAAATATTGTAAATTTATTTGTTGAAAAATGAAACACTTACTACTTCTTTCTACTATTTTAATTTTCTGCTTTTCCTGCACCGACAAAGAGGCGCCTTTGCTGTCAAAAATCAGGAGTTTGGAGGAAGAAATTAAATCGTTAAGAGAGCAAAACAGAAAACTTGATAAAGAGAAATCTGAATTCATGCGCAACTTGGTTGAATGCCAAAAATCAACGGCAAGAATTACGAAAAATAATCAAGACAAAATAATCCGATTGAAAAGGCTAAATCCAAACCAAAAGAAAGTAATAAAATTGGTATTTGGAAAACACCAACGGAATATGGAGGAGGAAAGCTGATTCTCTCCAAAGAAAATGGGAAGTACTATAAAGAAGAGATATTTATGGACAACTCTTCATTCAAATCTGAGATGAATTATCAAGAAAAGAATGGTAATAGTGTATTCAGTACAAAAGAATCTAGCTCTTTTGACAAATGGATTATTCTAAAAGATGGCAAACTTGAGGTAAGAGATAATTTAGGCCTAATTTATACAGCAAGGCAAATTTCAAATTGAATTAAAAATCGGTTATTTTCTTCATTTAATTGGTAATTCTAGCAGCTGTCAGAAATACTATCAAAAAATACTAAAGCTATCTTTATGTTTGTTGCATAAAAAAATAAAATCGAGGGGAATTTTCAACTGATAAAAAATTACCACACTCGCTGTAATGAAAATGTACATTTTCATCCTCAAATTTCAAAGCACACTCCAAAAGATCTGCATCATCGTCAAAGGCTTGAAGTATTTCTCTATTATCATCTATTTTATCACTTCTGGAATGGAGAATTTGAATTTCTTGACGCACTAGATGTTTCATTTTTTAATTGAAATTGGGTTTTTAGAAAAGGATTTATCTAATCTACGGAAATTGTTCAAGAAAGTTAAAAGATATATGGGTTGAATGATAAGGCGTGGAGAATAAAAAATATTATCTTCATAGAGGAACAAAATAAACCAAGATGAGTGAGCAAATAGAAAACTTTGAATACGTTCAAATGAGCTGTTATCTATATTCAACCTCCCTAACTGAAATAGGATACCTATATAAATCAAGGCCTGAAAAGGAAAGAGATATAATTTCCATGCGACCATTTCAATTTTATATGATCTCCCTTACCTATATGATGACGATGGAACTAATGAAATTATTAGAGCCGGATACAAAGGAAACCAAAGGAAAAAAATGGGAAAACCATGAAGACACGAACTTTGCTAGTTTATCGAAGCTAAACAGAACAGCCAGTAAAAGCGTTGGGAGGGATTTTAATGGTCGATATGAGGAAAATAAAAAAATACTGGCGGAAATACGAGCGGGGAAATTTTATGAAATGGCAAAGGAAAAAAGAGACAGGAAATTAGCCCACACAGATAGAAGGAATGGAAATCCATATGGTATCAGGCTTTATACACCAGAGGAAATTGAAGAGGCAAAAATTATCCGGGATAAAATAAAATCGGTTCTTGATAGCTGTACAAACGGGTATGGGGATTACCAATTTATATTTGATCATGAAGATAATAGGACGGATAATTTTATAATATCCACTGCTAGGGAGAATGAATTTTTTCATAAAAATATTATGCAGGCTTTGAATGAGGGGTTTTTATTTAACCAAGGTAATAATGGATAAAGGAAAAGCGCTGGGAGTAGTGGCAGCCTGAGCCCGTAGGGAAAGTCCCACCAGAATAATAGCTAAGGCAAACATTCCTGTTGGATTGATTTATATACGAATGAGTTGCATATTATTGGTTTAACCGCTACATTTGATCGTCTAAGTTATTGGACTAATAACTTAGAAAAAAACCCTTACTACTGTGAATAGCAAGGGGTACTAATTACTACCTTCTCGAGTGAGAAGTCAAAATGGACTACTCTTACAGAGAGTTAGGCCAAAACATAGGACACCGGAGTTTATCCAGCTCGAGTAGGTTCTTCCAAATGCTCAATGTCAATCGAGCGACTGTAAGAACCAAGATAATTTTAATTATCATATTCTTCTTTAAAATGTTGCATACGATGCAAAAAAAGAATGGTCATAGCTTGCCGGCGGGTCATTCTTTTTTTGTATGTACCTGAACCACTCAGGAGGGCCGCACACTTATCCCTATATTTCTGCACAAATTAATTTTTTCAAATCAGAAATGCTACCTTATTGAGGGTGTCATGGCCAATATGTTCGTTTCCCTTATAACACTTACCAGTATAGGAAAACCGAATACCCTCTGTACGTTAAAATTAATCAAGAGCACAGTATATATTTCCCGTTTCACCAAAGATCAGTATCGATTTATATTTAAAAAAGAAAAAATCTTATCTAATTATTAGTTCCGTTATAATTCATTTGCTTCGAATAGGGGTACACTGGGCAAAGGAACGCCCCAGTACAAGCGTGGGAAAAGCTCCAATCATAACTACAATCCCAAAATTGCTATCAAAAGAACAAAATATATCGTGAGTTGATAATCTCGGCATTATAAGATGCTATGGTTTTTGAATTAGTCAGCATTAACTAAATTCTGTTAATAGCACATTATTTTCTATTTTTGAGTATTAAAAAAAATATAATTTTATGAAATTACTATCTATAACTATTGCTTTCTTTTTATTTACAAAGCTATCCTTTGCCCAGGATTTTGATAAAATATTTAATTCACTCAATCTCGACCCATCTATATACAAGGTTGAAAAGGATGAAATTAAAACATATATAAACATTCTTGGTGACACAATTACCGAATATGAAAGTAAAGTTAAAGGAAAAGTATTTAATAAAATTAGAATAAGTTTTGACCATGATAAAGAAGAAATGCAGTATATAGCCTTGGAATTTGCAAATGAGAAAAAGGCTTTTTCGCAATATTTAGAATTTGAGGAGGATTTAAAAAGTGTACTAGGTGAACCCTATTATTCGAGAAAGAAAATAGATAATGAGAATTACTATTTTTGGGATGGCAATACCTTTGTTGACGTTATAAGATTAAAAAATGAATCATTAAAGTATTTACCTTCACCACCAGAAATATTAATTAGGAATACCTCCTATGAAATACAAGAAGAGTACAATGAATTTGATAAGTATTCAGTATTAAGAGTGGAATCTTATTTACCTGGAATTGAGATTGATGATACTTGGTTTCACTTAAATTTTAAAGCGATTATAACACAAGAAAAAAGATTTCTAGTGGGTATAATAAATTGTTCAAGTGATAACTGGAGATTTATGGAGGTGATTCAGTTCATGACACCAGATGGAGAAGTTTATGAGTATGATTTAAATGCAAATAGGGATGTCTTTTCAGGGGGGACTATAGCTGAAGCTGGAAACTTTATTATTGAAAAAGAAATATTAGAAAAAGCGAATTCTTATAAAGATTTAAGAATCAGGATAAAAGGCAAGTATAGTTATAAAATACCATTTTTAAGACCAGCCTACAAAGATATGATGGTATTGGGTGAAGAGGTATACAATATGAAATAGCTAAATGCTATCAAAAAAGAAATAAATAGTCTCCCAATGAAACGAAAGTGTTAAAAATTAATAGAAGCGAAAGAAAAATTGGAGGCAGTATTTGGAAAACTGTTGAGTCATTAGACTCTGCCCTACGCATTAATAGGTAAATAGATATTATATACCTCAACTATGTTTAGATTTATCAACAGAATCATCAATAGGCAGTACTATGATGATTTTATTAAAAAACTGGATAAACAATCGGGAATACCTCAAAGTGCTTCGGACTGGAGAGTTAGAGCAATCACGTGTGAAGTAATTATCAAAAAACTAGATAACGATAAAAGAAAAATAATAGCTCTTCATAGAATAAAGCAGGAGAGCGAAGAGATGGCAAATCAAATTGAATCACAGAAGAAAAGTGAATATTTGTCTGGATTCTCAGGTATAGAAGGATGCGAAAAGTATATTCAAGTTGGTGGAAGGGATTTCGCCCAAGAGATCTGGTTTTACAAAGATAAGAGCAAAATTACTGTGATAACCGATAATGGTTCGGTTGATTATAATATGATTGCCAATCCAGGGAAATGGTACCAACATAACCTTGAAGGGGTCAATTATGGAATAACATTAGGCACAAAATCACCTGAAAAAATTTTGATCAGCATTAATGATGGCAAAGAATATGATTCGTTCACTATAGATCTGGTGCCCAAATCTTAGTTTGATATAGACGATAGAGTTATAAAAAGTACTAATATCAATAGCTCTTTTGGTGGGCGGAAAGGTTGAACATGAATACCATATTGAACGAATTGACGCTGGGAATGGGATAATATCACAGATTTATTGCGAATTAAGGTATTGGCCGTTATGATAAAGATTTCAGACTGTATTCTTCAGTATGCATACGGATGGACAAGGACAAAGATGCAGGAAGGCAATATTGATGAATGACTTGGTACCCCAATAAAAAAACTGGCCGAAAGCCGTGAAATATCAGGACTAGCAGCTTATGAGAAAAAGTAACGAAGTATCGAATAGCCAAGGCAGTACCGATCCGCTATTTGGGGAGATCAAGCAGCTGATCGATCAAAGCCGTAGGCAAGTAGCTCACACCGTAAATGCAGCAATAAGTCTGCTTTACTGGAAGGTAGGCAAGCGACTTCATGAAGAAGTCCTGCATCATCAACGGGCGGAATACGGGAAAGAAATCATCAACTCATTGTCCGTACAGCTAGAACAAGAGTACGGAAAGGGATGGAGCAAGCGTCAGATTCATTATTGCCTGCGTTTTGCCGAGGCTTTTCCAGACGCAGAAATTGTGCACACACTGTGTTCACAATTGACCTGGTCACACATCCGGCTGATCATTCCTATGGACAGCGAGGTAAAGCGCATGTTTTATGTAGAAATCTGCAAACTGGAAAAATGGAGCGTGCGCAGCCTTCAGGAGAAGATCGACTCCATGCTGTATGAACGCACGGCAATCAGCAAGAAACCGGAAGAAACCATCAAAACCACCTTAGGGGAATTAAAAAATCAGGATTCCGTCAATCCGGATTTGATATTCAGAGATCCGTATTTTCTGGATTTTTTGGGATTGAGTGACACTTACTCCGAAAAAGACCTGGAAGATTCAATTCTGAATGAACTCCAAAAATTCATCGGAGAACTGGGCTCTGATTTTGCGTTTTTGGCTCGGCAAAAGAGAATCGGAATAGATCAAGTGGATTATTATATCGACCTGCTCTTTTACCATCGCAGGCTAAAAAGCCTTGTGGCCATTGATCTAAAACTAGGCCACTTCAAGGCAGAGTACAAAGGACAAATGGAGCTGTACCTTCGCTGGCTGGAAAAACATGAAACGGTAGAAGGGGAAAACCCACCGATAGGCCTGATCCTCTGTGCCTCCAAAAATCAGGAACATATCGAGCTGCTGCAACTGGACAAAGGAAATATCAAAGTGGCCGAATACCTGGTGCACCTGCCACCGATGAAAGTCCTGGAGCAAAAGCTGCACAGGGCCATGGAAATCGCCCAGAACAAACTGAATAAAGAAGATGAGTGATAGCTTGATTAATTCTGTGGAAAACAAAACTGATGCCGGAGATACGCTTTCCTGAATTTGAAAAGAGGAGATTGAGCAAAAGGGCTACAATCTTAATATTTCCAGATATGTAAGTACGGCTGAAGAAGAAGAGTAGATTGACTTAAAAGCAGTCCACGCCAAATTGGTCCAGCTGGACAAGAAAATAGAGGCAGCACAAAAGACACGTAATGAATTAGTTCTTCCTGAATCTTTAACTAGCACAAGAGGTTAATCTAATAATCAATATTCAGTAGTCACAACTTAATTCTTACCCTACTGGGGGGACTATTAAACCAAGTACTTTATACGCAATAACAAGCCAATGTAACCCTGTTTTTGGTATAAAATAACCTACAACCGCTCAAAGACTGCCATCCAACTAATTTTTTAAATCGAAAAAAAATTCTAATTTAATGCATCATTAACTTTTAAGTTTTTGAATATGCTACTACTCTCTATTGCTAAAAAACCGTTTTGGCATCGCCATGATGCTTTTTGGGAAAGGTATTTTCATTCTGCTCCTCCCTATATCTATATCCAGTATCATTCGACAGCTGCTCGGTGGAGTAAGAAAACACCAGTAGATCAAAGGTATTTTTCAATTAGAAAACCTGTCAAATCCCCTTTCCTGGAAAAAGCTAAATTCCGATATACTATCACAACCAAGCGGTCTTCCGAAAAAAATAAGGCAGTTGTCACTTATACGCTCAGGCCTTTCCTTATGACTCAATCAATTGAGGGAAGGACCAATCCTTGTTTTAATAGGAAGTCGTTAAGCCACAAAAAGAAATCGGACTACCGAGGTCAATATGTATAAGCGTCAAAGAACATACAAAAAATCAAATGTTTCCTTGATGATCATTGAACGTAAATAAACACGACTAGACGTGCACATATATATCAAGTGGTGAAAAACATGTATACTTTGGGTGTATCTATAAACTAGTTAGGGCTCATTCAAAAAACACCGATCTGCACCAATGAAGTACTATGAGTAACAATAAATCACATACCGAAAAAACTGCTGCAGAATCAAAATCAATTGGTTTTGATTACCAATATTATTTCTTCCTGTGGAGGGTTTTATTGCTACAGCCGAATGAATCTGTTGGATTGGAAGTTAAAGATGATGTGCACACTGAATTGGGTAATAATCATCAAATCCTATATCAGTTAAAGCACACCATTAAGAAAAATACTAAAGGGTCTTCGACAAATCTGACTACTTCAGATTTAGACATGTGGAAAACATTCTCTAACTGGTCGAAAGTTATAAGTGATACAAAAGATGGCAGAGGTACAACACAAGCTCAGCTTAACTTAATTGAAAAGACAAGCTTTGTTTTAGCAAGTAATAAATCTTCTAATAAATCAAATAATGTTGTTACCATAATTAATCAACTTCAAAGTGGAACAAAGAATGAAAATAATGTCCGTACCTATTTCCAATCTTTGGAAAAAAGCACTAACAACCCAGGTTTAAAAGGTTACATCAAAGATGTATTAGATCTGGACCAACGCGTTTTAAAACAATTTTTACTGAACACTTTTTTCCATTTAGATGATGATGATATCATTATCAAATGTAAAGATGCTATAAAGGGGAAAATGATTCCTCAAGAAAAAATTGACAAAGCATTTAAAACTATAGATTCAAGCCTCAGATCAGACAACTTCCTAAAAGTTAAAGAGGGTGTTAAAATTGAAATTACGTTTAATGAATTGTATAAGAGATATAGACGACTATTCGACATGTATCGAAATGGATTTTTGGATATTCAAGAATACAAAGGAGTACTTCCTGACAATTTGGAAAAACAGGTTTTCATAAAACAATTATTGGAAGTTGGTTTTGTACAAAGTGGTGACTTTGAACACATAATCAAGTTAACTACATATAAACTTAAACTCTTGACCAATCTTAATGATTGGAAGCTCGAAGGCAATGTGACAGATTTAGAATTGGAGCGTTTTAAAAGCAATGCTATCAATTTATGGGATACTGAATTTCGCATGCAGCATGTCGGAAACATTGCAGAAGAAGAGTACAATAAGAAGGGTATTGAAGTTCTTCGAACTGTCTTAAAAGAAAAACTTAAACTGGCGGGGCAAGATCTTGAAGTTGATTTATGTAACGGGAAGTTTTATTCACTCTCAGACGAACCAGTAATTGGTTGGAGAAATGACTGGGAAAAGCATAAAAAATGAAAGTAGACTATAACAATATTGGCGTGGGCGTCACAGCCATAGGTGCAGTACTTAGTAATAGCGATGATTTATCCATAGCTAAGGCAACTTTAATAATGCCTTTAATCACTCATACTGAGAGTTTGTATTACTTAGCTAGAACGACTACTAAAGTACAAAGTATTGAAAAATTAATATCTGAGAAAACGAGCTTTTTTTCTAACTTCAATGCTAGATATTATGATGCATTAACTCTTTCATTTTCATCAATCCAATACTTAACTGAAATGGGTTATGCGCGGCATGATGAAGGCGTTCTATTAAAGACAAAGTCATTAGAATATGATACAAAAATGGGGACTAGAGCGAAAAAGATATTCCAAGCTTCCAATAATGTTTCAGCATTACTTTCAGGAAGCGATAAAAACCTATTTTTAAACTTAAGAGTTCAACTATGAATTTTCATATAAATAAAATCGTCTTGTGGCTCAAGAATGGTAAAATCAGAGAGGTTAATTTCGAACCAAACAAAGTCAATATAATAACAGGTGGGAGCCATACTGGAAAAAGTGCGATTCTTGAAATTATAGATTACTGTTTCTTTTCAAGCAAGTCTCGGATTTCAGAAAGTATGATAAACGAAAATGTTTTGTGGTACGGCATAAACATTTCTGTGAATGATAAAACTTATACTATAGCACGCAAAGCACTTATTGAAGGCAAAGTTTCTGACAATTATTATTTTTCTTCTTTCGGTGAGATACCACCTAAATTAGATTCAAATAACACATCAAGCGCCATAAAAGCTATTTTAGAAACTGAATTCAACATAGATAGAGACGCGAAATTCCCAATTAGTTTTGGCAGTAATTATATAAAGGCAGGCACTAAGGTTTCACTTCGGTACTTTTTAATGTTTAATACGATATCTGGTAATATTATTGAAAATGATGAAGGTGTGTTTTTTGACAAACAAAATGAGCTTAGATATAAAGAGGCACTTCCTCGCATCTTCGATCTTGCCCTAGGTATAGAAACCGTTGAAAATATTCTTAAAAGCGAGAAAAAAGCCGACCTAGAAAAACAATTAGCCAAGTTTATTAGAAAGAACAAAGCGACAACATCAAAAGCTACAGACTTTAATCAAGAGCGTGTCGAAGTTTTACGAAAAGCCAAAGAATATAACGTTATAAGGGATAATGCTAAAACTGATGAGGTAATAGTTGAGATCAATAAAGCAATTGAGGGATTTGAAGCCGAATCAACACCAGGTTCAGAAAGAGAAAAATTGGAATCATCTTTTTATTCACTGCAAAGAAAAATCCGAAACCTAAAAAGATTTTCCTCTGAGTACAATAGGTACAAAAGTTCTATTAAGAATCTCAGTGACAGTCTTAAGCCGATTGAGTTTCTACGAGAAAAAGATTCTGAAATTTTAAAAACCTCCATTTTTGAACAGCTTGTAACTTCTTACACTAAGGACTTAACAACTATTCGCCAGGCATATCGAACAAATACTCCTATTGACAGACAGGTTAACGATAACGTTAAGGATTTAGAATCAGAACTCGAAATAATAAAATCTAAATTAGATCTACTTCCTAAAGACAATAGAAGCTTTAATAGTGAAAAAGAAAAGTATTTCTTCTTAGGTCAAATGAAATCAAAACTTGAAATATTTTCAACAGACTCTTCATCTGTCAAAACATCATATGATGAAGAAATTAAAGCTTTAGAAGAGGAAATAGAGCGGTTGATAATTGTAAATACTGAAGAAAAAAGGGAGTTAACAATTAAGTTGGCTGAAGAAATTATAAGTGAGTACATACTGGAGTCCGATAAATCACTAGCAAATTACTCAACCTACCAACCTGTATTTGACTATAAAAACAAAACATTGCTGTTACGGAAGCCAAAGACCTCCTACATAGAAAATGTTGGTAGCAGTTCTAATCATATGTTTCTTCACTTGTTTTTCTCACTTGCAATGCATGAAGTTATATTTCAAAACCAGTCACCATTTGTTGCTCCATTCCTAATCATAGACCAGCCCAGTAGGCCATATTACGGTACGAACGGTAAGAGAAAGACGGATGACCCTGATAGCGATGACTACAAAATCAAAAAAGCTTTTGAGTTACTGGATAGATTTATAAGTACAAGAATGAGTAATAATGGAAATTTTCAGATGATTGTTTTAGAGCATATTCCTATTGACACGGTGTCTGGTTTAAAAAACATAAATATCGTTGAAGTATTCCATGACGGTAATGCATTGATTCCAAAATCATATCTTGAATAAGAACAAGCCCTAACAATCTGTTCCATGGCACCCTTCGGGATGCTACGACACCATACACGGAACGTTGTAAAGCATTAGAAAAGAAGGAAATAAGAATAAATGAAATTTAAAATACTTAGAGAGAAAGATTTTGGCAAGGGAAAGTATTGGCTACTTGCTGAGCTTAACCTGCTAGAATATGTAGAATCTCTTGTCGATGACAATTTCAATTTTGAGGTCCAAAGAAAAATTGTAAAAAACAGATATTTAGATGGCTTGCTTTTTACAATCGAACTTGGAGAACCATTACCAAATATCACTCTTGCTTACCATGAGCCTCTTTCAAAAATAGAGAAGTCTAGTCATGTAAATCTGACTGACAACAAATTAGATATTCTTGATGGTCTCCAACGAACTTATAGACTTTGGGCATTTTGGAAAATATATACCAAAATTAAAACAGAGAGATACGAAAACTTAAAGGATACTATTTTAGGAATCAAATCATTCTATCCTCAGTTCTTTGAAAACGGAATTGTTGATTCCAAATTCTTTAAATCTAACTTTCCAGAAGGGAAAACTGTTATTGATTTTGAAGAAAAATATTCGTCCTATACTTTATACTTTACTATCTGGTCTAATCTTTCTGAACCTGAATTAGTAAAGAAGATGTTAGTTCTAAATGCTGGTCATAAGGCTGTATCAACACAACATCAGTTTGAGATTTTATTTTTGAATTTATGGAAATCCTTAAATGGTAAGCTCACTGACATAAGAGTAGTTCGAGAGAAAGAACAAGATTTTAACTCAATTAAAAGAGGGGAAAGAAAACCGGGTGAGTATTTGTTTTCTTCGATAATTACTTCTCTAATGTCATTAGTTCTTGCTAAGCCCCAAAGAATAAGCAGTGACATAATATATCGTTATGATCTAATTAATGAGAATGATGAAGGAATTTCACTTCAGTATACTGAAATAATTTTCAATAGTGAATTTATTAAAAAATTACTTGAAAAGTTGTATGCTATAGACACTGAGATAAACCGCACGTATGGTAAAGAGGGAGTCTCATGGTTTGGTAAAGATACCACGTTGAATGGGATATTTGCGGGTGTTGGGGTTCATCTAAATTTAAATTCATCTAATGAAGATGGTGATATAGAAAATAAAATACTTGAATCCTTTGAGGAGTTAAAATCAACCTTACCCACTGAATTAAATCTTGCAAAGTTTAATGCTGAATACGACAGCCTCAGTGGGAGATCTGTAAATATTGGAAATCTTATACGTACAGTCATTATGAATTATACGATTCATAAACTTAAAAAGGGAAGCCCGAATTGGATGTCATTGTTTAATCACGAAATGAAAAAATAATGAGTATTGAACAATGTGCAAAAGACTTTTTAAAAAGGCTAGCTGTAAAATTGGAAGTTTTTGATGCGGACTTGGAACTGTCTTATGAAACAGACATTTTAAGCGTATTAATTAATAATGTTAGAACTAAAGCACCTGCAAACAATGTCGTCACTTCTATTATTAACAGTGTTGAAGGTTTAACGCTAGACGTTTCAATCAATTTGAATGATAACATTTCCACTTATATATCTTTAAATAGTGTTGAGATATCGTACTTGTCTAAAAAAAAAGAAACAAAATTTCGGATTCGGAACTTTGTACTATCTTCTCCAATCGGTGCAATTATACCAATCAAGTATATTGAAAACGACTCCATATATAAAATACCACAAATTGAAAAGGATTCCATAGAGAGAAAATTACGAGAGGTCATTCTGTATTATGGCAGCAGTACTATTACTCAAGAAGAATTTTCCGTTTTCTTTCGTAAAGTTCTCTCTGGAGCTAAAAACACTGTTATTGCAGTATTCAATTCAACTAATAAAGATTTTGTCAAACTTTATTCAAAAAGCTATTTTCTTTATTTATTGAAAGGATATAAAACACTTTTTCCTTCAGATGTAATTCATGATTATAGAATGGACTTATCTTTAATATCATCAGTCAACTCATCAACAAATGATTTTACTCAATTTTTTGAAGTTTATGATGTAATAGATGAATATCATCACGCAAATGATATACTTGTCAAGTATTTGAAATTATATCAGGTAATAGAGTACTTGATTACCAGAACTCTTTTAGTGAAAATTCAAGTCAATAGTTCAAATCAAAATCTCTTTCTAAGAGAAATGACCAGCTTGGCTAAATATGATGACTTTGATAAATCAAACTTCAAAACTGTTTTTAAAACCAATGAAACTGATTTAGGTAATTGGTTTAAGGGTAAATTATCTAGTAATGCTACCTTGAAATCTACGGTTGAGGACATGCTATATCCAAATGAATCTAAAACCATTGATACAAACAACATAAATGCTTCCTATAATGCACTACTAACCCTAATTTATAAGCTACGAAATACAGTGGTACACAATAAAGAAAGTGAAATTCACCTAACCATTCATAATATTAAACTTCGGCCAGAACTATTGAAACTAATCAAAGATCTTATGTTAAAACTTGAATTAATCTTGTTTAAAAAAGTAGTTGATTTTGAAGAAGTAATCACATATAAAAATAAGAACTTAGCTCTGTATTAGAATATGAGAAAAGCCCAGTGCATATCAGCAATAATGAGGCTAAAACAACACCCTGAAAAACTGAAACAAATTGAAAAATACACCACTAAACTATGAACTCAGATTAATTGCATTTATCGATATTCTTGGATTTAAGGAAATAGTAAAACAATCTGAAATAGACTCTTCGAAAATCGAGTTAATTTATTCTGTTCTTGAGTATTTAAAAGATTGGGAAAAGTCAGAGAAGTGGGACTTGAAATTTGTAGAAATTGAAGAGAGTGCGCAGTATAAGGATTTAAGCAATTTTGACCTGCGTGGGAAAACAAATACCACATCATTTTCTGACAGTATCGTAGTTTCAATTCAAGTTGACCAAAACATAAATGAAATGGCTTCAACTTTAATTGTTAATCTAGCCTATATTGGAACTGTACTTTTAGAAAAAGGTATTTTATTTCGCGGTGGTCTGACACTTGGAAATATAATTCATATTGACAATGGAACAGTATTCGGACAAGGATTAATTGACGCATTTATGCTCGAAACAAGAAGTGCTAAATATCCAAGGATCGTACTGTCAGACAAATTATTGAAAGAGTTGAACTACCCGCTTGAACGAAAGAGAAACAGGTACCCATACCACCAGTATTTAGATAGATTTGATGATGGTTGTGTAGGTTTTCATCAATTAATTTACTACCAAGTAATCGAAAGTTGGACAGAAATGACACCTGAGTTATTAACCGAACCAATAAGTAAAGTTCGTAAAGTTATCATTAACGGACTTGATTCAAGTTTTGAAAAGCCAGAAGTTTTTGAAAAATTCAAGTGGCTTAAAGAACAATACAACAAATTACTAATTCTTAGTGACTTTGATTTCGAAACAAAAACAGAAGAACATATAAAACAGAAGATAAGGGAACTGAATGAAGGGATTTCAGGACAAAATATACACTACTCTTATACGGACAAATTATTTGAAAATCGAAGCAAGGACAAGAAATAAAAGAAGCAGTGCATAAAAAAAAGCCAAGTAGTAGTAAACAACAATTCGGCTTACTAAAATAGGTCACTTTTAAAAGGGCGAAATTACAGGAGAAATTATAGACGAGATTATTCACAATAAATTAAGCGGCATTGTACAACTATAGTACAACTTTAATTGCATTAAATACCAGGTATTCAACTATTTAATATATACTGTATCGGTAAATAAATGCAGAAAATAAATCTAAATAAATACTAAAATACGAAATTAAAAGGGTGTAAAATTAAATATTACATCTTTTTTTATTTGTTTTTGTTTCCGGTTTTTTGATACTTTTGTATCGTATTCATTGCGTATTTGTACCGCATAATCAGGTGATTGACCCATTATACAAAATGGGGGAGATTATGATACATACTGATACATGCCAATACATTATTATACATAATTGTATTATGAGATACAGGAAAATACTACGAAAGTAAAATTTGGATATGAGCTCGAAAATTAGAATTCAACGAATATGCTACCAGTGTGGAAGAGAGTTTACTGCCAAGACTACAGTTACCAAGTATTGTGGAGATATATGTGCAAAAAAGGCCTATAAAAAACGGAAAAAGGATGAAAAGATCCAACAATCCAATATTGAAGCTATAAAACAATCTCAGCTGCCAATAAAGAAGCTTGAAGAGAAGAGTTTTCTTAGTATAAATGATACTTGTAAACTTCTTGGAATCAGTAGAATGTCGCTTTATAGATTGATAAAGTCAGGTGTGGTCCCAGCCAAAAAGCTGGGTAGAAGAACCATTATTTACAGGAAAAATCTGGACTTAATTTTCAATAATAATTGCAATGAAAGTACATCTCAGAAAAAGGAAGATCAGTAAGGGCAAGGTAAGTCTATACCTGGACTTTTACCCGCCTATAAAAAACCCAAAAACGCTTAAAAAGACAAGGAGGGAATCCCTGAAAATGTATTTGATCGAAAGGCCAAAGAATGTTTTGGAAAGGCAACATAACAAGGAAACAATGATGCAGGCAGAAGCCATTCAGGCATCCCGTCAATTGGATGTGCATGCACAGCGTTTTGAATTCCTCAACAGTGGCCTGGAAGAAATGGACCTCTTGGAATTTTTTAAAAAGATGGTGCGAAATAAATGGACCAGTGACAGCACCCATGCAAACTGGCAAGCGGCCTTTAAATATTTCAAGCTTTATACCAACGGTACCTGTAGTAACAGGGACATTGACCGGGCATTCTGTGAGGATTATAAGTATTATCTGAACAACTGTACCAGCCTAAAAAGCAGGACCAGGAAATTGTCCACAAATAGTAAGGCATCCTATTATGGGAAATTTATGTTGGTTTTGGAAGAGGCGTACAAAAGGGATTACCTAACCGAAAACTTTCGATTAAAGGTAGATGGACTGAAACAGGAAGAATCGGTCAGGGAATATTTGACCCTTGAGGAACTCAACAAGACACCTTGTGAGGTTCCCAAACTTCGAGAGGCTTCCATTTTTTCAGCACTTACGGGACTTAGGTGGAGCGATCTAATTGATTTGACCTGGAGTCAGTTCCACTTTTCTCAGGTTACTGGTTATTATATTAACATCAGACATGCTAAAACCAATAGATCCCAAACATTGAATATATCAAGACAGGCCATCGAAATAATCAAGCCGTTGATCATTGACCCTGAGTCAAGGATCTTTGATGGACTGAAATATTCGATGTGGACCAATAGTAAACTATCGGACTGGATAATGAGGGCAGGCATCACAAAGAAAATTACCTTTCATTGTTTCAGACATACCTTTGCTACGCTGCAATTGTCCTTAGGTACGGATATCTATACGGCATCAAAATTACTTAACCACAGAAACGTCAAGACCACTCAAATTTATGCAAAGGTAGTCGATGAACGTAAACGTGAGGCTGTCGAGCGTATTCCTGACCTGGGAATATGAACCAGCTTAAATTTTTGGTGCTACTTATTTTTGGAGGATGAAACTACCCAATGCTTTGACACGATGGTCTTTTAACCACTCTACCAAATCTTTCTTGAAAAAGACGATGACTTTTCCTGTTTTGCAAAAGGGAATTTCATTCAATGATGTCTTTTTGTAAAGGGTCGATTTGGTAAGCTTTAAAAACTTGGCTGCCTCATCAATCGACATGACCTCGCTGCCATATTCAGAATGCGTTTGATCCACTAGCTGGTCTATCTTTCTATTCAAGGCATCCAGTTGCCTGGCCATTTCTTTAAAGGATTGTAGGTTGAATTCCATGTTTTGAATTTAGTTTAGCCATATTAACCAATGATTAATATTAGTTTTTTATTCATTTTGAAATTCACCAGTACAACCGTAGTAGGGTCAAAAAAATGTCAGAACTAAAATTTATTGGGGAGTGGCGGGATTATCACCTTTATCTTCAATCGATTGATTTTTAATTATTTATACCAATTTCGAAAAGTAGGGTCACCGAATAGGTCCCAATAAATTTGAGGTGTTTTTATGCTATTTGGTGATACTAATATAAGAAAAACAATTGCCTTATCAATAAAGCTATTGTTTATGGTTTAATCCTTTTGAGAAATAGGAGATCATTAGTCACTATTGTAATATCATCTGGTTTTTTCATTGAAGTACAGGAAATCAGTGATAAAAGAGGTCAGGTTTAAAGAAAATCTGTTTGGATTTTTCGGAGCACTATGATGTGCATTTTGTGGAGATACGGCACGAACCGGACCTTGTTCATTTTTTAGTTTAAAGTGGTCCGAGTTATTCAGTTTCAAAGATGATAACGATGTTGAAAAGTATTATGGCAAAAGAATTTTTCAAGAGGTTTCTCAAACTCAAGGCTAAGTTGTGGGGTGAGAAATTTTGGACAAATGGATTTTACATCGAAATAGTTAGTCAATGTGCTATTGAAGAAGTGATTTAGGCTTACGAAAAGAATCAAGGAAATTAGAAAAACAAAATTTCATATACAAATCAATTAGCATTATTGTGATACCTCGATCGCTTGGCGTCGGGGTAGTTCATTGATAATTAAAATCATCGGTTAAAATTGATTTTGTAGATTTTCTATTAATTTTTTGTGTTTGACGAAATGGTCGAGAAGGAGCTGCCATTCTTTCCTTTTGATAAGGTCGGGATGAAAAAGGTTGTTTCCCATTCCGAAAGCCTTGGCGCCGGCTTGGTAAAACTCCTCCATGTTTTCATAGGTCACTCCACCAGTGGGCATTATTTCGATTTGGTCAAGTGGGGCCAAGACATCCTTGATGAAGCTGGGGGAGAAGGTCCCTCCGGGAAAAAGCTTGACCATCCGGGCGCCACCAGCCCATGCTTGGTAGATTTCAGTAGGAGTCAGTGCCCCTGGGAATATAGGGATGTTGATAGATGAACAATGGGCAATAACTTCCTTATCCGTGATCGGGGCGACCATAAACTGAGCACCGGCCTGATGGGCATTGTTCACGTCATCGACATTGCAGACCGTGCCTGCACCAATGTTTAATCCAGAACCAAAATGCTGTTTGGTCTTGGATATGATTTCCAGTGCATTGGGCGTATTTAAGGTGATTTCTAATGTGGTCAAACCGGATTTTTGAAATACTTCTGCTATCCGAAGGGTGTCATCCAAGGTATACCCTCTTAATATTCCTATAATGGGCGAACGTTTGAAATTCTCTTCTGAAAACTCTTTTTCCATCTTTTAACGTGTTTAGGTTGTTTATTAGTTCAAGTCTGAAGAGGATAGTTTCGGTTTGATCCTCTCGACTTTTCCTACTAGAAATAAATAACTTAAAAAGCCCACAGTTGCCATGGAACCTATAAAATAGAGGGCAGGTTCGAAATCTCCATCTTCTACCAAGTAGCCTATAATTATCGGAGTCAATGCGGCAGATGAGCCACCAATGAAGTTGAATACGCCCCCAATTAACCCGATCAGGTTTTTGGGAGAGAGTAGTGATATAAATACCCAAGAAATAGAGGCCAGGCCATTTCCAAAAAATGCTATGGCCAAGAACGTGATGACCCAAGCGGTGTTATCCGTGAAATTGGCAGCAATAATTCCAGTAGAAAGCACCATTCCCAAAATAATGGGAGCTTTTCTGGAAAACTCATTGGAAAAGCCCTTTTTAACCATGAAGTCTGACGAAAATCCTGATATTAGCACCCCTGCAAAAGCTGCCAAAAACGGAATAGAAGCCAGAAAACCGGACTCTATGAAATCCAAGCCCCGGTATTTTACCAAGTAAGTGGGAAACCATGTAAGGAAGAAAATAAATAGGGAGCCCAAGCAAAACTGACCGATATATACTCCCCATAATTTCCTGTGGATAAAAGCTTCTTTAAGGTCGTCCCACTTAAATGAGGGGTTTATCGGGGTGATGTCGTTTTCTTCACTTTTGTTCTCAGTAGTAGCTGGTTTTTCTGTATCATTTGGGGCTTGTTCTGGAGGGTCTTTATAAAAGAAAAACCACACAATGGCCCAAACTATACCGATGATCCCTGATATGATAAACAGGCCCCGCCAACCGAGCTTATCCTGTATTAGTACCAGTGCTGGAGTCAAAAAGGCAAGGCCAATAAATTGCCCTGATGTGTAGATGGCAATGGCGGTGGCCCTTTCATTTTCAGGAAACCATTTCGTGATTATTTTATTGTTTTCCGGATATGAAGGGGATTCAAAAACCCCGATCGCTGCCCGGCTGGCTATAAACCCACCAAGAGAGCTCAAAAATCCCTGCACCAATGTAGCCAGTGACCACAAGGTAAGGATGCTAGGATAGAGTACTCTTGGTTTTATATAATCGACAATGATGCCACCTGGGATCTGCATGGCCGAATAGGTAACCGCAAATGCAGAAAAAATATAGCCCATCTGAACGGACGTAATGTCGAGGTCCTCAGCAATGGCAAAAGCAGCAACAGAAATATTACTTCTGTCCAGGTAGTTGATCACTACGGTAATGAAAACCATAGCCAATATCCTGTATCGTTTTTTGGAATAATGGGGCATTGTTGAATTGTAATGAAAGAGTAAGTTAGGTGATCCGGAGTGATCCTTTTGCCACATATGTTCAAAGATGCGTAGCTAAGCGTTTAAAACCCTGTTTATGCCGGATGAGGTGTGGTGTGTTGAGTTTTTGTCTAGTTTGGATTTTATTACTTTAACGATAAGTGAGACAGAAATGACAATCTGTATTAGTGGTATCAGTACATTTTATGCACTTTTATCAAAAAAGAGACGGAGCCATGAAAAGCGTGAAAATCGAGAATATCATTTGCTACCCAGTGAAAATTGGTAGTGGAAACCAACTTTTGGCAAAAATCGAATTGACCAATGGCGTGTATGGTTGGGGAGCCTCTGGCCTATCCACACGAGAGCAAGCTGTCATTGGAGCCATAAACCATTACAGGGAATTTCTTGTAGGGAAAGATCCTTTACGAATAGAGGCCGCATGGCAGGAGATGTACAGAAGCCAGTATTTTGAAGGTGGAAGGGTATTGGCCGCGGCTATCTCAGCAATCGACCTAGCGTTATACGATATCAAGGGGAAGCTTTTACAAATTCCGGTTTTCGAGCTTTTGGGAGGCAAGCAAAGAGAGCATGTGGAGTGTTTTGCGTCCTTGCGGTTTAAATCCCGTGACGAATTGTTTGAAAAAGCGGATATTTTATTGAAAGTTGGTTGGAAGGTGCTTCGGTTGGCACCAGCAGAGTATGAAAGTTCTGAGGATGGGCGGACTTTTGAGCCAAGGGAATCCATTGGCGAGCTATCGGAATGGGTGTCAGCGCTAAGGAAAAAAGTAGGCAGCAATGTGGTGATTGGTATTGATTACCACCATAGGTTGTCGGTACCTGAGACGGCATCATTCATCCATAAAATGCCAACCGGCACATTGGATTTTATTGAAGAGCCCATTAGGGATGAAAGCCCACAAGCCTATCAGTCACTTAGACAGTTGATCAATGTTCCTTTTGCCATAGGGGAGGAATTTAGCAGTAAATGGCAGTTTCTGCCCTATATCGAAAGCAATTTGACCCAGTTTATCAGGTTGGATGTGTGTAACGTCGGAGGGCTGACAGAGTCCAAAAAAGTGGCGGCCATGGCGGAGGCGCATTATATAGACCTAATGCCTCACAACCCCCTAGGGCCGATTTGTACAGCCGCTTCTATTCACTTGGCGGCCTCGTGTACCAATTTTAATTGGCTGGAAGAAATCAATACCCAGGCTGAACAAATGGGGACCAATGATCCAAGGATTTATACACAACAACCATTATTAAAGAAAAACCGGTATGAGGTTCCCGAGACCGTCGGTTTAGGGGTGGAAGTAAATGAAGCATTGCTGCAGGAGGAAGAGTTTCGTTTTTTGGAAGTGCCTCATTTAAAACGAAAGGACGGAAGTTTTACCAATTGGTAAGCGGGACTTGTACTATTGTGTGAACTACTTGGTTTAAGTGTCTACTATGGTAAAATGAAGCAATCATGCCATCCCTTTTAGCCAATAAGTCAAATGTTCAAAAGTATATCACCCCTGTTTATAAAACGGGAGAGATTGGGATAAGTATTTTTTATTTTTTTAAGTTTAACTGGACAAATTAACTCCCATATAACATGAAATATACCCTTTGTCTTGTTTTATTGATATTGGCCCATGTGTCAAGTGCTTTTCAAGTACCAGGTAAAATCAACGTGTTGATCGTAGATGGTCAAAATAACCATCAGGCTTGGCCTAAGACCACTGTAATGATGAAAACCTATCTGGAGAATACCGGGTTGTTTTTGGTAGATGTAGCCCGTACAAAATATTTGTGGAAAGGGGAATCACAAGCCGCTTATTTGGATCATGTGGATGTGGTTTCGGGTGAGCACCTTGATGAGCCGAAAGCTGATCCCAATTTTGCTCCCCGCTTTTCAGATTATGATGTGGTCATCTCTAATTTTGGTTGGAAAGCAGCCCCTTGGCCAGAGGAAACCCAGCAAGCCTTTGAAGAATACGTGCAGAATGGGGGAGGTTTTGTGTCTGTTCATGCAGCTGATAATAGTTTCCCCGGATGGGATGCCTATAATGAAATGACTGGAATTGGTGGCTGGGGCGGCAGGAACGAACAATGGGGCCCATATGTGTACTTTAACGAAGAGGGTGAACGGATAGAGGATCATTCCCCTGGCGCAGCAGGTCGCCATGGAAAACGCCACTCTTTCCAGATAACCCTCAGAGAGGAGCATGCGATCACTAAAGACCTACCCCGTCAATGGCTCGGGGCGCCCGACGAGTGCTATGCCCATATGCGTGGACCTGCCAAAAACATGATCGTGCTTGCCACGGGTGAAGACCTGACACGTGAAGGAGGAGAAGGCCGTCATGAGCCAGTGCTAATGGCCCTTTCTTACGGAGATGGCAGGGTTTTTCACACCACCTTGGGACACGACCAAAGGTCAATGGAGGGGGTAGGTTTTATCACTACGCTTCTACGTGGCACCGAGTGGGCGGCCACAGGTGAAGTTACCCAGCAAGTACCTGTAGATTTTCCGACTCATGATAAGGTTTCGAGTCGCCCGTTTAGTGAATAAATTTATGGAAAGTGATTGTTGCAAGCAAGTAGGAGTGATCTTTAACCGGCTATTCTTTAAAAAGGCACCACCAAAATTTCCTCTAAGCTTAAGTTAGTCCTTTCTTTGCCTTTGGCCTTGAATATTGCGGTGAAATATGTGTTGTCCATTAGGTGTTTTTGGGTAAAGGACTCCAAGGAGTCAAGGTTGGTGAAATATTCCACGGTGGCCATTACACCAATATCGTGATTGGAGAAAAAGAAGAACTGTTCAGTGTCATTTGGGCCGGGCATTCGGGAGACCAGTGCCAGGTCATTTTCTTTATAGCCGATATTGGTCATGAAGGTAGTGTCCGAAAAGTTGCCGTTTCCTGAGAAATGAATTTGGTTGTCTATTATCTGGAAGTCCCGATTCCCTTCATTGAATAGGTAGAGAAAGTTCTTTTGATCTTTTAACCTACCAATATATATGGTGTTTTCTTTTTTTATATCCACAAATGAGGCATGGGTGGCGTATTTTATGACAAAATCAGTATTCAATAAAGTAAAAAACCTGGCCAAATCATGAGTGGCATTTTCGGCCATTCGCGTGGAGTAATTGTAGTCTGTAGGAGAGGTCAATTGCTTTAACTGTGGCTTGTCTTCCAGCATCTTATAGTAATCATCCAAGCTGTTAATGTCGAAATCCCTCGTCCAACCGTTAAGGCCGGAAATGGTCTTCCCGCTGTAGCCAAAGGCATCACCGATATATAAATTGGTAGCATGGCCATTGTTAATAAAGCCTTTCCACACTTTTGGTTTGGTATTGGACAAAAAGAAAAAAAGCAAGCCACAAATAGTTAAGGACAAAAGCAGCAGTAAACCCTGGTGCAATGATGGCTTCCAGCTTTTTTTAGCATTATTTGCCTTTGGCCCCGATTGGTATTTTAGTTGATATTGGCCTTTCTCCAGTAAGATGATGAATTGATCACCAGCGCCTTCCGTTTTATAATAATCAGCCAGTTTTTTTCTTAAGTTGAAGATGTTTACCCTGACACGAGGATTGATTTTTTCGCTTCCGGGATCTCCTCCAAAAAATTCTACGTCAATGATACTTTCCTTTAGTACCTGGTCTTTTAGTTCAGCCTGAACAAGGTAACGCAAAAGTGCGGTACTTGTTGGAGCATTTTTGAATGTTTCGCTCCTAAGGATCTTTTCGGCTATCTCAAGTTTAGCCTCATTTGAAAGGTTCATGGGTTTAAAGCATTTATCAGTTGATTAGCTGTGGATATTAACCGTTATAGGTACCGTTAAAGCACCGTTAAAGTTAATTTTTTATCGCTGTATGCACTAATTTTCATGAAAGAATTAAGGCTGTCAACAAATAAAGGTTATGTATAAAATAGGTTTAAAATTAATTTTGATCGGTTTACTGGTGACCATAGGCTATGAAGGATATGGGCAGGGCAGTAGTGGGGCAATTACCGAAAGGCAGTACTTGTCGGGGACAGGAAAAGACGATTTGGTGGAGTGGGACTTTTTTTGTTCGGAAGGAAGAAATAGCGGTAAGTGGACGAGGATAGGGGTTCCGTCGTGTTGGGAACAACAAGGTTTTGGCGCATATAACTATGGACAAGATCCTATGGACGAACGAGCCAAGGAGTATGGCCTTTACAAGCATACCTTTTCTGTGCCCAAGGATTGGAAAGAGAAGGAGGTGAAAATCGTCTTTGAGGGAGTCATGACCGATGCCGAGGTAAGGATTAATGGGGAGCTGGCTGGAGAGATACATCAAGGGGCATTCTATGAGTTCAGCTATGCGATCACGGACTTGTTGAAGCCTGGTGGCCAAGAGAACCTTTTGGAAGTAAGGGTGGATAAAGTATCTTCCAATGAAAGTATTAACTATGCAGAGCGCAAGGCTGATTTTTGGGTTTTTGGAGGGGTTTTTCGCCCGGTTTACCTAGAGGCACTTCCAGGAGAACACATTGACCGTGTGGCCATCGATGCTGGGGCCAATGGTGAGATTAGGGCCGATTTGTACCTGAATGCTCCAAATGCGTCTGATGTGAATGCGCACTTGTATAGTATGAAAGGAGACTTGGTGCAGAAGCTGAACGACATAGAGCTAAAGAAATCTTCCGGAATATGGTCGATCCATGCCCAAGCCGATGACATCAAAACGTGGAATCCTGAGCAACCCAATCTATACTGGTTGGCTTTGGCTATTGAAGATCAAAATGGGGATGTCCTACATGAAATCAAGGAGCGGATCGGATTCCGTACAGTAGAAGTGCTGGAAGGCGACGGGATATACGTCAATGGGCAACGAATTAAATTTAAAGGCGTAAATCGCCATTCATTTTATCCCACATCCGGCCGGACCACGTCCAAGGAACTAAGCATTGAGCATGTGCAGATGATGAAAGACATGAACATGAATGCGGTCAGGATGTCCCATTATCCTCCTGACGTACATTTTCTAGATGTTTGCGATTCATTGGGATTATTTGTGATCGATGAGGTATGTACCTGGCATAGCCCTCACTTGGATACGGAAGTAGGAGAGAAGATCGTAAATGAGACCGTGGTCAGGGATGTGAACCACCCATCCATTTTGTTATGGGCCAATGGCAATGAAAGCGGATGGAATACAGAGCTGGATGATGACTATGCCATTTGGGATATCCAAAAGCGGGAAGTCATTCATCCTTGGAATATTTTCAATAAAACCAATACCCTACATTATTTCCCATACCATGCCCTTGCCAATGACGGGTATGCCAAAGAAAAGATATTGTTTCCCACGGAGTTTTTGCATGGATTATATGATGGAGGTCATGGGGCAGGGTTGGAAGATTACTGGGAACTGATGTGGGACTTACCGCAGTCCGCTGGAGGCTTTTTATGGGATTTTGCCGATGAGGCAGTGGTCAGGACTGATAAAAATGGCAAACTGGACACAGATGGAAATCATGCCGCCGACGGTATCGTAGGACCTTATGGGGAAAAAGAAGCAAGCTATTATACCATAAAAGAAATATGGTCACCCATTTATATTGAAGAGCGGAACATCCGAGAGGGGTTTAATGGTGTTTTTCGTGTGGAAAACAGGCACCATTTTACCAACCTGGCAGAATGTACATTGAAGGCCAAATGGATGCGATTTGGAATGGTAGGTTCAAACGAACCAAGTAAGGTGTTGTTTGAGGAATCCGTTACATTTCCTGATATGGCTCCAGGTGAAAAAGGAAAGCTATCCGTTGACAGGCCTGATGGATGGCAAGAGGCCGATGCGTTACATTTAACAGCTTTTGACCCAGAGGGAAAAGAAATTTACACTTGGTCCTATCCTGTACAGTCTCCCGCCGAATACCACCAACACCGGCTGGACTATGGGACAGAAGGGAAGTTGACCTCCACTGCATCAGGGAAGTTAATTAAGGTCAGTACCAATGAAATAGATTACAGCTTTTCCAAAGAAAACGGGCTCTTGGTAGAAGTGATGAAAAAAGGTAAGCTAATTCCATTAAAAAATGGCCCTATACTATTTGATCATGATGATAAAGTGGATACCCTAATGGTAGAGGCCACAGAAGATAAGGTGGAGATTACGGTTCGTTTCGAGGAGCGGGACAAAACCCCAGAATGGACCACCCATGTGGAGTTAAGTTCGGACATAGTCAGGTGGACCGTGTATCCAAACGGATTACTCGATTTGTGGGTAGAAATGAAGGGTGAGAAAAGGGTGAAAGGCTTTAAGGGCTTTACTTTTTCCTTTCCCGAAAAAGACGTTGAAGGCATGAAGTGGTTGGGAGATGGTCCTTATCGAGTATGGCGAAATCGGATGAAGGGCACAAGGTTTCAGGTTTGGGAAAATGACTATAACAATACCGTTACCGGAGAGACAGCGTATGATTACCCCGAGTTCAAAGGCTTTTATTCCAGTCTGTATTGGTTAGAGGTGATTGGTAGAGACAATAATGGTTTTACTGTTTATAGCCATTCTCCGCACCTTTTTATGAGGATGTTGACCCCAGAAGCTCCCAGTGAAGACCAACATGGTAGGGTTACCGTGAAATTTCCGGAAGGAGATATTTCATTTCTCAAGAACATCCCCGCCATAGGAACCAAATTCCAACATTCGGACACCATGGGGCCTCACGGGAATACGGAGAATTATTTTGGTAATGATGATGAGCCAATAGTTACTGGACTCACATTTAAATTTTAATTGCATAATCAAACAGCAATAATATCATGAAAATAATTTATATAGTTGGAATCGCATTATGTTTAGGTGCGTGCCAATCTTCCCAGCAGGAACAGGTAAGCAATGGAAGTAAAGATTTCCCCTTTTTAATTCCCTCAGATAAACCCAATAGGCCTTTGAGTGCAGCGGTCGAAAGGAATTATGATGCCTATGAAAATATCCGACCAGAGCAAAGTGAGCTATACTCTCAGTTTAAATATACGCCTCTAAAGGGATTTGATTATAGTGGCGGAGATGGAACCGTCACCCGAAGGGATCCTTCAAAGGTGATCTTTGAAAACGGAAAATACTACGTGTGGTACACCTATAGAAATACTCCTGTGAAGGCTGTTGGAATGGCACGAGCAAAAGAGGCAAACGACACCATCCCTTCTGCCGATTGGGATTTGTCCGAGATATGGTATGCGACTTCCGAAGACGGTTTTACTTGGGAAGAGCAAGGGGTGGCTGTGGCCCGTCCTCCAAAGCCCCAGCCTGGATGGCGATCCGTAACCACTACGGATATTCTGAAATGGAAGGGAAAATATTACCTGTACTTTCAAGCTTTTATGGAAGCCAGTGGTCTTCGTGGAGATTTTTGTCCAGTATCGGTCGCGTATGCGGATTCTCCGGATGGCCCTTGGATCCACACCAATAAAGTGGTCATTCCCAATGGTCCTGAAGGATCATGGGACCAATACTCCATTCATGACCCTTATCCATTGGTGCATAATGGCAAAATCTACTTGTACTACAAAGGGGATTTTGACAAACGCCCTGAGCTAAATCCTTCGAAGGTGCGGATGCAAGGCTTGGCTATAGCAGATGACCCTTTGGGGCCATTTGAGAAGCATCCACTCAATCCGGTGATCAATTCTGGGCATGAAACCACACTGTTTCCGTTCAAGGAAGGTGTAGCGGCGATAGTGCAACGGGATGGACAGGAACATAATACTATCCAATATGCTGCCGATTGGGTCAATTTTGAAATAGCAGCTATAACAGAACTTTTACCTGTGGCGGCTGGACCTTATATCCCTGATGCATTTACGGATACCAAGAACGGGACAGGGATCACCTGGGGGCTATCCCATTTTATCAATGCTGGTGGAGATTGGGAGCACAACCACACGGTATTGACTCGGTTTGATTGTGATTTGAGTCAAGATATCGATGACCAGGAAATGAAAGGACATTACATGAACCTAAGTCCTGAGTTTCATTACCAGCAGTCACTCAGTAAAAAGCAACGGCAGCGAATTGAAAATCAACATAACCAACTAAAGTCCAAACAATGAAGGTTAAATATTTACTGTTTCCGATGGTATTTGTGACGCTGCTTTTAAGTGAAGTTATCGCTCAACAAGACCAAAAGGAGCGCGAAGACTATTACCCAAATGCCAGGTCACTTTCTCGGCATGAGGCTGCGCCAGAGTGGTTTGTCGATGCAAAACTAGGGATATATTTTCATTGGGGTCCATATAGTGTACCGGCATTTGGAAGTGCATGGTATCCTCATTTTATGTATATAAAGGGGAGCTGGATCAATAAATATCATCAGGAAAATTTTGGTGCGATCGAGGAGTTTGGCTATGAAGACTTTATCCCTATGTTTACCGCAGAGTGTTTTGACCCGGAGGACTGGGCAAACTTGTTCAGAATGGCAGGCGCTAAATTTGCTGGGCCAGTCGCACAGCATCACGATGGATTTGCCATGTGGGACAGTGAAGTGAATCCATGGAATGCAATGGACATGGGTCCCAAACGAGACGTGACAGGAGAATTATTTGAAGCTTTGAAGGAGCGAAATATTAGGACCTTAGCTACTTTCCATCATGCTAGAAATGGTCAGAGAAATGCAGGGAATCCTGAAAATTGGGGCTCAAATGGGTATGACAGTCATTACCCTTATCACCCTGACTTACCCACTGCGACTACAGAACCAAAACTTAGAAAGTTATTTGGTAACTGGGAATCCATCGATCTGTTTAACCAATATTGGCTTAACCAGGTAGATGAAGTAGTGAGAAAATATGATCCGGACATTCTATGGTATGACTCATGGCTAAACCTGATACCAGTCAGTACCCGTGAACAGATGGCTGCCAATTTCTTTAACAATGGCCTTAAGAATGGCCAAGAGGTCGTTCTCTGCCATAAACAAGATGATATGCCATTGGCTTATAGTGTTCATGATATTGAGCAAGGTGGAAGACGGGATGTATCTCCCATTCCTTGGATGACGGATATTACCCTAGGGGAAAGGCGTTGGATGTACGTCGAAGGAGAAAAATATAAAGATGCAGCTTTGGTGGTCAGAAACATGATTGATGTATGGAGCAAGAATGGGATTGTATTGTTAAATGTTTCTCCTAGGGCAGATGGTGTGATCAATCAGGAACAACGAAAAATATTGAAGGAAATAGGTGGCTGGATGGCTATCCATAAGGAAGCGGTTTACGGAACCAGGCCTCATACTGTTTTTGGTTGGGGGCCTGCAAAAATAGCAGATGGTACACATGGCGGACAATCTTCGAATGTGGAATATACCGCTGAAGATATAAGATTTACCGTCGCGAAGGATAAAAATGCGATGTACGTGTTTTTATTGGGACAGCCTAAGCCAGGGGCCACAATCGAATTACGAGAAATCGGCGGTTACCATAGGAATATACCACCTGGCAAAATTAGGGATATTACGGTACTGGGGACGGGTCAAACCGTTGACTGGGAACTAAGTCCTGAAACACTGACCTTGGTCGTTCCGGATAAAGGGCTAAATGAAATTTCGACGGTTTTTAAAATGGAATTGGAAAGGTCAAATAAGTAAAAAAATGATATGAAAGTCATCCATTGGGTGGTGTCCATCGCCCCAGAGAGATTGTTTAGGTAGAAAATAGCCTGCTTATTTATAGCGTGTGGTGCTTTCATGCCTCTAAAAAGGGAGCACAAATTCTTTTAGCATATACCTTTTACCCGCTTCGGTTTTCGATAGTTGTTAGCAAAATTAAAAGAATAAAAGGCCCTGACCATATTTGTCCATTATGGTCAGGGTTAAAGGTACTGTTCTTACTTTTCGAATTGGCTGCTTTCCCCGGGTGGTCCTAATGGGTTAGGATAGCCCGTCCCTTGGCCTTACCATTGAGGATTGTACTGATTTCTTCAGAAAGTTGATCCAACGAGATTTCCTTGGCCAATTTTTCCAATTGTGATGGCTTCCATTCCTTGGCCAGTTTTTGCCAGATATCTTCCTTTTGTGTTAAAGGGATTTCCACAGAATCAATTCCGATCAAACTGATTCCTCTTAAGATAAATGGAAAAATACTGGTATGGATTTCTGGAGATGCCACCATGCCACAGCAAGTAACGATACCACTATATTTGACGGACTTGACTATTCCGGAGAGGATTTCTCCTCCTGTACAATCGATTCCAGCAGCATAGGTAGGACGGGACATAGGTTTTTTATTATGTTGTTCAACAAACGCTTCCCGACTCAGGATGCTAGATGCTCCAAGTGTGTCTTGGAAATATTCAGGATTGTTTTTTGAAGTGATTACGTGAACTTCATATCCTAATTTACTCAGAATTGCAGTAGTGATACTACCGACGCCACCACTGGCACCACTGACTATCACTGGACCATCATTAGGGACAATTCCGGCATTGATGATTTTGGAAACAGATAATCCTGCTGTCAGTCCTGCTGTCCCGTAACACATGGATTCTTTTTCTGATAAACCCTTCGGTAAGGACAGGATCCATGACTCGGGGACTTTGGTGTATTCTCCATAGCCGCCCCATGTATTCATGCCTAGATCATAGCCCGTAACGAGGACTTTGTCTCCTTTTCGGTATGGCGAATCGTCAGGATCTACCACTTCCCCAACGGCATCGATACCTGGCACATGGGGGAATTTTTTAGTAACCCCTTTGTTACCGGTGGCCGATAGGGCGTCCTTGAAGTTGACCGATGAATAACGGACCTTGATCAAAACCCCTTTGGAAGGCAATGCAGAAAACGGTAACTGGGCAATCTCCTGATGGATACCTTCTTCTTTTTCGGAAACCAGAAATGCGTTGAACGTTTCTTTCATAGTTTTTCTTTTAAAGGTATATTGGATAAGTCAAATAATCAATGACTTACATTTTGTTCAGTTACTGAACTTGACCACATGTTTACTGGTTATTAGGGAAATAAAATTATGGATAATTTAAAAGAAATTGAAGTCGATTGCCCATCGGACGCTTTTTTGCAAGTGATCAAAGGAAAATGTAAAACCACGTTGATCATGCTGATCAAGAAAGGGGTAAACCGGTTCAGCGAAATGAACCGGACTTTGCCTACCATTAGCGAGCGGATGATCGCAAAGCAACTGGATGAGCTCGAAGAGGATGGAATAATAGCACGCAAGGTTTTTGCAGAGGTGCCTCCCAAAGTCGAGTACTCCTTAACAGCCTATGGCGATACCCTTTTTCCTTTGGTGAAGGCCATAAGGAAATGGGGGTATATCCATATGGAAAGAAACCAGGAAATTAAAAAATAACTATTGGGATGCCGTCGCTGTAAAACGACTGACGGCCCGCATTTTTACTGACCAGTGCAGGAAGTAGATTCCCTAATGTTCAGTTTTCCATCAAAGAGGTAATGTTCATTGGACTTATCGATACCGGCGATTTGATCCAATAAAAACTTGGAAATCAAATGGCCAATTTGGTCCGTAGGCTGTGATATACTTGACAGCTCTGGCTCGACGACCAAGGCCATGGCAGATTCCGTAAAGCCCATAACTTTGACTTTTTCTGGTATAGCGATCCCTTTTCGCTTCAGGATTTTCATGGCACCGATAGCCAAGGGGTCTCCTGCAGCCAATATGCCATCTGGGCATCCATGATTTTCCAAATACCTGGACATGGCCTCTTCCCCGTCCTGTACGGTGATTCCGGCTTCAATGACCTGGTGATCCTTATGGGCAATTCGGTGTTTTTCCAATGCTTTTTTAAACCCCAAAATGCGCTGATGTCCCAAGGGAAGGTGTCTGGGAAGAGCTAAATGGATCAGGTTTTGGCAGCCTTGGGAAATCAGGTGCTCAGTGCCGAATACAGCCCATTTATAGTCGTTAAACTCTACTTTTGGAGAGTTTACTTTCTTGGATACCCTATTAAATTGGACAATGGGAATTCCGGATTCGATCACATCGTTAATGTATTCATGATTAAGACTACCATTACAAAGTGAAATGATAAGGCCATCCACCATATGGTTTACCAATGTTTCTATATTTTTTCGTTCCAATTCCGAACTTTCATGCGATGACATGATTAAAGTCTGGTAATCGTTTTCCAACAGCTTTTCTTGCGCACTGAAGATTACTTCCGAAAAGTAACTGTGACTGAATTCCGGGACGATTATGCCTATGTTTAGGGTTTTCTTCTTTAGCAGTTTTTGGGCAAAAGGATTAGGTACATACCCCATTTTGCGAGCAGCTTCAAGAATTTTCTGTCGGGTACGGTCGCTGATATCCTTGTATTTTGGGTTAAAAGCTTTGGATACCGTCCCTACGGATAAGTGAAGTTGGTCTGCCAAGTCTTTTATCGTGATATATTCTTTCATAATGGAAATATACTTTTTAATTCCTTTTAGACGGTTTTATGATAATTTACGAAAAGGTTTTCGTTAAAAAAATTCAATACGAAAACCTTTTCGTTAACCCAGTTTATCCATCATTATTTTTTTTTAGCTGACTAATACTCACTTTTATCATCGCAATACCAAAATAACCTAAATGCAAGAGCAAGATTATATATTGATAGGTGTGTTTACCTTAATCGTTCTTTCAGCAGGACTGGCATTTGCCAGGACAGGGCGGTCGATGACCAATTTTTTTGCGGGTGGAGGAAACGTTCCGTGGTGGATTAGTGGGCTTAGCTTGTTTATGAGTTTTTTCTCTGCTGGAACATTTGTGGTCTGGGGTTCTATTGCTTATGACCAAGGAATGGTGGCAGTTACTATCCAGAGTACAATGGCCATTGCAGGACTGATCATTTATTTTACAGTAGCCCGCAAATGGAAAGAGACTAACGTCTTGACTGCTGCTGAATATGTTACCCGTAGGTTTGGTGTAAAAACCCAGAAAATATATTCTTATTTGTTCATTGCAGTGTCATTTTTTACCGCGGGATCTTTTCTATATCCAGTGGCAAAGATCGTATCAGTTTCGGCACAGATGCCTATTACCCTCATCATCCTGATTTTAGGAATTACCATTGTTCTTTATACCGCTGTGGGTGGGTTCTGGGCAGTATTGGCCACGGATGTATTACAGTTTGTGGTCCTGACAGCGGCAGTTTTCATTGTTATCCCATTGGCATTGGATGAAGTGGGGGGGACGGATGGTTTTATTTCCCAGTCCCCAGAAGGGTTTTTTGATCTTATCAACAGTGAATTTAGCCCCGTGTTCTTGGTGGCTTTCATGCTTTATAATTTTGTTTTTATCGGTGGAAACTGGGCGTATGTACAACGGTATACCAGTGTGAAATCTCCAAAAGAGGCAAAAAAAGTAGCTCTTTTATTTGCTGGCTTGTACTTGGTTTTTCCGTTGATATGGATGTTGCCTCCTATGATTTATAAAGTTTACGATCCAGGACTGGTGACGACCCAGCAGATGGAAGGAGCCTACCTCATGATGTGTGCCAAGGCTTTGCCAATTGGTATGTTGGGCCTGATGATAGCAGCCATGGTCTTTGCTACGGCCAGCTCGGTAAATACAACCCTCAATATGATGGCGGCTGTCACTACTAATGACCTTTACAAGACAATCCATCCCCGAGCGTCAGAAAACCAATTGATTAAAGTCGCCAGATGGGTGACCGTATTTTTTGGACTTGGCGTGATGGGTGTAGCCATGCTGGTTCCCTATTTGGGAGGAATCGTCAATGTCGTGCTGAAAGTGGCCGCTGTGACTGGAGCGCCGTTGTTTGCTCCCATACTGTGGAGCCTGTATTCCGATAGACAGGACAGTAGATCTGTCATTCTTACCTCTACGGTGAGTATTGCGGTCTTGGCACTGATAATTCTCATTTTGCCTTCCGTGCTGGATTATGAAGTCTCCAGAAGTATGGAAATGACCTTGGGAGTTACAGTACCTGTATGTATGTTGATCCTATTTGAAATCAAGAATAGGCCTGTTTTATCAGGGGAGAAAGCCCCAGTAACCATTGGCTCCGACCAGGAAGTGGAAGAAGTAGAACGGTCGGGTGATGATACCGCTTTCGGGATAAAAGTCATCTCCATTGCCACAGGCATGATAGGATTGATAATGACAGGACTTGGTATAATCGCCAGTAAAGGAAATGGGATGTTGGTAGCTGCCGGTATTGTCATGGTACTTATGGCAAGTGCTGGATTATATTTTGGAAAAACGAAATCAAAAAATTAGCATGATAAAAGAAGCGTTTAAGAATTTTCGTAATCTTAAAGAAACCACCGAATATTCGGATATCGTAATCGTGGGAGGAGGACTTTCCGGTGTTTGTGCAGCGATTACCGCAGCACGGCAGGGATGCAAAGTGACCTTGATCCAAGACCGGCCTGTATTGGGAGGCAACGCATCCAGCGAAGTGAGATTATGGGCCTTGGGAGCCACCTCCCATATGGGAAATAACAACCGCTGGGCGAGAGAAGGGGGGATAGTGGATGAAATCATGGTGGAAAATACCTTTCGAAACAAAGAGGGCAACCCGGTGCTTTTTGATACGGTGGTGCTTGACAAGGTAATGGCGGAGCCCAACATCAGTCTTTACCTCAATACGACAGTTTTCCATATTGCCAAAGCTGACGACCGCACCATCGAAAAGGTCATCGCATTTAATTCGCAAAACTCCACACTCTATAATTTCACAGCCCGACAGTTTATTGATGCTTCTGGAGATGGCATCGTTTCTTACATGTCCGGTGTACCTTATCGAATAGGAGCCGAAAGCCCCGAGGAGCTAGGGGAAGGATTGGCTCCTGATGTGGAAGATTATGGTGAACTGCTTGGGCATACCTTGTTTTTCTATTCCAAGAAAACAGAAAAGCCAGTCAAGTATGTGGCACCCGATTATGCGATAAAGGACACTTCCCAGATTCCAGGAGTCAAAAATGTGGAAGTGGGTGACCATGGGTGTAAGCTGTGGTGGTTTGAGTACGGTGGTAGGAAAGATACCATCCACGATACTGAAGAAATCAAACATGAACTGTGGAAAGTAGCTTATGGAATATGGAATTATATAAAGAACTCAGGTAAATTCACGGAAGCAGATTACTATACCTTGGAATGGGTGGGACTGATCCCCGGCAAACGTGAGAGCAGAAGGTTTGAAGGAGAGTATATGCTAAAGCAGGAAGACCTAGTCCATCAGCTAGCACACGAAGATGCGATTTCTTTTGGGGGATGGGCCATGGATCTTCACCCTGCTGATGGGGTGTACAGTGATAAGCCCAGCTGCACCCAATGGCATACCAAGGGCGTTTATTCCATCCCTTACCGGTGTTATGTGCCAAAGTCTATTGACAACCTGTTGTTGACAGGGAGGATCATAAGTGCCTCCCACGTGGCCTTTGGCTCCACAAGGGTAATGGCGACGTGTGCCCATGGAGGACAGGCTGTCGGGATGGCTGCAGCGCATGTTATAAAATACGATGTCTCCCCTCGTGAGCTCCTTGAGAAGCATAAGCTGAAAAAGCTCCAACAGGACCTGGTGGCTACGGGACATTATATTCCACAGCTTCAATTCACTTTAGATAATTTGGCCAATGATGCGGTCATCCATCCGTCAAGTGAATACAGTTTAAGGGCGATTTCTGCTGGATCTTCATGGGAGAACCTTTCTTTTTCGATGGCTCAAATGGTTCCAGTACGAAAAAAAATACCCGCATTTTCCCTGTCATTCAATGTCAGAAAGGCCACAGCACTTACGGTACAAGTAAGGAAAAGTAGCAAACCATATAACCACACGCCAGATATCACGGTGTGGTCAACTGATTATTCATTGGAGGTTGGCGAACAAAAGCTGGCGGTGGAATTAGGAGACCTGGGGGGATTTCAAGACCAATATGCATTTATTACAGTCTTGAAAAACGACGATGTGGATATTCTACTTTCTGATCAATTGCTATCGGGCATGGTCTCAGTGTATAATCAAGTGAATAAAGCGGTTTCCAATTTTGGCAAGCAAGAGCCGCCTGAGGGTTCTGGAGTGGATGAGTTTGAGTTTTGGTGTCCAAAGCGTCGGCCTAAGGGAGGAAATATGGCCATTGAATTTGCAGAACCAGTATATACCTATGAAGCCACTAATATCCTTAGCCCATTGTACCGGCCTGTAGCACAGCCTAATGCTTGGATGGCTAGTCCATCAGATACCCAGCCTTCACTTGATTTCCAATGGTCTCATCCCGTTTCGATAAGTCGTCTCAAAATATTTCTTGATACGGATTACGATCATCCTATGGAAACGGTACAAATGGAACACCATGAACATGTCATGCCTTTTGTTGCCAGAAATATGATAGTGATGGATGAGAATGATAAACACCTGGCCACAATCTCCGAAAACCATCAAGCGGTCATAACTGTCGACTTTGACCAACCTGTGGTGACTGGAATGCTTAAACTTCAATTTGAGCATCCTTCCGAGAAAGTACCTCTAGCTGTTTTTGGTATATGTATTACCTAATAGAGGTTTGTAACTATTCATGTTCTTATGATCAAATAACCTTAAAACCCGAAATAATGAAATCAATTAATGTAATTTTGATAGGTTTGGCCTTGGGCTTAACCTACCAGGACGGATATGCCCTGAGCAAAACCAATACCCCTACCATCGAATCAAAAGCTAATGAGTATAGGGACGTCAAGACCACTTCTTTTGAAGTCACCGGAACAGTAGTGGATGAAGAAGGGCTTCCTCTTCCAGGTGCTACTGTAGTGGAGAAAAACACCTCAAACGGTACAGTAACAGATTTGGATGGGAACTTTTCCTTGACTGTCCAAGATGACCAACAGGTCATTGTAGTATCCTTTGTGGGGTTCGAGTCCAAAGAGATCCCTCTTAACGGAAAAAGCAATTTTAATGTGATCCTATCATCTGATACCGAGTCCTTGGAGGAGGTAGTGGTAGTAGGGTATGGTTCGGTTAAAAAATCCGATTTGACTGGTTCCGTTGCTTCGGTTTCTTCTGAAGAATTGAACAAAACCCCCATTTCATCCTTGGATCAAGGGCTACAAGGGCGTGTAGCAGGGGTGGAAATTACTCAAAATTCCGGTGCGCCTGGAGGGGCTACAAGTGTCAAGATTCGAGGAGGTAATTCCTTGAGCACCTCAAATGAGCCCTTGTATGTGATTGACGGCTTTCCTATTGTGGCGGGTGGATCGGCTCCAGGATCGACCACGGCCCAGAATTCTGCCGGCGGCCAGTTAAATCCCTTGTCCACGATCAATCCCAATGACATCGCCTCTATCGAAGTGCTGAAAGATGCATCGGCCACTAGCATTTACGGTGCCAGAGGTGCAAACGGCGTGATCCTCATCACTACTAAAAAAGGAGAAAAGGGAAAGACAAAGATCAATTACAATGCCTACTACGGTGTCCAAGAGGTAACCAAAAAACTGGATATGATGAATGCAGAGGAGTTTCTCGCACTCAACAATGAAATCAATCCAGGGGCCTTGGATGGTATTACCTATCACGACACAGATTGGCAGGATGTTATTTTCAGGAATGCACCTATCCAAAACCATCAGCTGTCTTTCGCTGGAGGGAGCGAAAAAACAGTTTATAATCTCAGTTTTAATTATTTTGATCAGCAAGGGATAATTGAAAATTCCGATTTTGAGCGGATTTCCTCACGGCTCAACCTGGAAAATGAATTGCAAGATCGGGTGAAGATCGGTATTAACCTTAATTATAATTATGTCGTAAGTAATGGCGCCATCACAGGGACCACTTACGAAAGTGAAAATATGGGAACCGTAACTGCGGCACTCTTTGCCCCACCTATTTTTGCACCATATACTGATCAGGGAGATTACACCTATTTTGGGGACATCAATGCCAATTTTGAATTACAGGCCAATCCATTGGCTATGACCCAAGTACTCAATCGGAGTACCAATACCAGGCTGCTCAGCAATTTTTATGTCCATGTGGATATTGCGAAAGGATTGACATACCGAGGGAACATTGGCGTGGATGTTTTCCATGACCGTAAGGACACCTATACGGGAACAGATGTCCCCATGGGCAGGATCAACAGTGGTGTCGCCGGAATAGGGAACTTGGATCAAAACTCCCTGATCCACGAAAGTGTCCTGAATTATTCCAAAAAGATCGGTGAGGCACATGACTTCAATATTACTGGGGTATTTTCCACCCAGCGCTACACAGGGGTTAGCTCTCTTGCAGGAGGAAGTGAACTGTCCACTGACCTTTTGGTAAACAATAATCTCGGCCTAGTTTCCAACAGGAATATTTCCTCTAATAAAAATAGTTGGAGATTGGACTCTTGGACTGCTAGGGTAAACTATATCCTATTGGACAAGTATTTACTTACCTTGACCGGAAGGGCCGATGGTTCCAGTAGGTTTGGCCAAAACAATAAATGGGGTTTTTTCCCTTCTGCAGCCTTGGCGTGGAGGGTAAAAGAAGAAGACTTCTTAATGGATAGTGAGCTGATCAGTGATCTGAAATTAAGGGTGAGCTATGGGGTCACCGGAAATGCCAACATTCCGCTTTACCAATCCTTTCCGAGATTGACCAGTGGGAGCAACTATAATTTTGGAAACGAACTGAATATCGGAATTAGCCCCACAGGAGTGGCCAATCCAGATATCAAGTGGGAACGTACCAACCAGGCCGATGTCGGCATGGATGTAGGTTTATGGAACAACCAGTTGATGTTGACATTTGATTATTATCACAAGCGAACCGAAGATTTGTTGATTTCCCGTAGGATACCATCGTCTTCTGGCTTTAACACTATATTTGGGAACTTTGGCGAAATCGAGAACAAAGGATTTGAGCTGGGACTGAACGCAGTGGTCATCGACAGCCAGCTGAACTGGGAGGTATCAGCAAACTATTCCCGTAACCGAAACAAAATTCTTAAAATCACAGGTGAAGTAGATGAAGTGATCCCTACCGGTGATGGAGGAGTAGGAGCTTTTGCTAACGGCAGTTTGCTAAAAGTAGGCTATCCAGTAGGAACATTTTATGGTTACGTATGGGATGGAGTGTGGCAGGAATCGGATGATATAGCCAACAGTCACATGCCATCGGCACAACCAGGAGATGCAAGGTACGCTGATATCAACGGAGACGGGGCATTTAGTGCAGCTGACCGGCAGATCATTGGAGACCCCAATCCCGATTTTATTTTTGGGATAACCAACAATTTCCGCTACAAAGCATTTGATCTCTCAATTTTTGTGCAGGGTAACATGGGTAATGATGTATTCTTCAACAGAAGAATGCAATTGGAGTCAGCTGTATTTGGCACCAACCAACTCGCAGAAGTCGTCAACCATTGGTCATCCGAAAATCCTAGTAATGAATATATCCGACCATCACAAAGTGGCAGATTACTCCAAAGCAGCCGATATATTGAGGATGGATCCTTTATCCGGTTAAAGAATATTCAATTAGGATATACTTTTGAAGTGTCCCAAATAGATTGGTTGTCCAGACTGAGGCTGTATACCAGCCTTACCAATTTAGTCACCTGGACGGATTATTCCGGATATGATCCGGAGCTAAACACCACTGGTGTTAATAATGTTACCAATTTTGGGATTGACAGAGATCCCTATCCTAGGGCAAAATCTTATTTGCTCGGTGTCCAAGTATCATTTTAATCATAACCCAAAAAGCCATGAATATCTATACCAAACACATTGTGAGCGCCATTGTTTTGGCAATGACACTGTTTTCTTGCAGTGATCTGGAAGAAACACCCTATAGTTTTTTGACGATCAATGAATATTATAATACTGCGGAGGATGCAGAATCAGCCATCACTGCGGCTTATGGAGCACTTACCAAACCCGGCATGTACGGGCAGTCCATTTGGATGCTTGGTGATTATTCGGCAGACCAAATGTTTCCCAAGCCAGTGGTGGGACGGAACTTGCTGACCGAATTCACCTACGATGCTACCCACGATCAAGTGGAGCAGTTTTGGAACGAAAGCTATAATGGTATCAATAATGTCAACCTGGTCATTCAGAACGTTCCGCAAATCGACATGGATGAATCTCGCCGGGACCAAATTGTGGGCGAAGCTAAATTCCTGCGAGGATTATATTATTTTAATTTGGTGAAGACTTTTGGGGATGTACCACTAAAAACCCTTCCCACAGGGAGCTTAGCGGATATTGAATCACCCAAGAACCCTTCTTCAGAGATTTACGATCAGATCATCCAGGACTTACAAGAGGCAAGTGATATTTTAAGTCCGGGAATTCCAGAGGTGAGCGGAAGGGCTTCACAAGGAGCCGCCCAAGGATTATTGGCAAAAGTATATCTTTATAATGAACAGTATGCAGAGGCAAGGGACATGGCCAAGATGGTGATGGATGACGGTACTTATCGGCTGGTGGACAGCCCAGGGGAACTTTGGGACGTAAGCCGTGAAAATGCCAATAGGGTGGAAAATATCTTTGCTGTGGAATTTTCGCGTAGTCCAAATCTCCAGTCCCAGAGTTTTACCTCCTATTTGGCACCAGCAGGGTCAAACGGCGTCTATGCCGCTACCGCTTGGGGATCCAGTTTTGCATTTGAGCAGTTTTATCATTCCTATGCTGATGATGATTTACGGAAGCAGTTAATGGACACCTCTTTTGTGGACAGCCAAGGAGTGCTTCATACCATGGATAATGACCCAAACCTGAAAGAAAGGGTGATCATCGCAAAATATGCCGATCCTATGGCCAATGGTGCTAGAAACGAGACCAATTTCCCGATATTACGGTATGCTGATATATTGCTCATTTATGCCGAAGCCAGCGCAAGAGCAAGTGGTCAGGTCCAAGGGGAAGGACTTCAAATGGTCAATGAGGTTAGGGATCGGGCAGGTCTTGCCCCACTTCCTTCTGCGATCACCTTGGAGGAGTACTTGGCAGCCATTATGCAGGAGCGATCATGGGAGTTGGCATTTGAGGCGGACCGTTGGTTTGATATGACCAGGACAGGTGAGTTTTTGGAAGTCGGAGAAGTTACCAATTATTGGTTTCCGACACGTCCTGTTCAACCCAAGCATCGGTATTTTCCAATCCCGGAAAATGAAGTGCTTACCAATTCCAATCTAGACCAAAATGGTCCTTGGAAGTAAAATATTGAATATAGATCAGTATTAGATGTCAATGGATCCAAATAATAGATATATGTGTTACAGTTCTTTTTATAAAACAGTAGCTGCATCTTTGATTCGGTATCATGTAACCAAAACTAGCGTAGTTTTCTTAATGGTTTCGTGGAGTGTTTTACTGTTGATGCCATCATCGAGCAAGGCTCAGAATGATAATGAAGGTTCCCGGCCCAATATCGTTTGGATCATGTTGGAGGATTGGAGTAATGATCTTGGATGCTATGGGACCGAGGGTATCCAGACTCCCATTACGGATGAATTGGCCAGTCAAGGAGCACGATATACCAATGCGTTTTGCACCAGTCCCGTATGCTCCACGTCCCGGTCAGCCATGCTTACTGGATTTCATCAAAATTACATCGGAGCACAGCAACACCGAACAGCTGAGAAGGATAAAGAAGAATTGCCTCATGGCATAAAGCCCCTGCCACTATTACTGAAAGAAGCGGGCTATTATACCGCCTTGATGAAGTCCACTAAAACGGATGCCAACTTTAAGGGTGATTTGGGATTTATGGGCGATGATTGGAAAGACCGTAAGAAGGGACAGCCCTTCTTTGCCCAAATTACACTTACCGGTACCCACCGTGCATGGAAAAGGGATCCCTTAAACCCTATTGCCATCGATGAGGTGGTGCTACCTCCATATTATGCTGACACCCCATTTGCCAGACGTGATTGGGCAAACGGTCTGGAGCAGATGCAGCTCTGTGATCGGGAAATTGGAGAGATACTCTGCAGGTTGGAAGATGAAGGTCTGGCGAAAAATACCTTGGTCATTTTGATCGGTGACAATGGAAGATGCCACATCCGGGGCAAGCAGTTCCTGTATGACCCAGGAATCCAAGTGCCCTTGATCATGCGATGGCCTGGGCAGATTGAAGCAGGTCGTGTTCGTGATGATTTGGTACAGAGCATCGATGTGACGGCTTCTATTTTGGATGCAGCGGGGGTAAAGCCCACTACTCCATTGCACGGGAAGTCACTGTTTTCGGATCATTTGTCAACTCGCCAGTACATTTTTGCTGCAAGGGACAGGATGGGTGATACTCATGATGCCATGCGGACGATCAGGTCCGAAGAATATAAACTGATCCACAATCTTATGCCCGAAAGGGCTTGGCTACAGTTTAGCGGATATAAAGAAGATAACTATCCCATGTTGGCAGAGATGAACGTGATGTACCTAGAGGGCAAGCTCAATGAAGATCAGGCAAAATTCTTTGCTCCAACAAAGCCTGAATTCGAACTGTACCATATTTCAAGAGATCCCTATGAGCTCCAAAACCTTGCGTATGAGAAGGAATATGGGGCCATCAAGGATACGCTGTTAGCAGAGCTCTATGAATGGAGGAAGTCCATCCACGACCAAGGAGTATCGCAAGAATTTCGGATGGGCGGTTTGTCGTCAAAATACCCGACACGGACTTTGGAAGAGTGGAAGGAACGATATGAATCATGGAAACCGTATGTGTTCCGAAGTCCAGATGAAGAGGTGGTGCATCCCTTCCACTAATAATAAGAACAGTGGTTTCAGATACGAACAATACCCAAAATAATGGTTAAATGGAAAAAAAACTAAGGAACCTTTCTACAAGCGTATTCCTGGGCATAGTCACTTTAATGGTCTATGGTTGTGGCCATTCAGAGAAAATAAATGAAAAGAAGGAATCGCCTGATTTCGAGATTAAACTCGGGAAAATAGCCGATCGTTCTGTCTTTTCAAGTGATACGGCCAGCATCTGGGGTGGGTCTGTGGTAAAGGGAGATGATGGCCTTTACCATATGATGTATTCTTTTTGGCCTAAGGATATTGGATGGGAGTGGGTTAATTATTCCCAGATCGGCCATGCCGTGGCCAAGTCTCCCTTTGGACCCTACGAATTTCGTGATGTAGCCCTTCCTGATCGTGGACTGGAATACTGGGATGGTGCCACCACTCATAATCCGACGACCCACAAGATCGATGGAAAGTACTACCTATACTATATGGGGAATAGAGGTAATAAAGAAATCGTAAGTGTACCAGGCAAACCCAGGATCAATTGGGAACACCGAAACAATCAACGTATAGGCGTAGCCGTGGCCGATAGTCCAAACGGTCCTTGGAAGCGGTTTGACCAGCCTGTGTTGGACATTGCTTCGGACAGCAGTGCCCATGATGCACTGATGACTTCCAATCCTTCCGTGTGTCAAATGGAGGACGGAAAGGTTTTAATGGTTTATAAAGCCGTAGGGAAAAAAGAGCCACTTCCAGGAGGTGGGCCAGTGGTACACATGGTCGCTATTGCCGATTCGCCTACAGGGCCTTTTAAGAAATATCCCGATCCAGTGTTTACTTTCGAAGGAGAACGCTTTCCAGCTGAAGATCCGTACATCTGGTTTCAAGATGGAAAATACCGTGCGATAGTCAAGCGCATAAAGTTCATAGGCAGTGAACGGGTTTTTTCATTGGTCCATTACGACTCGGAGGATGGCATTAAGTGGGAAAAAGGGAAATACTTTGAAGTTTCTGACCGTACGGTCACTTGGGAAGATGGTACCACTGTAAAGCTGGATCATTTAGAGCGGCCACAATTATTTATAGAAAACGGGGAACCAATAGCCTTGATGTGCGCAGCTGATACCATAGACTCCGACAATGTCCGCCATTCCTTCAATGTCCAGCTTCCGTTGTCCATTGTCAAGCATGCTCCGTGAGAGGACTATAGAAACATTCAGTATCATGAACAGACAGGCTATCGTCACGCTTAAACCGAACAAAAAAATGAAACAATTGAGTTTGTTATTCCTATTTATGGCTTTTGTGTCTTGTGGGCAAAAGGAGTTGCCCTTTGGGCAATACCAAGAGGCCATTTCATTAAATGGGACTTGGCAATTTTTGGCTTCCAATAATATAGGAAAAGACCAATTGCTGACTGCTGATTATTCTTCTTGGGACACCTTAAAAGTACCAGGCAACTGGGATACTAGGTCCCGCTATGCGGACTTTGTGGGGCGAGGCTTTTACAGGAAGGAATTTCAAATCCCTGATGACTGGAGGGGTAAACATGTCAGGGTGCATTTTGGTGCTGTTTACCAAACATCCAAAGTTTGGCTTAATGGTCAATTCTTAGGTGAGCATGTGGGAGGCTATACGCCCTTTGGATTCAATGTCACTGATGTTATAAAGCGTGAGGGAAGCAATTCATTGGTCGTGATGGCAGATAACTCCTATAACCGTGGAGCTTGGTGGCCGTGGGGAGGCATAAGCCGAGAGGTAACCCTAGAGGCGCATGAACCGATAAGGCTTGTGAGCCAACATATTTCTGCCATACCCGATTTTGAGCGTGATGAAGTGCAATTTGCCATTAGATATAGGCTGAAAAATAACAGTTCAAAAACCGTTAAAGCTGATATAAGGGCCACGATTGATCAGCAGCAGGATACCGTTTATGCGACCAAAGATGTGGCGCCTGGGGAGGAGGTCTTTTCGGAAATAAAATTCAATAGGAGCTTGGCCGATTACAAATTGTGGTGTGTAGATGCGCCGAACCTTTATTCCTTGACCAGTCAAGTGACCGTGGATGGCAAAACAGTAGACCTGGATACGGATAAGTTTGGCATTAGGAAGTTTGAAGTCAGGGGAGAACAGTTTTTCCTTAACAATAAACCAGTACGCCTGAATGGTGTGAACCGTGTGCATGATCACCCATCCTATGGCAATACCGAACCGGACCCCTTGGTGCGTAAAGACATGATGGACATTAAGTATAACCTTGGGGGAGATTTTGCCCGTCTGATGCATGCTCCCTATTCAGAAAACTTGCTTGACCTTTGCGACAGTATAGGGTTTCTGTTGGTAGGTGAAATTCCCGTGTGGGGCGATGATGATCCTCAGGCTTTCCCTGATAACCCACTGACCAAACAATGGCTCAAGGAAATGGTGGAGCGGGATTATAACCATCCTAGTGTAGTCGCCTGGAGCGTGGGAAACGAGCTCCGTGACCCAAAAGGAGAATGGTCCGAAAAAGCAATGACCACTGCCCAGTATAAGTATGTCAATTCCATGCTCGATTATGTAGAAAAACTTGACGCTACTAGACTGAAGACTTACGTGACGATAACTTCATACCGTCAAGGTGAGGTGGGAACAGAACCTTATGAAAAAGTGGATTTTATCTCCATGAATTCCTACGGCGAGGCGATGAAGCTTGCACAGAAGACCCATGAGAAATTTCCGGGTAAGCCCATCTTCATTTCAGAAATCGGTAAAAGCCAAATAGGGCCTGCCCCTGCTGCGGAATTAAGTGAAGAGCTAGTCACCGAACTAAAAGGCTTAAAAAACCTGCCGTATGTCACAGGTTTTTCCATTTGGAGTTATAATGACTACCGCAGCAAATACAAAGGAACCCCTGCCACTGGCTTTAGGGAGTGGGGAGTGGTCAATGAACGCAGAGAAAGAAAAAAGGCCTATTACCAGCTTAAAGAGGTTTTCTCATTTTGGGAGAAATAGGTTTTGTTTCAGGAATTTCAGCTAAAAAATAATGTGGAAAATAATGAAACTGAAAATATGAAAAAAATAAAAGTGGGATTGGTACTAATGGCCCTGTTTTTATCTACCAGCACCATGGCCCAAAAAGGCTTGGATTTCACCAAGCTGTTACCTGAAGAATGGAGCAAGTCAACTATTATCAGTGAGGAGAATTATAATGTTTGGGGAACCAATATCGTCAAGGGGAAGGATGGTAAATATCATGCGATCTATTCACGTTGGCCGAAAAGTAGAGGGCACCATGGCTGGGTGACACACTCTGAGATTGCTCATGCTGTTTCGGATAAACTGACTGGTCCTTATGAGTTTAGGAATGTCGTGCTGCCTGCTCGGGGAAAGCAGTATTGGGATGGCGATTGCACGCATAATCCCCATATAATGGAACATGAAGGGAAGTATTATCTTTATTATATGGGGAATAGAGGCAGCGGTTTTTGGGACGGTACACCTGCAGACCGTATGCCATCCATTTCAGATGATGAAGAATGGTGGGTAAACAGGAACAATCAGCGTATAGGCCTGGCGATAGCAGATGACCTGAATGGAGATTGGAAACGTTTTGATCAGCCGCTGATAAATGTGGTAGAGGGGAGGAAAATGGTTTCCACACCAGTGGTCTCCCAACGACTTGATGGACAATTTTTAATGACCTATAAATATGTCAAGGATGATGGTAGTGAGAGAGGGGGAAGGGTAGTACACGTTACGGCTATCAGCCGGGAACCAGAAGGTCCATTTGTCGATACCGATATTCCATTTATCACCCACCCTACTGCTTCTTTTGCAATTGACGACCACTTGGAGTGGGTCTATAACGGGAATTATTATTGTTTGGCAAAAGATTCAAGAGGTGTATGGTCGGACCATCCTGAGGGAAGTACGATGTTGTTTGAATCCGATGATATGGGGCTGGATTGGAAACCCGCTAAAAACTTTCTGGTGATTGAGGCAGGTGAGATCAAGTGGACAGATGGAACTACTACTAAAACAAAGCGCACGGCAGATATGCCCAAATTCTACATGGAAGATGGTATCCCCAAGGCCTTAATTGTAGCGGTTCTGCCGAAGGACAGTGAAGATTCATATTCCGTAGTAATCCCATTGAAAACTCCTGAGCCTGGAACAGAAGCCTTTCCATACCAAGTAACGGAGTATTCTGACGATTATGAATTAAGTGCAGCAATCGATAGGAGTTTTAACCAGTACCCTTCCCATGTAAATGCGGAAAATGAGTTATACAGCCAATTTCGATATACCAAATTAACAGGTTTCGATTATAATGATGGCGATGCTACCGTAACCAGGAGGGATCCTTCCAAGATTTTGTTTGAAAACGGGAAGTATTATGTCTGGTATACGAAGCGTGATACGCCAATTCCTCCAGTAGGAAGGTTTTCAAACGATTATAAAATAATGGAAACCTCGGAAGACGGTTTGGTTTGGAATGATACCATACCCACGACGGATTGGGACTTGGGCGAAATTTGGTATGCTACCAGTGAGGATGGTTTTCATTGGGAAGAGCAAGGGGTGGCAGTTGCTCGTCCAGCGTATCCCACTCCGGGTTGGAGGGCAGTGGCGACCCCGGATATTTTGAAGTTCAAGGGGAAATATTATTTGTATTCATTGGTGTCCGGTAAAAAATAAATGAAAGAGGGCCAGTCCATTGCTGAACCAGCCCATTGTGGCTACTTTTGAGTTACGACACAAAAAAGTTAAGCCATGGGCAAAAGTAGTAATTTTAGCGGACAGCCGATATTCAATCAGTTAATAAAGTTCATTGACAAGGGGGAGGTAAGGGAGATAGCCCGCAGGCATAATGCGGAGCGTTATGTGAAGAAGTTCACGACTTATAACCACTTGATAGTAATGCTGTTTGTAGCATTTGAGGGCTATCATTCCATTCGTGAGACACTTGTCGGTTTGTTGGCCAATGCCCATAGATTGGCCCATTTGGGTCTGAACTATGTGGTAAGGCGGAGTACGTTATCAGAAGCCAACAAACGACGTGTGAGCGATGTGTTCGCCGATATATACATGAGTGTGTACCAAAGGCATGGTGACAGTTTAACGGACAGCCGGTTGAAGGATGCTGATATGAAGAGGCTCTATATTATGGATTCTACCACCATTAGTCTGTTCAAGGATATTCTCAAGGGAGTAGGCAGGAACCCGAAAACGGGCAAAAAGAAAGGAGGTATTAAGGCCCACACCATCATCAGGGCGAGTGACCATGTTCCTTATCTTGTCCGTTACAGTGCGGCTGTCCGACATGACCATACCTTCCTGAATGAGGTTTTCAACCTGCCCGGGGGCTCTATCATCACTTTTGATAAGGGATATGTGGATTATGGAAAATATGAGGTCCTGACCGAAAGCGGGATATGGTATGTGACCAGGTTAAAAGACAATGCTGTCTATCAGGCCCGAAAGGAGTTTAATATTCCTGATCGGGCAGATTCCGGAGTACTCAAGGATGAAGAAATCATCTTACGATATGGCAAGAACAAGCAACAGGAGCACCGTTCCAGGAGAATAGCCTATTGGGACAGCAAAAGTGAACGCCCGTTTGAGTTCATTACCAATAATTTTGAGATGGCAGCAGAGAAGATAGCACTCATCTATAAAAGACGCTGGCAGATAGAGCTATTATTCAAACAGCTTAAGCAGAACTTCCCTTTAAAGTACTTCTTGGGCGACAATGAAAATGCCATAGAAATACAGATATGGTCGGCCATGTTGGCCAATCTCCTTTTGACCTTGATCAAAAGCCAGGTCAAAAGGAAATGGGCTTTCTCCAACTTGGTATCCCTGGTCAGACAGCAATTAATGAATTATATCAGCTTGTATAGGTTCCTGGAGGATCCGGAAGGAAGCTGGAGAGCCATCATACAAGAAGATATTTTGAAAAATCAAAACACACTGTTCCCTGAGATGAGGGGGGCTTGCCCCTGACGAAAAATAAATAACCACTTTGTAATCAAGAGGTTGAAAATTGAATTTAACTAATATCCGGGTTTACCGGACAACAATGATTTGTATTACCAAGCATTTACGGAACCAAGTGGGGTAAGGGGAGACTATTGTCCTGTTGGAGTGGCCTATGCTGACAGTATAGATGGGCCATGGACTCATGTTGATGATGTGGTCATCCCTACGGGCAATAAGGGAGAATGGGACCAATTTGCTATTCAGGCACCTACCCCATTGATACATGATGGAAAAATCTATGTGTATTACAAAGCAGCATTTAACCGACCCCATACCGTTTGGAGTGGCATAGGGTTGGCCATTGCGGAAGATCCTTTAGGTCCATTTGTAAAACACGACTTAAATCCCGTTCAAAACTCAGGCCACGAGATTTGCTTTTTCCCATGGAAAGAAGGAGTGGCATCATTGACAATAAGAGATGGTAGTGAGCATTTTACCATTCAGTACGCTAAAGATTGGGTCAATTTTGAAGTAATGTCCATAACCGAGTTTATGCCTACGGGACCAAATGCCTATATACCCGATGCCTTTGCTGACAACAAAAATGGAAGAGGGATTACTTGGGGAATCGGTCACTTTATAAATTTTAGGGGCAAAGATAATGACAGATGGCATTCAGAACTGTATCGGTTTGATTGTGATTTAAGTTTGGATGTACATGATCCCGAAATGAAAGACCATAACTATCGATTGTCTCCGGAAATTTATTTTCAGTTTGGACTGACAGATAAACAAAGAAAACGTATTGAAGAATCCAATAAACGACAGAATAAATGATCAAAAATATGCTAATAGTGGGTGTGATGGTCTTGGTCGCATGTCAATCTCCTGATAAAAATACTGCAAGTCAAAATAGGGAACAAACTCCTTTTCCTTATACCATCACTGAAGATACCAAATACCGGCAGCTAAGTGCGGCCATGAAGCGGAGTTTTCATGATTATAGCGCTATCCATCCGCGAAACAATGAATTATACTCCCAGTTCAAATATACTGAGCTCAAGGGGTTTGATTATAACGGCCATGATGGGACGATCTCAAGACGGGATCCATCCAAGGTGATCTTTGAGAATGGCCAATATTATGTCTGGTACACCAAGAGGGATACTCCAGTTATTCCTGTAGGCGCAAGCAATGCCGATCAAAGCAATGATACTATTCCTTCGACTGATTGGGATCTGGCTGAAATATGGTATGCAACCAGTAAGGATGGGTTTCACTGGGAAGAGCAGGGAGTAGCAGTACCACGTCCTCCTAAGCCCGAGGTGGGCTGGCGGTCGGTATCGACCACAGATATTCTTAAATGGAAGGGGAAATATTATCTCTATTATCAAGGTTTTATGGAGGCCAGTGGAAAGCGGGGGGATTATTGTCCCGTGACCGTTTCCTATGCGGATTCGCCTGATGGTCCATGGACGGCTTCGGGCAAAGTGGTGATCGAAAATGGCCCCGAAGGATCTTGGGACCAATATGCCATCCACGATCCATACCCATTGGTGCATGATGGTAAAATTTACATTTATTATAAATCCGCATTTAACAGACCGAATCCGGTTTGGGTTGGAGGGGGATTGGTCACTGGGACAGATCCGCTTGGCCCCTTTGAAAAACATCCTCTAAATCCATTGACGAGTTCGGGGCACGAGGTGACGATGTTCCCCTTCAAAGAAGGCCTAGGCGCCATTGTGGCAAAGGACGGCACCGAGCACTTTACCATCCAATACGCTGAAGATTGGGTCAATTTTGAAATTGCCTCAATTGGCGAATTGGTGCCTGTAGCGGCTGGGCCATTTGTGCCGGATGCTTATACCAATACGGACTACGGTCGCGGAATCACTTGGGGCCTTTCACATTTTGTAAATGCCGGAACCTATGGCGTGAACCCCCATTCCATCCTTACGCGGTTTGATTGTGACCTGAGCTTGGATGTGGACGATCCGCAGATGAAGGAAACGGGTATCCGTCATGACTTGGACGTTTATTATAGTCAGGGATTGTCCAAGGATCAAAGAAAGCGGATTGAAGAACAAAATTTGAAACTACAAAAATAGGCCTGTGGAAGCCCATCCACCAGTCAATTACTTAAACCCAAAATATTGAAATGAACATACATCATTCAATCGTAATAGGAGTGATTTGCATGGTGCTACAATCTTGCAATCAACCCGGTTCCAAACTCAACGAACCTGCCGAAGAGATATCCGAGCATAAGGTTTTTCCCCATAAAATGCCTAAAGAAAAACCAAATTTTCCACTAAGCTCCGCAATTGAGCGGATGTTTAACTATCCAGCACCAAGGGCGCAGGACAATGAGTTGTTCACCCAGTTTAAATATACCCGATTGGAAGGTTTCGATTATAGCAATGGGGATGGCACCATTTCCCGTCGTGATCCTTCCCGTCCCATTAAGGTGGATGGTAAGTTCTATATTTATTATACCAAGAGACACACCGAAGTTCCTCCGATTGGTTGGGACAAAGCAGAACAGGCAACAGATCAAATCCCCTCCACTGACTGGGATTTATGTGATATTTGGTATGCTACCAGTGATGATGGTTTCAGGTGGAAGGAGCAGGGCGTAGCGGTGTCCAGACCACCGAAACCGGAGTTGGGCTGGCGGTCAGTTGCCACACCCGATATACTGATATGGGAGGAGAAATTCTACTTGTATTTTCAGGCCTTCAATGAACCTAGTGGGACACGTGGTGACTGGTGTCCGATTTCAATGGCTTACGCAGACTCCCCGAATGGGCCATGGACCATGGTGGGTGAACCTGTAGTTCCGTTTGGCAAAAAGGGGGATTGGGACCAAGACCAGACCCAAGATCCACACCCAATTGTATATAATGGCAAAATTCACTTGTATTACAAAGCCGCATATAACAAATGGCCAGACAAGCGAGATGAATATGCCGTTGCCCATGGACTAGCGATCGCTGATGATCCTTATGGCCCCTTTGAGAAGCACACTCTCAACCCTGTGTTAAATTCAGGGCATGAAACGACCTATTTTCCATTTAAAGAAGGAATCGCTGCCTTAGCGATTAAGGATGGGAATGAAGCACAAACCATGCAGTATGCCGAAGATGGAGTGAATTTTAATATTGCCAGTACTGTGGAGCTTACCCCTACAGCTGCAGGGTTTTACACACCTGATGCATTTACTGATACAGATTATGGACGAGGGGTAACTTGGGGTGTTTGCCATTTTATCAATGCTGCTACTGATAGGAATAAGCAACACTCCATTATAGCTAGGGTAGATGCGGATTTAAGCTTAGATGTGGATGAACCTACGTTTAAATCAACCGGAGTTTGGCATAGGCCAGAGGTGTATTTCAAGCAAGGATTGGGCAGTTTGAGGAAAAAAAGAGAAGAAAGAGCAGTTGCTCCTTAAAAAAACATGAGTTTGGAACCCGGTACCGTTACGATGAAGGATGATTTAAGGTATTTGCAAGTTTTTTTCCATGGCCAGGGAGGCTATTTTGGAGCAAAATTGACCATGTCATTCATAGTTATATTCTTTGCAACCTTTGCAAAACTTACGGCACAAGAAAAACCCAACATCCTTTTTATCATGTCTGATGATCATGCTGCCCATGCCATTGGGGCGTATGGGGGAAGGTTGTCGGTATTGGACCCAACCCCAACTATTGATATGCTGGCCTCTGAAGGAATGCTCTTTGAAAATGCCTTCAGTACCAATTCGATATGTACACCGAGCCGGGCCACGATCCTTTCCGGTCAATACTCCCAAACCAATGGGGTGCTGGATTTGCATGATTTTCTTCCAGAGAAAAAACAATATCTTCCGCAACTTTTAAAAAAGCAGGGATATGAGACTGCGGTAATCGGTAAGTGGCATTTAAAAGAAGCTCCTGAAAGTTTTGATTATTATGAGGTGCTTCCCTTACAGGGAGATTATCATAATCCCCAGCTGATTTCCAGAAAAGGTAAAATAAGAAAGACCATTAAATTTGGAAGATATGGAGCTCACGAGGTTTTAGTGGATGAGTTCGAAGGCCATTCCTCTGATGTCATCACTGACCGCTCGATCGAATGGTTAAAGCATTCACGTGACCGGTCAAAGCCATTTCTACTGATGCATCATTTTAAGGCTCCACATGGGATGTTTGAATTTGCTCCTCGATATTCAGCATACCTAGAGGATAGTTATATTCCAGAGCCAGCAAGTCTTTATCAGCGGGGAAATCATGGTTCCATTGCCACCAGAGGTGAAAATGACAGATTGATCCATGACATTGGGTCATCAGTAGGAATGCGTAATACTATTCGTGGCATGGGAAGAAGTCTACAAATGGGTTTGGATCCTGACGATCCCCAATATGTCCATAAAGCCTATCAAGAATACCTTAAGCGTTATCTCCGCTGTGTAAAGGGAGTAGATGATAACATTAAGCGTTTAATTAATTTTTTAAAGAAAGAAGGGTTATATGACAATACGGTGATTATCTATACTTCTGACCAAGGAATGATGTTGGGAGAACATGATTATGTGGATAAGCGCTGGATGTATGAGGAAAGTATGCGGATGCCATTTATCGTTCACTTTCCAAAAAAATATAGGGGAGGAATAAAAACAGATTTATTGATCAACAATACAGATTTTGCCCCGAGTATTTTGGAAATGGCCGGTGCTACAGTACCAGAGTATATGCAAGGCAAAAGCTTTAAACAGGTGTTGGAAACTGGAAAAGAACCTGAAGGGTGGCGTTCAGCTACGTATTACCGATATTGGATGCACATGGGAAGCAGGCATGCAAATCCAGCACATTTTGGAATTCGGACAAAGGAATTTAAGCTTATTTTTTATTACGGAAAGTACTATAAACCCAAAGATGATATAGAGCAGGACGGATGGGGGAGATATGATTTTGATACTCCGGTAGCATGGGAATTTTATGACCTAAGGAGAGATCCTGAAGAAATGCAAAATGAATATCACAATCCAGATTATAAAGGTATCATCGGGGAATTAAAAAAAGAACTCAAGGCTCAACGAAAAAAACTGAACGAAGAGGATGACCATTATCCCCATCTTCAAGAACTGATCGAAATGCATTGGAATGACTAGACAAATATCCATTATGAAGAAAAACATACTATATCTACCCATTTTATTCTTGTTTACTTGCATTATCCCAAAGGAGGTGAGGTGTCAAGAAATCTCACTAAATGGCAAATGGAAGTTTTACACGATTTATGGCGAGGGCTCCAATTACCTCAATATAGAAGAACGTGAATCAGATATTGTCATAGATAATGTAGATGAGAATGTCGAAATGAAAGGGGATTGGGAGGTTTCGAAAGTAGGTGAGCGGAATTCCCGGTTTTATGGAGAGGATTATGCACAACATTACTTTTCCTTGACTGATCTAGATGCCGGTAATGTTCAGGACAGCTCGTATGTTCGGTTTTATCCTGAATTTAAAAAATCCGGTTACTACGAAGTGTTTACCATATTTCCCTTTTCATCCCACCTGACAGCCCAATACAACATCCAGCATGCAGATGGCATAACGACCAAATACCAAAGTCAGCGTGTCGTGTGTGGTGAGTGGGTGAGTCTGGGGATATATGATTTCAATCAAGCTGATGACAATTATGTGGAACTTACGGCTATTGTGAGCGGTGCTGTGGCGGCAGATGCTGTGATGTTTCGTGAAATTTCTGAGGAAGAGTTCATAAGAGCCAAGTCAGAGCCTGATCGTGTCCATTTGAAAGATTTTGATGATTCAGAATGGGATGACCTCACCGTCCCGGGACACTGGGGAATGATCAATGACTTTTCTAATTATACTGGGATTGGCTGGTACCGAAAGCATATCGACTTGCCCGATGGCTGGCAAAAGACAAATAGTAAGCGTTATTACCTGAAATTCGGAGGTGTCTATCACCTGTCTAGGGTGTATCTCAATGGTCAGTATATCGGAATGAACCGTGGAGGATTTACGCCTTTTGAGTTTGATGTGACCGATGCGTTGAATTTTGAAGGTGAAAATGTTATCGCTGTACAAGCCGACAACAGTGCCATTGTAGGTGCTACTTGGAATTGGGGAGGGATCATCCGGGACGTGACGCTCACACAAGCCAATGCTGTACGAATCGACTATCAATACATGCATGCGGATCCAAATTTACAGGAAGGTACTGCTGAGCTTACGCTGAAGGTAAAAGTAGAGAATAATTCAAGTCAGGAACGATCCATAGCTGTGAAATCATCAGTTATGAATGGAGCTGATGAGTTAGCTACTTTGAGTGGTGAGCTTGTTCTTGTTCCTCATAGCACGGACCAGGTAACGCTTACGGCAACTTTAGATGCCAATGAGGTAGAGCTGTGGCACTTTGATAATCCCAAGCTGTATCAAGTTCAAACAGCGATTTCTGAGAGAGGTCAAACGCTAAGTACACAAGCCGATCAGTTTGGTATCCGTAAGGTTCAGCTGACTGATTCACAACTTTTGCTTAATGGGGAGGCCGTGCGTCTGGCGGGATTCAACCGGGTAAGTGAGAGCCGCTATTGGGGATCTTCTGAGCCGCTGGAAGTATTGGAGAGAGACGTGGATCTTATGAAAGAGTCCGGAGCCAATTTCATGCGCATCATGCATGGCACACAAAACGAAAAACTCATTGAGCTCTGTGATCAAAAGGGTATCCTGCTTTTTGAAGAGATCAATGTACGTGATTTGGACAATGATGAATTCCGCGCCAACTACTATCCGGTAGCTAAACTAGAAGAGGAACAAGGCATAAACCTAAATTGGGAGGAAGAAGAAATCCTGATGTTTGACGAGCCTTATGTGATGTTGAGAGAAGCACATGGGGTGGAGGTAAAAGAGAAAAACTACCTGCTTGCCAAGTACTGGCTCAAAGGAATGATAGAGCGCGATATCAACCACCCCAGTATTATCGGATGGAGCGTCGGCAATGAGCTCAATAATCACTATGCATATGGACGGGAGATGATCAAATATGTGAAAAACGAGCTGGATCCGTACCGACTGGTGACCTGCGTGAGCAATTCTGGGCAAAAAGAGGAATATACGCCGGAGACTGATCCCAATACCTTTGTGGACTTGATCATGCACAATATGTACCGGTGGCAAGGCAAACCTCAGGAGATATTGAATACCCTCAGGGAAAAGTGGCCCAATAAGCCCGTTTTTATTTCAGAATTTGGTTTTGACCCTTTTCCTTCCACTTCGCTGGACGGTGATAAAGAGGTGTTTTCAACGTGGATGGATCATTTTCGACAAAAAAATGAATTTGTGATTGGAACTTCCATGTGGACATTCAATGACTACCGAAGTGCTTATGCGGGTACCACTGCGGAAGAAAACAGGGTGTGGGGAGTCATCACCACCTGGAGGGAAAAAAGGAGGCTTTTTGATCGAATCCAGCGAGAGCACTCACCGGTAAAGGGCATAGAGGTATTTGATGTAGACTTCTCAAACGGCAAGGCTAATGTCAGCATGCCTATTCGTGATGTCAAAGGCTACCCAAGTTACACCATGCGGGATTACCGATTAGAATATGCATTTAGAGATACCTCTGGTAAAGTTGTTTTTGAAAATGCCTTACAGCTTCCCGACCTTGCGCCGCAGGATAAGAAATGGTATGGAGAGCTCACCTGGACTGGTTTGCCATCAGCCGTTCTTGACCTTACGCTCCGCTTAAAGGCACCTACAGGTTATACACGTTTGGTAAAAACCTTTTCTTTTAAACGAGCCAATACTCCGCAGATCAGTGAGGTAATTGCGGGAAGAAATAAAGCTAGAATATTCTTCGATCAGGTTCCAAACGCTACAGAATACTATGTGACTTACACTGATGGTGCTAAGGTAATGCAATCCGAGAAAACGATTGCCGATTTCATTGATGTCGGAGATCTTGATGCCGATAAGACTTATGAATTATCTCTTGTGGCGATCAATGATCAGGGAGAAAGTAAGCCTTCTGAGGCTGTAAAAGTAACCATGACAGAAAAGGTATTGCCACCGATAGTTTGGGATACATTCATTACTGATGGCAAGCTGGTGATTGGATATTCCAGTGACTTTACCGATGGTGACTACACGGTAAGGTATGGTACGGATCCAGAAAACCTGGATAAGACTTTCACCTCGAATGTCCGAGGGATGATGTCGATTGATTTAGCGGATGAGGAGAAGGTTTACTTTCAGATCAAACGAAATACCAATAAGCAGGAAAGCAAGTGGTCCAAATTGGAATTGGCAAAAGCTTCAAAATAAGGAACTATGAAAAAGAAACTAAAGAACATTGTACTTGTGATGATGGCAATTATAGCCATTTCATCATGTAGCCAGCAGCAGAAGCAATCTGCTACATCGAACGCTCAACATAAAACAGAGAAGTTCAAATTGGAATTAGGGCAACCCGCCTTGCATTCGAAATTTGAAGATGACAAATGGAGCATTTGGGGAGGATCTGTGATAAAAGGGCCAAATGGCCAGTATCATATGTTTTACTCACGCTGGAAAAAAGAGCTGGGCTGGGCATGGGAAACCGATTCGCAGATCGCTCATGCCGTGGCTGACAGCCCTTTCGGTCCGTTTAGGCACAAAGATGTTGCCCTTACTGTCCGTGGAAAAGAATTCTGGGATGGTTTGTGTACACACAATCCAACTGTTCACTTTTTTGATGGTAAATACTACCTCTATTACATGGGCAACACCGGCGATGGAAGGGTATATTCGACACCTAGGACGATAAAATTAAATCCCGTGCATAGAAACAACCAAAGGATCGGTGTAGCGGTGGCAGATAATCCCAACGGGCCATGGAGACGATTTGATACTCCCTTGATTGATGTAAGTCCCAATGAGGATGCTTTGGATGCTTTGATTACCAGTAACCCATCCATTACCAGAGGTCCAGACGGCAGATACCTGATGGTCTATAAGGCAGTGATGAAAAAAAAAGCCGGTGTTTGGGGTGGGCCTGTTGTGCACTGTGTAGCCACTTCAGACAGCCCCACAGGTCCATTCAAAAAACATGATAAGCCAGTATTCCAAGCCGAAGGGCATGATTTTCCTGCGGAGGATCCCTTTATTTGGTTTCAGGATGGTAAGTACCGTGCAATTGTAAAAGACATGCACGGTGCATTTACAGATGCTGGCAGAGCTCTGGTGCTCTTTGACTCTTCGGACGGTTTCGAATGGAAATTGGCTGATGATCCATTGGTTTCTACTTTGAAAATAGATTGGGCAGATGGAACTACTCAGGAAGTAGAACATTTGGAACGACCTCAGCTGTATATCGAGGAAGGAAAACCGGTGGCTCTACTCTGTGCCTCTGATATAAAGGATGAAAATGGCGTGTTACATTCTTTCAATGTTCAATTTCCAATAAGAACCACTAAATATGTGCCCTAAAAGGCTGGATGTTTTTTAAACCAGGGCTTAAGTTATGATGAGCCTTCCGAAAATTATATTGACCAATTCATTCTCATTTTCACATTCGTGGGTTTAGGGTTTAAAGTTCAAATGAAAGTTGCTATCCAAAAAATCTCTTTTCAAATGCAGTATATTCTTAAGTAGTGGTAGTGAAAAATATTGCACAAAATGAAGGGGTGAAGATCAATGCCAGTGGTGTGCTTCGTGATGATTTTAAGGTGTCTGATGTTGCCGATGGCTGGGGTGTCCCAGACAGAAGGAGAGAAATGGCTGGAGTTTGCCTGGCCTACAGTGCAGGAAATTGGTTAATAATGGATGGCAAAGTGGTAGTAACTGGAATGGGGGTAATTTCTGATTATAAAATCGAGGCATTTGTCGGTGGTGTATAGAAAGAAATTTAGATCATGCTGGCGAAATCACGGATGCCATGAACTGTACCAGCATGAAAATCGATTGGGTAAAGTACTATATGGAAAACAACTAATTGTGTGAATAGATGATGTATATGAAAAATAATAAATCGAAAAATGCTACGCTGATCTTGGTTTTAAGTACGTTACTTGTATTGACCAATTTTAGTGTATCCGCACAGGTGCCACATATTGTGAAGAAAAAATTCAAACTTGTCTGGGAAGATGATTTTAATTATCCTGATGCGCAGCTGGACGTAAATTGGGAAGCACAAAATGGTCCAAGTGGACATATCCTATGTAGCAGGTGGCGTGAAAATGCCGAAGTTAAGGACGGTATATTGTACCTCAAAAACAAGAAAGAGAATAGGGCAGGACAGGAATGGACTTCAGCAAGTATCTGGACCAGAAGGAAGTTTAAATATGGCTATTTTGAATGCCGCTATAAATATGCGGCAGCTGAAGCGACAAACAACTCGTTTTGGTTGATGACAAAGGGAGCTTCTCCAACTGAAGGTAAGCGGTTTGAGCTAGATATAAACGAAGGTCATTATCCTAATATGGTGAATACGAACATACATAATCACACCGACTTGGTGCTGACGGAAAGCGGTAAGAAAACAAGTATGCGAAACCCAGAAGCATTCACTTTTGAAAATATCGATTTCTCGAGAGAGTATCACACATTCGGATTGTTATGGGATGAAAAGGAACTTGTATTCTATATGGATGGAAAAGAAATTCGGAGGGTAACCAATGAATTTAGTTTTAGTGAAGTACCCATCTTTTTAAGCCTGGCCATTATCAAGTGGCATGGAACGGTGACGGACGCCATAGACGGTACGAGCATGAAAATCGATTGGGTGAGGTATTATCAGGAAAATAAGTAGTAGTTGATCGGACAATTGATCTGTAAAGAAATGGTTTGGAATGCTTTGTTAACTGAAAGGATAAAAGGAAATTTGATTATTCGCTTTCTTGACAGTAATTATTATTATCGCCGAGCCCACAGAAAACCCCGAATTAAACCCGCATTATGCACTAGCCTATCTATTGCGACCTGATCCGCCGCGGCGGACAAAATCAGTCGATCCGCTGCTGTTTTCGATTCTACCTGGCGGTAGACAGGTTCACCATCCGCCGCGGCGGATGATTCAATCTCCAAACAGCCTGATTTTCTTGTAGTTTCAGTTCTTCCCGATAGCTATTGGGACAGGCCATAACGATTCCTAATGCATAAAGCGGGCAATGTCGTTTAGTTAGTGTGTATCTGTAAATATTGGTTCTATTATTTTTCTTGCTAAATTCCAAGATGGTTTTAATCTCTTTACCTTTGTTACTTTTTTGCTTCAGGTCAAAAAAGTAACCAAAAAAATCCGCCGCTGTGCATCTATTGGCCTAAAATTAAAACCTTCCCTCATGCAGGCAAACTCCTCCTTTTCTAGCTGCCAACATTCTTTTTGGCTAGTATTTCGTCAAACAAGCCTGCCTTCTTGCCCACCCGCTTTTTAATTTCTTAACGCCCAATACCTGTAAGGCGGATCCATTTTGTACATGTTTTTAAAGTCCATGGATTAAAACCATAATTCTCTCAATGGACGATCTGTATTAGAAAATCTCCTTTACTAAACGACATTGAAAAAGCGGGTTAAACCAAGCTTTTCTGAGATTTCCGTGGTTTCTGTGAGGAACTAAGAGCCCATAAATCCTCAGTCAGGTTTTTTGAAATAGGGTGTAATGTATAGGTAATAAGCTCCAGCCAATAGCTGGTTTTCCATATCCAGCATTAAAGCTTTTACCGTAGCTTGACCTTTTTTTAGTTCTACATCAAACGTCAAAGAAGTGTCGTTTGAATCAACGGCCTTCGCCTCAGTGTATCCACCCACTTCAAGTTGAATGGTTTTTACAGGTAAAGGCTTCATTTGGTCTCCGTAAATAAGTTTATCAATTCCGCCATTCTTGTCCCATGCATCAATGGTTTTATGGAATCTTGGTACGCCAGAAATAGGTGCATTGGCCTCTTTAGGCCATCTCCTCACATCGAATCTGTACATTCCTTTTTGTGAAACATTGATCTCCCATGTGCCAACATTTGACGGTCCGGCAGCAACCTGAGCGTGGTTCCAGGGGACTTGGGGAAGATGCCAGTCTGAGGAAGTCAAGTAGGTTTCAGGGTCTGCTTCATGGCCTACAATATAGACTGGTTTGTCCCTATCGCCTGGACTTACGTTTTTCCAATAATTCACATGGTCATCCTGGATTGCTTTAACAATTTCAGGGTGGTCAGCAATGATATTGGTAGTTTGTGCTGGATCTTTTGATATATCATAGAGTTCTTGGTTATTGACCAATCTCCATTTGCCGTTCATCCCTACTGTGTTTACCCATTTTTTCGGTATAATTGTCCGCTGGGTTTCTACAAAAACCGTTCGATCGGAAAGAGGCTTTTCAGGGATAAACAGCTGCTCCTTAAAACTGCGGCCATCGAATGAAGGTTGTTTTTCCAAGTCTATTTGACAAAGATCCAACAGGGTAGGGAATAGGTCTATTTGTGCAGTAAGTTCTTTTACATCCGAGCCATGCTTTATTTGCCCATTGGGCCAATGAAGAAAAAATGGAACCCTATGGCCTCCCTCATAAACTTGCCCTTTATGGCCTCTCATTCCAGCATTGAACAGCTGCACACCATCTGTACCGCCATTGTCACTCATGAATATAATGATAGTATTCTCGGCCTGCCCTGTTTCCTTAAGTGCCTGCCTTAATCGCCCAATGTTAGCATCTATGCGCTTGATCCCAGCAAAAAAATAAGAAACATATTTAGGAACTTTCGGGTCAGCATGTTCTGCCATGGTCGTGTCCGGCAAAGTATGGGGACTATGGGGTAAATAGGTGGGTAAGTACACAAAAAACGGATCATCGGCGGATGTTTTTTCTGTGATAAAATCAATTGCCGCATTGTAAAAGACATCCGGTGCAAAACCATCTATTTGCACTCGTTCACCATTATGCCAATAATGATCGTTTACCCGGTCATTATCAAACCAATCGTCAGTGGTTCCTGTGCCACCATCTCCTTGACCCAGCCATTCATCAAATCCTCTGTCCATTGGGCGATAGGGATAGTTGGATCCCAAATGCCATTTTCCAAATAGGGCAGTTTGATATCCTGAGGATTTAAAAGCATCGGCCATGGTCATTTCAGTATCACGTAGGTGGTTTCCCCCTGCGATGGTATGCCATACACCAGCACGATGGGAGTATTTACCAGTCATCAGTGCTGCTCGAGTGGGGGCACAGGTGGGATCAACATGGAAGTCGGTAAATCGAACCGACTCATGGAATAACGTATCAATGTTAGGGGTTTTGATAAACTTGTTTCCATGACAACTCAGGTCACCGTAGCCTTGATCATCAGTCAGGATGATCATAACATTGGGACGTTTAGGGGCTGGTGATTTAGAGGAGCACCCGCCAATTGTCAAGGATAGAAGTATAGCTAACAAGCTTTTATAGGTGTCGTAGCATAAACTCTCCATGTCATATTTGTTTAATGCACTGATAAGTTATTGGTCTGCGGTTTTGCTTTATTGATTTTAAAAACCAATGCATGTTTCAAATCAGTATCTTTAGGTAACTTGATGGATGTCCCGCCTGCTGATTGCTCAAACTCAATGTTGCCATTATAGCCCAATAGCTGGATGGAGGAGATGTCAATTTCAGAATTTGTTAGGTATTTTATCTGCACATCTTCAGTAGGAGGTACAAGTACGGTGGCGTAAAGTGTACCTTTATTGGTAGTAAAGCGGATATCCTTTTGGGTAAAGCCTTTGTTTTTGTTTTCTGATAGGTGGCCGGTCGCAGTTCTGGTCGGCCCTTCTCCAAAAACTTCCCAGTAGGTAGAACCATAAACCGCTTCTCCATTTACTTCCAGCCACTGACCAATTTCCAAAAGTGTTTTTTTCTGATCTTCTGGGATGATACCGTCTTTTCTAGGCCCGATATTAAGTAAAAGACACCCGTTCTTACTTACAATATCCATTAGGTCTGCTATTAGGCTTCCCGCGTCTTTTGGTATCCAATTCTTTGAGTAATACCACGAGTTTTTACCTATGGATGTATCGGTCTGCCAATAGTCTTTTCGCAAGGAGTCCATTTTGCTGCGTTCAAGGTCCAGCATATGGGTGCCTTCGGGATAAGATTTATAGTGCAGGTTCTTGGTTTGTAAAACCACTGATTTATTTCTTGTAATTCCGGAATTATAATAATAGGTAGCCAGCTTTTTATGGTATGGGGCAAATTCGGCCCGGTCGAGGTAAAAGTCAAACCAAAGAATATCAGGTTGATACTTGTCAATGATTTCCTTTGTTCTGGGCCACCATACATTGGCCAGCCATTCGCTACTTACCGAATCCCCCATAGTATGGGGAGGGCCATATAGGTCTGCGTATCGTGGATCTCCCGTGTCAAAATAGGGTTGTTGATTATAGTAGTTGTAGTTGAACGCTAGGTGTGAGCTTACTCCACAGATGAGTCCCTGTTTCTTGATCTCATCCGTTAGCTCTTTTAAAACATCTCTTTTGGGCCCCATATCCACGGCATTGTAAGGAGTAAGGGTAGATTCATAGAGTGCAAAACCATCATGATGCTCTGCTACCGGTATGACATATTGCGCTCCTGATTGTTTGAAAAGATTTACCCACGTTTTAGGATCAAAGTTTTCCATGGTCCAAAGGGGGATCATGTCCTTAAAACCAAAATCCTTTTGGTCACCAAACTTCTCCCTGTGATAGGCCACGGCCGGGTGGGCCTTGTTGTTGACCACTTTATTGGTTTGGGGGTTCACAATACCAGAATCCAAGTACATCCATCTTGGATACCAATCAGTATAACGTTCTGCTACTGAATTGGGACCCCAGTGAATAAAGATGCCAAACTTAGCGTCCTTCATCCATTGTGGAATTTCGTAATTTTTAAGGCTTTCCCAATTTTCCTCGTACATTTCCACCTGAGTGCCTTCTTTGGATAGGTTGTTTTGATTTTTAGCCTGACAGGCTAGGGTAAAGGACAGTATCAAGAGCGGAATTATTTTTTTCATTTAATGTCAAGTTTAGGTTATTCAGTGGGGAGTTCAGGGCTTTCGCTGAATCTTGAAAACGCAGGCAAAATTACCATGATAATCATCTGGCATTTGTAGCGTAAGGTCATAGGGGTTGTGTTCATATTTAATGGCAGCATCACTACCAAGGAGCTCTATTGATAGGATATCACCTGGATATAATCTTGCATTGCTGCCCAGTGAATGAATAACAACTTCCCCTTTGGGAATACCCAAGCAGATAGCGTATAATAGGTTGTCCTTTTGGGTAAACCTGAAATCCAGTTCATTGTAACTGGCATTGTCCTCCTTTTCTGAATAATGTCCAGTTTGTGGTAAATTAGAAGGACCTTCACCATAAATACTCCATGGCATGGTACCATAAATGGCCTCTCCATTTAGCTTTAGCCAATCTCCAACCTGATATAATTCATCTTTTATGAATTGCGCAAAAGTACCATCGGGTTTAGGAGGGACATTCAATAGTAGTATTCCGTTTTTTGACGTTATATCCACTAACATATCTATAAGTAAATCAGCTTTTTTTATGTCCATGTTTGGCTTGTACCACCAACTGACCGGATGACATATATCAATGTCTGTCATCCACGTATCATATGCCAGTTTGTCTATCAGTCCGTTTTCAAAATTTCTCATGCCAATTCCCGGAGGAATATCATGTTCTTTGTAGACGAACTCAACTTCTTTATTACTTTTAAGGCCGTTGTTAAAAAAATGGCTTAAATAAAGCCTTTGTCTCCTTTCGTCAAAACCATTAAAATATAGACTGTCAGAAATGGCTTTTCCGTTTTTGAATTTCCCGACATTATGGGACCATACTGTCCCCCCAAAGGAAACATCCGTCCAGCTAATATCCGGACTATATTTATCGATAGCTTCCTTCATTTTTTTTAGCCATAAATCTCTATAAGGTTCCGAAAACTTAGACTGTTTCTCTACATGGTCTTTCCACGGGGTGAACCTGGTGATATCTTGGTCATGGGGTGGACCATAAAGCTCATAGAATTCCGGCATTCCACGCCCTGGGTTTTCATTATCAAGAAGAGCATTATACCAATAACCGGGATGAAACGACATCAAAAATTTCATGTTCTTTTTTGTGATTTCTTTTTTTAACAAACCGGTTACATCCTGTTTGGGTCCGATATCAACTACATCAAGTTTGGTTATATCGCTGTCCCAGTGCACCATTCCACTACCATGCCATGCTACTGGTCCGGCAAATTTGGCCCCCGATCTTTTAAATAATTCTGCCCATTTTTTGGCATCAAAATTTTCAAATGTGAATTCATTAATAAGTTCATGTTTGTATTTGTTTCCATTTCCTTCTTTGAATTGCATACTTTCCAAAGAAAAATGAGTGTAAATGCCAAACTTTGCATCCTTAAGCCATTGTGGGGTTTGATGACGTTGGAGGGAAGTCCAGGTTGGAGTATATAGGGGGAAGTCTTCGTTTTCTGTTTCTTTTTTTGCTGCGTTTTGTGTACAACTTAGCGACAAAAAAAGTAAGATGATGATACTTGTATTTTTGATCATAACGTTTAAATTTTGACCATACTTTGCCATTTTTCTTGAATAGAGCTCCCCTGACTGGTTTGTTGGAATTTTGCCACGTATTCCTGCCATTCATTTTCACGAGGCATTTTTTGCCAAGTGGGGCTGACCTTTTCAAGGTCAAAACCTGGCACAGTATCCATAATCAGGAACGCACGATTTTCATATAAGTAAATTTCCATGTCCTTCACACCGATGGTTTTTAAGTTATTGGTGATTTCCGGCCAGGCCATACCCATGGCATGCACCCTTTTATATTCATCAATCAGGGTTGGCTCCAATAGCAAAGTCCATACAAATCTTTTGTGCTTTCCTATGCTATTTTTTAATTGACCTTCTTCTGGAGAATAAACGTCTTGCTGTTCCAGTTCGAATATCCGTTCAAGAGGCTTACTCAACTGTGCAGAGGAGGTGCCATTTGCGGTCAATTTTTCTTGAAGTAATTGAAACGCTTTTATACGGTTCAGGGCTTTTAGGAGGGCTTTATTGTCCAAAATCGCTGAGGTGTCCAAAAGGATAAAATAATCCATTCCTTTTCTGTAGATTTTCAGGTCGTGTATTTCCTTCATTTCGGGTTTCTCCAAAAGACGATGCCAATCAGTACTTTCAAAAAATGCATTGATATTGCGGGGGACGGTTTGAATAAAATAGGTAAATCTCCTGAACTGTTTGGTGTTCATAATTAAGCTTCTTTGATTTTCACTTTATAACCTTCCATGGCAAAAAACAATAGGTAAACATAGCAGATCAATGGAACAATAAATGCATACTTGATCCCTGCTGTGTCAGATATGTAGCCCATAACGGGCGGAACGATAGCTCCTCCCACAATTCCCAATAGGAACACTGATGAACCTGTCTTGGTATACTCCTTCAGGTCCTGCATACTTAGACTGAAGATGATTGGGTAAATAATGGAGGTAAACAAGCCAACAGCGGATAAGCAGGCCAGTGAGAAATAGCCATTGGTAAAAATGGCGGCAGTAACCATGGTAAATGCACTGATTGAGGAAAATGCCAACACATGTTGGGGTTTGTATCGTTTAAGAATATACACGCCTAGGAGCCTGCCAATAAGCACCAAGGCCATATATGCAGTGATAAACTGCGCTGATTTTTGCTCTGTAAGCTCTGGTATCCTAAACCACTTGGCGTACCGGATGATGAAGCTCACGATACCTATTTCAGCACCTATATAAAAGAATTCAGCACCTATGCCGTATAGCGTATGCCGGAACCTTAAAATGTCTATAAGTGGTTTTTTGTCACCTCCTTGCTCATCTTTGATTTTTGGCAGTTTTATAAAAACTACCGTGATGGCCGTTAAAGCCAAAATGCCTCCAAGGATCAGGTATGGTGGCTTTACCAGATCGGCCTCAGAAGACAAAAAGGCTTCCAGCTCAACTTGGGTAAAAGCCTCGATGGTGGCTTGTGGTACATCCACTTCGTGCAGGAGTAGCAATGCCGCCAGTGAAGGTGCGATGGTGGCCCCAAGCGAGCCAATGGCTGCTGCCATACTCAATCGACTTGAAGCCCCTTCTGGATCACCTAGCTTAGTGATATAAGGCGAAGCGGTCACCTCCAACATGGCAAAACCAGCCGCCATGACAAACAGTGCCAGCAGAAAGAGCGGATAGATCCTTGTCTCTGCCGCCGGAAAGAATAGAAAAGCACCAAGTGCCGAAATGAACAGTCCTGTGATGATGCCCATGCGGTAGCCCTTTTTCTGAATGTACCAGCCTGCAGGTAAAGCCATGAGGAAGTATGCCCCGAAAAAGGCCGATTGTACCAGAGATGACTGGAAATCAGTAAGCTGACATGCTCGTTTAAGGTGAGGAATCAATACATCATTGATGTTGCGGCTTAGGTTCCAGAAGAACATCAGGGCCATAACAATGATAAGTGGCACCAGAAATCGACTATTGTTTGGTTTTTTTGGGGACATGGCTGTATGTTGTTTTTTAGTGTTCTATTATGGCCTTTATCAGGTCCGACCCATGTGCATAGAGTTTTTCAAAATCACTAGGTACCTGATCAAACTTGAGCCGGTGCGTGATATAGGTGGATGGATCTATATTACCTTCTTCTACCAGCTGGATGATTTTCGAAAAATCATGACTCATGGCTGCACGGCTGGCCATGAGAGTAATTTCCTTTTTGTGGAATGTGGGATCGTCAAATACAATATCACCTATAAAAAGGCCGATGAAGACGATAGTTCCTCCAGCAGCTACATAATCAAAGGTCTTCATCATGGACTGGGAACTGCCAGTGGCATCCAAAATGACCGTTGGCAAGTCACCATCCAATATTTCCAGTAATTTGGATTTTATATCGCTGTCAGCTGTAAGGGTTTCTTTTACACCGGTAATTTCCTTGCATATTTTAAGTTTGTTCTGATCAATATCCATCACCAGGACGCGGGCGCCCGTAAGCTGAGCAAACTGTGCGGTGCCAAGTCCGATTGGTCCCGCACCAATTACCAAAACGATATCTTCTTCTTTAATTCTTGCCCTATCTACCGCATGGCAACCTATGGCCAATGGTTCTATTAAAGCTAGCTGATCTTCAGAGAGCTTTGATGAAGTGTGCAAAAATTTAGCTGGATAGGTGAAGTATTCACACATGCCACCGTCCACGTGTACACCCAATACTTTAAGGTGTTCACCACAGTTGGTCTTGCCTCGGCGAACGGCCTGACCGATGATGTCATTATAGTAGGGCTCTACAGAGCAGTGGTCGCCGACCTTGACATTGTCCACTGCTTCACCGACCGCTACGACTTCCACCGCAAGCTCATGTCCTAGAATCCTTGGATATTGGAAAAATGGTTGGGTACCTTTGAATGCATGTAAATCCGTACCGCAGACTCCAATTTTTTTCACTTTCAATAACGCATTTTCAGGAGCCAACTGTTCTGCTGCGGGTTTTGGCACGTCAAGCATTTCCCATTTTTCTGGTTCGTTCAGTCTGATGGTTTTCATTTTAAGATCGTATTTGTGATTTGGTCAAAAACAACTTTTGGGAGCTTACCCTGCTTCCAATCTTCGATGGTGGTAGTTATTTGTTCAAGGTTTCTGGCTCCTACCACTACACGGTCTGCCTCTTCAATGGAAAATAAATAGCGTTGTGCTAGAGAGGACAGGGGCATGTTCTGCTCATCAGCGATTTTTTTGATAGCCTTGGCATTGTCTAAATCTGCTTGGATGATCCAGTTTCCATCTGCACCATCTTTTAGACATTGCTCATATCGGTTGCCCAATAGACCAAAATGAAGCGCAGAAGCTGCATAGTAGGCAATGTGTTCTTTTTTAAGTAGTTGAATATCTCCTTGAAATGTGGACAGGTTACAAGCGTCCATTTTCAAAAAACCCGAGACCACATCAAAGTTGTCTTTGGTGATATAAGGCAGAAATGCAACCGTGGGATTTCCTCCCACACCAATTTTCTTGACGAGTCCTTCTTCTTTGAAACGCTTTAGTGTGTCAAGGATAGCGTCAATATTTTCTAAGGGTACCAGTTGCGGTTCGTGGAGGAATAATAAGTCAACATGGTCCAGTCCAAGGGCTGTCAAACTATTTTCCAGACTTTTGGTCATCCCCTCACTAGAAAAGTCCAACTTGAAATCAAAGGCGTCTTCTCCTCTTAAGCGACCTACTTTTGTGCTTACGAATGGACGGGGGCCATTCCACTGAGCAAGTGCCCGACCAAGGATTTCTTGGGCATTTCCATAAGACGGGGCTGTATCGAAGACTGAAACACCATGTTCCAATGCATATAGTACAGCATCAATAGATTCGGACTCCTGCACAGAGCCCCAAACGCCTCCTAGGCCTGATGTTCCATAGACCAGTCTGCTCTGTCCATCAAAAGCCTTGCTGGTCAAATAATCGTCAATGTAAGTGGGGCTGTTCATGATGTTAAAAATTTACTGTGGCACCTCCATCTACTGGGAGTACTACACCGGTAATATACCTTGCTGCCACAGATGATAAGAAAACCGCTGCATGGCCTATGTCCTCAGGTTGCCCGAAGTGATCCATGGCTATTCGGTTCGTGATTTGCGCTTTTCTTTCAGGGTCATTGTTAATTGCATTTATAAACATGTTGGATTCGATCCAGCCAGGAGCGATTGCATTGACACGTACATTACTGGCCGAGTACTCTGTAACCAAAGCATTGACAAGACCTGTCAGGGCTGTCTTGGAGGAACCGTAAGCCACTACTTTGTCAATACCGAAAAGCCCGGCCATTGAACCAATCATAATGATCGAGCCGCTCTTTCGTCCCAGCATGTATTTGGCACACTCTCGGGTCAAACTGAAGACGCTCAGCAAGTTGGTTTGAATGACTCGCTCAAAATCCTCGTCAGAAGTATCCTGAGCCATCGCCTTGTGGTGGATTCCTGCATTGTTGACCAGAATATTAATGGCTCCTACATTTTGCTCTATTTCTGCTACTAGAGATGGGATAGCCTCTTTATCGGTGATGTCATTTACTACATACACGGTGTTATTTCCAAGCTGTTCTACGGCCTGTTGTAAAACATACTCTCTACGTCCTGTAATCACCACTTGTGCACCCGCTTTCACGAAAGCCTGGGCAATACCAAACCCTATTCCTGTTCCACCGCCTGTCACAAGGGCCAATTTCCCTTCTAATGAAAAAACATTTTTGCTCATTTGATTTCTGTTAACCGGTCATCAATAAAATTAAAACCCCAACCAGGCAAATCATGCGGTTTGGCATACCCATCCTGAATGACCATGGGATTGTCAATCAACGGGTCAACCCAGTCGAACGATTCTGCCCCGACCCCATTGGGGATGGTGCATAATAGGGGTACGTCATAGTCTTTGTAGTAATGTGGTAACACGGGAAGGTGAAAACTATGGGCTAACGCGGCACTCTCCCTCCATGCTTCAACTCCACCAATCCTGAGAATGTCCGGCTGCCAGATATCCAGCGCATTTCGGGTAACCAACTCCCTCAATGGGAGTGTGTCAAATTCTCTTTCTCCCATGGCCAGGGAAATGCCCGTTTGGTTTTTAAGTATTTGGTAGGCTTGGAAGTCTTGGTGGTGCACTGGCTCTTCAAACCAGTGGATGTTTAGATCACGAGCATTCTGGGCCAATTTAATAGCAGATGGTAAATCCATTCCTTGGTTTGCATCCATCATAATGTCTACTTTGTCACCTACTGCTTCCCGTACTTCTCGCAAGCGATTCAGGTCTGTGGAAACCTTTGGGGAACCGACTTTTATCTTTACCGCTTTGAATCCCCTGTCAGCATAATCTGTTACTTCTTGTATGAGTTCATCTATACTGTAGGAGAGCCAACCTCCACTGCCATAGATGTTTACATTTTTTTTGGTTACTCCCAATAGCTTGTGGATAGGTTGACCTTGTATTTTTCCCCAAGCATCCCACATAGCGATGTTGATGGCTGACTGTACCCAACGAAGCAGGCCTTGGTTGCCAAAATATTCAAAGAGATTTTCCAACTTCTGGTAAACCATTCCTGTTTCATATGCTTTAAAGCCCTTGATCAAGGGAACTATATCTTTTAGCGCTCCTATAATCGCATTTGGAGAATACTGGAAGGATAATAGGTATGATTCCCCAATAACTCCATTTTCCAGCTGAATTCTCAAGACAATAAAGGAGATTTCGGTTAGCGAATGCGTAGCGTCCGCTATAGGCTTTTTGAGGTCGGAAGAGGCCTTGAAAAATTTCACTTCCCTAATGGCTAGGTCATTCATTCGATTTGTATTATGGTTAGATTGTTATATGCAAAATTGAATTTTCCTGACCGAAGATCAGTATAGCATTTTGTTTATGTAGTGTACTATATTGATATTTTTACCATTTGTCATTTCAGTTTTAGTTAATAATTGTCATTTTTGGAAAAAATCAATCAATTGTTTCTTATGAAACCTCATTTAAAACAAGTGACCACCTCTTCTGAATGCTCATTTAAAGTGAAGGTTTTTGAAGAGCCCCAGTTCAAGGCAGAATGGCATTTTCATCCACAGTATGAACTTACCTATATGGTTCAATCAACTGGGATTAGGTATGTGGGAGATTCTATGGCTCCCTTTTATCGGGGGGACTTAGTGCTTGTCGGAAAGAATGTCCCGCATTCTTGGAAAACTGTAGGAGGTAATGGAAAGTGTGTAAAATGCATTATTATCCAATGGGATGAATCCTTGCTGAAGTATTGGTTGGATTTGCCGGAATTTTCGAATATCCGTAAATTACTGATGAATTCTTCCTATGGAATTGCATTTGATCACCAAACATCAATAGCGATGGAAGCGGAGTTTATTGATCTAGTAAATAAGCGTCCTTTTGACAGATTGCTGTCCTTTCTACGGATTCTAAATACCCTTGCCAATGATTCCAGTACCTCCCTGCTTGCTGGACCGGGTTTTGGTAAGGCGCTCTCCAATAAAGAGAGTCAACGTGTCAATCAGATAAATAGCTATATCAAGGACAATATTTTGGAAGAAATACGCCTTAATGAGATAGCAGATAGACTTGCACTTTCCAAAGAAGCGTTTTGTCGGTTTTTTAAAAAGACTTTTGACAAAACTTTTTCCCATTACGTGAATGAGTACAAGATCACTCTTGCCAGTCAAATGCTTATCGAAACGGAGTTGTCCGTCTCTGAGGTTGGCTATCGATCCGGGTTTAATAATTTGTCATTTTTTCATCGCCAATTTAACTTATATAAGCAAATGTCTCCCCAAAATTACCGTAAGCAGTTCCGAAACATTCCGACAGCTAATGAAAAATAGCTGCTCCATATCTCCTGCCTCAGGCTAAGGAGGGCTACGGGTTCCAAAAGACATGTATGCTACAAATTTGGATATAAGGATCAGTCATCGGAGTTAATCCATACTAGATTTAGGTTCAAATAACCATGTTATGAGGATTCTATTCGTAGTAGTTTTTTTTCATGTTACCCTGCTTCAGGCTCAGGTCTATCAAGATAATATCCATAAACTGAAAACTGAGCGTGTCGATTCCGGCGATGAAATTACCTGGCGGCAATTTGGGCCCGGGAATGCTGGATTTGCCAACCTGCTCAGGTACCATCCCACTATCCCCGGAACGGTGGCGTTGTGCCCGGATATGTGGAATGCTTACCAGTCTGAAAATAACGGCAAGCGGTGGTATGGAATCACCGATGAAGATGGAGATGGTACCTTTTACCACTTGCGGGATTTGTATTATTCGCATTCAGAACCCAAAATGGGACTGGCGATTTCATCTTCTGAATTATGGATCACCAAGGACACAGGTAGAAATTGGGAAGTAGTGAAAAACTGTCCGTGGTATAAGGTAGGCCAGGATGGGGAAGATATAGACAGGTGGAAGAAGAAAGTGGCTTCTTTGGCCATTGATCCCACCGATAGCCACAAATGGTTTGTAGGGGGAGGGACAAATGTGCGTGGTCAGGAGTGGCTGTCTTGTTATAAAGACCTCAAAGCTTCAGCGCCTCATGGCATTCCTTCTGATTACCAGGGAATGGTTTGGCGGACCACGGATGCGGGAAGTAGCTGGGAAATTGTGAATAAAGGACTCCATCCGAAAGCCCAAGTAGGAAGGATTATTGTCAACCCACTAGATCCGCAAGTGGTTTTTGCGGCTTCCAACTATGGCCTCTATCGCTCTGAAAACGGTGGAGATAGCTGGACCCAAATTGGCGAAAGTCAATTGGACAACAATATCATCATGGACATGGACTATTATTTTGACCAATCTACTGGGCGATTTGTGCTCTATGTCCTAGACCAAGTGCAGTACCATCCATCTGGACAATCCACAAGCTGCTCTGGTGGGGTTTTTTACTCTGATGATGCGGGTGATACTTGGGAAGAAATAAATGGAAATTTAGGCCTGAACATTAACCGACTTTCGGGGGGAGTGCCCAAAAATTATTACCAGTATCTTTCCAAGTGGTTTGATCTTCCTATCGATGAAGTAACCAAGCAATATCCAGAGCTTCCGAAAAGTGCCCTGCAACGATTCAATATGGTCAGTGCGGATCCGAGTCGTGATGGTGCGGTGTATGTAGGTTTTGCAGATCCACAGATAGGAAACTCGATTATGCCAGGTCGCTTGTGGGCCACTATCGATTTTGGGGAAAATTGGACAAGTACAGCGCGACTTTATCAGGAGACCTGGGCCAAGGACAGTGTTTATTGGGCTTCAAGGGAGCAGCCAATCAGTCAAAATATGGTGGTCGGCCATTTTTCACCGCACATGCGGCATGGGGATGATTATGCGTTGAGGTCCATGCGGGCACTGGATGTGGGCCCGGATGGTAGCGTAATGATCATATCCGACCACAGCACCATGCTGAGCACTGACCATGGAAAAAGTTGGCAGCAAATGGACGAAACCGAAACGCCTAAGGGTGGCTTGGTAGGTCATGGCAATTCCAACCTCCCCGGTCTGACGATAGCACAGGATCGTAGGACGGCAGTTCCTTTATTTGGTTCGGGAGAACACCGACTGTGGATACCTACTGGCGAAAGGGTGGATGGGATCATGGCAGTAAAATATGTCCCCAGTACACAAGAAACGGTGAGTAATATAGTTTATGATCCCTATGATCCGCAAATTCTTTATGCTACTTCCAATCGCCAAGCGCATAAAGAGTGTGTTTTTCGCAGTACGGATGGTGGGGATACTTGGGAAAACTACGGTATAGCTACTCCGGCGACCAAACGCTGGAAGGATGATTTTTACACGAATGGCCTTACCATAGATCCTATAAATAACCAGTTTATGTATGTAGGAATCACCCGGATTGTGGATCGGGAAAAAGCTGACCAAGGAGGGTTTTTCTATTCAGAAGATTTTGGCAAAACCTTCCAGCAAAGGAACAATGGATTGCCCGTTCCTGCGCGGATCAACGACATCCAATTTGATCCTAGGGACGAAAGCAGGAAATCACTTTTTATTGCTGCTCAGAAAAATGACAAGGCCTATTTTCTCCCTATTGCTGAAGGAGGACTTTACCATTCGGCTGACCGTGGGAAAAACTGGTCCGAGGTAAAATTGCCTGCTGAAGTGGAAGGGGTGCAGTTTATCAAGTTTGACCTTACGGGTAGAATGTACATTACCACTGGCCACCATACGGGAGGGCAGGGGTTATGGTATTCAGATGACTATGGACTTACTTGGCAACAAATGTTTCCGATCGGAGGAGTGGAATGTATCGATATATCGCCATTCGACCCTAAATTACTGGTGGTTTCGGTGGGGTATGAGGCCAAAAACCCCGGGATATATATTAGCTGGGACAGGGGAAAGTCATGGCACAAGAACAATAGGGGAATTACTGCTCCCCATCGGATAGAAGATGTGAAGTTTGACCTTACTGATGGTACCAAAATCTGGCTGGCGACTTTAGGCAGTGGTTTTTATGAAGGAAGTATCAACGTCCCAAATCCGGTTCAAAAAATAAAAGCTGTCCCAAGGACGATTACTGGAAAGGTGGGGACCGACCACTCCGTGGAAGTAGAAGTATTAGAGGCCGGTTGGAGAAGTAAGGAACGTGCCTTTTATTCCGAAAATGAAGCCATAGCCTCTGTGGGTACTGACGGAACAATTACCCTTCACAGCAGAGGCCAGACAAAAATCTGGCTTACTGCCGGAGGCCTGACCGGCGCTACGGATTATGTGATAGTTACGGTGGAGTGAGGAAGTAATATTGGTACATACATTATCCCCATTCTGGATTTTCCAAATAAAACATAAGTGGTACAGCCCAAAACATGGAGACAAGTTTTAGTTCCATGGAGTAAATACCTTTATGAAGACAAACTTGCATGTGGTTTAACCAACAACAATAACCAAAACAAAATAACCTATGTTTATAAAATTACGATATGCCCTTTATGTGGGATTTTTATTCTTTTCGTCATCCCTGCCGTGTATAGGGCAAACGCAAGTCACATTTGACCCCACCTGCCAACGGTACATCAATGATATTAGTGCGTTGGATCGCAGCAAATATTTTAACATCCACTCATCAGGTAATGACCAAGAACATACTGCACTTTATGAAGAGTATGAAGTGGGGCAGGGCAGGGGATTTTGGGCGGCATTTTCTGCCGCAAAGCAGCAAACCGGTGAGGTGGCAGCATATCCTACACCAAAATCCGGTGAGGTTTCACTATTGCCGGTCACACGGAAAATAGGTACAGAGCATCCTTATAATGTTTTTGTGGATGGAATGGATGTGGATTTGGCGGCGGATTGGGCAGTGAATTATTTTACCTATTGGGTCAATGAAAATGAGCGTCCCGAGTATTTTGAAGTGATGAACGAACCCTTTGTTCATGCCAAGGACTTTTATGAAGGCGGCTGGGACAATGCAGAAAATATCCGCATCAAAAAGCAGATGGCAGCGCTATATGGAAAAGTGGGAGAGCGATTTGACCAATCCCCTGCCTTGTCAAATATGAAAGTGATAGGATATTCCAGTGCATGGCCATCACTGGAGCTTCAGGACTTTGGTCACTGGGAGGAAAATATGAAGATGTTCATGGATGTAGCAGGAGAGCATATGGACGCTTTTGCGACGCACCTGTATGATGGTGTAAACGTAGAAGGACAAGATAATAAAAGAAGTGGCAGTAATGCCGAGGCGATCCTTGACCTGATCGAAAATTATAGCTATATCAAATGGAATGAGGTAAAGCCCCATGCCATCTCCGAATATGGTGCCATTGAAAAAGGCTACGGTGAAAATTACAGTGATCTGGCCAGTATCCAGACAATAAGGTCCATAAACCATATATTGTTTGGCTTGCTGGAGAGGGAAGACCTGATGGAGATTTCCATCCCTTTTATCACAGGAAAGGCACAGTGGCACATCAATGAGGCAAATAATTACCAGCCCTATCAGGCGGTGCTTTGGAAGCCAACCAATATAGGCGAGCCCGATCCGGCAGGCTGGGAATACACACCACGGATCAATTTTTACGAACTTTGGAAAAATGTCAAGGGCCAACGAGTCTGGATAAAATCGGATAATCCAGACGTCCAAGTCCAAGCATTTAAGGACAACAATGTACTGTACCTTGCTTTTAATAACTTGGATGATCTACCCCAAGATGTAATGCTAGAGGGTATTTCTCTTCCTGAAATCAACCAGATTACCGCCAAAAGCCTAAAAATCTATCCAGATAAAGCCCATGAGATGTCGGTTGAGCAGTGGGAGAATTTACCTGGATCCCTAAGCCTCATTGCGGGAGAAACAGTAGTGCTGGAAGTGGACATGAAAGCGGCCCCTGAAGTGGCCAACACCATGGTCTCCAAAAAATATTATGCGGAAAATTACCTAGAAGCTATTTCGGCAAATGCCCCTGTTATTTATTCCTTTGATGGGGTAGAGAAGAAGGCTGATGGATACGCCGTACTAAGAATGAGCATAGGGCGAAAGCACGATAAGAGCAAGCAGCCGACAGTCAAAGTCAACGATAAAATCGTGCAGGTTCCTGACAATTGGAAAGGATATGACCAAGCCAATCGCGATGACTTTTTTGGCATGATCGAAATCCCTGTTCCTTATGCATTTATAAAAGAGCAAAATCAGGTGGAAGTGACATTTCCTGATTCGCAGGGACATATTAGTTCTTTGATACTGCAAGTACATAGTTTTGAACATTCACGGGAAAATGTAATTGTAGGAATGGAGAACAAGACCAAATTCAATTCCGATGGATTTAGATTCTATCCCAACCCAGTTGGAAAAATGCTGTCCATATCGTGGAAGGGAGAGTTTGCAGATGCCTCACCCATGGTGGATATCTATTCCCAAGAAGGTACTGAGGTGCAAATCTCCGAACCAAAGATTTTATCGAGAAAGGTGCTGGTCGATATGGGGACACTTTCCCCGGGGCTCTATACAGCATATATCCAGATCGGTGATGTGGCAGGGTATGGAAAGATCATAAAGCGTTAGCAATTGGATGTTGCAGGAAGGCTCCAAGAGAGCGGAAAGGGTATGTTTCCTGTGAGCATACATGCCCTTTTTTTAAAGCGCACATGGTCACCTTTTGAAGTTTTAAAAAAATAAAGAATGAAGACGTTACTGTATTCATTGGTTTTGATATTAACGGTATTTTCAAGACAGGCATTTGGACAGGATTCTAGGCAATCTCCAAATGTCCTGTGGATCATTACCGATGATCAGCGGTATGATGCGGTGAGGGCCTTCAATAGGATTTTGCATGATCGTGAAATTAGTGAGCTAGGGTATGTGGAGTCGCCAAATATTGACCAATTGGTAACCGAAGGGACTACTTTTATCAATACCTATTGTCAATCCCCCGGGTGTGCACCATCAAGGGCAGCCATGCATTTTGGCAGGTATCCACATAAGTCCGGCGTGTATGAATTTGAATACCATAATAATCTTGCCGACCATGTATCACCTACTTTGCCAGAGCAGATGCAAGACCTGGGCTATCAGACGCTTCACATTGGTAAGCTGGGAGTAAGGCTAAAAACAAAAGGTGAAAACCGAATGGTGCCTGCTCCCATCTATCAGACGAGTATCGATTCGAAAACCTTGGCGAAGGAAGGCTTGTGTGATTGGGGCAAAGACTGGATTTTTCAAATGAATGGACAGCGGCTCGATGAACCGTTCAGAAGTGTGGAGTTTTTTGTGAACTCGGAAGGAGAGGTAGAATATTGTTCACAGGAGATGGAAGAGCAGGGGTACAGCCCTTCAGGAACTGCCCTAGCTACGGTAAGCAAATACGACCTGCTGAGGCATTATAATGAAAAAAAAGGCAAGTCCATCGCATCAGGGATGATCCTTTCGGGGGTAAGTCCCCGTGAGGCAGGGTTTACAAGGGACGGGTATTATGTCAAGGCTTTGGCAAACTATTTGGCGGCTCCGAATGGTGAGTTTAGCATGGGCGATTTGACTTTTGGAGGAGTAGATCCCAACAAGCCTTTGTTCTGTAATTTAGGTTTTGATTTTCCGCATACGCCAGTCTTGCCTCCTAAGGATTATAGAAAACGCTTCGAAAAACAGCATTACAACATCCCTGATTTTGACGAAGAGGAGTGGGACAAGTTGCCCGACCAAATAAAAAGACAAGTAACCAATGGGTATTCAGATCATTTTTCAGAAGAAGAAAAACAAAAGATGACACAGGATTACTATGCTTTTTGTGCTTACGGAGATGCCTTGATTGGTGAGGCAGTAGCCGATTTTAAATCCTATAGCAAAAAGCACAACCAAGAATGGATGATCGTCTTGGTCTGCGGGGACCATGGCTGGAAACTGAATGACCACGGGTCGGTTTCCAAGTTTAGCCCTTGGGAAGTGGATACCCATAATCCAGTGGTGGTGATCTCATCGGACAAGGAAGCTTTTCCAGCAGGAAAAGTGGTCCATGATTTTAGCGAATTTGTAGATATTGCTCCGACAATTTTGGCTGCGGGAGGAGCAGACTTGGACCAAAAAAGATACGCCTATCTCGATGGATATGACCTTAGCAAGGTAGCAGACCAATCCCTACCGGCCAGGGAATATATTATCGGAGAGAGTCATGCCGTCACAGGCCCAAGGGCATACATCCGCACAGAAGAGTTCCTTTTTTCCATGCAGATCAGACCCGATAAAATCCGGGGGAAAAATATGAATTGGGCAAAAAGTGCTTCATATGAAGATATAGACCCTTCATTGTACCATTACAGTGTAGATCCAAAAGAGAAAAATGAACTGGCTTTTGACCCAGCGTATAGAGAAGTAGCTGACCGATTAAGAAAACTGTTAGTCTCCGAAGTACTTGGTGAAGACCGGGTGGAAGTAAACTGGGGTGGTTTAAAGGCCGACGGAACCACAGTGTTCAGAAACCATCAAAAATAGAAACAATCCTTAAGCCATGCATACTATTATTTCGATCTTGATTATCCTATTAAGCATATTGACATATCCGGTTTTTGGTCAAGAAGATAAGCGTCCCAATGTGATCCTTATCCTTACTGACGACCAAGGGATAGGGGACTTGGGCTGCCATGGAAATCCATGGCTAAAAACACCCCATATCGATCAGTTTTATGCAGAGGCAGTAAGGCTTACTGATTTTCATGTCAGCCCCATGTGTACACCCACCCGGTCATCGATTATGACTGGTCAATACCCTATTCACAATGGTACTTGGGCTACTTATAAAGGGAGAGACATGCTTCCCCCCAATACCCAAACCATGGCCGACATCTTTCAAACCAATGGCTACCAAACGGCCATGTTCGGTAAGTGGCATTTGGGAGACAATTATCCATCGCGGCCAACGGACATGGGGTTTCAATTTGCGGTGCACCATAAAGCAGGAGGCGTCGGGGAGCTTTCGGATTATTGGGGCAACAGTTATTTTGATGATACTTATTTTGTTAACAATGAACCTGAAAAATTTGAAGGGTATTGTACGGATGTTTGGTTTGGCCAAGCCATGGACTATATCAGGTCGCATCAAGAGGATCCGTTTTTTGTTTACCTCGCCACCAATGCTCCCCACTCTCCCCATATCGTAGCGGATGAATACGCAGACCCTTATCGGGATTTGGAAGAAAAAGGTGAAATCGTAAACGCTAATTTTTATGGGATGATCGCCAATATAGATGAGAACATGGGAAAATTGGAGGCTTTCCTAAAGGAAGAAGGCTTGTATGAAAATACCATCGTGATCTATATGTCAGATAATGGAAGTGCCGCTGGCATCAGCCGTGATGGAAAGACAGGATATAACATGGGCTTTCGGGGGAAAAAAGGCCAACCAACAGAAGGAGGACATCGCGTTCCCTTTTTCATTCGATGGCCTCATCGTGGGATTATGGGAGGAAAAGACATCAACAGTCCTACACAGCATGTCGACCTTATACCGACTTTGGTAGGTTTATGTGATGTGGAAATTCCACAAGGCAAGCTGCTGGATGGTAGGGATATTTCTCCGTTGCTGACCGGACGGGAGGATAAAATAAACGGTGAGACGCTTTTTATTCATCATAATCAAGACTGGAGAGTGCCCAGACCGATTACAGGAACATGTATCATGAATGGGAAATGGAGGTTGGTAAATGGCAGGTCCTTGTATGATGTCAGCAAAGATCGCTTCCAAGCCCATGACCTTTCGAATGAATATCCTCACATCAAAGACCGACTGATGGCAGAGAATGCAGCTTTTTACGAGCAGGCTTCCCAAAGAAGAACGTTTAAGGAAATGCCGGTGAACATAATAGGCCATGGGGATCAGCAAGAAGTGACCTTGACCATCCAGCATGCGATAGGAGAGAGCAGTGGGATTTGGAAAAGTGAACAAGTAGCCCAAGGAATGAAAAACACCAATAATAAGCATGCCATTCAGGTAGCATCGGAAGGATGGTACAGAATCTCCTGTCAGCGCTGGCCAAAGGAATGCATTGGGCCCATTTGGGGCATTCCCAAAAAAAATCCAAAAGGTCAATTCAGCTATTTGCCCATAAAACCAGAAAAAGTGAAAATATCCATTGCCAACCAAATGATGGAAAAGGAAATAGACGCGTCAATGATCGCGGTGGATTTTGATGTTTACCTGGAGCAGGGGAAGACGTTTTTGGTGAATGATTTTGTGACAGGCGATGAGCTATTTGGGGTGTATTATACCTATATCGTAAAAATGGATTGATCATTTTACGGTGAAACTTGAGAACAACGACTTTCAACATATGAGGCATAAAAGTTTGTTATATAAACTTACCTTGGCACCATTAGATTGTTATACTTGTTTAACCCCAAAATACCATGCGATTCAATTTTCCTAAAGGAATTCTCTATATTATCATGGTTTTGACGACTGTGACCAATATCTCCAAGGCCCAAGAGTATAGAATAAAGCAGCACAGGGGCAATGAAAATATTGCTTACAAATGGGCTGAACTGTCCCTTGAGGCCACAGCTAGGGATACCGATAATTTCAAGCCCAGACCCACCATTACTTCTAGGTATTTGGCTTTGGTTTTTACTGCGGTCTTCGATGCTTGGAGCAGGTATGATACGAAGGCAGTTCCGGTATATCTGGACAGTGTCCAAAGAAGACCAGTAACGGAACAAACCTTGGACAACAAAAAAGTAGCAATTAGCTATGCCGCCTTTAGGACCTTGAGTGAGTATTATTATTCCGATACGGTATTATTTCGTTCTTTCATGAAAGAGATAGGACTGGATCCAAATGACAGAAGACAAGACCCGTCTACCCCAGTAGGTATAGGCAATTTGGCAGCTCAGGCCGTGATAGATGCAAGAAGGGGAGACGGAGCCAATCAATACGGAGAGGAGACAGGACCCAATGGCCAGCCCTATTTTGATTATACCGGATACAAGCCTGCCAATAGTGCCGATCAATCCAACGATGTTGAAAGGTGGCAACCCAAATACTTTCTGGATCTAAATGGGGACAAGTTTGCCCCAGGCTGTCTTACCCCATATTGGTATTTGGTAAAACCAATATCCCTGGAAAGTGCCGATCAGTTTCGCCCCGGGCCTCCGCCAAGCCTAGACTCTCCTCAACTTTTAAGAGAAGTTCGGGAAGTTGTTTCCCTACAGGCCGATCTGACAGATGAAAATAAAGCATTGGTTGAATTCATGAGAGACGGTCCCCAGTCTGTCCAGCAAGCAGGACATTGGTTGAACTTTTCCCAGCAAGTCTCAAAAAGGGACCAACATACTTTGGATGAAGATGTTAAAATGTATTTTTATGTCCAAATGGTGGCCATGGATGCATTTATAGCCTGTTGGGACTCTAAAATGTACTATGATTTTGCCCGTCCCATTGCCTTGGTTCATAAGTATTTTGGGGGTAAGTTGATAAAAGCATGGGCAGGGCCTAACAAGGGAATGGTCATGATGGATGGAAGCAAATGGAGACCCTATTCCCCGGAAACCTTTCTTTGTCCTCCATTTCCCAGTTATGTTTCAGGCCACAGTTCCATCAGTGGTGGCTGTGCAGAAGCCTTGAAACTGTGGACAGGAAGCGACGACTTTGGTGTATCCGTAGAATTGGTGGCAGGTGCTATGACAGAGCCCAAGCATTTGGGAGACACTGTATGCTTGGATTTCCCGACATTTACAAAAACAGCCGAAATGGCTGGCATTTCCAGGGTAATGGGGGGCTATCATATTCAAAGTGAAAATATTGAAGGCCTTACGCTTGGTAGAAAAGTCGCCAGGCATGCTTGGAAATTCTATATTGATCACCTGGAAGGAAAAGTAGATTAAAAATTCCGTCCATTTCCTCTTGCTTAAAAGTAATATTACTTTGAAAGCGGTATTTCAGGGTTGGCAAGTTCGTCAGGATGGAGTTGTCTGGCTTCTTTTAGGTACCGGGTACCCAAGACATACGCTTTTGCATGGTTGATGGCATCGACGGCCAATAGTTTCCCTTCTTTGAAATACCAGACAGCTTGTTTTTGAGGCTGCTCTTTTTCTATTCTGTGTACTACTTGATCGTAGCCATGGTTCAGGCCGGCTATTTGTAGTTTGGTCTCATATTGGTCAGACCAAAACCATGGGATACTATCATAGGTTTGTGGGTTTCCCATTATGTTTGTTGCGGCAATTTTGGCTTGGTCCACTGCATTCTGAACCGATTCCAATCTGATGATTTTAGCGCTAGGTTGGTGGATAAATGATGCACAGTCCCCAATGGCAAATATGTCAGGAGTAGAGGTTTCGCAATGTGCGTCCACCAAAATGCCATTTTCAATCGTTAGGCCGATGTTTTGGGCCAAGGCTGTGTTTGGACTTATCCCCACACCTACAATGACCATATCGGCTACAAAGCTATCGCCTGTATCCGAGTCAAGCTGGTATCTCCCATCGTGGAGGTGTTCGATATTGGTGATGTTTTGGCCAGTATGTATTTTTACCCCTGATTCTTGGTGAAGGGCAGTAAAGAAGGATGATGTTTCGGCTGCGGCCACCCTGGCCAAGATCCGTTTTTCCCGTTCCAAGAGGGCTATTTGATGGCCCATTTTGCGAAGGGAAGCGGCCATTTCCAATCCTATATAACCTCCTCCCAAAACGACTACTTCCAGTTGGGATTTAGCATTAATAAAGGATTTTATGGCAAGCGTATCTTCGGCAGACCTGAGGGGAAATATCCCTTCACCTACAGTCATACCGGGAAGGGCGGGAATTACCGCTGAGGCACCGGTGGCCAATACGAGATGATCGTAATGGATACTGTGGTTACCTTCCAAGTGGACCTCATGATTTTGGCTATCAATATGCAGGACCCGTCTGCCCAACAACAACTCGACTTCCGCTTCCTCATAAGCTTCTGCTGATTTTAGGCAATAGTCAGCTATATCTTTGTCCTCACTGAGGAAAGATTTGGACAACGGTGGCCGATGATAAGGAAGGAAACTGGTCGATTCGATTAACTGGATCTTCCCCTCGAAACCTTCTTTTCTCAGTGCAAAGGCACAGTTGACGCCAGCATGACTGGCACCGATAATGACAGCTGTTTTGCTCATGGTACGGTTCAGTTGGCTACTTTGACGGTGATCTGTTCAGGTAGTGATGAGATAGGGACTTGGCATGCCAATCGGCTGTAGGGGGACACATTGTCTTCCAGCTCCAGCATTTCCTCTTCTATTTCACCAGGGCCACCGACTGTTTCGAAATCTTCAGGAGTAAGATGGATATGGCAGGTCGCACAGCTGCACACACCACCACAATCGCCTTCGATGCCTTCGATATTGTTGGCTATGGCCAGCTCCATAAGGTTTCCAGAACTGGCAGATGCTGTTTTTGCTTCTTCTTTTTGGGTGATATATGTGACTTTTTTCATTCTGATTTTATTGGTATTGATGATGTGGTTATATAATAAAGATTAGTTTGGTCTTTCTTAGAAGCAGGACAGCTCAATTAACCTATCGTAGGTTTAGGAAAATTTCATCTCCAATCGGTCATAGCCTACTTTTCTTTTAAATTCCCCCCAATCTTCGATATTACTATCTCCTTTGACCATTTTCAGTTTCACGTCCATTTCGGCCAGGACGGATAGAAGTGTCCTGAGTACATGCCGTGCATGGGTGGCTCCCAGACATTTGTGGATGCCAAATCCAAATCCCACGTGGGGGTTTAGTTTTCTTTCCAGATCGATGGTGTTCGGGTTTTCAAAAGTCTTTGGATCCCTATTGGCAGAAGCCCAGCATAAGGAGACCCTACTATCTGCTTTGATTGCATGTTCGCATACTTCTGTATCTTCGGTAGCCACTCTTCCCATATGTGTCAAGGGGGAGAAATACCTGACCAATTCCTCTACGGCCGTATTGAGCATGGTTGGATCTTCTTTGATGGCAGGAAGGGCTTTGGGGTTGCTGGACAGGTAGGCTAAAGTATTGGTGACAGCGTTGATTACCGTATCCCTACCACCGGCGAATGTCAGGATCATGACCCCTTTTACCTCTTCTTTGTTGAGCTTTTTGCCTTCTATTTCACTATTGAGCAAAATACTGTACAGGTCATCTCCCGGGTTGGATAGGGCTTTTTCGATTTGTCTGTCGATATAGTCGTAGAGGATTTTTGCTTTATCCCCGTCCACAGGATTGTCTTCGCTTCTGAATACATGTGTCCCCCAGGATATCCACGTTTCGGCTTCCTCCAAGGGCACATTAAGGAGCAACGTCAATGCGCGGGATTGAAGTTTTAGGGCAATGTCATTGACTATTTCCACTTGGGCCTTGGACTTGGCTTCCTGTACAAGCTTGCTGATTATATCACTAAGTTGGGCTTTATAGGTGTCCTTTTCAGGCCTTCTAAACCAATCTTCCAATAAGTCCCGGTATAGACGGTGCATGGGAGGATCCACCTCAAAGGGGATTTGCCGTGTACTTCGGATATTTACTTCAGAGGGTACGACTATTCGGCCAGGCTGTGCACCGGATTGGAAAGTTTGTGTGTTCTTGGCTGTTTTTCTAACGTCTCTCAGCCTCAATAACATGGTGACAGGGTCATCCTGGTCTTCTACTTTTCCATATCCACATTGCTCTCTGGCTCCCTCAAAGGGATCGGGTAATTCAAACTTCTCCATTTTTTTGCCTTTTCGGGTTTCACCTTAGGATAATGCAATAGGTTAATTGCTGTTATACAAATGTGAGAAGAATACGCTTTCTCTTCTTCCTGTTTTTTGTTTGATTTATATGTTATTATGTTGATGAAATATTCAATATATTTTTAAATATGACCGAAAAGAATATAATTAATCTTGATTTATAAGTTGTCGTGGTGTGATTCAGATCCTTTGAAACATCTTTCTGAATTCCAGAGGAGTGTGTTTTTTAAATTTTTTAAACTGCTTATAAAAAAATGCCAAGCTCTCATAGCCGCACTCAAAAGCAATCTCTGTCATTTGCTTGTCCGTTTCCAAGATCACCCTGCTGGCGATATTGATCCTGTACTCATTGAGAAACACAAAAAAGGGTTTTTTCCAAGTCTTGCTGAAAAACCTGGAAAATGACTGTTCACTCATATGTAAATGATCAGCGATGTCCTTTAGCTTGATTTTCCCTTGGTAATGGTTATTGACGTACTGCTGGACTGCTTGGAGCCTGTCGTTGGTGTCATGGCTAAGGTCGGAGCTGTAAGAGGAACCGGCCAGTTTTATGAATTTGCCTTTATTGGTCATCAGGTCCAGAAGCCCCACCATTGCTTGGTATTTGTCCAAGCCTGTACTGTGAAGGACTGCCTGCATAGCTCTTAAAATGTCCTCTTTGGCGTCTGGTAAAAAGTACAAGCCCCTTTCGGCATCTTTATGTAGTTGCCTGATCTTTTCAAACCAAGGTAGTTCAGGGATGATTTCTTCCCTCCATTGGAGGACAAGGGACCTGCTTGATTGGTGCTCACTGTGTTCATTTTTCCAGCAGTGGGGTAAGTTTTTTCCCAGCATGACCAAGTCACCAGGTTGATAGTCAGATATATTGTTTCCTACATACCTGATCCCAGAACTCTCCATGATGTATGTCAGCTCAAACTCGGGATGAAAATGATACGGAGTTTCGAAGTCCTTCTTATTATAACTGAAGGAGAGCACTGGATCCTGCTCCTCCAAGAGGACTTTTTCTAGAATTGCTTTCATATGAATATGCTAAAAGGTACTACAAATATAGGTAAATATTTATTTGGTTACATAATAGTGTATAATATGGTCAAAATAAGGGAAGATTATGCCGTGCATAGATGGCAAGTTTGTATTGCTCAATCGAGAAGCAGTGCAAGGCCAACACTCCGATTTGGCTCAAAAAAAACAGGAACTAAAAACAGTGTGATAGATGAACAACAGTATAATGTCCAAGGCAGCAATAGCCACAGGAGATGGATCGTTTATAATCAGTGATATCCAAGTGGGAGCACCAGGGGCTGATGAGGTATTGGTAAAGATGAAAGCGGCAGGATTGTGCCATACTGATTATGATTCCCTCACTTGGGGAAAACCGATCGTCATGGGCCATGAGGGAGCTGGAGAGGTAGTGGCCTGTGGAGAAGATGTGACAGGCCTCAAAAAGGGGGATCCTGTACTGCTCAACTGGGCCACTCCTTGTATGCACTGCTTTCAATGCCAAGAAGGCAATCAACACATCTGTGAGAACAACTCTCCCGTAACAGCGGGGGGAAATGGATACACTCCTGGACACGCCACACTTTCTTCCACTACTTGGAAGGGACAGCCGATAGAGAGGTCATTTAATATCGGAACCTTGTCGGAATATACGTTGGTAAAGTCCAGCGCATGTGTAAAAATGGACAAATCGATTCCATTTACTTCGGCGAGTATCCTGAGCTGTGGCGTGATGACGGGCTATGGTTCTGTGGTGAATTCCGCAAGGTTTCAGGCCGGGAGTTCGGCGGTGGTTTTGGGCACTGGAGGGGTTGGCCTGAATGTCATCCAAGCATGTAAGATCGCTGGAGCCTCTCATATTGTGGCGGTGGATATCAATCCCCAGCGCCTTCAGATGGCCCGTGAGTTCGGCGCAACGGATACCATCCAAGCTTCGAAAGAAGACCAAGGGTTGACCCAAGTGGCGAAAGAGGTAAAACAACTGTTTGGGGGAAGAGGTGCTGATTATGCATTTGAATGCACCGCCATTCCAGCCTTGGGAGCGGCTCCCTTGGCGATGATAAGAAATGCGGGTACGGCTGTACAAGTAAGTGGGATTGAGGAGGAGATTACCATAGATATGCGGCTTTTTGAATGGGACAAGATCTATATCAACCCTCTTTATGGGAAATGCAGGCCAGCCATCGATTTCCCAAAATTGTTTAGCTTATATACCAAAGGTGACCTGATGCTAGACGAAATGATCACCAATACCTATCCGCTTTCAGCGCTGGACCAAGCAATGGCCGATATGATAGAAGGGAAAAATGCAAAAGGTGTGGTAACTTTTGAATGATGAAAAAATCACAATTTAGAACAACCGAAAATTCCGATGCCTATTCGATGGATGGTCTTCGTTTTTTGACGGTAAAGAGCAAAAATCTAGAAGGAAGGGCCGATATCTGTTTGTATGTGCCCGAGGGGAAGTATACTGACCTTCCGATGGTCACCTTGCTCCATGGTGTCTATGGGAGCGCTTGGGTCTGGGCGCTTAAGGCTGGTGCTCATTTGGTGTTGGAGGAATTGATCCAGCAAAACCAAATAGCTCCTATGGGACTGGTAATGCCTTCGGATGGTTTGTGGGGGGATGGATCGGCATATTTGACACACCATGGCAAAAGTTTCGACAAATGGATTGCGGAGGAAGTACCTCTGGCGGCCATAGAAAATTTCGAATGCTTTTCGCCTTATTCGCCCCGTTTTATCGCCGGGCTTTCCATGGGGGGCTTTGGCGCCATGAATATAGGAGCGAGGTACGGTGAGCGGTACAGCGGGATATCAGGTCATAGTTCCATAACGGATATTGATCAAATGGCCCTGTTTGCCGAGGAAAGCTGGACAGACAGAAATTCCTTGGCTGGTGAAGGAAATGTGTTTAAATTGATGCAGCAGTACATGGATACCCTTCCTCCTTTGCGGTTTGATTGTGGGGTAGATGATGAATTGTTATCGGCGAATAGATTGCTCCATCGACAACTGGAGAAGCTTGGGGTCAAGCATGATTACCAGGAGTTTTCGGGGGGGCATGAATGGTCCTATTGGAACAACCATTTAAGGGATACATTATTGTTTTTTGATACGCTACTAAGTCGCGCATCAGAAGCGCCCAGAGAATACTAAATTACCAATCAAAACACCAAGAGTCAATGAAGCCAGGCCCATATCGACAAGTATCTATTACAGGCCCCGTGGAGCCTGATGGAGGGGATGTCAGTGCCCCTAAGGAGTTTGCGGCGGGAGTACCGGCCATTAAAGTGGCCTTGGAGCATGCGCTGAAGGAGATGGGTCTTGTCCGGACGTCCTCTACGCTTACCCAATTGAACCAAAAGGAAGGTATCGATTGTCCCGGATGTGCCTGGCCAGATCCAGAAAAGAGAAGTAAGCTTGGTGAATTTTGCGAAAACGGTGTAAAGGCCATTGCTGAGGAAGCCACTACCGAAAGAGTGGGAAGGGAATTTCTAGAGCAGTTTTCAGTAGAGGAAATGTCCCAATGGTCAGATTATAAAATTGGCAAAAGCGGAAGGCTTACCCATCCCATGATCCTGAAGCCAGGAAGTTCCCATTATAGCGCCATCTCCTGGGAAGAGGCATTTAAGGTTATTGCCGATCACCTTAAAAAACTAGCCCATCCCGATGAGGCCATATTTTATACCTCTGGACGTTCGAGTAACGAGGCAGCTTTTTTGTATGGACTTTTTATCAGGGCTTTTGGTACCAATAATATGCCCGACTGCTCCAATATGTGTCATGAATCATCTGGTGTGGCATTGACAGAGACACTGGGCATAGGAAAGGGGTCCGTGATATTGGAAGACATGTACCATGCCGAGGTCATCATGATATTGGGACAAAACCCCGGTACCAATCATCCTCGGATGCTATCTGCACTGGAAAAATGCAAGGAAAATGGTGGGAAGATCATAGCGGTAAATCCCCTTAAAGAAGCAGGCCTGTTGCGGTTCAAGAATCCCCAAAACATGGTTGGATTGCTCGGAAAAGGATCGGGACTTGCAGACCTGTACCTTCAGGTCAGGATCAACCAAGACGTGGCCTTGTTAAAGCTGATCATTAAAAAATTAGCCATCCTCGATGAGGAGGAAGGGTCAGTTTTTGATTGGGATTTTATCAAGAAGAATACGCATGGCCTAGAGGAAATGTTAACAGACCTGAACAGGTATGCTCAGGAAGACCTTTTGGAACTGTGCGGAGTAGCCGAAGCCGAAGTAGACCAAGCCGTGAAGTGGTTGGCAAATGGAAGAAGGGTGATTGTCTGTTGGGCAATGGGGCTGACACAGCATAAAAACGGAGTGGATAATATTCAAGAATGTGTCAACTTATTATTGCTAAAAGGAAGTATCGGTAAGCCTGGAGCAGGCACATGTCCTGTACGTGGCCATAGTAATGTCCAAGGAGACCGCACCGTGGGCATTACCCATCACGTATCCACTAAGCTTAATGCAGCATACAAGCGTGTGTTTGGTTTTGATCCACCGACAAAAGAGGGATTTGATGTGGTGCACTCGATCAAGGCCATGTATGAAAACAAGGCCAAAGTTTTTATCGCCTTGGGAGGCAATTTTGTGTCCGCAGCCAGCGACACGGAGTATACGGCACATGCCCTACAAAACTGTGATTTAACGGTTCAGGTCAGCACCAAACTAAACAGGAGCCACTTGGTAACGGGAAAGACGGCACTCATCCTACCTACTCTGGGACGTACGGAAATGGACCAAAAGGGAGACAAGAAGAGGTATGTTACCGTGGAAAACAGCATGGGAAGAGTTCATCGCTCCCGAGGGAGTTTACCTCCTTCATCATCAATGCTAAAAAGTGAACCGGAAATAATAGCCGGAATCGGGGCTGCTTTTTTTGGCACCAAAACGGCGATAGACTGGAAGGAGTTGGGAGCCGATTATGGATTGATCAGAGAAAAAATAGCTGCGGTATTTGATGGTTTTTCTGGCTATTCATCTCGGTCTGCCCAAGGCGGCTTTGACTTGCCCAATAACGCAAGGGAAGGAGATTTTTCAGGCCTTCCAAATGGGAAAGCATCGTTTAGCATCTGCCAACTTCCCAATCATCAATTGACCTCAGCTCGGTATTTATTGATGACCGTTAGGTCCCATGATCAATTTAACACCACCATCTATGCCCTTAACGACCGCTATAGAGGAGTGTTTGGAGAGCGGCGGGTACTTTTTATGAATCATGGCGATGCCAAAAGGGAGGGCTTGGAGAAAATGGACCGGGTCGATTTGGTAAGCCGATACGATGGTCAGGTCCGAAAGGCGGAAAATTTCCTGGTGGTGCCTTATGACATACCTAGGGGTAATTTGGCTGCTTATTTCCCAGAAACAAATATCCTGGTGCCGAATGCACATTTTGCTGATAAAAGCAATACCCCAATCAGTAAGTCAATCGAGGTGGATATTATAAAAAAGTAAGGTTCTACATGATTTACAGTGGGTAACGTTTACGTCGTTTGTGCACTGCCAGCGTGATATTCATCTTATCACCTTTGTCACTTTTTTGCAGTCACTATATATCCCCAATGACACCAGTAATCACAGGGATAGCAAAAAGGTGCTCACAGAAACCACTGAAATCTCAGAAAAGCTTTATTTCATTCAGGGTGTCCTGTTCGTTCTGTGAGAAATAAAATTTACTGGCAAGAGCGTTTAACTTGGTTTATCCCGGTATTGGGATAAACCTTCCATCATACCGGTAAATACCTCCGTTTTTTGCTGCCAACATTCTTTTTGGTCATCATTATTAGTCTTTCTGAGTCCAAAAAAGGTATCGGCTCCTGATAACGGCAGGGCAAGCGCGTTTAGTGTTTTGAAGGGAAACAATTTTCGTGTAGGCATAACTATCATCCGTGCCGCTGGCACTCCTTCGGGAGGTTGAGGAGAGCTTAAGTTCCTGCGGATGAATCCGCAGGTTACTAAATTTATCGTGCCGCTGGCACTTTGCCTCGATTTGAACATTGGAAACCGCAGTAGCCTACCTTACCGAATGGCGGGATAGGCTGAAAGAATGATTAGTTGATTTGGATCGTACAAGCCGTCGAAGCTATCTGCTCATGTATAGTGGTTGGCTTGGTTGAGGTTAAACCCTGAATATGCGTTACCAACTGAGCATCCTGCCTAATCCGCCTTTGGCGGAGGGTCATATAGAAGGTGCTGGTGACAACCTGTACCAAAAATGATTACACACAAAAGGGTAAGTTCCGTAGGAACGGCAGATATAAATGCAAATAGGGACACTTTTTTTTTATATGCGTTTGCCCTGCTGATAACGGCCCTTGGTATGCCTGTTTTCCAGCCGATGGTGGAGGCCGTTAAGAAAGTGAGTTGGCTCGCGTCGTGGAACAGCGAGACCCACTCACTTTTAGGTCGTAGCCATCGGGTGGAAATTAAAAAGGGTGACGGATCTCGGTAGCAGGGTAAATCCATGTTCCATTTTAAAAGGCCTACCACCGGCCTAGATTTTTTTCTTTCTTTTTTCATCATTGGCAAAAAGGAAAAGGATAAAATAAACCAAGATGATCAGGAGGCGCGGCCAAAGGCAATCAAAAAAGGGCGACACAGGCACATAAAAGCGGGGATACTCTTAACTAAACGGCAATGATCTCCTCTGACTTCATAAAGCCTTTATATCGTGGGTTTTGTATGGGTAGAGAGAGGGAGGTGTTGAACTGGGCTTACAACCTGGATGAGGGGAATGCTCTTGGACACTTTCCTTATTGTGCCCTCCTATGTGCTTAATGTGGTTGCCAAATAAGTCAGTTACTTTATGTTACTTTTTTCGATGTAGTGGAATTAGGGTAAAAAACACCCGAAAAAACAATGCCTGAACATTTGATCCAATACTAAGAACATTTGAAGTAAAGGAAAGGGGAAATTAACCTGAATTTTAAGCTACAATAATTCCCAACACATCATAACCTAAAGATGAGCATGTTAAATTACCGATCGATTTTGACCTTTTTGGATACCTGTATGATGAATTTTGGAAAATTTGCACTGAAGTGCAATCCGAGTTTTTTAGTACCTGAATATTGTCTGTATCCAGAAAATTTAAAGCGTGAATCTTGATCCATTTTTTGGTATTGGAAAATTAAAAACCCTAATAAATAACCCAAAACAACATGGAAAACACTATTAAACTACTCGGTGTACCCGTCTTCGGTGGACGGGTCAATTCTATCCTTTCTTTCGTTTTTTCGGCATCCATTATGGGGTGCTTGGTAGGCTGTACCTCTACAGGGGAGGAAATGCCCGGTCAAGACAACGAAGAGGATGTCGTAAACATGACCATGGCCACTGGACCATATTTTCAGCCGGGGGAAGACATTACCCCTTCTGGCAAGGTGTGGGAGTCAGTGGACAACATGTCTGACGAATTTTCGACCGCCACAATTGATACCGCCAAATGGCAACTAGAGCCAGTCGGTAATGGGTGGAACTGGATAGGCAGGCCTCCTGGACTGTTCCAGCCAGAAAATGTATCCATTGAAAATGGGAAAATGACAGTGACCGTTGGGGTGCTCGATCAGCCCCAAACCATAAACGGTAAAGAATTTAAGTACAAAGGAGCCATCGTTCGTTCTAAAAACCCCGGACAGGTAGGATGGTATTATGAAACTAAAATGAAAGCCAACAAGACGGAGATGTCTTCCACCTTCTGGTTGATGACCAAATACGACTGCCATAAAAAATTGGAGCTGGATATTCAGGAGTGCGTGGGAGTGGTCAGTCCAGATGCCGATCAGTGGGCCACTGGCTGGGACCGTATATTCCATTCCAACTGCATTCATAGACAGACGACCTGTGTGGACAGGTTGCAGTTGCAGAATTCTGTCAAGCCCTTTACCGAAAACCACCAGAGGTATTTTGTCTATGCTGCCTGGTGGAAGTCAAAAGACGAAATCCAGTTTTTTTTGGATGGGAAATACGTGTATTCAATACATCCGGAAGTGGACTGGGACATGCCTGCCTTTTTGCAAATGGCCATAGAAACGTATGATTGGAATCCTGTACCAGCAAATGGTGGAGCAGTCGCCAGCGCACCCGTTTCTGACAGGAAAACCCAATATGAGTGGATCAGAACTTGGAAGCTGAACGATGCTCCCTAAACCCGAGCAGGGATCTACCTATCTGCGTGACTTGGCGTAGACTGCTTTGCGATGGATAGGTTATAGCTTTCGATAATAAATTAAGCGTGTGGAAAACCAAACCACCTTATTTTACCTCAGCAAAAGTGCAGGCAGACCCTTTGGACTGTCTGTACTTTTCAATGTAACCAATTCATTATGAAACAACTATTTACTACAGCGCTACTTAGTTTTATTCTGGGCTTTTTTATGTTGGACTGCCTTCAGGCGAAGGATATTTTGTTCAATAAAGATTGGAAGTTTTATAAAGGCAATGCAGCAACTGCCTCCCGAGCAGATTTTGATGATGAGGAGTGGAGAAAGTTGGATTTACCCCATGACTGGGCGATAGAAGGACCGTTTGATGAACAGTACAATGCACGTGCCGGAGGATTGCCCTTTCACGGCACTGGTTGGTATAGAAAACACTTTTCCATGCCGGAAGTTTCTAAGGGCAAAGCGGTAAGGCTGGAGTTTGAAGGAGCTATGTACAATGCCCATGTTTGGGTAAATGGTGAATTGGTCGGTAATCGTCCTTTTGGCTATATCGGTTTTGAATTTGATATAAGCAAATACCTGAAATATGATGGAAGTGATAATGTCATCGCAGTCAGGCTAAGCCCGGAAGACTTATCATCCAGATGGTATCCCGGAGCTGGCATATACCGCTCCGTATGGCTAAAGGTAGATGAAAAAGTCCATGTGGAACAGTGGGGTACCTATATTACCACTCCTACAGTAACCGATAAAAAAGCAGTAGTACAGCATGAAACAGTTATCCAGAATGATTCTGGCGATCCTGCCGAAGTAGTCGTGAAACAGACCTATTTTGATCCCAGTGGAATCCAAGTGGGGGAAGTAAGTGAGGGAGTGACCATCGCAGCAAATTCATCCGGATACTCCGCAGTATATGCTGATATTCCATCACCGGAAAGGTGGGATTTAGCTACTCCCCAACTTTATAAAGCCATCACTACGGTGCTGGATAAAAACGGTCGTGTGATGGATGAATACAGCACTACCTTCGGCATACGTACCATCAAATTTGACAAAGATGCTTTCTACCTTAATGGAAGGAAAGTAAGGTTTAACGGGGTCTGCCTGCACCATGATAATGGAGCCTTGGGAGCGGCGGTTTACCGTAGGGCTGATGAACGAAAACTCCAGATCATGAAATCAATGGGAGTAAATGCCATCAGGACGAGCCATAATCCTCCTTCAAGGGAACTGCTGGAATTATGTGATGAAATGGGGCTGTTGGTGTTGGATGAGGCCTTCGACGTATGGAAAATGGAAAAGGTGGCCAATGGCTATAATAAATTCTTTGATGAGTGGGGAGCCACCGATATGAGGGATATGATTTTGCGAGACAGGAATCACCCTTCCGTGATCATGTGGAGCATAGGCAATGAAATCATAGAACAGCGGGATGCCAAAAATGGCTGGAAGGTGGCCAAAATGCTGCATCAAGTGTGTGCGGAGACCGATCCTACCCGTCCGTCCACTGTTGGTCTTAATTATTATCCCGCACCCTATGATCATAATCTGGCCCAGCAAGTGGACATTACCGGGATAAATTACAAACCATCAAAATATAGCGAAATAAGGGGCAATTATCCGCAACTGCCCATTTATGGCTCCGAAACGTCCAGTGTGACCAGTAGTAGAGGGGTGTACCATCTACCCATAGCGAAATATAAGACCCATGAGTCCAAGCAGGTGACCAGCTATGACCTAATAGGACCACCTTGGGCTTATCCACCAGATATAGAGTTTCACTTTCAGGAGCAAAACCCGTATGTAATGGGCGAGTTTATGTGGACAGGTTTTGATTATTTGGGCGAGCCGACTCCTTACGGAGGAAAGGATAATTCGACCAATGGTTATTGGAATGATGATTGGCCTGCAAGGAGTTCCTATTTTGGAGCAGTGGACCTATGTGGGTTCCCAAAAGACCGGTTCTATTTGTACCAAAGCCAATGGACGGAAGCACCCATGATCCATTTATTGCCCCACTGGAACTGGGAAGGAATGGAAGACGAGACTATCCCTGTGTATTGCTATACCAACTGTGATGAGGCGGAGTTGTTCTTGAACGGTGAATCACTGGGCAAGAAGGTAAAAGGAAAGGACAAGACACCGATAATAGTGGACTTTTTACGGTATGAGCCCAAGACCTTTGCTTCCCCATATCGACTGAGCTGGGATGTGCCGTACCAGGCGGGTGAGCTAAAAGTAGTGGGCTATAAGGATGGAAAAGCAATTCAGGAAAAGACGATAAATACGGCCGGAAAACCTGCCGGTATCTCTTTGAATGTGGATAGGACAGAGATTGATGCTGACGGCAGGGACTTAGCTTATGTGACTGTAACGGTGACCGACAAAGAGGGCAATACCTGTCCTATAGCAGATAACCTGGTGAAGTTTGAAGTGAAGGGAGAAGGAGAGCTTATCGCGGTGGATAATGGAGATCCCACGTCTGTTTCCCCCTTTCAGGCGGATTACAGAAAGGCCTTTAATGGGATGTGCTTAGCGATCATCCGGGCCACAGAGAAACCGGGAAATATCGAGCTGACGGCTACTTCCAAGTCCTTGAAAAAAGCCCAAGTAACTATTTCTACCAAGCCCCGAGCCTCCAAATAATATGAACATGAAACCAATTGCCCTGTGCCTTTTACTGAGTCTTTTTGCGACGGTTGTTTTTGCCCAAAAATCCGATAAGCAGCCCAATATTATTGTCGTCATTACCGATGACCAAGGCAAGAATGACCTTGGCTGTGAAGGAAATCCAATAGTGAAAACACCTTATATTGACCAGTTTTATGAGGAATCCATAAGGTTGACCAACTTCCATGTATCCACCACCTGTGCGCCGTCCAGAGGAGCCTTGATGACAGGAAGGCATACCAATCGCTTAAACGTTTACCATACCATCTCAGGCAGGTCTCTGTTGTTTGAAGATGAGGAGATTCTGCCCCAAGTTTTGGCACAGAACGGTTATGTAAATGGGCATTTTGGGAAATGGCATCTAGGCGATAATTATCCTTTCAGGCCCATGGATCGAGGCTTTCAGGAAGTAGTGAGGCATGGGGGAGGAGGGATTACCCAAGGGCCGGATTATTGGGGCAATGATTATTTTGATGATACTTATTGGCATAATGGGGTTCTGACCGAATATGAAGGCTATTGTACAGATGTCTTCTTCTCAGAGGCACTTCGATTTATCGAAGAAAACAAGGACAGCCCTTTCTTTTGCTACATTTCCACGAATGCACCCCATGGCCCTCTCAATTGCCCAGAAGACTATCTCGATATGTATAAGGACGTAGCGGGACTTTCAGAAAGTCATCAGCGGTTTTATGGGATGATTTCCAATATCGATGATAATTTTAAACGATTACGGGACAAGCTGGAACTGTTGGGGCTAAGTGAAAACACCATTTTGATATTCATGTCAGACAATGGTACTGCAGGTGGAAACAAGGTCTATGATGCAGGCATGAGTGGAGCCAAAGGATCTGTGATGGAAGGTGGGCACCGCGTTCCCTTTTACATAAAATGGCCAGCCAAAGGCATCGAAGGCGGAAAGGACGTCGGACAGTTGACCGCGCATTTTGATGTCCTTCCGACCTTAGTGGACTTACTAGACCTTAACTATACACCCTCAAAGAAATTGGATGGAAAGAGTCTGGAGCCCCTGATGACCGACGAAAAACCGGAATGGCCCAATCGGGTACTTTATGTGGATACGCAGCGGAAAGTTAACCTTACTAAATACAAGGATTATTCGGTGATGGACGAAAAGTGGAGATTGGTAAATGGTGATGCCCTGTATGATATGGATACAGACCTAAAGCAAACTACCAATGTGATCGAACATCACCCTGAAGTGGCCGAGAGATTGGCCTTGGGCTACGAAAAATGGTGGGAGTCTATAATCGCTGAAAAATCCGATGAAAAATATGCCTATATCAAAGTAGGGACACCTTATGAAAACCCCGTCAGGCTAATGTCACATGATATATTGACGGGGAATTTGGGCTTGGCCTGGCACCAGTTTGGGGCCATTGAGCCTAGCCCGGCAGCAGGGGTCTGGAAAGTGGAGGTCATGGAAAAAGGAACTTATCAAATTAAATTGAGGAGATTTGCTGAAGAGGCTGATTTGCCCATTAATGCCACTTTTCCCCAAGCGGAAGATCAAAGGCGAATTCAGAAAGCACCACCAGCCAGTACAAAAGATGATTTTTCGGAAGCCTACCTGTCCCTTGCAAGTTTTAGAGAGACGGCCGCTATTCCAACTAATGCAAAGGAAGTGGTATTCACTACTGATCTAAGTCCGGGAAAATATGACCTAGAAGCACGCTTGATCGATAAGGCAGGAAAATTCTACCCCGCTTATTATGTGTACTTTGAAAAAATAAGGTAGCGCTATTGTCAGTGTTTATCCTTTATTGTTTAATAAATAGAGAAAGGACAATAATCAAGTACATGATAGCATGTTTTTATGTTAAAATAGGCAAAGCATGTCCCATACATTTTGAGCAATATTGTACTTGGCTTCGGTAATGAGTAAATGCTACCATCCGCCATCTGCATTGGGCGCTTCGTAGTGGCCTGAAGCAATTTCAGGCCGCACTACCTGTGCGTCGTGGCGTAGATCGGCTAGCGCATATTCTGGGTTCAATGACCCATGGGATAGTTGCCAAGCCATAGTACCCAAGCCCTAATTAACCTTAAAAAATGAACCAAAATGCCTAATACTAGAAGTCGTTTCCTGTTGGTGACATTTTTTTTATGCTTATGTTTTGTGTCCAAGGCGCAGCACCATAGAGAAACCATCCATTTTAATCAGTCGTGGCTTTTTGCGATGGGTGACATGGAAAACCCTCCCGAGCAAAACTGGCAATCGGTCACGTTGCCCCACGACTGGAGTATCCGAAAAGGGTATTCCGTATCCAATACTGCGGCGAGTACAGGTTTTGTGCCCGGTGGGATAGGCTGGTATAAGAAGGAGTTTCAGGTAACTGATGAAGACAGGGAAAAGACTATTTCCATTGAGTTTGATGGGGTGTATTGCAATTCGTCCGTATGGATTAATGGTCATTTACTTGGCTTTAGACCAAACGGTTACAGCTCTTTTTCTTACGACCTGACACCTTATATAAAAGCAACCAATGAGCTCTTGGTCAGGGTGGACCATTCTTCCTATGTAGATGCCAGGTGGTACACAGGTTCGGGGATTTACCGCAACGTCCGTCTTGTAAAAAAACACCCGGTACATATCGCCCAATGGGGGAATAAAGTCACTACAGTGGTACTCAAGGATGGTGCTGCAGACATCCATGTTGCCACGAAGGTGGAGGGTGTCCAGTCCAAAGACTCCTTGACAGAGGTGGTTTACGAAATTATTGATCCATCCGGAACATCCATTTCTAGGTTTTCAGCTGATCCCAACAAAGGCAGCTATTATGCAAAGACCAAGTTGGGTCGTCCACTGTTATGGTCCATAGAGAGTCCCCATCTTTATGACCTTGTGACCAAGGTAAAACAAAATGAAAAGATCCTAGACCAGACCAGCACCACCTTCGGTATCCGGTCGGTAGTCATGGATGCCGATAAGGGGTTTGTCCTAAATGGAAAACCTGTCAAAATAAAAGGTGTTAACATCCACCATGATGCAGGAGCACTAGGGGCTGCAGTGACCAAAGATACTTGGAAATACCGGCTTAGCAGACTCCAAGAGGTCGGTGTGAATGCCATTCGTCTGGCACATAATCCCCATAGTCCGGAGCTGTTGGACTTGTGTGACGAAATGGGATTGTTGGTGATGGGCGAGTTTTTTGATGAATGGAAGCGACCAAAAGGCAAGAGCCTGGTTTATCTCGGTGACAATGCCGCCAAGGGAGAAATAGCTTCGGGGTATTCCAACCACTTCTGGGAATGGGCAGAAAGGGACCTTAAAGACCTTATTCATCGGGATTATAACCATCCATCTGTGGTCATGTGGAGTATTGGCAATGAGATAGAGTGGACTTTTCCTGCATACACAGAGGTGTTTAACCAACTTAATCCTGAGTTGGATGTGCATACCGAAGTGCCAGTGTTTGAGCCATCAAAGGTAAAATCTGTTTTTGATGAAGTGACAGGGGGATTTGATTCACTTGCTTACGTCGCTCAGCAGCTCAGCAGATGGGTAAAAGAAGTGGATACTACCAGGGCAGTGACCTGTGGGAGTGTCCGGCCCTCGATCTCGATGGTGAGCGGATATGGCGATGCAGTGGATGTTTTGGGACTTAATTACAGGGCGATGTGCTATGCACCTGCACATGCCACTTACCCAACCAAACCCCTGATTGGTTCGGAGAACTGGGGGACATATGAAGAGTGGAAAAGTGTGGAGGATAAACCCTACATCATGGGGATATTTGCGTGGACGGGATTTGCTTATATGGGAGAAGCTGGGCCTTGGCCGAGAAAAGGCCTAAATCTATCATTTTTTGATTTTGCAGGCTTCAAAACACCCCGTGGGCATTTCTTCGAAACATTATGGAAGCCAGCACCAAAGGTGTATGCCGTGACCACCAAGCAGGAGGATGCTGAGTTCTCGGTGGATAACCAAGGCAATTGGGATTTTGAAATGCAAAAAACGCCACCACCAGTATGGAGTGAGCTCCGAAAATGGGAGTGGTATCCTGTAAATGAGCATTGGAATTATTCGGCTGGAGATACGGTAATCGTTCAGGTATATACCAATTGTGAAGAAGTGGAGCTTTTTTTAAATGACCAGAGCCTAGGGAAACAAGCTTTGGCGAATAACCTGGATGATCATATCCTAAAATGGGAAGTCCCCTACAAGGCTGGAGCGCTAAAGGCCATTGGTTACGATGAAGGAAAGGAGGAAACCCGGTTTGACCTGACCACAAATTCCCCTCCTACAAGCATCGTGCTGGAGTCTGATGTAGAAAATTTAGGTAGGGGCATGGGGGATCGTGCTCATATTGCCGCTAAGGTATTGGACAGTAATGGTAATGAAATCAGGGATTTGTCCTTGCCCGTCACCTTTCATGTATCTGGAGGGGCAGCATTGGTAGCGGTTGATAATGGTTGGGAAAAGAACGTCCAGGATCACTATAAGCCGACATTATATACCCACAAGGGAAGAGCTCTTGGGATCATTGCTCCGAACGGGAAAGACCAGCCGGTCCAAATAAAAGTAACTGCAGAAGGGATCGAAAGTAAACCCCTTACGATAAACCTAGAAAAGTATACTATCCAAAAATGAAAACCATGACAATTAAAAACAACATTTTCTTAGCCTGCTCGATAGTGGCTGTATTGTGGATATGGTTTGCTGGACCTGTCCAAGGTCAAGGAAAAAGGGAAATGGACTTTAACAAAGGTTGGTTCTTCAAATTGTCCGAAGAGGACATGCTATCAAAACCAATATCCGAAGATTGGCAGGCTGTTCGCTTACCGCATGACTGGAGTATCGGTCAAGCTTACGACACCCTTCACCTTGAAGGGGCAACGGGCTATTTGCCAGGCGGGATAGGCTGGTATAAGAAGGAGTTCTATTCTCCCGAAGAAGGAGATGAGATCAATTCGTATTTGCTTTTTGATGGTGTCTATAACCACAGCAAGACCTACATCAACGGTCAGCTGCTGGGATATCAGGCCTATGGATACAGTCCGTTTTATTTTGATATAAGTCCTTATCTAAATCCTCCTGGCCAAAAGAATACCCTGACTGTAAAGGTGGACCGCAGTCGCTATGCAGATAGCCGCTGGTACCCCGGGGCTGGAATTTATAGGAACGTCAAAATGATCCAGACAGGAAAATTCCATATTCCCGTTTGGGGTGTCTTTGTCACTACACCGGAGATCGATGGTGCCACAGCCAGCTTGGCGGTGCAATATCAATTGAAAAACGACCATCCCCAAACGAAAGAAGCAAGGCTGCTTTTGGAAATAGCTGGACCCAGTGGCGAAGTGGTGAAGAAGGAATCGTGGAGCATTAGCCAAAGCAGCGGAAGCAAGGAGACCCATCAAAAGAAAGTCACACTGCACGATATAAAAAGATGGGGGATCGACCAACCTAATTTATATCAGTTGTCGCTTACGGTGAGTGTAGATGGGGAAAAGCAAGATGAGTATGCTACCAGTTTTGGTATTAGGGAGTTTCATTTTGATGCAGCTACCGGGTTTTACCTCAACGGCGAGAATATGAAAATCAAGGGAGTATGCCTGCATCATGATGGTGGATTGGTAGGCTCGGCAGTGCCTAAAGATGTATGGAGACGACGACTGGCCTATCTGAAAGAGGGGGGCTGTAATGCTGTTAGGATTTCTCATAATCCCGCTGCTGAGGAGTTATTGGACTTATGTGATGAAATGGGGTTTTTGGTGCAGGATGAATTTTACGATGAGTGGGATTATCCAAAAGACAAGCGGCTGAACACGAATGAGCAGCATGACGACTATATCAGCAGGGGCTCGGCAGCGTACTTTCAGGAAAATGCAGAAAAAGACCTCAAAGCTACTGTCAGGGCACATCGAAATCACCCCAGTATCTTTCAGTGGTCCATAGGGAATGAAATCGAATGGACCTATCCCAGAAATAAACTCGCTACGGGGTTCTGGGATGCCGATGCAGGAGGAAATTATTTTTGGAATCCTACCCGTCTTAGTCCTGAACAAATCAAGGCCCGCTACGATTCTCTTCCTGCAAAGGACCATACTATTGGAGCTACTGCACAGAAGCTCTCTGCTTGGACCAAGGAGCTGGATACCACAAGGGTGGTCACGGCCAACTGTATATTGCCATCGGCCAGTTATGTGACCGGTTATGCTGAGGCTTTGGATGTCATTGGGTTCAGCTATAGACGGGTAATGTATGATTATGGTCACAAGAATTTCCCTGATTTGCCCATCATGGGTACTGAAAACCTTCCCCAGTGGCATGAATGGAAAGCAGTAGCTGAACGGCCTTTCGTTGCGGGGTTATTCCTTTGGACTGGCGTGGACTATATGGGAGAGGGACATCATCGTGAAGGAAGTAAAAATCCACGCCTTCGCGGTGCGCGAAGTGGATTGTTGGATTATGCAGGATTCAAAAAGAGAGCGTATTATATGATGAAGTCCCTGTGGACCGAAGAGCCAATCATCCATATCGCCACCCAAAAGATAAATAAATCTACTTTTAAGTATGATGGTAACAAAAAGAAGGTAGTAGAAAGGAAGCCTGGTGCTTGGAAGCACGCGATATGGTATTGGCCGGAAACCAATCAGCACTGGAATTATAAAAAAGGGGACAGTGTCATTGTCGAGGTCATTAGCAATCTTCCTTCCCTGGAGTTGAGCTTAAACGGTCAATCTCTGGGCAAGAAGGATTTGAAGGATTTTGATGATAGAATATACAAGTGGATGGTGCCTTACGGTGCTGGAACCCTCAAAGTGGAAGGCAGAAATAACGGACAATTAGCGACCCAATTTCTCCATACCGCTGGAGAATCCGCTAACGTTCGGCTGCAGTTGGACCAGCGATATTTGGAGGATGATGGCAGTTCGGTAGCCCACGTGGAGGTTCAGCTTGAGGACCAGAAAGGGTTTCCAGTATATCACCGTGATGAGGAGCTGGAAGTAACCGTAGATGGACCATTGGAACTGTTGGGAGTGGACAATGGGAGCCCTACCAACTTTACCCACCCGTCTTCATCGCGGATCAAAACTTCCGAAGGAAAGGCATTGGTAATTGTCCAGAGTATAAAAGGCCAAAAAGGCACAGGCACCGTGGAGATTAAGGTAAACGACCAGTCGTTCAGGCAGTCTATCACGATAGATTAAGAGAAAACCATACTATAAATAACAATCAAATGGATTTTAATACGCTTGATATCATAATTTTTACGGGATATTGTCTGCTGATTATTGGGATGGGGCTTTTTGTGTCCAGAGAGAAAAAAGGACATGAAAAGAATGCCCAAGATTACTTTTTGGCGAGCAAGGCATTGCCATGGTGGGCAGTAGGGGCTTCACTGATTGCTTCCAATATTTCAGCTGAACAGTTCATAGGGATGTCAGGGTCTGGATTTGCGCTTGGTCTGGCGATCAGCACCTATGAATGGATGGCAGCGGCCACTTTGGTGGTGGTAGGAGTGTTTTTTCTGCCCATCTACCTTAAGGAGGGCATTTACACGATGCCACAATTTCTGCACAGGAGGTATGACAGTAGGGTTCGACTATTGATGGCCGTATTTTGGCTTTTGATCTATGTTTTTGTAAACCTTACGTCAGTGTTGTATCTGGGAGCGCTGAGTTTACAGACCATCATGGGGGGTCCGCTGGAATACGGGATTTATGGATTGGCATTCTTTGCATTGGTTTACTCCATATATGGGGGACTGAAAGCGGTAGCTTGGACAGATGTGGTTCAAGTGTGTTTTTTGGTCGGTGGTGGCTTGGCGACTACGTACTTGGCATTGTCCATGGTCGGTGAGGGCAGTGTTTGGGATGGAGTGGGTAAGCTTAGGGAGGCTGCTCCAAAACATTTTTCGATGATTGTCCAAAAAGGGGAAATGATGATTCCTGATGGGGACGGAGGGACAAGGGATGCCTACCTTGACCTGCCAGGCCTTAGCGTGCTGATAGGGAGTATGTGGATCATTAATTTGACATATTGGGGCTGTAACCAGTACATCACCCAACGGGCATTGGCCGCAAAAAGCCTAAACGAAGCCCAAAAGGGGATGGTCTTTGCAGGGTTTTTGAAACTACTGATGCCTTTGATCGTAGTGGTTCCGGGGATTGCCGCCTATGTCATCGTCCAAGAAGGGATCGATGCGCCCTTTGTACAGGCCATGACGGATGCTTCTACGTCCACCATAAAGTCAGATAAAGCTTACCCCGCATTGCTTCAGTTATTGCCATCAGGCTTGAAGGGATTGGCATTCGCAGCCCTTACAGCTGCTATTGTCTCTTCATTGGCTTCCATGGCAAACAGTACTTCCACTATTTTTACAATTGATATTTTTAAATCCTATATCAATAAGGGAATTACAGAGCGCAAACAAGTTACTGTAGGGAGGTTAACGACCCTAGTGGCTTTTGTGGTGGCGGCATTGGTGGCACCACAGCTAAGACAGCTAGATCAGGCCTTCCAGTATATCCAAGAATATACGGGATTTGTGTCCCCAGGAGTATTTGCCATTTTTATGTTTGGGTTCTTTTGGAAGAAAACCACTTCCGATGCAGCGATGACGGCAGCGATACTCACGATTCCCTTATCGGCGATGTTCAAGTTTCTGACTCCCTCGCTTCCATTTATCGATAGAATGGGGGTGGTATTTGTGATCCTAGCGGTATTGATGGTGGTTATCAGTTTGGTACAGGGCAAAGGAAAAGACAGTCCCAATGCCATTGAAATCGATAAGAAGCTGTTCAAGACGAGCTCAACCTTCAAGGTAGGAGCAGCTATAATCATCTTGGGACTTGTAGTATTATATGCAGTGTTTTGGTGATAACCATGCAGGCTAGGTATATGCCCTATGAGTGATTGTCCTTGTTTTTGATAAAGAAACATTTGTTTTAATCCTAAAAACATATGGGGCAAGCTATAGAATGCCTTAGATATACCTTTATAATGCTGAATCCTTCCGAAGATGGTATTCTGATCAAGGAGTCAGTTTAATTAAATAAACCTAATAACCCAATTCAGTATGAAAAAAGCTCTACGCACCATGAAGGTGTTAGTTGCCCGTAAAAGCAAGCTATTGCTTTGCATGCCAATTTATTTCATTGCTCTACTATCCTATGGGCAAAGCCAAAAAATTTCGGGAAAGGTTACTTCATCTGCTGATGGCCAACCATTGCCCATTGTAAACATCCTTGAAAAAGGCACTTCTAACGGAGCTGTGGCAGATATGGATGGGAGCTATACCATAGAAGTCAGCGGCCCAGAAGCTGTTTTAGTATTCAGTTCAATTGGTTTCCTAAAAAAAGAAATCACTGTCGGAAACCAAACGACCATAGACGTAGCCTTGGAGGAGGACGTAAAATCGCTCGATGAAGTGGTCGTAATCGGTTATGGATCACAGAAGAAGAGTGACTTGACAGGATCCGTGGGTACAGTTTCATCAGAAGAAATCAATAAATACACAAATGCTGACGCCACCCAAGCGATTCAAGGTAGGGTACCGGGAGTCAGGGTAGATGCCAATGGTGGTACACCGGGTGCCAACTCCATCGTCACCATCCGTGGTACAGGTACCATGTCCGACTCCGGTCCTTTGTATGTGATAGACGGGATGCTTACCAATAGCATGGATATGCTCAACCCAGCAGATATAGAATCGGTCAGTGTTTTGAAAGATGCCTCTGCCAGTGCTATTTATGGATCTCGAGCTGCCAATGGTGTCATTATCGTGACTACTAAGAAAGGCTCTAAAGGAGAAATCAAGGTAGATACCGATTTCAGCTATGGATGGCAAAAAGCAGTCAATACCATAGATTGGGCCAATGCCCGTGAATATGCTGCGATCAGAAATATGGCCAATGATAACGATGGTACCCCTAGGGCACCCGCAAATGACAGTCAGTTTGACCCCACCATTGATAGTGATATCCAAGCTGCCAATCTTCGTGTGGCACCCATTTTCAATGGAAATGTCAGGGTGTCGGGAGGCGGTGAGAATGCGACATATAGTATCTCTGCCAACCATTTGGACCAAGTAGGGATCGTGGAGGAGTCTGATTACACCAGGACAAATATCCGTGCCAATTCCACTTTTACTAAAGGCAGGTTTAAACTGGAAGAAACCATCGGCCTTACCCGGACCGTAAATAACCCGAACAATTACTTTAACCAAGAGCGTGACCTACTACCGACAATTCCCATATATGACGAGGAAGGAAATTTTACGGCCTCTTCCATGCCCGATGGTGGTACTTCCATATATGGAGTTGGGAATATTACCAATTCACTTGGTCTTGCCACGGTAGAAGATAGGACCATTACACGGAACAGTGTTCTGGGTAATATCGCCGCTTCTTTTGAAATCATAGAAGGGCTTACCTATAAATTGAATCTGGGACTGGACCAGTATAGCCAAAATAACTATACCTTTACCCCTACATTTTTCTTTAATGCCACGCTGTTGGGAAGACAGGATTTTGCAGAACTACGGGAATCCAATACGAATTTTCTTTCAACTCTCGCAGAAAACACCTTGAATTTCTCTAGGGTATTCGGCGATCATTCTTTGAATTTGTTGGCAGGTTATACTACGCAGAAGACCCATTCCAGGTCACTTGGAATAGTTGCCACTGGCTTCCCAAACAACGATGTGCGCGTCGCCTCTGCTGCTGAGAATAGGGCACAAGCTCCGTCCAGGGATATTACCACTGGCCTTCGTTCTTATTTTGGTAGGGTGAATTATTCTTATGACAGCAGGTATTTACTTACTGCTACCATTCGTCGGGATGGCTCATCTCTCTTTAGGGAAGACCTCAGGTGGGGGACCTTCCCATCTGTTGCCTTGGGTTGGAATATCAGCGAGGAAGACTTTATGGAGGACATTACTTTTCTGTCTGATCTAAAAATCAGGGCAAGTTATGGTGAGCTGGGATCCAATAATGTGGCTGCTTATTCCATAGATCCGGAAATGAACCTTTTTAGTGAGGCCATTTTAGGAGAAGGGCAAAATAGGGTGCCGGGAACATCCATTACCAAACCAGTCAACAGGGATATCCGTTGGGAGACCACTAAAACCACGGATATTGGACTTGAATTTAGCATGTTGAATAACCGCCTACAGTTTACGATGGATTACTTCAACAAAAAATCCGAGGACATTCTCCTAAGCATCACCGTACCTAGATACACGGGCTTGGACGGAAGGGTGCCCAGTAATGTGGCGACCATCCAAAACCGTGGGTTCGAATTCAGTTCCGTATATAACCAAGTGCTAGGAGATGTGAACTTGAGCTTGGCGGCCAATTTTACCGTACTTGACAATGAGGTGACCGCACTTGGAATACCTGATCCAATATTTGGTGGAGGGTATAGCTCAAATGGACTAAGTGCTACCCTTACGGATGTGGGACAGCCAGTAGCATCATTTTTCGGGTATAAAGTTTTGGGGATTTATCAATCCGATGATCAAGCGGCCCAAGATGGCCGTACTGACGGTGCTGGGGCAGGAGACCTTCGCTTTCAGGATACCAATGGTGACGGAGCCCTTACAGAGGATGATCGTGTCTTTTTGGGTAGTTCCATCCCTAATTTTGAATACGGATTTAATGTGAATGCGAGCTGGAAGAATTTTGATTTCAGCATGTTCTTCAATGGTGTTTCCGGCAATAAGATACTGAACGGAAATCGATACAGAGGATACTTTGATACTGAAGGAAATTATTTGGCAGATGCCCAAAATGCATGGACCCCCGAAAATACCGATACTGATGTGCCTCGTATGAGCCTACTGGATTTGGGATTCAACAGGAGAATGTCCGATTATGTATTGGAAAGTGGTGCATACTTTAGGTTGAGGAATCTTCAGATTGGATACACCTTACCGGAGGTATTGACCGAGAAGTTAAAGATCCAGCGCTTGCGGGTGTACACTTCCTTGCAGAATGTGTTTACCATTACTAACTACACGGGATATTACCCGATTGTAGGGAGGGGTAATCGAGATCGGGGATCAGATCAGAATATTTTCAACCAAGGGGTAGATGAAAGTGCTTATCCTACGCCTAGGACTTATCAGTTTGGACTTCAGATATCATTTTAAAAACACAAGAGCTTAATCCAATGAAACTTACGATAAATAAAAGAGCAATCACACTGACATTGGGCATCTCGCTCATCATGGTGTCCAGCTGTGATAAAAACCTGTTGGATCAGACCAATCCCAATGCCATAACCCCTGATACCTTCTGGAGGGATGAAGGTGATGCCAAAAAGGCGATAGTCGGGGCATATAGCCCGTTCAGCGATATTTGGTATTATAGCAGAATGGAAATCTTTGCTTCTGATTATAGGGATGATATTGTCAATGGTTTCGGAACCTCCGACCGTACCAATCCGGGTAGATTTGAAGGTACCGAAATTAGCAACGTTAATATCTGGCTGTGGACCGTAATATGGAAAATCATATCCAGGTCCAATGAAATCTTGGCTAATGTACCTGCCATAGATATGGATGAAACCAAAAAGAACAATATCCTTGGTGAGGCACATTTCCTTAGAGGGTTGAATTATTTTAATGCGGTCAACAATTGGCGCAATATCCCGCTGATTACAGAGCCCATTGAATCGATTGAGGCTTCCAAGGAAATATTGCAGGCTGCTCCGGAGGACGTTTGGAACCAGATCATAACAGATCTAAAGAATGCCCAAGAGCTACTACCTCCTTCTTGGTCACCTGCAGACATCGGTAGGGCCACCTCTGGTGCTGCTACTGCCATGCTAGGAAAGGCTTATCTCTATACAGAGCAGTATAGCCTAGCCCGTGATGAGTTTGCCAAAATTATGGATGGGCGATACCAGTTGGTCGATGATTATGGAGATAATTTCAGCTCATTTTCAGAAAATAATGAAGAGTCCGTTTTTGAAATCCAGTTTGTGCTGGACGATAACAGAGGATGGGGCGGTGATGCAGCAGGTGTAGGCCGGACCAATTCCTTTACGCCTGATTTAGCACCAAGGGGCTTTACAGGACAGGATGGCATGCGGATAAACGACTGGGTGCTCGACTTGTTTTTGGACGAAAGGACGGTCAACGGGGAAATCGACCCAAGAGCTTTCAATACCTTGTTTTGGAGAACCGATGAAACGACCACCTATGAAGGTGAAACGCTTGCGGCGACAATTTATGAAGGAAAACGCTATGATGAAGTGTACGACTCTGATGAAAACAGGGTTTGGGGTAAGAAATATCTAGGCCTAGATGAAGGTGTCACTACAGCTAATTTCCAACAATCACCCAATAACCTCCGACTGATACGTTATGCAGATGTCTTGTTGATGTTTGCTGAAGCAGATATGATGACCAATGGAGGTAATGCCACCCAAGCAGCAGTGGATGCGGTAAATGAAGTCCGGTCCCGGGCTGATATGCCTCCCTTCGGTTTGGAAATGACCATTCAGGATGTAAGGGATGAACGTGTAAAAGAACTCGCTTTGGAGAGGGTACGTTATTTTGATTTGCTGCGATGGGGATTGGTCAAAGAAAAAATCGTGGATAATCCGGAAGTCAAATCTGAAAGTGGTGGTACCGGTGCCTACAAACCAGGTCGAGAATATTTTGACCTGCCCCAGAATGAATTTAACAATAACTCGAACTTTGAGCATAATCCGGGATATGAATAAAGTTGATTGACCCTAATATGGTACCTTATTGTTTCATGGATTGGAGCAGTAGGGTGCCTTTTTTTAGGGAATAAAAGACCTCGGAATTAATAGAGGGATTTGCTGATATCGCTATTTTCCCCGACTAATAAACCCAATAATATATTCTATGAAAAACAGCTACCCAACATTACTATTATTGCTATGTACAGTGATTGTAAGCTGTACAAGGTCTTCATCTGATAAAAGTTCTGATCCACTGTTTTCGCAGGTTGTGCCACAAAGCAGTAATGTTCATTTTTCGAACGATATCATTGAAAACGATACCCTTAACTATTTCAACTTCCCTTACCTGTACATGGGTGGGGGCGTGGCCATTGGAGATGTAAATGGCGATGACCTGCCCGATATTTACCTTACAGGGAATCATAAACCCAACAAGCTGTACCTAAATCAAGGTGATTTCTCTTTTAAGGATGTAAGTGAAACTGCTGGAGTACAGGGCGATGGGAGATGGTATACAGGTACTTTAATGGCCGATTTTAACCAAGATGGTTGGCTGGATATTTATGCCTGTGTATCCGGAAAAAACGGGCGTACCGATAACCAGCTTTTTATAAACAACCAAGATGGTACTTTTTCTGAAATGGCATCCACTTATGGCCTAGATGACCTAGGAAACTCTATTCATGCCACTACGATTGACTTTGACCGAGATGGTTTGTTGGATGTTTTTGTGGCCAATTATCCTTTGGTACCTGTCAGCCAAGGGAACTTGTTCTATAAAGAATTGATGGATCAAAATAGCTGGGAGGATGCAGGCCACTTATACAGAAACTTGGGAAATGGAAACTTCCAAGAGGTGACAGCCAAGGCCGGAGTACAAAACTTTGGACTAACTTTAGGGGTAATGGCAGCAGATTTCAATAATGATGGTTGGGACGACCTTTACCTTTCCAATGACTTTAATGTCCCTGATTATTTTTATATCAATAACCAAGATGGGACTTTCAGGGAGGTGTCCCGTGAATCCATGAACCAAACCAGTATGTTTGGAATGGGCATAGATGTCGGGGATATCAACAGGGATGGACTATTGGACCTGGTGCAAGTGGACATGACACCCGAAGACCATTTACGATCCAAAACCAATATGGCGAGTATGAGCCCTAGGACTTTTTATGAGGCAGTTGAACTTGGGTTTCATTACCAGTACATGCAGAATAGTCTCCAGCTTAATCAAGGGAGTAGCAATGGAATACCCATGTTCAGCAACATTGCACGGTATGCGGGAATAGCTACTACGGACTGGAGCTGGGCTCCATTGTGGGCTGATTTGGATAATGATGGTTACACCGACCTGTTTGTGACCAATGGCATGAAAAGGGACGTCAATAATAACGATGCCAACATGGAAATCGATGAGCAATCATTTTTTGGAAATGACCTGGTGTTGGATATTAATAAACTACCCAGTACGCCCATTTCCAATTATGCGTTTAAAAATCTGGATGGACTGAAATTCCAAAAAACAAGCAAAGACTGGGGCTTGGATCAGCCGGGGTTTTCCAATGGTGCAGCCTATGCCGATCTGGACAGTGATGGAGATTTGGATTTGGTAATCAATAACCTTGGCGATAAGGCATCCATCTACGAAAATTCAGGCACTGGAAATTCATTTTTAAGAGTGAAACTACAGGGTGCCGCCAACAATCTTTTTGGGATAGGAGCCAAATTAGAAATTTACTACCAAGGGAACCAACAATATATACAGCACATCACTTCTAGGGGATTTCAATCAAGTGTGGAACCTATCGTTCACTTTGGCTTGGGAAAAGGGACTCAGGAAGTCGATTCATTGGTAGTCAAATGGCCGGACGGAAAAGTACAGAAGCTAACCGGCCTAGAGTCTAGTCAAGAGCTCGTTGTCAACCATTCAGATGCGCGAGAGAAGCCAACCCCCAAAAAAAGGGCTGCTTGGGTGAGTGACTTACCCTCTTCTTCAGGATTGGATTTTGTCCATCAGGAGGATGAATATGACGACTTCCAATATGAGCCACTTTTGCCGCATCGCAATTCGGCGATGGGGCCGGGACTAGCAGTAGGAGATATTGGCCAGGATGGAAGGGATGATCTGTTTATCGGTAATGGGGCAGGATACACATCTCATGTCTTTGTCCAAAAGGCAGGAGGCAACTTTCAGGTATTGCAGGGGCCATGGGAGATGGATAAAGAGCAAGAAGATACTGGAGCGATATGGTTTGATGCAGACCAAGATGGAGACCTTGACCTCTATGTAGTTAGTGGCGGAAATGATAAGAATAAACCTGCCGATTATTATCAGGATAGGTTGTATGTCAATTTGCCTGCTGGTTTTAAAAAGCATTCCAAAGCCACAGCGGCGACCCAAGGAATAAGTGGTAAAGTGGTGTGTCCATTTGATTTTGACGGAGATGGGGATTTGGATTTATTTATTGGAGGAAGGATACTTCCGGGGCAATACCCCAGACCTGCCAAAAGCATAATCCTGATTAACAATGGTCAACGGGACGAAGATTTGGAATTTAAAGTATTGGCAGACGGTATAGAAAATGAGCATCTGGGTTTGGTAACAGATGCTGTGGTTTCTGATTTTGACAATGATGGAAGGGATGACCTGTTGGTAGTGGGTGAGTGGATGAATGTCACCATGCTGCTCAATACCCCGACTGGAATGATAAACGTTACGGAGGATGAGGGACTGGGAGCTACACGGGGGTGGTGGTACACCGTAGAAAAGACCGACTTGGATGGAGATGGTAAAGCCGACTTCCTGCTCGGAAATCTGGGCCTTAACTATAAGTACAAGACCAGTGAAGCTTCACCCTTTACGGTTTACCTCAATGATTTTGATGAAAACGGTACCTCTGACATCGTCCTTAGCTATGAAAAGAAAGGGAAGCAATTGCCTGTCAGGGGTAGGGAGTGCTCATCCCAGCAAGTACCCGCGATTGCCAAGAGGTTTGAGACCTATTCAGCTTTTGCTTCTGCCAGCTTGGAAGATATTTACGGGAAGAAGATGCTTGAAAACTCATTGTCCTATGATATAAATACCTTTGCCAGCTCTTGGCTGCATAGGGATGATGAGGGTAAATGGCAGTTGAGTCCATTGCCTCAAGCATTACAGCTTTCGGCCATTCGGGATTTTTTGCCGGTTTTCATAAATGATGATGACAAGCCTGATTATATTGCTACAGGTAACCTGTACCAGTCGGAGGTAGAAACCCCGAGAAATGATGCAGGTTATGGAAAAATGCTACTGACAACCACAGAGGGTGCGCTCTTGCCGGTGCCCTCGTCCGAATCCGGGCTTTATATCAAGGGGGAGGTAATGGCATCCTCCAGCATTCGACTTGAGGGGGGACAGCAGGCGTTGGTGTTTGGCATTAATTGCGGTAGGCTAAAGGTAGTAACGTTGGATAAACCATAGGGCACAACAGGATGAAGGAGAAAGTGGGTAGTTTCGGGGTTTGCTTGGCGTTGATGGTATCACTTTTGGTGATGGCATGTACTTCCAAAAATCAAAAAGAGGGTCACAAGAATGACCTGGCTGATGCATTGAGCCCTTATCTGCAACAACATAGTGATAACCCGATTCGGTGGAATGAATGGTCTGATGAGGTGTTAGAAAAGGCGACATCCTCCAATAAACTATTGGTGATAAGCATTGGATATGCTTCTTGTCACTGGTGTCATGTTATGGAGCAAGAGACCTTTATGGATACACTTGTGGCCAAGGAGATGAACAGGGATTTTATTTCCGTAAAAGTAGATAGAGAACAAAGGCCCGATATCGACCAAGTGTACTCCAAAGCTGCCGTTCTCCTAAACGGATCCACTGGCTGGCCACTTAATATCATCGCCTTACCTGATGGCAGGCCCTTGGTGGCAGCCACATATATGCCGAAAGACCGCTGGTTGGTATTGTTAAAAAAGGCCAGTGACCTGTACAGGGAACAGCCAGAAGCGCTGAGAAGACAAGCGCAAAATATCGTGGAAAAAATCATCGATCCCAATGACTTTCAATTGACCAATAAAGCCAAGGAGCATACGGGAGAGTCTTCCGGTATGTCAGGATATGCATCGGTATATCCTATTTTAGCGCAGCACTTTGATGGTCAATTTGGGGGTGTTTTGGAACAGCAGAAGTTTCCGCGGGTAGCGCTTTGGGGTGCTGTATTGGATTACGCAGCGCTTAAATCCAATAAAAATGCCCAGAAAATGGTGGAAAAGACCCTCTTCCAGATGTCTACAGGAGGGCTCTATGACCATGTAGGAGGTGGCTTCTCCCGGTATTCTACTGATGCGCAGTGGCAGATCCCGCACTTCGAAAAAATGCTCTACGATAATGCCCAGCTGCTCGGACTTTTTTCTAAAACCTATAAGATTACAAAGCAGCCGCTGTTGAGGGATAGGACCCTTGCGACCTTCGATTGGTTAAGGGAAGAAATGAAGGGGGCAAATGGATTATACCATTGTTCTATGAGTGCTGTTTCCGGGCAGATAGAAGGATTGTATTATACGTGGACATGGGAGGAGCTGACAGCGCTCATGAGTGGTGAGGACAGGGAGCTGTTCTTTAGTGCTTTTGACATTACCAGAGACGGCAATTGGCAAGATGGCAAGAATGTCCTTTATCGTCAATATACCGATCAAGAGCTCTCGGAAATGTATAATCTACCAGAAAATAAGGTCGAAAAAATTATCAAGAGCAATTTGTTAAGGCTTCACCAAAGAAGAAAGGAAAGAAAGCTGCCGGATGTAGATACGAAGCAAATTGCCAGTTGGAATGCGCTATTGGTACAGGGCTTGGTAGAAATGTACTTGGCCTTTGGGATGGAAGAATCATTTACCGAGGCAGTTTCGCTGGCCACTACTGTTCACGAAAAACTACAGATAGAGGATTATAGCCTGCACCGGCTTGCTACTGATAAAAATGCCGCCCCAGGAAATGCCTTTTTGGATGATTATGCCAACTGGATAGCCGCTTTGATCCAACTTTACCAAGCCAGTTTGGATAAGAAATGGCTGGACATGGCCTTAGCAACCACCAGGTATGTTTTAGCGCATTTTGATGACCCCGGATCGCCCTTATTTACGTACTCTGAGAGTAATGAAAGTACCTTGTACATGAGTGAAGTACCTGTGCTGGATGGAGATATGATTTCCCCTAATTCATTGATGGCCAAAAATTTATTTTTGGTCGGGACCTTGTTTGGCAACTCCAAATACATTGAACGGTCCAAGGCAATGCTTGACGAAGTGACATCAACAGGTATGGAAAATATCTTCCAAAAAGCTTCTTGGTGGGAATTGATGGCTCTCCATTCAGAAGACATCACCGAAGTGGCCTTACTTGGAGATAAAGCCCAAGACTGGGCGGTGAAATTACAGCAAAGATATTATCCCAACACCTTGTTCATAGGAGGTGAAGAGGAGAATTTGCCTTTGCTGAAGCATAAAAAGGTCACAGGGAAAACCATGATATATGTATGTAGAAACAAGACCTGCAAGCTACCGGTGGACCAGCTAGAGCTGGCGGTTCGTCAGCTTAAGGAACCGTGATACAGGATAAAAAATAGGCAATACTTCGACAATAAGCCGACTTTGCTCATGATGGAATGATAATTACTGTTAAATTGCTTAATTAAACACGTGTAGAAAACACTAGAATTAGGTTTTGTAGGTCGATTACATTTTAGTAATTACCTGAAAAAATAACATTTAGCCCAAAATAAGAAAAATGAAACTGCTTAATATACCTTTCTTATTCCTGATATTGATTTGGGGCAATGGATATGGACAGACCCATAATATTACCTTCGAGCACTTGACCACAGAGCAAGGCCTGTCCCAAAATGATGTCAACGCCATTGCCCAAGATAAAAATGGGTTTATGTGGTTTGGCACCCATGATGGGCTGAACAAATACGATGGTTACAATTTTCAAGTTTTCCAATCCAATCCCAACGATAGCTCCACGATCAGTAGTAATCTGATATTTGCCCTTGAAGAAGATCCCAGGGGGTATTTGTGGGTGGGGACGACAGGGGCAGGGTTAAACTTGCTGGATATCAGTACCGAAAAATTCACACGGTTTTACCATACTCCTGAAAATAAAGAAGGGCTGTCCAATAACTTCATCACCCAAGTCGTGGTGTCCAGCAAAGAAGAAGTGTGGATAGCGACACAAAATGGGCTCAACCTCATCAGGAACACACCTCTTAAATCTCCGGTTTTTGAGAAGTTCTTAGTAGGTACAGCATCGAAAAACCCAATTCAGGCCATCTACGAGGGGCGGGATGGCAAAATTTGGTTTGGCACTACAAGTGGTCTGTTTTACATGGTGCGCAATGGCAAGGAGTATTCGGTGAAGGAACATCCTGGATTCTCTAACCAGAATATCCGCTCTCTTGGTGAAAACTCAAAGGGACAGTTGCTCGCCAATGCCGATAATACCGTTTATATTTTAGTGGATGGAACATTTTACCCTACAGTTCATGGAAACTTCCTGTCAATGACTTCGGATGGAAAAGGCAGTGTTTGGGGTGGATCCAGCCAAGGGATCCAATTGATGGAAGAGGAAAGTACATCCCCATTTTTACTGGAGAAGGAAAAGTTTACCGTCCATGTAGAAGACCCGACGAGTTTAAATAAGAACAATGTAAGGTGTATCTATCATGGAACTTCTGGCATCATGTGGATTGGTACCAACGGAGGAGGGGTCAATAAGGTTAATTTAGAGAAAAAGGCCTTTAGAGTTTACCGGAAAAATATCAAGGAGGGCAGTATCAGTTATGATAAGATTCGTAGTATTTTTGAGGATTCCAAGGACGCTGTTTGGATAGGCACGCAGGGTGGTGGGCTAAACGTGGATTGGGACAATAATAAGGGTGAAAAATACCAGTCATTTACCCATTATGACAATGATATTAAAAGCATCTTCAGTATTGAAGAGACCGTTCTGTCCGACAATCGGATCATTTGGCTAGGTTCGGAGGACCAAGCGTTGTCACGAGTAATTTTTGACCAAAATGGAAAAGCCACAGTGGATTGGGATTTTGGGACCAAGCACGGGATTTACGGGGCTGTTTTTGATCTTCACAGTGATAAGAACGGGGTGCTCTGGGTCGGTACCTATCATCAGGGACTTTATCGGCTGATACCACGACCGGGTGGAGATTATCAAGTAGACCAGTTTACCGAAAGTGATGGACTGTCCATCCAAATGATCCGAAGTCTTATGCAGGACAAGCTGGGCAACTTGTGGGTCGGAACGGGCAAAGGCCTGAACCTGATCAGACAACATCAGTTATACCAGCCCCATCCTGCCATAGAAGTCTATAAGAATATCCCCGGAGATACGACATCCCTGAGTTATGATTATATATTGGATATGTACGAGACCCTAGAGGGGCAAGTGTACATTGGGACTTTCGGAGGAGGATTAAACAAGGTCATGATGGATGGAAACGGGGAGTTGTCCTTCAAGTCGTATAAAGAGACAGAGGGCCTATCCAATAACGTCGTCAAGGGTATCTTGGAAGACAACGATGGTTTTTTGTGGATATCTACCAATAAGGGGCTCAATAAGTTTGATCCTTTTGAGGAGAGTTTTAAAACCTACGATGTGACTGATGGGCTGCAGAGTAATGAGTTCAGTGAACTGGCTGCCTATAAACGACATGATGGAGAAATGCTCTTTGGTGGAGTGAATGGGTTCAATGCTTTTTATCCCCACGAGATAAAAGATAATCCTTATAAGCCCAAAGTAGCCATCACCGATTTTCAAATTTTCAATAAATCGGTGCCGCTGGGTCAGGAATTTAATGGTAGAGTAGTCCTTCCAAAGGCCATTTATGAAAGTGAGGAGATCGATCTGAAATATTGGGAAAACAACTTCACTTTCGAATTTGCGGCGTTGCACTATGCAGCGCCAAGTGAAAACCAATATCGTTATAAGTTAGAAGGTTTTGATACGAAGTGGACCGAGACTTCTGCAGAAAGGAGATTTGCTTCCTATACCAATATTGGTCATGGAGAGTACACCATGAAAGTCCAGGCGGCCAATAATGATGGATTGTGGAATGAACAAGAGGTAGCGGCCATTAAGGTGGTCATTGCTCCTCCGTTTTGGCTTACTTGGTGGGCATACCTGCTGTATGTGGCTGTGGTGGTGCTTGTCCTGATCGGCGTAAGAAAATATACCTTAATAGGAATCACTAAAAAGCATCAGCTGGAAGTGGAGCACCTTACCCGTGAAAAAACCGAGGAACTGCATCAAATGAAGCTTCGTTTTTTCACCAATATCAGCCATGAATTCAGGACACCCCTTACGTTGATCTTGGGGCCTTTGGAGCAATTGATGAAATCAAGTATGCAATTCAGCGAATCCGAAAGGGATAGAATGTACACCCTGATGCAAAAAAATGCACGTTTGCTGTTGAAGTTGGTCAACCAGCTTATGGATTTTCGGAAGATTGACCAGCATAAGATGAAATTATTCCTTTCTGAGCAAAATGTGAGTGAATTTGTCCAAGAATTAGCAGAGCCATTCCACCTTGTAGGCTTGAGCAAGGAAGTGGAATTTGACGTTCGTCTGCAAGGCGAAATCCACGGTCTGTTGGATACAGATAAGGTAGAAAAGATCCTCTACAATCTTTTGTCCAATGCCTTTAAATTTACCCCAAAAGGTGGGAAAGTGACCTTGTCGGTAACACCACTTACCGCAAAAGAGTGGGATGGCGAAGAGGCTGTAAGCATCCGAGTAGTGGATACCGGGGTGGGGATTCCTAGCGATCGGATAGGTAAAGTCTTTGAACGCTTTTTTCAAGGCAATGAAAAATCAGGAAGATATGTAGGTACAGGTATCGGACTGTCGTATACAAAAAGCCTGGTGGAGATCCATCAAGGGAAGATAGCCTTTGAGAGTACAGAAGGCAAGGGGACAACGTTTACAGTTATACTTCCCCTCCATAAACAGGCGTACAAGGATGCCGATAATGTGGTGATGAATATGGAGACGGGCTTTGACCTTTTGCCGGAGAGATGGATAGATGTGGACTTGGAGAAGGATTTTACCGAAAAAAGCCCTGTGCCGGCAGCCAAAGGCAAGCATCAGCAGCTGCTGAAGCTGCTTATAGTCGATGATAATGCAGAAATCAGGGAACTTATCCGTGAGGCCTTCTATAGACAATACGAGGTAGTAGAGGCTATCAATGGTGAGCAAGGACTGGCGCTTACAGAGAAAGAGGAACCAGACTTGATCATTACAGATGTCATGATGCCAGTTATGGATGGGGTGGAGTTTTGTGAGCACCTTAAGACGAATATTAAAACCAGTCATATTCCTGTTTTAATGCTCACGGCAAAAAACACCCAAGAGGGAGAACTGGAGGGACTCAAGCATGGAGCTGATATGTACTTGACGAAGCCTTTTGACCTGGAAAAACTAGTACTCAGGGTCAATAATTTGTTAAAGAGCAGGGAAGCAATGCGCCAGCGTTTTACCAATGAGGTTTTATTGCAGCCATCGGAGATTACGGTAAATTCTACAGATAATTCCTTTTTGACCCAAGCAATGGAAGTGGTGGAAGCCAATATGGACAATCCCGATTTTACCGTGGAGGAATTTGTGAAAGAAATGGGCATGAGCAGGTCTAAGCTCCATCTAAAAATGAAGTCCCTTACTGATCAGTCCGCAAGTGAATTTATCAGGACGGTAAGGTTAAAACGGGCAGTGCAACTGATGGAAAAAAGTGATATTTCTGTGAAGGAAATCATGTACCAAACTGGGTTTAATACGGCCTCTTACTTTTCCAAATGCTTTAAAAAGCAGTTTGGAATGTCACCTACGGATTATCTCAATAAGAAGAAAAACCAATCAATAACAGATCATTTAAATTAGCGGGAAACAGCTATCGGTTTATGGCAAACCAGTAACCATAAAGGCCAAAGGAAGCAATATCCCTTTGGCCTTTATTACATTTTGGGCGTTTGTAGTACAATCAAAAACATTTGTGATAAGTGTCTGATTGTATTTTAAATACTTTTACTTGTGATAATCGGGGCGAAATAATAAAAGGCCTTTTCAAAAAACATTTTTGTTTTGGGAATCATGGACTTTCGTTGTTTGGCCTTTGCTATAACCATTTACCTATTGCTAAACATGAGAAATATAAACACTCGTCATTTTATTTGTTTTAAAAAAGAAATTCTTGCCATAGTATTTGTCTGCCTAATGGCTTATTCACCTCTCTTGAATGCCCAGTCACCTTACAAGCCTACTTGGGAGTCTCTGGAGCGATATGAAATCCCCGAATGGTTCCAAGATGCCAAGTTTGGGATCTATGCTCACTGGGGACCTGTTTCTTCGGCATTTGAAGGAACCGATCCGGATAAATATTATCGTGGATGGCATGGGATGATCATGTATGATGACGGAAAAAAAGTTTCCCTGAACGGAAACGGTAAACCTTCCAATAATTATCTGCACCATGCGGAAAAATATGGAGATCCTGAACAGTACGGATATAAATATATCATTGAACAGTTTGACCCAAGTGGCTTTGATGCGGAAGTATGGGCAGAATTGTTTGCCAAATCCGGAGCTAAATTTGCGGGGCCTGTGGCGATGCACCATGATAACTTTGCGATGTGGGACAGTAAGGCCACCCGCTGGAACTCCATGAACTATGGAGGAATTGATCCTTCTGCAGCACTAAAGGAGGCCATTGAGAACAGAGGTATGCGGTTTATGGCTTCTTTTCACCATGCGTTTACCTGGAAATATTTTGGCCCGGCACATGCTTATGGGGATATTGATCCAAAGGATTATGACCTATATACCAATCCTCATGAACTGGATGATGACACACCGGACAAGGACTTTTATAAATCTTGGTGGGCTAAGCTCAAAGAATATATTGATACCTACCAACCTGATTTGATTTGGTTTGATTGGTGGCTGGAAAACATGGACGAAGAAACCCGATTAAAATTCTTGGCCTACTATTATAACCAAGCCGAGAAATGGGGCAAGGAAGTGGCTGTAGCCTACAAAGAGAGTACTTTTACCACCAGTACGGCAGTGAAGGATTATGAACGTGGCCGACCCAATCAGCCCAAAAGCCCAGCTTGGCTGACAGATACATCTCCGGGTGCTTGGTTTTATCGTCCAGGGGCCAAATTCAAATCTCCCAATGAATTGGTGGATATCTTGGTGGATATAGTGGCAAAGAACGGAGTAATGCTATTAAATGTACCACCTGATCCAGACGGAAGTATCCCATCAGAAATGGTAGACCTATTAACAGATCTAGGAAGTTGGCTGGAAGTGAATGGTGAAGCGATTTATGGAACCCGGCCTTGGGCAGTATTTGGTGAGGGACCTACCAGATTGCCTGAAGGTGGGCACAAGATAGAAAAGCTGGAAATTTCCTATACCGCCGAAGATATACGATACGTGAAGAAATCCGATCAGCTGGTTTATGCTATTGTAATGGACAAACCTGATGGAGACATCGTCTTGAAAACACTGAGTACTGATATTGGAGCGCTCAATTCCAAAATTCTGGAGGTATCCCTCGTTGGATCAGAAGAAAAGTTGGAATGGGAGAGAAATGAAAAGGGGCTGATAATTAAAAAACCAGCTGAACTTCCTACAGGTTATGCCCATTGTTTTAAATTGACCCTGGAAGGGTATGTCGAAAATGACATAGGAGGAGATGTGGAAGACCATATAGATTAAGACTTCCATTAATAATGATTCCCCAAACATTTGTAGTAGTTACTTCAACATTTGTTTGGGGTTTTTTGTTGCCCAATTCCAATCTTTGATAACGATAACCCAATAGCCACCATGAAGATTCGGATGATTTTATTTCTGACGCTAAGTGTATGGTTTGTTTGCCAGACAGTCAAGGCACAAAACACTACTCGGCCCAATTTTATATTTATCCTGACGGATGACCAGCCATATGGATACATGGGCTGTACGGGCAACGACATCGTCAATACCCCAAATCTAGATCAGTTGGCATCGGAGGGAGTACTTTTTACCAACACCCATGTGACCAGTGCCATCTGTACACCGAGCCGCGCCAGTATCCTACTGAGCCAATATGAACGGCAGCACGGGATCAACTTCAACTCCGGAACGAGCCTTTCTCCTGCTGCCTGGGAGGACAGTTACCCTGTACGGTTTCGTGACCACGGATATTTTACTGGATGGATAGGTAAAAACCACGTTCCCGTCGGTGAAGGCGGCTATGAAAGTGGGGTGATGGAAAAGTCTTTTGACTTTTGGTATGCCGGTCATGGCCATTTGGGATTTTATCCCAAGGACAGACATGAGATATTCAGCAATGCAGAGCAGGATACCCAAATAGAAATCATCGGAGAAGGAGTAGATTATTTTTTAAGCAGTTCCGAAAAGGAAGATGGTGCCATGCGGTTTTTGAAGGACAGGCCAGCAGATCAGCCGTTTATGTTGTCGGTATGCTTCAATTTGCCCCACAGTGCTGGGACCAGAAGTATGGAGATGCGTGCAACTGATGATGATCTATATAAGTCCCTTTATCGGGAGTTAGAAATCCCTCTTCCCGATCACTACATAGAAAAAAAAGACATCACCAAGCCTAAATTACCAGAAGAACTCCTAAGGACGGAGGACAGGCAATCCGGCTATGACTATGTGGATACACCAGCCGACACGCGGGAGATCTATACCCGACAGCTCCAGGCGCTCACAGGCATAGATCGATTTGTGGGAAATCTTCGCCAAGTATTGGAAAAGGAGGGTTTGTCGGAAAATACGGTTATTGTCTTCACTTCAGACCATGGACTGTTTATGGGGCAATATGGGCTGGGGGGAAAGGCACTTTGCTATGAACAGACCACTCATGTCCCCTTGATTTATTATGATCCATCGCTGAAAAATGAGGTTGCTGGCATGAGGTCCAATGCACTGGTTCAAACCATTGATATAGCGCCGACGATGTTGGGGCGGGCACGAATTAATGTGCCTGATAGCTATCAGGGGAAATCTTTAGGGCCTCTTTTGGCAGGCCAAGAGGAAATTCGAAAGTATATTTTTACCGAAAATCTATGGTCTACCCAATTCGGTAATCCACGATGTGAAGCTGTCCAGAATAAGGAATGGAAATACATCAGGTATTATGAAAACAATACGATTCCTGCTAGGGAAAAAGTAAAGGCGGCCAAAAAATTTGATATGCCACTAAATCCACTGCTGTACCAAGTGCATGATTTTGATATGGTACAGTACGGCTATTTTGCGACAGCTTACCAGCGATCGGAAGCACCAGTCTATGAAGAACTTTATCATCTTGCCAAAGACCCGGATGAACTTTATAACCGGATCGGGGATCCTGAAGCACAGGAAGTGTTGAGGCATTTTAGGAAGGTGTGGAGCGAGGAGATTATAGAAGCTGCAGGCACCGGATATCCCCGGGTGCTGAGGTATACCTATGATAGTGAAATCGAACATAACCGAAAATACAATTCCAAATAACCAATCCATGACCAAATCTATTAAACGTCTTGCCCCTCAAATTCTATTTATTTGCATGTACTTCTATGGGCAAGTAAATGCTCAGCAACCCAATGTCCTGATCATCGTTTCGGATGACCAGGGCTGGAATGATGTTGGCTTTAACGGCGGTACTGATATCCCTACTCCGTATTTAGATTCCTTGGCTGCAGATGGGGTAGTGTTTGACCAGGGTTATGCCTCCCATCCCTATTGCAGTCCCAGCAGGGCGGGCTTACTTTCGGGAAGATACCAACAGCGTTTTGGTCATGAAAACAACATTCCCTATGAGTCTGCCACTGATGATGATGGCCTGCCGCTAAGTGAGCAGATGCTGTCCGAGTACCTCGTGGAGAAAGGGTATTCCACGGCTGCCATTGGAAAATGGCACTTGGGAGACCATGAAAAATTCTGGCCGATCAACCGTGGTTTTGAACATTGGTTTGGTTTTTTTGGTGGAGGGTTGAATTATTGGGGAGATACCGGTAACAAGCCAGAAAACCATGGGGTATTGAGGGATGGTCAAATAGTACCAAAGGAGCAGCTGAGCTACCTTACCGATGACTTTACGCAGGAGGCAGCAACGTATATTGACCAATTCAGTAAAGACCAACGTCCATTTTTTATGTATTTGGCCTATAATGCTCCCCATGCCCCCATACAAGCTCCGTCCAAGTACCTTGATAAGGTCAACCATATCGAAGATGGAGACAGGGCCGCCTATGCAGCCATGGTGATAGGAATGGATGAAGGGATAGGCCGGGTAATTCAAAAACTGAAAGATACTGGCCAGTATGAAAACACCTTGATATTTTTTTACAGCGACAATGGAGGACATCTACATGGTGCCAGCAATGCTCCTTTTCGTGGGCATAAGGGGATGTTGTTTGAAGGAGGGATAAGGGTGCCGTTTTTGGTATCCTGGCCAGCAGGCATTCAAGGAGGCCAACATTACGATCATCCTATCTCTGCGTTGGATATTTTCCCCACGGTATTGGCAGCGGCAGACATCCCTAGCCCTTCGAAGCCACTTGACGGCGTGAACTTGCTGCCTTTCCTCACCGGAATGGAGAAAAAGCCCCAAAGAATGTTATACTGGAGGTATTCGGATGGGGCAGGATATGCCGTGAGAGATGGGAATTATAAGCTGGTATATTCAGGCTACAAGGAGGACTATTTCCTGTTTGACCTAGAGGAAGACCCCTACGAACAGCAGGATATCAAAGCAATTTTTCCTGAAAAAACACAGCTGCTGAAGGAAAGTTATGCCAACTGGAACGAGGGCACCGTACCGGCAATGTGGCAAGATCCCCACGCAGAAAACGTGCTAAAGGAAGAGGCCCAAAGACAGAGGATCATCGATAAGGCAAAAAGCGGGGAGAGATGAAAGTGGTATTGTCAATATATTGCAGCTTTTTCCTGTGCTTGGCAGCCTATGCCATAGACTATGATGTACGAGATCATGGCGCCATTGGTGATGGGAAGCAGCTGGATACGGAATCCGTACAAGCGGCAATAGATAGCTGCCATAAGAATGGTGGAGGGAAAGTCATTATACCCAGTGGATATACGGTGTTGGTGGGTACCATTTTTCTCAAAAGCCATGTCACCCTTTACATAGAGCGGGGGGCTGTATTGCTGGGAAGTCCTGATATAGCGGATTATAGTGAAGATACCCATAAAAACATGTACAAAAACGAACCTCATATGGATCGTTGTCTCATTTTTGCAAAGGATGCGGAGGATTTTGGGATCGAAGGTAACGGGACCATTGATGGAAATGGGCATCCCCGGTACTTCAACCGGAAGACAGGTAGACCCATGCTGATCAGGTTTTTAAGTTGCAAGGACATTACGATGAGGGCAGTCACGCTGCAACACCCCGCAGCTTGGACTTCTGCTTGGTTATATTGTAAAAATATTGTGGTGGAGGGCATTACCATCACTAGCCGAGTCAACCATAACGGAGACGGATTGGATTTCGATGGCTGCCAAAATGTGCGCGTATCCAATTCCTCTTTCGATACCAGTGATGATTCCATCTGCCTTCAAGCGTCCCGGCCTGATGTCCCCTGTCGAGACATCACCGTTACCAATTGTGTGTTTACATCAAAGTGGGCGGGAATGCGCATTGGATTATTGTCCCGAGGAGATTTTGAATCGGTGACGGTTTCCAACTGTACCTTTAGAAATATCCAGGATGCGGGCTTGAAAATTCAAATGAATGAAGGTGGTGCCATGAAAAACATGGTGTTTAACAACTTGGTGATGAAAAATGTACCAAGGCCAGTTTTTATGACTTTTGCCCAGCAAAAAGCCTATGTGGATGCACCAGAGGAGATGTACCCTATGGAAGCGATGAAGGGGTTTTCATTTGATCATTTGACCATTGATAATGCTGAAATGGATAAAAATTCATGTTTTTTTATTACGGGGATGCCCGGGCACCCGATCGAAGATGTAAGTTTTTCAAATATCCATTTTGTCCACCCTGGCGGTGGAAATGAAGAAGATGCCAATCGGGTCGATTTGCCAGAATATACATTGGAAGTGTTGGATGGATGGTGGCCAGAGTTCCACTTGGTAGGCACTTTACCGGCATCTGCTTTTTATTTGCGTCATGTAAGTGGGGTGAGGTTGGAAGGGGTAAACCTACAAGTGAAATCACCCGAACAGCGACCGGCGGTAGTTCTGGAGGACGTCCGGCATTACCACATAGATAGTGTTTATCAAAATTACGATTTAGTGACCAACGAAAAAGGAGTGGAAATAAGATGAAGGCCTGTAAAGTGCTAATGGGAGTTTTGTTATGGATGCATTTCCCCGGAGGATTGTATGCTGATGGCATCGTGTCCATTTTGGATTTTGGAGCGATAGGAGATGGTGGGACCATCAACACGGTATTTATCCAAGAAGCCATCGACCATCAGGCAAAGAATGGAGGCGGGATCGTGGTGGTGCCTAGAGGAAACTTTGTCACCGGGACTTTAATCCTTCAGGATGACATTACGCTAATGCTCCAAGAAGGTGCCAAAATATGGGGTAGCCAAGATCCAAGGGATTACAAAAGCATCGATACTTTTGTAGACGCCACTGGACAGACCAGGGGGAAATGTTTGATTGGAGCCCTTGGGGTGGAGAATGTGGCCATAGTGGGGGAAGGGACCATTGATGGTAGGGGAGAGAATTTCCAAAAAACAATTTTGGAAAATTACATGACGGACCAAGGAGTTGATCGAGTTGATTTTGGAAAGTTAATGGGGAATAGACCATTTCTTTTGCGATTTGTACAGAGTAAGCATATCCAAATCGAAGGAGTGCACCTGCGACAGCCAGCTGCTTGGACCTGCCATTTTTATCAGTCTTCCCAAATCCACGTAGAGGATGTAACCATCTATAGCCATGCCCATAAAAATAACGACGGAATTGACTTGGATTCTAGCCATAGGGTGAAGATAAAAAACTGTAAAATAGATACAGGGGATGATGCTATCTGCATAAAGTCTACCAGTCTGATCCCCTCACATCATATCAAAGTACGAGATTGTTGGTTGAAGAGCGATTGGGGAGCCTTAAAATTTGGTACTGAGTCCATGGGGGATTTTCATCATATATCAGTTAAAAACTGTACCATTGCTGATACCAAGGGTGGTGGAATAAAAATATTATCAGTAGATGGCGCCAATATTCACCACATCAATATCAATAGCGTAAAAATGATCAATACCGAGATGCCGGTTTTTATAAGGTTGGGCGAGCGCAGCCGTACCTATCGGGGTGCACCGCCCCAGTCTACCGGAAGTGTAAGGAAGGTATCTATCAAGAATATTGAAGCAGGAATACGGTCAAATGACTCGTTAAGGATAGACCCACCAACGGCAATTTTTATAACTGGCACAAAAGACCACCTAATAGAATCAGTCAAATTAAAAAATATACATATATCCACACCTGGAGGTGGAAAATATTCGCAGCGCCAATTGGAAATTCCCACTATGCCAGAGCGATATCCGGAATTTAGTTTTTTCGGGGTACTTCCTTCATTTGGGCTGGTGGCGCAGCATGTGGAATCCCTAAAAGCCAAAAGATTGACCTTCGAGGTGAAAGGGTATGAATATAGGGAGGCCGTCTGGTTAAATAACGTCATCAGACCTACTATAAAAACAATTAAAGATGAAGACTAAAGGAACTGGTTATTATATCGGGCTCTTGATTAGCTTCGGCTTGCTGGTTGCATTCGATTTGCAGGGGCAGAACAGGCCTAATGTGGTCGTTATCTATACGGATGATCATCGGTATTCTGGGGTAGGAGCCTTGATGGATGGGCAGGTCGATACGCCAAATATGGATAGGCTGGTGGAGGAAGGGGTGTCCTTTGACAGGGCGTACCTGATGGGGGCATTTACGGGAGCTACCTGCGTTGCGAGCAGGGCCATGCTGTTGACTGGCCGGAATGTTTTTAACCTAAAGGGAGCGGGCCATACGATTCCGGCAAATCATCCCACCCTAGGAGAGGTGTTCAGGAAATCAGGTTATTATGCCTATATCATAGGCAAGTGGCACCAAGACAATGCTTCTTTGGTAAGGTCATTTGATAGTGGGGCGGCATTGATGAGCAGAGGCATGTATTTGGAAGACCACTTTCGTATGCCCCTGTGGGACTGGGATCCTAGTGGAGAGTACCCGCTTGAGAAGGGATATGTGATCAAGACCGACCATCAAGGCAAGTGGTACCGGAAAGGGCTGGAAGGGGTAGGGCCTCGTGGACCTATTGCTACCGAGGATCAAGGTCCCCATACTTCCAAGATATATGCACATGAAGCCAAAAAGTTCTTGGAAGAGTACGATAAAAAGCCCCCCTTTTTAATGTATTTGGCTTTTCATGCACCCCACGACCCAAGACAAGCACCTAGGGAATTCAGAAATGCCTATCCTACTGATCAAATCCATCTCCTTCCCTCTTATATGCCCATGCATGGCTTTGATAATGGCCATATGTTTTTGCGGGATGAGGAATTGGCCCCTTGGCCAAGGACAGAGGATAGGATGAAAGAGGAGCTAGCGGACTATTACGCCATCATTAGTCACATGGATGCCCAGATAGGGAAAGTAGTAAATGCCTTAAAGGCCAATGGAAAGTATAAGAATACGATTATCGTGTTGGTAGGTGACAGTGGATTGGCAGTAGGCAATCATGGCTTGATGGGAAAACAAAATCTATACGATGAAGATGGAATTCACGTGCCTTTTGTGTTCAGCGGAGGGGCAGTTCGGGCAAGAGGCAGAAGGGAGCAGGCCTTTGCCTATATCCATGATATCTTACCCACCCTGGGAGAGCTTACAGGCGTCCCCGTACCAAAGAACATAGACGGCAAAAGTTTAGCCACTATCATCATAGGAGAAGAAGAAAGTGTGCGGGATCATACCTACCATGCCTATCGGCAATTTCAAAGGGCATACAGAAAAGGCGATTACAAATTAATTGAGTATGTCAGGGCAAGAGATAGCAATAAGGAATTAGGGGGATTTCAGGCGGGGTCTAAGGTGACCCAACTCTTCAACATCGCCAAAGACCCTTGGGAGATAAATAATTTAGCGATAAACCCCAACTATTCTGATAAAGTCAAAGAGCTTCAAAAAGAAATGAAAGCAATGGCCGAAAAGCTGAATGACAACAAATCCCAGCTGGGTATGGAATATGATTTTTGGGATTATTACCAGTGAATACGGCCAGAAGAAAGGATTTAACCCGGAATATGCATTAGCCTATCTGTTGCGACCTGAAACTGCTTCAAAATCAGTCGTTTCACTTTAGTTTTCGGCATTAGCGTAGCGGTGCTACGCTAATGCCTCCAAACTAACTGATTTTCTTGCACTTTCAGCTCTCACTACGATTCCCAACGCATAATCCGGGTTTAAAAAACAAGTAATAAACGAGTTAACATAAAACGGCAGATGAAAGATTTGAAAAATAGCATGCTGGTCTTGCTGATATTGACCTGGGGTATTTGGGACAATGGTGTTCAGGCACAAACCCTACCCCATGGCTTTCCGTCCACTGACCGCAGCAAAAGCACTATCAATCAGGATTGGAAATTTCATTTAGGTGATCCAGAGGGAGGTTTTTACGGAGCAAGCTATGATGACAGCTCTTGGGAAACCGTCACCTTGCCCCACACCTTATCCTTGACTTCCCTTTCATTGGATGGGATGCAGGATGAAAAAACACAGTTGGAATTTCACCGGGAAGTGGGCTGGTACAGAAGGCAGGTCAATGTTCCCGAAAATGACAAAAAAGTGTACCTGGAGTTTGAGGGAGCCCATCAGGTGACGGATTTATGGGTGAATGGAAAGCATGTGGGAAAACATGAGGTAGGCGGATATACACCGTTTCATTTTGATATTACAGATCATGTGGAGAAGGGGACTTCCAATCAAATTACCCTTTTGGTCGACAACCGCCGCAACGAGGCGGTTCCGCCAGATCCAGGGCCATTTGATTACGTAAAGTTCAGTGGCTTGTATCGGGATGTTTACCTTGTCCAGACCCACTCCGTTCACGTAGGATTCAATTGGGAATCGATGACTTCCGGGGTGACCATTACCACGCCTACAGTGGATCCTGTAAATAGGAATGCCACGATCAATGTAAAGACATCCGTAAAAAATGACCTGCCCGAACCTGTAGAAACCAAGGTTTTGACAAGGATTATAGATCAAGAAGGCATGGTCGTGATGCGTTTGACCCAAACTGCCAAGATTCCTGCAGGGCAATCCTATCAGTATAATCAAATAGGAAGTTTGGAAGATAATGTTCAGTTGTGGGATATCGATAACCCTTACCTATATCGGGTCAACTCCGTGGTGGTGGTGAATGACCAGACGGTGGATTATGTAGAAAATAATCTGGGCATTAGGAAATTCGAGCTGGATCCGCAGCAGGGTTTTATCCTCAATGGAAAACCCATAGAGCTCATTGGTTTTAACCGCCATCAGCAATACCCGTATGTCGGTGATGCGGTGCCCAATTCTCTACACTATAAGGACATGCTCCAATTCAAGGAGTTTGGTTTTAATGTCATGAGGACGGCCCACTACCCACAGGATGATGCTATTTTGGATGCTTGTGACCGGTTAGGGATCTTGGTGTATGAGGAGGCTCCTTCTTGGATTGATATGAGCAAAAGCCCACAATGGTGGGAGAATTTCGAAAAAGCCGAGCGGACCATGATCCGTAATCACCGCAACCATCCATCCGTAGTGATTTGGGGAGGAGGGATCAACCACCGCGGGTATGTGCCAAGGGTGCACAATACCGCAAAGCAAGAAGACCCTACGCGTTTAACGGCCTCACAAGGAGCCCGGTGGACCGGATGGCAGTCTTCTGGCCTTACAGATATCAATGCCAATATGCTGTATGGGCCTTTTATTTGGGACCGGTCTGAACCGATGTTTGCGATGGAAGGCCATGCAGGTCCTAAAGCCCTGGCTCCTTTTCGGGCTGATTCCTTGATGACGGGACTGATTTCTTGGACGGCGCATGCCTACTATACTTTTCACCCTAGCCATGATAAGGCCAATGACCCCATAGACAGGACACGAAGTGGAGCTATGACCATTTTTAGGTATCCACGGCCAGATCTGCATTGGTATAAAGCAGAGATGAAAGAGGAGCCTTTTATCTATATTCCACAAGATTGGACCGCGGGAACGGACAGTATCACCGTATTCAGTAATGCGTCTGAAGTGGTGCTGTATGTGAATGAAAAAGAAATAGCTAGAAAGAAGCCTTCTCAGGACACTGCCTTCATTGGTCTGCACCATGCCCCGTTTGTATTCAATGATGTCACGTATGAAGAGGGAACATTAAAAGCAGTAGCAGCCAATAGCGATGGAGACCCTGTTTCCTTTGTCCGGAGGACACCCAAAAAGGCAAGCAAGATTGTGTTGGAGGTGGATACTGTAGGAAGGGATTTTACCGCAGATGGATCAGATATATTGATGACCTATGCAAAGGTGGTCGATGAAAACGGTACTGTGGTCAGGGATTATGATGGCAAAGTGCGGTTTTCTGTGGAAGGCGATGCTTCAATAATCGGAGACAGCAAGGATATTAATGCCAATCCGATGTTTACCGAGTATGGGGTGGCTCCTGCACTGGTCAGGGCCGGGAAGGTACCGGGTACTGTCACCATCAAAGCCTCAGCAAAAGGACTCGAGTCAGGGATGGCCAGTGTACAGCTAGTGCCCAACGACCCGAATTGGATTATATCACAAGCCAAACCGATATATGATTTTACTTCTACAAATGTGGACATAGGAGCCAACGACCAATTGGTTCAGTTTGGATGGAAGTATTGGTTGGGGAAGGAAGATGAAACTTCACAATATGAAATTCCGGAATTTCCAGAAGCTTCTGTCAGGGTCGCTACTGCCAGTGAGGACGGCATCATCAGATGGCTTGGAGAAATGAATGTCATTGGCAAATATGGATTTGTCTATGGAGACGGTCTTCTTGGTATCGATGATAAGGGCATTCAGCTTACTTTTTCAGGCTTGCCTGCTGGTACTTACCAGTTAAAGACTTGGCATCATGCGCCTCAAAGCAACTCTGATGAAATGGATCCGAACAAAGAGAAATTAAAGCATATCAGGATCTTGGATATTCCCCATGATCGTTCATTGACGGTCAAAAGTGACCAATCCGAGGAAGTAGTGAAAGTAACGGAAGGAAAGAACATGCAAGATGCCAAACCTGGGATAGCCACGGTTTATATTAAGGTAGAAGAAGGAAGGGAGTCCGTGGTCTATATCAATGGTCATGAAGGTAAAGGTATCTGGCTAAATGGGTTCCAGTTGTCTGAGTGGTTTTCTAAATACTAAAAATTCCCTATGTGGAGAGAAGGGCGTCAGTATAAGGTTTTGAAAACCTAGGTAAAAAATGATAAGGTGGAATACAATGATAAAGATGACAAATGTTAAAAGATTCGTAATAGCAGTGGGGTACATAATGGTGCTCTTGGGCTGTAAGTCTTCCCAACAGGAGGAGAAAAAATACCAGCCTGAGTGGTCATCCCTACAGAAACATCCCGTTCCTGAGTGGTTTGAGGATGCTAAGTTTGGTATTTATTTTCATTGGGGACCCTATTCCGTACCTGCCCATAAAACGGAATGGTACAGCCATCATATGTACATCGAAGGAAATCCTATCAGGAAATACCATGAACAGACCTATGGCCCTTTGGATGAATTTGGGTACAAGGACTTCATCCCCATGTTTACAGCGGAGAACTTTGATGCGGGTGCTTGGGCGAAACTGTTTAGGAAGGCCGGTGCCCAATTTGCCGGGCCGGTGGCTGAGCATGCCGATGGATTTGCGATGTGGGACAGTAAGCTCACGAAATGGGATGCCATGGACATGGGCCCCCGTCGTGATATAGTGGGTGAAATGGAAAAGGCTATTCGTGAAGAGGAAATGAAATTCATCATTACCTACCACCGACATTGGCTGTACAGTTGGTTTCCTACTTGGGACACGCAGGTGGATGCAGGTAACCCCAAATGGGAAGGCCTCTATGGACCAAAAGTACCCAAAGGCACCTTCGTAATGGCGAATACCCCAACTGATCCGTTACCGGACGACGCATTTAACCAAGAGTGGTTGGACAGGTTGGATGAATTGATGGATAACTACCAGCCGGACATGATCTGGTTTGATAATAAAATGGACATTATTGGAGAGGAGTACAGAAAACAGTTTTTGGCTAATTATTATAACAAGGCCTTGGAATGGGATCAAGAAGTGGTATGTACTTATAAATCAGAAGATATGGAAGAAGGTAGTGCGGTTCTTGATCTGGAGCGGGCCAGAATGAGTGAGAAAAAGGATTTTCCTTGGCTTACGGATGATTCGATTGACTGGGAAGCGTGGTCCTATATTGCGAATCCAAGGTATAAGTCTGCCAACAGAATCGTCGATTTTTTGGTGGATGTCGTGAGCAAAAACGGTTCTTTGTTGCTGAATATTCCTCCGACACCAGATGGGAAAATTCCCGAAGCAGTAGAGAGCCGATTGCTTGAATTGGGAGAATGGCTAACCGTAAATGGAGAAGCCATATACGGTACGCGGCCATGGAAAATATATGGAGAGGGTCCACAGGAAATTACCGAAGGGCATTTATCAGAGCATAAAAATCCTCCGGCTACATCAAAAGATATCCGGTTTACGACAAAAGACAACCATTTGTACATAACTGTTTTGGGCTGGCCAAGTGATAGCCTTACGGTCCGGAGTTTGGGCAAGGCTGAAGGCTATTTGGATCAGCAAATCAGTTCTATACAGCTATTGGGCGATAACCAGCAGCTTAGTTGGCAAAGAACGGATGAAGCCCTGATGATACAATTGCCCAATGCCAAACATGGAAATTATGCCCACGCTTTTAAAGTGACATTTAAGCAGTGAAATCAATACAAGTAAGAAGAGCCTAAGCTAGCTTTTGAAGCGATTCCGGGATTAGAAAATGGGGATTCAAATCCCCGTTATCTAAGTCCTGGATGACAAATCCCGAACAGCAAAATTCATGTATTAGTGGTTCCTGGCTTTAGACAAATGGAGTGCCCTAATTTGCCCAATGTGGATGTTAAGTAAGATGGCTGTTTTGCGTAATTTTTTTTGATGGCTTGGCGTCTAGGCTAAAACAGGGCCTTAAAGCCGTGTGATGGCCTGAATGGATGGGGCGAATACGGGATAATGGTGTATTTGTCATTAAATGAAATTGGCTAATCTTTTTTTGCGGGACATATGTAGGGTCAACAAGAACATATATGATATAGTATTTTTTTTAAGGGCTGTACTTTTAACGTGATCGTTGAGAATGAATTATTCACTACCGGAACAGCCATTTTAATCGAACAATACATACTCACTCTCCACATTAAGAATTGTTTAAATCTAAGCTCTACCAAATTCATTCAAAAATTCTATAGGACTATAGTTAACAGCCTATGGTTGGGGAAATCGTATTGTTCAGGTGAATTTTGAAATATTTTATTAACCAAACCCAAAATATATGGACAGTATTTTATTAACCAAGCAACGGATTATTACAGTATTGGCCTGTTTTCTATGGCTGTGTTGGCAGCCGGTTTTAGGACAGGGAATTATGGTAAAAGGGACCGTTACCGAAGCAGGTAACGGTGCGCCGATTATAGGAGCCACCATCATGGAGATGGGAACCAATAATGGAACGGTAACAGATATCGACGGAAAGTATTCGATAGAAGTATCGGAGGGGGCACAATTGCATTTTAGTTTTATTGGCATGCAAAGTAAGGTGCTGGAGGCCACACCGGGATCATTGAATGTTTCTCTGGACTCAGAAGATATAGGATTGGACGAAGTGGTGGTCGTTGGTTATGGGGTACAGAAAAAAGCCAACCTAACGGGTGCCGTGGCATCTGTGGGAGAAGAGGTCCTGGAAAGAAGGCCTGTACAGAATGCGTTCCAGGCGCTACAAGGACAAGTGCCTGGACTAAACATCTCACAGAATAACGGTAACCCTGGAGCGGAGGGAGTAAATGTAACCATACGCGGACTGAACAGTTTTGGGAGTAGTAACTCGCCATTGGTATTGATCAATGGCGTGGAAGGAAACCTTAACGACCTGGATCCATCGGTCATCAAGTCCGTATCGGTATTGAAGGACGCATCATCAGCTGCCATATATGGCCTAAAAGCGGCCAATGGGGTGATTATGGTAGAAACCAAGAAAGGGTATAAGGAAGGAGTACGCGTGAAATATGAGGGAAGTTATGCTATTAATACCCCCACGGTGATTCCCGAAATGATCAGCAATTCGGCAGATTATATGACCTTGTATAACCGAGCGCTGGACAATGCGCCAGGGGATGGAGGGAACTATTACCCTGAGGAGATCATCGAGGCTTACCGTACAGCGAACAATGACCCTTATTACCCCAATACTGATTGGACCGATTTGGTGACACAGACCGGATCTGTATGGAGAAATACCTTAGGGGTGGATGGGACTTCAGGAACCACTTCTTATAATATCACCTTGGGCAATTGGAAGCAAAAAGGCATTATGTCCACTTCAGAATATGACAAGAACAATATCTTTGTCAGTATCAATTCTGATATTACTGATCGGATCACTGTCGGTGGTAATATCATGGGGATGTACTCAAAGCGCCAAGGGCCAAACTCTGATTGGACCAATCCACTGACATCAGCTTGGTCTGTGAGGCCTACCTGGGGGCCATATACCTTGGACGGTACGGGCCATTATGCTGCCAAAGCTTTCTCTGGAAGTACCGAAGATCCTGATTTTCTATTCGATGAAGGTTTTACGAGAGAGAACCCTATAGCTAGGTTATATGGGCAGAAAGGCTATTCTGACGAAAAGTATAATTTTAACGGAAATTTATACGCTAATATTGATATACTGCCAAACCTACGGCTTTCAATGAAAGGTGCAATGAAATTTGATTATATGAAATCAAAGTTTCAACAGCTACGGTTTGATGAATACAATTATAGAACCGGAGAATTTTTACGGCGAACGACCGATCCAGCAAAGATAGATGCCAACAATGTGTTTAGCACAGTTACTACCTTTTACTCTACCTTAACTTACGATAAAATCGTAAACGAAATTCATGATTTCACTTTTATGGGTGGATACAGCCAAGAGTTTAGGAAAAGAGAAAATACGGTTGGTTCTAGATACGGTGTGCCGACCCCTACCATTACTGAGTTGGATGGAGCAGGTACAGATAACCAGCTAGTGGGAGGGACCAATACCCAGAGCGCAGTTCGGAGTTTTTTTGCAAGGATTAACTACGTGTTTAATGAAAAGTACCTGATCGAAAGTAATATTAGGTCAGATGTAAGCTCAAGGTTTGCGGAGGGAAGTAGGATGGGGATTTTTCCTTCCTTTAGTGTGGGATGGAGATTGGAAAATGAGCCCTTTCTATACAATGCCACCTTTATTGATCAGTTGAAATTACGCGCTTCATGGGGGCAGTTGGGCAATGACGGAGACATTGATTACCCCTATCAGGCCCAATACTCCTTTGGTAATTATGAACTGAATAATTATGTTCAGACAAGGGCTACAGGTTCTCATGGCTATCCATTCGGTATAGGTATTGCCCCCGGTGTGGTGTTGGAAAAATTCACAGATCCAAATATTACTTGGGAGACGACTACTATCGCAAACATCGGATTGGATATATCATTGTGGAGTGGAAAACTTACCGCAGGGGTAGATTATTTCGATAAAGTGACCGATGACATTTTAAGGGAATTACAAGTGTCCATTGAGGCAGGAGCTTCAGGTCCTCAGATAAACCAAGGAAAAATGCGTAACCGGGGGATGGATTTTGTTCTAGGTCACCGGAATAATATAGGAGACTGGTCCTATAACCTATCCGGTAATATAGCTTTCTATAATAACGAGATCCTAAATTATGGTGCCAGGGAGATTTATGGATATACAGCCAATGAGGAAGGATACCCCCTCAATGGATTCTATATGTGGGAATCTGATGGTCTGTTTAGGTCTCAGGAAGATATTGACAATGCTCCCACCCAGCCCTTGCCGGCGTACTTAGGCGGAATCCGCTTAAAAGACCAGAATGGAGATGGCGTAGTGGATACCGACGACCGGATCCATTTGGATGGCCAGCATCCAGCCTTCACCTATGGTGCCAATGTTTCTGCGAGCTTTAAGCAATTCGATTTTTCCATGTTTTGGCAGGGTGTGGCGGGACAAAAAACCTACCGAAATAATCACGGCGTGGAGCCATTTGTGCAGGACGGGAATGCACCAAGTGTTTGGTTAAACCAGTCTTGGACTAGGGACAATGTCAATGCACCTTTGCCCACCGTGTACAATGAAACACTGAGTAATTATGACGCAAGAAGCTACGCCAATTCGTTTTGGTTGAGAAATACGTCTTATCTAAGAATGAAAAACGTCTCATTAGGATATACGTTCCCAGAGACGTTGACAGAAAGGCTGAAGTTGACAAAATTAAGGCTTTATTTTTCAGGTGACAATCTGGTCACTTTTTCTGACAATGACCTGTTCCAGCTGGATCCAGAAGTGCTCACTTCCTATACTTATCCGCTTAATAAAAGCTACACTTTTGGTGTCTCAGTGACGCTATAGGTAAACGTGTCCAATGGAAAAGTATCAGTAAGTTTTTTGTACAAAATTACTAGCAATAAAATGAATATCATGAAAAATCATATATATAAAGGAATCTTCTTGGCAGCCTTGAGTTTAAATGGATGTAACCAAGAACTTTTGGATCAACAACCATCGGATGTTATCAGCAGTACTACTTTTTGGCAAAATGAAAATGATGCATTGATCGGGCTTGCAGGAGTGTATAGTGACCTGCAGACCAATTTCTACGGGATTACTTCGTTTGCCAACTGGAATGCTGGCCCGAAGCCGCACCCTATTTGGGATGGGATAACGGACAATGGTTATTTAAGTAGAGGGGCTGGCTTCCACTCCATCTTGGATGGTACCTATAGCAACAATGGAAGGCCCGAAGATGCACTCATATCGGTATATGCCGTAAGTTTTAACGGTATAGCTAGCTGCAATGAGTTTTTGGCGAACATTGACAACGTCACCGGGGTATCCGAAGCCCAGTTGAATGCCTGGAAAGGCGAGGTGTTATTTATCAGGTCCTATTATTACTATTACTTGGCAGCGACTTATGGAGATGTCCCCATCAGGACAGCTCCCAGCACTGTGGAGAACCAATATAGTGCTAAAAAACCCCAATCCGAGGTGTTTTTACATATCCTAAATGACCTCAATATAGCTATAGACTATCTCCCTCAAGGAGGATATGATGGCCATGTGAAAAAAGCCGCAGCACAAGCACTGAAAGCAAAGGTATTGCTTTACAATGGGAAGAACCTTGGAGAAGCTGCATCGGCAGCAAAATCGGTTATGGAAACGGGTAATTATGCGTTGGCAAACGACTACACGACGTTGTTCTATGATGGAGAGCAGGAAAATAACCAGGAAGTCATCTTTTCTATCCAGTACGCCAATGTACCAGAAGAAGCCCATCAAAGATCAGTGCAGGAGATGATAGGGTTTTGGGGAACCATGCATCCTACCCTTGATTTAGTGCATAGCTATCAGTGCATCGATGGCCTTTCCATTAGTGAGTCACCCTTATATGATTCAGAAAACCCAATGGAAAACAGGGATCCTAGGATGGGGATGTCCATCTATCAAGGTGAATGGAATCCATTTTCGGAAATTAAATCCGAGACTGGATTTACTTTTATCAAGGGTATCAGCCCTGTAGTGAGAGAGACCCTCGAAAAACCAATTAATGATGGTACAGATTTTATCCACCTGAGGTATGCAGATGTATTACTTATGTATGCTGAAGCTAAAATTGAATCCAATGATATAGACCAGTCTGTACTGGATGCCATCAATCGGGTAAGAGCTCGTGCCTACGGGGTCAATTTCCTGGAAACCCAGCAGTATCCTGCTGTATCTACGATGGATCAAACGGCATTAAGAGAAGAACTTCGGTATGAAAGAAGAGTGGAGTTTCTCATGGAAAACAGCCGTTACTTTGATCTTAAGCGTTGGGGCTTGGCCGTACAAGAATTGGATGGATTTGATGGAGATCCTGTTTATGACCGGGTGTTTAAGGACAAACACTATAAGTGGCCTTTGCCTCAGGAGGCTTTGGACAGAAACCCTCTACTGGAGCAAAACCCAGATTATTGACCTAGGGAACGGGGAAATGTTGTTTTTGATGGTCAGTCAATTCTAAAGGCTGGCCATTTTTTTTAACCCGCTTTGTGCATTAGGAATCGTTATGAGAGCTGAAACTACAAGAAAATCAGGCTGTTTGGAGATTGAATCATCCGCCGCGGCGGATGGTAAAATCGAAAACAGCAGCGAAGCGATTGATTTTGTCCGCCGCGGCGGATCAGGTCGCAATAGATAGGCTAATGCATAATGCGGGTTTAAGTGCCTTGAAAATAACTAGACAGACCATGCTTTGGTTTTATTTTAAAAAATTTCAAAAATAATATAAACAGTAAATGGAGTAATTGGTTGGTTAAAAACGTGTTTGGGAGGTTTTATGGTGGGCTTTATACATATGTACTATTCTGTTCAACATCTGTTGTAAGGTGGAACATTTACTTTTATTAGGTTTGATAAGTGATAAAGCAAAAACTGTCCAATGGGCAGTTTTGCAATTGATAACCCAATTAACCAAACCGTTATGAAAAAAAACTTACCCTCAAAGGGTAGCAGTTCTGTCAAAGGATTTTTTATGATAGGCTTATTACTGCTACTATCCCTTCATTCGACCATTGCCCAAGGGCAAAAAAGAGAGTTAACGGGTACGATCACCTCTAGTGATGATGGCACCACCCTTCCCGGGGTCAATATCATCATAGAAGGCACCGGCCAAGGGACCGTCACGGACATTGACGGAAACTATAAATTAATGGTTCCCAATAAGGAAACCACCTTGGTATTTTCCTCTATAGGATATCTCACCCAAAAGGTGGTGGTGACCGACGAGACATCACTGGATCTGGTCATGGATGTGAATATCGAATCACTGGAAGAAGTGGTTGTGATCGGATACGGAACGCAGAAAAAAAAGGAAGTCACTGGTGCGGTAGGAAATGTGGATGGTGAGACGCTGACCAAATCTGCCACAGCCGATCTAGGTACAGCCCTGCAAGGACAGGTGGCAGGTGTAAATGTCACCGCCTCTTCTGGAGAGCCCGGTTCAAGCTCCAACATCGTCATCCGGGGACTTAGTTCTGTCACCGGAAACAGCGCTCCACTATACGTGGTAGATGGTATTCCCTATAATGGTGACCCAAAGCTCAGTATGAATGAGATCGAATCCATAGATATTCTCAAAGATGCCGCTTCCGCTGCCATTTACGGTACGCGAGGTGCGGGAGGTGTCATCCTCATTACTACCAAGCAAGGTAAAGCTGGGGTGATGAAAGTGGGGCTTGATAGTTATTATGGGGTTCAAAAAATCACTTCGGATGTGCCGCTAATGGATTTTGACCAGTACATGTATTCGGAGTTCTTGAGCAAATACAACCAAAACGGAACCAATTACGGGAATTCATGGACACCATTGGAAAATAACCTCTATAGCTTTACCAATGATACCGATTGGGCAGGTATTATTCAGAATGACAATGCGACTATACAAAATCACAGTTTGAACATCTCTGGAGGCAAAGAAGGATTAAATTACAATATCACGGGCACTTACTTTAACCAAGAAGGTGTAATCATTAATTCGGGGTTTGAGCGGTTTAACATCCGGGCAAATACGGGTTACACCAAAGGTAAATGGGTGATCAATACGGGGCTTGGCATCAGGCTGGAAGAGCAGGAATATGCTCCTTGGAATTTTCTGCTGGATGCCTATAAGCAAAAGCCCTATCAGCAAGAAATCGACCCGAATGCTTCCACCATTTCAGATGCCAGTGGCTCTACGAATGATGCATTGAACCTAAGCTATATGGCCGCTAGAATGAAGCAGACAGATAACAGGAGTGGCGACCACTTCAATGGGTTTTTCCAGGCCCGGTACAATATCTCAAAGTCCCTTAACATCATGAGCCGCATGGGCGGAAGTATCACAAACAATACACGTGTACGGGTAAATCCCCTGTTTAAGGTGTACAATGAGTTAGGGGAGCTTCTGCCCACTACCGTAAGATCGGGCATCTATAACTTCAGTGACCGGTCCAAGAGTTTTACTTCTGAGACCACACTGAATTACCATAAAAAGTTTGGAGAGCATAATTTAAAGCTGTTGGGACTTTTCTCCATGGAACGGTATGAATATACTTCTTTCTTTGCAGAAAAATTTGACCTGATCAGTAATGATGTACTAGTGCTAAACGGCGCCACCCTGGATCCAAATGTCGGTTCAGGAAGCGGTTGGGGACAAGACCGTGTCAATTCCCTTATCGGCTTTTTGGGCAGGGCACAGTACGATTATAAAGGCAAGTACCTACTTAGCGTCAGTGCAAGAAGAGATGGATCGAGCAGGTTTTCGAAAGATTATAGGTGGGGAGTTTTCCCATCTGTATCTGCTGGCTGGAATGTATCAGACGAGGATTTTTGGCAATCCATAGCCCCTGTGGCCAATAGTTTTAAAATCCGCGGTAGTTATGGCACTACAGGAAACCAAAGCTTTTTGGACTACAGTAATGCTGCCACGATCAGCCTGGCAAAAGATTATGTATTCGGTCCTGAGGGAAGTGATCATTTGGTTCTCGGAGCTATTCAAACAGCATTTGCCAATGAAAATGTTAAGTGGGAAACTACCGAACAGGCCAATTTGGGATTTGATCTTGCTTTTTTTGAGAACAAGTTTACCTTTTCCGGTGATTTTTATAATACCAATAAAAAGGACATGCTTTTCCCACTACTGCTTCCTCCCACCACAGGTGCAGGGAGTAATGCTACTGTCATCCTGAATGTAGGGAATATGAATAACCGGGGGATGGAGTTTACGGCAAATTACCGCCACAAAGGGAAGTTCTCTTGGTCGGCAGGGCTCACTTTCGGTAAGAACAATAACAAGATCACCAAGATGAGCGGGGCCAATAAAATTGCCTATCTATCCGGAAGTACCGTGACCAGCGGACTTCCCAATGAAGACTTGGTGACCGTGCTGAAGGAAGGTTATGAAGCAGGGGCATTTTTTGTGCTCAAGACAGATGGTCTGATTACCTCTGAGGAAGAACTACAAGAATACCGTGAAATCATGCCCACTGCCAAGATGGGCGACCTGAAATACGTGGATGCCCTGACTGTGGATACCGATGGTGATGGCGTGCCTGATGCAGGTGATGGCCTTATCAATAATGATGATCGGGTGTATGCAGGTAGCGGCATGCCGGAGTTTGAGATGGGATTAAACCTCAATGCGGATTACAAAGGTTTTGACTTTTCCATGCAGTGGTACGGTGCTTTTGGAGGCGAAATTATCAATGGTAGTAAGGCCTATGCTTACAAGCAGGGAACACATTTGGATATTCTTTACCAATGGTCGCCCCAAAACCCTACTTCCGAAATTCCGGCATTTAGAGGACGTGACCATGAAAACTACCGCGGATATACGGACTTCTGGATAGAGGACGGCACCTTTATCAGGTTGCGTAATGTGGCACTGGGCTATACCATCCCATCGGGAATAACCAAAAAGGTTGGTGTAAGGAATTTCCGCGTATATATCGCCGCCCAAAATCCACTTACCATTTCATCCTATGATGGATTTGACCCAGAAGTGGGCAATGATGGGCTGAACACGAGAGGGATAGATAAAGGAAACTATCCGATTTCGGCCCAGTACAGAGCAGGTATACAGTTTGACTTTTAAAATGAACAAGGTATGAAACTTAAAAATAACCTATATAAAATAATGTTATGTGCTCTGCCTGTACTAGGCATGGGCACGGGATGCAGTGATTTTCTGGAAGAAGTAAATCCAAATGAAATGTCCACGGAGAGTTTTTGGAAAACCGTAGATGACTTGGATGCCGGATTGATAGCCGTTTACAATGCTTTCAAAAATCAAAACCTATTGGCCATTCCTGATGAATATAACCGAAGCGATATGACTTGGCCTGGATGGGGTAGACCCAATACCAGCAACCAGTATTACTTACAGGAATTCAATGAATCATCCAGTACGCCCAATAACAAATGGGATGCCTTGTACAAAGGGATCTTCAGGGCCAATCAGGTCATCGTTGCCTCAGAAGAACTGATTCCTACCCTAAAAGATGAAAGCAGTCAGGAAAGAGCCAGTACCATACTTGCCCAAGCGAGGTTTTTCAGAGGGCTGTTTTACTTCTATTTGACCACAGGGTTTAATGAAGGAAATGTACCGATCTTCGATTTTGTTCCGCAAAATGAAGAGGAATTCTACCAACCAGTGAAACCCAAGGAAGAGGTAATGGCTTTTTACTTGGCCGATCTTGAATACGCCCATGAGCATTTACCACCTTCCTATAGCAGGGATATTGACCAAGGCAGGGTGACAGCGGGGGCTGCCGCTGCGGTACTGGGGAAGAGCCATCTGTATAATGAAAATTATACGCAGGCTAAGGTGTACTTCGAAGACGTGATGGAAAATCCAGCCTACGGGTACGCATTGACCGAAAATATCGGTGATAACTTCACCACGACCAATGAGCTAAATAGTGAAAGTATCTTGGAGATCAATTATTCCCTTGCCTATAAATCGGAAATTTCTGCTTGGGCAGAGGAGCAGGTTTCCAATAACCTGAACTTTACTGTAAGTCCCGTAGGCGGATGGAGATCCCTTTATCCAAGCTGCTGGCTGATCATGGCCTATAAGGAGGATCCTGTGGACATTAATGATCCTAGAAATTATGTAGTGGACGAAGATGGATCTACACGGTTAAGAAAGTATTCGTTGAGGACTTCCTACTCCATTGCATTAGTAGATGATACGGATTTGGAATATTATGGTACCAGCACCGCTGAAGCTACCGCCTTTAATAATAAGGAAACAGGCTATTTCAGGAAATATTCGAATTGGGAAATCGTAGAGGACGAGAAGGACATCGTGCCAAACTTACGTTCAGGTGTCAATGTTCGGGTAATTCGGCTCGCTGATGTGTACTTGATGTATGCAGAGGCCTTATTGATGGGAGATGGAAATGTAGAAGAAGCGATGACCTACATTAATAGGGTAAGGCACAGGTCTGCCCTCCAATTGTTGGGCATGGATGGAACGGGTGAATATCCCGCTGCCGCACATGACAACCAAACCTATGATGTCCAATCGCTAATGGATCACTTGATGTATGTGGAAAGACCGCTTGAATTGTCCTTGGAGGGCAATGCGATCAGAACCATAGATTTGCGCAGATGGGGCATAACCAAAGATCGCTTTGAAGAGCTTTCACAAAGAAAGTATTATACGGATAATTTTGAATTCGTCAATAGTAATGGACAAAGCGTGACCAGGTGGGCATCGGTGTTGACGACAGAGGAAATGGAGTCGGATGTCCTGATCGATTACCAGCAAGCGGCCTCCAACTATATTGCTTCTGAGCATGCCTATTGGCCCATACCAAATTCAGAGATCGTAGCCAATCCTCAAATAGGAGGAGAAGAGTAAACTAACCCCAAAAAGAACCTGATCATGAAAAGAAGATATATATTATTAGTGTTTGTTTTTATCGCAGGGCTTCATTCCTGTGTAGAGGATGAGTATACCGCTCCCACCGAATTTTCGGATGTGGGATGGTACACCAGTTTTCTTAGGGAGCCTGCCTATGTGACCAGTGTGGGACAGTTTGAGAGTTTTTCGGATCTGTCCCAGGGTGCTGTAGAGCATACTTGGTCTATTGATAGTGGCAATTTCTTTTTGGAAGGACCGATAAGTCGAAATGACACCATACTTACCGATTTTATCATCAATGAAGGTGATACGGTCTCCACAGAGAAAACCATTCACGTACTGTTTCAAAATCCTGGTATCCAGTATGTCCGGTTGGTCAATAAGTTCAGGGATTCGGTGGCCTTCAGAGGTTTGGATACCGTCAGCACCAAGTGGGATGGAGAATTTTGGGTGATGGACACTGCTTTTATGGTGGATGTTTATGACTCGATCAGGGCAGAAGCAGAAATGAAGTACCTGGAAGAAACCATTGCCAGAGGTGAGGATACCTTGTTTGTTGAGGCTGGTACTGAGGTGGCGTTTATCGATAGGTCTACCCAAGGACGCCCAAATGCACGAAACTGGCAAATCCGAAATGTGGCCACGGAAGAAATCGTGAACAACAGTGCTGATTCTGTAGCGTTGATCCCTTTCAATAAGCTTGGAGTTTATAGGGCAACACTAACCGCTTCAAGGACTGGCCAAACCATACCTCCGGGAACTGGCAGGGACACCATTCCAAATCCGATTAAGGTCATCCCTTCCAGTAAACCTTTTGAATTGACAGAAGACATCGTCGAGCTGGAAGATCAAACCCTGCGAATGTCTTTTAATGGAGAATTTAAACCTTTCTCTGGAGGAGTGGAATTATTTACGGTAAAGGTAAATGGTGAAGTTTTTGATATCACTTCCGTACAGCCTTATGCGGCCAATCCTACCAAGCTGGATATCAAATTGGCACAGGAAATTTACCGTCCCGATGTGGTGACCGTGAGTTTTGCGGGAGGTGAACTTGCCTCTGTAGATGAACGAACACCTCAAGCATTTACGGATATCCCCGTTGTCATGCATTCGGCTAACCTGTTGGATAACACTGCATATGGTTTTGAGGACGGCGGTGCTGGCTGGGAGGCCATGTGGGACAATGACTCGGAAGTTACTTTCACCACGGATTTGGCGGCTACAGGAGACTATAGCCTAAAAGTGGTGAAAAATGAAGAGCATGCTGGTGGCAAAATTCATAGCATCAATGCTCCATTTAGTTTAGAGCCTGGAAAAACCTACTTGTTCAAGTATAAAATATATGTAGAGGAGGGCACGACGGCTCCAAGTGTAAGTCTATGGTTATTGCCGAACTGGAAGCAGTTTTGGGAGTCCGCAGCGGACAAACCACGTGGAGAGTGGGTGGAAGTGACCACCGAATATGAGGCGATACAAGGTGATGCCAATAGACGATTTATGCTCCAAATACCGGGAAATGGTACTTTCTATTTTGATGATTTTTGGGTTATGGAAAAAGAAGTCAGACCATAATCAATGAGGTAACCCTATAGGTGGGAGGCGGTGCCTGATCTACCTATAGGGTTTTTATAAGCACAGAGATATTAATAAATAAGTAATGAAAAAACGAACAAGCATGATCCTTTCCGCCTTGGCTGTTGCGTGGTCCATGGGAGGAAGTGGGTGTGCCAGCGATGGCAAAGAACAAAAGGCCAGTGAAGAGCCTAGATTTGAGGAGAATTGGGACTCCTTAAAGCAATATGAAGTTCCTGAATGGTTTAAGGATGCCAAATTGGGGATTTTTATCCATTGGGGACCATATGCTGTACCTGCTTATGGATCAGAATGGTATCCCAGACTGATGTACATGGATTCGGTAGTTTGGAATCCAAAAGGGGAAATCGTCAGTGAGAAACCTTCGGAAATTTATGACCATCATGTCGAAAACTGGGGAGAGCTAGATGAATTTGGGTACAAGGACTTCATCCCTATGTTTACCGCAGAGAATTTCGATGCCAAGGAGTGGATCGACTTGTTCAAAAAGGCAGGGGCAAAATACATTGTTCCAGTAGCGGAGCACCATGATGGATTTGCGATGTACCAGTCCAGTCACACGAAGTGGGATGCCGTAGAGATGGGGCCAAAGCAGGATATTTTGGGCGAGCTGGTCAAAGAAGGACGAGAGCATGGGCTCAAGGTAGGTGCCTCGTCCCATTTTGCATTCAACTGGGATTACTTCAACAAAACTGGTGATGCCGCAGATCAAACTTTCAGTGATTTATATGGAAGGTCCCATTCTCCGTATGTGCCAGCGGACGAGCAGTTTCTCGAACTTTGGTGGAAACGAACCAAGGAAATCATCGATAATTACCAGCCTGATGTGCTTTGGTTTGACTTTGTCCTTGATCGGGAAGAATATAGACCTTACCATCCCAAACTTGCCGCTTATTACTATAATAAAGGACTCGATTGGGGCAAAGAGGTCGTCTTGCAAAATAAAAACTTCCATGATTTTGAATCCTATCCTCCGGGAACCAATGTGCTTGACTTAGAGCGGGGTAAAATGTCGGACATCCACGAGTATCCCTGGCAAACCGATACTTCTATCGGTGCTAATTCTTGGGGCTATGTGTCCAATTGGATATCCAAAACTCCCAATACCATTGTGGACGATTTGATTGATATCGTCAGTAAGAACGGTTGCCTGCTACTGAACGTGGGGCCTAAAGCCGATGGTACCATTCCTGAAGACCAAAAAGAAGTACTGTTGGCCATTGGTAAGTGGCTTGACCAAAATGGGGAAGCCATTTATGGGACCACCCACTGGAAAACCTTCGGGGAAGGACCGACAGAGGTGGCTACCGGACACCATACCGAAGGCAAGAACAAAGACCTTACAGGCAAAGATTTTAGGTTTACCCAAAAAGACGGAAACATCTATGCAATAGCAATGGACTGGCCGGATTCAGGTAAAGCGGAGATCGAATCCTTCAGGGCTGGAAGTGACCTACTGGACCAGGAAATAAAGGAAGTAACCTTACTTGGGCATGAAGGCCAGTTGACTTGGAAACAGGGAGAGGAGCACCTCCTTATAGACCTACCGGACACTAAGCCCGGGGATTTTGCCTATGTGTTCAAAATCAAACTTAATTAGTGGATAACTTGATTGATTAATAGGGTTTAATTGAAATAAGTAGGAAGGTTACCTTCCTGCTTTTTTTAGTTTCCGATAAAAATCAAAAGGCTATATAAAATCGAACATGGTGAATACCTCACACACTGGGATGGTTATAAATCATGCTAGATTCCAAGTGACCTTAGAAAGCAACATAAACACATGAAATATAAAAGATACTGTAAACAGCTTAGGCTAAAAAATGATCCAGCACTGATAGCTCGGTATAAAGAAGTACATGGTATGGGGAAGGCATGGCCAGAAATAACCGCTGGTATGAAAGAAGTAGGGATTTTGGATATGGAAATTTATATTTATAATACCACCTTGTTTATGATCATGGACACGGTAGCTGACTTTGACCATGATAAGGCCATGGAAAGGCTTTCCAAGTTGCCTCGGCAAAAGGAATGGGAAAGCTATGTTGCCGAGTTTCAACAATCCGATAAATCAGCAACGGCGGATCAAAAATGGCAATTGATGGAGAGAATTTATGAAATGGACCAAAACGCTTCCTATGAAGCCGCATCAGGTCAGCTAAAGTCATCGCATTCAAAATAAAAAAAACAATAATAACCCAATTTTACATTATGATATACTATAAAAATGCCTTGGTAGGATTTCTTCTACTGTTAGCAACTTATGCTGTACATGGACAGCGTCTTCATGGAGAGCTGCAAAAATGGCATAAAGTCACCCTTGATGTAGAAGGCCCCCAAGCGGGCGAAATGGATGAGGATAACCCCTTTCTCCAATATAAATTTGATGTGGAGTTTCGCCATGAGGCCTCTGGAAAAAGGTATTTGGTTCCCGGTTATTTTGCCGCTGACGGACAAGCAGGAGAATCCGGTGCCACCGAAGGTAATGTCTGGAGGGCGCATTTTGCACCGGATGAAACAGGGGAATGGAATTATAAGGTCCTTTTCTTTGAAGGAAAATGGGCCGCACTCAGGGATACTTCCAAACTCAGCCCCGTTTCTTCAATCAATGGCTTACAAGGGGAATTTATTATAGCTCCCAGCGATAAGGAAGGAAGGGATTTTAGAAGCAAGGGACGGCTTGATTACGTTGGAGAGCGTTACCTTCAATTTAAGGGATCTGGAGAATATTTCTTGAAATTCGGTTCAGACGCACCAGAAAACCTGTTGGCATTTGCGGACTTTGATGGGGATTTTGCCGAAGATGGCCATAAGGATGATTTGGTGAAGACCTACCAGGCCCATGTGGGAGACTGGAAAAGCGGAGACCCTACATGGAAGAATGGAAAGGGGAAGGGCCTGATAGGTGCGATCAATTACCTTCACGGGAAAGGTGCCAATGCTTTTTCATTTCTGACGATGAACGTTTCCGGTGATGACCAGAATGTATTTCCTTTTGTGGATTATGATACTTGGGACAGGTACGATGTCTCTAAACTCGATCAGTGGGAGATGGTCTTTGAGCATGCCGACAAGTTGGGCATGTTTTTGCATTTCAAGACCTTGGAAGTCGAAAACCAAGGACTGTTGGACAATGGAGGAATAGGCATGTTTACCAAATTGTATTACCGGGAATTAATTGCACGTTTTGGTCACCATTTGGCGCTAAACTGGAATCTTTGTGAGGAACAAGGAGACTGGGTGAAGACCCCACGGACTTTTCCATTAGAACCTAGGGATTGGCTGATGTTGGCGGATTATGTTCGGACTGTAGATCCCTATGACCACCACATTGTGATCCATAACGGTAGATGGTTTGATCCGCTTTATGGAGATACCCCGCTCACCGGAGCCTCTTTACAGACCAATAGGAAGGATTTTGCCAATGTACATAAAAACGTTCTCAAGATCCTTAAGGACAGCAAGGAAGCAGGTAAGCAGTGGGCTGTAGCTTGCGATGAGCCAGGAGATGCACAGCACTCGTTGCTTCCCGACGAAGAGGACCCCTTACATGATGACGCCCGTCAAAATGGACTTTGGGGAGCGATGATGGCGGGAGCATGGGGTACAGAGTGGTACTTTGGCTATAAACATGCCCATTCGGACCTTACTTGTCAGGACTTTAGGTCCAGGGACAAGTTTTGGGATCAGGGAAGGATATGTCTTGATTTCTTCACTGGCCAAAACATCCCTTATTGGAAGATGGAAAACAGAGATGAGTGGTTGGTAAAAGGTGAAGGATACGTGTTGAGTGATGGAAAGGACCAAGTGGTAGTGTACTTGAAAGATGCTCAAGCTGCAGAGATAGACCTTGGTAGTCTCGACGGACGGTTTGATGTGAAATGGTACGATCCGCGTAGTGGTGGGCCATTGCAAGAAGGCAAAACGCTTACTGTCTCAGGAGGACAAAATGTAGAATTGGGCGATGCGCCGATGAGTGTCGGGAAGGACTGGGCAATTTGGCTTCAGCGATCAGAAAATTAAAATGACAAGAACAAGCATGTTTCAAAGTACAATCAAGGATAGGTGGACGAAATTATTCCTGTTGATAATAGTTTGCCTGTTCTCCCACGGATCCATGGCACAGGAGCGTCCCAATATTATTTGGATCACTTCGGAGGATAACTCCAAGCATTATATGAAATTGTACGATTCGGATGGAGTGGAAACTCCCCATATCGAACAGCTTTCGCAGACAGGGCTGGTGTTTGACCATGCTTTTTCCAATGGGCCAGTATGTAGTGTGGCACGGTCCACCTTGATCACAGGATCCTATGCTCCGCGCATTGGGGCACAATATCACCGAAAAATGAAGACGGTGCCCATGCCGGATAATTTGGAGATGTTTCCGTTTTATTTGCGTGAAGCAGGGTATTATACGGCCAATAATGCCAAAGAAGATTATAATCTGGACAATGGAGATAAGGTGTGGGATGAATCTTCCAATAAGGCAAGTTATAAAAACAGGAAGGAAGACCAGCCATTCTTTTATGTTCATAACTTCTCCGTTTCCCATGAAGGTCAGCTCCACTTTGGGCCGGAAAAGATGGAGGAAACGCCTGTATCTACTTTGCCTCCAAGCGGGAATTTGCAGCCAAACCATCCTCAAACGGCATTGTTTGAATATACCAGAGCGTATTATCTGGACAGGATAGCGGAGATGGATAGGCAAGTAGGAGAGCTGATCGGTCAATTGGAAGCAGATGGACTTCTGGAAAACACTTTTGTGTTTTACTTTGGTGATCATGGAGGCGTTTTGCCTGGGAGTAAAGGGTATTTATATGAAACGGGACTGCATGTGCCGTTGGTCATCCATGTCCCCGAAAAATACAAAGAAAGGGTTTCCTATAAAACAGGGACAAGGGTGCAGGAATTCGTGAGTTTTGTGGATTTTGGCCCTACGGTACTTCACCTGGCAGGGGTAAAAGTGCCTAAGCAGATGGACGGGGAGCCTTTTTTGCGAAAAAAAAATAAGTCCCCTAATGTTGTGGCATACGGTTATGCGGATCGTTTTGATGAAAAATATGATTTTGTCAGGTCGGTAAGAAAGGGGAAGTATAAGTACATCAGGAATTTTCATCCGTTTAATTTTGACGGTCTCTGGAACAATTACCGGTACAAGCAGATGGCTTATCAAGAATGGGTCAATTTGTATAGATCTGGTAAACTCAATAAGGACCAACGTCAATTTTTTGAAGTAAAGCCAGTAGAGATGCTGTTTGATATAGAAAAAGATCCCTATGAGATAAACAACTTGGCGGAGGATCCAGCATATAAGAAGCAATTACTGGCAATGAGAAAAGAGCTGGGGGATTGGTTGTTGTCCATGCCGGACCTTTCTTTTTATCCGGAGTATTACCTGATAGAGGAGGCCTTTGATGATCCCGTGGCCTTTGGACAAGGTCATAAGAAGGATATCAAAAAATATTATGCGACCATCAATCTTGCTATAAAGGATTTTTATGAGGTGGAGAAAGTACTCCACCGTAAATTGCAAGACGATGATCCGTGGGTGAGATACTGGGCCTTATGTGCTTTGTCCAGCTTTGGAAATGAGGCCAAAACGCTGGAGGATGCGGTTAACGAAATATCCAAGGATGACCCAGTCAGGATAAACAGGGTTAGGGCAAGCCAATTCCTAGGAATCTGTGGGGTATCAAACCCCATGAAGGATATTGAGATGGCCCTGTATTCGACTGAGGATCCACATGAAGCGTTGTTGATATTGAATATTTTGGTTCAGCTGGCGGATGGTCCTTATGGATATACCACCTCCGTAGAAGAGGACAAGCTGGCGGCTTCTGTGGCAGATGACAGCAATATTATCAGGAGACTAGAGTATATGAACGGATTATGAGTTAAACCCGGATTATGCGTTGGGAATCGTAGTGAGAGCTGAAATTGCAAGAAAATCAGTTAGTTTGGAGGCATTAGCGTAGCACCGCTACGGTTATGCCGAAAACTAAAGTGAAACGACTGATTTTGAAGCAGTTTCAGGTCGCAGCAGATAGGCTAATGCATATTCCGGGTTAAAGGACCATAAAAAGTGCTTATCCGTTCTCATAAGTTGGTGGGTGGTCATTGGGAATGCTGGCATCTCGAAGATAAGGGAATGCAGGCATTCCTTTGGTCTCACATCGGGCGTAAAAGATACCGCCGCTGAGTGGGTATTTGGCCAATACGTCTTGGCCTAGACCCTTACGCGCGGTGCTGATATAGAGTCCTTTCTGGTCCTTATCCCCAAATGCACAGCTGGTCACCAAAGGGGCATCGACAGGGATTTTATCCACCAGTTGGCCATTCTCGGGATCCCAAATGCCTACTCCATAGCCTCCCCATAAGGCAATATAGAGCAGTCCGTTTTCATCAATGGTCATTCCATCAGGGAAGCCCATCTGGCTAGGAACCTTGATGACCGTTTGCCTATTGTGGAGGGAAGTAGCACCATCATGATAGTCAAATGAAAAAATGGAACGTGTGGGGGAATCTATAAAATAGAATTTGTTTTTTCTTTGGTCCCAAGTCAGGCCATTGGAAACCGTTATGTCTGATAACTGTTTTCTTACCATGCCTTTCCGATCTAGGCAATAGAGATGTCCTGTCGGTAGTCTTTCGGGCAGGTGCATGCTTCCAAACCAAAAGTTTCCATGCGGGTCGCATTTTCCATCATTGAAGCGATTGGCGTGGAGTGTTGTTTCAAGCTCGATGAGCTGGGTGTATTCACCATCAGAGAGATTTAAATATCCGATTTCCTTGTCCAAGGATACCAATAAGCTATCCGGCGGATATGGAGCAATGGTGCCGACTTTTCCAGGTAGGTGCCAATTGCTGGTCTGCGAGGCGGCAAAGGAATACCGATAGACCATTTGTCCGTCTATGTCTACCCAGAACAGCGACGCTGTGGGGCCGTCATAGAATATTCCTTCACCAAGTTCGCAAGTATGTTCTAAAAATAGGTGTGAACTGTCCATGGTTATGTACACTGTTTTGTTTCGTCAAAAATAGACCAAATGATCGAAAGCCCCCAAACCAGTGCAGATATGTGCCATATTAGTAAACATATGTTCTACATCTATTTAGTAAAAATTGACATATTGCATTGTAAATAAATCTAAAATTAACCTGAAAATGAAAGACAATAAAGCGGAAATCCGGACCAAAAATGCCGGAAGAAGAGATTTTTTAAAATCATCATTGATAGCCCTCGGGGGAATAGCCATTGTGCCCCGGCATGTATTGGGCAAGGGGTATGTAGCTCCCAGTGACAAAATCAACTTAGGGTTTATTGGGCTTGGTAAGCAAAGCCGTGGATTGATAGGGGCGTTTGCAAAGCAGGAAAATGCGCAGATCGTAGCAGGATCAGATGTGTGGACCACAAAAATGGATTGGTTCAAACAACATGCATCTGCATCCTATAAAAATGCCGGAAGAGAAATCTCCGCTAATGCTCTACAGACCTACTCAGATTATAGGGAGTTGTTGGCCAGTGATTCCATTGACGGGGTGGTCATTGCGACCCCCGACCATTGGCATGCGCTCAATGCCATCGATGCGATGAAGGCAGGAAAGGATGTGTATTGCGAGAAGCCGCTGACATTGACCATTAATGAAGGCAAGGAAATGGTGGATATGGCCAAAAAATACGACAGCATTGTCCAGACCGGAAGTATGCAACGTTCGTGGGACAGTTTTCGAAAAGCCTGTGAATTGGTGAGAAATGGTTATTTGGGCGAGATTAAACAAGTCCTGGTGCAAGTGGGATCACCATCCAGACCCTACGATCTACAAAAAGAGCCTCTACCTTCAGAGGTGGATTGGAACCAATGGTGCGGTCCAGCACCGATGTTGGCCTATAATCATCGGTTGGCTCCACCTGACAATGACGTGAAATTTTGGCCTGATTGGAGGCTGTTTGATGAAACTGGTGGAGGTATTCTTTGTGATTGGGGAGCACATATGTTTGATATCGCCCAGTGGGCCTTGGGTATGGACAGCAGCGGTCCAGTACAGTACGTTCCACCCGCAGGCGAGACCAGTCCACAGACGGGCTTGAAGATGATTTATGATAATGGCGTGGAGATGGTGCATCATGATTTTGGCAGAGGTTATGGCGTACGTTTTATCGGGACAGAAGGCAAGATGGATATCAGCAGAAATTACTTTGAGCCCACCCCCGCTCACCTTAAGGATATCGAACTGAAACCCACAGATGTGAAATTGTACAATACTGATGGGGGGCACCATAAGAATTGGCTTGATTGTATGCAAAGCCGTGAAAAACCAATCTGTGATGTGGAAATCGGACACCGATCAGCCACTATCTGTAATATTGCCAATATTGCCTATCGACTAAACAGGCCATTGGACTGGAATCCCAGGAAAGAGAAATTCAAAAAGGACAAAGAAGCCAACTCCATGATGGGGTACGAATACAGGAAATTTCAGCAATGAATAAACTAATAGGAGCATTGGCAACGGCGGGGGTGATATTGATCTCCGCCTGTAGCCAATCAACGAGTCAGGAGAAAATCACAAAACCCAATGTCCTGTTTGTATTTGCAGATGACTTGACATTTACCGCTTTAGGTGGCTTAGAGCCCAATGCGGTCCATACTCCAAATCTCAATAAATTAATGGCAGAAGGGACCTCCTTTACCAAAGCCTATAATATGGGATCTTGGACAGGGGCGGTATGTACCGCATCCAGGACCATGATGATTTCAGGAAGGTCAGTATGGGAGGCCCAGAAGTTTAAGGAAAACTGGAAGAAAGGGGAGAGGTTGGACCAGACTTGGCCAAGGCTGATGAAAGCAGCCGGATATGAAACCTACATGACTGGAAAGTGGCATGTAGATGTCCATCCCAGTGAGATTTTTGACCATACAGCCCATATCAGGGGCGGGATGCCGGGAGACCACTGGGACCATGCTACGATGGTGCATAAATTTGATTCTCTGGCAAAGCAGGAAAAGGCCGATCCTTCGTCCATCATGCCGTTAGGCTATGACCGTCCCAAAAATCCAAATGATACTTCTTGGGATCCAGCAGATCAAAGTCAGGGAGGGTACTGGGAAGGTGGAAAACATTGGAGTGAGGTTTTGAGAGATGATGCATTGGCATTTATGGACCATGCCCAGGGACAAGAAAAACCATTCTTTATGTACCTAGCTTTTAATGCTGTCCATGACCCGCGCCAATCTCCGAGATCTTTTTTGGATCAGTATAAGGTGGATGAACTAAAACTTCCCAAGAGTTATATGCCCTTATATCCGCATAAGGATGCCATTGGCAATGGCCCTTCACTGAGAGACGAAGCACTGGCGCCATTTCCCCGAACCCCTTACGCCATTAAAAAGCACCTTCAGGAGTATTATGCCTTGCTCAGTCATATGGACGCTCAAATTGGGGAAATCATGGACAAACTAGCAGCTATTGGCGCTAGAGAAAATACCTATATCATCTTTACCGCAGATCATGGGCTAGCAATGGGGAAACATGGATTATTGGGAAAGCAAAACATGTATGAACATAGTGTGGCAGCACCCTTTATCATTGTCGGACCGGGAATACCAGAAGGAAAACGGCTGGATGAAAACATCTATTTGCAAGATGCAATGGCGACGAGTCTAGCGATAGCAGGTGTGAAAAAGCCAGATTACGTGGCCTTTAACAGTATTTTGGACTTGGCAAAAGGTGATCCAACCCAAGGGATGGATAAGGTATACGGCGCATACATCAACTATCAACGGATGATCAAGCAAGATGGCTATAAATTGATCGTCTATCCATCAGCAAGTAAAATCCTACTGTATGACCTTGCCCAAGACCCCCATGAAATGGATGATTTGTCAGGCAATAAAGCACAACGTGAAAGAATAGCCTCAATGTTTGCCGCTCTCCAAGCAGAACAGCGAAGGTTGGGGGATCAATTGGTATTAAACAAAGAAGATTATGACCTATAAAATACAGAAGTTAACACCTAAAATACTTGGGAGGTCATTAACGGCCTGTATGGTGGCTTTGGCTATGGCATGTTCCCCGTCAAAGAAAGAAAAAACTTCCGAAGAGCGGCCCCCAAATATTATCTATATCATGGCAGATGACCATACCAGTCAAGCATTTGGGATCTACGGTAGTCGTTTGGCAGACCTGAATCCCACGCCTACATTGGACAGTCTGGCCAGAGAAGGGATGATATTTGATAACTGCTTTGTCAATAATTCCATATGCGTGCCCAGCAGGGCGGCGGTATTGACTGGGCAGCGAGCACAGACCAATGGGGTGATTGACTTAGAGGGGAAATTGCCACCAGAAAAGCAATATTTGCCCACAGAGCTGAAAAAATTAGGGTACCAAACTGCTATAGTAGGAAAGTGGCACCTGCACGAGGAGCCTGCAGCATTTGACTACTATAAAGTACTTCCTGTGCAGGGCAAATACTTCGATCCGGATTTCAGGGTGAAGGGAGAAAAGCCCTGGCCCAACAATACGGTAAGCTACCAAGGACATAGTTCCGATATTATTACCGACCAGGTAATTGACTGGTTTGAAAATGAACGAAAAGAGGATCAGCCATTTTTCATGATGTATCATTTCAAGGCGCCCCATGATGATTTTGAAAATGCTCCTAGGTACGAATCGTATTTGGATGACACGTTTATCCCTGAGCCAGCAAGCCTCTACGACAATGGCAATAATGGCTCGGTCGCTACCAGGGGAAAAAATGATAGCCTTACCAGAATTATCGGTTCATCGGTATCCCATAGAAACCTGATCCGAAACCAAGCGATGAATATCTGGAAAGGCGAAAATTATAAAAATTATAGGAATGCAGCGGATATCCGTCCAGAAGAACTGGTAAAGTGGAATATGGATGCTGAAGAAAAAGCCTATACTTCCAAGGTTTACCAGAGTTATCTAAAGAAATACCTCCGATGTGTCAAAGGGGTCGATGATAATGTGAAAAGGTTTCTGGCCTATTTAAAGGAAAAGGGATTGTTGGAAAACACCATCATTGTGTACACCAGTGACCAAGGGTTTATGCTGGGCGAGCATGATTATATAGATAAAAGATGGATGTATGATGAATCGATGCGCATGCCATTTTTAATCAGGTATCCAGAAAAAATCCAAGCCGACACCCGGACAGATGCCATCATCAATAACACTGACTTTGCACCTACGCTAATAGATCTGGCTGGAGGAAGTGTGCCTGAATACATGCAAGGAAAGAGCTTTGCGTCTATTTTGAAAACCAATGAAGAGCCAGCAGATTGGCAAAAATCCACCTATTATAGGTACTGGATGCATTTGGCACATAGGCATGGAAATCCCGCCCATTTTGGCGTCAGGACCAAAAGGTACAAGCTGATCTTTTATTATGGTAGGTATTGGGTAGATACCGATGACCCCAATGCTGAATGGAACAAAGCCTCCTGGGGCAATGACTTTACCCGTCATACACCTGTCGCCTGGGAGTTTTATGATCTAAAAGAAGATCCAAACGAAATGGATAATCGTTATGATGATCCCAAGTACCAAGAGAAGATAGATGAGCTAAAGATAGAACTCAAAAGATTACGGGAAGAGCTAAACGAAACAGACGAAAACTATCCCCATATTCAGCAGGTAATCGATGCTCACTGGGATGATTGAGGTCAATTTGTAGTTTTTCGTAAAAATATGGACGCTAAGCGTAAGAAATAAACAATTGTCCTGTGATTATAAACATATGAGGTGGAGAAAACAGGTATTATTTGACATCTTTGATTAATTAAAGTGATGGAAAACCTGATGTTATGTGCAATCAACTGTAACCATTTTTTCCAGAGTTCATTTTAATTAGGGGTTTATTAGTTATAGAAACCATTGTTCTTTTTAAGGCAATGGTTTTTCTTTTTAAATAAAAAATAGTTACAACAATAAAAAATATATAACAATGAAAATATTGACCTGTAAGGAACCGGGGCATTTTGAGTATATAGAGGGAGAGAAACCTGCTCCAAGCCCAGGAAAGGCACTGATCAAGATCAAACGTATCGGCATATGTGGTACAGACCTCCATGCTTATGAAGGTACCCAGCCCTATTTCAGTTACCCAAGGGTACTGGGACATGAGCTGTCAGGTGAGCTCATAGAAACAGGGGGAGCAGAGGGTTGTTCTGTTGGGGACCTGGTTACGATCATTCCTTACTTTAACTGCGGCCAATGCGTAGCGTGTCTCGCTCAGAAGCCAAATTGCTGCGCCAGCATCAGTGTATTTGGTGTCCATGAGGATGGTGGGATGAAAGAATACATTTCGGTACCCCCTTCAGCTTTGGTAAAAGGGGGTGGACTTAGTTTGGACCAGTTGGCTTTGGCAGAACCATTGGCCATCGGTGCACATGGAGTAAGAAGAGCAGACGTGAAACCAGGCGAGTTTGTGGTGGTGATGGGAGCAGGACCTATTGGATTGGGTGTTATGGAATTTGCCCGGATAGCAGGAGGGAAGGTGATTGCCATGGATATCAACGAGGACAGGTTGGCTTTTTGTCGTGAAACCTTTGGGGTGGAATATACCGTCAATGCCAAAGGTGATTTCAGGAAGGAGATCGAGAAAATTACCGGAGGGAATTTTGCTGAAGCGGTCATTGATGCCACGGGTAGCTCGATAGCCATCCATAATGGCTTCGGTCTCATGGCTCATGGTGGCAGGTATGTACTTGTAGGTCTTCAAAAAGGTCCGATTGAGATCAACCATCCTGAATTTCACAAACGTGAGTCCACACTGATGAGCAGCAGAAATGCCACTAGGGAAGATTTTGATACGGTACTGAAAGCCCTGAAAGAACAAAAGGTGAAAGCGGAATCTTATATCACCCATCGAGTAGGCTTTGATCAAGTAAAGGAGGATTTTGCCAGCTGGCTGGATCCCGCCAATAAGGTCATCAAAGCAATGGTAACACTTTAACCCGTTTTATGCATTAGGAATTGTTATCGCCTGTTCCGATAGCTATTGGGAAGGGTTGAAACGGGAATAAATCAGGTCGTTTGGAGATTGAGGCATCCGCCAAAAGGGCGGATGGTGAACCTGTCTAGCGGCCAGATAGAATAGTAAACAGCAGCGTAGCGACTGATTTGGTCCTCCACGGTGGATCAGGCAGTAATACCTGTGCGTGGCGTAGATAGGCTAATGCATATTTCGGGTTTAATCGATCTAAAAACCTACAATCATAATAAGTATGAAATATAATATAATAGCAGTTGGTGTACTCATATTGACACAACTTGTAAGCTGCTCCGGCAAAGAATCAAAAGGGCTCGCCGAATCCAATAAAGCGGACGACCGCCAGAAGCCCAATGTAGTGATCATCTATATGGATGATCTTGGATATGGTGATATGAGTGCTTATGGAGCCACTGCCCTAAGCACACCCAATATGGATAAGCTCGCAAATGGTGGTGTGCGCTTTACCAATGGTTATGCTACTTCCGCTACGTGTACGCCGAGCCGTTATGGGCTACTTACCGGATCTTATCCTTGGAGAAATAAGAATGCAAGAATATTGCCCGGTACAGCTCCCTTGCTAATAGGAACAGACCAACTCACCATACCCAAGATGCTTAACAGCCTCGGCTACCATACCGGTATTGTCGGCAAATGGCATTTGGGCTTGGGAGAAGGTGATGTGAACTGGAATGAACCGATTAGTCCAGGGCCAAATGAAGTGGGTTTTGACTATAGCTATATCATGGCGGCTACTCAGGATAGGGTGCCAACGGTGTATATCGAAAATGGAAAGGTGGCCAATCTTGATCCCAATGATCCCATTCAAGTGGATTATAAAAACAACTTTCCTGGTGAACCAACAGGGAAGGAGAATCCCGATATGCTAAAAATGAAATGGCATCATGGACATAACAATTCGATTGTAAATGGCATTCCCCGAATCGGTTATATGAAAGGAGGTGAAGCTGCCAAATGGAAGGATGAAGAAATGGCCGATCACTTCTTGGAAAAAGCCACTGCCTATGTAAAAACGCATAAAGACGAGCCTTTCTTTCTCTATTATGCCCTTCAGCAGCCACATGTCCCTCGCACTCCCCACCCAAGGTTTGCCGGAAAATCGGGATTGGGACCCAGGGGGGATGTGATCTTGGAAGCTGATTGGTGTATTGGACAGTTTGTGGAAACATTGGAAAATGAAGGTGTGCTGGATAATACGCTGATCATATTTTCGAGCGACAATGGCCCCGTGCTGAATGACGGTTATTACGATGACGCAGTAGAAAAGCTCGGTGATCATACTCCTGCAGGCCCCCTCCGCGGTGGCAAATATTCCCTGTTCGAAGCGGGAACCCGTGTACCTTTCTTTACGTACTGGAATGGAAAAATCGAACCAATGGTTTCTGATGCACTAGTAAGCCAAATGGATATTCTCAATTCTTTGTCCAGCTTTTTGGGAGGTGATGAAATGACCAAGGATGGTGAAGCCATGATGGATGTGTTTATGGGCAAGTCGTCTTATGGTCGTCAATCCCTTGTATTGGAAGCAACCTCGAGAACAGCACTCCGGAAGAAAGACTGGCTGTTGATCCCCCCTTATCAAGGCCCTGCGAAAAACATGCAAGTAAATATCGAATTGGGGAACTATAATGATTATCAGCTTTATAACCTTAAGAATGATATTGGTCAAAAAAACAACTTAGCGAGATCGAACGAGAAAAAATTGAGAGAACTTAAAGAGGATTATGAAAGACTGGTAGGAGAAAATAGTGTGACTAGTGGAGCGCTGGACTTAAAGTAAGACCACTGAAAAATTCAAAATAAGTGCATCGTGGGTGACCACCCCTTACCTTTCGTCGGATAAATAATTTGATATACATGGAAATTGGTTTAAAGAAAAAGTTAGAAGATGAACTGATATTAAAGGTTTCACGTATGAAGCCCGTTATCAAACCAACTAAACCACATAAACACTCGGGATATCATGAATTGATCTTTCTTTCCAAGGGAGCTGGATTACACACCATCGGTGACGATACTTATGAAGTTGTTCCACCAACGGGTTTTTACCTTATGCCAGGGCAGGTCCACTGTTGGGATTTTTCCAAAATTCCGGAAGGTTACGTTATCCTGTTCAAAGAAGAGGTTCTCTCTCTTTACCCCAAGGCACAAAGTTGCCTGTTTGAATTCCCAAAGCAATTCAACATTGCGGTTGATAGCGTTTTTTTTCACTTATTGGATACGTTTTTCACAGCGTTTAAGGGAAATAATGATTTGGATTTTCTCACCGCTTACCTAAACTTGGTGATCATCAAAAGCAGTCCTTTTGCCAAAAGAAATAAAATCAACGCTCCAAGGATTACCAAGGAGTTTGCCGCATTCAAACAATTGCTCAATGAGCATTTTACAGAAATCAAAAATGTAGAGCCATATGCCGATATGCTCCATCTTTCGGTCAAGAAACTCAATGAGATTTGTAAAAGTGCCGTAAACGCTACTGCAAGGGAAGTGATCAAGGAAAGAATACTTATTGAAGCAAAAAATTTATTAACGCATACCAACAGGAACGTCTCCGAAATTGCGTTTGAACTCAACTTCACAGATTCTTCCAACTTTGTGAAATTCTTTAAAGGGCAAACCACCCTAACTCCTTTGGGCTATCGGTCAAGGGCGGTGGGATAATGCAACCATTCCTGGATGGTTTTTTCCGTAAAATCCATCTAACGTTGAGTTGTTTTACATGAAATAAGCACTTCAATGAATAAGATGGTTTTAACACTTTTAATTTTATGCCTGATTGGGTAAAAAATGGCCCAATCAGGCATAAAATGTGGCGTAGTAGATCAAACCGAGGCGAATCCATTAGAGCTGTCAACCAGCCATTGTACTCCCTTTCAGACAGCATGCTGGTCAAGGATTTTGGTGATAATTATGTTTATCCCACGGTCTTTTACAGTGATATTAAAAACCTTGTAAGTAGGGTAAACACCATCTATCATGACACCTGCCTCAAGCGCATTTACGCTAATGTGGGATCCGGAAAATCTATCGTGCCGGGATCAGGGATAGAGCTCAATCCCACCTCTTGGTGGAAGGTTTTTGCGGGACAACCTTTAAAAATACAACATCAATGGTGTATAGAACAATCGTGCGATTGATTCTTCAAGCTGAGTATATTCAAAATATGCACATTCGGGTTTCAAAATTTACTCTAGCCTAAGCCACCATTGGTCACTGAATTATTTTGTTGACTGTGTGAAGGCAAAGCTAAAGACAGTAGTTCCTTTTCACACTAATTTACAGTAACCAAGACCTATTTGGACGGCCGGCTCAGCAGTTCACTCCAATGGTTGAATATGGACACGGACATGGGGCTGTTGAATACCAATGAGCAGCGGATTGCCACTAGGTCCGATAATGCGTTCTGCACCATCACCAATTACATCAATAAAGTGGACTTGATCGAGGGCAATAGTAGCTATACCTATTGATCAGCTAAAAATTAATCAAGGTTTATTAAAAGTGAATTAAAGGCATATGAGGATTATCAGTTTAAAAAAAATGAAGCCAAGAACGGAAGACCTTCCGTTCTTGGCTTTTCTTATAATTTTCTCGGATTAATGATCCGGATCCTGTTGCAAAATGCCATTTTGAAGGTCCAACTGGACTTGGGGGATAGGCCAGTAATCATCTTCAGTACCGTAATTGGCTCCATTTAGCCACGGTAACCTTCCGCCATCAAGTTCGCTGTCGAGGTAAGAGTTTAGGGTTTCTTCCGCGATACCCCATCTTCTTAGGTCAAAGTAACGCATTCCTTCTAAAGCAAACTCCATCCGGATTTCATGTCTGACTGCTTTACGTGCATATTCTTGACTTGGAAAAGAAGGGTATGGCTCCAGTTTGTAATTTGCGGCAGGTTGGGTCTCATCGATTTCGATTTGATCGTTAGGTCCAAATGAATCGTTGAGTACTTTTCCCATTACCATATCATCGGCCGCCCGGTTCCGGATGAGATTAACTAAAGACAAGGCCGTACTTAGGTCGTTTTCCTCCACTGCTACCTCTGCTCTCCATAGCAGGACGTGCCCAAGCCGCAGTACCCGGAAGTTGTTCCCGTTTACACCAGAGGCCCAGTAGCTGGATTCGGTGGATATTTCTCCCCTGTTTCTTTTGTACCACATGATTTTCTTATTAAGAAATGGTCCCATGTTCAGTTGGTCAAGCATCCAGTCACTACCACTCATTGGTCCCCAGTCAAGGAACGGGATTCCCCGTCTTCCAATTGTCCAGTCCACTCGAGGATCCAAAAGATGTTCGGTTGGCGTGAAGGATTCGGTGGTTAATATTCCATAATCCTCTATCAAAAGCCCTTCTTGGAATTCATCCAAAAGAGGCAGGCCGTTTTCATCTACCTTGAACGCGTTGAAGAGATCAAATGATGGAGCACTGTACGCACAACAAAGACCTACATCCGGGCCGCGAGGGTAAAGCGTTTGGTGGTCAATACCGGAATTGGCCACGCCTGCTCCGTCATTTACCGAATATTGAATTTCAAAAATACTCTCTCCATTGTTTTGTTTTTCTTCGTCAAAATTATTGTAAAAATGTGACTCCAATTGGAATGGCCCATCGATGATGATATCATCCAATAGAGGCTTTGCTTCAGTAAATTCCTGTTGAAAAAGGTGGACTCGAGCTTTAAAGGCCATGGCGGCCCACATGGATGCCCTACCGATATCACTTGGTTCAGGGGTTAGATTATCTATGGCAAATTGAAGGTCGCCTTCTATCTGGTCCCATACTTCCACGTCGTTTTTGACTTGGGTGGCATCCACCCCTTCCACGATATATGGGATACGTTCAAATACCATTCTCAGCTGAAAATGAAACCAAGCCCTTAGGAATTTAGCCTCTGCTTCCAGTTGTTTATACCTGTTTTCAGGAATGTCTTCCGAATCATAGAGCGCCAAAAGGGCATCATTGGCCCTGGATATGGCTTCGTAATTTACGCCCCAGGCACCGTTTAGCCACTCATTGTCCGAGCGGACTTCATATCGTTCTACGTCATTGATTTGATTCCATCCTCCAGTTTGGTCACCACGGTGCATGTCATCAGATGGAACATCCCCCCATATCCAGTTCATGACCGATGCTTCTCCTTGGTTACCGCTTGGGTTTTCACCTGCGGCATATCCATCCAACATGGCGTAAGCAGAAATTAATAAGCTATTTACACCTTCTTCGTTGTTAAGTAGGGATTGATTGATAGCACCGTAAGGTTTTTCGTCCAAAAACTCCTCGCTGCAACCATGCAGTAGGAACAGGCTGAGAAACACACTTATTATTAAAATTGGTTTTTTCATGATCATGTGATTTTGGGTTAAAGACTAAGATTAAGACCGAACATCAACTGCCGGGAAACAGGCCATGCGCCGGTATCTACCCCTCGGTCAATTTCCCTTGCGATGCCGTTGTCCCTTTTGGCAGGGATCTCTGGGTTTAGACCTGAGTATCCAGTGATGGTAAACAGGTTTGAGCCCATGAAATACAGTCTAAGATTATTGATTTTTAGTCGGTCCAGAATATGATCTGGGAAGTTGTACCCTATTTGGAGGTTTTGTAATCTAAGGTAGGAGCCGTCTTCTATATATACCGAAGAAGGATTTTGCTCAAAGGAAGTGCTGTTGGATGCCTTGGGTAAGGTAGCGTCGGCATTATCCTCTAAATAGGGAGATCCCCACGATTTATATAGCCTATCAGGGCTGTTGGGGCCTTGGAAGAGGCCATAACGGATAAATCTGCTGGTATAGTTGGCAATGTCATTTCCAACAGAAGCATATAGGGTGGCAGCGAAATCAAACCCCTTGTATCCAAGGCCCAGTCGTAGACCGGTAGTGAAGTCCGGATGTGGATTGCCAATATATGTCCTGTCTTCAGGGGAGATGACACCATCTCCATTTACATCTTTTATTTTAAGGTTACCAGGAGCATTGTAGGTGCCGTTGGTCGGATGGTTATCGGCCTCTTCTTGGGTCTGGAAGATACCATCAACTACATAGCCATAAAATTCAGGAAAGGACCTGCCTGGCTCTGTTCGGGTATACACAGATTGTCTGACTGGAAACCCTTGGATAAACTCATTGGCATTATTGGAAAGTTTGGTAACCTCATTTTTATAATGGGTGAAATTGCCTGATAGGGAATAGGTCACTCCGCTGGCACAAAATTCTCCGCGATAATCCAAGGTAATATCCACTCCTTTGTTGGACATGGATCCGATATTTACAGAGGGTGGCGTTGCGCTTCCAGCTACAAGAGGGATGGCAATGGGAAATAACATGTCCTTGGTGTTTTTTTGCCAAAAATCCATGGTTACATCAAGATTTCCGAAAAATGTAGCGTCCAAGGCGATGTTTGTGGAGGTGGTAGTTTCCCACTTGGCATTTGGATTACCACGAGTTGCAGATTGGTAACCTACCACAATGGTATTGTCACCTCCCCCTATGGCGTAATAAGAGTTGCCTGGGTTGCTGTTGTAAATGGAATAGCTATTGTAATTACCGATTTGGTCATTTCCAGATTGTCCCCAGCTGGTACGGAGTTTTAGGAAATCCAGCCATCCATCTACTCCGGACATGAAATTTTCTTCTGATAGTACCCAGCCGAGAGAAACCGCAGGGAATACTCCAAATCTATTGTTTACGCCAAACCGTGAAGAACCGTCCCTTCTGATGGTCACATCGGCGATATACTTTTTCTTGAAGTCATAGTGGGCTCTTCCAAAATAGGAAAATAGCGACCATGCAGAGGCATTTCCTCCATTTAATTGGTTACTTGCCCCGGCGTCCAACACCATGAAATTCAGGTCTGTGCTAAAATAATCCTGTCTTGAGGCATATATATTTCTATAATTGCTTTTGACAGCCTCTGTGCCTGCCAAAAGATCGATGTTATGATCCTGGTTGATGGTCTTGGTATAGCTTAAGGTATTACTCCAGTTCCAAGCCATATTGACAGCACTTCCTTCATTGAGCGTGGTACCGTCGGTTCCGTTGGTGTTTTCTGGATCCGGAAATCTTGGATTGAAATTTTGGGATAAGTTGATATTGTACCCGAAAAGTGTCTTGAACTTTAGGTCTTTGATCGGGCTAAGCTCTGCATAGATGTTTCCGGTAAGATTATAAGTGGTGTTTTTACTGTCGCCGGACCTTTCAAGAAGACCTAATGGATTAGGCCCGTCATATACATTACCACCAACTACCCCGCCGGCATAGTTTCCAGCTATATCATATACCGGTAATATTGGGTTAATCGTGTATAGCTCATTTAAGAGGCTTTCATGGGCATTGTTTCCGTTGTAACCCTTGTTTTGGCTGAACATGACGCCGAGACGCTCACCGATTTTTAGCCAGTCATTTATTTCCGCATCTACATTGGACCGTAAAGAAATCCTTTCGTAGGAAGTGTTTTTGAATATACCATTTTCCTTAAGATAGTTTCCCTGGAAGGCATAGTTTGTCTTCTTACCACCTCCTGTTACGGATAGGTTGAAATCTTGAATAGAACCGTCCTGGTAAACCACATCCATCCAATCTGTACCGGCTTTATTGGATTCCGTAATAGGATAATTGAACTTATCGTATAAGTCTATATTGGTAGAAGGATCACCGAAAGATCCGCCATTGGGAAATAGATAATCATTTAAAACAGGATTATCACCACTTCCGTAATGTACATTGGAGGTGGGTAGCCCATCGTTTTCCAGTTCCATCCACATAAGTTCACCAAGTTCTTGTGGATTGGTCATAATATCGAATTTTGCATTGGGCTTATTGAACCCGGTACGCATACTGACTGATACTTGGGCTGGCTGACCGGCCTTACCGGATTTGGTGGTGACCAAAATCACCCCGTTTGCACCTCTTGCTCCGTATATCGCCGTGGATGCGGCGTCTTTTAGCACCTGAATGGATTCGATTTGATTTGGAGGGGGAGGAGTGGCTCCGTACACTCCGTCCACTACCCACAGGGGGCCATTGTTGTTGATCGTTCCCATACCACGGATCCTGATTTCGGATTGGCCGCCAGGAGTAGCGGAATTGACCACGGTAATCCCCGAAGTACTACCTTGGAGGGCTTTACTGACGTTGCCCGTTGGCTGCTGATCAAGAAAGTCCTTGTCCACTGTGGCCACTGCACCAGTCAGTTCCCCTTTGGATCGGGTTCCATAACCAATGACGACCACTTCGTCGAGGTTTTCAAGATCTGAAGATAGGGTGATGTCTATTTTTGACCTTCCTGAGATAGAAATCTCTTGGCTTTGGTAGCCTATAAAGCTGAAGACCAATGTTCCTTCTGCTGGGGCATCAATGGTGTAGTTCCCTTCAATATCCGTGATGGTTCCCGTGCTGCTTCCCTTCAATAGAATGTTTACTCCTGGAAGGGTCTCTCCGTTTTCGTCTATAACGGTACCGGTAATCGTTGGATTTTGTGCCATTGACTCGGCCATAGACCAGAAAAAGGCAGACAAAATCATTAACACCCCCAATAAATGCTGGGGCTTAATTGAAATTCTGGGTTTCATAATGTATAACTTTAAGTTAAAAATGAGATCTAACAAGTGAATACTTGTAGTGCTGTGGGAATAAGTGTCCGAGTAGATCGGGCACTTTAGGGCTATGTATAGTTTTGCATAAGAATAGGGTTTGGGTTATTAACTTTAATTGACCCTAGCAAAAAGTTGAATTCCTGCCCTTAAACCAATTATTGTGCCTCGATATAAACTAGACAACGATGGAAAACAGTGCGTAATGGCTTGTTACAGCCTTTTTTATGGTGTTAGTGTGTTTTTTCGAAAGAATAAAAATGAGGAAGATTGTCCAAATGTTATCGGATATGAAACATATGGACAAGAGGTGAAATGATTGAAACTGACGATAAAGTGAAAAGAAAGTGATGCTCAGAATAGCGGTTTATATATTCCCTATATAGTCTTCCAGGTTGACACTTCTATCCAGTTGTAGTTTTTTTCTTAGGCGGTACCTATTCGTGTGCACGGACTCTACAGAGATGGCCAGTAAACTTGCCATTTCCTTACTTGACATATTCAATTTGATCAAGGCGCACAGTCTGTGGTCATTATGGTTGAGTTTTGGGAATTTGGCCTTCAATCGCTCATAGAATCCAGTGTTAATCTGGATAAACCGCTTTTCGAACTCATCCCAATTTCGGGTAGAATGAAAGTCGATATTTTTTATCAATGTGTTGACAGGCGTCTTTTGGTCATCTTTTTTAAGTTCCTTGAGCTGTGTCTTGATGTCCATTAGCAGCTGATCCTTTTCGATCAATTGCACCGTACTGGCGATAAGCTCCTTGTTCTTGATTTCTAATACCTCTTGGGCTTTTTGGACATCCAAGGATTGCTTTTTCTTAAGGTATTCTTTTTCAGCTTTGAATTTTTTGGTTCGATTACGGATATATACTCCGCCGATAAATGCACCAAATACAATGATAATGGCCAATATCACCTTTTGAAGAAAGGACACGCGGTCTTTATGCTCCAAGGTTTCGAGCCGTTGTTGCTGGAGGAGTTCTTCCTGCTTTTCCTTTTCTAAGCGAAAGAGGTCCTGTATTTCCAACAAACCGGTATTGCTGGGGCTTCTGCTGTCAAAAAACTGATCATCCAAGCTTTTGGCTTCTCCCAAGCTGATATAGGCATTTTTGAAATCCCCTATTTGTGCATATAGATCAGATAGTTTTTTGTGTACCAGGGAAGAGAAATCGATGTGGCTATGGTATTTGGCTGATGTTTCTATGGACTGCAAGTAATAATTTTCACTTGCTTGAAAGTCCTTTTGTACTTTGTAATAGTCTGCCAAATAAGCATATACCAGCACGAGATAGCTCGGTGTGTTTTTTTGAAACCAAGGTATGATTTCTTTCGATATGGAAATGGCTTTTTCGGGGTCTCCGGTTTCTGACAGGACATAGCCTTTTTCAAAGAAAATATAAGGGGATTCTACAGGCGTAACGGTAGGGGGCAGTATCTGAAAGCAACTGTCCAAGTACTTTTTGGCCTCAAAGGGCATTTGGTTTTGTCGGTAAAGGGCCACCATTCCCAGGTAGTTGTTGATCAGTTCATTTTTATGGATCTCACCGGCCTCGATAAGTTTCTTGTTGATATCAAGGGCAATGTTCAGGTAATTGAGTGATTTGTTGATCTTTTTATAGTACCCGTAGGTTTGGCCGATTTTATAGTAGATGGTTCCTCTGGCATATTCTAAGTTGGCCTTCGTCGCCAAGTCGAGCGCTTCCCAGTATCCATCGTAAGCCATTTTATAGCGAGCGTGGTTTCCATGGATATTGGAGATACGGTTGATGATGTCGATGGCGCCGAGGGTGTCGCCTTTACGGAGTAGGTCGGATTTACATTGCTGGAAGAGCTTTAAGGAGGCTTCCGGATCAATGGTTTTTAAACTATCCCCTTCGATACACCGGCCTTTTTTATAAATCCCTTGAGGAGGAAACTGCTTGGCAGTGATTGGTTCAGCGAGTACCAACAAAGATAATAAGGCCATTAAAAGGTTTATTGGCCGTATATCTTGAAATTTACTGGAGATTAAATGGATTGGGTTCATGTTAATTAATCTAGTAGATTGTCAGATGTAAGTTAGACAGCTTTGGAAATAGTCTAGTAGCTGGTATGTTTTTTTTGGATGGTCATATGTCTCTTTACTATTGTATTTTTCTAAAATTTTAATGGTCAATTCGGAATATGGATTAATTTTTTGTTAGTAAGTAAGTTTTAAATTTATAGAATTGTCCAGTAATTTAAATAAGGATGTTTAGGGTTTTATTGTACTGTACAGTTTTTGTCTAGGAGGAGTATTGCCGTGGTTTATGGATTTACCATCATTTTAGGGGAACAGATTTATTGCCTGACGGCTATTTAATGATTTAAATAACTTGAAATAACCTTAAAATACGATGAACAGAAAATTAACCATGGCGCTAGTAGGAGGGCTGACAATTACCATGAATGTCTTTGCCCAAGAGCAGTCATCCAAAGCGTTTCCATTTGTCTTACCTAAAGAAAAGCCGGATATCGAACTCAGTGCAGCGTTGGAAAGAAATTACGATGCCTACCCCGCGCCCAGGCCAGAAGACAATGAACTGTACAGCCAGTTTAAATATACAGAATTAAAGGGCTTCGATTATAACGGCCACGACGGGACCATTTCAAGAAGGGATCCTTCTAAAGTGATTTTTGCGAATGGCCAATATTACGTTTGGTATACATACAGAAATACACCTGTACCTCCCCAGGGTGCCGAAAAGTCCAATGACACCATTCCGTCGTCAGATTGGGACCTCTCGGAGATTTGGTATGCTACCAGTAAGGACGGTGTCCATTGGGAAGAACAGGGCGTAGCAGTGCCGAGACCTCCTAAGCCACAAGTGGGATGGCGCTCAGTGACGACTACGGATATATTGGAATGGGAAGGAAAATACTACCTGTACTATCAAGGCTTTATGGAGGCAAGTGGCAAGCGGGGAGATGACTGTCCAGTGGCCGTTTCCTATGCCGACTCGCCTGACGGTCCTTGGACGCCGTACAATGAAATCGTCATTCCCAATGGAGGAGAAGGAGAATGGGATCAGTTTTCCATTCACGACCCACAACCTATTGTGCATGATGGTAAAATTTACTTATACTACAAGTCTGATTTTGATGGTGATCCTAATTTGGTAAGGATGCAAGGACTGGCCTTAGCCGATCACCCACTTGGTCCATTCAGAAAACATCCATTGAATCCGGTTATCAATAGTGGACATGAGACCACACTTTTTCCGTTCAAAGAAGGCATCGCTGCTCTGGTCATAAAAGATGGAAATGAGCATTTTACCATTCAATATGCAGAAGATGGAGTGAACTTTGAAATTGCTTCGATTACCAATTTAATGCCGACTGCCGCTGGTCCTTTTATGCCAGATGCTTTTACGGATACGGATTATGGCAAAGGCATCACTTGGGGCATTTCACATATCACAAATGCCACCGATTGGGAGCATAATCACGCTATCCTGCTAAGGTTTGATTGCGACCTGAGCTTGGATATCCATGACCCGGAAATGAAAAAGCATAATTACTACTATAAGCCTGAATTTTATTACCAACATGGTCTGAGCACGAAACAGCAAGAGAGAATTGCCGAAGAAAATGCACGGGTAAGGAAAGGTGATAAATAGAAGTTGATGATACTACCCATAAATTGTTTCCGAAAATTTCTGGTGCTGGTGGCGGCACTGTGCAGTGCCTCAAATGTAGTTGGACAACAAAAAAAGCCCAATATCGTGCTGTTGTTCAGCGATGATGCAGGGTATTATGATTTTGGCTTCCAAGGAAACAGTGGCTTTCCAACACCCTATCTGGATGAGTTTGCAGATGAAAGCGTTGAGCTCGACCAATTTTATGTTACTGCTGCGGTTTGTGGCCCTTCTAGAGCTGGATTGTTAACAGGTAAATACCAGCAACGCTTCGGTTTTGAAGAAAATAATGTCCCTGGGATTATGAGTGATTCTGGACTAACTGGAGATGAAATGGGATTGCCCATAGGCTTAAATACTATTGCAGATCATCTCAGGCCATTGGGCTACCGGTCCATGGTCATAGGGAAGTGGCACATGGGAAATGCAGATAAATTCCATCCATTGAACCGCGGATTTGATGAATTTTATGGGTTTCGTGGGGGCGCCAGAAGTTTTTGGCCCTTGGATGAAGGCCAAAAAGCCAGTCGACCCGAAGACCGAATAGAGCGTGGCTTTGGGGAGTTTAAAGAGCCGGAGCGGTACTTGACAGATGTATTTGCCGATGAAGCTTGTCGTTTTATCCGTGATAATAGAGACAAACCTTTTTTTCTTTACTTGTCTTTTAATGCCGTTCATACACCACTGGAGGCCAAAGAAGAGGATTTGGTCATGATAGAGGGGCTTTCAGGAAAACGAAAAAAAATGGCTGCCATGACCTTGGCAATGGATAGGGCTTGCGGACAGGTGCTGAACCAGCTCAAAGAGTTAGGTCTGGACGAAAATACCCTAGTGGTCTTTACCAATGATAATGGTGGCCCTACTGATGCCAGTGCCGCCAATAACTATCCCCTTAGCGGGACTAAAGCCAATCACTTGGAAGGGGGAATCCGGGTTCCATGTCTAGTAAGGTACCCGGCGGGGCTTTCCGGGAGGAGCTCCTATTCATTTCCCACTTCCACATTGGATCTTTTGCCTACCTTTTATGCAGCAGCGGGGGGAGATCCTGAGGTGTTGGAGGGAAGCGATGGAGTGAATCTATTGCCTTATCTGTCAGGGGAGATTGCTGAAAGGCCCCATGATAAATTATTCTGGAAAAAGGAGAATCGAGGGGCCATTCGAAAGGGAGACTGGAAATTATTGCGTTTTCCAGACCGTCCCGCGGAATTGTACAATATCCGTCAAGATGAAAGAGAAGAGAAAAACCTGGCCTATGACCATCCCGATATGGTGCGTGAGCTATACAAGGAGCTTTTCGAGTGGGAGCTTTCACTAGAGCGTCCTTTATGGCAACTAAAAAGGGAGTATGAAGGAAAAGGGATGGAGCGGATGGACAGATACCGGACACAATACCCTGAAAATTGAACTGGATACCCAGCTTTAACACCTTGTCATAATGCAATATCCCGAATTAATTTCCTTTACTGCCTACCCAAAAGGTCTTTTCGATATTGGCCTGGACTCTTTCCTGTTTGTTGTTTGAATAATCTGGACATATAGCTGACATATTCAAATCCGGTTTTCTCGGCGATTATGGGCAGGGGGTCATTGGTGGTGGCCAGCAGTACTTGGGCCCTTTCTATTTTTCGGGATTGTATATATTTCAATGGCCGAATACCAAAGGTCTTTTGGAAGATACTGGAAAAGTAGTCTGTACTTAAATTGACTGCATCGGCGACTTCCTGAACGGTAAGGTCCCTGTGTAGGTTTTTACGGATGAATTTAGCAGATTCCTGGATTTTACCTTCGCTAATAGAGGGCTGCTCAGATATTTTGGTATGCCGTATAAACCGGGACAAAAGGAGTTGTAGCAGGCCATGGGTTTCTAAGGATTTAGAAGGAGGCATTTCTTGGTTTTTTACTTTGAAACTTTCAAGCTCAGGATACCTGTCATATACCTTAGGGTCATCATTGATCAAGTTTCTGCCTGGATTGATTTCTATTATTCGTTTGAAAATCAACTCGTCAGCAGGTACTGCAGGTACTTCATAGCTAAAGTTAAAGTGGTCAAAGACAGAACCAGCGTCTCCGATGTCTTCGACGACCCCCAAGTAATATTGGACCTGGAAATATTCACAAAAATACCGTCCAAAAGTAAAGCTAGGAATAAGGTATAGATGGCCAGGTTTGAGGTTGAATACTTCATTGGAATGGTTTACTATACCCGAACCATCTTTGATTAGATATAGGCGATAAAAAGGGCTGATCACATTGTCAAAATTCCATCTGTTGTCGAGCCTAGCTTTGCCGGCGTGGAGCAATTGTAACTGTAAGGAGTTTAATTTCATGTTTTGTTGCTGAATATCGGAAATGTATATTTTTTAATCGAATAACTATAATAGAATTAAATTCCAATTAAGAATATTTGTAAAAGTATAAAAAACAATAAAACCCATTTATGAAAAGTTATATACGTTTAATATTTTTCTTGATCAATATTATATTTTGGTCGTGTTCGGAGCCGATTCCTCCCGAAATAGAAGAAGTGTATAATGACCTTCCTGAGCAATTGGATTTTAATGCGGATGTAAAACCGATACTTTCAGACAAATGTTTTGCCTGTCATGGCCCGGACAAGGGGACGATAAAAGCGGGGTTGCAGCTGCATATGGCAGAGACTGCACATGGTTCAGGTGATTCTGGAGAGCGTGCCATCGTACCGGGGAAACCAGGGAAAAGCGAGGTCGTCAGACGCATATTGAGCCAAGATGAAAATGTGGTGATGCCAAGTCCCGAATCCAACCTTTCACTAACAGACCGGGAAAAGGCGATATTGGTAAAGTGGATAAAAGATGGAGCTGAATTTGAGCCCCATTGGGCTTTTAAAAAGCCTGAAAAGAAAGAAGTACCGAAAGTGGATGATGAAGAGATGGTCCATAACGATATTGATCGTTTTGTCCTGTCAAAGTTAGAGAAGAAAGGACTGTCTTTTGTCGAAGAAGAGGAAAGGCCGCTTTTGCTTCGGCGTTTGTCGCTGGACCTGACCGGACTTCCTCCAAGTCCAGCCGAAATAGAGGCGTTTGTAAACGACCAGTCTCCCAATGCTTATGAAAAGCAAGTAGACCGGTTATTGGAGTCGCCACACTATGGTGAGAAGATGGCCATGGACTGGATGGATGTGGCCAGATATGCCGACACGTATGGGTATCAAGTAGACCGTTACCGAGACATGAGTCCGTGGAGGACTTGGGTCATTGAGTCTTTCAATGAAAATATGTCCTATGACCAGTTCTTGAGTTGGCAGATCGCAGGGGATTTATATCCTGATCCGACCAAAGAGATGCTGTTGGCTACTGGTTTTAACCGGCTTCATCCCCAAAATATGGAAGGTGGTATTGTGGATGAGGAGTTTAGGGTAGAGTATGTGGCTGACCGGGCATCCGTATTGGGCCAAGGAGCTATGGCGATGACCATGGCCTGTGCCCGCTGCCATGATCACAAATACGATCCCATTTCCCAAAAGAACTTTTTCGAATTTTATGCCTATTTCAATAACCTTAATGAGACAGGGCAGATTTCATGGGATGCCGGAGATACCCCTGTCCCCAATATGCTTTGGCCCAATGAAAAGCAGGAAAAGGTCTTGGCTTACCTAGAGGAGATGGAGAAGAATGATGAGAACAAACTCAAAAAAGCAGCTGAAGAAGGGAAAACACAAGCGGAAGAATGGATAGAGAACCAAGAATATCAGAAAATCTCCCTTTCGGATTTGGAAGGAAGGGCAGGCCGGTTTGACCTTAACGGTAACCTGACCAATACCGTCACGGGAAAATCAGGAAAGATGGACAGGAATGCCACGAAAGGTGAGCAGCCTACTTTTGTGGAAGGCCGGTCAGGAAAAGCATTGAAAATTGATGGAGATGCTTGGCTTGACCTTAAGCCTGTCGGAATATACAAGCGAAATGAAGCTTTCAGTATTGGGATGTGGGTCCATCTTCCGGATTCACTGAAAGAAGGTGTGCTCTTCCATAAAAACAAAGGAGCCCGACTGCACAGTTATAAAGGATACCACCTGTATTTAAGGGACAATAAACTAGAGCTACTAATGGCCCATACCTGGCCGGATAATGCAATTGAGAAACATTCGGTGCAGGAAATCCCCAGGGAAAAGTGGATCCATGTAGCGATGACTTATGATGGTAGCAGTCAGGCAGAAGGACTTAAGCTATTTATGAACGGTGAAGAAATGGAGATGACTGTCGTCAACGACAACCTCTATAAGGACATTATATTTGGGAACTATGAAGACCAAATCTATAAAGATCCAATAGAACCCGGCCTGAAAATCGGCGGAAGATGGAGGGGCTTTGGCATCCGCAATGCAATGGTGGATGAAATTCAGGTATATGGTAGGCAGCTGACAGGCCTTGAGGTACTCGCTTGGGCAGGAAAAGAGCCCCCTCGGATGCTCGAAAAAACATCCGATCAACTATCGGGGACAGAAAAGGAGCTATTATACGAATATTACCTAAAACAGGTTTATCGTCCCTATCAAGAGGTAGAAAAAGAGTTGATGCAAACGCGGACGGCCTTGGTGGACAGTACTGAGCAGGTACCAGAGGTCATGATCATGAAGGAGATGGAAAATAGGCGTCAGTCCTATCTCCTGGAAAGGGGATTGTACAGTGAGCATGGAGAGGAGGTCCAGCCGGATGTTCCAGAAAGGATATTGCCCATGCCAGAGGATTACCCAAAAAACAGGCTTGGATTGGCCAAATGGCTTTTTCATCCTGACCATCCACTCACCTCTAGGGTGGCGGTCAACCGATATTGGCAAAATTTCTTTGGTAGGGGGATTGTGAAGACCAGTGAGGACTTTGGCAACCAAGGAGAGCTGCCTTCCCACCCTGCCTTATTGGATTATCTGGCGATAAGTTTTAGAGAAAGTGGCTGGGATGTGAAAGCCCTTAACAAGCAGATCGTTATGTCAGCGACTTACAGGCAGTCGTCTAAAGTAGCTGAGGAAATAAGAAAGAATGATCCTGACAATACCTACCTTGCCAGAGGACCAAAAGTACGTCTGAGCAGTGAAATGATCCGTGATAATGGGTTGGCGGCGAGTGGTTTACTTGTAGAAAAGATAGGGGGCAAAAGCGTCCGTCCTTACCAGCCAGAAGGATTATGGGCCATGAATGCAGATACCTATGTGCAGGATACCGGCGATAAACTTTACAGGAGGTCTTTATATACCTTATGGAAAAGAACGGTGCCCAATCCCACCCAATCGACATTTGACCAGCCTAACAGGAGTGAGTGTACCGTAAGGAGACAAAAGACCAATACGCCGCTACAGGCCTTGGTATTGTTGAATGACCCTACTTTCGTGGAGATTTCTAAAAAGCTGGGCGAAGAAATGGCCAAGGAAGCTGAAAATGAAACCGCCATTAGTCGGACGTTCATCAAACTCACCGGTAGGGAGCCGAAAACAGAGGAGCTTCGGTTACTTACCGAACTCAAGGAAAAAGAATACGAGAAATTCGCCAACAATCCTCAAAAAGCCAAAGGATGGCTGGAGGCAGGCGAGTACCAGGTAGATCCCCAACTGGATCTGCTGGACATAGCCGCCAATGCAGTTGTGGCCAGCGTAATCATTAATTCAGATGCAGCAATAACAAAAAGATAACCTATGTGTCACCATCATGATATCTTGCGCTCCTCCGATCAGGAGATGCAACAAGAAGAAAAAAAGATAGATAGAAGGCAGTTTTTGACCAGGACCTCTCTAGGGCTGGGAGCAGCTGCTTTGGGAAGCCTGTTTGGGGCGGACAAGCTATTTGCCCGAAACAGTGGCTTGCCACCGGTGGGCAATGGTGGATTACCGGGGCTTCCCCACCATCTCCCCAAAGCCAAACGTGTCATTTACCTCTTTATGAGCGGAGGGCCGTCCCAGTTTGAAACATTTGACTATAAACCGGCCTTGTCGGATATGTTTGGAAAAGAACTCCCTCCGAGTGTCAGGGGAGAGCAGCGGTTGACGGGGATGAGTGCCCAGCAGTCGTCGCTGCCGATTGCGCCGAGTGCCTATAAATTTGACCAATATGGGGAAAGTAGGGCTTGGGTAAGTGAGCTGATGCCCCATACCGCCGAAGTGGTGGATGACCTGTGTTTTATAAAGTCAATGCAAACCGAACAGATTAACCATGACCCTGCCATTACTTTCTTCCAGACAGGACACCAGTTGCCGGGCAGGCCATCCATCGGCTCTTGGGTCAGCTATGGCCTAGGTTCATCCAATGAAAACCTGCCCACATTTATTGTCCTTAATTCAAAAAATGCAGGAGGTCAGCCCATTTATTCCAGGTTATGGGGCAATGGCTTTTTGCCGACCCAGCACCAAGGTGTCCAGTTTAGGTCTGGTAAGGAACCCGTGTTGTTTCTCAACAATCCAGAAAATTACGATGGCGAGGACCGGGCAAAAATGTTGGATTACCTCAAACAATTAAATGAGATTCAACATAGTGCCTATGGTGATCCGGAGATATTAGGGAGAATAGCCCAATATGAGATGTCCTATAGGATGCAGACCTCTGTGCCTGAAATCACCGACATGTCCGACGAGCCTGAGCATATTTTTGATATGTATGGAAAGGACAGTCGGGATTCCGGTACTTATGCGGCAAATTGTCTCATGGCAAGAAGGCTATTGGAGAAAGGGGTGAAATTCGTACAACTTTACCATAGAGGATGGGATCAGCATAATTATTTGCCAGGAGGCATTCGAAATCAATGTAAGAATACCGATCAGGCCACCGCAGCCCTGATCAAGGACCTTAAACAACGGGGGATGCTTGAGGATACCTTGGTGATCTGGGGAGGTGAATTTGGGCGGACGGTATATTCCCAAGGAAAATTGACGCCTGATAATTACGGAAGAGACCACCATCCCCGGTGCTTTACCATGTGGATGGCCGGTGCGGGAGTGAAGCCTGGATTTACCTATGGAGCTACGGATGATTTTAGTTATAATGTAACTGAAAACCCGGTGCATGTCCATGATTTTCATGCTACCCTATTGCACCTGCTAGGGGTGGACCATGAAAAACTTATTTTCAAGCACCAAGGCCGTCGTTTTAGACTCACCGATGTAGGGGGGCATGTAGTAAAAGATATTTTAGCATAATGATAAACTCAAGGAGAAAATTTATAGAAAACACGGCCATGGCCCTAAGTGCAGCGAGTATGTTTCCCAATATCAGTCTGGGGATGGGAAAATCCACTCGACTGGAAGATCAAATCGTCGGACACGGAGACTATAGATATAAAGTAAACCGGGACTGGGCCAAGATAGGCTTGGCTCAAACTTCCCTCCTCAATTGCCATGAAATGGTCATTGACAGTAAAGGTAGGCTCCTGATGATAGGAGACCATACGGATAACAATATCTTGGTTTTTGATAAGTCGGGAAAACTGCTGGATTATTGGGGGACACAATACCCCGGAGGGCACGGACTTACCATCCATGATGAAGGGGGAGAGGATGTGCTTTATATTGCGGATTGTGGCTGGTTCATGGACAGAAATGGAGCCATGCAGCGACAGGCAGGTTTTGTATCGAAAACCGATATAAATGGAAGGCTGATTTTTAACCTACCAGATCCGCATACTATCGGGGTCTACAAGGAGGACGAGCCATTTATGCCTACCGAGATAGCTGTAGGCCCCAATGGGGATATTTACGTGGCTGATGGATATGGATCAGATTATATCATTCAATATGACCATAAAGGCCAATATAAACGGCATTTTGGCGGCCATCACAATGAAAATGCAACTGAAAATCTGCAGAATGCCCATGGCATAGCCATAGACTACCGAGGTGAGAAACCGGTGCTGGTATGTACCTCGCGGACTGAAAATTGCTTCAAGTATTTTACCTTGGAGGGAGAATATATCAAGACGGTGGAATTACCAGGGCTTTATGTTTGCCGACCTGTCTTTGATGATGACAACCTGTACGCAGGTGTTTGCTGGAGCAAGACCAAGGACGAAAACAAAGGTTGGGTACGTGATACGGGGTTTGTTACGGTGATGGAAGGAAATAGGGTCGTCTCCAACCCCGGAGGCAGTTCACCATCCTATGAAAATGGAGAACTACAACAAATGTATAGGGCTGAGACGCCCATTTTTAACCATGGCCATGATGTATGTGTGGATGAGGACAAGAACCTATATGTGTGCCAGTGGAATGCCCACCATACGCCGCCCATTAAACTAGAAAGGATATAACGATGGATTGGTCGCAGTTTATAGGAAGGTTTCACCCTTTGGTGGTGCACCTTCCGATAGGTTTCTTACTATTTGGTTTATTACTGGAATTGGTCGCGGTATTCAGGAAGTCCAAGGAGCCTGATCTCAGGAAGGTGACTGCTTGGTCTTATTTGGCCGGTTCGGTAGGAGCACTGATGAGTGCACTGATCGGCCTATTGCTTGCCCAAGGTGGTGGCTACGAGGCAGGCGCTTTATCATTGCATAAATGGATGGGATTTGCCTTAGTGGTGTTGACCGCTGTTTTGTATTGGTCAAAGTCCAAGAAGTGGGATAAAAAAAGCCCAGTAATTGCCTATGGGCTGGTAGCGGTTTCCTTTATCTTGGTTTCCCTGACAGGACATTTGGGCGGAAACTTGACCCATGGGTCTGATTATTTATTGGCTCATGCACCTGCTCCCATTAAGAGATTGGCGGGGATGTCTCCGAATGGAAATAGCCAAAACACATTGCCGGGCAATTCAGATTCTATTTTGGTGTTTTCCCATATCATTCAGCCAATTCTGGAAGAGAAATGTACCGGATGCCATAATCCCTCCAAAGCAAAAGGAGGGCTTGATTTGAGCAGTTATGAGGCCATACAATCAGGAGGGGACGAAGGGAGCGTTTTGTCTGGTAGTTCGAGCTTGGAAAGTGAGCTTGTACACCGGGTGACACTGCCTACGGACAATGAAAAATACATGCCACCACAAGGAAACGGCTTATCTTATGGAGAGATAGCGCTATTGAAGTGGTGGGTATCCCAAGGGGCTACTGACAGCTTAAAACTGGCAGGTGAAGAGCTCCCTCAGGAAATAATAGCCGTGATGGACCGGGATTATGGGGTAGATGCCAGTCCCCGTTCCTTTATAGAAAAATTGCTCCCACCTGAGGTGGACGATGAAAAAATTGCACAAGCAAATGAAACTGGACTGATGGTGTCCAGGCTTACGCCTGACAGTCAAATACTGGAACTAAGGATGACGTCAAATAAGCTTACATCCTCTGCACCTGGCCTATTGGAAGATATGGCCCGGAATATCGTGTATGCGGATTTTTCTGGAGCTAAGCTGTCTCCTGAAGACGTTGGAGCGATAGGCAAGATGCAAAACCTGATCCGAATTGACCTTCGGCACTCCAATGTGTCTGATGAACAAATGGAAACCTTGGCCAATTTACCCCATTTGGAGGTGGTCAATGTATATGGCACAGGTATCTCAAAAGCAGGATTTGACGCATTGGCAAAGACACCTCAAAAACTGAAAATTTACCTATGGAAAACAGCAGTGAGCAACGAAGAATTACAAACCCTTCGTCAGGATTATCCTCATTTAGAGCTCATCGGAGGGGCGAATGAAAAGATGAAAAGTAGCTAAATACATGAGCAGATAGCTGCGACGGCTTGTACGACCCAAATCAACTAATCATTCTTTCAGCCTATCTTGCCGAATGGAGGGATGGGCTACTGCGGTTTCCAATGTACAAATCGGGGCAAAGTGCCAGCGGCACGATAAATTTAGTAACCTGCGGATTCATCCGCAGGAGCTTAAGCGCTCCTCAACTTCCCGAAGGAGTGCCAGCGGCACGGATGATAGCTATGCACACGAAAATTGTTCCCCTTCAAAACACTAAACGCATTTGCCCTGGCTACCTTGTTACTTTTTCCCTTCAGGTGAAAAAAGTAATTTGATTATACGCTTTATTGCCAGTAGGTTTTATTTCCCACGGAACACCCAGGATGAAATAAAGCTTTTCTGAGATTTCCATGTTTTCTGTGAGCACCTATTTAATTTCCCTGTGATTACTGGTGTCATTTCGGGATAATCATAAAAAAGTAACTCCTTTTGTACAATTGTGAGAGATATGTTTCTGGTCGTTTGACAAATGTTTTTTTTTTAAGTATCCGCTTGCCAGACCACTACCCCGTTCCCACCACCAATTAGGCTTTTTAACAGGGGTCTGGGTACTCAAAAAGTGAAGTGTCAGCTAAAATCCAGTCCGATTTGGATTTAATAGTGGTTTATCCAGTTTTTGTCTAGTGATCTTTTATGGGATAGTAGAGGTAATGTTCGAGTTTTAGATCAGTGAATAGGAAAGAAATAAAATCATTCCGGTTTCCTGTTCAGTATGCCAATAGCAGCAATTGGTAAATAATGGATACATGGTTTTTTGGCCAAGTATCCATAAAAAGTAAACTCAATTTAATAACCTCAAAAATATGTTTAGAATGAAATCTGTACTGCCACTTGTAGTATTATTGTCAGCAGTCATCGGATGTACACCATCCAGTCCCACCCAAGACCAGTCATCAGAAGAGCAATCCCTTCAGCATTATCCGGATTCGGTCTATGATTATTTGGCCATACCCAAAACAGATAAGCTAAGTGCGGCATCCAAGCGCGCCCTAAAGCGTAACTATGCCCAAGGACCGGAGTGGTTTATCGAATTTACCCATTCGGATCTCAAGGGTGATTTTGCCTATGAAGAAGGTGTCACCCGAAGGGATCCCAGTGACTTGATCAAAGTAGGGGACACCTATTATGTTTATTATACCAAAACGTCAGGGAAATCTTATGGGTTTGGGACGGGAGACCCTGAAAAGAAAGTCTTTCCATGGGACAAATCAGAGGTGTGGTATGCCACCTCCAAGGACGGTTGGACTTGGAATGAGCAAGGACTCGCAGTGGGCAGAGGTGAAGACGGTGCCTATGATGACCGTTCTGTATTTACTCCACAAGTGATGGTACACGAGGGGAAATATGTCTTGGTCTACCAGACCGTAAAAGCCCCCTATGTGAATAGGGTCAAGAACCAAGTAGGAATGGCAATTTCTGATAGCCCTGACGGCCCATTCGAAAAGTTAGATGCACCTATACTCTCACCTAGTGATGACGGTGAATGGCTTGGCGAAGAGGATACCCGCTTTAAAGTGACCAAACAAGGGTCTTTTGATAGTCATAAAGTACATGATCCCACACTTTTACATTACAAAGGAAAATTTCACCTCTATTATAAAGGGGAAAGAATGGGCGAAAAGAGAACCTTCGGTGGAAGGGAAATCAAGTGGGGAGTAGCCATCTCCGACAAGCTCACCGGCCCTTATACCAAGTCACCCTATAATCCCATTACCAACAGTGGACATGAGCTGTGTGTTTGGAAATATGACGGAGGGGTAGCGGCATTGATCATCACAGATGGCCCAGAGCGAAACACCATCCAATGGTCTCCTGATGGAATCAACTTCGAAATCAAGTCACATATAAAAGGTGGGCCTGAAGCTGCCGGACTGGATCAATCCTTGGATTTCGAAACTGGCCCAGTGGCTGCGCTCAAATGGGGGCTTACCCATGAATACGTTACTGGAGACTGGCAGGTCATCAAGCGCTTCGATGCCAAAAAGTCTTTTAATCCCTGATTATATCCTCCCTTGCCTCTGTGTCGCTACATATGTGTTAGCATTATGGCGATCAGTGGCAGTGATAGGAGTGATTTAAACCTAGTTTATAATAACAGAACGAGTAGAAAACATTATGAAAGCAGCATTTTATCAAGAAAAAGGAAAGTTCACTTTAGGAGATTCACCAGTACATAGTCCTGGTAAAGGCGAAGTAAGGCTTTCTGTTCAGTACTGTGGCGTTTGCGGCACCGACGTACACATCTTTCACGGGGTGATGGACAAGCGTGTAGGGCCTCCCCAAGTGATCGGCCATGAAGCTTCTGCGATTGTGGCGGAAGTTGGTGAAGGTGTTTCGGACATCAAGGTCGGTGATGAGGTAGCGGTACGCCCCTTAAGATTCGGAGCAGATCACCCATTTGACAAAGGCCATAAGCATGTCGGCAAAAACCTGAAGTTTATAGGAATAGATAGTGCAGGGGCATTTCAGCAAAACTGGGTAGTACCAGCATATACACTTCATAAACTTCCCGAAGGACTTAGCTTGAAGCATGGCGCATTTATAGAGCCCTTGTCAGTGGCCTGTCATGATGTGAAAATCGGTAGGGTAAAGCAAGGAGAAAATACCTTGGTAATAGGTGGAGGTCCCATCGGTACACTCATTGCCTATGTGCTAAAAGACAAGGGCGCCAATGTAATTATTTCCGAAGTAAACGAAAAGCGAATCAGCATGCTGAGGGAGCTTGGTTTTACCGTGGTGAATCCAATCGAACAAGACCTGAAAACAGCCATTTCTGATCTGACAGAAGAGAAAATGATCGACTGCGCCTTTGAGGTTTCTGGCTCTAAGCCAGGCGTGGAGGCGATGACCGAAGTGGTCAATGTCCGGGGAAGGATCGTCATGGTGGCCATACATGGCGGCGGGCCAAGGGAAGTTGACCTGTTTAAGTTTTTCTGGTCCGAAATTGAATTGCTTGGAGCCAGGCTTTATGAGGAAGAGGATTATGATGAAGCGCTTCATATCGCTGCTTCAGGAGCGGTGCCATTCGAAAAACTCATCACCAAGGTGGGAGGATTGGGACAGATCCAGGAGATCTTCGATGAGATCGACCAGAATCCTGCCGGGATGAAATACCTAATTGACATAAACCAATAAACCAACGAACGAATGAGTGTTTTAGATAAATTCAGTCTAAAGGGGAAGACAGCTTTGGTAACAGGCTGTAAGCGAGGGATCGGCAAAGCGATGGCTGAGGCCTTGGCAGATGCCGGAGCGGACATTGTCGGCGTAAGTGCTTCCCTGGAACTTGAGGGCAGTAATGTAGAGAAATCCATCAAAGATAGGGGACGTAAGTTCTCTGCGTATCAATGTGATTTTTCGGATAGGGAGTCCCTTTACCAGTTTATTTCAACTGTAAAAAAAGACCATCCCCAAATAGATATACTGATCAACAATGCAGGAACCATCTTGCGTAAGCCAGCAGCCGAGCATCCAGATGAGATGTGGGACAAGGTCATAGAAGTGAACCAGAACGCCCAGTTTATCCTGACGAGGGAGTTTGGGAGAGAAATGGTGGCCAGAGGAAGCGGGAAAGTGGTATTCACAGCGTCACTACTGACCTTTCAAGGTGGTATTACTGTTCCTGGTTATGCTGCCAGCAAGGGTGCGATCGGCCAGCTGACCATGGCATTTGCCAATGAGTGGGCCTCTAAAGGAGTAAATGTAAATGCCATTGCACCTGGATACATTAGTACCGATAATACGGAAGCCTTACGAAATGACCCTGATCGGTCCCAGTCCATACTCTCCAGAATACCTGCGGGACGGTGGGGCGAAGCAGAGGATTTTGGAGGCCCAGTGGTATTTTTGTGTTCGGAAGCTGCAGCTTATATGCATGGAAGTATCATGCTAGTGGATGGCGGCTGGATGGGCCGGTGATTGTTGTTTTTTAATCAACCATTAAACTAAATAACATGCAAGATTATCAATTATACATAAATGGAGAATGGGTAAATACCCCTTCTGGAAAAACTGCCGAAGTAATCAATCCATCGGATGAGACGGTGGTGGCCACTGTCCAAGATGGTGATGCCAACGACGCCCAAAGAGCTTTGGAAGCTGCTGAAAGTGCGCAGAAGGCATGGCGAAAGCTCCCCGCCAGGCAGCGAGCTGAATACCTGTATGCCTTTGCTGCGGAAATAAAAGCCAGAAAAAAGGAGCTTTCTGAATTGATCGTGAAGGAGCAGGGCAAGCTGATCGGTGTGGCAGAAATGGAAGTGGAAGTCACCGCCTCATTTATAGAATATGCCTGCGAATGGGCCCGTAGAATAGAAGGCGATTTGGTGCCTTCGGACAATGAGAATGAGCACATCTGGATTCATAAGATTCCCCGAGGTGTGGTAGTGGCCATTACGGCTTGGAATTTTCCCTTGGCACTGGCTGGACGGAAAATTGGGCCGGCTTTGGTAGCCGGAAATACCATCGTAGTAAAACCAACCACCGAAACGCCCCTTTCCACCTTGGAGCTTGGGAATATAGCTTCCAAGGTAGGTTTGCCGGCTGGTGTCCTTAATATCATTACCGGTCCAGGAAGGGAGATGGGAGGTGCCCTCGTCGCCAATCCTATTACCAAAATGGTTACCATGACGGGAAGTACACCCGTGGGGCAGCAAATCGCCAAATCTGCTGCTGAAAACCTTACCCATGTCCAGTTGGAGCTTGGTGGAAAAGCCCCGTTTATCGTTTTTGAAGATGCAGACATCGATGCAGCAGTGGATGCGGCGCTGCATTCACGGTTTGATAACTGTGGTCAAGTTTGTACCTGTAACGAGCGTTTGTACTTGCATGAAAATATTTATGACGCCTTCATGGAGAAGTTTATGGATAAGGTAAAGGCCATAAAGGTAGGTGATCCCATGGATCCCGATTCCGAGATGGGTCCCAAAGTGAACGCCAAAGAATTGGCCAATATGGAGAAGCTAGTGAAAGAGGCAGTGTCAGAAGGTGCTACCTTGCTCCTAGGGGGGAAAAGGCCAGAAGGCTCCCAGTTTGAAAAGGGGTATTGGTTTGAGCCAACTGTGCTGACAGATGTAGAACAGCACATGGGTATTGTCCATGATGAATCATTTGGGCCTATTTTGCCGGTGATAAAATTCAAGGACTTTGACCAAGTGATGGGATATGCCAATGACAGTGAGTTTGGGCTGGCAGCAATGGTCTTCACCAATGATATGAGCACCATCATGAAATGTAACGAAGAACTGGAGTTTGGAGAAATCTATGTAAACAGGGGACATGGTGAGCAGCACCAAGGTTTCCATAATGGTTACAAACTGAGTGGTACAGGAGGTGAGGATGGAAAGTACGGTTTCGAGCAGTACCTGGAAAAAAAGACCTTTTATGTGAAATTCAAAGTTTGAGGATGATGAGTAAAATAAAAGATATTACATGTCGGTTGTTTCAAGTACCTCTGCCAGAAGTGCTCAATGATGCCAAGCACGGAGATCATACCCATTTCGAGCTGATTACCACCACGATCAAGCTGGAAGATGGAAGCGTAGGAACCGGCTATAGCTATACAGGAGGCAAGGGAGGCCACGCTATCAAAGCAATGGTGGACCATGATCTGGCGCCAGCACTACTGGGGATGGATGGTACGGAGATCGATAAGATCTATGATTTTATGGAGTGGCATATCCACTATGTGGGCCGCGGGGGAGTGGCTTCCTTTGCCATTTCTACCATTGATATAGCCCTTTGGGATATAAAAGGAAAGCAAGCGGAATCCCCACTGTGGAAGATGGCGGGAGGCCATAACAATAAATGCAAAGCCTATCGCGGGGGGATCGACTTGCAGTTTCCCCTTCCCAAGCTGCTTGATAATATGAAAAGTTATTTGGAGGCGGGGTTCAATGCAGTGAAAATAAAAATAGGTAGGGAAAACCTGGAAGAAGACCTAGAGCGGATCAAGGCCGTGAGGGAGATTATTGGGCCAGATATTACGTTTATGGTGGATGCCAATTACTCGATGAGCCGGGAGAAGGCCATCAAGGCCTCCAATGCTTTTGAGCAATACAATATCCTTTGGTTTGAGGAACCTACCATCCCGGATGATTATAAAGGATATGGCCTGATAGCTGATGCTACCAACGTCCCTTTGGCAATGGGGGAAAACCTGCATACCATTCATGAGTTTGAATATGCAATGGAGCAGTCAAAACTGGGTTTTATCCAGCCTGATGCATCCAATTGTGGAGGAGTGACAGGTTGGTTACGGGCAGCACGTCTTGCCAAGGACTACAACATTCCTGCCTGCTCGCATGGTATGCAGGAACTACATGTGAGCTTAGTGTCAGCCCAAGAAAACAGTGGTTGGCTAGAAGTGCACAGTTTCCCAATTGATGAATATACCACGCGACCATTGGTCATTGAAAATCATATGGCCGTAGCTCCAGACGCAGCTGGGGTTGGAGTGGAGTTTGACTGGAGTAAACTGTCACCTTATGAGGTAGGTACAGTCACTAAGGCTAGAGATAAGCCCTTACAAATTTAGTTTAAGGGGTCAGCAGCCTAGACGCTTTCGGGCAGAAGGGTTGCTGTTTTTTTTGATTTTTATAAACCAAACCAATAACCCAAATGATCACAAAGAAAAAATTTGGCCAATATGAAGGTCAGGATGTATGGCTATATACCTTGGAAAACAACCGTGGGATGCAAGTAAAAATCATGACTTACGGCGCCACGGTGACGTCCATTTCCATACCCAATGAAGAGAATAGGATAGAACTGGCATGTGGATTTGATAACTTTGAAAGTTACTTTAGTGATGAATACAAGGCCAATTCCCCCTATTTTGGAAGCACGGTAGGCCGGTATGCTTCCAGGATTAAGGATGGAGCTTTTACCCTAGAGGGAAAGACCTACCAGCTAGCCACCAATGATGGCTCCAATCACCTTCATGGTGGGGTAAAGGGCTTTGATAAAAGAATATGGTCAGAGAAGGAGCTCCAATCCGACAGTAATTTGCTGGTGTTATCGCTGGCGGTAGAAGATGGTGAAGAAGGTTATCCTGGAAACGTAGATGTTGCCGTTCATTTTCACTTGACCGAAGAACAGGAGCTGGCCATTACTTATAAGGCTACCCCTGACAAGGATACACCTTTGGGCTTGACCAACCATACTTATTTTAACCTTTCAGGCTTTGAAGAAGATATCAAAGGCCACCGGATAGCTATCCAAACGCAAGATTATTTGGTTCCAGATGCCACTAATGTGCCTGTAGGGGAAGTAGCTTCTGTTTCAGGGTTTTCTTTCGATATAAGCAATGGGGTGCCTATGAATGAGGTGTTTAGACATCTGCCGGATGGTTTTGAGCACTATTTTACTTTTGGCGAGCCCAAGGACTTGGCTCGTAGGGCGGAAATTGCCCATGCACCTTCGGGTAGGAAGCTGACCGTGTCTACCACGGAGCCGGGGATGCTTTTTTATACAGGAATGTACACTTCCGACCAGTTAGCACGGGAAAATGGCGACCGCTTTGGGAAATTTCGGGCGTTTTGTTGCGAAACTCACCCTTACCCCAATGGGCCTAACTTGGAAAATGCCCCAGGAGCAGTCACGCCAGCCAATACGACCTATACCAGCCAGACTACTTTCAAGCTGGACTGGTAATAACTATTCACTTTACTAAAACGAAAAAATTATGATAGCAGGAATTATTTGGGCCGTAAGTGCAGGCCTTATTTTGGGATTATATGCATTGCCAGAGAAATTCACCAAGGATTTTAAGTATGAAAATACCTGGAGTTTGTTTTTTGTGCTCACCATGTTTGTGGTGCCGACCATTACTTCCGTGGTGTTGATTGATGGTTTTTCTGAGATCTTCGGAAATATGCCAGGAGATATTTGGCTGAAGATGGGCTTGGCCAGTATCTTATGGGGTACAGGCGTGATGATGTGGGGCAAAGCCATCAATCATATAGGGCTGTCTCTGGGCTTTTCTATTTTTATCGGTACCATCATTCTTATTGGATCCTTGTTGCCCTTTGCCGTAGATGGTCTGCCTGACCAGAGCTCGCTTTATTATATCATAGCAGGAATTGTCGTGGTACTGATAGGCGTGATATTTAACGGCAAAGCAGGGATTATCAGGGAAAAGGACCAGAATGCACAAGAAGCTGCTGAAGGCCAGACCAAAGGGAATATCGTAGTGGGCATTATCATTGCCGTTGTTGGGGGCTTGTTGGCTACGGGATTTAGTTACGCCAACGCTGTAGGCCGACCGTATTTACATGAGGCCAGTCAAGCGCAAGGAAATGCGGATTGGATTACCGCTGTCTGTGTGATGTTTCCCATTTTTATCAGTGGGGGGATCGTCATGACCATCTATTTTGCATGGCAACTGACCCAAAAGAAAGCATGGGTGGATTTCAAAACGCCTCACCTTTCAAAGAATTTCCTGTTGATTTTGGTAATGGCGGTGTTTCATTATGCCGCCTCTGCTATTTTTGCTTATGCTGCTTATCTCTTAGGTGATGCAGGTAATTCGGTAGGCTATGCCATCTTTAATACCAGTAGTGTGGCCACGGCTATTATCAGTGGATTGATTACCAAGGAATGGATAGGGGCCTCATCTAAAGCGAAGGGTTTCCTGTATGCGGGCTTGGCCTGTATGGTGATAGGGATCATTATCATTGGAGTAGGGAATGGAATGTAAGGTAAGGAGTGAAAATGGCCGATAGTAATTCGGCTTACCGATTGCGATAGAACTGGTAAAAAATAGCAGGGACTGTCTTTAAGAATATAGCTTGTCGAACAGTCCCCGTTATTTTTAGACCTTCTTTATAGGTCTGAGTTCACTACTTCGTCCTAAGCTTTTATTTTTTACTTCAGGATGACATCCTCCAGAAAGGAGGTAGTGAGGTTTTCTATTTGACCAGTCGGCAAAGTTGATCGTTTGTTGACGATACTATTGATTTCCAGTTGGTAACGTTGACCTTTTCAATTCCCGATAAAGTTTTTCTACAATTAACCAAGGCTTGTTAGGGAAGGGTTCTGGATACTTTCTTGCCTTCAGGGCATGTTTTACTAAGAAGTGAAATGCGGAGTCACTTTTGTAACACAGGTTAAGTGGGGCGTGAACAGTGGATAACTTCCCAAAAGTTACCCACAATTAACACCCACGGTAATAGTACCGTTCTTTCATTTTATTCTAATTAGCCTTTCTTTCTTTTCGAAAAATGGGAGAGGGGTTGTACATTGGTCACTCCACAAAGTTAGCTTTAGGGCTGCAGGGCAGCCATGAGCTTACGGCATAAACACAGTGCTTCCCACCGTGCCCTCCTTTATTCCGTTGCCACTTGGCCTTGTTTGCCCTCAAGCTGTAGGGCTTCCATAATTAATTTCTAACCTTAAACATGAAATGTTATGGATACCAACAACAACGCCGTCCTCAGCCAAGTAGCCGAAATCACGCTGAGCTACCGCCCCAATTCCAAGATGTCAGATAAGCCGCAGATTGTTTCCTCCCAAAGTGCTCAGGGCCAATTGGGACGCATCAAAACTGGAGTTTATCGAAGAGTTCAAGGTGGTTTTGCTCAACAGGGCTAACCGTGTGCTGGGCATTGTCAACGCCTCGTCCGGTGGAACCTGCGGAACCGTGGTAGACCTGAAAGTGTTCTTTGCAGCGGCCAAGACTCACCGTTCATTGTCCACGCACTACAATTCGGTGTGTTAAACTATATCCTTCGTCAATGCTTCCTGAGAGGATGGACATTTCGGTTTCTACTCCATCGCTGAATACATTATCCCTTGCATTAGAGGTGTACCCGTTCATGCCTTTGGTGTATCCTTCCCCACTGGAGGCGTTTACTTGGTTTACAGCACTATCAGTCCCTTCTGGGAAGGCAATCTGGGTTACCAATAATGATTGATTGGACGCACTGTAAACGTGTACATGAATATGGGTGGCCCTGCCTTGGTACCACCCAGGGAAAATGGAGGTGTAAGCAACTTTTCCATTGGCATCGGTAACCTGTCGTCCCCGAAGGAAATGTTGATCAGCATAATTTTCTTGTTGCATGCCCGTTCCTCCATATTCGGAATAGTTTCCGTCTTTATCACAATGCCAGATATCTACCATCGCTCCTTCCATGGGCGTACAGCTTTCATTGCCATTTAGGATGGTGATTTCGATGTCGAGGTCAATGCCCGTACGGTCACCACGGATGTCCATACGCTGAAGAGATGAGGGTGAATGTGTAGGGAAGGGGCCTGCTGTTTCTGTCGCAGTGATGGTACATGAACCGTCTCCAGTACTATTTTCCGTATCATCACCTGTTTCAGGGGCTCCATTTTCAGTGCAAAATGTGATAAATGGTAGGGTCAAGCTGCTAAGCCCTAAATGTTTTAAGAACCTTCTTTTTTCCATGGATCGTTATGTTAAATTTTTAAAGTGCCTTTGTCATTATCTTGCTAAAACCATTGGCCATTGTTGTTTTGGTAGGAATACTTCCTGCAACTGTTTATTAGAACTGATTTATCCAAGGTCCATGTTAATTTGTAAATTACCTCCGCAGGAAGCAGGCTGCATATCCTTGAGGAATCAATAACATAAATGCATCCTGATATGTTGCAGTCCTTCCGTCAGGTGGATCATGTGTAGCTTTGGACCGGCAGATTTTAAGCTACAGGAAAACTGGCCGGAGAAGGCATAACCTTCCTTTGGAACTCCAAAAATGGAATAATCCAGTTTTCCGTTCCCATTACTGTCATGTAATACCGCAATCATGTATTCCCCAATGGGCAATTGGTCCAGTCTTACCGGTAAATCCTCTACATTGGCAGTTATCGTTTTTTCTAAGATAGGTGCCATCCCTTCCGAATTAACAACTGTAAGTTCATCAAAAACCTGGATTTTAATATTGCCTCCCAAAGACAGGTCCACATTGTCGATAGTGATTACGGCATGTGAATATTCATCAGGAACAGGCCGTACCAAGTACATTAGAATCAAATAGAGTAAGGACATTTTCAATAGTTAATTATTTATAGACCGGTTTTTGAAACCAGATATCTGCGATGTTTAGATTGAGTGTAAGGCCATGGGTGACTTCTTTAGCTAACAGGGAGACTGAACCTGTCTCCTGATATTGGTATGATAAATTAATCCTGGTGAATCCCTGTATGGGAAATCCGAAACCCAAGCTTGCGCCTTTTACATCCACAGGTGTATTTCCTGATTTTATATAGCCACTATCGTAAAAGAGGCCAGCGGAGAAGTTCATTCTGTTAAGGAGTTTGTAGCTATAGAAATCGGGCGATATTTCTGCGCCCAAACTAAACCTATGGCTATTGGTGTATTCCTCCCATTCCGTGGAAAACATCTTATAGCTGTAATCTGCCGCGATCAGCCATTTTTTATTTTGGAATGCGAGACCTCCCTTAAACGTATTGCCTAACCGGGCACTGGTTCCCGTGCCGGAAATTTCATAAAGGACCGAATCCGTTTCGTTGAGGTAGGCCATGGAGGTTGGGGTGACGGTCAATTTGGTAGGCGCTTCATAAGTAGCTCCAATGATTAGTTGTTTGTCTCCCTTTTTGAATGCCACATATTGGACACCGGCATCCAGCCCTACACCCTTATAATTATCACGTTCGTTCATGGTGAAGCCTGCTATTGATCCGCTGGTAACCTGATCGGTATCGTAATATTTCTCATGGTTGATATGGCCAAAGGCAAAGTATGGCCTCACCCCAAGCGTCAGGCGGGGCGTGATGTCCAAAGCATAGTTGACAAACACCTTGTTGATGTTTCCGTACCCCTTGATGTACTTGTCAAAAGGGATGGCTGAACCCGCAAAATAGGTTTCTTCCACAAAACTGTAATCGACGCTGGTCATCGGCATGAGGCCGAAATTAAGGGCGGACTTTCGGGATGTCCTGAACCACAGGGAGACTAAGCTCAGGTTGGTCCGGTTTATGGTAATTTCTTCCGAGGAAGTCCGGATGTTCATCAATTTATAGTCAATCTGTGCATCGGCCATAAAATTATAGGCAGTGACACTTGTGCCATTGGCAGGGTTCAGGTAATTCAGAAAATAGGGAGACCGTGCGGCGACCCCACTTCCGGATAGCCTGGCGGCTTGCCCGAAGTTGTTTTCCGATAATAATCCTACTCCATGGGAAGAGAAAAGTGAGCCATCACCACGCTGGGCAAACAGCTCACCCTGAAAAATCAGAAAACAAACACTACTACAAAGTATCCTTAAAATGCCATGCATAAATTTGAAATTTTCCTGAAATGTATAGTGTTTGAATTACGGTTTTCGGATTTATAGACCAACGGGTGAAAATTCACTACAAGCTCTCGGCTGCCATAAATAATCCTTATTAGTGGAAAGAAAACCTTCCTGCAGGAGTACAAAGAGCGATAGGAAGGTTTCATCGATAAAAATGCACGGTAAGTCTATTTTTCAGACATGGGCCTTAACTTTTTCCATTGCTTTGTGTCCATAATTAGTTGAATTAAATAGCCCCTTCAAGGTCGGTATATGATAAAAAAGACACCTAAATATTTCTTGTTTTACATGCTTATGCTAACTGGCTGTTTTCAAAACGAGAACCTTACAGACTCCCAAGTGGTGATCGACAGTGATGAGCTGGAACTTCAGTTGATAGAATACACGGATATTGAATTGTTTACCTATTTTAATGATTCGTTGGTCACCAATGGCCTCAGTTCCTTTATGCTTGGGCATCACGAGGACAATTTTCGGGGAAAAATCCATGCCGAACCCTATTTACAGTTTGGGGTAAGTTCGGGAACCAAGATTGATGATGAGGCTACTTTGGACTCCACTGTCCTGGTACTGTTTTATGAGACCTACCACTACGATACACTTCCGGGCTTTGACATTTCCGTGTATGAACTGACCGAAGAACTGGAGGCCAATGATGATGGCAATATTTTCAGCTTTCAGCAGTTTGGTCATGCCGCACAGCCCATGGTGACGGTGCCATCCCGTATTCTTCCCCATAAGGATTCCTTGACCATAACCTTATCACCATCCTTTGGGAATGATCTTTTTGGTTTGGGGAAGGACAATGACGGCCCTTTTGAGTCCACAGAAAACCTTGAGGCCTTATTTAGGGGTTTAATGCTCACTACGGCGGACAACAGTCCCTTGGTGAGCTTTTCAGAGGAGTCCTATGTGGGATTTTATTATCGTATTCCCAGTGATCTGGATGAAGGGGCCAAAACGCTGAGACTTCCCGTAAATCTCGGGAATGAAAAATTCACACATTTAAGAGTCGATCGGGGTTCTGAGTTTTTTTCATCTCCATCACCATATGAAAATATCGCCCGAGAGGATGCCCAAGGGGCTGTCATGGCAGATATACTTATGGGGGCATCCATTCGGATAGAGCTGCCCAATATCCATGAGCTGTTGGAACTGGCCGATGATTATTACATCACCACGGCCAGCCTTAGGCTCCCATTGAAGCCAAATACATATGACAGGTATTTTAATACGCCCGTCACTGCGATCAATAGCAGCATAGTGGACAAGAAAAACCTCCCTATCCAACAAATGGGAAGCACATCCCTGACGTCATGGGATGAACAATTTCAGGAAAAGACATTTTATGAAATTCCCGTGAAAGACTTCATAGATTATAAGCTTTCCAAGGGGATCAACAACCAAGACGCCCTGTGGATTTCGGTTCCGTCATCCACCAGCACACTGCAGGCCTCGGGGCTTTTATTCTCGAATATTTCAGGAGAACAAAAAATCAAAATAGACATCACATATCTACCATTAAATTGAGAAACAATGCGTAAAGAGAACTTATTAAACTACATTATTCCATTATTTGGATTATTGCTCACCTTTTCCTGTTCGGATGCAGAGGAACAACCATCAGAGGGGAACTGGATCAGAAGGTCGTATTTTGATGGGGACAACCGGTCCCATGCAGCAGCTTTTTCGATTGGAAATAAGGCCTACGTCATGGGAGGCTACACCGGAGATGAATATTTAAATGACTTTTGGGAATATAATGCCGAAGGGGATTATTGGGAAAGAAAAGGGGATTTCCCAGGAACCGCCAGAAGTAATGCAGTAGCCTTTTCGATTGACGGAAAAGGGTATGTCGGCACAGGGTATGATGGTACGGACAAATTGAATGATTTTTGGGAGTATGACCCAGCTACCGATACCTGGAAGGAAGTGGCATCATTTGGAGGGACGGCCAGATACGACGCGGTTGGTTTTTCCCTGACTGGGAAAGGGTATATCGGCACCGGCTATGACGGGAGCGAGCAGAAGGATTTTTGGCAATATGATCCTGCTTCCGATGCTTGGCAGCAGATATTTAGCATGGGAGGTGCCAAAAGACAAGGAGCAGTGGCATTTGTCATTAATGACATAGCGTATGTTTGTACTGGAATCAATAATGGATCCTATGAATTTGACTTATGGGCACTGGACGGCAACAGTTTAGAGTGGACCCAAAAAGAAGACTTGGATTACGATGATGACTATCTGATATACCGTTCCAATGGCAGCGCATTTACCATTGGGGAGTATGGCTATATCACTGTGGGAAACAGGGGTTCCATTATCGGCAGTACCTGGGAATACCACCCATATACGGACAGTTGGGCAGAAAAAACAGATTATGAGGGCACCTTCAGGACAGGGGCTTCTGCTTTTTCCATAAATGGAGAGCGTGCTTATGTCCTGCTTGGTAAGAGTTCCAGTTTGCGATTTGATGATATATGGGAATTGGATCCATTTGTTGATTACGACGAAGAGGATTGATATATTGAAATAAAAAATGCTCAAAATAAAGCAAAGGGGTTTATTGAAGGTGATCATTCACCTATTGGTACTGGGGATCATCATGTCCCCAGCACTTTCTTTTTTGACAGGGACCAATAATAGACCGGTGTCCTTGTTTTATTTCAGCATTACCAATATAAGTCTGCTGTTTTTTTACGTGATCAATGTCGTTTGGCTGATTCCGAGCTTTATCCTGAATAGCAAATACCTGCAGTACACCCTTTTTTTGCTGGGGTTTATGGCTGTTTTTATTTGGCTTAACCAATATTTTAGGGAAGCTCCCCCAGGGATGTTTCGTCAAGGCCCCTTAAATGGACAGGAGGAGTTTAATAAACCACGATTTAGCTTCCACTTTTTTATGCCCGAGCTTATCCGCTTTTTGATGATCATGGGTCTCGGTACCAGCATTGAACTCATTTTACAATTTGAAAAGGAAAAGAAGAGGTACGAAGAACTCGAAAAACAAAAGATCATCAAGGAATTAAATTTTCTTAAAAATCAACTGAATCCCCACTTTTTGTTCAATGCCTTGAATAATATTTATTCTCTTGCAAGAAAGAAATCCGAGGACACGACACCGGCCATCCTGCTGCTATCTGATATGCTGCGATATGTACTCTATGAATCGGGTAAGGATAAGGTTACCTTGGAGCAGGAGGTCACGTTTATAAAAAACTATGTGAGTTTGGAAAAACTGAAATACCATCCCGAAATCGCCCCGAAAATAAACTGTTCATTTTCCATTACACATGGGCAGTTTCCGATAGAGCCGCTGCTATTTATAACCCTGATAGAAAATGCGTTTAAGCACGGGATCAGTTATATGGCCCCATCTTTCATAATGATATCCATGGTAGAAAATGACAAAGAGATTTTGCTTTCCGTGATCAATAGTGTTAGCAAACAAAAGGATGGGGTGCTTACCAATACGAATAGGGAAGGGTTGGGCATTGCCAATTTAAAGAAGCGATTGGAATTGCTATACCCTAAAAAACACAGCTTTAAACAAATTTATGAAAACAGTACGTTCAAAAGTTTTTTAACCATCAGGAAATGAACATTAATTGTATAATTATTGACGACGAAGCATTGGCCCTGGATATTCTGGAGGATTATATTTCCAAGATCCCCATGCTTACCCTGCAGGGAAAGTTCAATACGGCCATCCAGGCCATGGACAGTATCATGCGAAATAAGGTGGATCTTATATTTTTGGACATCAATATGCCTGATATCAATGGGATAAAATTCTATGAGGGCCTACCGCATAAACCGAAGGTGATTTTTACTACGGCGTACAGTGAGTATGCCGTAAAAGGGTTTGAAATCAATGCCATTGATTATTTGCTCAAACCCATTAGTTTTGACCGTTTTTTTCAGGCAGTCAGTAAAGTCCTCAACCATTCTGGTTTGGCAAAGGAACCCAAAACTTCCCTATCCGACGCAATTCCACAACCAAAAGAACAGCCTGGTTTTATTTTCGTGAAGGTGGAGCATAGCACCATCAAAATAAACCTAAAGGATATTTCTTATTTCGAAGGATACAAGGACTACGTAAAAATCCATTTGATAAATGAAGAGCATCCAGTTCTGACGCTAAACTCGATAAAGCATTATGAAATGAGTTTGTTTTCCAAGGGATTTATCCGTATCCATAAATCCTATATCGTCTCCATTGACCAGATAGAGAACATTAGCAGGAATAAGGTTAGACTATATCAAAAGGACCTGTTCATTACAATTGGAGAGTCATTCCGGGAATTTTTTTATGAATTAGTAGTGCGCAAAAACCTTTAAAATTCATAAAATTATGATAGATTTTATCTATCGTATTATAAAAACTATCAATTGCATTTATTGCTGTCAAAACAATTTTTGCCCTTAATATTGTATCATAAACGTAATATTAAAATTAGACAGCGATGAAAAAGGCATTACCATTTTTAATTTTGGTTGTCTTGGGATTGTTGGCAATATCCTGCCAGCAAGGTCACCAAGGCGAAGAACCAACCGCCGATGGACATTCCGGCGCCACAAAAAAAATAAAAGCTACCGAGAACAGCGATTGGTGGCCAAACAGACTGGACCTAAGTATCCTGAGACAGCATTCTTCCCTTTCAGATCCGATGGAAGAAGATTTTGATTATATCCAAGCCTTCAATAGCATGGCGTACGATTCCTTGAAGAGTGATATTCATAAGGTATTGACGGATTCACAGGATTGGTGGCCGGCAGATTTCGGCCACTATGGAGGACTGTTTATCAGAATGGCCTGGCATAGTGCCGGAACCTACCGTACAGGTGATGGCCGTGGCGGTTCACGCTCCGGTCAGCAACGGTTCGCTCCACTGAACAGTTGGCCGGACAATGCCAATTTGGACAAGGCAAGGCGCCTACTATGGCCGATTAAACAAAAATATGGGAATAAAATATCCTGGGCTGATCTCATGGTCCTAACAGGAAACGTGGCCCTTGAGGACATGGGGTTTGAGACGTTTGGTTTTGCTGGGGGAAGGGAAGATACCTATGAGCCAGAAACAGATGTTTATTGGGGCGCTGAGAAAAAATGGCTCAGTGACGAGGAACGTTATTCTGGGGACAGAGAACTGGAAGATCCTTTGGCGGCAGTTCAGATGGGATTGATTTATGTAAATCCAGAAGGACCAAACGGTAATCCCGATCCGCTACTGGCTGCCGACGATATCCGGGCAACCTTTGGAAGGATGGGAATGAACGAAGAGGAAACCGTGGCGTTGATTGCCGGGGGACATACCCTAGGTAAAGCGCACGGTGCTGGCCCAGCCGATCATGTGGGCAAGGATCCCGAAGCAGCGGGTATCGAGGAGCAGGGATTTGGATGGAAAAGTAAGTATAAATCCGGTAAAGGTGCCGATGCCATCACCTCGGGACTGGAGGTGACTTGGACACCTACTCCTACCCAGTGGAGCCACCTCTTTTTTGTCAGCTTGTTTGAAAACGAATGGGAACTTACCAAGAGCCCTGCAGGAGCCCATCAATGGGTGGCCAAGGATTCCGATATGACCGTGCCGGATGCGTTTGACAAAACCAAAAGGCACAAACCTACCATGTTTACCACGGACCTTTCGCTGAGGTTTGATCCAAGTTTCGAAAAGATCTCCCGGAAATTCTATGAAAACCCTGAGGCATTCAATGAGGCCTTTGCGAGGGCTTGGTTTAAGCTTACCCATAGGGATATGGGACCCAAAACTACCTATTTGGGCCCCGAGGCACCTCAAGAGGATTTGATCTGGCAAGATCCCATTCCGGCGGTCGATCATCCTTTGATAGACAATGGTGATATCTCCCAATTGAAAGAAGCCCTGCTAAGCTCAGGACTGAGCCTCAGGGAAATGGTTGCCACTGCCTGGGCTTCTGCATCTACCTACCGCGGATCGGACCGCAGGGGAGGGGCAAATGGGGCTAGAATTCGCCTTGCTCCACAAAAGGATTGGGAAGTAAACAACCCTGGGCAATTGGCCAAAGTGCTTGACGTATACGGAAAGATCCAAACCGATTTCAATGCTTCCCATGGTGCCAAAAAGGTGTCAATGGCCGACCTGATCGTACTGGCGGGAGATGCTGCGGTAGAATTGGCGGCCTCCAATGCAGGTTACGAGGTAGCGATCCCTTTTGTGCCAGGGCGAATGGATGCGACCCAAGAGCAGACGGATGTAGCATCCTTTGCCGTATTGGAGCCGATGGCAGATGGTTTTAGAAATTATCTCAAAACCCAATATACCTTATCCACTGAAGAGCTGCTGGTGGACAAGGCCCAGTTACTGACGTTGACTGCTCCGGAAATGACCGTATTGGTAGGCGGTATGCGTTCCCTGAATGCCAATTTCGATGGCAGTAAACATGGGATTTTCAATGAAAACGAGGAAGTGCTGAGCAACGATTTCTTCGTAAACTTGCTGGACATGCGCACGGAGTGGTCTCCAGTGGACGATACCAAAGAGGTGTTTGAGGGCAGGGACAGAAATACCGGAGCAGTTCGCTATACGGCCACCAGGGCTGATCTGATCTTTGGCTCTAATTCGGAGCTCAGGGCCTTGGCAGAAGTTTACGCTGCCAATGACGCCAAAGAAAAATTCGTTAGGGATTTTGTGGCCGCATGGGATAAGGTCATGAAGCTGGACAGGTTTGACCTGGTCTATCCCAAGGAATAGTGGTCTGTAACCACGATAAATTAAAACTTCACTAAAGTCAATTTTGACACTAGGCTATCGGCCAGCAAACCAAAGATATATGTCACCGGTAAGCTGGCCGATTTGTTTATTGCTAATTTTATCCTGGTCAAAAAAGCTATCTTTTTTTCAGGGCATTATTCGCCGGCTGGAAATTAGAGCCGGGTTTTTAAGACTTGGAAAAAAATAACATAATCCAGCTTTCCTAATTGGCAACCACACTAGGTCCATGGAAGGGCTCCTAATGCTACCAAGTAAGGTGAGAATTTAACCCCAGATAAAAGGATGAACACAGGAAAATGATTTACAACTAATTTTCATAACAATTGGGGGAATCCTACCGTGATTTTTCTATAAACTGGTCGCTCGCAGGAACCTGAAATGGAAAACTGGATGTATCAAAAGATGACTCCATTTCGTCTAAGGATCTTTGTCTTCCATGACGCCAATATCTCCAAATATTAATATAGGGTTTGGCCTTGTTTGCCCTCAAGCTGTAGGGGTTCCATAATTAAGTTCTAACCTTAAACATGAATTGTAACGGATACCAACAATAACACCGTCCTCAGCCAAGTTACCGAAATTACCTTAAGCTACCGCCCCAATTCCAAGATGTCAGATAAGCCGCAGATCGTTTCCTCCCAAGGTGCTGCGAAAGTGATCAGGGCCAATTGGGACCCATCAAAACTGGAATTTATCGAAGAGTTCAAGGTGGTTTTGCTCAACAGGGCAAACCGGATACTGGGCATTGTCAACGCCTCTTCTGGTGGAACCTGCGGTACCGTGGTGGAGCTGAAGGTGATCTTTGTAGCGGCCATGAAGGCATCGGCATCGGGCATTGTCCTTGCCCACAACCATCCTTCCGGAACCCTTCGCCCCAGTGACCAGGGCAACCGCATTACCGAGAAAATGGTCAAGGCTGGTAAATTGTTGAATTTGCTGGTAATGGACCATATCATCATCACTGCGGAAGGGTACTATTCATTTGCCGATATGAGAGGGCTTTAGGGCCCTTTTTTTATTCATCATCCCAAAAATATCTCTCCAAATGTCCATAAAACCGGTTCGAGAAAAGTTTGTGTCGGCCCACCCAAGCAAACGAATATCGGATAATATCTTAATAAGTTATTATCCGATATTTCTACATTTAATAATCTCTCCAATTTCAAATATTATGATATCGGAAAAAAATGGTAAAAATCAGAAAAAACCTTAGGGAAATTCACTGGAATTTCGCTACTTTAAAAGTATGTTTTATACTTGTATCGATACTGTAGCTGGTTGCGTTTAAATAATTGATAATCCGTTATTTATAATTTTTGTATCGGCAAGTAATCCTTTTTAAATCAATATAGCACTTCATAATAATAAAGCCGCTCTCATATTGGCATTATAGAACACGATTACGTTTTTAAAAAATGGTTTTAGGAAAGAAATGAGGGTAGTCAATTGGAAATCCATTTTGTACATATTTTAAAAGGCCATGGATTAAAATCATAACGCTCTCAATGGACGATCCGTATTGGAAAATCTTCTTAACTAAACGGCATTGATCCCAAATTGGAGCGATGGGAATACATCCTGGATTATATTTTTTAAGGATACATCAAACCAAAAAAGGATATGCCGGAATGGAACTCGTTTGGCCCAGGTTTCTGGTTGGCCTTGGCCGGATCCGGTCAGTATTTGCCACAGGTAACCGGACATGCAGGGATTGTGCGTACCGTCCGAATGTTGGGTTCCATTCATTGAAAGTGCTTTTGTAGCTGTGAAGGAGAGGCCAGCGGCGATGATCTTTGTATAGATTGTTTCGATCCGGAAGGTTTACGCTTCTTTTTTCGCCTTCTCCCCAGCCATATAAGGCATCCGCTTAACGGAAGACTTGCTGTTACCAAACTGGTCAGAAACGCTAAAATTTTGCCTGGTATTCCCAAGATACTGCCCACATGGATCGGATAGTTAAGTTCAACGGCCTTTTCCCCATTGTTAAGGTTCTCGAAACGTGATTCTTCTATAATTTCAGCGGTGTAGGGATGCATAAGGTATCGGATATAGTTTCCATAGCCATGTTCCCCCATGGTCGCATTGATGGACATAGGACTGTCCTTTGTACGTGGGAACCTGATGTAGAAATAGTGGGCATCGGGATGCCTGCCAACCATCTTGGTCATTATGGCATCAAATACTTGATCTTGATCCGGTTCGGTAAAGGTAATTTTTGGATGTTTGTGGTCGGCTTTTATGGACTTTCCCCCATTGGCTACCCATTGGATTCCTTCACTTACCCAATCAAAGGACCATACCAATCCGGTAACGGCTATCACAAGGGCAAAGACCAGCGCATAAAACCCAAGGATGTTGTGAAGGTCATAGTTTTTGCGCTTCCATCGGGTCGTCTGTTTCCAGCGGAACCAGAACCGTTGCCTGGCAGCAGGCCGGTTTTTTGGCCACCAAAGTACCAATCCCGTGATCAACATGATCACGAATACCAGTATGCCATAACCCACCACTTCGTGGCCAATGGAATAGGGCAGAAGGAGGGTAAAATGTGCCCACAGGACAACATTGAAAAACTCCCACTTGGTGTTTTCAATATTGACCACTTCTCCGGTGTACGGATTGAGAAATACTTTATAATAGTAATCGATATAATCTCCGTACCAGAGCACGGTATCTTCAGCGCCTTCATTGAACTTTCTGAATTGAATATAGACGGTTTCATTTTCGGCGGTAGGGTAATAGGCCCTTTCCACGGAATATCCATTGCCCATGGCTTCTTCAGCAGCTTTGACCAGTGCGGTCAGGGGCATTCGGTCATTGTCCCCTGAGGGTGGATCGATATACATCCTGTCTTGGTAAACCAAAGGACGTATTTCGTCCTGGAATACCCAAAGACAGCCGGTAATGGCCACAATAAACACCACTAGCCCGGAAGTTAATCCGAGCCAGAGGTGAATCTTTCCTATGGTTTTTTTGAATTTCATGTGTTGACAGGAAATTCCCTACCTTACTTTCTGAATGCCCATCAGTGAACCTGGAAGAGAAATACCTTCTGTGTAGGATCCATCAGGAGCATATCGGATAATGGTAGTATTACCGTCTTCATCTGAAATACTGCTATAGTTTTGGCCATCGATAACGTAAGGCGACCCCACATATGATCCTGCATATGGTAGATCGGCTTTGCCCACGACCGTTTGTTCGGGAAGGTTAATTTCGTAGGTAAACCAACTTAAGCTATAATAGTCCCTTCCGTCCATTTCGGGAGACCAAGCCAGTTTTTCGGTGTCCAATACCCTTACGTATCCATGATTTTCTTTAGGAGACTTGCCCAAAGAAATACCCACACTATAGCCTTCGATTTGATCCATGTAATTGGGATCATAATCCTCATCGAAGCCATCAGCCCCGGCTTCCACTTTTAGGATGCATCCACAGTCTTCTTTTTCTCTGGATGTTGTGGCAAATGGCAGGTAGTAGCTGGTGCCATAATAGGCGTCCCCATTTTCCATGATGGCAGGCATGACCGCCATGGGGCACCTGTCCGTTTCAGCATAGGAAATGACGGCATCATTTTCGATGTCAACGATGGCCAGGCCTGTTTTGTCGAGATAAGTTTCGTTATCCCAATTGAGCCATCCGGCTGGAATATAAAGACGGTTGCCTACAATCTGGAATTCATCAAATGGCATGGACACCCAATACCCCTGATAGCCGTCCCGCAGTTGTTCCGGGAGATCAAAGGATTTGGTGATGGACATGTCCTCAGGATTCCAAACGATGATCTGTCCTTGGGTGTAGTCGATATAATAAGCTTTTGTTTCACTGAGGAAAATGTTCCGGTTTTGAAGATCGGTCACCCCTTCATTGGCCATGGAGAAACGATCCCCTTCCCAAATTTCGTTGTCCTCTGTGATGTCATAACGGGTGAAGCTGTAGTCTGCAGGGTCGGCAATGGTAAAGTAATTTTTGGATTCAGGAGCGAAAAACCGAGCATTGCCGGAAGTTTCGATGGCATTGGAGGGATCCACTTCACTGGTCATCAGGTCTTCGACCAGCGTGGTATAATGCAATCTCCCATCAGGAGTGTTTACCCGGTAAAATATAGCATAGAGATCGCCTCCTTCTTCGGGATCGGTACCATTGTTTTCGGGTTCATCTTCGTTACAGGAAAATACGGCAAGCGAGAGCATTACCGCAAATAGACGAATAAATTGGTTTTTGTAGCGGGAGGCTACGTTACTTTTGTTTGTCATTGATAAATACATTTTATACATATTGATTAAATGAACATTTATTGGTTTAAAATGAGGTGGTCAATTTCAAATAGTAGGCCCTTCCCGGTTTTTGGACGCCAAAGAAATCATAGACCTCCGAATTGGTGAGGTTGTGGACCTCTGCGGTCAGGGAAGTTTGTAGTCCTTTTAGGGGCATTTGATAAGTGGCGCCTGCATGTTGGATAAATTGTGTAGGGATAATGGCCTTGAATTTCTTTAGCCCCACACTTTCCCAGCCCTTGTAAAACTCGTGGACATAACGGTTTTTAAGGAATATGTGCAGATTCCCTCCATTGGTAAACAGCTCTGGGAAATGATAGCCTACACTGTTATTGATAAAGAAATAGGGCCTATTGGGGATGCGATCTCCTGCATAAGGGCCAAAATCTCCCTTTGAGCTTTGGTTTCTGAAATCCTGAACAGTGGTGTTGGCGGTGACCTGCAGACGTTTGTTGGAAGACTGCCAAGACCCGTTGAATTCAACACCTAGCGACCGGGCTGCAAAAACGTTCTGATAGCTGAAAACCTCATTATTACCCAATAGTAAGATAAGTTGGTCGGTGCCGCGCAAAAATCCATTTAAGGAAAGCTTCCACGATTCATGAGCGTCCTGGGAACTGGAGAAATGAATGGCCAGGTTAGCATTATGGCTTCTTTCAGGCTTCAAGGAAAGATTGGGCAGAATCAACCTGCCGTTGCCAAAAATCTCTCCTGACCGTGGCAATCGCGTGGCCCATTCGTAGGATGCCTTTAGCATCCACCGTGGATGCAAGTGAAAGCGAAGACTGTTACCAATACCAAAATTGTTTGACTCCCGGTCCATGTTTCTGGTGACTCCAAGGGTGGACGTAGGCTCTTCTGCGCGGACAGCTTGGAAATAATGCTTAACAAAGAAGCTGTTTTCCAATTTTTCATCAGCCGAGTTGAAGCGGTGTTCTAGTCCGTTTACCCATGTAAACAGCGTGTTTATCTCATGGAGTGGGTCGATGGTTTCATCTTCTTCGTTCCATCTTTCGTTACCAGACCGGGAGACATAGGTGGGGGCCGAGGAAGCCCGTAAAAGGTGCCTTGCTCCCAGTTGATACTCCATACTGAGCCGTGCATAGGTATTATGGTCCCATATGAGGCGGTCGGTTGCTTGTCCGAGCTCCCCCGGGGAGCGTTCTCTTGGTGCCCCGTTTGCTTCCCTGACCACATCTCCTGTCCAGGTATAGATGTACCGACTGGTATCTAAAAAGTGCACCTGGTCATAGGTATATCCGCTGGCAAAGTTGATGCGAAGGCGCTTGGCGATTTCTTTTCGATAGCGCAACAAGGCACCTTGGTTGGTGTTCTGGCTGGTAACCTCTCCGTAAACAATGGACATGACGTTGTTGTTTTGGATATCCCGGGCAGTGTGGTTGGCAAAAGCCTCCAATGAAATTTCATCTGCCCATTTTTGGTTTGCCAGGCCAACCGTTCCCCGTAGGCCGTAGCTTCGGTATGAATCGTGAAACCGGGGCACAGTAGCATCGTGCAGTTTTCCCCCGTCTCCCACAATTTCCACATCTACGAGGTAATTGTTCTTCGCGTAGTCATAGTAACCGCTACCACGAACAAAGAACCCTTTTGCATTGGTTTTACGCTGTGCCTCCAGTGAGACCCGTTGGGTGCCAAAGGAACCTACCTGATAAGATACGGCCCCTTGGCTAATGTCGCTGCTGCCATTGGATACCAGGTTCACGGCTCCTCCAAGTGCATCGGCTCCCAGATCTACGGGGACTACTCCTTTATAGATTTCTGCCCGCTCAATTAAATTTACAGGCACATTGGCGATTCCGGAGCTATAGCCCATAATGTCCAACGGTATGCCGTCCAGCATAAAGCGGATTTGGTCATCAGTGAGGCCGTTGAGGGAAAAACGGTTTTCCGAGCCCAACCCTCCCGATCGTCGTACATTTACGCCCGATACGGTGTTGAGCACTTCACCGAGATCGGCCGTTTGGAGTTTTGCTTCTTTGGTATCTACTACCGTGACTGCCTTGGAGGATTCCCGTAGCAAGGTCGATTCGGTTTTGCCCATCACAGTCACTTCACCTAGTTGCTGGGCACTTTCGGTCATGTAAAAGTCAAGGGAAACGGCCTTGCCCAGAATGAAATTGACTTCCTTGCTTTGCGGGGCGTAGCCCATGGCCTGACAGGATACGGTGTATGTTCCCGGACTGATACCATCAATCTCAAACTGGCCATGTTCATTTGATATGGATCCCAGTTGGGTGCCTTCTATTCTGATGATCACGCCAGGAAGGGGAGGACCGCTCTCTAAGTGCACCGTCCCGATCAATGTAGTAGAATGGTCTTGGGCATTTCCCTGGAGCAGCGCCTGGTATAGGAGTAATATAAGAAGGAGGCTTCTTTTAATCATTAGACGCATATACTAATGGAAGATTTCTTAAGTTGGTTTTCATAAAACAGCATTTCACCAGATTGCATATTGATTTCCCTAAAGCCATGAAGCTTGGTGTTGAGGTAATAGGTGGCCTTGCCGGGAGAAGCGGAGAGGGTCTTTCCACCACAGGTTACCAGCTTTGGAGAAGGGGAATTATTATACACCCTTAACACTCCCTGAAAGCGTAGTTCGCAACTGTTGGCAGAAACCCTTTTGGAGATGCCCGGATTATTGCTCAGGTAGAGCATATTGTCTATAGTCGAGGCCGTATGGCTGTCTTTTACTGCAGTCCCGGTTAGGGCTTTGGGTCGCATGCTATATCCTGACCAAAAAGAAGCCGAAACAAGGCCAGCAGCTAATGCAACCCCTGCTGCGTAACGGAGAAAGGTGCGGTACATGGGAACGTCCTTCTTGGAATGCATTCCTTGGTTCAGTTTGTCCCACACCTCGGAATCCATGGACTGGAGCTCCAATTCCGTGAGGTGGAAAGTTTCGTCATGGGTGGAATCCAGCCAAGCCTCCACCAATGCCCGTTCACCGGGCGAGCACAGGTTGCGGCTATACCTGTCCAATAAGTCATTTGTAATGTTCATTTCGGTTACGGTTTTTGACCCAATTAAAAGTATAGCCGTTCATTCGATGGTTTACCCTGAGTCCACATTTAAAAAAAGTAATTTTTTTTTTTAAATGTGGACGGCAGCAGCCAATGGTTTCGTTTTCATGGAAGAGAAAGGAATCAATCTGTACAGATGGTGATGCTGGAGCGGAGGAATTTGAGGGCTTTGGTAAGGTGGGATTCTACAGTTTTCTCGGTAACGGCCATGGACAGGGCGATTTCTTTGTTGTTAAGGCCTTTTTCCCGGCTCAACAGGTACACTTCCCGACATTGGGCAGGAAGTTTGTCCACCATGGCCGAGATCCTCAGGTTCAATTCATTGAATAGGATTGTTTGTTCGGTGGAGCGAGACGATTGGCACGCATTTTCAGTAAGATAATGTTGGTGCTTCTCTTTTCTGCTTTTTTTACGGTAGTAATCTATTATTTCCAGTTTTACAGCCCTCAAAAGGTAGTTTTTGATGGAGCCTCTTATCCTTACCTCTTCACGGCGTTTCCAAAGTGAAAGAAATACGTCCTGTACGATCTCTTTGGCTACTTCCTTATCTCCTGTACGATTATATGCCATCGATATCATTGGCTTGGAATACCTTTTATAGATCTCCTCAAACTCCTTTTCCGATTGGAAAGTAGGGGCTGGCTTTGGATTGCTCTTTTTATTTCTAAGGAACATATGGTAGGAAGGGTTATAGTAGATTGGGGGTGTTGTGACCACAAATTAAAGCGTCGTGTTTTCCTGAATCAAGCATTTATTAAAATTAAATCTAAATAAAAATATCATTGATAAAATCAATGAGTGTTTTTGTTTTGAACCAAGCCAAACAAAAAATAAACGCTTACTTTTGCATTAATTTTAATTAATCTAAATAAAATATGATGTATCTTTTCCAACCAAATATTAGGCTGAAGGCCCTTTTCTTATTATGTATAGTCTGCTTGAGTTGTAGTTTCCCAACTTTCGCCAGACAAGCGCTTTCATCAGTAGAAGGAAAGGTCGCTGACAAAAGCGGTCGCCCCATTCCATACGCAAATGTTCATTTTAGGGAACTGGATAAGGGGGCGCTTACGGACGATAGTGGGGAGTTTATAGTAGAAGGTTTGCCATCGGGCAACTACCAACTGCAGATCTCCCACGTGAGCTATGGAAGAAGAAGTATGCAGGTTTCGCTAAAGCCGGGTGAAAGAAAGGATCTTGGCAAAATACTGCTATATGAAAACGGGAGTGACCTTCAGGAAGTAATCGTGGCAGATAGTAAAGTAAACCGTTTTGCCGATAAAGCTACCGAATACGTGGCACGCATGCCTTTGGAAAACCTCGAAAATCCTCAGGTTTACAGTGTGGTGAACAAGGAACTCCTACAGGAACAGGTATTGACGGACATCGACCAGAGTGTTAGGAATGCGACAGGGGTAGTGCCCGTTATTTATCCCTCAGGAGGCTTTGCAGCGACGTTCAGGGGCTTCAATATCGGAATCAATTCCAGGAACGGTATGGAGACATCCACTGGTAGGTCCAGCGTGGATATCGGTAATATTGAGCGAATTGAGGTGCTGAAAGGCCCGTCAGGTACCTTGTTTGGGAGTAATGTTAGCTCCTTTGGGGGAGTGGTAAATTTGGTCACTAAAAAGCCAATGGAGGATAAACTGACCGAAATAGGCTATACCACGGGAAGCTTTAACTTGCACCGAATCACAGCTGACATCAATACTCCTTTGACCAAAGATAAGAAAACACTGTTCAGGCTGAACACTGCATTGAACCGACAGAAACGTTTCTTGGATTATGGGTTTAACAATACCTTTCTGATCTCTCCAAGCCTGAAGCACATCGCATCCGATAGGCTCTCTTTTACCTTGGATGCTGAACTGTTCGATGCGAAAAGCACAAGGACCCTATATTCAAGGTATGGTGCAAACTCCGGTATTACCGGCCCGGATGAATTATTGATCGATTACAATAAAGCACTCTTCCATGAAGATGCAAATGCCGCTACGTCATCCCTAAAAATTTTTACACAAGCACAGTACAAAATATCCGAAAACTGGACCTCCACGACCCTTTTTTCTTATGTAGAAGAGGATGTTGATCACAGTTACCAATATTATGCAACTTGGCTCTCACCGAGTTTGGCGGCCAGAAATATAGGCAATTGGGGACCGATATATAACAGCTATACCAATATCCAAGAAAATATCAATGGGGAATTTGCCACCGGAACCATCCGTCACAAAATACTTGTGGGAGCGAGCTTGAGGTTTATGGATGCTAGGAGTGAGGCTGCCACTTCTGGATTTATAGATACCGTAGATGTAACCACGGATTTTAGGGTACTACGAAAGCAAGAACTTGACCCTTATATGGTGCCCGGAAACTGGCCGGGATGGCACAAAGCCAACGACAATACATATAGTCTCTATGCATCGGATGTGTTAGCACTGACGGACCGCCTTTCCACGATGCTCAGTTTACGACTGGATCATTTTTACAGGCCGGATAATGGAACAGTCGAAGGCTATGAACAAACTTCCCTATCTCCAAAACTCGGGTTGATTTACCAGTTGGTAAAAGAACAGGTTTCGGTATTTGGAAATTACATGAACGGGTTTCAAAACCAGGCGCCAGCCAATCAGCCAGATGGGGCCCTCTTGGTGTTGGATCCTTTATATGCCGAACAGGCAGAAGGCGGCCTGAAGGCAGAAGTATTTGATAAGAGGCTTACCGCTACGATAAGCTATTACCATATTGCCATAGATAATGCCATACGCACCAATGCAGATGGATTTATCGAACAGGATGGTCGTCAGGTAAGCAAGGGGGGAGATATAGAAGTGGTGGCCAATCCCATTGCCGGGTTGAATATCGTGGCTGGCTATGCCTATAATGACAACAGGATCGTGAAGGCCAGCGATGAGGATATCGAGGGGAACAAGGCAGTGGGAGCACCGGAGAACGTGGCCAACCTTTGGCTTTCCTATGCGCTCCAAGGAAAACTCAAGGGCCTTGGGTTTGGGGTCGGAGGAAATCAGGTGGGTGAAAATTACCTGTTTAGCGACAATGTGGTTGCCGTTCCTTCCTATACATTATTTAATGCTTCCATATTCTTTGAACAACCCACGTGGAGGTTAGGACTCAAAGGCAATAACCTTACCAATGAGAAGTATTGGTCCAGTTACGGCGTAGCACAGGCTCCGGCCAATTTTGCCGCCAATCTCACTGTCAGATTTTAAATCATAGGACTAAAATAAGCAGCAGTCCTTATTATTTCCTGATTATTTTGCCGCCAGATACCCGAGTATCTGGCGGTTTGGTTTTTTATAGTATGCGAATTTCACGAGGGTGAACAGCGAAGGTCAAAAATTGACCCATTTCTGTTAAAAATCTATTTGAACAATTATTACGTTTTATTTTACAATAAAATCTGATTCTATTTTTTCAACCATTAACCTTAGGGAATTTTTGCGCAATTTTAATGCAATAATGTTGCATTTAAAGTCTTGATTTTCTTCTTTTGTGCTGTAATTGCATTTGTAAACCAATCATCCACATGCTAGAAGCGATAGACTTGAAGAAAACCTATGGGGAGTATCAGGCACTCAAGGGGTTAAACTTTAAAATTGATAAAGGAGAAATTTTTTGTCTGCTCGGTCAAAACGGGGCAGGCAAGACCACTACGATCAACATTTTTTTGGGATTGTTAAAGCCGACCTCTGGAAAGGCATTGATCAATCACATGGAGGTGGGAACCCAAATGGCGGATACCAACAAATTGATCGCCTATATCCCGGAAGTAGTACAGCTTTACGGTAACCTTTCTGGTACCGAAAACCTGGACCTTTTCAGCCGAATGGCCGGTTATCGATATTCAGCAAAGGAACTTATGAACTTTTTGGAAAAATCAGGTTTGCCACAGCAGGCACATGCTAGGCCGCTGTCCACCTATTCAAAGGGAATGCGCCAAAAAGTAGGGATTGCCATTGCCTTGTCAAAGCATGCGGAGGTGGTCTTTATGGATGAGCCCACTTCAGGGCTGGACCCCAAAGCAACGGACGAATTTACGCTTATATGTAAGCAGCTTGCCCATGCGGGTACGGCAATTTTTATGGCCACCCACGATATTTTCAATGCTGTAAATGTGGGCTCAAGGATTGGCATTATGAAGGAGGGAGAGATGGTACATTCCACTTCGACTACCGATGTCGATGCCAAATCATTGCAACAGCTTTACCTCAAAACGATTTGAGATGGAACGGAAAATCATGCTGCTAACGGTCCTGCTGGCTTTTTGTTTTTTACAGGTACATGCACAAGTAACCGTAACTGGAAAAGTCCGCGGAGAAGATCAGGTGACTTTGCCAGGTGCATTGGTAAGGCTTTCCAGTGGAGAGGAGCTGGTCAAAGGAGTGACGGATAACGACGGCCAATTTAGGATAGATGTAACGGATGGGCAGACCTATGCCCTCGAGATTCGTTTTTTGGGATATCAGGTTTTTCGGGATCAAATCAACCTGGAAAATAATGGGACCCTTGATCTGGGGGATATCGTCATGCTGGCGGACGAGCAGCAGCTACAGACCATCGAAGTGCTGGGCAGGGAGCAGCGGGATTATACCAGCGACTATTCATTTTCGGCCACAAAAATAGGGATTAAAAACCGTGAACTGCCCCAGTCCCTATCTGTCGTGACCAAGGAACTCATCAGCGACAGACAGGCTTACCGGCTGAGCGAAGCGGTCAAAACAGTGAGTGGCGTGAGTTCGACTGGATTTTACAATCACTACAGCATTCGAGGGATTACCCAGAACGAGGAAGGGCAGATCATCAATGGGATGCGGACACACCAGTACTTTTTTCTCCAGCCCATTACCTCCAATATCGAACGAATAGAAGTCCTCAAAGGACCAGCTTCGGTAACGTTCTCCAGTGTTGATCCGGGCGGAAGCATCAATATGGTAACCAAAAAGCCATTGGCCGAGGCCAGAAGAGAGATTAGTTTTGGCGTGGGCAGCTTCAGCACTTTACGGGGAACGATGGATTTTACAGGGCCGATCAATGAAGAAAAAACCTTGTTGTACCGCTTGAATATGGGCTTTCAGCGGGGAAAATCCTATCGTGACTTGGTGCGAAACGATGCCTTGCTCATTTCCCCGTCCATCAGTTATATCCCAGATGAAAAGACGGCGATCAATATCGAAATGATTTATAGCGACAACCTGGGAACCCTAGACAGAGGGCAGCCAATTTTTGGTGCCGAGCCAGGAGAGACAGACTTGAACAGTACGCCCATCAGTCTTAGCCTCAATGCCAGCGAGGATTATTTCAGATCGACCGAAATGATACTAATGGGGAATTTTAAGCGGAAACTTTCCGACCATATCAACTTCAACCTGTCCTACATGAAGCAGACATGGACGGAAGACTTGGCCGAACACCGCACCACTAATGCCTTTGCGGTGGATATCGATGGTACGCCTATACCCAGCCTGGTCAGCATGCGGTATGTGGACCGACAGCAGTTTTGGGATACTGATAACCTAAGTACTTATTTTGATGCGGATTTCAAAACGGGCCAATTTGCCCATAAGCTGGTGGCAGGCTATGACCTTAGCCGTTGGCACAAGACCAAGGGTGGCGCACAAAATTCTGCAAGGGGATACCTGCTGAATGACGGTTCGGTGACCAATGGCTTTGATCCTGAAGATGCGGATAATTATCAGACCTACCAAATGGACGGTGTTACGCTTCCTGTGCCCAATGTGGCTCACTTTGACCTGAACAATCCTGTTTATGCTTCTGTGGATACCCGGGATTATACGATCAATGCGGTCAGCATCATTCCACCGACATTGACGACTACCCACGGAGCATATGTCCAGCACCAATTGAAAATCGGGAAATTTTCCTCCCTGTTGAGTTTGCGTAAGGAGTGGTTTGAGGATGTGACCAATTACGGCACCGACCAAGAAGCCGGGTTCAAAAACTCCGCCCTGATACCCCGAATAGGGTTGGTTTATGGCATTACCGGTAATATCAACCTTTATGCGACCTATTTGGAGGGATTTCAGCCCCAATCCAATACCGTTACATTGATGCCCAGTACCGCTGTTTTTTTCTGGGACCCAAATTCTCCTGCACGATTTAAGCCGCTGGTCAGTGACCTAAAGGAAATCGGTGCCAAAGGGACCTTTTTCAAGGGACAACTTCACGCCAACTTGGCCGCCTATGAGATCAATCAAAAGAATATCCTGATGAATGCCAACCTACCGGAATATCCGGATTCGCTGGTACAGCGGGGCGCAGACAGGAGTAGGGGGCTGGAGTTGGAAATGACCGGGTACATTTTGCCCAACTGGCAGGTGAATGCCTCCTATAGCTATATCGATGCGGAAATCATGGAAGATGCTGACAGCTCGCTGATTGGCCAACGTAAAGAAAACACGCCCATCAACAGTGCCAACCTGTGGTCACGGTATGATTTTGGTCATGAGCTGACGGCATTGCGTGATTTTGGAATTGGGCTGGGGGTACAGTACAGTGGGGACAAGGTGCCTTGGTTTACCCGTGACTTTACCGTGCCCGCCTATACGCTTCTTGATATGGCCATTTATTATGCGCCGGACAAAAAGGACTTTCAGCTCAGCTTGAGGGTAGATAATATTACAGACAAGACCTATTGGCTGGGAGCCCAGAACTATACGAGGTTGTTCCCGGGAGCACCAAGGAATATGCTGCTAACGGCCACCTATAAATTTTGACAGTGAACATGAGAAAAGAAATCATCATCTTGGTTGCGCGCCAGTTTTGGACCACAGCTTTTCGCTCAAGGGCGATATATCCATTGCTCTTGATTGTGGTGATGCTGTTGGGCTTTAGCGGCGTGACCGGCTGGGAAAATTACAAGGAGCAAAATGAAATCCGGCAGCACTATCAGCAAAAAGCCCGGGAAAGCTGGGAATCAAACCCGGATAAGCACCCGCACAGAATGGCTCACTTCGGTACTTTTGCCTTCAGGTTAAAGTATCCCCTGAGCATGTTTGATGGGGGCATTGAAAACTTTACGGGCAATGCTGTGTTTTTGGAGGCTCACAAACAGAATATGGTCAATTTTTCCGAGGCCAGTCTTTCCACCGGCCTGCTCCGTTTTGGAGAGCTGACGCTTGCCATGGTTTTGCAGACGGTGTTTCCCCTGCTATTGTTTTTTTTGGGTTTCGCGTCGGTTTCTGCGGAGCGTGAGAGCGGAACTTTAAAGATCATGCTTATCCAAGGAGCGAAATTTCGGGAAATCCTTGTGGGGAAGACACTGGGCCTGTGGTTGGTTGCTTTAGTGTGCCTGTTGCCAGTATTACTGATGTTGGGATATTTTTTGGTAGGCCAAGAGGCCGCAGACCCTGGCGATGTATGGACGAGGTTTGCGGTACTGTCGCTGGTTTACATGCTTTTTTTCATGGTGCTCAGTATCATCACTGTGGTGGTATCGGCCACTTCCCACAAATCCAAGAACGCGTTGATCAAGCTTCTGGCCATTTGGTTGGTGTTTGTTGTGCTGATGCCGAGGACATCCCAGGCTCTGGGCAACTACCTGTTTCCGTCCCCTTCAAAAGTAGCTTTTGAATCGGCCATTGAAGACGAAGTGGTGCAAAAGGGGGACAGCCACAATCCTGATGATCCCTATTTCAAAGCCCTTAAGGATTCAGTGCTGGCTGCCCATCAGGTGGATTCCATCGAAGATCTTCCTTTTAACTACGGAGGATTCGTCATGGGCGTGGGCGAGCGGACAAGTTCGGCAATTTATAACAACCATCAAGAAGCTCTTTTGGAAAAGTACGGCCTTCAAAACACCCTCACGGAATGGGCAGCACTGATCAATCCTTATGTGGCCATCAAACAACTTTCCATGGCACTGTCGGGAACGGATTTCAGCACTTATCTAGATTTCCAAGAGCAGGCCGAAAGGTACCGATATGACCTTGCGCAAAAAATGAATGAACTCCAAATGGAACATATCAGCCCTAAGAAGGCGCAGGGTTCTGAAGGAAAAGAGCATGTGGTAGAACACGAGGAGTGGAGCCTTGTCCCTGATTTTGAGCAGCGGTTTTTGTCCTTTACCAAAGTCATTGAAAATGCTTGGTTGTCATTATTGTCGCTTTTGGGCTGGGGGGTGATCGCCGTTTGGGGAATTTTCTATATGTCAAATAAAGTAACCGCTGTATAAACCATGTACCGTCTCATTATAAAAGAGCTTTTTCGTTCCAAAGTGGTCATACTGTGTATGGTCCTGGTTGCCGTATTGGGTATCTTGGGCTTGCTGATAGGTAAGCAGTTTTTGGATCGACAAGAAGTGACCACCGAACAAGTGGCGGATTACCAACAGGAGCACATCCAACGAAATGTCACCTATCACAGTGATGACCTTGGCCTATTGCTTTACTATATCAAATTTGCCCTGATCAATGAGCCGGATAAATTGGCTGCCCTCTCCATAGGACAGAGCGATGTCAACCCAAATGTCCGACAGGTAACGATCAGGAACCTTGAAGGGCAGAAGTATGATACCGATTTGGTCAATCCTAGTTCCTTGCAGGCAGGAAATTTGGATCTGGGATTTGTGATCATTCACCTGTTTCCGCTGTTGATCATAGTGCTTACCTTTAATTTGCTGTCTGAAGAAAGAGAGGCCGGTATATGGCCATTGATCACCGTGCAGTCCAAATCCAGGTTTTACTACATTGCCAAAAAACTGTTGATCCGGGTAGTGGCCGTGTTGGCAATCTACCTGCTGCTGTTTGTAGTTGCCATAATGCTGTTACAATTGCCCGTTAATACCACGCTTTCGGCATTTTTTTTACTTGGTATGGGGTATCTGGTGTTTTGGTTTACGCTCAGTTTTTTGGTGGTTTCCTTTGGCAAAGGATCGAGTTACAATGCCCTCACCCTGCTTTCTCTATGGTTGGTGTTATCCATTTTGTTGCCCTCAGGGGTCAACAGCTTTTTGACAAATCGCTATCCTGTTCCAGAGGCGTTGGAAACGATGATTGACCAGCGGGACGGGTACCATAAAAAATGGGACACGAACAAAAGGGAGACCATGGAAGCCTTTTATGACCATTACCCACAATTTGCCTCTTATGGCATGCCACCGGAAGAAGGGTTTAATTGGCTGTGGTACTATGCCATGCAGCAAATGGGGGATGACGATGCCAGGGAAGCTACCTTGGCCATGAACAAAAAACTGGAGCAGCGTGAATCGGCAAGCCGGATGTTTGCCTGGGTGCTTCCTTCCATGCATGTCCAGCTAGCCTTTAACCAACTGGCAGGAACAGGTCAATCAGACCATCTACGGTTTTTGGAAGCTACTGATCGGTTTCATGAACGGTTACGGATGGATTTTTACCCAAAAATATTTGAAACACAAGCGGTGTCAAGTGTGGATTGGGAAAGTTTACAGCCCAAGATCTATAAAAAAGAGCCTACCGTTGACTGGCTTGCCGTGCAGCTTCCTGTGTGGGGTGGAGCGCTGATCCTATTGGCAGTTTCCCTTATTCGATTTGGGAGGCTCAGGCACCGGGAAGGATGGTGAAGGAGCATAACAGGTAAATATAAACTCAAATGACCGGTTTAAATAAACACTTCTTATTATTCCTCATGACCATTTTTTTGTGGTTACCGGGGATGGCACAAGAAAAGCTCCTCAGGGGTTCGGTCACAGATGTCCAGAACATGCCATTGCCGGGAGCGGCCATCCAGCTTAAGGGAAAGGAAGTCGGCACGGTGACCGATATGGAGGGAAGATTTTCACTTTCCTTGGCAAAAGGGGATGTTATGATGGTTTCATTTTTGGGATTTCAATTGCGAGAGATCACTTATGCAGGAGAGGAGGAAATGAATATCGTCCTTGAAGAAGCGGCCACTGACTTAGATGAGGTGGTGGTGAGCTTTAAGGAACCCTTGATCGAAACACAGAAAGGAACCACCACCTTCCGTGTGGATAAGCTGGCTACCAATAGTGGTGTATCGGCCATGGAGGTGCTGAAGAAGCTCCCCGGTGTAAGTCTGAACCAAAATGGTCAAATCCTATGGAGGGGCAGTGCCGGAATTAATGTAATGGTGGATGGAAAGCGGAGTTTTCTTACCGGAAATCAATTGGCCATTTACCTGGAAGGATTCAATGCCGATGAAATCGAAAAGATTGAGTTGATCAAAAACCCTTCTGCTGCCTATGAAGCAGAGGGCAATGCCGGACTGATCAATATTGTCACCAAAGGCCAAAAGCCCAAAGGATATGCCATTGGACTGAGGAGCAATGTGTCCAAAGGCCGGTACTGGCGAACCAACCAAGGTATTTCTGCCAGCCTTAATAAAGGTAAATGGAGCATTTATGGGTCGTTTGATTATAACACCCCCCATCGCTATCGCTCAAGTCAAAGTGGGAATACCATCACTGAAAATGGTCAACAGGTGTCCTTGGAAAGAAACAATGAAGTGCCCTTTCGGATAAATTATTATACTTGGAAAATGGGCGGGGATTGGCAGTTGGCCCCCAATCATCGGATGGGGATTGATTACCATGGTTATTTTGATGATTTTAGGGGAACCAAGACATCAACTATCCGCAAAAACAGTCCAACGGACAAACTGCTGTCAACCGTCCATTCGGTATATGAACTCCAAGAACCTTATCATTATGATGCAATCGGTTGGGATTATCAGTTTGACATGGACGAAAAAGGCAGGAAACTGACCGCAGATGCCCGGTACATTTCTTACCGTAACTATTCCGATGGCCTGATGGAAAGTGACCATTTGGATAGCGAGGGAAACCTGATCGAAACCAATATCCTACGGATGCACCAGCCTGGATTCATCAAAATTTTCTCTACTAGGGTAGATTTGGATCTCCCCATAGCCGAATGGGATATCAAAGCAGGATTGAAATATGGACAGGCTGAAAATGACAATAACTTTCGTTTTGAGGAACTGTCGGATGGAACGTTCGTAATGATCCCGGAATCCACCAACCACTACCGGTATCATGAAACGATCAGTGCAGGTTACCTGTCTGCCCTGCGGACATTTCAGGACCTAGAGGTCAGGGGTGGACTACGATTGGAATATACCAAAGCCCAAAGCTCCCTCATGGAGGGGGATTTTGATAAAAAGTGGGAGTATATCAAGCTTTTTCCCAGCCTGTCGTTTACCTATACAGTGAACGACAAGCATAACGTGGATTTGGCAGTGAGCAGACGGATCAACAGGCCTTCCTATTCCAGCCTCAACCCCGTTCGTTGGTACAATGATGAATATTTTTATTATTATGGAAATCCGTCATTGGTGCCGGAAATGGGCTGGTTGTTCAATTTTTCCTGGACATTTCCCAAGGACTTTGTGGCTTCTGTGGACTATAGTCAGCGAAACCAGTACATTTCCAGAAAACTGTCCTATGACAGCAACGGCGTAACGGTCCGTTCCCAAAGTGCCAACTTCTCCCATTTTGACCGATGGGACTTTACTTTAACGGCGCCGATCACCGTTAATGATTACTGGGATATTCAAGCGTACGCTGGGGTAAACCATACCCGTTACCCGATAGAGGAAGCAAGCCAAGAGCGGAAGCTTTCCAGATGGGCCACCACGTTTTCGTTACAGCAGCAACTGACCTTTTTGGAGCATTATTCTTTTGATATGACCATCAGCTACACCAGTCCAGAACTCCAGGGTATGTATCTGACCAAAAACCTCTTCTTTACCGATATAGGCATCAAGCGGTCGTTTATGGAAGAAAAGCTGGAAGCTGTCTTGACACTTACCGATGTGTTTAACAGCTATCGGCTTTATGGACAGTCACAAAGCACGCTTATCGACTATCATTATATGGACAAGCCCGATTCCAGAAGGCTGGGGCTGACGGTCAGTTACCGGATCGGAGGCAAGCTGTTTAAGGAAAAAGCCAGAAAATCAGAAGAGGAGGAGCGGCTGTAAGGGATTTCTGATGAACATTTCCTGAGCCATTTCCAGTAGCCTAACCCAAACCGGTTAAATGTTACGTTTGGTCGGGATCATTTGGGGAACAGCATGATAAATACTGCTCTCCATCTCCTTTGGTCCTGATTGTTTTTCGGCCATTCCGGTGATGTTGTACTGGGTTTCCCTGTCATTCACAATGATTGTAAGGTCAAGGTTTTTCTACTGTGATTTCTAGAGGTTTACTTGGATTTTTGATTATTATCCAATGATCCACAAGTGATTTTATTAATTGTGAATAAAAAAAGCTCCATATCATTAGCTGATATGGAGCTTAATACTTGGTCAGATTTTGGGTTTTACCAAGGGGCAGTAGTTCCTTGGTACAACCAAGACTTAGACCACTGGCTGTCTTTTCCAAAACCTCCTGAGTAATCAGTCAATTCCAACCTTTCCAAAGCATCGGTAATGTTATCTGCGTTATTATTGTATTCATCATTGCCATATTGAAACCTCAGTGCAACCCTGGGCTGTGGAGATTGTGGGCCTGTTGCTAAGTTTGGATATCCTGTTCGCTTATAATCCGCAAAAGCCTCTGCCGCTGCCGTCCAGCTGGCCACCCATTTTTGTTCCATGACCTGCTCTAGGGTATTGTTAAAAATAACTCCCTCTTCGGCGATAAATGAATCATAGTTAGCTTCTTGCTCCCAAACTGTCAAGGACTTTTGGATCCCTTCATAATAATGGGTTTCTGCATCCCCCACATTCCATCCTTTTAAAGCAGCTTCGGCCAAAATAAAACTCACTTCTGCAGAAGAAACCAATCTGGCTTTCAAAATATCACCGGGCGTTCCGGCAGATTGGTAAATATCGGCCAACTGGGAAACATGCTGGTTTTGGGTTCCCTGCCCAGGGGATGGGTTGCCATTATAAGATTCTGGGACCATTAAAGAAGGTGGTAATCCTACATATTCAGCGTCATTGTAACTCACCAGGTTAGGATTGTATCTCCTCGTAAAGTTTTCGTCTGCATAATCATTGACAAAATCATCAAATGGATAGGTAATTACGCCTAGGGGTTCCCCATCATTTCTGATAAAATCTTCTGCAGCTACTTCCAAGGATTCGTCAGCTTCCCATTGTACTCTAACTGGGGCAAACCAGACAGGTAATCTAGGATCATTGGTCCTCATCAGTTGGTCAATAAAGGTTTGACATGCCTGGTACCGCTGAAAATCATCAGGATCCATTGCAATATGTCGGGTGATCCAGATATCACTGGCGCCTCCTGTATAATCCAAGGCGGCATCTTGTGAAACAGATTGAATATACTCTCCGGACGCATAGATTGCTTCAATTCCTGTCTGGGCCACATCAGGCTTCTTGGTAGATATCCTCATGTAATAGCGGAGCAAAAGTGAATTGGCAAAACGTTTCCAGCCGGCAATATCTCCTCCAAAGTAAAGATCATTCTCAGGTACCACTGCTGTAGTATTGGCATCGTTAAACAGCGTCACGGCTGTTTGAAGGTCAGCAATGATGCCATCATAAATGACCTCTTGGCTATCAAATTGTGGATATTGGAAATTGGGATCCAGTTCATTCCCTCTCAAGGCATTGGTATAGGGTGCATCTCCCCAGAGGTCAGTGATGTTTCCAAAAACAAATGATTTCATGGTCAATGAAACGGCTTGGAAATAGTTGTTTTCCAGTTCAACGGCCCTGTTGTAGAGCAAATCATTGTTTCGAAGGATATCATACCATCCCGTCCAGTCTTTACTTTCCCAGCCGTAATTATTATGCCCGCCATACCAGCCATTTTTCTGTGTATGCTGTACCGCACCTGCCAGGTCATTTACACCCAAGTCCGCATAACTCTGTGCGGCTGAAGCCAATATAGTGGGCATTAATAAATTTGGATTAACCTCCCCAGGAGCGATTCCGTAGGGATTGACATTCATTTTGTCAAGGTTATTATCACAGCTTGTGAATCCTATGCAGCAAATCAGGGACATCAGTAGTCCGATATATATGTTAGATTTATTTTTCATGATTCGTTGATTCGAGATTATAGATTAAAATTCAATTTGAACCCAATGGGGAAACTCCAAGGCATCACATTCTGACGCTCGATTCCCTGGCGAAATTGAGAAGAAGTATTGCCTTGTGTTCCTCCGCTTGCCCAAAAAGCTCTCTCTGGATCGATTCCAATATCAGATTTTGTCCACAGCATGAGGTTTCTGGTATAAATGGAGAAAGTAGCATTTCTGAATTTCCCTAAGTTTGGAATTCTATAACCAATACTCAACTCTCTCAATTTGATAAATGAAGCATCAAAAGTGACTTGTTCATTATAATCCCAGGGATAGGTGTTGGTGATGGGGTAGATATTGGTTCCTTCTCCACCCAGGTGCTCCTCGTACTCATCATCACTATAATCATCAGGAGTATCCTGACCTGCAGTTTGGATAACACCAGGGATGAAAGCACCATCACTGCCATTTTCATCTACATAATATCCGCCTGTTTCAGCGGTATGTCCACCCACTCTAGGATAATTTCCCGAAGTAGGTATGATGTATTCCTCGGGGTTTTCCTTCATCATAGCGATTAACTCCTCGTCTGGATAAAGACTGCCAGGGGTCAGGTTATCCAACTGTCTTTGGGATTTCCAGTCAGACTCACCATATCTATAGGTAAATGACATAAATTCTCCCCCTTGTCTCCAGTCCAAACTGGCGCCGATCACAAAGTTCTTGATATTCAAGGTGGTTTGCATGCCCATCTGAAAGTCAGGATTGAAATTGCCTACTTTTTTCAAATTCTCCGTACCGGAAAGCTCCTGCCATTCTCCGGAATTGGAAAGAACAGGCCATCTATAGTAGGGAGAATTTGGGTCTTTTACCTCTGCATAGCTTGAGCTGTACATGTTTCCTATTTCTTCTCCGACAAAGGTGATCGCTCCACCACCATTTTCAGACCAGAGTGTAATTCTGTCCAAGCCTTCGGTAAGCTCTACCACGGAAGTCCTATTTCTACTCCAATTGATATCGACATCCCAGGTAAAACCTGGCTTATTTATGATAGTACTACCTAGGGCAAGCTCCAACCCTCTACTCCGGATCAGGCCTGCATTGATCAATCGCCCCGAATATCCAGAAGAGGATGGAAGGTTTACAGAGAAAATCTGGTTTCGATTGTCTATTTGATAGAGTGTACCCGAAAACCGAATCTTGTTATTGAACATGTGCACGTCGATCCCCCCTTCGTATGAGGTAGCCTGTTCTGGTTTCAAATCTGGATTTAATAAACCCGAAGGCATACTCGCTGTGTTGATGGAGTTGTAAAGTCCTGTGGAAAGGTTGGGAAGGAGTTCGTAAGGACCTGTGTCATTTCCGACCTGCGCCCAGCCAAACCTTAACTTGAACATGTCAATTTTATCTGTCATCCCAAGGGTATAATTGGCCAGCCAGCTTAAGGATGCCGATGGATAAAAGTAGGACCTGTTGTCCCGGGGCAAAGTAGAAGACCAGTCATTTCTTGCTGTTAGGTCGAGGTATAATTGGTCATCATAACCAAAAGAAGCCAAACCATAAATGGAATAAATGGCTTTTTCGCTAAACCCTTGGCTCATGGAGCGGTTATCGGCAGGAATGTTCTGAACATTATAAATGCCAGGAATTACCAATCCGTTGTTTCTGTCCCCGCCAACTCCCACATTGGTACTGCGGCCAAATCGATGCATTATATTTCCACCGACCGATGCGTCTATGTCCATTTTACCAAAATCGTCATTCCAAGAGACTAGGATATCCGTATTGGACTCCTGCGTTAAATTATTAGAGGTATAATATCCTCCCTTGGCCATCCTGCTGTAGCTGTAAGGAATCTTGGTTTCCGTATGCTGGTTGGACCTATCCAAGGAATACCTGGCCCTGATATTGAAATTTTCTGTAAACTGGAAGTCCAAGGCCACGTTACCATAAATCCTATCTCGATCAAAGCCATTCTGAATACCGTAGGCAATAAAGTATGGATTATCTCCTGATGGTGTCCTCATCTGCTGAACCCCTTCTTGCCCGGGTACCCAGATATCACTCATCAAACTATAATCCACATAGGAAGAGGAATAAACCGCTTCTAAGGGATTGGCTCTTCTATCTCCCGTGCTTGGACGATCATTGGATTTACTGTTGGTATAGTTAAAATTGGACGTAAACGTCAATTGCTCGGTAATCTTATAGCTTAAAGAAGTTGAGTAACTGTTTCTGAAAAGGTCTGAATTGGGAATCATTCCTTTGTGAAGCATATTGGAATAAGATACCCTGTATGTTGTTTTGTCATTTCCTCCGTCCACAGCGATATTATTGGTAGAAGTCACTCCCGTCTGCATGAAATCTTTCATGGCATTAGGGTAAGCGTTTAATTCCAAAGGAGTGGGATCACCATTTTCATCCAAAGGGCTGTTCCATTGTATGGCGGTATTGCCTACATCCAGTGCCGGACCACCCCAATAGGCCGAACCATCGTTGAATACGCCCTCTCGGTTGCCATTTGCATATTTGTAGTGAAAGTCCAAAAGCCGTGTGGGGCGCTCAAACACATTACTTGTTGAAAATGATATACCCATTTTTTCACCAGATTTTCCTGATTTGGTAGTGATAATCACCACACCGTTACCCGCTCTCGTTCCATATAAAGCCGCTGCACTTGGCCCTTTCAGTACAGAAATGTTTTCGATATCATCGGGGTTGATATCTGAAATGGCATTACCATAATCTACCTGGTTTCCATTTCCATTTTCGCTTACATTATTCATAGAATTGGACATCGGCACACCATCTACCACAAAAAGCGGTTGGTTATCCGTGGTCAGGGAGGTGGCTCCTCGGATGACCATGCTCATCGATGATCCGGGTCCACTGGTTTGATTGATGGTTACTCCCGGCATCCTTCCAGAAAGGGAACTCAAGACGTTTTCTTGAGAAACTTGCGTTAATTCTTCGCCTTCCACATTGGAAACATCATATCCAAGAGATCGCTGATCCCGTTTGATCCCCAAGGCTGTCACGACTACCTCAGACATGTCTGTGGCTGTTTCAGACATGGAGACATCTATGATGGATTGATTTCCTACAGGGATTTCTATAGGGTCAAACCCCACAAAAGAGAAAATGAGTACTGAGTTTGGGCCTTCTACCTCTATCTCATAAGTACCATCGATCTCTGAAACCGTACCATTTGTGGTTCCTTTCTCTAGGACGGTTACACCCGGTAAAGGACTACCATCACTTTTTGAAATAATTTTACCGCTTACCTCTTGTTCTTCGATATCGTAAGCAATCGAACTGGCTGGCGTGGAAGCCATGACTGAAGTCCCAAATAATGGGATAAACATCATTCCAATAAGTACCGGGATGATTCCCGGGTTTTTAGTTTTTTTGATTTTGGAGAATTTTTTCATAATCACAGATGTGTTAAACAGGGAGTTTTAATTACCCTTTACTTTTTTAATCTATTTTACTTGTCTTACAGAAATCGAACATTCCCTTTTCAAAGCCCTGTCCAATGCCATGGAATTTCGACTTTTAAGTAGTGTTTGATGAAAGAGGTCTCATTCGATTTTTGATAACCCACCTTTTTACCTCCTGAGTGAATTAGGTGATTCACTTAAGTGTTAAATAGCTGTTAGTCATAGGTTTTATAGTGGTTTTTGATGTCGCCTGATATATAGGGCGGTGCGCCAAAACAAGGCAGTCGACCCAGTGATAAAACCTTCTGATTTGGGCTTATTTAAATTTCCCCCGATTGTGATCGGGACAGGCGATAAGGCAGTCCTAATGCATAATTTTTGTTGATTAAAGTTTCCATGATTCCTTAGTGGTTTGTTTATCTTTTGATGTGTTTTCACATTTAATACCCCAAAGTCTAAAAAGTGGGCTATAATGTATCTCATTAATAGTTTGTTACTATAAGTTTTGAAACCTTGGATTCTGTTAACATTTGGGAAATTTTAGCTGCTTTTATCGGGCAATTCGGAACAGCGAATCGAAAAAAATGGTAAAGATAGAGGAATGGCATCCTTAAAGGAACAGATGAAAGGCTGTATTGTGGCTAACACAAGGGTTGAAGTGCCCTTAATCGACCGTTAACTTGAAAAAGTAGCCATGGATAGAATATAAGCTCTAATCCTGGTTCCCAGAAGGAAATGTGACAGTGATGGGTGCTGATTTTTCTAATTAATAAGAAGTGGTGTCTTGGGTCATATCTCTCGCTAGGATCGATATAGTGGTGAACAATTTTGGTGTTTTTGAGGTCACGGAATTTGAGGATATTTCTACTGGTGTTGCAGCAGTGGTCACACAAACAGCAGTGGTCAATAAGCTATAAACCAGGGAAATGAAAGTCGCCATTTTAAAACTATTCAAGGTCCATGTTTTGCTACAATGTTTCATTTATCCCCGTGAGATTGCCATCTGGCAGCTTAATTGGCCAGTCACTTGTCCTCGGCAATAAAGGGAGTGTCATTGAGGGTAGATTGAGGGAGTCTCAAGACCATTTAAAAAGAAAGGAAAATGGAGACCAGTCTTATAGAAGACAGGTCTCCTTTGAGGCTAATTATATTACGAAATCCTTTCCAAATTGCGGAGCGTTTCTGCTGGGCCAAAGAATTCAAAGTACCTACGTTTTTCTTGGATATTCATTTCATCAAGCAATTGAGTCACCAATTGCATAAATTTCTTTGGTCCACAGAAGTAAACCTCCAAATCCCCATCAGGACGAAAGTTTTCCAGAATGGATCTGGTCAAAAATCCTGTAAATAGGTCAGGATCACTAATATCATCCCCTGGCAACGGTTCACTGTAGCCAGTTAAATGGTGGACGTTGGGACTTTTTATGGCTTCTATTTCTTCTTTGAATGGAACAGTGGCAGAATTTGGACTGCATTGTATCAATACCGTGTTCCTCTCGGACCACGCTAGGCATTTATACATAGGAAGAAGCGGGGTGATGCCCACCCCGCCAGCAATCAACAGGACGGGACGGTCAGATTGACGAAGGACGAATTCTCCCGACGGCATGCCGATATTTACAATTTCCCCCACTTTGACCTCGTCGTGCAGGTAATTGGATACCTTGCCAGCAGGATTGCCGGACTCCCGCTTTACGCTTATCCTTAGATATTCTTTATTGGAAATCATTGTTGTCCGGTAAACCCGGATATTAGTTAAATTCAATTTTCAACCTCTTGATTACAAAGTGGTTATTTATTTTTCGTCAGGGGCAAGCCCCCCTCATCTCAGGGAACAGTGTGTTTTGATTTTTCAAAATATCTTCTTGTATGATGGCTCTCCAGCTTCCTTCCGGATCCTCCAGGAACCTATACAAGCTGATATAATTCATTAATTGCTGTCTGACCAGGGATACCAAGTTGGAGAAAGCCCATTTCCTTTTGACCTGGCTTTTGATCAAGGTCAAAAGGAGATTGGCCAACATGGCCGACCATATCTGTATTTCTATGGCATTTTCATTGTCGCCCAAGAAGTACTTTAAAGGGAAGTTCTGCTTAAGCTGTTTGAATAATAGCTCTATCTGCCAGCGTCTTTTATAGATGAGTGCTATCTTCTCTGCTGCCATCTCAAAATTATTGGTAATGAACTCAAACGGGCGTTCACTTTTGCTGTCCCAATAGGCTATTCTCCTGGAACGGTGCTCCTGTTGCTTGTTCTTGCCATATCGTAAGATGATTTCTTCATCCTTGAGTACTCCGGAATCTGCCCGATCAGGAATATTAAACTCCTTTCGGGCCTGATAGACAGCATTGTCTTTTAACCTGGTCACATACCATATCCCGCTTTCGGTCAGGACCTCATATTTTCCATAATCCACATATCCCTTATCAAAAGTGATGATAGAGCCCCCGGGCAGGTTGAAAACCTCATTCAGGAAGGTATGGTCATGTCGGACAGCCGCACTGTAACGGACAAGATAAGGAACATGGTCACTCGCCCTGATGATGGTGTGGGCCTTAATACCTCCTTTCTTTTTGCCCGTTTTCGGGTTCCTGCCTACTCCCTTGAGAATATCCTTGAACAGACTAATGGTGGTAGAATCCATAATATAGAGCCTCTTCATATCAGCATCCTTCAACCGGCTGTCCGTTAAACTGTCACCATGCCTTTGGTACACACTCATGTATATATCGGCGAACACATCGCTCACACGTCGTTTGTTGGCTTCTGATAACGTACTCCGCCTTACCACATAGTTCAGACCCAAATGGGCCAATCTATGGGCATTGGCCAACAAACCGACAAGTGTCTCACGAATGGAATGATAGCCCTCAAATGCTACAAACAGCATTACTATCAAGTGGTTATAAGTCGTGAACTTCTTCACATAACGCTCCGCATTATGCCTGCGGGCTATCTCCCTTACCTCCCCCTTGTCAATGAACTTTATTAACTGATTGAATATCGGCTGTCCGCTAAAATTACTACTTTTGCCCATGGCTTAACTTTTTTGTGTCGTAACTCAAAAGTAGCCACAATGGGCTGGTTCAGCAATGGACTGGCCCTCTTTCATTTATTTTTTACCGGACACCAATGATTGGAAATGTCTGACAAACTGTAATTTCTAGTGTGTAGGTGATCCTCACCGGGGATTTCCAATGAAATGGCGACATATTGACCTGGCAAATGGTGTGGGACAGCTCTGTTGTTGATTGGGCTAAAATAAATGGAGGTGATGGTTTCGCTTTCCTTAATTTTATCCACCACTTCGTACTTAGCAAAACCACGGTATCCTCCTGGCTGTTGTTCATTATTTTGATAAACATCCTCTTCTTTTCCTATGAAGATTTTTGCCAATACTTGATAAGCATCTGCCCAAGCGCCTAAAATCTCTTCCGTCGCTGCATCGCCCAAGACGACTTTGATTGCATGTAATAGGTGTTCGCCAACGATGGGGTACATTTCAGGCGTTACATGAAGTGAACTGTGCTTTTGGACGATAGTTTCTACCGTGCCCGAAAGCACCTCTAATTGGTCAATGTGCTCTGCGTACTTGAGGATGGTCATGGCCAATACCTTTGGTTGGTGGCCAGTGGCTTGGTGAGTCATGTTGAACATGTTTTTCAACTCGGGGTGGTTTTTGAAAAGTTCTCCATAAAATATGTTGGTGATCTCTTCCCCGTGTGCCCTAAGTTCCTGGGCTGTGGATTTTACAATGTCAATTGTGTTTTGGCTTATCATAGTATATATTTTAATTGATTTAAAGACCTTTTTATCCTCTATTTGTTTAAAATTTTTTATCGTTTAAGGAAGGTAAGTCCCTGATTGAGTTGAAAAGAAATTTCTTCAAGCCGACTGTTTTCAAGAAGATCCTGTACGTCATTTCTAATCTTAAGGAATTGGTGGTGCAAGGGGCAAGGCTTTAGACTGTTGCATTCCGGTAGTCCCAGTGCACAACCGGTGAAGAGTCTATCTCCATCGATTAGACGAACGATATCCGCAAGACGCAGGGTCTGCAACCGTTCATCGGAAATGTAGAATCCTCCATTGGGTCCTTTGACGGAATTAATATGACCTTTTTTGGTAAGTTGTTGGAGAATCTTGGCCGTAAAAGCATTGGGAGAACCAATTTCTTCTGCAATATCAGTAAGAGAGGAACGTTTCCCGTTGGAAGAAATTTGGGCCAAGTACAACACTGCCCGGATCGCATATTCACAAGCTTTGGAAAACATACAGGTATTTCTTTTCCTCAAATGTACAATGAAATTAATAAAGGACAAAATTGTCCGATAATAGAATTACTTTTATTCCAAATTGTGATGGATGGTTGTTTATACTTTACCATGTTCGACCTTGCCATTAAGAATAATACTAATACGTGACTCAAGAGATTGGTAAGAAAGTAATCCAACCTTCTTTTTACGATCAAAAATCTTAATGGCAAAACAACCGGTAAAAAATGCCACAAAGGTATTATGTTTGAAAAGTGCATGTTGGTCCTGCTTTGAAAGATTACACTCGAAAACTAGTCCCAGAGGGGCGACACATTCATAGCCATGGGTGAAGCCCGTGGTAAATTGCCCATCCCACGTTTTCCGTTTTAGCCGCATTTCCCTCCCTGTTCCGCATGAATTCCCGCTAAACCCCATTCGTGCGGATGGAGGAAGCCCATCGTTTTAACGGTATGAAACTTTCTTTCAAAAGACCATGTCAACATTCGTCCTCCCAGAAATATGGCTTGATCTCTAAAAGCCTTTTTAAAGCCATGCAGGTAGTTGGATAGGATTTGTAGGAAGAGTCTCCAGCAAGCTGCCAGATCCTTTTCCTACCCACCCTCCAATATAGATGAGGTTCCAATGACGGATTGTTAATGATGCTGTGATCAAATCTGGATTATTTACTACATTATCCTAAAATTATAGCGTCACAATCATGATCACTTCATTATATAATGTAATTTAGAATATCGAGTGAACCTTTTTAAAGATGCCAAAATCTAAGATATGAGAACAAGAGCGCAAGAATCCAGGGCAGCTATCGAACGATTGTACATCACGATGCGCCATCTTTTTATGCGGGGAAATTATAAACCCATGGGGGTTTCCGGTGAATCCCTGATCAGCTCCTTACTGGTCCTGCGTCCGGAAATATACGGTTTGATTACGGAAAGCGAAAAAGTAGAATTGGACGGGTTGCTATATGTGATGGAGCGCCTGCCCCGGGGAATTGAAGAGTGCCGATATGTCCGTCTGATCAGCCGTGAAGGCTATGAACATGCTGATTTTGAAATATTGATCCCATCAAAAAGAAGGAGAAACTGCTATCGGGTGGACAAGGAACAGATGTTTGTGGAGATGACAAGGGGGAAAAGTGATGTCTATGATATCCTTACCCACCTGACCTTTTTATATGTTGAGGCAGAAAAAATCCGCTTTAACAGTACCGACAGCAAGGGACGAATCCATCTAAACTGGAAAAGGCTCGAAAGAATCGTAGAAAAGGAAGAGCAAGGAGAGCCTTTTGACAAAGAAGCGGCTTGCTCTTACTTAAGTCATCTTACGGGAAGGACTTTTGATGAAGCTCAGCGTGCCATTCGCAAGTTTGAGGCCAGCAGTAATTCCAATAGCCTCTTTTCGATTGTCTATCATTTGGGCAAATTATCGATGGACGAATCCATGCATCAAATTGACCGGGAAATAAGCTTTTCGGCTACCTTGCGAGAGCGAATCGGGCACCATGTCTATGGAGAGATGTGGGCACATAATATCAAGTCGATTTTGGACGAAAATAATTTGCTGCATCGTCCCATTCATATTATCAGTGCCAATTTGCATAGTGTACTGAACACCATTTACGGACATCAAGCATTAGGCTTGAAGGATTTTGAAGCATTGGAGAAGATAGTGCAGGACATCAGCCTTGGAAAAAAGCATAACAAAGCAGAGCAAATCATTACTTATGCGCGCAAGCATGGCCATATCGATGTGCCAGATCTGTCCGGTACAAATATCGGGGCACAAATCATCGATACGGCCAAAATGACCTCATCTACTTTGATCCCCGGGGTATCCTTACCAAAAGAGGATTCCAAAAAACCGGTTATTGTGGTAATGGATTACGCCTTTGGCGAACAGGCTTACGAGTGTTTTGATGAGTTGCTAAAGCCTTTTGAGACAGGTAGGCAGTCGATTCCCTTGGATGTGGTGTCAGCTTCTATCATGGGAAAAGCGGGTATCTTGGAAGGAAACAAGGGAGACCTCATGATCCCCAATAGTCATGTTTTTGAGGGAACTGCCGATAATTATCCGTTTAAAAACCAACTTCGCCCAGCTGATTTTGATGGTTATGGGTTAGGAGTCTATGAAGGCCCTATGATTACCGTTTTGGGTACCTCACTCCAAAATAAGGATGTGTTGAATTACTTTTTGGAGTCCTCCTGGAAAGCGATAGGGCTAGAGATGGAAGGAGCGCACTACCAAAAGGCCCTTCAGGCTGCCAGCAAGATCCGAAGAAGTATTCGAAAAAATGTAAAAGTGCTCTATGCCTATTATGCTTCTGATAATCCGCTTATGACAGGCAGTACCTTGGCCTCTGGGAGTTTGGGGATAGAAGGGGTTAGGCCCACATATTTGATAACCTATAAGATTCTCGAAAAGCTTTTTGGATAATTTCTTTAGAGGTTATCCCTGGCTGTTCAAGTCCATAATCAAAGACCAGATTACTTGGAGTATATTATTCTTAATTTTAGACGAATTGTAATTGATAATCTAATTTGTAGTTTATAAGATCAAAAAATAGATATATTTGCTATGACTGTACAAAACAGCAGTACAGGCTGAATAGCCTAATTTATTTAATAGTTGCCCGACAGTGCACCGAAACGCCACAAAAAAGCGTTTGCCTTCTGCAAAAAGAATAAACGGGCCGGTAAAAATCCAAGAATATTTATGATATCAGATAATTTTGAAGCGTTTAATTTTAACGATTCTTTACAAGAAGGACTGGATGCAATGGGGTTCAATAATCCCACCCCCATTCAAAAAGAAGCCATTCCAGAAATACTCAACGGCAAAGACCTCATCGCTTGTGCCCAAACAGGAACAGGAAAGACCGCTGCGTTTATTTTGCCCATTCTCCACAAGATTGCCGAAAAGGGCGATAACCAGTTCAACACCTTAATAGTAGCTCCCACACGAGAGTTGGCAATCCAAATTGACCAGCAGATCCAAGGACTTGCTTATTTTGTGGGTGTCAGTTCTATTGCCATTTATGGCGGTGGTGATGGCTTGGTCTGGGAACAGCAAAAAAAGGCCTTGGAACACGGTACGGAAATCGTTGTGGCCACACCGGGGAGACTTATTGCCTTGTTGGCAGGAGGGAAGATCAAGTTGGACACCTTGGAGCACCTGGTATTGGATGAAGCGGATAGGATGTTGGACATGGGATTTTCGGATGATATTTTAAAGATCATCAACTACTTGCCCAAAAACAGGCAGACCGTATTGTTTTCAGCCACCATGCCACCAAAGATCCGGCAGTTCAGCAAGAAAATCGTCCATGAACCGCATGAGATCAACATTGCCATAAGCAAGACTGCTGCAGGGGTCACCCAAATGGTCTATATGGTTCATGATAATCAAAAGGAACATCTTTTGGAGCATATCCTTACCCAAAAGAATTATGAAGCGGTCATAATCTTCTCATCCACAAAGGACAAGGTCAAAAGTATCTTTAAAACCTTAAAAAGGAAGTTTAACGTAGAGGCATTTCATTCTGACCTTAATCAAGAGGAACGGGAGCAAATCATGTCAAGTTTCAAAAACAAATCCTTGAAAATTCTCATCGGTACTGATATTATCTCCCGGGGAATCGACGTGGAAGGAATCGAACTGGTTATCAATTATGATGCACCAAGTGATCCGGAAGATTATGTACACCGTGTAGGAAGAACCGCCAGGGCAGATAAGAAAGGCGAGGCCATCACGTTTGTAAATGAAAAAGATCTCTACAAACTCCACAAAACGCAAAACTTGATCGGGCTTGAAATCCCAAGAATGGACTTGCCAGAGGGGATGCAAAATGGACCTGAATATAAAGATCCAAAAGCGAGAAAGAGCAACCAATCATCAAAAAGAAATTTCAAAAAGGGAACTGGTAAACATAGAAAACCAAAAAACAACCCTAATAAACCTAGCAATACAGGTAAAAGCACACAGAAGCCAAAGCCAGAAAAACCTTCATCTAAAAGTGGAGATCAATCCCAAAACTCAGGCAAATTTAGAACCAGACATAATGTAACCGACTAGCGGCTAACCATCATATTGGACAAAATAAATGATCCTACATTATCAATTAATGTAGGATTTTTATTTATGAACGGATCTCTACCTACAATTATGTGATTTTTTTCTTACTCATGAAAATTTCGTTTGAATTAGGCTAAACTATACTAGCAATTAGAATTTTATCTGTTTCAGTTAGAATATTGATTGTTATAATGTAATAAATCAATATTATATTTTATAAAATTCTATTTATACAGTTTTTAAGTTTGATTTTAGGGTAAAGTTTACTAATTTCAATTATCAAATACACACGCTTAGAGTGAGAAAGGAATTTCCCCCTCATATGAACATTTGATTGCGAAACGGCACGAAACTGATCATCTTTTGGACGGTTTTATTTTTAATTCAAACCTTTCAATAATCAGTTAATCGGAATAATCCAACGTTTGACTTTTCTGACTGCCTTCACTTCACGGTGGGGCAGTTTGAGATTGTTTGAAATTTACTCTTTTACGATATGATTTTTGAAGTACTAAAAATTCTAGCTGGTGAAGTAAACCAGTATTTCAATGAACTGGAAATGGACGACTCCGAAGTCATCTTGGAGAATGTGGCCATGATCGATTCCCAGCAGGATGTAGCCGAGTCCCTGAAAAATAAGTTGATCTTATCGGTAATAAACCTAAGGGAAGAAATTACCATGAAGAATTTTTCCAATCATCAGATAGAAGAGGAAACCGTCAACTATAAAAACCCCAAGCTAAACCTCAACTTATTTTTGATATTCTGTGCCAATCGCGCTGTTTATAAAAAATCACTGAGCGACTTATCGAGGATATTGGAGTTTTTCCAGCACAAAAAAGTCTTTACCCAGTCCAATACCTCATTTGATCGTGAGCTGGATGAGATGAGTGGCATTAAGCACTTCCGGTTTACGATAGAGCTTTTTACGCCGACTTTTGAGGAGCTGAATTATATCTGGGGCACCTTGGGAGGAAGACAACTTCCATCCGTTTTTTACAAATTGAACCTGGTTCAAATCGAAAGGGACCTACCAATTTCACAATCTGGTGTCATCACCGAAATCAGCAGAAACTACAATCAGCAATGACCATGAAAGCTACTTCCACATACAGACCTATCTTCACATTAAGCATCCTCCACAACTACTTCTTAAATGACGGAGAAGAGCTGTTCAGCAGTATGGGCGATGATAAAAAGGAAGAGCAATTAGCGGCCTATCATTGGCAGGATTTTTTGAATATCACACCAACTGCCAAAACGATGGAGATGCTTAATGGCCAGTTGATGATCTTGAAACCATTTTCTAACCAGCTAATGGTAGCAGTTAAGGTAACTTCTGATGATGACCGGGTACCTTATGTGCCTCTTGATGGAGACCAGCAATTTGTGTTTAGGCTTTCTTTTACTGATCCCCTTTTTGACAATTATACAAACTTGGAAAGGACTGGTGCATTATTTTATTTCTCCAATAAAGAGCCCTTACTTCCAGAAAGCCATCATTTCAATACTATCCATACCACAAACCAGGAGGCCACTGTTACGAACAGGTATCTTTTTAATGGGGAAAACAAGCGTCACCTGTTGGAATTTCTGGATCAAGAGAATACGATTAACACAGACGGCATCCTTCATATCTATATGCAAGGTGACCATACCAATAAAAGCCTCATCATCAATGACGGTAGGATAAAGGATAACCTGCCGCATTTCAAAATCCATTTTGACAATCAAAAGACCACTTGGAAATATATTCATCAGCGGGATGGTTTTGAAACAGAAACGATAAAGGAATGGCCCCTGACTCGATTTGGGTTTATCACCTTGGACAAGCCGTCAGATTTTAATTCACCGCCTGGCAATTTGGATAAATACAAGTTTCCAAATCCCAGTCCCAAGCAAATAAAATTTATAGCAAACAAACCATATTCAGAAATTTTCATTTAAACCTTTTTTATCATGGCAACATCATATAAAACACCAGGTGTTTACATAGAGGAAATCACCAAATTTCCACCTTCTGTAGCACAAGTAGAAACAGCGATTCCGGCCTTTATAGGATACACGGAAAAAGCCAAAGATGGGGAGAAGAACCTCCCTCCAAATGAACCAGTGAAGATTTCTTCAGTTCTTGAATTTACCGAACACTTTGGTGGAGCCCCCCAGGTGGATATAAGTACGCTGGAAATCAATGCACAGAATCAAGTCACCGAATTGGAGCTAACAGAAAAATTCCATCTCTATGAGTGTATTAGGATGTTTTATGCCAATGGAGGAGGTGACTGTTACGTGGTATCGGTTGGTTCGTACCAAGACACCATCCAAAACGGCACCGCTGACGGAGCTACTCCAGGGTTTCTCGCAGGTTTGGCTAAGATCAAGAAAGTGGACAGGCCCACCTTATTGGTGATGCCGGATGCACCATTGATGAGCCAAAGCAATCTAAATTCACTCTATGCCGCGATGCTAAGCCAGTGCAATGAACTTCAAGATAGGTTCTGCATTTTTGACTTAAAAGAGGATACGGTGGACCACGATGAAGCGGTGGAGAATTTCAGAAATGGAATAGGCATGAATTACCTTAAATATGGAGCTGCTTATTCTCCCTGGATAAAAGCCAATCTTCCTCGGGTGGTGAACTATAAGGACATTAAAGGTAAAATCACCCAAAATGGTCCTGCTGTTAATCTAGCAGATTTAATCGCAGATGCGGATGCCAAAGCACTGGCCAATCGACTGGACAACCTGGTGGATGACCAAACCACCATCAAAGATGCCATCGATGCACTGAAAGGAACCCATTCTTCATTTCAGGCAAAATTCGAAGCGCTATCCAATACACTCAAAAACACCTCGAATAAGGCAAATCTGGAAGCTCTTATCAATTATTATACCGAGAGCATGGACATGATCAGGGATACGATTGATATTGGGTCTGGCTCAGCCATTACGTTGAATGACAAAAGTGCTCCTGCTGGAAATGATGAATATCTATTTGATTTCTTGGTTTCAAAATTAAGTACTGCACTGGACAGCACCGAAAATGAAATTGCCAAAATCAATGGGGACAGTAGCTCATTGAGTTCAGCGTTGACCTTGGCTGCTTCGGATACCGGTTTGGATTATACCAGTAGCACATCGACGAACACCTATTTCGGTACCGGAACGTCCAATGTGGAAAGGATCCAGCCCCATGTAGGTGCGATAACCAAATTATGGAGCAGTATAAAGTCCTCCCTCGACCTCATTGCCACATCCGGAGAGAGTTTTACCTCCACCGTCGAAAATTCTGCCAAAGAGGCCATACCGGCGCTCAAAAGTATTTTCCAACGGATCGCGAATGAATACTTGACCTTGCCACCAAGTGCCACCATAGCCGGTGTATATGCTAGCGTGGATGCCAGCAGGGGAGTGTGGAAAGCCCCAGCCAATGTGTCTGTTAACAATGTGGTCGGTGTGACCGAACTGATCGACCATAAAGAACAAGAAAACCTCAATGTGGACGTCGTGGCCGGGAAATCCATCAACATTATCAGGCCATTTACCGGTAAAGGTATTATGGTATGGGGTGCCAGGACCCTGGCCGGAAACGATAATGAATGGAGATACGTATCGGTGAGGCGTTTCTTTATCATGGCAGAAGAGTCCATCAAAAAGGCTACCGAGCAATTTGTCTTTGAACCGAATGATGGCAATACCTGGGTCAGGGTAAGGGCGATGATCGAAAACTTCCTTACGCTACAGTGGAGAGCAGGCGCTTTGGCAGGAGCCAAGCCAGAGCATGCATTTTATGTAAGAGTGGGATTGGGTCAGACGATGACCAGTTTGGATGTATTGGAAGGAAGGATGAATGTAGAAATTGGAATGGCCGTAGTAAGGCCAGCTGAGTTTATCATTCTCAAATTTTCCCACAAAATGCAGGAATCCTAGTAGGTAACATGATCGGTGCCTGATGTCATGAGCACATGCACCGCGGATGGTTGACAGTGGGCTGTTGACCGAATGCAAACAACATAATAACCAAGTAACTAAAACAGAACAATCATGAGCTATCCATTATCAAAGTTTCATTTCTCTGTGGAGTGGGGAAAAGATAAAATAGGGTTTACTGAAATATCCGGATTGGATATGGAAACCGAGATCATTGAGTACCGGGATGGAGCCATGCCGGAATACAGCAAAATCAAAATGCCCGGAATGCAGAAGTTTTCAAATCTCACGATGAAAAGAGGCACTTTCCAGGGAAACAACAAGTATTACGAATGGTATCAAACCATCAACCTGAACAAAGTAGAGCGACGGGATATCACCATTAGCCTGTTAAACGAAGAGCATGAACCCGTGGTGACCTGGAAGGTTAAGAATGCTTGGCCGCTCAAAATCCAATCTACTGACCTCAAGGGAGATGGAAACGAAGTGGCAATAGAATCCATGGAAATAGCCCATGAGGGACTTACGATTCAAAATGAATAATACAGGCAATGGACACGTTTTATCCACCATCCAGTTTTCACTTTCAGGTTTCCTTTTCACAAAAGGGAGACCAGGTCAGTAAGAAAAAGGACCATGCCTTTCAGTCCGTTTCCGGTCTGAGTGTGGATATAGATACGGAGGAATTTGCAGAAGGCGGGGAAAACAGGTTTAAACATAAATTCCCCGTCAAAACCAAGTACCCCAATCTTGTCCTCAAGAGAGGCCTGTTGGTGGATTCCGAATTGATTTCATGGTGCAGGGATGCAATTGAGAATTTTATTTTCCAGCCCTTGGATGTCACGGTTTCTCTCCTGAATGAGGAGCATGAGCCGTTGATCTCTTGGAATATCGTGCATGCTTACCCTGTAAAGTGGAGTGTGGATGATTTTAATGCAGAAGAGAGTAAGTTGGCCATTGAATCACTTGAATTGGCCTACAATTATTTTACCAAAATCACAAACGAAGAATAGTGATGCCCATTGAAATCAAGGAATTGCATATCAAAATCACTGTGGATGAAGGGAAATCATCTGTTGGGAGTAAAAAGTCCGGAAGTGGGGGACAGCAAGAAATCATATCCCAATGTGTAGAGCAGGTTATGGAGATTTTGGAAAACAAAAAGGAAAGGTAAGCCATGAGTGAAGGAAAACTGGAAAAGTTAAAAATCGTCGCCTACAAGGATGCTAAGTTCTCAGAAGAGGTGGACAATGGTGAATTCACCACCTTGCTCAATCCTGAAAAATACAAATTTCAGTATAGGGTGGAGCAAAATGAGGATCAGGCAGCAGGAACCAGTGCAGCCCCCATCCGCTTCAATAAAATTTTGCCGCAGACGTTGGAACTGGATTTTCTCTTTGACCGCACGGGGGTGATCGCGGGATATGAAGCCACCGAAAACGGCGTCATCGATGACGTAGCACATTTCAAAAAGATCGTCTATGAGTACAATGGAGAAAAGCACAAACCCAATTACCTGATGATCACTTGGGGAAGCCTGTTATTCAAGGGCTATCTCAAGGAGATGGATATTGAGTATAAGCTTTTCAGGCCGGATGGTACCCCAATCAGGGCACTGGCCACAGCAAAGATCGGGGAGTTTGTCGAAGAAGAACTTCGTACGGCCCAAGAGAATAATCAGTCACCGGACCTGACGCATTACAGAGTGGTCAAAGATGGGGATACACTTCCCCTTATGACCTACCGGATCTATGGGGACAGCAAGTATTATCTCGAAGTGGCCAGAGCAAATGGACTGACCAACTTCAGGAAACTAAAAACAGGTACAGAGCTTAGGTTCCCACCACTTCAAAAGCAAAAGCAATGAACAACAGTGGCACTATATCGACCAGCCAGAGCGTGGATCGGGTAACGTACAAGGTCCTGATAGATGGAGAGGAAATCCCAGGCACGATCCAAGTAAAGAATATCCTCGTGTCCAAGGAAATCAACCGGATTCCAGTGGCAAAACTGGCTATTTTGGACGGTGATCCATCCGAAAGGGATTTTACAGTCAGTAATGGAGAGCATTTTGTGCCTGGAAAGGAAATTGAAATTGCTGCAGGCTACCATTCTGATGAAGTCACCATTTTTAAGGGAATCATCGTAAAGCAAAGCCTAAAAATCCGAAACAACCAGAGCTTACTGATGGTAGAGGCCAAGGATAAGGCGGTCAAATCTACCCTGAGAAGGAAAAGCAAATATTTCTATGAAATGTCTGACGCGGATGTCCTGGAAGCACTTGGAGCGGATCATGGCTTGGATACTGATATTTCCTCCACCAATACCACCCACGCCGAATTGATCCAGTATGATGTGACCGATTGGGATTTTATGATGATGCGGGCCCAAGCCAATGGGATGATTGGATTGGTAGATGATGGGAAATTAACATTTCAACTGCCCGATGTAAGTGCTTCCCCTGTCGAGACTGTAACGTTTGGAGCTACTGTTTTGGAGTTTGATGCCGAGATGGATGCCCGAACCCAGATTCCCAAAACAGTGGCAAAAGCATGGAATATGGCTGAGCAAGCGTTATGGGAGATTGAGGGAACGGATCCTGCCTTGGCCATGAATGGCAATATTTCCTCGGATGATCTAGCAGCTCTATGGGATGACAGTGAGATGATCCTGCGACATGGAGGGAGTAAAAAAGATACTGCTCTACAAGATTGGGCGGATGCCAAATGGAAGTTCCAGCAAATGGCCAAGACCAGGGGAAGGATCAAGTTCCAGGGCATTCCAAACGTAAAACCCGGTACCAATTTACTCCTAGAAGGAGTAGGGGATCGCTTTAATGGCAAGGTCTTTATTTCGGGCATTAGCCACCAGATAGCCGAGGGAAATTGGACGATAGATGCTCAGTTTGGATTCGATCCATCCTGGTTTGCTGAATCTGAGTCAACTATCCATACCCCGCCAGCAGCTGGCCTGACAGCTGCGATCAGCGGCTTACAAGTAGGGATAGTGACCAAGCTGGAAGAAGATCCGGATGGGGAAGATCGTATCAAAGTAAAAATTCCCATCATCAATAATGAAGAAGAGGGCATTTGGTGCAGACAGGCATGTCTCGATGCCGGTAATGAGAGAGGCGTGACCTTTAGGCCTGAGCTTGAGGATGAAGTGGTGGTAGGATTTATCAATGAAGATCCAAACGATGCCGTGATCTTGGGAATGCTCCATAGCAGTGCCAAGCCCAGCCCCATTCCAGGGGCTGATGACAACCACGAAAAAGGCATCCATACCCGATCCGGCATGAAGCTTATTTTTGATGATGAAAAATCCAGCGTGCTGATAGAAACACCGGGAGGAAATAAAGCTTTGCTAGACGACGATGCCGGCAGTATTACCATTGAAGATCAAAATGGCAATACTGCAGTGCTGGACAGCAGTGGAATTACCTTGGAAGCAGCGAAGGATTTCAATATCAAAGCAACAGGGGACCTTAACCTGGAAGGCACCAATGTAAACGTAAAAGCCAATGCCCAGTTCAAAGCCGAAGGCAGTGCTGGTGCGGAAGTAAGTACCAGCGCCGTAGCGGTACTCAAGGGGTCATTGGTGCAGATTAATTGACGAGGTAAGCATCAAGTTATAAGTACGCTTGATTTTCATAGATAGTAAGTGATAAGCCAAACCTCTTATTTCTAACAACTAAATATAAAAAAATGGGAATGCCAGCAGCAAGAGCAAATGATATGCATGTCTGTCCAATGGTGACAGGCACCGTTCCCCATGTAGGAGGCCCTATCATGCCACCTGGTGAGCCTACCGTCTTGATCGGTGGCATGCCGGCAGCACGTGTGGGGGATATGGCCACGTGCACTGGACCTCCTGACAGTATCGTGATGGGATCGTCTTCGGTAATGATAGGAGGGATGCCGGCGGCGAGGCTCGGAGATACCACAGCCCATGGAGGCAGTATTGTAATTGGCGAACCTACAGTATTAATCGGATAAAAGTCATGGCAGATAGTAACGAATTTTTAGGAACCGGATGGAGCTTTCCCCCAGAATTCAACAAGGAAAGCGGTCGCTTAAAAACAAGTACCGGAGTGGAAGACATCAACCAAAGTCTGGAAATCCTTTTTGGAACCAAGCTTGGTGAGCGAATCATGCAGCCTACCTATGGCTGTAACCTTGACGAACTATTGTTCAGTTCGATGAACAGGACCTTGAAAACTTACGTCACCGAGCTGATCAAAAATGCCATACTCTACCATGAACCAAGGATTGAAACGGAGAAAATCGACATTACACAAGGAGACGAATTAAAGGGAGAGTTACTCATTCACCTCCATTACAGGGTCAGGGCCACTAATGCCAGAAAAAATATGGTATATCCCTTTTATATGGAAGAGGGTACTGATATCAGCAGGTAATAAGGAGCACAAAGAAAAGGTATCTGGTACGATGATCGGTATCAAGTAGTCAGCAGGCAGTAACCAATAACGCACGAACCAATAACCATTAATTATCCATTAAATGAGCGCAGATTGCAATCATATTGTTAATATTTTGAACAGGGACGGAACGGGAAGACCTGATTTGACCTTGGACCATCTGTCTCCTGACAGTGTGAAACTACAGAACTTCGAACTTGGGGATTGGTATGCTTTTGCACTGAATTTTTCTAAACACGTTCTTTTTTATGCCAAGGAATCAGATGATACGCCCGTTGGCGATTGGGAAAAATTCTTCGGTCACTTTCTGAAAGACACCTCTTGGCTGGACAATTTGGATGACAGGGATAAACTGGAAATGCTAAAAGATTCCTTTGACCAATTTTTAGCCGAGAAAGCCAGTACAAAAGACCTTACGCCGCATCTAACGCTATTTGTTTGTTTTATCAAATTGCTGCAAAACAGCCAGAATCGCTTTAATCAACTCACCAAAAGACACCTTGATTTCTACTATCAAGAAATCCTTCAGATTGAAAAAGAGCCACTAACGCCTGATCATGTTTATTTGATATTTGAGCTTGCCAAGAACTTATCTGAAGGAAAACTGGAAAAAGACACTGCGCTGGATGGAGGTAAAGACAGTGCCGGAATCAAAAGGACTTACTTGACGATGGAAGAATCCATCATCAATAAGACTCAAGTCGCTGCACTGAAAAGTGTCTATAACGATATCACGGTAGATAAAGCAGCCATCAAACACCTTGACACATCGGATGCAACAGGAACGATGGTGATGGCCCCCATTGCCAATTCCTATGACGGGCAAGGAGAAGACTTTCCGAAAGATGCCAATAAATGGTGGCCCTTTGGATATACCAAAAGCTGCAATGCCTCCACACAGCTGCCTCCATTACCAAGCGCCAGATTGGGTTTTACAATCGGTAGCCAGCTGTTTCACCTTGCCGAGGGTAATCGGTGGATTACGCTTACCCTGTTGTTTGAACATGATATCCTGGATGAAACTATAGACCTGGTTCTTTTACGAAAAGCCCTAAAACTAGAACTTACCGGTGAAAAGGGCTGGATAGGAGAGGAAGTGTTTACGCTAGAAAATGAACCGGAGTTTATGGATGGTCCTATCGGAAATAACCAATTGATCCTTCAAATCAACTTGGATGAATCTGTTTCTCCTGTCAGTACATATAATGCTGAAATTCACGGTGGGAATTATGCCATCCAAACCCCCTTGCTGCGGGTGATTTTTAGGACAGAGAAAAGGGAAGGATATAACCTTTATCGTTTGCTCAATGAAAATGCATTGCATCAGGTCACTGTCCAGACGGATGTTTTTGGAGTGGAGAATGTGAAAATTGAAAGTGATCTGGGTCCGTTAAATCCGACCAAACCATTTTTCCCATTCGGACCGCGGGCGCTTAAAGGAGCAAGCTTTACCCTGTATTATCCCGAAGCTATGTCCAAGCCACTCTCGAGCATCAACTTTAGTATGGATTACCTGAATACGCCGGATGATTTTGCCGAGCATTATATGGCTTATAATTCCCCAGCGATAATAAAAGACATTACAAAGAAATTTAAGGAGGCGGAAGAGGCAAAGACATCACAAAATCGTAAAACCATACTAAAGAATTATTTAGACCAAAAGTCCGTCGAAGCAAAGGAAGCAGTTCATTCAAGTATAATGGTATCAATGGACCAAACGGTCACCGGTGACGGTTATTTTAAAGTCAGAAAATCCCCTGACGATGTTTCCGAAACCAATAATTTGTTCCAAAAAAATGGAACACGCTATTCATCTGCTTTTAATTTTGATACCCCCCAATGGGAAACAGGTGAAGATAAAAAGCTAAAAATCAGTTTAGTAAATTCATTTCTGCATGAAAAATATCCACATTATTTCACCGTGGCAACGATCAACGGTAAAGAACAAATTGACGATGTCAGTCTGCTTCCAAACGAGCCGTACACGCCGCTAGTAGAAAATCTCAGGCTGGATTATACCGCAAAGGCATCCATTGACTTTTGGTCAGAAAGTGCAGAGAAAAATATCCACCTCATCCATGAAGAGCCATTTGGGCATTTGAAGGTGTTTTCACCCGAAATAGCAAAGGCTAAGAAAGACCTGATGATAGTTCCCTCATTTTGCAGAGGCGGAGAACTTTATATTGGCTTGGAAAATGCAAAAGCCCTTCAGCAGGTCACCTTGTTATTGCAGTTTTTGGAAGGGAGTGAAAATCCAGCCACCAAGGATATTTTCAAGGGCAACCAACAGATAAGCTGGCATTATTTAAAAGATGACCGTTGGGAGGAGTTGAAAAGCGACCATGTGCTGCTAAACCAAAGTCCGCGATTTTTGAAATCAGGAATTTTGCGTATTTCCCTACCCAAAGATGCCACCACAGAAAACACCAAACTACCTGCTGGACTTCATTGGCTGCGAGCGTCCATGAGAAAGCCCTATGATGTGGTTTGTCAGCTGATTGACATCAAGGCCCAAGCTGTAGAAGCGGTATTTGAGGACAATAGCAATACAGGAGACCATCTTGCCAAAGGGTTGGATGCCGAAACGATCAGCAAGTTACAGCAACGCCTCAGCAGTATTAAATCCATTACACAACCTTATGCCTCTTTTAGTGGCAAGGACCAAGAAAGTGACGAAGCTTATTACCGAAGGATCAGCGAACGGTTGAGGCATAAAAACAGGGCCATTACCCTTTGGGATTATGAACATTTGATCCTACAACATTTTCCCAACGTCTATAAGGTAAAATGCCTCAACCATACATGTGAGCAGGCATTTCAATCTCCGGGTAATGTAACGATTATCCTAGTGCCAGACACCGTCAAGAAAGCGGTTTTTGATATTTATCAACCCAGGGTCAGCCAAGCCACCTTAAATGAAGTAGCTACTTTTATCAACGACCTGAACAGCTTTCATGTAGAGGCTAAGGTAATCAACCCAAATTATGAAGAAGTGAAAGTAGAAACCAAAGTGAAATTTCATGAGGGATTTGATGTAAGCTTCTATCAAACCCAAATGCAGGAAGACCTTAAACGATTTCTTTCTCCATGGGCATATGATCAGACGGAGACCGTTCAGTTTGGTGTCACGCTACACCGCAGTCAAGTGATTCATTACTTGGAAGAGCTTCCCTATGTAGACTACTTAGAAGCAGTAAAGCTAAAGAAGCGCAACCCCAGCAGTCCTCCCTGCTCACCTACGTTCGAGGAAGTATCGACCAAAGACTATATCCGTCCGCTGAATCCCAAATCCATCTTGGTTTCGGCAAAAAACCATACGATCACACCGATCACGCATACCTGTTCCAGTGAACCCAATCAACCCAACGAGGAATGTCAACATTAAAAGAACATATCACGATCCCCAGGGACATCACGTCCAAAGACGACCTTGATTTTGACTTTTTAAGGCAAGAGGGCATACGCTATATCCAGGAGTTGGGCAGTAAGCTGTGGACAGATTATAATGTCCATGATCCTGGGATCACCATGCTCGAGGTACTGAGCTATGCCATTACAGACCTCGGCAATCGCATCAACCTGCCCATTGAAGACCTGATGACACGGCAAAATGTGGGACTGGAAGGGCAATTTTACCAAGTGGCGGATATACTTCCGTCTGCACCGACTTCTGCCAGTGACTATCGTAAGCTGATGATAGATATCCAAGGTGTCAAAAATGCCTGGCTAAAAAAAGAGGACATCACGCTCTATGCCGATCTTAAAAACGAGAAGTTGTCCTATGCCCCTATTGCTGACCCGAATGTCAAAACCCACCAAAAAACATCCTTTACCCTAAAAGGCCTCTATCGTTTTTTAGTAGAAACTGATAATGCTGACAAAGAATTGCCTGAGTCGCTAAAACAACAAATCTTTAAGTCATTTCATGCCCACCGCAATTTATGCGAAGAGCTGATTGCAGTAGAGGCAGTAGAATCCGTACCCATTTCCGTCTGTGCGAATATCGAAGTGGGGCCAGAAGCCGATGAGGAGCTGATTCATGCACAAATCACCGTGGCCCTAGAGGATTATATGGCGCCATCACCGCGGTTTTATTCCCTAAAGGAAATGATCGGTAAAGGGTATGGCACAGCAGAGATTTTTGAAGGGCCCGTTTTATCGCATGGTTTCCTAGATCCAAAGGAATTGGAAACTTCTAAACTCAGAAGGGAAGTGAGGCTCACAGATATCATCAATATCATCATGGGTATCAAGGGGGTGAAAGTAGTGAAGGAAATCACCCTCGGTCACTGTGATGATCATGATGGGAATGGAGATACGCCATGGGTTATCTGTATCCCGGAAAACAAGAAACCAACGCTATGTTCCAAAACTACCTTGAACTTCTTCAAAGGCCTTTTGCCGGTCAATATAAATAAAGCCAGGGCCAAAACGTATAAGCAAAATATCCTTAAAGCCAGACATGATAAGGATGTATTGGCCGGACAGGACAGGTTTCCAGAAATTCCCAAAGGAAACTATGGAGAATGGGGAGCTTACAGCAGCATCCAACATAGTTTTCCGGAAACATATGGCCTCAGTGACAAAGGCCTTCCACAACAATTGGGCATGCCAAGACGAGCTCTTGCCAAGCAGTTGAAAGGGTATTTGTTGTTTTTTGATCAAATCCTGGCGTCTTATTTCAAGCACCTTGAAAAAGTCAGTGACCTACTTTCCATGGATCAAAGTCCAAAAATCACCTACTTTACCCAAGCAGTAAAGGACATAAAAGCGGGCAAGGAGCTATTTAAAGATAGTTCGATTTTGGAAGACGAAGAGAGACTCTCCAAATCCCTGATAGGGATGCTGGATGATCCCGTCACCAGGAGGAATGAGCTCATGGATCATCTGATGGCACGTTTTGCGGAGAACTTTGGGAATTATGCCTTTCTGATGAAGCTGCTTTATGGAAAAAGTACCGATGAGATTGTACTGGATAATAAGCTGGAGTTTTTGAAGGATTATAAAGAAATAAGCAAAAAAAGGGGCGATGCATTCGACTATTATGAACAGCCCAAATCGAAACTTTGGGATACGGATAATGTCTCCGGGGCACAAAAGCGTATTGCCCGCTTGGTGGGGATAAAAAATTATGACCGAAGGAATTTGTCCGATTCGCTTATAGAAATCTACAAGTATAAAAATACAGATGATGAGGAGGTTTATCGCTGGAGAATTAGAAGTGAAGGTGGTAGCATTTTACTGTCCTCGACTACCGATTATCCAAGTTATACTAAAGCTGGTCAGGAAATGTATTTTACGATTCTAAAGGTTATCGAAACGGACAATGAAAAAATACAGCACCTTTTGGATCCTGAGCATGAGCTTTACCAACTTTTCGATACATCCATCCAGTTAGAGGCATTCCATTTTCACAAAGCCGAGACTTCGGATAAATACAGCTTTGATATCATCAATCCTGCGATTGAATCTGAGTCCAGTCCTGATTTTATCATTGCAAAGCAATATCATTTTCACAAAGACAAAGAAACAGCGGTAAAAGCCGCCCTGAAATTGATTGATTTTTTGAAGCACAAATTTACAGAGGAAGGAATATTCTTAGTAGAACACATCCTGCTGCGGCCAAGCGAAGATGATGCAGAACACTTTGACCAATGGGAAAGCGATGGCAAAGCGTTTACGAAGGGCCATTTTCTCCCTTTTTGCTCGGATGACTATGACAACTGCAAGCTGATCGATCCTTATTCCTTCAGGGTGAGCATTATCCTTCCTGGATTTACCTATCGCTTTGCCAATAAAGACTTTAGGAATTATTTGGAGAATGTCATTCGTGAGGAACTACCCGCCCATATCGTGGCAAAAATCTGCTGGATAGGCTATCGGGAAGGGGAAGAACCTGAACTTCACCAAGAGGATGTAGAAAACCCAGAAGATACCCTCTACAAAGAGAATCAATTGGTAAGGTTTGAGAAGGCTTACAAGGAATTTTTGCATGAATTGACTGACATTCACAAACGAAAAGACAATATCGCTTCCATAAACAAATACAATGGAACCTTAAATGAAATGATCGCTTCCTTGACAGGGCTTCATAGCATTTATCCAACCGGTCGATTGTACGATTGTACAGATGAGGAGGAAGATCTGGATGGAAAATTAATACTAGGAAAAACGAATTTGGGAACTCTATAATCAATACCGTCATGGCTAATAAACTAAGTACCATAACCACACAGTACCACACCTACAAGGTGGATCAGGTACTGACCCATACACAGCTTAATGAATCCATCGCTTTTTTTGAGGATCAGGATAGGCTGACGCGTGTATTTTTGAATGGTGTCGGCATCGTATGTGGATTTAACGTGAGTCGGCCTTATGGTGGAACCGTAAGGATCTCACAAGGAATCGGTGTGACGACGGATGGAGATATGTTCAAGTTGCTACAGGAATCCAGTGATCCCGAGCAACCTGGCTTGGAAATGGTGACGGGGTCCGTTGACTATACTTTTTATCGTGAATTCGAGGACCTTAATGGCAACTACACCAAATTCGCCAAAGACGACGACAGTCAGATTTCCCTATTTGAGCTGGTGCCAGCATCAAAAAGTTTAGAGACGGATACACCAATAGCAGATTTTGAGGGCCTGAATGATTGGATAGTGGTGCTATACCTGGAGACGTTTTCCAAGGAAGCGGATATGTGTGGCGGTATAGATTGTGACAATCAAGGAGTCGAACAAGTGGCACGGGTACGTGTACTGCTTACCGATGAAGAAGGTGCCGAACGACTGCTGTCTGAAGACAATATTTACCAAAAGCTAAATGCAAAAAAAATCTACAGTCAACTCGGTAAGATCAAGCTGAAACGTGCATTGCTCACTACTGCCAATACCCAAGTGCTCCAAAGACTGGAAAACAGTTACTATGATGCCATAACAGCTACTGAAATAGAGAAATTGGCCGATGGACTTAATGCCATTGCGGATCTACTGGGGGCAAACTTGAATGTGGACAGGCTCAAGTTCTTTAAAGAACAGCCCAGCAACAAATTGATCAATCCGTTCCAATACCACTACGACTGGCTTCGGGATGTAATTGACACCTATCATGAGCTTGTCGATACTTTATATGAACTCAATGCTACATGTCTTCCTGATATCACCGCCTTTCCAAAGCACTTGTTGCTGGGTTTTGTGGGCAATAATAATCAGGCCGAAGGGTATCGCCATCGTTTTTATAAGTCTCCCATCACCGGTGACATGAGCATTACCAACAACCTCCAATCTCTTCTGGATCGCCTGAACATCATGTTGAACGCTTTTCAAACCACTGGAAATACCATACAAATCACCCCTTCCAAATTTCGGGGAAAGCTGGGTGAAAGGACCATTCCATTTTACTATAAACCGGGCAAGGGTTTAATGGACAACTGGAATTTTGCCAAACGACAACGCGGGCACACCGGGGAGATCCTCCAGTATGACCATAAAGTTGACAATCAAGAAGCGGTAAGCCTGACCCCATTGGAATATGATTTGACAGAAGTAGATTTTTACAGGATCGAAGGACATCAAGGAAAGACTGCAGACCAAGCACTGATCGTGCTAAATGATTTTGTCCAGCAGTATAACTTAGACTTTGATGTAAAGATGGTCTCCATCAATGAGGTAATTGAAAACATTCGCATGGAAGATTACAAGTGTCAATTCGAAGACCTTATGGTTCTTTTGGAAGCTTGGAATCAAGAATTGGCCTGCATTGCAGGTAAAATATCCCAATACTTTACAGATATGAAATTGGGAAATATACTATCCAATGAGCCTGTGGATGAAAAGGCTAAAGTCGAAGAAACAAAAAGAACAAAGGATTTTGCCGGTCGCAAGGAAATCATGGTTTCCAACTCCAAAGAAATGGAGAAAATCCTAAAGATGATCAAAGATGGTACGATTGACCATAGCGAAGCGGCCAAATACTATCCCGAGTACTTTGGTGGCACGAATTCCCGTAAGACAGACAGCAAGAAGGATTATTGGAATAGCATTTCAAAAAATGTAGTGGCAGAAGAAGGGAAATTTGGGATGGTGGTGGATAAAGTACTGAAAGCCAATGAAGACCAAATGCTCACTTCAGACCAGTTTAAGGTACAGGCCCAAAAAGAGGCGGTACATTACATTGGAGACATCGAACTCGCCGATGAGGTTAGGAAAACGATAATAGACAAACCAATCGACATTATCGCAAGTACGATCGCCATTGGCACCAAAATACCCGAAAGGCTCAGTGAATTGGAAGACATTCACCTAAAGGATTATGGAGAATCGATCGATCGCTTGTGCAGTGAGCTAAAGGAGTTTCGTCGAGGTGTAAAGAGACTTTCCATCAGAGAAGAGTACAAGACAGAGTTTCAATCCCAAGCAATATTTTTCGCATCCATATGCTGTGCGGACGAAAAACTGGCAGTACTGCGGAAAGAAATAGACGTTAGAAAAAAGAATATTTTGGAATCATTGCAGCTCCACAAATTTGTGGAACATCATCCCGGTTTGGACCATAGGGCAGGGGTGAGCAAAGGCGGTACCTTCGTGATGGTTTATTATTCCAGTCCTTCGGAAAAAGCCGCTAAAGTCCCAGAATCGACCAAAGATCTGGCAATTGCTGTATCCAATGAATTCGATGACCGCAAGAAAGTTGCGTGGTTAGCAGAAATGGAAGTAGAGAAGGAAAGGGCAGTTCGATCAGGGGATTTTGTAAAATATGATGCCCTGCTAGCAGAAATGATCAAGACCGGAGCAGTTACCGAGGAATCATTAATGGATCGGACAAAAATGGTGAAAGGGGCTAGAAAAGACTACAAAAGCACCTTGAAAGACAGAACGGTAGTGGCTGATTTTATGCTTCCCTACCGCTGCTGCTCAGACTGTAACCCGATCAATTTTATCGTGCCAAGACCAGTGGTGTTTCTTGACCTTAGCACCGAAACGTACTGTTTGGGTTTGGAGCAGGATCCTGTTTCATTCGATGTAATTCCAACGGATGGTACTGTGGCAGTAGAAGGAGAGGTGCCGGGAGTAGTGATCTCGGGACGGTTTATCAGCATCGATCCAGAAGCATTCGAAACGGAGATGATCGGAAAACCCATCAGCTTTACAGTCAATGGAGAGCCTACAGAAGCACGACTTATCGTCCACGAAGCACCGCTATTTACCATCAATCTACCCGAGCAGCCTGTGATAAGCGGTTTGGAGGTTACATTCGAACCGTCACAGACTATTGATGGAGCAGCGTATGAATGGGATTTTGGTGATGACAATGGATCTGCAGATGAAGCCCCTAGTCATACCTATGATTTGCCTGAAGAAGTCAAATCCGTAACGGTTTCACTGACCATCACGCCCGAAAACGGTGCATGTCCCCGTACGGTTACTGAAGAGCTAGAGATTGGCCATATCATCATCGAAGATACCGTTGATTTGGCACTAGAACCAAATGAATTCTGTCGTGGCCGGGAAAGCACACTAACGCCTTTTGACGTGGTACCGGAAGATGGAAAAGTAGCCGGTACAGGGGTAACCACCAATCAGGAAGGAAAATATGTATTTGCCCCCAATTTGGTGCCGCAAAGCCAATTGGGAAAAGAAATTACTGATTTTACCGTAAATGGCCAATCGGTGGATTTGGTGGTAAGGGTTTTCCAAAGCCCGACTTTGTTGATTGACACCAAAGTAGATGACCATGGTCCCAATGAAGGTTATACGGTAACCTTTACCATTACCAATCCTCCAAGTGCTGCCAAAGAGTACCAATGGATCATAGATGGGAAGGAACAGGAAGTCACGGAGGAAACCAGCTTTAGTCAATCCTTCAATCCAGATGTAAAATCAGTATCGGTCCGTGTGAAGGCCCATCTCGGAAATATTTGTGAAGAAGCTTCATCGGATGAAATGACGGTAACGTTGGATGAAAAAACGGAGGGGAATTGTACTGAACTAGGGAAAGAAGAGGTGGCCAAAATGATTGGTATTCATCAGGAATTTATCAATTCACCCCAGTTTAAGGAAATGGGCCGTTGGGGCCAGGATACCATGATGGAGGCCTTCGAGGCAATGAATTCAATCGAGCAAAAACTGGATGAATATCAAAAGGGAAATGGCAATGGTGATTTGCAAGAAATTTTTGATAAGCAGTTTAGCAATTTGGTCTCTTACCTTCGTGAAATGCATTCTGATGGTGGAGCAAAAGACGCTCCCATGAAGCATTTGTACAGAGATTACGTCCGTCTATTCTATTTGATATTGAAATGTCAAGCGCCTGATGTGCTGGAGGAATCGGTAAAGGATTTACAGCCATTAACCGATAAAATTTCCAATGATTTCAATTCATTGGTAGAAAGTCAGGTGAATTGGGATCCAAATAAGACCTTGGGTGGCTTTTATGAAGAGGTCTTGCGGTCCTTTGAAGGAGTTTCGTTCCTTTTAGAAGCAATACGGAAGCAGGCAAGTATTCTTAATCAGTGAACGCGCTGACCAACCATATCGTCCAAAAAGTATTGGTCGAGCTGAACATCGCTGAGCAACAAACAGCCCTTGGTATCAAAAACCAAATCGAGGTGTTTATCCATAAAGAGCTGTTTCCACTCCTAGAGGAATACTTTAACGAATTGGAGCAACAATTTAAGGGGAATCACGTGCAGCTACCATCGCTCACGATCCAACTTCATAGCACTAAACCGATCTTTGACGCTATAGGGACATCGACCCAGAAGCTAGCGGTGGACCATCTTCTGAACCAATTTCGACAGCAAGTAGAGCAGCAAATGCGGCATTGGAGCAGAACAGTCCGGTCGATTTCTTATAAGGAGGACAAAATCTCCAATGCGTCCCAATCGCTAAAACCAGTCAATGGAAAAGAGAGGGTACCTGCAGCAGCTCCTTCCGACCTGACTTCAAGTCAACGGATGATCCAATCCATTATCTATATAATGGAACACGGGCACAGGCCATGGTGGTTGGGAGAGGGTGAAAAGGTGCTGTTTTTCTCTCCGTGGAACTCAATGGATGAAACGGTAAAGGATAGCTTTAAGCAGCCTGCACTGCGAAGTTTCTTTAAAAACCTGTCCTATCAGCCCAATGTACTTAATCGACTAATCCACCAGTTTTCTAATCATCAATTGGGAAAAATATATCATGAGTTGATGCATAGCAAAGCTGAATTAACCTCAATTCAACTTTATAAAACGTTGGTCAATCACCTTAAATCAGGTAAGTTCAGAATGACGTTTTGGCGGATGGTTTTTGGAACGTTGTCTAAGACATATTTTGACATAAATCATATAGAGCAAGCTCAAAACCTTTGGAAAATAGGCGTAGTGGAACATCCACAAAGCCATGAGACCATTTTCCGTATCATCGATCAAATTTATCATACGGCAGGCCGCATTCACCATCAAAAAAGCTGGAGTAACGAAACGGTATTCACACAATTCAAATCAAATTACAACAGTTTAAGATTAATTTTAATCAATTCAAATAAAAAATCAACTCACGCAACTGATCAAAAGAACTTCCAAGATCAATTGGTGCAGCTTTGGAAAGAAACAGGTGAAATTCAAGAAATGGAAAAGATTGACAAAGGGCAGCTACAGGAAAAAGAGGCTACTTCCCAAACAGATGAAGCAAGACTGTCTGACGGCATCTATGCAGGCCAGGCAGGTTTGGTTTTATTGCATCCCTATATCGGTCAATTGTTTCAAACCACCGGTCTAATGGATCAGGAAAAGCGCATCCTAAATAAAACGCTTGCAGTACACCTTTTACATTACTTAGCCACAAAACAGGAAAATGCCTTTGAACAGGATATGGTATTTGAGAAGTATTGCTGTAATGTGGGATTGGAGACCTCCTTGGAACGCGAGGTCTCCTTGCCCCAACACATGAAAAATGCTGTAGAAGAATTGTTGCAAGCAGCTGTGGGTCATTGGACGGCGCTGAAAAACACCTCGGGAGATACCCTCAGGATAGAATTTCTTACTAGAAAAGGTAAGTTGGTCACACAGGGTAATCACCACAAGTTGGTCATTGAACGGAAGACGCAGGATATTCTTCTTGAACAACTGCCTTGGAACATCAGCTTGGTGAAATTTCCCTGGAAGAAGCAATTGTTGTTTGTGGAGTGGGGAAGGTGAAGTACTATGATAGCAGTACGAGGTACGTAGTATCGGGAAGATTGATTTCGATACCTAAACGGAACAAAACCAGCGCAGTGGACTGTCAACAGCAAGCTGTGGACTGAGGTGGAAATAGGGACAGTTATCCCATATTAACCAATGATGAAACAGCCATGAGAGAGCTAAGGAAAAAAAATAAACCAGGCCAGCAACCCAGAAATCAGCTTTTCAGGAAAGCAGATGACCAATCCAAGGATTTCTTTGGTGTACAGGCCAAGCTGGATATGGGCCAACCTGACGATCAATATGAAAAGGAAGCGGATGCTGTGGCCGACCAGGTAGTCGCCAATTCCGAACCATCAGCGTCCATCCAAGCCCAAACAGGAGAGGAAGAAGAAGTACAACAGCAACCACTTGCTGAAAGCATTAGTAAGGTTCAACGACAAGAAATGGAGGAGGAGCCATTACAAACCAAATCCGAAGAGGAAATGGAAGAGCCCGTCCAGTCAAAAGCAGAAGAGGAAGAAGCAGTTCAAACCAAAACCGAGGAGGAACAACCTCTGCAAAGTAAAGAAGATGATGAGCCGGTACAAGCCAAATGTGCCGAATGCGAAAAAGAAGAGGCCACCATGGCCGCTACAGAAGACAGTGAAGAGCCGCTAAAAGCTGAGGCGGCGGAAAAGGAAGATCCTGTCCAACATAAAACCGAAGACAAAGAGCTCCAATCCAAAGCAGACAGTGCGCTACAAGGAATAGAAGGCCCATTAAACAAAAGTAAAGGAGGGGGAAATCCATTAGACAAAGATACGAAACAAGCAATGGAAGCCGGTTTTGCGGCAGATTTTAGCAATGTCAACATCCATACGGATGAAAAAGCAGCAGAGATGAGCAGCCAAATAGGTGCGCAGGCATTTACCCATGGCCATGACATATACTTCAATAAAGGAAAATTCCAGCCTGGTTCCGCTAAAGGAAAGCAGCTATTGGCGCATGAGCTTACCCATACCATTCAACAGAAAGGAATGGTCCAGAAAAAGGTTCAGGCCAGATTGGGAGATGGACATGACTTTCCCGCTACTAGCAGGTTTTCAAGAAATGCCATTTTGGAATCTACCTTTGACAATTTCAGAACCGTACAGTCTGGAAGCAACGGTACCCACGTGACCATGATCCAAAATGCCCTAGTGGGACTCAATTATCCACTACCTCGTTTTGGGGTGGATGGGTCTTTTGGTGATGAAACGCAGCGTGCCGTCAAAGCTTTTCAAGAAGATGTGGGGATCAAAGTGGATGGTATCGTAGGCACGAACACCATAGACTTCTTGGACAAGAGGGACCGCGGTCAGGAGGTAGATCCAGCACTCTTGCCGGTAGTTGCCAATTCGTCGATCAATCTCGATAATGTCATTGCACAGCCTGGAGCAGCCCCATCCCGAGCGCTTGGGGCAGGAGTATGGGGGCTGACGTTTCCTGAAAATGTCCAGGTAAACCTCGAAGTAATTGACAATGGAGCCGTATGGCAACCAGTGATAGTAGGTGTTACGGGCAATTACAGCTTGCAGACACGCCTGCTTCCTGGTGTGACCGAGGTGACCGGACCAGGAGGTAATACTACAGCAGCCAATTACTGCAATCAAATCAATGACATGAACAGCTTGACCTTGGTAGGGGGAAACTGGTTCATGGCATCTGCTGTACTGGCACATGAAAGGGTACATGCCGAAAAGTTCAGGGATGCACTGATCGATCCATCGGTGCTCACCCCTTTAGAAACGGCCATTGAAGGCATCACCATTCCCAAGCACTTTGCCCCCAATGCCGGCATCGCAGAGCTTATGATCAGGGTAAGTCCCACGTATCTAGCTGCACTCAGCAATGCACAAACCAACTGGCTGAACCAGATTTTGGTGCTAGTAGGTGGAGATCATGGTGCGCCAAGAGGGACCGGGCCGACCTATGGTGCCGAAAGGGAAATTCTCAATCCCATGATCAGAAGAATCTGTCATCACGCAAAGGCCAACGGATGGCCATCCTGTCCACCATTGTGTACTTAAAGTGCTACTTCAATGTATGCATTAAGTGTATATTTCTATGTCATAGTTTGGATTAGTTATCATCATTATACCATGAACACCATTGTGAAAAATACCATTGACATCCCTCTTCAAGAAATCCTTGGCCAAGTCGAATCCATACGATCAGACAATAACAGTTCGTTTACCGTGACGGTTGAAGAGCTCTTTTGGAGTCCGGAATCGGAACTACTGGAAATTACCATGAACTGTATCAGTGATGCTCCTTTGGACATAGTCAACCCCTTATATTATTTGAAAATGGAATGGATCGATAAAGGACAAAAGGTGATCCCACTGGAGGATAAAGTGCCAGTGCTTTTGCTTAACCTTAACCGGCCGCTGGATCCAGAAAGAGACTTTGATTTTGTCGTCAAAAAGGTAACCTATAATGAAAACCAATTTGATCTAAATGAAGTGGTCAACCAGAGCACACTTCATTTTGCGCCGAAGTCCAAGTACCAGTTTACCTTGTCATTTCCGGCCATTGAAAATCAAAAAGAAGCGATAGGTTACCTAAGAATTTATGGCAATCTAGTGCCCTTTACTACAGACCAAGATTCAAAAAAGAGCAATCCTTTCTGCACCAATATAATACCCGTAAACCATTCCTCATGTGAATAATTCTCTCCGAAAACACCCAAGACGTACCTAGATGAAACACTTCAGTTCCAAAACGAATCAATCCCAAGGCAATCCTGCCCAAAAGCAGCCCGAGAACTTCTTTCAGGCCAAGTTGAACATGGGTCAACCTGGGGATAAATTCGAAATGGAAGCTGATCAAATGGCAGACCAAGTAGTCAGTGGTATTCATGAAACCGATACCACAACCTCACCATCACCAGAAACCACCGTACAAACACAGCAAGAGGAAGAACTCGTAACGGCAGAAACCACCGAAGCTGAAGCACAGGAAAAACCGCTCGCCGAGTCCGTCACACCCGTGGTACAGTCACAAACGGAAGAAGAGCAGGTACAGGAAAAGGAGGAGGAAGAGGAGCTCCAAACGCAGGATGACGAGGAATTTCAGAAAAGCCTCGGTGCCAGTGATGATGATGATCCCAATGAGGGAAATGTACAAGCCCAGTCCGAGCACAGCAAGGCTTTAAGTCCCCAACTTGAGGGCCAAATCAAATCCGGCAGCGGAGGCAGTCCAATGGATCCAAGCACCCAATCCAGCATGGAAAGTGGCTTTGGAGCCGATTTTAGCGGAGTCAATATCCATACCGACAGCAGTGCAGTACAGATGAGCAGTGACCTGGGGGCACAGGCCTTTACCCATGGTAATGACATCTATTTCAACGAAGGAAAGTATAATCCCAGCAGTCCGTCAGGCCAGCATCTCCTGGCCCATGAGCTGACCCACACAATCCAGCAGGGCAGCAGCAATGCCGTGCAGGGAAAGATGGTACAGAAGGAAGGGGAGGAGGAAGCGTTGAGTCCACCAGAAGGGATACAACCTGTTAATGAAAGTCAAAATAACTTTTCCTTTCAGGATGCTGATGGAAGCCTATCTACCTTAGAATCGGGATCAGCGAAGAATTTAAAAATTGGTAAGATCAGTATTAGTGATTTTAAAGGTACACGATATGCCAATCGATTTAATCCTCCTTTTCAACTTCCAACTGGGAGAGACACCAACCAAATAGAAAATTGGAAATCGTCATTAAATACTGCTGTGACTCCACTTTTAAATGCAAAGGTGAGTGAAGCCACTAATTTGGGAGGTTTTTCAAAAGAGGAATCAGAAGAAGACCGGAAATATTTTTTTAAAGGAAAAAATGATCCCGAGTACATTGTTTTTGGTAATAGGGCAGAGTTGCTCGAGTTAAGTTTGATCCCGATATGGGACAAAGATCTTTCACCTGCTTCATTTCAAGTAGATCATATCGTAGAACATCAATTAGGTGGAGCGGACACGAAAGATAACTATGAATTATTGGAAGGGTCTGCTAATGGCAGTTCAGGTTCGAGTATTGCTTGGGAAATGAATAAAAAAATAAAGGCAGTATATGATGTATTAAAGTCTCCATATTACCAAGATCCAAGTAAGCAGTATAGGCCTAATTTACCTTCACGTCCTGCTAGGGCTAACCAATATGTCAACCTTTTTAGAAATCAAGGATATAATATTTCCTTTGAGAGTAATGATTTTAATCTTGAAACCAAATCAGGTAACCCCGATCAACATTGGAAATACAGTGATATTGAAGGTGGGCAGCACTTAGATAAACTGGAAGGAATGTCTGCCGAGGAAATAGAGCAGATGGGGAATGAATCTGATCCTGCCCTGTTTATCTCTCCTTCAGGTGGGAAAAAACTGTCCATACCAGAAGAAAGTGAATTTCCCAAAAGCCAATGGCTACCCAGAGTTGATTTAAAGTCTCCTCCGGATTTTGAAAACAAAACTCTCGCCATAGATGCCTATAAAGCTGCTGATATGAGAAAAAACACTATAAGTGCTTCCTACAGCGGTATGACTTGGTACATGGACAAGATCGAAGGAACCTACATTTTCTATGTGGATAAACAAAAGACACTTGATGAGGCAATGAAAGGAACTGGAGGGGTGTTCCAGAGTCTCAGGTTACCAGGGATGAGTCCAATCAGGGTCGATCAACTTGATATCACTGAAAACGGATTTTACGGTATCGGTAAGGTATTACCCACCGTTCCTTTTATTGCTGATGCAGATATAGACATTGTTATTGATGGAGATGGAATCAGGTTGAGGAAGCTTTTTACCTCAGAGGAGTTTTCCATGCCTTCACCTTTTAGCATCTCTGAAACAACTTTAGAAGTTTCTTTTGGCACTCAAGGTCTTGGCATTTCAGGCCAAGTAAACTTCGGCATCGACCAAGTAGGGGAAGGACACATCGGTGCAGCCGCTTCTACGGAAGGTGGTTTTGAGCTGGAAGGAGCATTTAATTTTGACTCGGAGTTATTTGATCCTGCTGAGATAACGGTAGAATACAAGGATAATATCTGGACGATTGGCGGTGAAATCGGCATTCCCGAAGGCAAGGTTCGCGGAGTCAAAAGCGCTACCATCAATGCCACTTACAGCGAAAACACGTTCAGTGCCACAGGTGAAGCTGAGCTTGACATTCCGGGCATAGAGCGTGGAGCCATGTCCATCGAATATGGTGATGAGGGTTTTTCTATTGGTGGTAACTTTGACCTGAGTAGTGACATCCCGGGTATCTCTGGAGGTAATGTAGCCGCACGTGTGTCCAAGGAATCTGGTGCTGAAGAATATGATGTATTTGTTTCGGGAACAGCCCAACCGGATATTCCGGGCATATCATCGGAATTATCGGTCACCTATGAAAATGGTGCCTTGACCATCGAAGGCCGAGCTTCCTACGAGCGGGGAATGTTGAGTGGCACCATAGAGGTAGGGGCGACCAATCGTGCTATCGGGGAGAATGGAGAGCCTATTGGTGAGCCTGACGATACCATGCGGGTATATGGTGGTGGAAGTTTGACCTTGCAATTGACGCCTTGGTTAGAAGCTACAGCTGGGGTCACGTTTACACCGGAAGGAGAGATCGAGGTAACCGCTCGATTGGCTTCGGACAGGTATGAGGTGTTTAGTAGAAGAGAGGTTAACCGTAATCTATTTACGGTACCTACCATAGAAATCCCCCTGTTTGCCATTCCGTTGGGACCACGGAGTATTGGGTTAGTGGCGCAAATTGGTGGCGGATTGGATTTTACCGCCGGATTCGGCCCAGGAGAATTGCGCAATATGTCTGCGGAAATCACCTATAACCCTGAGCGGGAAGAGGAAACTACGGTAGCAGGTCATGGGGAATTTGCCATTCCTGCAGATGCAGGTTTGACTTTACGTGGCGACTTGAGCTTGGGCGTGAGTGTCGGTATTGCCAGCTTGACAGGCGGAATTGAGCTTGCGGGATCTTTGGGGCTGGAAGGGGAAGCAGCTGCGGAAGTAGATGTCAACTGGAGCCCTCAAACTGGCTTGGCCTTAGACGCAGAAGGGCGGGTTACGGTCAATCCAAAATTCACCTTCGACCTGAATGCCTTTGCCCGGGCCAGTTTGGGAATCGGATGGTTTTCGGTTTCCGAAACTTGGCGTCACAATCTTGCTTCGTACGAATGGGGCCCCGACATTCAGTTTGGTGTAGTCTTTCCGGTTCACTACAGAGAGGGCGAAGCTTTCGACATGTCATTCGATGACATTGAAGTAATCTATCCTGATTTGGATGTTATTGATATGGCGAAAGGGCTTGCCAGGGATGTTAAAAACGATATATTTTCTTAAATTACTACTATGGAAACCAAAAGAGCTATCGAACTTAACAATCAGGGAGCCAAGCATTTCCTAAATGGAAGATTTGACCAGGCGGTTTCCTGTTATGAAGAAGCCTACAAGCTTCATCCAGAAAACACATCCCTACTGAACAACATGGGATTGTACTATCATCAGCAGAAGGATTTTGACAAAGCCTTGTCATTTTTCCAAAAAGCAATTGACTTAGAAGAAAAAGCCAGTTATATGGTAAACGCAGGAAATTCGCTGGCCATGCAGGGCAAACTCGAGGACGCCCGAAAACAATACCAAAACACTGTCAAAAAGTTTCCAAAGGCACTTGGGGCTTGGGTCAGCTTAGCGCATCTAGCCACTCATCAAAATCGCTTGGGGGATGCCAGGGCTTATTGGAATGAAGTCGTCCAGCTGGCTCCAAAGCCAGCGCATTTTCTGGAAATGGCAAAGGTCATGATCCTTCAAAAAGACCTGGAACCTGCTCTGGAGCTGTTATATGCCCATTCTGGCGAAGGGAAACATGCCGAAATCTGGTTTCAGATCGGTAGATGTGAATTTCAACTTAGGAATCATGGGCTAGCCGAAAAGGCTTTAATGAGGGCATTGGCCATCTCCCCTGATCACCCGGACTTCAGGTACTATCTCGCCTTAAACTACCTTGCCAAAGGAGCCACCCAAAAAGGCCTGGAACAATTGGATATTTTGCTAAAATATGATGGGGAAAATCCCAATATCCTAACGGAAAAGGGTGTCATTCTTAGCAGTTTGCACCAATATGATGAAGCGCTATCACTTTTTGAAAAAGCCTTGAAAATCAAGCCTGAATTTCCTAAAGCAAGGCATTACAAGAATCTCATTGAAAACCAAACATCCTGAAAACTATGAAAACCATCAAATACCGTTCTCGCGGACCTGAAGTACGCTTTTTGGAAGAAATACTATCCGATATGGGGTATCAAGTTTATGTTTCCAATTATTTTGGATTGGATACCCATCATGCGATCTGGGAATATCAGCAGAAAAATGATTTGGTGGTCGATGGTATCGTCGGATTGAAAACCTGGAGTAAACTACTCGAACAAAACCCAGAGGTGCTCCAACAAAACAATAAACTCCTCGCAGAGCAGGACTTAATAGCTTTTGGTAATGAATATGACCTCGAACTGGCCACTGTCAAAGCTGTAAATGAAGTAGAAAGCAGTGGCAAAGGTTTTTTGGCTGATGGAAGGGCTAAGATCCTTTTTGAAGGCCATGTGTTTTGGCGACAGCTGAAACAAAGAGGGATCGATCCCAATACTTACTTCAATCAGCAAACCAGTAATGTGCTCTATCCAGAATGGACACGCAATCACTACAAAGGGGGAGGAGCAGAATATGATCGATTACAAAAGGCCATTAATATAGACACAAAGCCCGAATTTGAAGATGCGGCTTATTCATCTGCTTCTTGGGGAGCCTTTCAGATCATGGGCTACCATGCCATAAACCTTGGCTATCCTTCGGTGAAGGATTTTGTGCAAAAAATGCAAAAACATGAGCGGGAGCATCTAAAAGCCTTTGGGGAATTTCTTGAGGCCAAGAACCTTATCAGGCACCTGAAACGAAAAGATTGGGCCAAATTTGCTAGGGGTTACAATGGCCCCGCCTACGCCCAAAACCACTATGATGTCAAACTCCAACGTGCTTATGAAAGGTACAAATGAAGGACGAAGTTAAGCACGGAATAGGCATTGGTCTATCCATTACAGCCTGGGTAGGCACTAGGTGGTGGCCAGCCAAACCATTCTACCTGTAAACCCAAAACATTACGACATTTCAACTTTATATCCTCACCCATGAACGAACTATTACATTTTTTGAAGATTGCCATTTGTGCACGGATGGATTTTGAAACAGGCAAGGTAAAGCAGCTCCCAAAGCCTCAGATGGACTTACACCTCAACAAGGAGGAGGCATTGGGAAAATTTATTTTTGACCACCAAGTCAAAAACCAAGAGCTATTATTACTGACCTTGGCACTGGTTCCGCATATAGACCCGGGTTTCTTTAATCGTATCATTCAAGCGTATTTTCCAAAAGGAGGGGAGTTTCCGGAATTTGGTGGGATAAAAGCCAAAAACCATCGTGGAATCATCCCAACAGGGGAAACTGCCCTGTACATTTTGGCTGGCAATGATGCCAATACCCGAAAGAAATACTTACCGCTGTTCACTACATCCTTCCTCTTCCAAAAAGGGATCATCTCACTGGAAGAAGGCAGTAGAAGCGAACCACGCTGGTCTGGTGCCCTGATTATGGACGGAGAATATGCCGAACTTTTTACCACGGAACGTATCAGCAAACCAAAATTAAGTTCCAGTTTTCCAGCACAGCTGATCAATACCGAATTGGAATGGGAAGATCTTGTCTTGAATTCAAAAACATTAAACCATATTCAGGAAATTGAAGAATGGCTTCAGCATGAACATGCATTATTGCACGAATGGGGAATGCACAAGAGATTGAAGCCAGGATATCGCGTGATGTTCTTTGGCCCCCCTGGAACTGGCAAAACGCTCACCGCAAGCTTATTGGGGAAATATACCCAGAAGGATGTTTACAGGATAGACCTTTCCTTAGTCACGTCCAAGTACATTGGGGAGACAGAGAAGAATCTATCTTCTTTATTCGACAAAGCTGCAAACAAAGATTGGATCCTGTTCTTTGATGAAGCAGATGCTATTTTCGGAAAGCGCACCAATGTCCGTGATGCGCATGACAAGTACGCCAATCAAGAAGTCTCTTATTTATTACAGCGTATCGAAAATCATCCTGGCTTGGTGATTTTAGCTTCTAATTTTAAAAGTAATATTGACATGGCCTTCACCAGGAGATTCCAAAGTATCATTGAGTTTCCATTGCCTGTGGCGGCTGAGAGACTTATCCTCTGGGAAAAGAATATCCCACCAAAGGCAAAGATCGCCAAAGATCTCGATCTCTCCGTCTTTGCAAAAAAATATGAACTTACCGGAGCTAATATTGTCAATGTAATCCAATATGCCAGTTTGAAGGCACTTAGCAAGGATAAAAAGGAACTTGGTCAGGAAGACCTGCTTACCGGAATCAAAAAGGAGTTGGTAAAAGAAGGAAAAATGGTAAACTAATATTTGCTCAGTTCATTGGATTGTTGATCAATATAAAATACAATCGGCTTTGGTTGGAGCCAATATCAGTGGGCAGGGCAAACGCGTTAAGTGTTTTGAAAGAAAACAATTTTCGGGTAGGCCTAGCTATCATCCGTGCCGATGGCACTCTTTCGGGAGGTTGAGTGGCGTTTAGGCTCCTGTGGATTCATCCGCAGGTTAGAAAATCTATCGTGCCGCTAGCACTTTGGCCCGATTTGTACATTGGAAACCGCAGTAGCCTATCTTGCCGAATGGCGGGATGGGCTGAAAGATTGACAAAAGGTCAATCTTCCTCTTCCAATGCTTCCAGAATATCGGCTAATTCATCAAAGTCCTTAAGGCCAGGCTTGATCTCGTCGCCTCCTTTGATAGCAATTCCTTTTACACCTGTGTCCTTAACCAGATTTTCTACCGTATCTGCCTCTAGTCCAAAACCAAGTAACACTTCGCACTTTTCCGCAATTTCCTTTACCAAGTTACTGGCATCATCATTGAATTCTAAATTCCCCGATTCAAGCAATAGTAAAACGCCATTTTCTTGATACGTTTGGGCCTTGGCCGCAAGGTCTTCCAGATCACCAAGGGATTTTATTTCTTGCTTTAAGATAAGCTTATAAGATGTATTGATTAACATTTGCAAAAATGCCTCCTCATTTACCTGAAGGTAACTTAGTCCCTTATAATTTTTGGCGGTTTCCAAAATACTATCGGGATGACTGGCCTCAAATTCACCCACATAATCTAATCCCGATAGCCATTCTGTCAATTCTTGATATTTTTCTGGAGCCATATAATCCTTATTCTCTTGCTCCAGGTTGAATCCCATGAGGTTTACATACATTCCTGCACAGTATCGCGCATCGCTTAAGTTATTTACAGTACTGATCTTTACAAATGTCTTGAGGGCCATTCTTATCTGTTATTTTCTATTCTCTTTTTTTATCGAGCCAAAGATAAGTAGAAAAGCCACGATTTCTAAACCTTGGCCATACTGACATGCCAGTTCCGCTATAAAAAAGTATATGATGCGTTAGCCTGACGGCTATGCCCGTCAGCCAGGCTTCACTTCGCTCTTGATGACGATTTGTTCAATTGTGAGACAGCATTGACACATTCCTTCTGAATGCTCTGCAGCAGCACCACCTTGAATGCGCAGCATCATCAGGGGAATTTGGCTAAAATAAAAGCCAGCCCTTGCCCAGACATCCCTCTTCATTTTAGCAGCAAACCAACTTTTTGTTGTTTCACGTCAGACCAGTCTGAGCCACCTGACAGGCAATCCTGCACAAGGGAAATGACCAGTTTTTTATCGAAGTGATTCAGTGTAAAATCTTTTTTCGGGTCGGTAACCATGAAGGTATCAAGGGAAATTGTATTTTTGCATCGTGGCAAAAAAGAACTGAATGAGGAAATTTCTACATTATCTCATATTTGTATTGATCATCGGATGTCAGACTGATGCTGCTGAGCCAGCGGACTTGGGGCATGATTACATGCCTCTAGAAGTTTCCCGTTTTTGGGTTTATGCCGTGGACCAAACCTTGTATTTTGGGGCTGGTGACAGCGAATCAACTACTTTTTATTATCGGGATAGGATTACTGACAGCTATATTGACGCAGAAGGAGGACTTATTTTTCGTGTCGTAAGGGAAAAATCCACCGATCAATCCACTTGGCAGGACCACTCGGTATATACCTTGCAAATAAATAAGAATGCCCTTTTGAGATCCAGCGAAAACTTGGCTACTATACCGTTGGTATTTCCGCCATCAAGCCAAAAAACCTGGGATGCCAACGTGTATAATTCAGTTGCAGAAGATTTGTATTCTTCTGAGGAACTTGGAAGATATGAGGTCAATGGCAATACCTATGAAAACGCTGTAAAAGTGCTGCAGGAACAAGAAGATGACCAGATAACCATCAGGGACAATCGCTATGAAGTCTATGCGAAGGGAGTAGGTATGGTAGAGCAGTATATTGAAAATTTGACCTATTGCTCTAGAAATGATTGTCTTGGCGAACAAATAATTGAAAATGGTCGTTTATCACATTTGAAACTGATCTATAATGGACAATATTAGGAGATTTATCACTGCTGTCAGCTTAATCATCCTTTCTGCAGCAGCGGTAAAAGGGCAGGATAGGTATGCAATTCATTACAAGTATAAGCCGCAAGAAAATTTCCATTTGGACGAACCTACGGCGTTTCTCAGCCAAAAGGCAATAGATAGGCGTGAGCGCAATGCAGTGGTTTTGGACAGCACAGACCTGCCTGTATCCGAGCAATATATTGACGCGGTCAAGGATATTGTAATCAATGTACAGTACAACAGTAAATGGATGAATGCCTCCATTGTTGTAGCCACGGATGAGCAGATAGCTGCGGTAAAGAAACTGCCATTTGTAGAGGAGGAGGGCATAGAGTTGATTGCCAAGGGCTTCTATACAGATAATAGAGAACAGAGGTCCAACATCCTAAATCATCCTGTTCGCATTCGTTTATTGTCCAAAACCAAAGACGAAGAAGATTATGCCTTTCAGAATAACCTGATCGGTATCCCCAAGATGCATGCAGAAGGACTTACAGGTAAGGGAGTGACCATAGCGGTCTTTGATGGTGGTTTTTTAAATACCGATGAGATAGAAGGGATGAAACATCTCTTTGACAACAATCAAATTATTGCCACGAGGGATTTTGTCATGCCTTGGTCAGGCAATGTTTTCAGATCTGAAACCCATGGTACGGCCGCGCTATCCTTGATAGCATCCAATGATGCCAGTACCCTTGTGGCAGGCGCTTATGATGCAGAATATGTCTTGTGCATCACTGAAGATGTGGCCTCTGAATACCGCATTGAAGAATATAACTGGGTACGAGCTGCGGAATTTGCAGACAGTCTGGGAGTGGATATCATAAGCAGCTCACTTGGCTACATGACCTTCAATGAATCATCAATGGATTATAAAAAGTCAGACCTTGACGGCGAGACGGCCATTATCACGCAAGGGGCGACTATGGCTGCTGACAGAGGGATTTTGGTAGTCAACAGTGCCGGTAATGAAGGCAGCAACTCAGAGACGACCATTTCGGCACCGGCGGATGCGGATGGTATCTTATCTGTTGGCGCTGTAAATCAAGGGCTTACCAAGGCGAGCTTCAGTTCTGTAGGGCCAACAGCCGATGGTCGGATTAAGCCTGATGTAGTAGCCTTGGGCAGGAGTGTAAGGCTATGGCAAGGTGCGAATGCTACGACCACCGCAAGCGGAACGTCCTTTTCCGCTCCCCAAATTTCAGCGCTCGCCGCTGGATTGTGGCAAGGAAAGCCCGAGTGGACCAAGGACGAACTAATCCATTATATTATACAAAGCAGCAGTCAATTTAAGAATCCGGACAATCAGCTGGGCTATGGCATTCCTGATTTTGAATTGGCATATTACGGGGAAATCCTGGATGTAGTGGCCAGACCAGAAGTGGCCAACACCAAAATCTATCCCAATCCAACAGATGGTAAGGAGCTTTTCATCCAATTTGGAAGTAAAGAAGCGTGTGAATTTACACTATTCAACCAAAATGGGCAGGTAATCAATCAAGACCAACTGGAAAGATCCTCCAATGACGTTCCCTATGAAGTGGAAATCGCCAAGGTAAACAGCGGGTTTTATGTCGTACAGTTGATGGAAGGACTTAATATCGAGCGGCATAAAATCATTATAAAATAACGGTAAGGAGTAAATTTTGAAAAGGTCGTCCATCTATTCCAGAATTTGCATTTTTTTTGTTTTCTTTATGCTTCATTTTGTGTAAGCTAAACCCAATTGTTACTATGGATACCCTAATTGCCCCGTCAGTATTGGCTGCTGATTTTGCCAATCTTCAATCAGCAATCGAAATGATCAATGATTCCGAAGCGGATCTCATTCATGTCGATATCATGGATGGCGTTTTTGTCCCCAATATTTCTTTTGGTTTTCCAGTTGTGCGGGCCATTCAGGAGCACGCGGAAAAGCCGCTAGATGTGCACCTGATGATCGTAAACCCTGATCAGTATTTGAGCGCATTTAAAGAGGCTGGTGCAGAGACCATAACGGTACATTTTGAAGCATGCCAACACTTGCACAGGACAGTCCAAGCGATTCGTGAACAGGACTGTAAAGCTGGTGTGGCCATCAATCCTCATACCAATGTGGAACTGTTAAGGGACATTATCCGTGAACTCGATACAGTGATTATCATGTCCGTAAACCCTGGATTTGGGGGACAACAGTTCATCGAACACACTTATGAGAAAGTACGTAACCTGAAGGCCATCATTACTGCATCAGGCTCCCAAGCAAAAATTGAAATTGATGGTGGTGTAAACATGGAAAACGCCTATAAGTTGATCGATGCCGGCGCGGATATTTTGGTGGCAGGCAGTTTTGTGTTTGATGCAGAGGATCCTAAAGCAACCATTTCAGCGTTAAAAGAACTGTAACGTAATCCGGTGATTAATACCTAATTCTTTCCAATAAAAATGTTTTTTGGACAAAAAATTAAGGATTTTTAAGGAAATTTCCTTGCTTAATTAACTGTAATGCCTTTTATTGGAATTTAGTTTACTTTAAGAATATTCACTAAAAAGATTAAGAAAGATGAAGCGTTTATTTGGATGGGCATTGTTAATGATGTGTTTAATGAGTGTAGCTGTTCAAGCTCAGCAAGAAGACAGTGAAGCTGAACCAGTTACTGATGAAGAGATTGAAAAATTTGCTAGCATGAAGGATTCCGTGAACCATTTCATGGAAGTAAAGCAAGCGGATCTGGAGAGCATGATCAAAGATAATGATGTATTTGATGTGGCAAGGTACAATGAGATCAAGGAAGCGTGGGGAGATGATGCCAAACTTGCTGAGATCAGCATTACGGATGAGGAGAAAGCCGAATACCAGAAAATACTAGATACCAAAAACTCCCTTTCTGACGTGATCAAAGAAAGAATGATCACCCTGATCAAAGATGATGAGGTTCTGGGTGCGGCTACTTATAATAAAGTAAATGCAGCCATGAAAACTGATCCAGCTGTAAAGTCAAAAGTAGATGAATTAATCGCCGAAAAAGCAAGTGCAAGAGCCTCTGAAGAAGAGGAAGGCGATGGCGCTTAATGAATAGCCGACGAAAATCCTTTATAAAGCCCTCTAATTTATTGGAGGGCTTTTTTGGTTTAGTTTTTCACTGGAAATAAGAATAAAGCTGAATCCCGTGAAAATATAAGTTGAATTACTTAAATTTAGCAACCAACGATTGAAGAAACTACGTAAATCAACAACTACCCATGACGACAAATAGAGCGTTATCTTTTTCTATTAAGTACCCTGTACTCTTAAATAGTATAAAGCCTTCATTTATAGTGGTATTAATCATGTTTATTTCAAGTGGAATAGTACAGGCTCAAGAAGAAGATATATTTGGAATCGATACCAAAGCCAGGCCAGAGAAAACCCGTAGAAGTGACAGCGGAGTAGGAAACATTACACGGGGAATCATCAGTAAGATTTCCTTGGAGCTCAGTGGAGGATATGGCATGCACTTAAACAATATGGATTTTAGCAGCGCCATGCCTGAAAATTATCCGATTAGCATCCTAAATGATAACAGCAATTCACAAGCCATTGCGGCAGGGGAAACCACGGTTTTTGAGTCCAATAGTAGTGCTATACCTTTCGATGCCGGGGTTCGTATTGATCTTTTTGGGCTGTTTACAATAGGTGGTGGATATGGAAGAGAGATGGGGAGTATGGCCGCGATGGAAAGCGATTCCTATCAATTCACCTTTACAAATGACAAATACGTCTTTGATAAAATGTACGGTACTTTGGGGCTTGTGCTGTACGATGCCAAAAGGAGAAGGGCCTTGCTGAACTGGAAATACAGAAAATATAGCGGTAACAATCACTATATGCAGGCGGAGCGTAAATTGCGGATGGAGCAAAACTACCCTTGGAGGTTTACATTAGAGGCGGAATATGGCTCCATCAATATCCAGGAAAGCTATGACAATACGTTAACTGCAACAGAGCCGTATTATGCCATTGGGTTGAGGATAGAGCGGGAATTTTCAGAATACACCAAAATATTCCTAAAGCCCAACGCATCATTCAGAAAGTTTAATTACCAACTAGAGGGAATGGAAGAAGCCCAGATGTTGGAGCAAAAACTTTTTACCATCAATCTAGGTGTAGCCCTGCGATTACCTGGTACCAAGCGGTGCAAAATACCCGGATGTGGGGTGAAAATGAAACACTTACACAACGGAGTGGAATATCGCGGAAGTTCTATCTGGCACATGCAAAATCGGAAGGTAGGCCAATGGTATTAAAAAGCGGTAATAAAACCCATTTGAAAGGAAAAATAGTATTTTAAAACGTTATTCTTTTTATTATCTTGCAACCTTATATTGAGAAATTCAACATATGGCCGAAGGAGAAAACGAGAACATAATACCGATTAACATCGAAGAAGAAATGCGAGGTGCCTACATCGATTATTCGATGTCGGTGATTGTTTCCAGAGCACTTCCAGATGTAAGAGATGGCATGAAGCCAGTACACCGCAGAATTCTTTTTGGAATGCAGGAACTGGGAGTACTTCATAATAAACCCTATAAAAAATCAGCAAGGATCGTAGGGGAAGTACTCGGTAAATATCACCCCCATGGTGATAGTGCCGTGTACGAGACCATGGTAAGGATGGCACAGGATTGGTCCTTAAGGTATCCGTTGGTAGATCCACAAGGGAACTTTGGTTCCATTGATGGTGACAACGCCGCCGCCATGCGTTATACTGAGGCGAGGTTAAAAAGAATCGCCGAGGAATTATTGACGGATATCAATAAGGAAACTGTTGACTTCCAGTTAAACTTTGATGACTCCTTAAAGGAACCTGTCGTATTACCGGCCAAAATACCCGCCCTATTGCTGAATGGTGCCTCGGGTATCGCTGTAGGGATGGCTACCAATATGGCTCCTCATCAGCTTGGAGAAGTCATTGACGGAACGATAGCCTATATCGAAAACAATGATATCACGGTTGAGGAATTGATGAAACATGTCATCGCCCCTGATTTCCCAACAGGAGGTATCATTTATGGCTATAATGGTGTAAAGTCTGCCTATGAGACGGGCAGGGGAAGAGTGGTCATGCGTGGCAAAGCCACGGTGGAGACCAAAGATACAGGAAAGGAAATGATCATCATCAATGAAATTCCTTACTTGGTCAATAAAGCCAACATGATTGAGAAAACCGCTCAATTGATCCAAGAGAAAAAATTAGAGGGGATTTCAGCTATTAGGGATGAATCTGATCGCCGCGGAATGCGCATCGTTTACGAACTTAAGCGTGATGCTATTGCTAATGTAGTCCTTAATAATCTGTACAAGCAAACACAATTGCAGACGTCCTTCAGCATCAATAATGTGGCGCTGGTAAAAGGTCGGCCTTATACGCTAAATCTAAAAGAGCTAATAGTCCACTATGTAAATCACCGTCATGAGGTGGTGACCAGAAGGACTGAATATGAATTGAAGGAAGCCGAAAAACGTGCCCATATCCTTCAAGGGTACCTGATCGCCCTGGACAATTTGGATGAAGTCATTAGCCTCATCAGAAATTCCAGAGATCCGGAAACAGCACGTACAGGCTTAATGGAGAAATTCGAACTGACCGAGATTCAAGCCCGGGCCATCCTAGATATGCGTCTCCAGCGATTGACGGGCATGGAGCGCGAAAAGATCCAGAAGGAATACGAGGAATTGATGATTCTCATAGAAGACCTGAAAGACATCCTTGAGAAAAAGGAAAGAAGGATGGAAATCATCAAAACTGAGCTGGCAGAAATCAAGGAGCGTTATAACGATGAGCGAAGAACAACAATCGAGCATAACGCAGAGGATTTCAGTTATGAGGACATGATTCCTAATGAAGAGGTCATCATTACAGTATCCCATCAAGGCTATGTCAAGAGAACAGCCCTAAAGGAATATCGTACGCAAGGTAGAGGAGGAGTTGGTTCGAGGGGAGTAAGGACCAAGGATGATGATTATACCGAATACCTATTTTCGGCATCGACGCACAATTACCTTCTGATCTTTACCGATAAGGGGAAATTGTTCTGGCTAAAAACCTATGCAATTCCAGAGGGAAGCAAGACATCCAAAGGTCGCCCAATCCAGAATTTGATCAATATCGAAAGCGACGATAAGATCCGTTCGATCATACAAGTGGCAGATCTTAGCGATGAAGATTACATCCAGAACAATTTCTTGGTAATGGCTACCAAAAATGGTGTGATCAAGAAAACTACCTTGGAGCAATATTCCCGACCGCGTAGCAACGGGATCATAGCCCTTAATATCCGTGAAGACGACCAGTTGCTAAATGTGGAACTCACCCATGGTGATTCACACATTATCATCGCAGCGAAATCCGGTAGGGCCATCCACTTCCATGAATCTGTGGTAAGGCCAATGGGAAGGACGGCTACTGGGGTGAAAGCCATCACCTTAAGTGATGAGAACGACGAAGTGGTTGGCATGGTTTGTGTGAACAGAGAGGAAGCCACTTTATTGGTCGTTTCGGAGAAAGGTTATGGAAAGCGTAGTGCAGTGGAAGAATACCGCATTACCAACAGGGGAGGAAAAGGAGTGAAGGCAATGAACGTCACCGAAAAGACCGGTAGCCTAGTGTCCATTAAGTCAGTAATTGATTCTGACGACTTAATGATCATCAACAAATCAGGAATAATCATCCGAACCCCGGTAGCTGGTTTGCGGATCATGGGCCGAGCGACGCAAGGTGTCCGCCTTATCAAGCTCAATGAAAACGATGAGATTTCTTCTGTTGCAAAAGTAGAGCAAGTAGAGGAGGTCATCGAGGAAATTGAGGATACGACTGACGAAAATCAAAACGAATCAAACGATAGCGAAAAACCAAAAGAGGAATAATTAGACAAAAATGAAGAAATTAATTTTATCATTGGCTTTGGTCGGTGTGGCTTCTACAGTAGCCTTTGGCCAGAAAAAAGTTGTCAGATCAGCTGAAAAAAACCTGAGAAAAGGGAATATTTCTGAAGCACTCACGGACATCGAAACGGCAACGCAAGATCCCGAAACGGGAGCCGATCCTGAAACGTTCTTAATTAAGGGTAAAATCCTTACTATCCAATTTGTAGCCGATTCCTCTAATACTGAGGCTACAGTAGGCAAAGGTAGAAATGCACTTGATGCTTTCAGAAAATCTCTTGATATGGACGGTAATGATTCTACCAGCAAAATAGGCAAAGAGATTTATAAGGAAGTGGTCCCAGGGCTTCCAGAAAACCTTCAGGGAGAAGGAATCTTTAAACTGAAGACTTCTTCAGTAAACAAAGCCATTAGCAGATACGAAGTAGATGATCATGCATTGGCATCCAAGTTCTTTGCTATTGCTGCAGACATTGATCCGAAGGATACTTCTATCGTGTTCAATGCTGGATATACTGCCAACATGGCAGAAGACTATGATGCGGCCAAGAAGTATTTGACGATGCTGCTTGATGTTCCTGAATACAATAAGTTAAATGCATATTACTTCCTTATCCAAATTGCCAATCAGCAAGAGGATGATCAGGAAGAAGCTTACCGATTGGTAAAACAAGCACGTGAAGAGTATCCAAATGACAAGGGACTTTCCGAATTTGAAATCCAGCTTTTGCTTCAACTGGAGAAAATGGATGAGGCCATGGCTTCTATCAAGCAGTCACTTGACCAAGATCCAAACAACGCACCGATCCGTTTGAGATACGGTTACCTAAAAGAGCAATCCGGTGACCTCGACGGGGCATTGGAAGAATACTTGAAAACAGTGGAAATTGATCCTGATTTCTTTGAAGGTAACTATTATGCCGGTGCTGTGTATATCGATCAGGCAAGGGAGATCATCAATGAAGTAAACAACCTTCCTGATGATGAGTGGGAAGCAAAATCCGAAGATATGCTGGCTGAAGCCGACAGTCTATATGAAAAAGCTATTCCTCTTTTCGAAAAAGCTGTAGAGCTTAAGCCTGATAATACTGAAATTTTGAGAATACTACACTCTATCCATACCCGTCTGAAAAATGAAGAGAAAGCTGCAGAATATGACAAAAAACTGCAAGAGCTTCTTGGTCCTGACTGGTTAGAAGGAGGAAATTAATAAACAGAATTTCGCTTATATAAAGGTTGCCAATACAAATTGGCAACCTTTTTTATTTTGATCCTGTTTGAGAAAGGCAAGCCGTAATACTGGATCGAGGGAAAAAGTTGGGATCAAGCCATATTTCTTGGGGCTGCGTCCCTAATAGGAGGGTATTATAACAATGGACTGTACCTATCCAAGCCTTGTAGATAATCCCTACTCATAGCCAAATTATCGTAGAGGATAATTTAACACTGAGTTGATCTTTTATCTTACGGATTCGCTATTTTTGGTAAACATTTAAATAAGGAAGCTAAATGAAATTGTTATGGATAGCCCTGTTTTCTATCACCTCAATGCTACAGGCAATGGCCCAGGGGAAAGAACAATACGTCTTGTTAATTTCATTGGATGGATACCGGTATGATTATACAGCGCGATTTCATCCTCCCAATATTGAAAAATTCATTGCGGGTGGAACAGCTGCTGAATCGATGATCCCTTCCTTTCCATCCAAGACTTTTCCTAATCATTATACTATTGCTACAGGGATGAGGCCTGGTAATCATGGGCTAGTAGATAATACCTTTTATAATCCTGAAAAGAAAAAAGTATATCGGATCAGTGACCGATCAGTGGTTCAAGACGGGACTTGGTATGGAGGCACGCCGATCTGGGTGCTGGCAGAGCAACATAATATAAAGGCGGCCAGTTACTTTTTCGTAGGGTCTGAGGCAGCTATCCAAGGAATCAGACCAAGTTATTATTATGATTATGACGGTACGGTCCCCAATTCCGAGCGGATAGACAAAGTACTGGAATGGCTCACCCTACCGTCAGCTAGTCGGCCTAAGCTGATTACGCTTTACTTTTCAGATATGGATGATGCGGGGCACAAATATGGCCCCGACAATGACCAAAAGCTTCGAGACGCATTGCTTAAGCTGGATGCCGAACTGGGCGTACTATTTGAGGAAATCAAAACCTCAAACCTTAATGTCAACATAGTTATCGTATCCGACCATGGCATGGCCAATGTGACCCAAGAACGATTGATAGATTTGGAAAAACTTCTGGCGCCCTTTGAACTGGAGTATTATAATGATGGGGCGTTGGCACATCTCCATCTCAAAAATCCCAGTGATAAGAAAAACATAAGAAAGGCACTTCGAAAATTGCAAAGTAATTTTAAGGTGGTGGATCCCATTTCCAAGCGGTACTATGGTAAGAAAATCAATTATCCAGATAGAGTAGGGGATTTACTCCTTATTCCGGATCCTGGCTACTATTTTGTCGCGACATCCGGATTTATCAAATACCAAAACCGAAGTGCCATGTACGACACCAAAATTTTCGGCGAACACGGCTTTGATCCCCAATGGGAAGACATGCATGCGATTTTTTATGCCAATGGACCAGCCATTAAATCAGGCCATCGAATCAAGTCATTTGAAAACATTCATGTTTATCCCTTGCTTTGCAACCTCCTTCATCTGCCTATTCCGGACAATATTGATGGAGAGGAACGTGTGTTGGAGAACATCATTAAAAGCGAGAAATAGGATTCAAGAAATTATATGAGCCACAAATCTATACAATAGAGAAATCCTTCCTTTATCCAGAATAGTTTGGCCAATCACAGTACCTAAAAACAGTTATCATATGCCCAATACCTATTACTCCATCATCACGGGAACTGGCAAGTATGTTCCCTCAAAAGCGGTTAAAAATGAGGACTTTCTCAATGCCCAATTTTATAGTAAAGCTGGAGAAAGGCTCACCAAATCCAACGAGAAGATCATTCATAAATTTCAAGAAATTACAGAAATAGCAGAGAGGAGATACATTGAGGATGAATATGTCACTTCTGATATGGCATTTTTTGCCTCGGAAGAAGCATTGAAATCGGCCAAATTGGATAAGGAGAATTTGGACTACATCATTGTGGCCCACAATTTTGGTGATGTGCTAAAGGACAACCCAAAATCCGATATGGTTCCCAGTCTGGCTTCCCGTGTAAAACATAAGCTGCAAATCGAAAATCCCGATTGCATCGCTTATGACCTTCCCTTTGGCTGCCCCGGCCTGGTGCAGGGGCTTATCCAAGGAGATTATTATATAAAATCCGGTGATGCCAAAAGCATCCTTGTGGTTGGTGCAGAAACGCTCAGTCGGATTTCTGATCCACACGATATTGACAGCATGATCTATTCTGATGGGGCAGGGGCGATTATCCTTCAATCCCAAGAAAGTAACGTTCCCGTCGGCATAATCACCCATAAATCCCGTACCGATACGCTGAACGAAGCTATGCTGCTACGGATGGACCGGTCTTATAACCCCGACTTCAAGGATGATACGTTATTTATGAAAATGAACGGACGTAAATTGTACGAATATGCATTGAATACGGTCCCGGCTTTGGTCAAGGCAACCATTGATAGGGCAGGTTTGGACATCAGGGACATCAAAAAAGTCCTTATCCATCAGGCAAATGCTAAAATGGATGACGCCATAATCCACCGAGTCTTCAAACTGTATGATATGCAAGAAGATCCAAGGAAAATCATGCCAATTACCATTGGTGAGCTGGGCAATAATTCCGTGGCAACCGTACCCATTCTATTGGATATGCTATTGCGTGGGGAGATCGAAAAACACCAAATCCATGCTGGTGACCATGTGCTGTTTGCCTCTGTAGGAGCAGGAATGAATGTTAATGCAATCATATATCGGTTTCCTTAAACTTCGAGTGATACCTTATTGGGTTAGATTAAGGTTGATAATATAAGTAGTGAAAATTTAGGCGCTATTCTTTATTTTCCGCTCTTGGCTAGCTTTTCAGTCGTTCGGGCAGCATAAGGTCAATAAATTTCACCAATAGTTTTTGATATTCACTTATCATTCTAACTTTGTATCCACGTACAAAACTTTAGGGGTGTTCCGATGATCCATCGGGGCTGAGACATACCCTCTGAACCTGATCCCGGTAATGCGGGCGAAGGGAAAAGTGAAGCTTCCTTCCGAGCGATTATCTTCATTCCTGAAGTTTTTTTATTCATTTACAAAAATTGAAATTCTTATGAATTTTCTCCTTAATGGTGAGCGTATTGAGCTTACGACCAAGGATTTGTCTTTGTCAGGAATGCTCCAACAACAACAAATCGATGCAAACCGTGGTATGGCCTTGGCCGTCAACGACCAAGTAATTCCCAAATCCGACTGGGACCATTACCAACTCTCCGAAAACGATCAAATTCTCATCATCAAAGCCACACAAGGCGGATGATCACAGCGGAACTGTCATAAATCCTAGCTCACCTGACTGGCCGCTAGGTAGATCTGAACAATCCGAGAGACATTCTACATTAGTTATCCCCAGAATATGTATTAGTCTATCTGCGCCGCGACGCACAAGTATTGCAACCTGAAATTGCTTCCAAATCAGCCGCTTTACTGTAGTTTTCGGTGCTATCTGGCAGCATGAAAGTGGAGCAGAATCGGTGCTGCGCCCATTCCTCCAAACCACCTGATTTTCTTGCACTTTCAGCTCTTCCTGACTTCCATCGGGAAAGGTCATTACGATCCCTAATGCATAAATCGGGTTAAACTTTCAAAAGACTCTTGGGAATCTCCATAACAATAAAACTTTACACAACCTTACTAACATAAAACATGAAAACGCTCAGTCAAGAGAACATCAAGTCCTACATTACCACAGATCCATTTCCCAATTCCAAAAAGGTGTACGTAGCAGGTAAACTACATCCCATCAAAGTCGCCATGAGGGAAATAGCATTACACGACACAGTTTCCCATCTGGACCGCCATGAGACAGTAGAAAAAAATCCTCCCGTGACTGTTTATGACACCAGTGGCCCGTATACCGATACCAATGTACAAATAGACGTCAAAAAGGGACTCCAGCGACTTCGAGAAGAATGGATACTGAACAGTGGGGATGTAGCGCAGCTCGATAGACTTACTTCAGCATATGGACAGCGTCGATTGGACAATCCTGCACTAGACAAGTTGCGTTTTGACTTGGTAAAAATGCCCTATCGGGCCAAACCTGGAAAAAATGTCAGCCAAATGTATTATGCCAAACAAGGCATCATTACCCCGGAAATGGAATACATTGCCATTCGGGAAAACCAGCGTATCGCCGAGCAACAAGAACTTACCAAACAGCATCCTGGTGAAAATTTCGGTGCCAACACGCCTAAGGGCATGATCACGCCGGAATTTGTCCGGGATGAAGTGGCTAAAGGAAGAGCTGTGATCCCCGCCAATATCAACCACCCTGAAGCGGAACCCATGATCATCGGGCGTAACTTTTTGGTGAAGATCAATGCAAACATTGGCAATTCAGCCATAGGTTCGAGTATTGAGGAGGAGGTCGAAAAAGCCGTCTGGGCATGTCGCTGGGGAGCGGACACCATTATGGACCTTTCCACCGGCAAAAACATCCATGAAACCCGAGAGTGGATCTTGCGCAATAGCCCGGTGCCCATCGGTACGGTGCCTATTTATCAAGCTTTGGAAAAAGTAAATGGAAAGGCCGAGGACCTTACTTGGGAATTGTTCAGGGATACGCTCATCGAACAGGCAGAGCAAGGAGTGGATTATTTCACCATTCACGCAGGAGTATTGCTCCGTTATGTTCCGATGACCGCCAAAAGGGTCACGGGGATCGTTTCCCGAGGAGGATCCATTATGGCCAAATGGTGTCTTGCCCATCATAAGGAGAATTTTCTCTATACGCATTTTGAGGAAATCTGCGAAATCATGAAGGCTTATAATGTCACCTTTTCACTTGGAGATGGGCTCCGTCCTGGATCCATCGCCGATGCCAATGATCCAGCACAGTTTGCGGAGCTGGAAACCTTGGGTGAGCTGACCAAGATCGCTTGGAAGCATGATGTGCAGACCATCATCGAAGGCCCTGGCCACATTCCGATGCACATGATCAAAGAAAATATGGACAAACAGCTGGTAGAATGCGGGGAAGCACCGTTTTACACCTTGGGGCCATTGACGACCGATATTGCTCCTGGATATGACCATATTACGTCAGGTATCGGGGCTGCTATGATCGGATGGTATGGCTGTGCGATGCTTTGCTATGTAACACCCAAGGAACATTTGGGCCTGCCCGAAAAGAAAGATGTCAAAGATGGGGTAATTACCTATAAAATCGCTGCCCATGCAGCAGATCTGGCGAAAGGTCACCCAGGTGCGCAATACAGGGACGATGCTTTGAGCAAAGCCCGTTTTGAATTCCGGTGGGAAGACCAGTTTAACCTCTCCTTGGATCCAGATACTGCCAGGTCTTTCCACGACGAAACATTACCGGCAGATGGTGCCAAAATCGCTCACTTTTGCAGTATGTGTGGCCCAAATTTCTGTAGCATGAAGATCACACAGGATGTTCGGGATTATGCCGATAAAAATGGTCTTAATGACCAGGAGGCCATCGAAGAGGGAATGCAAAAAAAAGCAGAGGAATTTTCTGAAAAAGGAGGAGAACTCTACCTTAACCAATAATGAAGCTGATCGCAATCAGTTCTCCGGAAAAAGAAAAAGAGGAAATCAAAACCATGGTCCAGCTTTTGGATCATGGTCTTTACCGCTTGCACATACGAAAGCCGGGATGGTCAGAAGGGCAGATGGAGGATTTATTGGCACGAATACCTGCTGGCTATTATCCGAAAATTTCCCTTCATGAGCATCACTCGCTGGCAGATAGGTATGCATTGGGTGGAATTCACTTCAAGGGCGACTATCCTGTGCTCCAGCGGGAGGGCATGACCAGTAAGTCATTTCATCGACTGGAGGCTTTGGAGGACATGGCCAATAGAACCTTAAGCTATGCTTTTATCAGCCCTGTTTTTGATAGTATTTCCAAACCCGGCTATCACCAAGGCTTTCCCCCTCATAAGCTGCGTGCATGGACAACTGCCCACAAGCATAATCTGCCTTTTCAATTATTTGCCTTAGGTGGAGTGACACCTGGAAGATTGCCCTTTCTTCACGCCGCAGGTTTTGACGGGGCAGCGATTATCGGAGGAATATGGAGCGGAAAAAATACTGCGGAGCGATTAAAAAGGTTCTTGAACTATAAAAATAACCCCTGAAATGAGCAAAATAAGTTCGCTACATTATATCACGCCAAATCTTGACCATCCCAAAGACTATTTGGATGCTATTCATTCCTATTGCGAAGCAGGAGGAAAATGGGTACAACTGAGAATGAAGGCATTTCCGAAGGCGGTCATTCTCCGAACGGCATTTGGTGCCAAGGAAATTTGCGATGAATTTGGATGTTCCCTGATCATCAATGACCATCCAGAGATTGCCCATAAATCCGGTGCATTTGGTGTCCATGTAGGCAAAAAAGATAAAGCTGTTCAAGACATCAGGGAGCGGTATGGTAGCCGGTTGGTAATTGGTGCGACTGCTAATACCCTGGAAGATATCCTTGCCGTTGCCAATGATGCCGACTATATCGGGCTGGGGCCGTTTCGTTTTACCAGCACCAAAAAAGATTTAAGTCCAACACTGGGAATAACTGGTTATCAAAGCATTATACCAAAGGTAAAAAACGTATATCCAGCCCTTCCAATCATTGGCATTGGGGGAATCGTTACGGAAGATTTCCCGTCACTAAAAGCAAGCGGTTTAAGTGGTGTAGCCGTCAGCGGACTGCTTCATCAAAGTAACCATCCACAAGAACTCATTAAAGAAATCCAAAATACATTCGATTATGTTGACTATCGCCAATAAAACATTTACTTCTCGGCTCTTCACAGGAACCGGTAAATTCCCAACCTACCAATCCATGCAGGACGCCTTGGAGGCATCTGGGTCCGAACTGGTAACGGTGGCACTAAGAAGGGTAGATGTCAAAGATAAAGACGATGATATGTTGGCGCACTTGTCCCATTCGCGCATCAATTTACTTCCGAATACTTCAGGTGTGCGGACCGCTAAAGAAGCCGTATTTGCTGCGCAACTGGCCCGAGAGGCATTAGGGACCAATTGGGTGAAGTTGGAGATTCACCCCGATCCCCGGTACTTGATGCCTGATCCAATAGAAACCCTTAGTGCTACCGAGGCATTGGTGAAGGAAGGTTTTGTGGTATTGCCCTATATCCACGCTGATCCTGTCCTGTGCAAACGACTGGAAGACGCTGGAGCATCCGCAGTAATGCCACTTGGATCGCCCATCGGCAGCAATAATGGGCTCAGGACCCTAGACTTTCTGAAGATCATCATCGAGCAGAGCAATGTGCCGGTGGTGGTAGATGCAGGGTTGGGCGTACCATCGCATGCTGCCCAGGCCATGGAGATAGGGGCCGATGCGGTATTGGTAAATACGGCCATTGCGGTAGCCCAAAATCCCGTGGAGATGGGAAAGGCTTTTAAAATGGCCGTCGAGGCAGGTAGAATGGCATTTGAATGTGGCCAAGGTACCGTCAGTGAGCAAGCAAATGCAAGTAGTCCATTAACTGAATTCTTGTCATATGAATGATTTTAGAGACCTATTATCCCAATATCCACCAGAAAAAGTCCATCAAGCGTTGGCGCATGTTACACCGGCCAGGGTAGAGCAGGCCCTGGCTAAAAAGGAGAGAGACCTCGAAGACTTTTTGGCGCTGGTTTCCCCTGCTGCAGCGCCCTATCTGGAAGGCATGGCGCAGAAAAGCCGCCAATTGACACTGCAGCGGTTTGGTAATAATATGCAGCTTTTTGCCCCCCTTTACCTTTCCAATGAATGTCAGAACATCTGTACGTATTGTGGGTTTAGCTTGGACAATAAGATCCCAAGAAAGACGCTTTCTGACAAGGAAATCATGAAGGAAGTCGAAGTCCTTAAAGGAATGGGCTTTGAGCATATTCTCATCGTGACGGGTGAAGCTAACAGAACGGTAGGTGTGGATTACCTCGAACATGCCATCCAGCTGATCAAACCTCATTTTGCCAATGTCAGCATGGAAGTGCAGCCTCTTGATCAAGATGAATACGAGCGATTGATAAGAAGTGGCCTTCACAGTGTTTTGGTCTATCAGGAAACCTATTACCGTGAGACTTACAAGATCCATCATCCCAAAGGTAAAAAGTCGAACTTTGACTATCGACTTGAAACACCGGACAGGCTTGGCAAAGCCGGTATCCATAAGGTGGGAATTGGTGCTTTGATCGGGCTGGAGGACTGGCGGGTAGATAGTTTTTACACCGCAATGCATTTACGCTATTTGGAAAAGAAATATTGGCAAACGAAATATGCGATTTCTTTTCCACGGCTGCGGCCCTTTTCAGGTGGACAGGAGCCCAAGGTGGCCATGAACGACAAAGAACTCGTGCAACTGATCTGCGCATATAGATTGCTGGACCCAGATGTAGAGCTTTCCTTATCCACCCGCGAAACAGAACATTTCAGAAACCATGTGATCAAACTGGGCATCACTTCCATGAGTGCAGGATCCAAAACAAACCCTGGAGGTTATGCTGCTGGCAAGGAATCCTTGGAGCAATTTGAGATCTCGGATGAGCGTAGTCCTGAGAAAATTGCAGGTCTATTGAAAAGCCAAGGTTACCAACCGGTTTGGAAGGACTGGGATCCTGCTTTACAAAATACTTTTAGGTGAAATTTAGGCAATCTTGGCAGATGTTTTGCATTAGTAATATGTCAAAAGGGGATTTGATATAAAATGATCTTCCGAACTTTTGTTTTCAAATTACCCTTAAAAAAAGGTATAGTTAATTACCTTATCAAAAGTTTTACTTTCATCAATTATTATCAAAATCAACTAGCGATATGAATTCACTAACTTTTAGTAACGGCGATAAAATGCCCATATTAGGCTTGGGCACTTGGCAATCCAAACCAGGAGAAGTATATGAGGCAGTGTTAAAAGCCATTGATGTAGGATATCGTCATTTTGACTGTGCATACATTTACAAAAACGAGAAGGAAATAGGAGATGCCTTTGCCAAAGCTTTCGCGGACGGCACAATAGAAAGAGAGGATATTTGGGTGACTTCGAAGCTTTGGAATGATTCACATAAGAAGGAACATGTCCAACTTGCTCTGGAAAATACGCTTAAAGACCTCCAGTTAGATTACCTGGATTTGTATTTGGTACATTGGCCACTGGCTCTGAAGCATGGGGTGGATTTCCCTGACGCTAAGGGAGATTTCGAAAGCCTCGATAATATTCCCCTATCGGAAACATGGAACGCGATGGAAGGGCTCTTGGATACAGGAAAAGTAAAACATATTGGTGTTTCCAATTTTAAAATCAAAAAGCTCAAGGAAATCCTTGTCAACGCCAAGGTGAAACCTGAAGTTAACCAGATCGAAATGCATCCCTTTTTGCCGCAGCAAGGATTGGTGGATTACTGCCAGCGTGAGGAAATCCTACTAACAGCTTATGCACCCCTTGGTGCTGCCTACAGAACAAAGGGACAAGGAGGCGTAGATCTCCCGATTTTATTGGAGCATGAAGCTGTCAAATCCATTGCCAGTAAACTTAATGCAACGCCTGCTCAAGTAGTTTTGACTTGGAATATGCAAAGGGGTATCTCAGTGATCCCCAAGTCGGTAACCCCTTCAAGGATTGAGGAAAACTTTAAGTCAAGCGTGTTGACCTTAAGTCAAGAGGAGATGGATAAGCTCAATCAACTTGAAGGTCCCTATCGATTTACAGATGGCAAGTTATGGACAGCACACAACAGTCCTTATGAATATTCGGATTTTTGGGAGGAATATTCCTGATTTTCCATATAACGAGCATATCCCTCAGTAGGGAATAAAACCAAAAATCTCACGGAAATCACATAAAATGTAATCCGTGAGATTTTTTTATTTCCCAGATTGTGGAAAGGTTATTGAGCGTTCATTTTGCGGTATCCATATTTGAATTGAATTCCGGATTTATCCCAATTTGGCATCCATGGTAATTTCCGTATTGAAAAGAGCGGAAACAGGGCAATTTTCCTTGGCGTCTTTAGCAGCTTTCTGGAAATCATCCGAGCTGATGTCTGGAACTTTTGCGCTAAGATCCAAATGGACATTGGTGATCTTTCCGTCTTCCATAGTGACTTTGGCCGAAGTGTCAATGTTTTCTGCAGTAAAGCCCATTTCGTTGAGCACAAAACTTAGCTTCATCGAAAAACATCCTGCATGGGCAGCACCCAACAGTTCTTCAGGGTTAGTACCTTTCTCATCTTCAAAGCGTGACGTGAAGGAGTATGGGGTCTTGTCCAAAACATTCGTTTCGGTGCTGACCGTACCTTTACCTTCTTTTCCACTGCCTTTCCAGTTGGCTGATGCATTTCTTGAAAATTTCATGTTATTAGTGATTTTTTGGTTAAAAACTATATTTATTATCGAAGCAATCTTCTTACCAAGATACTTAAAACTAAGCACGAATAATCACCCGCAGCCAAATTAAATCAAAGCAATCAATTTATGGCCTGGTATTTTACAGCTTACCTGCTATGCTGTAACTTTGTGGTATGACAAAGCAGGATATTAGCAATCGGGAAGATGTAGAAAAACTGGTGCATACATTTTATGGACAGGTAAGGCAGCATCCCAATTTAGGGCCTATTTTTAATGGTATTGTAACCAACTGGCCCGAACACTTGGAAAAATTATCGGATTTTTGGGAAATGATCCTGTTAAATTCAGGCCCGGGCAGGAATAAATTCAATCCACTGAAGGCACACAAAGAAGTGGATCAGAAAACAGGGCAGGGGCTTAGCCAAGTACATTTTGGTAATTGGCTGGAATTGTGGTTTACTACCTTGGATATGTTATTTGAGGGAAAAGTAGCTGACCATGCAAAAGAACATGCTAGAAACATGGCCAGTATCCTGTTTTTGAGGATTTATGAAGCGCGGGACCGCTAGCTAATTTTGAGGGTTAATCATTTTCTACCAACAGTAGATACTTTTCCAAACCTAGTATTGGACTAAACACCGTAGTGTTACTTTAATCCTTAAATTATGGCCTGTTAGTAACATTATTCCCATATCTTTCCAGAATTAAACAAGAGGTTTACAATGTGAAAATCTTAGCAATAGAAGACGAAAAGGAACTCCTAAAAGCGATTAAAAACTCGCTTGAAAAGGAACAGTATGTCGTGGAAACAGCGGAGGAATATCATGAGGCGCTGGATAAGCTTTTTGTTTACGACTATGACTGCATTTTATTGGACATCATGCTGCCAAACGGTAGTGGATTGGAAATATTGGAAGAGCTTAAAAAAGCAGGCAAAAGTGGAAATGTTATCATTGTTTCTGCAAAGGATTCCCTGGACGATAAACTGAGAGGCTTAGGCCTAGGGGCGGATGACTATCTTACCAAGCCATTCCATCTGGCAGAGCTGAATGCTCGCGTCAAGGCCGTATTGCGCCGGAAGCAATTGGACGGAAAAAACACCGTCGAATTTGGCAATGCGGTGCTGGATTTGGGCAACCGAGAGCTGCGGATTGGCGGAGAGCTGGTGGTACTAAACCGTAAGGAATTTGATATCCTAAATTACTTTATGCTCAATAAAAATCGGCTGGTAAGCAAAACAGCCCTTGCTGAACATGTCTGGGGAGATCATACCGACCAGGCGGATAATTTTGATTTCATCTATTACCAGATCAAAAACCTCCGGAAAAAACTGCAGGAGGCTCAGGCCAATTTGGAAATACAAGCGGTGTACGGAGTAGGCTATAAGCTTGGTGAATCATAAAGGATGCTTTGCTTTTGAAAAATTCTATAAACAATATTACCGATACCCACCAACTTAACGACACTGGCCTCGGCTTAAACCCGGAATCAAGGTCATAGAATCCCAGTAAACGACCATTTAATGAAATTACTGAACCAGTCGCTCGCCTATCTTTCCATTTCCATTTTGCTGATTGTCAGCATCTGGTCGGTGGTTTTTTATGCCAATATGCTGGATGAGATTTATGACAGCATTGACGATGGGTTGGCCAACTATAAGCTACTGATCATCAATAAAGCCGCGGAAGACAGTACTATATTTTCAAAAAATGAATTTGGCGAAAGTAATTATGCCCTATGGCCCATCGATAAAAGCGAGGCAATACAGGTAAAAGACAGCTATAAAGATACGCTGATGTACATGCTTGATGAAGACGACAAGGAGCCGGTAAGGATGTTGACCACGGCCTTTGAGCATGAAGGGCAATATTACAAATTGGAGGTGATTTCTTCCATGGTCGAAGAAGATGACCTTATCGAGGATATGTTTTGGGCGATTTTTTGGCTTTATCTATTGCTGATCATCAGTATTTTACTCATCAATAATATCGTCCTTAAGAAAGTATGGAGGCCGTTTTACGATTTTTTGGAACAGATCAAGAACTTTCGAGTCAATAAAGACTCGCCACTTCCGACGATGAAAACCCGGACCAAGGAATTTCTAGAACTGAAGCATTCTTGTGATCAGCTGATCAACCATACGTTGGATGCTTATGCCGACCAAAAGCAATTCACCGAAAATGCCGCACACGAGCTGCAAACACCGCTTGCTATCATCATCAATAAGCTTGAGTTACTGGTGGAAAAAAACAGTATGGAGAACTCCGATGCAGAAATGATGGCTGAATTGTTACAGATTACCTCACGAATGACACAGCTAAACAAATCACTTTTACTGCTGAGCAAGATCGAAAACAAGCAATTTTTTGACAACCAAGCAATATCCTTTAACGAGTTGGTCGAGCAAACCATGATCGACTTTGAGGATTTTGCTTCCTTCAAAGAGGTGCTGGTCAAAATGGAAGCAAGTCAAGAAGTAACCGTTACCATGAACAGGATGCTGGCCAGTACTTTGATCAATAACCTGATCAAAAATGCCATCATCCACAACCAAGCAGGAGGAGAGGTCATTATTCAGCTACAGCAGGGGAAATTAATCATCCAGAACACGGCCAACAATGGATCACTGGATGCCAAACGCATTTTTAAACGCTTCTACAAAAATGGCCAGAGTCAGCAAAATACTGGATTAGGGCTATCCATCGTAGAAGCGATTTGCAAACTTTATGGCTTTGGTGTGAGCTACCAGTATATCGAAGGGAAGCATAGCTTTTGTGTTGAACTTGAGGTGTAGGAACAGGGCAAACGCGTTTAGAGGTTGGAAGGGGAGCAATTTTCGTGTAGGTATAGCTATCATCCGTGTCGCTGGCAGTCCTTCGGGAGATTCAGTACCGCATAAGCTCCTGCGGATGAATCCGCAGGTTACAAAATTTATCTTGCTGCTGGCACTTTGCCCCGATTTGAACATTGGTGACCGCAGTAGCCTATCTTGCCGAATAGCTGGGCTGAAAGCATGATGAGTTGATTTGGATCGCACAAGCCGTCGCAGCTATCTCTAGTTCCGCATTTGAAATGCCTCCTAGCAGTAAAGCCCCCAGAAATATGGCTTGATCCCTGATAAATGATTACACACAAAAGGGTAAGTTCCGTAAAAACGGCAGATATAAATGCAAATAGGAACATTTTTTAATGCATTTGCCATAGGTGTAGAAAGAGGTATTGGGGGATTTAATTTTTCTATTGACAAAAAACACCTATTAATTAAAGATTTAAATAATACAATATAAGTATATAATTATCAGTGTTTTAAAATATTTTACACTTTATAAAGAATCGCTTTATTCAATACTGACCCTTTTTTCTGAAAAAATGGCTCTATATGGATTACAGTGGGTAGAAAATTTTATCAAAAATCCCGGTGATTAATCATTACCTAGTAAAATAGCCCCTAGGACATCATCCGCCTAACAGGTATTGGGGGTGAAGAAATTAAACAAGCGGGCGGAAAAAGGCCAGGCTTTTTGACGAAATGGTGGGAAAAATGGTTGTTGGAAGCTAAACACGAGGAGTTTGCCTGCATGTGGGAGATTTTTTTTTCTATTTGACCTTAACTGTATGGCTTTGGCCATTTTGGTGGATTTTATCCTTTTCCTTTTTTCCATTGATGAAAAAAGAAAGAAAAAAATCCAGGCCGGTGGTATGCCCTTTAAAATGGGACATGGATTTCCCCTGCGACGTGGATCCGTCACCCATTTTAATTTCCACCCGATGGCTACGGCCTAAAAGCGAGTGGGTCTCGCTGTTCCACGACGCGAGCCAACTCCCTTTCTTAACGGCCTGCACCATTGGCTGGAAAACAGGCATACCAAGGGCCGTCAAAAGGAAGCGATACATTTTTGGGACTTATTAACTGAATTCGCCTTGCAGGTATTGAGCGTTAAGAAATTAAATAGCGGGCGGGCAAGAAGGCAGGCTTGTTTGACGAAAGGCTGACCAAAAAGAATGTTGGCGGCTAGAAAAGGATAACCTGGCTTTAGACAGGAGGAGTTTGCCTGCATGGGGGGTAGGCTTTAATTTTAGCCCAATAGATACACACCTGTGCGCCGTGGCGTAGCGGCGGTTTTTTTTGGTTACTTTTTCAACCTGAGGCAAAAAAGTAACAAAGGTAAAGAGGTAAAGACCATCTTGGAATTTAGAAGAAAAATAATAGAACCAATATTTCCCAATTCACACTAACTAAACGACATTGATAAAACGGGTTAAAGGAGCCATTTCACTGAAATTTAACCATCTATCATAATACTTACCCACACTAAATCATATAGAACCAAAAAAATAAGGTGTTAGCTTACCAGTGATTTATTTTGTCAGCATCAAGCGAACGTTCGCAGATTTTTTCCTATCCTGTGCAGCGATTCCCAATTCTTTCCATATTCGAACAGTTGATTTGTGGTATAAACAAAAAAAGGCTATACCCATGAAAAAGCACATCTTATTATTTATCGTAGTTGGGGCATTTACCGCTACCTTGACCAATGCTCAGGACATTGTCCAAAAACAAGTTCCTTCTGTAATCCTGAACAAATTCCACAGCGATTTCCCTGCTGCCAAGGACATGGAATGGGAAATGAAAGGCACACAGTACCAAGTGGAATTTGAAACAGGCTGGTGGACAGAGCATGAGGTTTGGTATTCTGCTGAAGGAGAACAAGTGAAGCATGAGGAAGAAATCACTACCAAAGATCTTCCCAATGCCGTAAAAAGCACTGTTTCCAAGCAATTTGAAGGCTATACTATCGATGATGCCAAAAAGATTACAGAGAATAAAAAAAGCATTTACCTGCTGGATTTGGATAGCCAGCGACAAGACTGGGAGGTGGTGATCGACCCAAGTGGCAAAGTAGTCAGTCAAAGAGCCGATTAAGCAACGCATATGAAACGACTACTTTTTCTACTGGGCATGTGCTTATCACTTAGCACATGCTTAATGGCACAGAAAGCGGAAGATAGTCATCAAAAGTGGTATGAAAATATCCACATTGGTGGCTATCTCCAAGTGCGGTACAACAAGCTATATGAAAGCAATTCCGATTTAAATTGCGAACAATGTGATGAAAATTGGGGTGCTGAGGGTGGGGGACTTTCCATTCGAAGGATGCGGTTCAAAATTTATGGCCAAATCAGTCCCCGGGTGTTTTTATATTTCCAACCGGATTTCTCTAAATCCATCGGGGAAAACATCCACGTAGCCCGCATTAAAGATGCGTACATGGATATCGGATTGGATACGGAAAATGAATACCGCCTACGCATTGGGCAAAGCAAAGTGCCTTTTGGTTATGAAAACATGCAATCGAGCAGTGATCGACTCCCATTGGACAGAAATGATGCCTTGAACAGTGGCGTTAAGGATGAGCGGGACTTGGGGATATATTTTTATTGGGCACCAAAGGAAATCAGACAGTTGATGAAAACACTAAAGCCCTACAAGCATTCGGGTGATTTTGGGGTCTTTGCTTTTGGCATCTATAATGGGCAAACGGCCAACCATCCGGATGAGAACAATTCTTTCCATGTGGTATCCCGGTTTTCCTATCCTATCCAACTGGGCTCAGGGCAAATCATAGAACCGGGCATCCAAGCGTATTCGGGAAAGTATGTTCTTCCTGAAGTAAGTGATGGTGTAATCGCCAAAACCAATCATGAATACATCGATCAGCGAATAGGAAGTTCTTTTGTCCTTTATCCAAAACCATTTGGTATCCAAGCAGAGTACAACATGGGGCGGGGGCCTGAATATGATCGATCCTCTCAATCTATAAAGATAAAATCACTCGATGGAGGATACATCACTGCATCTTATTTAATGTCTGTTGGAGAGCAGGAGCTTATCCCGTTTGTCCGGTACCAGCATTACGAGGGGGGCAAAAAGCACGAATTAGATGCCCGAAGTTATTCCGTTGACGAAACGGAAATTGGAATCGAATACCACCCTTTTGAGCATTTTGAACTGGTTACGGTGTACACGATGGCAAATCGGCGGTATGAAGATTTTGAACGACCGCATAACCATCAAATGGGAAACTTGATTAGGATCCAGGCACAAGTGAAGTTTTAGGAAAGAGGCATCAAAACTTGATCGAAGAGTAAGACATGAGATAGATGGAACGGTTGTGCTGGGGCTCTGTCCCAGCACTGAGTCTCTGACGCTATTAAGCTGCTCCAGATTAGTAACCCTGCCAGTTATTACCATATTTATTAATGAAAACTAATTATTGTCGTTCGAGTAAAGATTTTAGAATTGAAAAAAATCTTTCCAAATATGCCCCTAAATCCCCTAAAGGGGACTTTCTTATTACCCATTCAAAGAACGGGTAGTTATACGAAATCAAGTAACTCTTATCTGTTTTCATTTAAAGCTACTTTTTCGGCGTAATTGAAATTTAATCGGACGACAATGAAAACTAATAGTAATTGGGTCAACACTAATTCGGGAAGTACAAGAAGACAGTCGCATGATATAAACGAGAACGGTTGGTCTGTGGGCTGTGCCCCGTTGCCAGTAAAATTGAGCCACTAACTCAATATAAATTAGACTATTTAAATAAATGATTTTCAATACTTTATATACTTTACATTATAGTTGAATTTAAGCTTAAAAAGGGTACGCCTTTAAGTCAATTCCCCACAAAAATGGCATGATGTAATAAACAAATAAAGTAATGAAAAAGATGGAAAGAATATTCATCCAAAGCCCCGCTTTGGCCATGGCAGGAATGGTCAAATAGCCAGAGCCAAACACCACTGCATTGGGAGGCGTGGCCACGGGAAGCATAAAGGCACAGCTTGCGGCCATCGTGGCGGCTACCATCAGCCCATAAGGATGAACACCTAAGGCCAACGCCACGGCTCCTAAAATCGGAAGTAGCATGGAGGCAGTGGCCACATTGGAAGTGATTTCGGTGAGAAAATTGACGGAAGCGACGATGATCAGGATAAAGAACAAGAAATGGATACCTTGCAGTGCTTCAAAATGGCCGCCCAGCCAAGCAGCCAAACCAGTTTCCTTAAAGCCTGCAGCAAGCGAGAGTCCGCCTCCAAAAAGCAATAAAATGCCCCATGGGATATTTTCAGCCGTCTTCCAATCCAACAAACGCTTTTTCCCTCTTGCAGCGGGAATCATAAACAAAGCAATAACGCCAGCAAGTGCAATAATGGTATCATTTAAAAAGGGGAGAAGGTCCTGCAACAAAAAGACCCGGCTGATCCAGCAAAAACTAACCAACATAAAGACGATTAAGACCCGTATTTCGGGCTTACTTATTGTTCCCAAGGCGGTCAGTTGACGTTGAATTTCAGCTTTTCCTCCGGCCAGGGCCATATTTTTAGGAAAAGGATAAGCTATGCTCACCAAATACCACCAGCAAATCCCCAAAAGGCCTATGGAAATAGGAAGGCCGACCATCATCCATTCGGCAAAGCCAATTTCAATCCCATAAAGTTCTTTGACGATCCCGACAAATACAATATTTGTGGGCGTGCCAATGATGGTAGCCAATCCACCAATGGAAGCACTATAGGCAATACCCAACATCAAGGCCTGACCGATCATTGTATCCGAAACTTTATCGTTTGTAATGCCTTCAGCCAGTTGGTGGACCACCGCAACAGCAATGGGCAGCATCATAAGGCTCGTCGCTGTGTTGGAAATCCACATGGACAAGAGGGCAGTGGCCAGCATAAACCCCAACACTATAAATCGCATATCCGTCCCAATGAGGCTGATGATAGAAAGCGCAATGCGCTTGTGAAGGTTCCATTTTTCTATGGTCACCGCGATCATAAAGCCACCCATATAAAGCAATACCTTCGGGTCGGCATAAGGAGCGGCAGTATCATCCATAGGTAGCGCTCCGGTCAATGGCAACACCAACAACGGCAGGAGCGCGGTTGCTGCAATGGGAATAGCTTCCAAAATCCACCAAATCGCCATCCATATGGCGAGGGCCATAACGGCCAAAGCTTCCTGCGACAATCCATCAGGACGGTAAAAAAGGATAACTAATATAAAAGCCAATGGCCCCAGCACTAAGCCAGAACGCTTCCATAGCAAATTGTTCATAAAATCAGTTAGGACGTTTATAGCCAGCTAGCAAAATCAACAGGGCTTTGGATAAAATACATTTATCCAATTATAACAAATCTTAAGGAGTTTTGACGGCAATCGAAAAAATTTGTACAAAAGATACATCGCTAGGTTAAACATGAAACCATGACAAGGACATCCTCAATACCATTGGGCGTTTTTTGGCACTACAAAAATAGAAAGAGGAGCAGGCCAGGAGAGCCATAACCACTGGGATTTAGGGGAACAGATTTTGTTTATTTAACATAATATAAATTATATAACAAATATCAACGTGTTATTTAACATAAGAATTATTACATGTATTGAGGCTAATTTAAGACAACACCACCCTGGACTCTGAATACAAATCAAATGCAGCTACCAATGCTTCCTGGCCTTTGTTATGGGGGTATTGCTCATACTCGTTTAGTTCTGAGCGCTCCTGGATATAGGCTGGCTGATATACTTCTTCTACCACATTCCAAATAATCAAAAGATAATTATAGCTGATTTTCATGTGTCGCCCTTCTTGTAGCCAAGATTGAAAAAGTGATTCGTCCAGTGCTTGTGGATAATCCGTGCTGTCAAACATATCATTTATTAATGAGTGTGAATTATACCCGAAATTTACTCAAGCCCATTCACAGCACAAACATTATCCACATCAAATCTTTCATCATAAAAGTAATTTCATTGTGGAATAACCTAAGTTGAATTTGACATCCTTCGACTTCACTCCGGATGATCAACTCCTTGCACTGTATTTAAGATGAAAAATTGCAAATAGTAATTAGCAATATTTATATTAATATCATTTTAATTATCATTAAATACATTTTATTTAACGTAAAAACCTTGCGTGAACACTTAAATATTCTTTTTTTTACCTAAAGTAAACTAACATGGCAGCAAATAAATATGCCTTAATACGTTATATAACCATTGACAAATGCCTAAAGGACAGGCAACGAAAGTGGACGTTAAAGGACCTGATCGCCGCTTGTTCTGAGGCAATATGTCATTTCGATGGTGTGGACAAAGGAGTAAGCAAAAGGACCATTCAAATGGACCTGCAGCACATGCGCAGTGAGGAATCAGGGTATAACGCTCCTATCGTGGTCTCAGAAAAGAAGTTTTATAGCTATGAAGACCCTGCTTTTTCGATAACTCACATCCCTCTAACTGCCCATGATCAAGCTAAACTGACAGAGTTAGTGGAAACGCTTAAACAATATCAGGATTTCACTTTTTTCAAACGGTTAAGTGGATTGGTCGAGGAACTGGAAAATGGAATTGCAGCGATAAATAATCCCGAGCCTTCTTCTACAGTACTTGACAGGGATAAAATGCAGGCAGCCGTTACGGATGAGCAGCCTTCGTCTCCACTCAATAGGCAGCGATTGACTGCACTGGATTGGAAATTACATGAGAGAGGTTCCTATGTTTTTCCCCAAATTTATGCTCAGAAAGAAATCAAGATGATCACTGGCCTGATCGTGGAGCATCAAAAGAAAACCTCCTCCAATCGTCCGTCTTCATTGACCAAATCTCTATTTCAAGAAATACCTGAACTCTCACGGTTGATATTCAATGAACATTTAACCACAATCCTAAATGCAGTGGATATTGATCTTTTTGTGACCAAAGTAGCTCTTATTGACTCCCAAAGCAATTTAAACGTACGTTGGCACCAGGACACCACCATCGATGTAAAACACAAAGCGCAATTGCCCGGATTTGCTGATTGGCGTGAATCAGCCGGTTATTTCAAGGTCTGTCCTCCGTCCCAGATATTGAAAAACGGACTGATCGTGAGGATCCATTTAGAGGAAGCGTTTGAGGAAAAGGGTGCCATGGAAGTATTTCCAGGGACACACCAAGAAAAGAAGACTAATGACCAAATCCAGTTGATGGCTTCCAAACGACTGCCAACCATCGTGGAAGTCGATGCAGGTGGCGTTCACTTAATGCATCCCTTATTGGTACACCGCTCTCCAAAACAGTCCCCTAAAGATAAGACCAAAGTTATCCAACTAATACTCCACTCCCTAAACCTCCCCAATGGTCTTACGTGGGCCGAAAAACATGAAATTGGAATTGAACTCAGATAAACCGTTGCTTAATATGGATCAAGCGGAAAAGTTGGGAACTGCCAGTTAACTTAAATGAAAAAGCCCCCGACACATAAAAATGCCATAAAGGCCCAAAGGCACCAAGTGCATGTTGGGCCTGCATTGAAAGATTACACTAGACCATGTCAACATTCGTCTTCCAATAAATATTGCTTGATCCCTTATTATTCACTTAAACGGTGGCTGAGTGGAGCCGAAGCCACAAAAACAAAGGCCTAGGATTTTCACCTTAGGCCTTTGTTTGAGCAGATGACTTACTTACAGTATTTTTCCATGGCCGATTCGGCTGGTGCATAATTAAGCGATACGGCTTTTTTGAAGTCCGTACAGGCACTGCGTTGTTTTTCGGTCGCATATTTAAGTACTCCGCGATAGTAGTATGCTTGACCAAAATCTTTGTCCTTTTCGATCGCTGCAGAATATTCTTTCATCGCTTCTTCGGTACTACCGATCTGGTGAAGTGCCCTGGCTTTCATGAAATTGGCCATGGCAGGCGCCCCCGGAAGTGCCGTAGCGTATTCGGCATATAGCAGTGAGCGTTCGTGGTTACCTTCCTTTTGATAAACGTTGGAAAGTGCCATAAGAAGCTTAATATTTTTGTCATCCTGCTTGTATCCGGCTTCAAAATCGGCCTTGGCACTTTCAAGGTCACCTAGCTCTTCATATGCCCGGCCCCTACTGTACAGTGCATTTACATTTTTTGGCTTGGTGGCCAGTTGATCCGAATAAGCAGCAATAGCCTCTTGATAGTTTCCCTCGTTAAAGAGCGTGTCGCCTTTGGAAGTTCCACCATTTCCACATCCCGAAAAAAGGGCTGTACAGATGCACAGCCCCAAAATTGATTTCTTAATCATATTCCCTTGTTTGTTTTGTCCTAATTATCCACCCATTTTGGTCGTGGGCATTTTTGATGATACCTGTCGTACATAAGTGGAAACCGGGAAGCTAGACCGCTACGTTATTTTCACGCAGTGCCTCGTTTAGTGAGGTTTTGCGATCTGTAGATTCCTTGCGCTGACCTATGATCAAAGCACATGGCACCTGATATTCTCCAGCGGCAAACTTTTTGGTAATGGATCCCGGGATCACTACCGACCTTGGAGGCACATATCCTCTGTATTCTTTGGGTTCGTCACCCGTTACGTCAATGATTTTGGAACTGGCTGTCAGTGTCACTCCGGCTCCGATAACGGCCTCTTTGCCCACTCGTACACCTTCTACGATAATCGCCCTTGATCCTACAAATGCGCCATCCTCTATGATCACTGGAGCAGCTTGTACCGGCTCCAATACCCCTCCAATACCAACACCACCACTTAGGTGCACATCTTTGCCAATCTGGGCACATGAACCTACTGTAGCCCAAGTATCCACCATCGTGCCACCGTCCACATATGCACCGATGTTCACGTATGAAGGCATCATCACTACACCTTTTGCAAGAAACGCGCCATAACGGGCCACGGCATGAGGAACCACACGGACTCCTTGTTTTGCGTAATCGGCTTTAAGGGCCATTTTATCATGAAATTCAAACGGTCCCACTTCTATGGTCCGCATTTTTTGAATGGGAAAATAAAGGATGACCGCTTTCTTTACCCAGTCATTTACCTGCCACTCGCCATTTTCCAATGGTTCGGCAACCCGGATTTTACCTTTGTCAAGGTCTTCGATGACCGTTTTGATGGCGATTTCAACATCCTTTTCCTTTAACAATTCCCGGTTTTCCCAGGCGTTTTCAATGATCGTCTTTAATTCCATAAATTTATATTAGATTCGCTCTAGTTAAGCACACCACGTGAATACATGAAAAAAACCAACATTGTCATCGCTTCCGTATTAAAGCCGCTTACCGATAGCAGGGCTTTTTACAAGCTGGCAATTTCACTTCGTGAAACAAATAAATACCACATTAACATCATAGGATTTTTAGAAAAAAATCCGCCAAAACTGGAAAATATTGAATTTATCTCAATCTTCGGAAAGGACAGGTTGCACCCTGCTCGGCTTTTAGTGCCTTTTCGTTTTTTTTCCCGGCTATGCCGCATACGACCAAAGTTGGTAATCGTCACCACGTATGAGTTGCTCTTGCCTGCACTGCTGCTGAAGCCTTTTATAGGATTTCGATTAATCTATGATTTGCAGGAAAATTACGCCAAAAACATCCTTCATAACCATACCGTAAGCCGATGGATCCGATACCCAGCGGCGGGGTATGTACAGCTTGTGGAAAAAATCGCCAGGCCATTCGTGGACCATTATTTTATGGCCGAGAGGTGTTATCCCTTGGAATTTCCCCGTATTCATAATTATTCGGTTTTGGAAAACAAGTACTATAAAAGTGCGGAGGACAGCCCCCCTTTTTATCTTCCTAAGTCCGGAATTAAATTTATCTTAACAGGAACACTTGCCAAGGCATATGGCACCGATATCGGCATCCAATGGTTCAACCGTATAAAGGCACACTTTCCTGATGCACAATTGCTCATCGTGGGCTATGCTCCGGTGGCTGACTTCAGGTCAAAGATCAGGGAGCTTTCTGCGGACTCACCTGGTATTGACCTCCGGATTAGTGATCGCCCCGTCCATCAACAAATGATATTTTCTGCTATGAAAGAGGCTGATGTGCTACTTTTGCCTTATCAACCTCTTCCCAGTATTTGGTCCAAGATCCCTTCCAAGATGTATGAAGCTTTGGCCATGAAAATTCCTATGATCATTCCAGAAAATCCCTTATGGACAGCTCTGATATCACCTTATCCTGCGGGCACTGCATTGGACTTTTCATTCCCCAGTCTGGAGCAGCTTCAGTCCTTGATCGATCGACAGCAATTTACCCGGCCAGTTGGTGAAGAGGTCACCTGGGAAAGCGAAAAGGGAAAGTTGCTGCGGCTTGTGGAAAACCTGACGAGCTAATTGTTCAACCCGGGACAATGTTCCCAAAATACGCTTAAGAGAAGTTTTTTCTGAAATTGACCGGTTGAATTTGGCATTTTTATTCCTTCACAAGCAACAGGAATCCCTGATCCAGCGCCACCATATTCTCAAAAGTGATTTCCCTGCTATTCTGAGTTATTTCCCACCCTCCGGTTTATACCTCTTTCGGGTATAACCATCTCCTAGTGTCAAGTCAATGCTTAAATGACGGGTAAGGGGATTGCTAATCCCGTTTCTTTCCAGTATTAATATTAAATCCCGGATACCAAAATCCCTTCTCCACATCTATTTTCTACTTATTACTTATCCACATTTTTGGAATGTGTAAACTACTATGCCTAATTTGGAAACTCCGTCCAGTTGGCCTAATGGATAAAATTAGGGTGTGTGAATAAGTCCGTTATGTATTGTTTTTCAATGTTTTATAACTATATTTAGACATAAACGTAATTTTTATTTAGTATATACTAAATCACTGATCACATATCAAAGTGACTTATCCACAGCTGTTTTAGTTTGTGATGAAATATTTTTTTAGAATTACCTAAAGTTTGTATATTTGCTTTCATAACTTTAGAGATAAGAAATGCCATCATTGACCTACGCAGAAGAGAATTACCTAAAAGCCATCTATCACTTATCGGATGATGGTAAGCACAATGTGTCCACCAACGACCTCTCCAAAGAGATGAAGACGAAGCCCGCTTCGGTAAGTGATATGCTCAGGAGGTTGTCCGATAAGGCGGTGATCAACTATCGGAAATATTATGGGGTGACCATCACTGAGGAAGGCAAAAAGTCAGCATTACAGATTATTCGCAAGCACCGCCTCTGGGAGGTGTTCTTGGTGGAGAAACTGATGTTTAGCTGGGATGAAGTCCACGAGGTAGCCGAGGAGTTGGAGCACATTAAGTCCAACCTGCTGATCCAGCGCTTGGATGATTTCTTGGGCAATCCAAAATATGACCCTCATGGTGATCCTATTCCAGATGAATACGGCGATGTAAAAGCACGTCCTCGAATGCCATTGAACGAACTTCAAATGAATGATGGTGGACAGATCGTAGCGGTCAAGGATAGCAGTGCGGCTTTTCTCCGGTATTTGGATAAAGTAGGTGCTTATATCGGTGCCCGGATCAAGATTCTCGACAAAGTGGAATTTGATGGCTCATTGGAAATATTAGTGGACAATAAAAAGACCTTATTTATGTCAAAAGACGTAGCTGCAAACATCTTAATCATTCAGACTTCATGAGGACACGGTTTTGGCTTTTCGTCGGTCTCGCTTTGCTAAGTAGTTGTAAATTTGAAAATGGCGAGGACAGGGGCAAGTTTCGCATTACTGCCACCACCAATATCATGGCCGATGGCGTGAGGGCACTGGTCGGTGACAGTGCTGTCGTGACCCCGATCATGGCAGTTGGCGTAGATCCGCACCTATACAAAGCCTCCCAGCGAGATCTGGACTTGTTGTTTGAAGCCGATTTGGTGGTTTATCATGGCTTGCACCTAGAAGGCAAAATGGTAGAAGTGCTGCATAAATTTTCCCGGACACATCCTGTCGTCAATGTAGGGGCAACGCTCCCCCCTACTCTATTGATTGCAAGTCCGGATTATGCTAATACTGTGGATCCCCACATTTGGTTTGATGTGCACCTTTGGAGCATTGCCATGCGCAATCTAAAGGATGAAATCATAAAGAGAAAACCAGCGTGGAAATCTTATGTCAATGCGAACTGGGCAAAGTTCAAGGCCCAACTTGATGAGCTTGACCAATATAGCACTCAAAAGATCAAATCCATCACCAATCAAGGACAGGTGCTGATCACTGCACACGATGCCTTTTCTTACTTTGGGAAGGCCTACCAAATTGAGGTGAAAGGGCTCCAAGGACTTTCCACTCTGAGTGAACCGGGACTGAACGACGTATCCAGTTTAGTCAGTTTTATTATAGAAAAAGATATCAAAGCCATATTTGTAGAGCAATCCATTTCTCCTCGGGCCATTAAAGCGGTGGTGGAAGGATGTAAGCGGAAAGGACATCAAGTAACACTTGCAGGTCCATTATACACCGATAGCCTAGGAGACCCCAACGGCCCTGCGGGGACCTATGTGGGCATGGTAAAGACCAATGTGGATGAGATTGTAAATAACCTGAACCAGCATGATACAACAAATAGAGCATCCGGTAGTTGAGGTACATGACCTGATGGTCAGTTATGGTCAAAATCCTGTACTATGGAACATCGACCTTACCTTGCCATCAGGCGCCCTGATTGGGATCCTAGGTCCCAATGGTGCCGGAAAATCAACACTTATCAAAGCCATCATGGGGCTTGTCGAAGCCAATAGCGGTTACTCGAGATTGTTTGACCAGGAGTTAAACAAAGTCAGAAACAGGGTAAGTTATGTCCCTCAGCGTGAGTCCGTAGATTGGGACTTTCCTGCCTCTGCTTTGGACATTGTCATGATGGGGACCTATCACCATTTGGGATTGTTCAAAAGGCCTGGAAAGAAGGAGAAGGAACTTGCCTTGGAGTGTTTGGACAAAGTAAACATGAAGGCATTCGCCAAGCGGCAGATCAGTGAGCTATCCGGTGGCCAACAACAGCGGGTATTTATCGCTCGGGCTTTGGCACAGCAAGCGGATATTTATTTTATGGATGAGCCATTTGCCGGTGTGGACATGAGCACGGAAAAAGCCCTGGTGGAGCTGTTCAGGGAAATGGCTGGCAGTGGTAAAACAGTAATCGTCGTCCACCATGACATCTACTCAGCCGGCACCTATTTCGACTGGCTTATCATGCTCAATATGCACTTGGTAGCCTCTGGCCCCACCAAGGAAGTGCTTACCGAGGAGCTACTGACCAAAACCTATGGTGGTAAGTTATCCACACTTACCGATATTGGAGAAGTGATCAAAAAAAGTGATTTCAACCCTTTAAAGAGCTGATATGGAGGAATTCATCTATTTCTTTTCTTTTCAGGATCCCAACGTCCTCATGGTCGTCACAGGAATTGTTTTGCTTTCCGTGAGTGCTGCGATGGTGGGAACATTTACCTTTTTGGACAAAAAGGCACTGGTGGGAGATGCCATTTCACATGCCGTGTTGCCGGGGGTTTGTTTGGCCTTTATGCTTTCGGGCAGCAAGAATCCCTATTGGATCGTTTCCGGGGCATTCGTTACGGGTGCTTTGTCCACTTATACCATTACTTGGGTATCCAACGCCACCAAACTCAAGGAAGATACCGTCATCGCTTCGGTGTTGTCGATATTCTTTGGTGTGGGGATCGTGATGATGACCCAGCTCCAGCAAAGCGGAAATGCTTCCCTTTCAGGCTTGGATCATTTTATCTTTGGCAATGCGATTTCCATTGTCGGCCAAGACTTGTGGGTCTATGGCTTTTTGGCATTGGCCATCATCATGGTCATCTTGTTTTTTTATAAGGAATTCCAACTAATGGTTTTCAACCGTTCTTTTGCAGATAGTATTGGACTCCCGGTCAAGCGACTTGAATTTTTGTTTAATTCACTAATGGTGATGGCAGTGGTTACCGGTATTCAGGCCATTGGTGTCGTGCTTATGGCTGCCTTGCTGATCACTCCTGCTGCTGCCGCAAAATTTTGGACCAACCGTTTAAGCCTGATGTTGTTGATCGCAGTAATTTTTTCAGTGATCTCAGGAATTGTAGGAGCCTATATTTCATTTGTGCTACCCCACATGCCCACAGGTCCATGGGTGGTCATGGTACTTTCCCTAATCGCCTTTTTGTCCTTCTTCTTTTCTACCAAAAAAGGCATTCTGACCAAGTGGATTGCCAAGAGAAATTACCAGCGCAAGATCCACCGTGATCATATTCTTAAAGCCCTTTTTGCCGCTAATGAACAAGGCAAGGATGGCCTATCTTGTGGTGAAATTTATGCTAATTTTCCCGGAAAAAGCTTCCGGACACAATACGCCATAAAAAAGTTGGGTAATGAAGGTTATTTATCTGATAATCAATCTAATATATCGCTTACAGAAAAAGGGATCAAAGAAGCAGGAAGGATTGTCAGGCTTCACAGGCTTTGGGAGTTATACATGACCGAGTATATGAATATAGCCCCTGACCATGTGCACGACAGTGCCGAAAAACTGGAACATATCATTACCCCAGAACTGGAAAGGCAATTGGACAAAAACCTGAACTATCCACAAGAAGATCCACATCAATCCATTATTCCACGAGACAAAGATCAATCATGAGTTTTGACCCTAATGCATTTCTTATTATTCTGACTGGATCCATGATAGCCATTTCATGTGGGGTGCTAGGTGTGTTTCTGATGCTCCGCAAAATGGCCATGACAGGAGACGCTATTTCCCATGCCGTACTGCCTGGAATCGTCATTGCTTTTTTAGTATCGGGCAGCAGGCATGGGTTGACGATGGTCATTGGTGCCGGATTGGTGGGGATCATAGCGACTGTCTTTATCGAATACCTGAGCAATAAGGTGAAATTACAATCAGACGCATCGATTGGTATTACCTTTACTTCACTTTTTGCGATCGGCATCATCATGATCACTTTTTTGGCAAATGAGATTGACCTTGACCAGGACTGTGTGCTGTATGGTGAGATTGCTTATGTGCCCATTGATTTGTGGATTACTGGTGCCGGTAAAATTATGGGGCCAAGGGTCACCTATCTTTCCCTGGTCAACATGGCTTTGGTAATTGGGTTTATTGCATTGTTTTTCAAAGAGTTAAAGATCAGCACCTTTGATAAAGAATTCGCCGCTACGATTGGCTTAAGTACAGTTGGGGTGAATTATGGCTTGATGGGCATGGTGTCTTATACGACGGTCAGTTCTTTTGAGGCAGTGGGTGCTATTTTGGTGGTCGCACTGATGGTAGTGCCGCCTGCCACGGCATATCTATGGACTAAAAACCTCTATAGACTGATACAATTGACCATAATCATGGGGATTGTTATTTCCTTCTTGGGCTATTACTTAGCTTACTTCCTGAACAGTTCCATCGCTGGGGCCATGGCCACTGTAGCGGGTTTTTTCTTTTTTACCACAGTCATCCTGAAGCACAAGCAGCTTCCAGGAATCAGGAAAAAAATAGAAACCATTGGACAGAAGGCCTAACGGGGCTTATGGATATAAGGCTAATAATTTGATGCAGCGACTGTTGTATGTTTTTTTATTGTACCAAATTAATGATTGTCAATACTATATCAACCTAATGGAAGCTTAATAGGTTAATTTTTCATAATATAACAGCGGAAAACCAACGCATTATCAAAACCTTTCAAATCACCATTACCCATGATAAAATCAATTTTAGCTAGCCTATTCTTTTTGATAGTGCCTATAATGGCACAATCCAGTGAACTTTATGAACCCATCAAGACCTTTCAGGCAGACCGGTCTGCATTAAGCAGAAAATACTCCAATCCGCTTACCGAAGAGTATTTTGAACGGTTTGGAAGGCTTTATGGAGATTGGCTTAAGAAAGTACAGCAGTTGGATTACGCAGCACTTAGTGAAGATGGAAAAATCGATTATCTCGCTTTCAAGAATTACCTGCAAAAGCAGCAGTTTTTTCACGAAAAAGCATTTGCAGCCTATCAAGAAGTGGCAGATGTAAAGGATTTTGCAAAGGATTTGGAGGCATTTTATATTTTCAGGAGAAGTGCCCAAAAACCAGATGCCAAGGCCATCGCCAAGCAGTTTACCACCGCCGAGAAAGCAGTCCAATCGAAACTGGGGCAACTTCAGGAGCAAGCTCCCTATACCAGTTGGCAAAAGGCAGATTTGGCCGCTGAGATCATCAAAGAGCTTAAAGCCACCATGGAAGAAGCCTACCTGTTTTACTATGATTATGATCCTGATTTTACATGGTGGGTAAAGAAGCCTTGGGAGCAATTGGCGGCTGCTCTGGAAGACTATGAGAAAGCACTAAAGGCCCACTATGAAAATACCATTGTCAAGGATGACGGCAGTGGTATCATCGGAAAGCCCATTGGTGCGGAAGCGATTAAAAAAGAACTTGAGTTTGAATTGATTCCCTATACCGCCCAAGAGCTTATCGATGAAGCCGAGCGGCAATTTGCCTATTGTGAAAAGGAAATGTTGAAAGCAAGTCAGGAACTTGGGTATGGAGAGGACTGGAAAGCCGCATTGGAGCACGTGAAAAACACCTATGTCCCTGCCGGTGAATGGCCCGGTGACGTCTATGACCTTGCCGTGGAAGCCACAGAATACGTAGAAAAGCATGACCTGATCACCATTCCTGATCTAGCCAAGGAAACCTGGCGAACCAAAATGATGAGTCCTGAAGCCCAAAGAGTCAATCCTTTTTTTCTGGGGGGAGAGGCGATCATCATCTCCTACCCTACCAGTTCCATGACCGAAGCTGAAAAACTCATGAGCATGCGTGGTAACAACCCGCACTTTAGCCGAGCCACTGTTCAGCATGAGATCATTCCGGGCCACCACCTGCAAGGTTTTATGAACCAGCGTCACAAGCCTTACCGAAGGATGTTCTATACACCTTTTTGGATTGAGGGATGGGCATTGTACTGGGAACTAAACCTTTGGGATAAAAACTTTCCTAGAAATGCAGCAGATAAAGTGGGCATGCTTTTTTGGCGTATGCACCGATGTGCACGGATCATCTTTTCGCTCAATTACCACTTAGGGAACATGACCCCGCAGGAATGCATTGATTTCCTTGTGGATAAAGTAGGCCACGAATACGCCAATGCCGAAGCTGAGGTGCGTAGATCCTTCGAAGGGAATTATGGTCCCCTTTACCAAATAGCCTACATGGTCGGTGGGTTGCAGTTTTATGCCCTCAAGGCCGAGATGGTGGATAATGGCAATTTGACAGAAAAGGAATTCCATGACTTCATCATGACGCAAAATACCCTTCCCATCGAACTGATTCGTGCACGGATCAAAGGAGAAACCCTATCTAAAGACCATCGCACAAGCTGGAGGTTTTTAGACTAAAATATGACAAAAATAAAATAGCCAGTGCGGAGTATTAACTTCCGCACTGGCTATTTTTTAAGGTTACAAACAATGGATTCCCGACAGGCCCTCCCTTTGACTATATAATTAATCCCTGCTGGATTTAATCAAAAGCTGTCCAAGCTGGTGGATCCACTCCCAAGAGGTTTTCTACAAAGAAATCCCTCCTCTTATGTTCCCCATACGCTCCACCCGAACTATGTCCCATACCAGGAACCATGAGAAATTCAAAATCCTTATCGTGCTTGATCAGCTGGTCAACTAACTGATACGTTGAAGATGGATCTACATTGTCGTCCACTTCGCCTACGATGAGCATGAGTTTTCCTTCAAGACGATGTGCATTGACCACATTGGAGCATTCTTCGTAGTGCTTTCCTATGGGATACCCCATCCACTGTTCGTTCCACCATATCTTGTCCATCCTATTGTCATGGCAACCGCAGGAAGATACACCCACTTTATAAAAATCGGGATGAAACAACAAGGCTCCTGTCGAACTCTGTCCACCTGCCGACGTACCAAAAATGCCTACTTTATCCACATCCATGTATGGCCTGGTTTGGGCGGCTGCCTGTATCCACCGGATCCGGTCCGGAAATCCAGCATCTTTTAAGTTTTTCCAGCAGACATCATGAAAGGCCTTGCTGCGATTGGAGGTCCCCATGCCGTCAATTTGAACTACGATAAAACCCAGTTCCGCTAGTTCTTGGAGTCCTCGATAATTGGGCGCAAAGGATTTTGGGACGAAGGAACTGTGTGGACCAGCATAAATGTATTCCACGATGGGGTAGCTTTTATTGGGATCAAAGTTCGTTGGCTTGATGATAAGTCCCCAAATATCCGTCGATCCATCCCTACCCTTGGCAGCGAACACTTCAGGTGCTTTCCACCCCGCACGTTCTAACCTGTCAATATCCGCTGTTTCTAATTCCATGACAGTTTTTCCTGTAGATAGTGACTTTATATGGCTGACCGGTGGTAAATCCTGCCGGGAAAAGTTATCCACAAAATAATTATTGTCCGAAGAAAGGGTGACCTGATGGTGGGCATTTTCTGTGGTTAGCTGCATTACCTTGCCTCCATCCAAACTTACTTTGCACAGGTGAAGGTGGTAAGGATCCTCATTTTCTGATCGACCACTGGCCAAAAAATATACCAAGCGCTCCTTTTCATCCACTTTCAGTACATCCCTGACCACCCACTCTCCGCTGGTGATTTGCCGGTTTACGTTTCCGGTATTTCCATCATATAAATATAAATGCCTCCATCCATCCCGTTCAGAAGCCCAAAGGATTTGCTGACCGTCGTTCAGGTCTTTTCGGAATTTCTTTCCTGAATAGTCGATAAATGTATCACTACTTTCTTCAATAATAGTGCGAACTATTCCATTTTCAGCCTCTATTTCTACTACCCGATAAACTTGATGGCCACGCTGATTATATTCAAAAGTAAATGCGCGGCTGTCTTCCCGCCAACGAATTCCCGTGAGGGTAAACTGATTGGGGATGAGCTGTTGGTTCACTTCATGGTTTTGACCATTGGTCAAATTTATAAGGACGGGAGTTTTCTGGGGCAATGCATCGCCAGGTTTTGGGTAATCCCTGGTTTCTACCTTAGGTTGTAGCTGATCATCAGGAGAGGAGCTGATCAGGGTCAACTGCCGCACTTCAGTGGGCCTTACCTTGACGGCGGCCAGCTTTTCACCATCCGGAGACCACTGCAAATGCGCTGCGTAGTAAAGTCCCGGAGCACCATCATAGGTCAGTTGTGTGACATCGTCAGTAGAAAAATCCTTGATCCAAACATTATGTTCCTGAATAAATGCATGTCTGCTGCTATCTGGAGAGGGTACAGGATCTCCATTTCTGTCATCCCAGCGGTTTCCCCAATAACCATTTTCGCGCTTTTTTATGGGCTCCTTCTGACTAAGTGTTTCCGTTACCAGGTTATATTCCCAATGATAATCTTTTGCTACGAACGTCAAAAGCTCTGCATCCTCCTTGACTACCACTTTACTGATGGGCAATGCATATGGTTTTATGGACACTTCAAGGATTTTGGACAGTTGATCTGCCATTTTTTCTTGGTCAAAGAGCGATGCCTTTTGTTTGTTTTTGACATTCACTTTTTTATATACCTGCCCTTTTTCTGTTTTCATCACATACCAAAGCATCTCCTTATCATCGACCCATTCAAAATGTGCAGGGGCATGGTAAACTTCCTCAAAGGCTTTTTTGATGCTATCTGCCCGTTGATAATCAGCCAAGGTGCCTTGCGCAAGGATGTATGAACTGACAAACATAAAACACGCTAGGATAAAAGTTCTTTTCATTTGTTATGGTTTTAGGTTCGATATTAATTATTCATGCCATGGCACTATGCCATGGCATGAATGGTATTGAAGTAATGCAAATATCCAATCCAAAAAGGAAACGAACGTTGCGCTCTTCCAGTTGTTGTACACTCGATAGTTTGTTTATCCTATCCAGTGCTTACATCGATTAATTCGCATACCCCGGATTTTGTGTCAAATTGGGGTTTTTATTGATCTCATCATTAGGAATCGGAAATATGGTCCTGGTTTCAGCTTGCGAATGGGGACTGTGGTTAAACCAGCTTTTGGTTTGAAATACACCAAAGCGAATGAGGTCCTGTCTGCGGTGTGCCTCAGCGGCAAATTCCCAGCCCAATTCATCCAGCAGCCTTCCATATGGGATATCAGCGCCACCCGTGCCTTCTACTGATCCATCCTCATTTTGAATACCATAGGTATAGCTACTACCTTGCATCAATTCAGTTCCGGTCACTTGGGCCTTGGAAGGATCGGTATCCCTGAAGGCCCTTTCCCGCACTTGGGTCACCAAGTTGGCGGCTTCATCCGCACTTCCCGTGCGCAGAAGTGCTTCGGCTTTCATCAACAGCACATCTGCATATCGAAACATGGGGTAGTCATTGTCCAAGGCCCCCGTGGCTCCCTGTTTAATGGCATACTTTCCTATTCGAAAACCGTCATTGGAGGCGGTACCATCCATGCTGGGGACTTCTTTTTGGTAGTCGATGACCATTTCACCTGTGGATGCACTGTACTGCGGCCCCATGATCCAAGTATCGTCAAGTCTCCCGTCTTCTGGATCATAGGTATCGATAAATTGCGGCACAGCGCAATTTCCTCCCCACGGTCCGGCTTGCATGTCATACACAAACCTACTGAGGGGATCCAATGTTTTCATGTGGACGATATTACCGGTTCCGTATATTTCATCATAAGGCACCGCAAAAATGATCTCTGGTGAAGTATGGTTTTCCCAATTGAAGACATCGGAATAATTGTCGTCCAATTCGTATCCTCCATTCCCATTGATCACGGCATCACATGCCGCGATGCATTTTTCCCATTCAGGGTTCCCGGTATAAACTTCTGCATTGAGGTATATTTTGGCCAAAAGCGTCTGTACGCCCCATTTGTTCAACTGCCCGTAAGTGGAATTCGCATCTTCGCTGAGCAATGGCATGGCTTCCTGAAGTTCACTCACCACAAAGTCATACACTTCCTGTCGGCTTTTCTGCTCGGGTAAGGAAACATCCTTAAAGTCCGTCACAATGGGCACATTACCATGATTGTCCAATAGTAAATAATAGGCAAATGCTCTCGTAGCGCGTAATTCGGCGATCACCGCTTCCCTTCCATCGGTAATGGGGATTTCGCCCTCATCAATTTGCGATATCACCCGATTGGCAGTGGTGATACTGCGATAGGCAGTTTGCCAGATATTGGTGGGCTGCCACTGCAAAGAGGTCCAATTGTGCTGGTGCATCCGAAGATAGGTTCCTCCATCGTACCAACCATTTGGCCGGGCCGGAGTAATGATGCAATCAGCCGATTCTTCTTGGGTATCCAGATATCCCTGCCATCCCATCATCAAGCCTCTAAAAGATCCATATACGGGGGCAATGATCGAAGGAATATCTTTTTCAGTGGGCTGAAAATTGCTGGCCACTACTTCTGAATACACTTCCTCGTCCAAATCCAAGCAGGAATATAAGCCTGTAGATAAAATTCCAGCGGTCAGAATATACTGGAATGTTTTATAGGTAAATTTCATATTAGTCGCTTTTAGAATGTAACATTTAATCCCAAGGTATAGGTACGGGTGGTCGGATACTTGTCCCGTTGATCATTGCCGGGATCAAACCCTGTAATGCTCACGCCTTCAGGATCGATTCCTTTGTACTTGGTGATGGTAAAGAGATTTAGACCAGAAGCATATATCCTGGCATTACGTAAAAATCCGAGTTTTGGAATGGTATAGCCAATGGTGAAATTATCCAATTTAAAGTAATCTCCACTTTCTATATAGTGGCTTACCAAGGCTAAATCACTGTTCAACCGCTTGCCATATACGGGATCATAGGCGGTATTGAGCATGTTGTAGGCCGTATTGTAGGGGTTCTCATAAAACATCCGCTGGAAGTTTAATATTTCGTGCCCGAATGCTCCCCTAAAATTTGCCTGAACATCAAAATTCTTGAATTTCAAGCTATTATTGAATCCTAAAATGTGCAGTGGTATTCCATTGCCGTAAAATTGGCGATCTTCTTGTGAGGCCTGGCTGATCGGAATGCCTTCTCCTTCTTGATTTTCGATGATCCATTCACCATCATCGTTCGTTCCGATGGATTTCCATACATAAAACCTTCCAATGGCCCCTCCTACTTCTACTCTGTGGGTATAGTCTTGGATCGGCTCACCAGTGAAGCCAGCAGTAAAGAAATCATTGGTGGCTTCAAACTGGTCATTGGACAGTGACACCAGCTTGTTTCGGTTGGTAGAATAGGTAATGCTAGTATTCCAGCTAAAATCTTTGTTTTGGATCGGCACTATATTCACCAGCACCTCTATCCCATCATTTTGAAGGACGCCCGCGTTGATGGTCATTGAATTGGTCAAGTAAGGAGGAACAGGAACGGGAAAATTGTAAAGCAAATCTTTGATATCCCTTCGGTAAACATCGATAGAACCACTCAGTCGATCCTTAAAAAAGCTGTAGTCCACACCAAAATTATATTCTTCCTTTCGTTCCCATCGTAAGTCTGGGTTGAAATTTCGAGCAGGGATGAAGCCCTGCACCCACTGGCCGCCAATGTAGGCACCTTCTGTGCGTGTAAAATCATAGCTGATCTGGGAAAGGTAGGGTGAATTGGCGATGGTTCCTGTTACACCAAATCCTGCCCTTAGCTTGATTTCGCCAATATTTTCCGAATCTCTTAGAAAAGGCTCGTTGCTAATTCTCCACCCTACAGAAACTGCAGGGAATGTTCCCCATTGGCTGTTTTCACCAAACCTGGAAGAACCTTCTCTCCTCACACTCGCCATAAACAGGTACTTATCATGATAGCTGTAAGTGGCCCTGCCAAAGAAACCTGCCAATTGCCATTTGTTTTTAGAACTGCCCATATCTGCCTGGCCAGATTGCAGTGCGGCCCCAGCTCCCAAGTTGTTCCAAGTGTATAGGTCCGTAGGAAAGTTCCAGTTGGACGCAAAGAAGTCCTCGTACGTGGCATCTTGCCAGCTGTAGCCACCTAGCAAGGTAAAATAATGATCACCTACAGCCTTGTTATAGTTGGTGGTAAATTCCAGCAAATTTTCGTTATAGGCACTTGTGGATCGGGAGGCGGTACCATTTTGATTGTTTAGCCAAGTGTTGGTATGCTCGAAAGTCGTGGCATAGCCTGTCAAATTGCTGTTTTGAACATTGGAAACCATCAGTTTGATGTCCAGGTTATCGATAGGGTTGTAGTTAAGGCTACCGTTGACACGCATTTCCTTCATCTTTGACTCTGAGTCAGCTTCGTAGATCCTTGATATTGGATTTTCATAGAAATAACCGTCCCTTTCCTGCCAAGCGCCATCTTCAGTTTTCACTTGGTCTGTCGGGTTTCGGATAATGGCCTGTCGGTAAGCGTAGCCATCGGCCCCGCCTTCTTCACGCGTAAACACCCTATTGATCACTTGTATATTGGCACGAAGCTTTTCATCAAACATGCTGTGATTTAGATCAGCACGGATATTAAACCGCTCTTGATTTGACCGTAAGAAGATGCCTTGCCAATTTCTATAGTTTACCGATGCGGTAAAATTGGTTTTTCGGTCTCCTCCAGAGAAGCTAAGGTTATGGTTTTGGCTGATGGGATTTCTGGTCATTTCCTCTATCCAGTCTGTATTACCGCCATAGTCGGTATAACCTATCCCCTCTTCTTCTATCAATCTCCTATAATCATCCCCGGTGAGCAATTCAGGTTTGCGGGCGATGGTTTGCAAGCTGACATAACTGTTATAGTTAATGGAATTTCTATTGCCGCCGCTGTTTTTCTTGGTAGTGATCAGGATTACTCCTCCAGTAGCACGAGTACCGTAAATGGCTGCCGCAGAACCATCCTTAAGGACATCTACGGATTCGATATCTTCTGGAGGTACGGTGTTCAGGTCCCCGGGAATTCCATCGATGAGCACCAATGGATTGGAAGTACCATTGATACTGTTGATACCGCGAAGGTTGATTTGTGTACTGGCACCAGGGTCACCACTTGGCGTCGTCACCCGAAGTCCGGCAACCTTTCCCTGTACCAATTGCGCTGCATCCCTGACGGCTCCTTTGACAAAATCCTCTTCCTTCACCCCTCCGATGGAGCTGGTAACGTCCCCTTTGCGCATGGTCCCGTATCCTACCACAACCACTTCGGTCATGGAGGTCATTTCTGGCTCCATGGTAATCGATAGGTCTTGGGCCGTATAAACGTCCACTTCCTGTTGGGCAAACCCTATAAAACTGAATACCAAGGTAGCTCCTTCATCCGGTATATCTATGGTGAATTTGCCATCCATGTCCGTTGTTACGCCCTTGGAAGTACCTTTTATCAGGATAGAAACCCCTGGTAGGGTTAATCCATCTTCTCCGCTAATTACTGTCCCCGTCACAGTCATATCCCTTAGTTTTATAAAGGATCCTATTTTGGGGCTTACATCAGTGGACAACTCATACGTTGGGACAGCCCAGGTACTCCCAGCGGAAAGCATATAGCCCCCCAGCGTCATACTCAAAAGCAGTCCAGCCTTTTTAGTAAAGTGTTTCATATATATTGGGTTAAGGTAAATATTAGCATAAAAAGTAAATCTTAAATAGCTGGTTTTCAGCTATTTTTAAGTTATGCTTAAAATTAGGGCATCCGTTTATCCTTTCATTTCACCATAATACCCAATACTTATACAGGATTATCAGAAATGGGAGTTTTGCCATATATGATCAGGGTTCTGGAAGCTTTTGCATAATTTTTCGACCAATCTCACCCATCAAATACCGTTGTCAGTAGGATTTGACCTTAGTCGTTTAATTAATAATGTACTATCCATAAAAAAAATGACAAACCAATTTTGGCATATGGATAAAGATCACCATTCAAAAGGGTTAAAATGAATTTCTGAAAAATATTATTCTGAATTACAAAAATCACTCGTACATATTTATTCATTTCTTATACTCTATTAACAAGTGGGGTGAATTTTTGGAGAATTCTGATTAATATAGGTTAAGTTATTAAATGTAAAAATTACATTAATAAAAAATCATTTTAATTGTAAAGCACTTAATACCATCAATGATCACCCAAAAGCATTGGTTAAACGCCATTCATTGACCACAAAAAAACACTAACGATATGAAACCTTTGTTATTCAAAATTGCAAAAACAGAAGAGGAAGCTGTTAGGATTCTCCAGGAAGATTATCCCTATTTTTATGATAATCTCCATTACCACGTGGAAACACAAATTATGGTGATTTTGGAAGGGAAAGGCACCTACTTTATTGGAGATGCAATAGGTAATTTTAATGCGGGTGACATATTCATTTTAGGTTCAAACCTGCCCCACTTTTTCAGAAGTGACAAGGATTATTACAGTGAGGGGTCCTGTTTACGGTCAAAAAACATTTCCATTTTATTTTCCTTGGAAACCATGGGGGAAAAGATTTTGGACCTACCGGAATTCCATGCAATCAAAAAGCTCCTTTACTACAGCAAAAAGGGACTGATGATTTACGGAAAAGCTAAAAAAAGACTATTTAAAGCAGCCCAAAAAATCGCCCGTAAGGATGGAATGGAGCGGATAGTTTATTTGCTGAAACACTTGGACAAAATTTCCAAAAGCAATGAAATCACTGCTCTCAGTCATATAAATTTCGAAGCGAGTACACGTCCACATGATACCAAAAAGGTAAATGCTATCATTCACTTCATTATGGAGAATTTTGCCAAGGATATATCCCTTGCCGATGTCGCAAATGTGGCCAATCTCAGCGTCAATGCCTTCTGTCGCTATTTTAAGCAACATACTCGCAAGACCTTCTCACAATTTTTGAACGAAGTTCGAATCGGAAATGCTTGCAAACAACTCATCGAGGAAGGATATAGTGTGAAGGAGGTGGCCTTTGATAGTGGGTATTACAATATTTCCTACTTCAACAGACAGTTTAAGCTGATTACCGGTTATACTCCTTCTGAATATTTGAAAGCCCACACCCATAACCATAATATGGCCAGTTAATTAATATAACGCCTTTGCAAAGATCCACTAGGAAACGTTTCTGACTTAAGTTTAACTTTATTAAATGTTGTTAAAAACCTTATTACCAGCAGTATAAAGGACTGTTGTTAAATTACATTTATTCCATATTATTAACCGGGTACCCCTTGTCTATCCAGTCAGTTTTGATGTTATTAAGTATGGCGAGCAATTTGTGATTTGTAAAATCCAGGTCGTTAAGTGCTTTGAATGCTGGTCTCACGTTTGGGCATTTTTGTAAAGGACAGCAACCACAGTAAATGATGATTTCCTCGTCTTTGTCAAGCTTTTCCACCTGCGATATGAGTTTATCGATATGCGTCTCATCCTGTCCCGGTCCAATATCCACCGAACCCTTTATTACTGCTTCTGGCCCTACGCTGAGTAAAATGGGGACATTCACACTATCAGATTTCATCTTCTTGTTCAAATCATAAGGAGAAACCATTTGCTCGGCTGTCCAAGGTTCCGTGGTTTGAAATCCATATAGCCCTATTAAGCATATAAGAATAGCTACTGCTGCAATTGGTGTAATTTTCATTTAACTGATCGATTATTGATTGTAAACATACCGCTTCATGATGAAAACTCCAATATAACCAAACTTGGTAAAAAGGAATTTTAACCATTTTATTTCACCTGTACGCATTAATTATAACGTAACAAATATTTTATAGCTATAAAATATGTTAAAAATTTTAAAACATAATAAATTAAGGTATTTATGGAATGGTCATTGTAGGTTTTAGTCTAGATTTAAAAATAAAATTTATAATCAAAAACCACAGTAACCATGAAAGATTTAAAAAACAGAAAAGTAGCCATACTATCCACAGACGGCTTTGAAGAGTCCGAACTTACCAGTCCGAAAAATGCGTTGGAAGAAAGTGGCGCGACCGTACATATCATTTCCTTGGAAGAAGGAAGGATCAGGGGCTGGAAAGACGGTAACTGGAGTTTGGATATTGGAGTAGACCACACATTGGATGCTGTCTATGAGGACGATTATGATGGCTTGGTTTTGCCAGGCGGTGTGATCAATCCCGACAAACTCCGTCGAAACGAAAAGGCAGTTGCTTTCGTGAGATCCTTTTTCAGGAACCACAAACCTGTTGCTGCCATTTGTCACGGACCGCAAATCCTGATTGATGCGGACGTGGTAGGTGGAAGGAAACTGACATCCTTTCATTCCATCAAAAAAGATTTGGAAAATGCTGGTGCCAAATGGTTTGATGAAGAAGTGGTCGTAGATCAGGGACTGGTTACCTCCAGAAGTCCTAATGATTTGCCTGCTTTTAATCGTAAGCTAGTGGAAGAAGTTTATGAAGGCAGGCATGCCAACCAAACCTTATAATAGTAATGTACACCAATAAAAGTGCCGCATCCAACTTATGGATGCGGCACTTTTTTAACTAACATTCAATCAAATTAACCGTTGTTAAACGATTGGTTTCAAATTAATTATGAACATTTTTTCAACCTGTTTTTTTACCTAAGCTTTTTTTTGGTGAAGATGTTATTCTTTTCCTCTGCTAAAAGAAAAGCAAACGACCGGGTACTGTCACTCAATTCAAAAATTCTTCTAAGAATAGCCAAACTAGGGATAATCAAAATCATCCCTGCAATGCCCCAAATGGCTCCACCCAACAACAATCCCAATAAGGTAATGAAAGCGTTTAAGTTAACGTTGGACCCCACAATTTTAGGGGTGAGGAAATTGCTTTCGACCAGTTGAATGATCGTGAAAAGGATAATAATAATAAAGGGTGAAAAAGATGACTCTGACGTAAGCATGGCATAAGAAAAAGGTAAAATCGCCCCTAGAAAAGGTCCCAAATAAGGAATGATATTTAAAATCGCTGCAAATAAGCCAAAGAATAAAGCATGTTTAATACCCAAAACGTAAAGAGCACCTGTATTTAAAACAGCTAAGATGGCCATGACCTTAAGCAAGCCGATGATATAGCCTTGTACCATTTTTCGGATATGGAGCACTTCACGCTTCACCTCCCGTTGATTTCTGCTCGCAAACAGTTGAACCAGAAAATTCGCTAGGTGACGACGGTAAATTAACATGAAAAATATAAAAACAGGGGTCAGCACCAGCCCGGTAAGTGAACCAATGGCACTTAACAAAAACTGGGGCATAGATTGGTTGCCGGATTGAAGAACATTTACGATTTGCTCTTTGTTGATGCCATTTTCGAGTCCTATATGCATTCCCAAATTGGTAGAGAAGAAATGATCTATGTTTGAAAAAAACTCATCCACGCGCTCTCCTACATTGCCAAGGTCCTGGCTCACCCCCTTGATCTGGATGATCACCAGCATTATGATCGCCCCTACGATAACAATTCCACTCAAAAGCGACAAAAACGCACTCAAGGTTTCCGGAACTTTCCATTTTTCAAGCTTCTCACACATAGGTGTCAAAAGCATGGAAAGCAAGCCCGCCAACATCAATGGAACCAGTAGTTTTTTTCCTAAAATCAGGATAAAAACGATGGTTATGATTAGAAGCAATACGAAAAGGACACGTATAAATGTGGGAATCTGTATTTTCTGCATATAATAAATGTAGGAACTTAAAAATACTATAATAGCAACTATACCTATTTTATTTATTCTTTACGTAATAAAAGTCATAGATTATATAATTAACCCCATAGACACATATTGCACAGTAGAAATTGGTTATCAACCAAGCTAGTTGTGTTGTGTTACTTTTTCGATGTCTTAAAATCTGGATTTAACATGTGTAAGTGGCCTCCAATCCTTCTGTTGAAGAATAATGGGAAAAACTCCATTAATTGTCATCCTAATCATAGAAAATTTATGTGAAAATCATGAAAACGTAACATTATTTAGAACCAAGCTAAGTTTTGATTAAAATTCTGAAAATTCAGAAAATTGACTTAGTTTTGTAGCCAAATTTTAAAAATTACAATGAAGAAAAAGTGGAAAGTTGCCTTCGGGACAATTATTGCAGCTTCAATAGCTGGTTTATTTTGGCAGGTTGAAAGTCCTGCAGCTGGAAATTTCGGGACAGAAGAGCAATTGGTCTTTTCGGACATCGCTTGGCTACTGACTGCCTCATGTCTGGTCCTGCTGATGACACCGGGGCTCTCCCTGTTTTATGGAGGAATGGTCGGAAAAAAGAACCTGATCTCCACCATGCTCCAAAGCTTCATTTCACTCGGGGTAGTGACCATGGTCTGGACGGTTGTCGGTTTTAGTTTAGCCTTTGGAGACCCCATTGGCATCGAGATAGATGGAGAGCTTTATGGTTTGATAGGCAATCCATTTCAGTACATGTTTTTTGATCAGGTCAACAAACTACCACATATAAGCATAGCGAGCAGTATTCCATTCATATTGTTTGCGCTTTTTCAGATGAAATTTGCCGTCATTACACCAGCTATCATCACTGGATCATTTGCCGAACGCGTGCGGTTTATTGGCTATGTTTTTTTTATCGGCATCTTTTGCGTCTTGGTCTATGCCCCGCTCTGCCACATGGTATGGCATCCCAATGGCCTGATCGGAGCTTATTTTGGCGTATTGGATTTTGCCGGAGGTACGGTAGTGCACATCAGTGCTGGTCTGGCCTCATTGGCCGGGGCAATGTTCATCGGAAAGCGCCGAAATCAGCACCATGCTCCTTCGAATATCACCTACATCATGTTGGGAACAGGTATGCTTTGGTTTGGCTGGTTTGGGTTTAATGCAGGCTCTTCCCTTGCTGCCAACGGTACTGCCGCTGTAGCTTTTGCCACGACCACAATCAGCTCTGCCACTGCCATGATGACTTGGGTATTCTTTGACAGGATGCAAGGACGAAAGATTACCGCTATGGGTGCCTGTATTGGTGCGGTAGTAGGACTGGTCGTCATCACCCCTGCGGCCGGCTTCATCACTGTTCCCCAAAGTATGTTCTTTGGATTTATCGGTGCGATTGTGTCAAACTTGGCCTTATCGGCTAAATTCCTAAAGCAAATGGACGACACTTTGGATGTATTTGCCTGCCATGGTGTTGGCGGCATTGTCGGGATGATCCTGACGGCCATATTTGCCAGTCCAGAAGGTTCCAGTTTATTGCATGGTGGATGGGCGATCTTTGGTTCCCATATGGTGGTGCTGGTAGGTGTTTCGGTATTTTCCTTCGTGGTTTCTTACGCCATATTTTTTGTACTGAACAAGTTTGTGACCTTAAGAGTCCGTGATGAATATGAAGAGGTAGGCTTGGATATTTCACAGCATGGAGAATCCGCATAATACTTGCGTTCTCGACAAAAATGATTTGAGCGATATGGAATGATAAAAAGGAAGATCACCTGACCATTGGGTGATCTTCCTTTTTAATTGATTTAGGGCTTTGTTCCTACCCTAGTCTTTTCTGTCAGTTGATTAGGGTATTGTCGAAGTGTTGGACATGAGCAGCGACATTGGCTTGAAAAGCTTGTGGTGTCTGGCCAGCATGCTGCTTAAAAAACCTGCTGAAATAAGAGCGGTCCTTGAATCCAAGGTTAAAGGCAATTTCCTTGATCGTATTCTCGCTATGGATAATCTGCCGTTTTGCCTCCAATACCAACCGGTCATGGATCAGTTGCATACCTGTTTTATCCAACTTTTCTTTTAAAATCTGATTGAGTCTTTTGGCACTGATTCCTAATTTCCCAGCATAAAACTCCGCAGTACGCTCCTCTAGATAATTCATCTCCAATAAAAGCATAAACTCATAAACCCGTTTCTCATTGATGTCCTGAAGGGTAAAATGCTGCTCTTTTAGCTGGATTAACTGCAACAGAAACACCTTCAAAAGCGCCTTAACCATGATTAGGTTCAAAGCAGACTTTTGGTACTCCTCTCTCAACAAGCCAAAAACCGTGTTTAGGCCCTTGGAGCTCTCCTCACTGACCTGAAGACAGGAAAATTCACCTTGAATATTAAACATTCGAAAGACATCCAGCAAAAATTCTTTTAAGTCGCCTTCCAACAACTCCCGCTTAAAGGAAATCAGCCAACCTTTTTTCCCTGCCTTGTTCAACTGATGCACCCTGTACGGGGGGATCAGATAAATCCAATCGCCACGGAGGGTCTGAAAATTATGCTGGGGTTCGTGAAGGGCATTTTCATTTTCCAGCCAGACGATTTCAAAAAATTCCCTCCTTTCAGGATCCTCCAGATAGGCCGGTGGACAATTATCCAAATTGCGAATATAGAGTACTTTATTACTTAGCATACTTGAAACTGCTTATCAGGGTTAGAAATTCTAGCTTGTTACAGCCATTTCCATATAGTACCACAAAAATAGCGAATTCCACCAGTCTTTTTATAAGGATGAGCAAAATGTACCACACATCTATCAAATCGTGTACACATTCACCGAAATCCACACCCTAATTTTGCAATGTACTTTCAATTAATAGACGATTATGACGGATCAAGCAGAAATAGTCACTAAAGATACTTCGCTAAACAGTTCCATTAAAAGGATTCTGGAGGAACATCAACAACTCTTTAAGAATATTTCCCTAGCAGACCCTGGGGCATTGGTTCAGGAGATAAAGAATGCCAATCGGATATTCCTCATTGGTGCAGGACGTACGGGATTTATGATCAAGGCTGCAGCCATGCGCCTGATGCACCTGGGATACCAAGTATATGTCGTTGGTGAGACCAATACGCCTGCCATTGGCTGCGGGGACCTACTGATCGCGGCCTCCGGCTCGGGCACGACCAGCTCGATCGTAAGAGCGGCCGAAACCGCCCATCAAAACCAAGCAATGATCCTGGCTTTCACTACGAACGCCACCTCACCATTGGCACAGCTGGCCAAGCATACTGCCATCATCCCTGCAGCAGGAAAGCAAGAATTCAATACCAAGGTATCTGCGCAATATGCCGGGAGTTTATTTGAGCAATCCTTTCTTATTCTCTTTGATGGCCTCATTCATTTGATGTGGAAGCAAGGAGGAAGTGCAGCCGAAGAGTTGTGGAAAAGGCATGCCAATATGGAATAAAGCAAGTTTTGAAATAAAAGTTAACCTATAAAATTTAAAATTATGACCAAATTACAAGTAGCAATCGATTTGCTGAAGACAGAAGATGCCATTGCCTTGGCCACTAAAGTAGCGCCTTTTATTGATATCATTGAACTGGGAACCCCCTTGATCAAGAGTGAAGGGCTAAGTGTCATCACCGCTATGAAAGAAGCTTTCCCTGACAAAAAAGTCTTTGCTGATTTTAAAACCGCTGATGCGGGGGCGCTTGAAGCCGAAATGGCCTTCCAGGCCGGTGCCGATTACATTACCATCTTGGGTGCCACAGGTGATGCCACCATATCCGGTGCAGTAGAAGCTGCCAAAAAATTCAATAAAGCAGTAGTCGTGGACACCATCGGTGTCAAAGACCGTGTAAAACGTGCCCAAGAGGTAATCAAACTGGGCGTAGAATTCGTAGAACTCCATGCTGGACTTGACGAACAAGCGGAACCTGGATATTCTATCCAAGTCTTGATCGATGAAGCCTCAAGAGCTGGTGTTCCTGTTTCCATCGCCGGTGGTGTAAACCAGAACAGCATTGAAGGAGTTAAAAAATCAGGTGCTGTCGTAGCAGTAGCTGGTGCAGCCATATATGGTGCCGAAGATCCTGCTGCTGCTGCCAAAGCGTTAAAAGAAGCGTTAATGGCTGATTTAATTCCCAATAATTAAATAAATTGGTGCTATTCAATGGCACAAAAGTAAAGACTATCAGGAGATGCAGGTCAGTACCTGCATCTCTTTTTCCCAAGAACGATAAGGACCGAAAAACCAAAACATAAATGCCGTGGTGCGATTTCAAAGTGATTCAAGTAACCTACCGAAATATCCACACGATCATTAAGCTCCACTTCCTGCATTATTATAAACCTTGAAGACGGACATCACGATAGATGAATATATTTATAAATAGCTGATATAAAGACTAGTAAAACACTTTAACTTATGTATAAGTTAAATAAATTATTCTCTCCATTTGAGGCTGACCTTTAACCAAGGACATGTCGCGCGAGGACTTTCTGCACATCATAGACATTGACAGACTTATTGAACTTCTTCACAAGCGATGGGTGTTGTTCGCCGGATATCCAGATTTTAAGTTCTGCGTCCAAATCAAAAGTACCAGCGGTTTCGATACTAAACCTGGTGATACTTTTATAAGTGATGGATTTGTACTCCACTTTTTTGCCTGTCAATCCTTGCTTGTCCACCAGGATCAATCGCTTGTTGGTAAAAATAAACGTATCCCTTATCAGCTTAAAGCCGATCTCAAGTTCTTCCCCATCAATCAACAGCTGACCGAAGTCTGCACGAAGTTTTTCGGGTTCTACCGCTCCGGCATTTCCAAGCAGTGATGAAAATATTCCCATAATTTAAAATTTTATTGGTTTTTGATTCTTAAATATACGTAAACTGAGCCGGAGACTCAACGTAAGCCAGTGCTGTAACAGCGACCCCGAAAAATCCCGGACAAGCTACTGGAAACGCTACTATTCATTTCACTTGATATTAGGGATTGTCAACAAGTATTTCAGGAAGTCGCGTATCAAAATTGTGCATGGCAAAATCATCATCATATACCTTACCCTCCCTGTCGATTACCACATAGCGCGGAATACCATTAAATTTAAACAATTGGCGGAGCAGGTTGTGTTTATCCGCTGTCAATATATAAGAATAGTCCATTTCTTGGTCGTTGATAAATGCTTGATATTGCTTTTCAGGAGAGCTTTTCTGGTCTGTAATGAAGATAAATTCGATATCTCCCTTGTCCTTATATTGTTGACGGGTACCTTTCATTTTTTTGATGGCATAAACACATGGGCCACATGTGGTTGCCCAAAAATCCACAAAAAGTACCTTGCCTTTAAAAGGAGCTATAATTTCCTTGAAAATTTCGGCACCTTCCCCTTCGATCGCATAGGGTTCGGATTCCCGTTCTAGGACTACTTTATCATAAATTTGCTGTCCTTTACGTTGAAGCTCCTCATAGTTCAGACCGGCTTTCAGGCTTTCCCAGTATTCTCCTGCCTCCTCTGGCCCAATGAACCCAAGGGCAAATTCCAAATTCCGTATTTTGGTCACTTCATAGGTCCAACTGTCCTTTAGGCCCAACTGATGAACCAGCACACTGTCCCTATTGTTCCAATATGCTTTATAGTAGGCCAATTTGGACGGTTGCTGATCTTTCATGGATCGCTTGAAAAATTCTTTTAATACCGGACCGTGCTTTTGGGCAAAAAGCTGGAGGCTGTCCTCGTGTGCCTGTAGAAACAAGGAATCCTCCTTGGTTTTCTCATTCTCCAAACTAATAGTGATCAATTTTCTGTCCATCTCGGAGAGCTCTATTCCCTTTTGATCTAAAAAGTCCAATAACAATTCCTTATCAGGTTGTCTCAAGGGGATATGGAACGAAGGATTATTGCTCTTAAATGGCTGGCTGACCTCGAATCGATAAACAAACTTACTAAATTCATCAGAAACCATCAGGGCTTTATCGTCCAAGGGCATTTCTTGAAGAAAGTCATAATAATTTTCCGGAACGGGCTTATTTAGCACTTCATTATTTTGAAGGGATTCGGAGGTGTCGCGGTTGGTCAGGGACCGACGCCTAGCTAAAAAATCATATAGGACGATCGCATTTTTTGTTAAGATTTCATTATTGATGATGGAGGCTACTTTTGGATCTACATCGTTTTCAGCTATATACGCTTTTGCCCTTTCCCGTTGGTTTTGGAGACCCGCCATTTGGCGCTCCTTAAATTCCATGGGGGTATAGGTCTTTACTTGATCCTCCAACCTCTGATAATTAAACTGCTCAAATCCAAATCCATATAGCTGCCTGTTAACCTGAGCCAGTGATCCTTTGAATTGTGTATGTTTAAATTGGTAATGGCTATCCCTTCGTTTGGCTCCCTCTTCAAAATCTTCTTTGTCCAGTATCATTGTCAGCGTTTTTCCCGGTTCCACATAAATTGGTAACCAATGGTTTCCCATTTTCATGGAAGTATAGCTGGGAAAAAGTAAAGGCCATTTTCCTTCGAACCTTCCGTCCGGAAATACTGTCACGACCACGGGATAAGATGTATGTTCAATGACATCCTCTACGTAAATGATCCCGGTGGTAAAGTCCATAGAACCGTCATAGCCTTTAATATACCCATCCAATCGAGCCGTATCACCCCTAAATAGTGGATTTTTCTTTTCTGGAAGGTCGCCAGAAATCATCACCTCTTCTTGCTGGCTTTTCGATTGGAAGGGGCGACATAGGGCGTTTGACAAAAGTAAAGAGACAATACTGGCGCATAACGCCAACTTATAACATGCATTCATGATTTACTTGGGTTATTGTTTGGAAGTGCTTAAAAATGCTATTAAAAAAAATAGCAGAATCAGTTGAAAACCAGGGGGGATATTTTAGTCACCTATGAACTAAAAGTTATGATGGATCAAAATTAAACATCTAACCACAAAAAAAAAATACCCCATATTGGGTATTTTCAACATATCACCTCACTGACTAATCAATTCCCGCCCAAGTGACCTCCAGACTAAAATTTTAAAAGGTGATTCTCTTGAACACTGGCAATTAGTAATTTTTAACATCATGCATGTTGGTTAATTAAAAATTATTGCCCTTTTTTATAATAATTTTAATCTAAATATTATTTAATCATGAAAAGAAAGCAACTTATGGCATTTTTGGCTGCCATTCTTATTTTCCAACTTGTTACCATTTCACAGACTAAAGCTCAAACAAACCAAAAGGATATTGTGGTCCGTTCAGGTTTTACCTTTAGCAATTATTCCGATGAGTTTTCCGTTTGGTACCAGTCCATCCCAGATCCAGTGAACATTCACCAAACCGTGTATGAAAATTCCACCTATTACTTTACACCAGGTGCGGGCAAGTTTTTGGGTAAGGGATATTACCTTGGTGCCCATGCCATCATAGGACAGACCAACCTAGAACGTGAAGAACGGAACGAAAACCAAGAAACTGTCTTATATTCGGAAACCCAACTTGACCGCTTAGGTGGTGGCATCCTTTTTAGGAAGTATTTCACTTTATCGGATAAGGTATCCCCTTTTGTCGGATTCAGCACTAATTTCTATCGGGAAAAAGGAACCACTATGGGGTCTTCAGGCCAATCCGTCACCAGAAAAACAAATTATATTGCTTCCGAAATCCAAGTAGGCCTTAATTACATGATTTTTCCACGGCTTGGTTTAGAGGCATATTATTCCCCAGGACAGTTCTATGGTGAAAAGAACGATTATAGTGATAATGACTATGATTTCGAAGTTGATTTTGGAAAGAATGGGCAAGAATTCTCATTTGGCATTAATTACCATTTAGTGAAAAAATAGCCCGCAATAGTGGCCTCCTTTTACGGTGTAGAAGGAGGCCTAATTTTTTATTTGATATTACAAATCACTGTCGTCCGATTAAATTTCAATTACGCTGAAAACGTAGCTTTAAATTAATACAGATAAGAATTATTTGATTTCGTAAAACTACCCGTTCTTGGAATGGATGATAAGAAAGTCCCCTTTAGGGGATTTAGGGGCAGATTTGGACGGATTTTTTACATTCCTTGAATCTTTACTCAAACGACAATAATTACAAATATGAAAATTCCATTCAAAACTCTTCTGTTTTGCTTACTATTGACCAGCATAACTCCGGTTTTTGCGCAAGAGAACCGTTTACATGCTATTGAATACCTGGCTCCGAATGACCCGATAGAAGACTTGGACTTTTTATCTGATTATTTTCAGGAAACAACGATCGTTGGAGCTGGTGAGGCTACTCATGGGACTAAGGATTTTTTCCAGATGAAACATCGAATCTTTAAATATTTGGTCACCCAACAACAATTTAATGTATTTGCCATAGAAGCTAATTTCGGTAATGTCTTAGCAATAAACGATTTTATTACCAAAGGCATTGGTGATCCTTACGAATTGGTCTATAATATTGGTTTTTGGACTTTTTCCACCTTTGAGGTTTTGGAATTGGTAAAATGGATGAGGGAATACAATACCACTAAAAAGCCCGAAGACCAAATACATATATATGGATTGGATATCCAAAACCCTATACCAGTTGCCCAGAACCTTAGAAACATCCTTGAAAGAAACAATTATAATCTTTCAGATGCAGATATCTCCACCTTAATGGCCTTTGACGATTTCTTTAAAATGAATAGTAAAGAAAGAAAGGCCCTAAAAGCAAAATTCAAGAAATTCAAGAAAAGCTATTCCAAGAAAAGTATTGATAAATTCCAAATTCCGAGCTATACAAGAGGACTTCTTTCACATGCATTTACCTCCATTTTTCAAGCGTTTAAATGGCAAAAGAAAAATAAACTTAACATGCATCATCGGGACAAGTTAATGGCCGAGAATATTCAATGGATTATAGATCAGGAAAAACAAGGAACAAAAATATTCATTTGGGGACATAATAGCCATTTATCCAGCAGAAGCTACTTGCTCGGATCCTCATTGGGTAAACACCTTCGTCGGGCTTATGGAAGTGAATATTATGCTCTGGGATTTAGTTTTAGCAAAGGTACTTTTACAGCAATAGATGCAGAGCGTAATATGCTCAGGTCCTTTAAAATCGAAAGCCAGTCTCCTACTGATATTGGATTGGTATTTGACCAATCTCCCGCATCTATCTCCTTCATGGACTTTAGGCATTTAAATAAAAAAAGTGATTTATACAAGCAACTAAAAAAGAAAAGAACCACCATTTCGATTGGCTCTACCTATCACAAGAAATATCACTATGAATTTACTCAAAAATTACTAAAGCACTATGATGGCATCATTCATTTTAAAACTACCCACCCATCACAGGTCCTGCCAAAGAATAGATAATACCTGATGCGGGTATCGATGCTGGGTGGTAATGGATTTTAAGAACACTGCTTTAGCTTAAAAATAAATGGATCTCGTTGTGCCCCAACGCGAGCCAATCCATGGATTGTCATGTTGCATAAACCATGAATTAACAATTAAGTAATTTTTTCTTTATAGCTGGTATTTTTTGATGAGCTACACTTTTTTCTATTTTTGTTATATCCTCTTGCTGTCAAAACATGGTTTGGGGATAACATATGGCTTTAGCTTTTGATAAAATCGCCTAGCATTCATTGTCTGATCAAAACCCACATATTGATTCCAGTAAATTTATCCATCTTTTGCATCAAGATGGAAACAAGGCTTTTGAATTACTTTTCAAATTATATTTTGACAAACTCCTTCACTTAGCAAAATACTACCTCAATAGTACAGAAGATGCAGAGGAAATCGTTCAGGATGTATTTATAAAACTTTGGGAGAGAAGAAAAAAGATCACCGAGCTAAACAACAGCTACCTCTTTACCATGACCAAAAATGCTTGTCTGGATTATTTAAAACATCAAGCGGTCGTATTGAAGAAATCAAAGGAACTTTTTGACAGTCAATTAGCCGATCCGCTACGATTTATCCAAAATGAAACGGCTTCATATATTTTGGAAAAGGAACTGGATCAGAAAATCCAGGAAAGTATTGCCGCACTCCCCACCAAGCAACGCGAAGTCTTTATCAAAAGCAGGGTCAATGGCAAAAAAAATCTGGAAATTGCCCAAGAATTACAGATTTCCAAAAGAACGGTCGACACCCATATCACTCTTGCACTCAAAGCAATGCGGATACAATTGAAAGAATTTTTGATGGTAATGCTGTAGCTTTGCGTAATCCGTAATGCCAGTCAACTATCTCCCACTTTTTATTAGATACTAAATACTCTTAATACACCTTAATTTGGGCTTTCTCTCTCAGGATGTCATCATTGAGTAAATGCCCTCTGCTTTTTTGCTTGATCCATATAAAGGGCTCTTTGTATATTCAAAAAGGAGAAGTTCCCTTATTTAAACCGCAAGGAATCTAAAAAAAATCTTCAGTTTATTCCATTTCCCACTACGTACCTTCCTTGACTGAGTCGTTTATTAGTTAGGATGACCAATACAGCGTAATGGATGACCATAAACTAACCCGGTATTTTGAAGGTAAGGCTACTGTCGAAGAGGTCAAGGAAATCATTGAATGGCTCGAAGCCGATGAAGCCAATGAAGACCATTTTTACCAGCTAAAGGCTCAACATGTCGCTTCTACCTTTTCCGAAACTTCCAACAAAATGGACTTGGACAAAAAGTGGGAAACATTTCGAGGCCAACTTAATGACGGCACTCCTTCTCTCCCACTTTTCATTGCCTTGCGGTATGCGGCAGCAGTCATATTATTATTGGGAGTCGGGTACGTCCTGTACACCAATCCATTTTCCGCTGCACCGACCGATCCTCATATCGCTGAAAATACAATCACCCTAAAACTTGGTAATGGTGAGGTGGTAGCTATTGATGAATTAAGCGATCTGCCTATCCTCACCAAAAAGGGAAAAATCATTGGTCATCAAAGCGGCAACAGATTGTCCTATGTGACAAATGGAAAAGATGATCTCCCCGATGAAATAAATTACAACACCTTGACGGTTCCTTATGCCAAGCGATTTGAAATCATCCTTCCCGACAGTACTCATGTGACCCTGAATGCAGGAAGCTCCCTGACTTATCCCACGAGTTTTGAAAACTCCGACATCAGAGCGGTCACACTTATTGGGGAAGCGTATTTTAAGGTAAAGAAAGCCCCATCCCAGCCTTTTATTGTCCATGCAGATGAGACAGCTATCCGGGTATTGGGAACCCAGTTCAATGTTTCTTCCTATCCCGAAGATGAATTGGTACAGACGGCGTTGGTCGAAGGGAAAGTCAGTATTTACGATGGCGCTGAAACCTACGCCCCCGAGACCTCCCACTTGCTTAGCCCCGGTCAAGTTGCCAACTGGAACAAGGCTGAAAACCACATTCAAATCAATGAAACATCCTTGGACATGTACACGGCTTGGCTACACGGCAAAATCATATTTAAGAATGTGCCATTCACAAATATCATGAAGAAGCTGGAAAGGCATTATGATGTGGATATCGTCAATTTGAACGGGGCATTGGAAAGCGAGCGTTACACGGCCAGCTTTGACGTGGAAAGCATCAAGGAAGTCATGGAAACATTTAAAAGAGCTTATGGCCTACAGTATCAAATCAAAGGAAATAAAATCACCATTCACGATTAAAAACTTGCCTATGGAAGATCATTAAAAACCAAACACCAAATGCACTTTACCAAAATGGTTCAGCAAAAGTACAGCACAAAAAAATCGGAAAATGCGCTAACATTTTCCGATGGAAGATTTTGTGATCAAAAATGAATTTAACCACCAAATGCACATCAAAAGTATGAAAAATCTATGTAAGCCGAAAGGCAAAATCTTTTTTAGGTTTAGGCGGGCCTTATTGTCCCCACCTTTCCTGGTAATGCTCATCCTCCTGACCACGCTAAGCCCCATTCAGGCATTCTCGGCGTATGGCCAGGAGGAAAAGGTGTCACTAAATGTAGAAAACGAACCACTTGAAGCTGTTCTCTACCAAATAGAATCGCAGACATCCTTTAAATTTATCTATAACAATAACGAACTAAATGCAGCAGAAACCATTACGCTAAGCGTCCAGGACAAACCATTGGATGAGGTGTTAAATACACTTTTTAGCCAACTGGAAATAGAATACCAAATCATCATGGACACCCAAATTGTCCTTAAGAAAAAGGTCGATTCCGATCAAAGCCCGGTCCAAGCCCGACAAGCTTTGACCATCAAGGGAACTGTTACCGACAAAGACGGTGCCCCCCTGCCTGGTGCTTCGATTTTGGAGAAAGGAACCAACAATGGCACGGTGGCGGATATCGACGGGAACTTTACCTTGGAAGTATCTGACGGAGAGGCTGTACTGAAAGTTTCCTACCTAGGTTTTATCGCACAAGAATATCCGCTAAATGGCAGAACTTCCATCGAAATCGTTCTGGAGGAAGATGTGACCGGGCTGGATGAAGTGATTGTGGTCGGGTATGGAGAACAGAAAAAAGCCAATATCACCGGAGCAGTGGCCGAGGTAAAAGGCGATGTACTGGAAGGAAGGGTAATCTTTTCGGTAGCTGGGGGACTGCAGGGGCTCGTTCCCGGGCTTACGGTCACCTCACCTTCAGGACAGCCGGGTGCGGGAGCCTCAAATTTGCTGATCAGGGGAGTAAATACCATCAACAGCCAAACTTCCCCTTTGGTTTTGATAGATGGGGTAGCTGGCGGGGACATCAACCTGCTGAATCCTGATGACATCGAAAGCGTAACCGTACTGAAAGATGCCGCATCATCCGCCATTTACGGCGCACGGGCGGCCAATGGCGTGATCTTGGTCACCACCAAGAAAGGCAGCGGAGAAGAAAAAATATCCCTTAACTACAGTAATTACTTTGGTATTCAAACTCCAATCGCCACGCCAGAGCTCGTCAACGGACGTGAATACATGACCTTGGAAAATGAAGCTAGAAGGGCACGGGGTGTGGCAGTCCCCTACTCGGAAGAGGCATTTGAAATGTATGATTCTGGTAATTTCCCTAATGATTATTCCAACACGGATTGGGTTTCAGAAACCTACAAATCACATTCATCACAGCAAAACCATAACTTCAACGTCCAAGGGCAAACAGATAATTCCAGCTATTACCTCTCTTATGGCTACTTGGAGCAGACAGGACTGGTCGTAGGTGATCCTTATTTTTCCTCCAGAAACAATGTAAGGCTGCGATTGGATACCAAGGTGGTGGACCGATTAAAATTGGATGCCAATATCAGCTATGTGGATTTTTATAAGCGTGATGCAGGTGGTGCAGGTACTGCAGGAGTATTCCGTTTGTCCCAACGGATCAGCCCCTTACTTCCTGTCATGTGGCAGCAACCCTCCGAAGATGGTGGCTGGGAAGACTCTCCCTACTGGTCGTACGGATCGGTTACCAATCCCGTGAGGACGGCCTACGAATCCGGTTATACCAAAAGTAAATCACGAACGCTTAATGGAAATTTCAAGGCCACACTGGACCTAATTGATGGCATGTACATCAATGCCCAATACGCTTACAATTACTATACCCGGGACATCAAAGACTGGACAGCCACCATGCCACGATTTTTGGCTGATGGTACTCCCCATCCTGCCAATGAAAACATCCGCAACAGCATCGGCAATACCCACAATACCGCGTTGACCCAAACCTTGCTTTCCACGTTTAATTATGACAAAGTGATCGGAAGGCATGGATTTAAAGTCTTGGCAGGCTATTCCCAGGAATGGGCCAGTATGCCGCGCTTATATGCTTCTAGAAGGAATATCCTGATGGATGGTATCACCCAAATAGATGCAGGCACGGAGGATATTGCCAATGGTGGCACCGCTGAGGAATGGGCTCTCCGCTCCTATTTTGGAAGGTTAAATTATGATTTTGACCAAAAGTACCTTTTTGAGGCCAATCTAAGGGTGGATGGTACGTCACGGTTTTCCCGGGACAACCGCTGGGGCGTCTTTCCTTCGTTCTCTGCCGGCTGGAAATTTACAGAAGAAGCGTTTATGGATTTTGCGAAGCCCTTCCTTACCGTGGGAAAAATCCGCGCTTCTTGGGGAGAACTCGGAAACCAAAATATTAGCGGCAACTACTATCCTTACCTTACTGAGATAGAGCGACAGGTAAGGGCCTATCCGATTGGAAATAAGGAAAATGTCGGCTTTCAGCAATATTCCCTTGCCAACGAAAACATCCAATGGGAAACCATCCAAATGCTGAATATCGGTGCGGATTTCAGCATGCTAAAGGACCGGATGACCTTATCAGTGGACTGGTTTAAGAAGAAGAACATCAATGCCCTCTTGAAACCCATCTATCCTTCGTTGATCGGCATCACTTCATCCAGTAACCTGCCCTTGGAAAACATCGGTGCCATCGAAAACAAAGGCTGGGAAATCGCCTTGGGATGGAATGACCAGGTCGGTGAATTCCGCTATGGCATCAATGCGAACATTTCAGATGCCCAAAACGAAATCACTGACATGGGATCCAGTGCTGCATCATTAGGGGACAATATCAGGAGAGTTGGCGATCCCGTGAATGCCTACTACGGTTACCTGACCAATGGCCTTGCCCAAATCGATGACTTCGAATCCTTTGATGAAAGTACAGGCCGTTATGTAAACCCTAATTTTCCCGTGATCAGCAGTTATGCGGACATTATCCAGCCAGGAGATGTCATTTACAGGGATATCAGTGGCGAAGAAGGACAGCCAGATGGCCTGATCGATGAATATGATAAAGTGGTATTTGGCGATCCATACCCTCGCTATAGTTATGGCATCAGGGGATTTGCTGCATGGAAGGGATTTGATTTTTCCTTCTTCCTCCAAGGAGTGGGCAAAGTAAACGGATACTTGCGGGATGAAGCACGTCATGCCTTTATCAATGACTATTCTGTTCCCAAAAAGGTCCACTTGGACCGGTGGACACCCGAGAACACCGACGCTTCCTATCCCCGCATGTACTATCAGCCGGACCACAACATCCTTTTCTCTAACTATTGGCTGGAAGATGCATCTTACCTGAGGTTAAAAAACCTTCAATTGGGCTATTCCCTACCACAGCAACTTATCGAACGCATCAAACTTACCAAATGTCGGTTTTACTTTACGGGTGAAAACCTTTTCACCATCACCGATTACTTTGGCGGCTTTGATCCCGAGGTTCGGGAAACTTCAGGGGATGCCTATCCGCAGGTAAGGACCATGGCCTTGGGCGTACAACTTGGATTTTAAGCCGATATGAAATTTCAACATTTAATTCGACCTGACATGAACTATATAAAATACTCCCTGATCTTGGCGCTGCTTCTTTTTGGTGCCTGTGACGATGAATTTCTGGACAAATACCCACTGGACAGTGTAACACATGAAACCTATTGGGAAACCGAAAGCCAGCTGAGGGCTGCCCTATACCCTTGTTATGAGGGACTGGATTATGAACTCCTCATCTATCCAAATGTCTTTGGAGGAGACGTGGTCTGGGGAGACTTGAACAGTGGCCTGGCCAAAATCCCCGGAGGAAGGCATACCGCTTTGGATGGTTTTCCGTTTACCAGCTTTTGGTCTTGGCTTTATGCACCGATTTTCACCTGTAACAATTTCCTGGACCATTATAACAAAGCGGAGATCAATCAGGAGATCAAGGATACTTACGCAGCAGAAGTCAAAGTCATCCGAGCCCTGCAGTACTTTTGGCTGACCAGCTATTGGGGCGATGTGCCCTTGGTGGACAAGGTTATCAATGCCTCAGAGGCGTACATGCCCAGAACACCACGTGAAGAAGTGGTCCAATTTATCATGGAGGACCTGGACTGGGCAGCCAGTAAACTGGGAAGTGATATTCCCTCAGGGGACAATGTGGGCCGCATTAACCGGTGGGGCGCACTGGCAGTCAAAGCGCGGGTAGCTCTGCAAAATGAAATGTGGGAAGTCGCTGCCAATACGGCCAAAGAGATCATGGACAACAGTCCCTATGAACTTTATGCAAATTATGGTGACATGTACAAGCTGGCGGGCAATGCGGAAACCAATCCTGCTAACCGGGAAGCCATTATCTATAGCCTTTTTGTGGAGGACCTAAGGACCAATAACCTGACCAATTATACTTGTACTCCTGTGGATTATATTCGCCTAAATGCCTCAAAGAGGCTCGTAGATGCCTTTTTATGTACCGACGGAAAACCCGCCAAAGCAGGACTCGAATATTATGGACAAAGCGTGACCACCTCTGATCAATACAATTATCCTGAAGAACATTATAGCGATTACTTTGAAAATAGGGATCCACGTCTCAAAATGACCGTTTACAGCCCAGGGGATGAGTGGCCCGGTGGTGATGACGGTGATGCCGACACCGACACGGACAATGACATCTTTCAACTGCCACGGTTTGCCGTACTCCAAAACAACAACCGACTTGGAGCCAATGGTTTAACGGGATTTTATCTAAAAAAATATAACACTCCAGCGCTCGCGGGACTCTATAATCGTGACCATAACAATATTAACGTTATTCGGTATCCAGAAATCCTTCTGATCTATGCGGAAGCACTCTTCAACCTACAAGGGGGCACCCTTACCCAAGCCCAAATCGACATGACCGTAAATCAACTCCGCGAACGTGTCGATATGCATCCAATGAATTTGGATGAGCTGAATGCTTGGGGATTGGACTTGGAAACAGAGCTACATCGGGAACGACGTGTAGAAATGTCCATGGATGGCATGCGGTATTTTGATGTGTTACGCTGGAGAGAAGGTGAAGTGCATCTGGGCAAGGCAATGGTGGGACCAAGTCTGGAAGTGTGTATGAACGACCTGGGCGCTAATCCCTATCCGGATAATGGAACAGATGAATTTGGGGATATTATCTATGAAAAATCCGTGGCAGAAGGCGGCTTGGATAACTTCGACCCCACCAAACATTACCTCTGGCCCGTTCCCTATGCTGAAAGGATTAAAAACCCTGATTTAGGCCAAAACCCAGGTTGGGAATAAGTTACCAAAGGGCAGGAAATGTGAAACTCGGAATAACTATCCTGCCCTTATTCATAAACATGCAAACATTTCCTTATGAATCCACTATTTGTCACGACCTTACTTTGGTTGTGCTGGCCATTCCTTTTGCTTGAATCCCCGACAATAAATACTGCCCAACTGGGAAATAGCACCTTAAGGGTGATGAGCTATAATGTAAAATACGGTGCCCCTTATAAAAGCAGCACGCCTGACCTGGATTCTATAGCACGGATCATCAGGCACACGGATGTGGATATTGTGTTTTTGCAGGAAATCGACCGAAACACTACCCGCAGCGGTAAGGTCAACCAACTTGAACGGTTGTCACAAAAGACAGGACTGGCGCATCATTGCTATGGTAAGGCCATTTCCTATCAGGGAGGCGAAACCGGACTGGGCATCCTGTCTCGATTTCTCCTTTCCCATCAGCAAATCCATTCCCTACCAAGGGTGGAACTCGAAGGTAAATATGTAAGTTACCGCATCCTGATGACAGCTGACATTAAGGTGGCACAGCAACACCTTACTATAGCCAATACACACATGGAGCTGACTTTGGAAAACAGGGAGCTTCAAGTACCGGCCATCGACAGCATTCTCAGTAAATCCAACGATCCTATAATCTTTGGAGGCGATTTTAACGCAATCCCTGACGGACCGACGATGACGGACTTCTTCGAAAGAGGCTTTAATAGTGCCTGTCCAGGAGTCAAAAACCAATGTTTTACCATACCGTCCAGAAACCCAAACAGAAAGTTGGACTATATCCTATACAGGCCAAAAGAAGCCTTTCGAATCAGTTCCCATGAAGTGCTCCAAACAGAGGCTTCGGATCATTTGCCTATCATTACCACATTTGAATTGAAGTCAAAACTTTAACTTTTGAGGCTGTCCTACCAGAATAAAAACATGTGCAATACCAATGGGACAGCCTCTTTTATCCTAAAAATGAACATTATGAAATGCCTTTATGCCACTTTATTTCTGCTAATATTATCCTTTCAGCTTCCAGCACAACGGCTATCAGATACCCTAAAAATCATCAGCTATAACCTCCGTTTTGGAGAGCGGGCTTCGATGGAAGAATTTGCTGCATTCATTAAAACTCAAAATGCCGATTTGGTAGCCCTTCAGGAAGTGGACATTAACACTTTTCGCGAAAGGGCTCCGAAGCAGAACGGTAAAGACTTTATCGGTGAACTGGCCCATTTAACGGGAATGTTCGGGGCATTTGGAAAGACTATCGATTATGCGGGCGGATACTATGGTATTGGCATCCTCTCCAAATATCCCATGACAATGACCGAAAGGATCTTATTGCCATTCACCGAAAATGGTAAAGAGCAACGTGCGCTTCTTGTGGCAAATATAGAACTTGGAGAAGGAAAAACCATTTCCTTTGCGAGCACCCATTTGGATTTCACCAATACGCAGGAACGTCAACTACAGGTAACTCAAATCAATAACATCCTTCTCCAAAAAAATATTCCTGTGCTGGTCTGCGGGGATTTTAATGCGCGGCCTGAATCTACAGAAATAAAGCAAGGAATGTCCTTGTGGGCTCCCTTGGATAATCAATTCCCTACATCGCCTTCCCAAGCAGCCAAATACAAAATTGACTACATATTCGGTTATCCTAAAGCTAATTGGGAATTACTCTCTTCTCCAAAACAATCTTCCCTCCTCTCGGATCATCTCCCTGTAGTTTCCGAAGTAAAAATCACTTGGTGAGAAATAAAATCAAGCAACCGTAGCTTAAAAAAATTCACTTTACGGTCCTAAGTTACGGCAAATCAATAGTGTTTGGACACACTTTATTCCATCCCACATTCCTAAAAGGGCTGCCCGGGAAGACCACAACCGTCAGGCTAATGCATGTAAATGGATCAAGCAATATTTCCGGGGGGACGAATGTTAACATGGTCTTATGAAAGAAAATTTCATACCATTAAGACGACGGGCTTCCCCGGCTTACTCCATCCGCACGAATGGAGTTTATCGGGAATTTGTGCCGAATAGGGAGGGAAATGTGGCTAAAACCGAAAACGTTGGATGGGCAATTTACCACGGCTTCACCCATGGCTATGAACATGTCGCCCTTCTGGGGCTGACTTTCGAGTGTAATCTTTCAATGAAGTTCCAACATGCACTTAGTGCCTTTGGGACATTGTGGCATTTTTATGTATCGGTGGTTTTGCCATTAAGAAAACTCCCAGCCCCCAACTTTTACGCTTGATCCATGTAAATTGCTGAAATTCTATATCCTTATTGATGTTTGTGCGCTTCACAAATGGCGTCAGTTTAAGCCGTCATCAACACACCAGCTATCACAAATACAAGAAATTAGCTGTCTGGATTTGTAATCCCGAATCGGAATAATGGGGATTTGTAATCCCTTACGGCTATGACTTGGGAAGACCGGTTAGCTATGACGTTTCTAATAACCTCAGTTCGATTATAAAATCGTCACTGCGAGGCTTAGAGGGAGATATGAGGGGTGGAAGCCGTGGCAGCTCGCCGCGGCGAGTTGCCACACCCTTTTCAAACCCACATCCTACTTGAAAGGGTTCGTATGACGCTTTTAATACTAATATTAAGTCGAGATCAGGTTAATGGGAACAATCCCTTTACCTTGGGATTAAATCACCTTGGTATGCTGACCAAATACTTTTTTGAGTTTTTCCAGTTTTGGTTTGATCATGATTTGGCAATAGGGTTGGTTGGGGTGGTTTTCGTAGTAATTGACATGGTAATTTTCTGCAGGGTAAAAGTTTGTAAATGCCGTGATCTCGGTCACAATGGGCTTGTCATAGACTTCTGCCTTATCGATCAACGTTTTGAATTCCTCTGCCGTTTTTCGCTGCTCTTCGGTATGATAGAAAATAGCCGACCTATATTGCGGACCAATATCAGCTCCTTGCTGGTTGGGCGTCGTGGGGTCATGGGTAGCCCAAAAGACTTCCAGCAAGTCCTGAAAGGAAATGATATGGGGGGCATAAAAAAACTGGATTACCTCAGCATGGCCTGTAGTGCCAGTCGATATTTCATTATAGCTGGGGTTCGCGACAAAACCGCCTGCATAGCCCGGCATGATCTGTTCTACGCCACGGATATTCTGATATACCGCTTCTATACACCAGAAACATCCTGAACCAAAGGTGGCCACTTGTTTTCCCGCTGGAATATCGTCAATGGGAGTTTTGGGAACCGTAGTCATAATCTTTATCGTTTTTTTGCCTGTTATTTCGTTAAGCCTGTGCCAATTATTAGCTGGATGATCTAAACAGCATATGAGCGTATCGCATTATAATGGACTCAGCGCTTTATGCCATCACCGTAAATGCTATCATTCATCACATCTCACATCTCATACGAGATCAATCGCTCTTGTGTTTCTCACTACAGCACTTTGATCTCACCGGTTTCTGAAAGTATGATTTTACCATTTTCATTTAGGGATTTGGCAGTATCCAATATTTCTGTGGTAAAGTGCCTCCAATCTTGCGGGTATAGCCATTGGACCACCTCTTCGCAGGAAAATACTTGGTCTCCTTTCTGTCTTCCCATTTCCAAAATAGCTATTTCCAAAATATTATCCATCAATCCATTCATTTAAAATAACTTCAGCTGTCCATTTGCATTAAAAGCGGAAAAATCCAACTCAGGCATTGCCCTTTCACCGAGGTACTTTACTTTTGCTTTGGAAAAAATATGGCCAATTACAGAAGCCAGTGGACCTTGCCCTTTTATCCTTCTCCCCCATTCCGTATCATTAAGGTTTCCACCGTGCAGCTGCTCAATCTGATGAAGCACTTTTTCTGCGCGATCTGGAAAGGCCTCGTGGATCCAGGCTTTGAATACTTCCTTTACATTGCCATTTAACCGCACCACCGTGTAGCCTGCAGCTAAGGCACCTGCTTCCGCACTTTGACGAATGATTTCGGTGATATTATGGTTGTTTAAGGCGGGGATAATCGGTGCAACCATCACGCCACAGGGAATTCCCCGCTCAGTAAATTGTCGAATGAGTCCTATTTTCTTTTTGGCGGTAGCAGTTCTTGGCTCCAGGCTCGCCTTCAGCTTTGGGTCAAGATGATTAATAGAAAAATATACATGAACCAGATTTTTACGCGCCAGTGCAGCCAATATAGCTATATCTCGCTGGATAAGGCTATTTTTGGTAATCACACTTACAGGATGGCCGAATTCCAAGCAAAGCTGGAGAACCTTCCGGGTCAATTGGTATTTTTTTTCCGCAGGCTGATAGCAATCGGTATTTCCAGAAAGCATAATGGTCTGTGGACGATAGTTTTTTGCTTTAAACTGGTTCTTCAACACTTGGTCAATATCATGCTTCACAATGATATTTGTCTCAAAACCCAAACCTGCATCAAATCCCCAATACTGATGCGAATTACGGGCGTAACAATAAATGCAACCATGTTCACAACCTTGGTAGGGATTTACGGAATAGCTTAAAGGCAGATCAGGGCTGTCATTGGTGCTCAAGGCTTTTTTTGCGTGTTCCTTATAAAACCTGGTTACGGGTTTTTCGGTGTATTTTTCCTCATCAAGCCCTTTCATGTGCTCTATCACCTCCTTCCGTTTTAAATACGGATTGTGCGGGGCTATCTTTGATCCTCTGCCTTTAAAAACTTCATCGCTCATCAGGATGAAGTTAAGGTTTCTATCCCAAGGTGCGAAATATATGACATGAATTGTCCCAGAAACCTCGAAGTTCCAAGCAAGGCCCTTTTAGTTGCAAATCATGATAAATGCAGGCGGGAAGTTCCTGAGGGTAAACGCGGTGCGGATACTCTGAAAATAATTTGCAAACTGGAATTTCAGCAAGTAGCTATAGCATATCTGGATGAAATAACCGCTTTCTTTCAAGTTGGATCGGCTCTTTTTATAAATCTCCATTCGTGCCTCTTTTGGGATAAGGCTAAAAGGTAAGGATGAGAGTATGAGATCAGCTCCCTCACCGTTGAGATAGGTGTCCATGTTTCCTGCCGAGTCACAGATGATTTTTACATTTTTCTGGGGAAACTGCTTCCTTAGGTTGTTACAAAAAGCCTCGCTTATTTCGAATACTAAAAGTGTCGAATCCTTATCCATTCGCTCGATAATTCCCCTTGTGATGCTTCCATCTCCTCCTCCCAGCTCCACAATCACCTTCGCCCCTTTAAAACTTGCGAAGGACAACATTTTATTTACCAAATACTTTGAGCTAAAAGTTACTGCTCCTGTAGTTTTTATATTGGAAAATAGTTCTTTTATTAAGGAACTTTTATTCATTTTATAATTTTCGAATTTATTGATCAATATAGTTATTTTGCGCTAAATTTTAGAGGTCGCCTTGAATATAACCTCTATGAACCCAGTCAATCGTTAAAGAATGAGTCAAAAATCAGGTATTCAATCCACTTTAGTATCCAAAATTACAAGCAATTTTATAAAATTCTGGCAAATAGGCGTGATTTTCCTGTTTTTGCAAATAACTTTAAGTATTTGGGAAGTCTTGTGGATAGGAAAAACCCACGATATCAACATTCTTTCACAGCCCAATATCCTGATCACCAATGTGCTAGAGACGATTAAATGGACCTTATACACCTTGGGAATATTTTTTCTCATTCAAGTCTTTTTGGGAATGGTTATTCCACGGTTGTCTTATTTCTTGGTAAAAGCAATTTTTAGTGTCTTATTACTTACGGGGATAGGTTTGGTAATGTATTTTTCGAAGACCTTGGTGCCGCTTGGAGCAGACGTGTATAGCTATTCGTTTAGTGATATAAAAGAAACGGTAATGGCAGCAGGTATGCTCAATCTCTATACCGTCTTTGGAATCCTTGGGGCATTGGTGGTGATTTATTGGATGTTGAGTTTGGGTAGATATATAAAAATCAAAGGGAAAGGAGCATGGATCATTCCAGGAGCTGCTTTTTTTGTTTTGGTGGTACTAATGGTCTTACCCATAAATACGTCCAAAGGACTTACGGGACTTTCTGATTTCCTTGCTGAGAATAAGTCCTTTTTTCTCTATCAGGAATCGTATGATTACTTCGCAAGTGCAGAAAACATCTATTTTGACTTTTACCTTTCATCTACAAATGATGAAAACCAGTTGTTTCAAAAAGAATATATGGATACACAATATCCATTTTTACATAAAAACAACTATCCCGACTTGCTGGGCAATTATTTTGAGCCATTTGACAGTGCTCCTAATTTGGTGTTTGTGATTGTGGAAGGACTTGGCAAGGCTTACTCGGGGCCAAACGCTTATTTGGGAAGTTGGACACCATTTCTGGATTCGCTTGGAGCGCATAGTCTTTATTGGAAAAACAATCTTTCCAGTACTGGAAGGACTTTTGGTGTACTGCCTGGATTGTTTGGCGGATTGCCATTTGGTGAACATGGATTTATGGAGGCCACTCCTTACCCAAAACACCGAACATTGCTTTCAGTGCTAAAAGAAAATAATTATCAGATCAATTATTTCATTGGCTCGGATAAGCACTTCGATAACGCGGATACGTTTATGCAGTACCAGGGTGTGGACATGATCGTGGACATCCATAATTTTGATGGGGATTTAAAAAAATCACCTGCTGAGGCCAACGGCTTTTCATGGGGATATGCCGATAAGGAGAACTTTAAAAATGGTTTACGCAAGATTCCTTCTACCGATAAGCCCCAAGTCAATATTTTCCAGACCATGTCTTCCCACTCACCTTTTGTCATTCCACAGCAGGCTTATTACAACCAAAAAGTGACCTCCTTTTTGGAAGCCAAGCAATATTCCCACCCTACCATTTCTCTGAACAAGTACCAAAAGGAACTGGCAAGTATCATGTATGTCGATGATGCCATCAAGGACTTTTTTACTGAATATGAAAAAAGAGAGGACTTTGAGAATACGATTTTCATTATTACCGGTGATCACCGTTTGCCCGAAATCCCCATGTCATCGCTAATAGACCGGTTTCATGTGCCCCTTATAATTTACTCCGAAAAACTCAAGCGGCCAAAACAAATGGCCGCTGTAACGACTCATTTTGAGGTACCTACGAGCCTATTGGCATATTTGGACAATAATTTTGGAATCAAATCTCCAGAAAAAGTGGCTTGGAGAGGATATGTGTTGGACACTGCACAGGAGTTCAGGTCAAATATCAAACATGCCTTGATGAGGAACAAATACCAGTTTAGGGACTATTTTAATGGGGAGTACCTCATTTCGGACGATAAGGCTTTTAAAATTTCCGATAATATGAACATTGACCCAATTAATGAGCCTACGCTTCAAGAAAAACTTTCTACGGAATTCCAGCAGTACAAGAACCAAGATGGCTACGTGATGAATAACAATGCCATTATTCCTTAACACTCAGCAGTGTCAAGTCAATACTTATATCACGGGTAAGGCGGTAGTGGATGTTGGTTACGGATGACAACATGTAAAAATCGGAGCTTATGGAAATTTAGGCAGCGCTTTTTTGAGCGTACATTCCTTAAGGCAATTACCTTTGATTTCTCAAGTTATCTCATTTTTCCGCTTGCCCTTATTTATGCTTTGATAGGGCTGTTTTCATCAAGGGGAGGTAATAGTTCCAGAAGAAAGATGTTCTATTGGAATAATCGTCTTTTTCATTGACTAGCTTGGATAATGTGGGTACGCCGAAGAATGTGGCTGTTTCCATACTGACTGGATTGTCCGCAAAGTCACCTGCAAAATAATATACCCGAGCATCGCCCACTTTTCTGGTTATGGATGCAGGAAAATACCTGGGCAGCCCAAGAGCCTTTAGCTTCTCCAATCCTGCCCCCGTTGGGGCAAAGTCAAAGTAACTAATAACCTCATAAGAACGGTCAATGCGTAAGATTTCAAACCAATAGGGATAGTTTGCTTCCTTGGGAAGACCGTATTTGCTCTGGCTTTCTAGCGATGACACTACCTTAGGCACTTTCACGGTGATATCTGCCCCTACCTCAAATACCTCGATCTGTCCAAACTCACTGACAAAGATCTGTCCGGCACCTTTAAAGTCCCAGTTTTCATCATGTTGGTTATTGTAATTGGATATCAGCCATTCAGGAATTTCGTCATTGATTACGGTATCCATTTCATCAAAATACCGGCTGATCCATCCTGACCATTTAATATCAAATAGGTCCTCAAATTCACTTCTCAGGTATTTGGTGGTGGGTGCACCCATGCTGTTAAACTCCGCAAAGACCAGTTTTCCGGATTCAATGGAAGCAGCCAAAAGATCCAGGTCCTGTTGGGTGAGTCCTCCATATATTTTTGGTGAGATACTGTTATTTTTACCAGTATCATCAATATTATAAACCCCGTAATTGTCAGACATATACAATACATCAATTGAAGCTTTGATGGAGTCAATATTTTTGGATGATAGATTTTCTACCCCCTTTGATTTATGGTTTTCTTCGTCGTCTGGAAAATATCCTAAATAATCTTCTTTGTAATTGTAATAATCTCCTTCACTGTTTTTGTACCTAAGGTGCTTTAATATCCAGAAAATAGAACGATGCTCTTGTCGCTCCACATCCGCAACTGTTTTATCGATTACCAATACATTTTTTGTGACACTAGGCTGGACATACCAGACCAAATACATAATCCCCGGAAAGACTCCCAGTGGGATTAAGAAAATCAGCAATGACCTGAGAATGCTCCATAAATTGCTTCTGGTAAACTGGTAAGCTCCTTTGAGATTTGCCATTAAAACCTAAATTCTGTACCAATGGAAATGTTAAGATTGGGACGATAATTTCCCGGGCTGAGTTCATCATATGAATACCCGAGAAAGGCATAGCCCATCCACCGGGGAGTCCACAGTTGCTGATAGCCCACCCTGCCCCTATAGGAATCCAATAACTGGGACTGGAAATCTCTATCCTCTTCATCTGGGCTCACTCCAGTACTAAACTGAACCATCAAATAATCCTCGGCTCCTTTAAAATAGTACCTCGCCTGTAAATTTCCACTTATCGATCCTCCTGAGCTGGAGGGGACGTGATTTGCCCTTAAGTTAAGCCACCAGTTGCCAGTATATTTGCCCACAGAAGCGGTGAGAATATGGGTGATTTCAGAAAATTTCAGATGCCTGTAACCGATATCAAACTCAAAAGCCTTTGGCAAACTCCAATAGATGGAGGTACCGAACCGATATTCCGGAAAGAAAGAGGCATTACTGAAACCTACGTTGACGTATGCGTAACTGTTTTTACCCAAACTAGGATAAGCATCGATTTCATATTGTGTACCAGTGGCCTCAAAACGATAGGAATGAGTGGCCCTGGCAATGACACTCCCCATAAATCCCAATCTGGTCCTGGCATAAAGAGAATAGGTGTTCCAAGGTGTTATTTCTCCTTGAAAGCTATCATAATCTGCCGTCATCCCTACGGCACTGTTTCTGGTGTGGCGCTTTAAGTTAGTGACGTAGGACAGCAGGCCGTCGATGTCTGCATTTTTTTCATACAGGTTTTCGGCTATATCAAGTGCCTCTTCATATTCCTCGCGATAATAATACAACCTTGACTTACGATAGGTCAAGCCCTGTGGTAAATTACTTCCAAATTGTTTCTCAGCACGGGCCAATACTTCCTGGGCCTTTTCATACTGCTCACCCCAAAACAGGTTATCCAAATAGCCGTTGTAGGCATCTGCATAGTCTGGACTCTGTTCGATGGCCTTTTCAAAATAAACAGAAGCCGAATCATACCTTCCCTCCCAGGCATTGACCCTTCCAAGCAGGATCCAGACGTCGCTGTATCCAGGGTATTGCTCCACAATTTTTAGCCCTAATGAGATGGCCTCTTCCCTTTTGCCCTCAAGCGCTAAATCCCGGGCTTCCAAGAATTTCTTATCTGGATCAAAGGAAGTCTGGCCACTTACATGATGTACAAGCAAGAAGGTAAGGACCACCAAGAATAATATATTGTTTTTCATATCCCTTGTAGCGTTAATCATTTTGTGTTTTTGAAGCCGGTTCGAACCATTTCCCCCCAGCCACCTATGCCTTTAATAAAGTTCCAATGTCCTTTGATGCACCAAATCATCAATTTAGGATGTACGAAAAAAGGTTCTTTAAGTACAGTGATAATGAGTTTCCTCAACTCCCCTTTCTTCCCATATTTCTTAAAAACCAATTCTTCAAACAGAATACTGAAAGACGATAACATGACGGAAAAAAAGTAAATCAGCACAAAAAGACTGATAAAATAGACAGCACTAAACTCACCCAAAAAAATGAGAATAAAGGTATATACCACACCCAAAAACTCAATGATAGGGGCGTTTTTTTCGAAGATGGTCCAAAAAGGAAAACTCACCATACCTGTGAAACCATATTTTGGGTTAAACTGCATTTTGCGATGGAGTTGGAGGGTTTCGATTGTGCCTCTCATCCACCTATTTCGCTGTCTGGAGAGCACCTGTTCCGATTCAGGCACTTCTGTCCAGCATAGCGGATCAGATACGAAAGACACCTTATAAGGAATCTTTTGCTCTTCCATGTACCTTCTCATCCTTACGACCAACTCCATGTCTTCACCTACCGTGGCCGGAAAGTAGCCCCCTACTTTCTTGACCAATTCCTTGTCAAAAAAACCAAAGGCGCCCGAAATGAGCAACAAGCCATTTACACGAGACCAGGCCATCCTTCCCAAGAGAAAGCTTCTAAAGTATTCTATTACCTGAAACCTGCCCAAAAGCGTGGATGGCACACGGTATTTTACCACCGTGCCATCTTTGATGTCACAATTGTTTGCAATGCCAATGCCCCCACCGACTGCGATGACTTTTTTATGGGTTTCCTCCAGAAATGGGCGTAACATACGAATGATGGAATCAGGAGCCAGGATGCAGTCCACATCGATACAGGCGATAAGTTCTTGATTGGAAACATTTATGCCGGCATTTAGGGCGTCAGCTTTTCCTCCATTTTCCTTGTCCACCACGATGAGCTTGCTGAATGAAGGATTCGTAGATTTATAAACTGCTTTTACCCGTTTGGTATCAATGGTTTGTTCATAAGCAAATGCGGCTTTCTTCAGGTCAAAGTTCTCTATCAAGACCTCTATGCTATTGTCCTTACTTCCATCATTGATAATGATTACTTCGTATTTACTGAAATGGAGAGAGAGCAGGCTCCTGACGTTTTGGACCAAGCTTTTCCCCTCATTATAGGCCGGAGCCAAGATCGAAACCCCTGGAGCCATGGGGGTAGTGATGACATCTTTATAATCAACAAATTTGTTTTTCTTGAACTGCTCACGTAATTCCAGTCCAGACAGTGTCGTAATGGTCATATAGATGACGATAACGGCAAAACCGTACATAAGAAAGAAAATACCAAACAGATCTACCAAGAGATCAAATAATAGACTATACATGTTCCAGCGAGGTATCTTTTATGTGTGACTGTATCGCTTCCAATTGGGGTCGCTTAAAATGGCTGACCGCCCAATTCATCATTTCCTTATCCAAATTATATAAACTTGTCATCATGCTTTTTTCCAAAGCAAAAGGTTGCTCGGTTTTTAATTTTTCCATGATCAATGCCACCGAAATTTCATTGCCGATTACTCCCATCAGTTCTGCGGAAAGTTTAGCCAATTTTAAGTCATCGCTTTGAAAACTCCCATGCACTAATGGGGTTGTGGTAAACGCAGCGAGTGATTTAAACGTATTCAGGATTTCATACTTCTCATCGAGGCTGGCAGCTGGAAACATTTCGGATAGCTGCTCAATAATGTCCATTCTTCCCAGCAATCTCACCAATTTTACGCCGAATATCCGGATGCTTTCATTTTCAGAATGGAGAAGGCTCACCAAGTCCACGGTCCCCATAGAGGAGGTGTTTCTGACCACGCGGTAAAGCCACATTTGCTGCCATCTGGAAAGCGGATAGGTTTGATTGCTCAAGAAACTTAGGTCTTTATTGGGCGAAAGGTGCAGATAGGCCCTTACGGCATTGGACCTTACCACAAAATTCTTCGAGTGCAAGAGCTTTTCAAGGTGGGGTGCGGCTTGCTGGATATTCATTTCGTAAAGCTCCATGGTACCGGTTGCCTGCACCTCCCAGTTCCTGCTTTTTAACTTTTTTATGGAGTACCTGTCCAGCTTCAGCGTGGTATAGATAATCCTTAGTTTATCTTTAAAATCCCCTTTGAGGTTCTTGTTGAGATTGATGATTTCACTTATCAGTGTATCTTTAAAAGCGGTTGATTTAAATTCCTTGGTATTAAACAGCCCCCTCACTTCATCAAAGGTCATTTTTTCCACTTCTTCTACGTTATAGGTAAATAAAAAAGTAGAAAGAGGTTCTCTGCAGATGTCCACATATTTCTTGATAAGGCGCTCTCGCCTTTCATTTCGTGCCTTGACGACAAAAATAAAGAAGAGCAGCACCAAAAATGTAAAGACAAACAACAGCAGAATTCCTATGAGGATAACAAATTTAATATCGGTCAAGATTCTGCTTCTAAACCGATAAAATGGCTTAAAACCAAGCTGATTCGCAGCAATTAACAATCGGCCGGAGTCAGTGGATAAATCGCGGCCTTGATCGGCAATATATAGATCATTCTCCTGTATAATACTTACGTAACTCTTTACGTTTTCGAAGCCCTTTTCCTCTCCAGAAATATAATAATGGATCTTGCCCACATCCATTCCTTCAGCTTCCACAGAATCCCGAAAAGATAATAGGACATTAAAATCATTAAATTGGTGTGATACGACTTTGGAGTGCTTTTCACTGGCTCCATAACTAAGCCTATAGCTCATCAGCTCCACCTCTCCTATCCTTTCTAAAAAGGAGACGGTAGATAAAGAATCCAACTGCTGTTGTCCAGCAGCTTTGGTAGCCATTGCTACAATGGCTATTAAAAACAACATAAGGACCTTTCTATTCTCCAAGATACACGTTAAGCTATTGACGATCAACTGAATAATCTCTTCACCCTAATAGCGAGTTCATTTGGATTAAAAGGCTTCGGAACGAAATCGGCTACCCCCATATTAAAGGCCTCCATCACGGTCCCTTCTTCATCCCCGAGCGCACTGAGGACAATGATGGGACAGCTTGGGTATTTTCCTTTGGCATATTCGATGATCTCAATCCCACTCTTATACGGTACCATAATGTCCGTTATGATCAGATCAGGTTGCAATTCATCCAATGCTTCTATTCCTTTGTTACCATCTTCAGCTATGACTACTTTATATCCTTCTTTATTTAGTCGAAATTCAACCATTTTTAAAATTAACTGGTCGTCTTCTATCACTAAAATATCCTTCATGGTGGCTTTTAATCGTCTTTATTTTCCTAAAAGTATGCACTTTTTGGTACAATTCTAACTCAAAATACTATTGATATTACGATAAATAAAAACAGAATTACTTTAAACATATTTTAATGTATATAATATTAATAAATATGTTTTTTGAATAATAAACACCCAAACGAAATTACACTAATGTCAAGTCAAGGCATAAATAACGGGTAAGGCGGTAGTGGATTTTGGGCTAGAAAAAGCACAAAAATCGCCCCTAGCCTTAGCGAAGGAAGTCTTTTGTAACACTGATAAAGGAGAAAAGACGCACTGGAATACACGTAGGATTAGGCGGTAGGCAGGTTTGACTTGACACTAGGTCAAAAAATAGAACCTTTTAAAAAATAAACCACTCAGTTTTTTGAATCTTTTGTTAGTTTAACGGCTTGTTAATATTTTATTACGTCAAGTATATCCCAAATGTGTATGATTAAAAGATTAACCACTTTATTGTTTTTGGTGGTACTGATTTGTTTGATGGACACCTCTACGGTAGTAGGCCAGAGTGATCGATCAGGACAAAGAAGGGTGACAGGCACCTATGCCATCACCAATGCCACTGTCATCACCCAACCCGGAAAATGGCTGTCAGCTACTACAATTGTGATCAAAGATGGACTGATCACTGCAATTGGCGAAAATACAGCTGTTCCAGTGGATGCAAAAATTATCCCTGGAGACTCTTTATTTGTTTATGCCGGCTTTATTGATTTAGGAAGTGATGCTGGCATTGAAAAGCCAGAAGAAGCCAAAAAGCCGGAGAATTTCGATCCATCCAACCCTCCCAATGATGTAGCAGGAATCACCCCTGAACGCACTGCTTTGGACTACTGGGATACCACCAATGGTAGTATCGGTGAATGGAGAAAAGCAGGTTTTACCATCGCCCAACTCCTACCGAGAGGTGAAATGCTCCCGGGACAGACAGCTTTGGTCGTGTACGGAGATGCTTCTTCTACCAATGTGCTTCATGAATCAACCGGGCTATTCGCCCAGTTTGAAACGGTACGTGGTGTTTATCCCGGAACCACATTGGGCGTAATGGCCAAATATCGGGAGTTATATAAAAATGCCGAACTGAAAAATGAGCATATCCAGATGTTTGCAGCCAATTCCAACGGCATCAGTAGGCCAGAAAAGAACAAAAGCCTAGAGGCTTTCTACCCGGTGATCAACAAACAAATCCCAGTGGTCTTCGAAGCCAATGAGGAGCTTGAGATCCGCAGGGTATTGAAACTACAAAAAGAACTGGGATTTGATCTACTGCTGATGGACCTTGAGGAAGGAAGTAATTTGGCAGAAGAAATATTGGCTGCCAATGCCACTGTGGCACTTTCGCTCAAGTTACCAGACGATAAGGCCAAAGAAGCGAATATGGAAGAGGCTACAGAAGAAGCCAAAACTGCTCAAAAGCGAGTAATAGAAGCATACGAGCAAGCGTTGTCCCATGCAGGCAATTTCGAAAAAGCAGGAGTTAAATTTGGTTTTTCTACCAATCAGGCCAAAAAGGACGATTTTCTGAAAAACCTACGGCTGATGATTGCCCATGGACTTACGGAAGACGGTGCCCTGGCTGCCCTGACTACAAATCCCGCTGCAATACTAGGGATCAGTAATTATGCCGGTACGATCGAAAAAGGAAAATTGGCCAATTTGGTGTTAGCCACGGACAGCCTTTTCGCTGAAGGCTCTAAAATCAATTTTGTAATGTCTGATGGATACTTATATGAATACGATATTTCTAAATCCAAAAAAATCGAAGGAAATCCATCAGATTTAGTTGGCAAATGGAACTACACTTCTGAAACCCCAGGGGGTACCTCTTCGGGAGAAATTAGGTTTACCGAGAAATCAGGCAACCTATCTGGAGAAATCGATGTGGACAACCCCAATGGTGGCGGCAAGCTGACAAGGCCCTTGGAAAACATCAGTTATGACGGCAAGAAGCTGAGTTTTACTTTTTCTATTGAAGTGCAGGGGCAAAAGCTCACTGTACAGACCAAGGGAAAAGTCGATGGAGCTGATTTTACGGGCTCCATCAGTATCAGGGACATGGGTGATTTTTCACTCACGGCCAAGAAAACACCTGATTTTAAATTCTAATTGATGAAGAAAATGAGGAAATTAACATATATCATTTGTTCGCTATTAATCATAGCCACCCAGCAATTGGATGCTCAAACGCCCAAAGGCAGCGTTTTGATCCAAAATGCCACCGTACTGACAGTGACCCAAGGCACCTTGGAGGATGCGGATGTATTGGTGCAAGACGGTATCATCAAGAAAGTGGGCAAAGACCTTTCTGCCCCCAAAAATGTAAAGACTATAAATGCTTCAGGCAAATTCCTGATGCCAGGCATTATAGATGCCCACTCGCACTTGGCCTTGGACGTGGTCAATGAGGCCACAGCACCTATTACGGCAGAAGTGGCCATAGCCGATGTTATCAACCCATTTGACGTAGGAATCTATCGGGCATTGGCCGGAGGTACTACCATCGCCCACGGCTTACATGGATCTGCCAATGCCATTGGAGGACAGAGCATTACCATGAAGTACCGATACGGCAGCCGAAATCCTGATGATATCATTATGAAAGAAGCGCCCAGAACGATCAAATTCGCCTTGGGAGAGAATCCGACAAGGGTTCATGGTCTCGGAAAAAATATTCAACCACGCACGCGCATGGGGGTAGAAGCAGTCATCAGAAACGGCTTCAATGAAGCCCTCCAATACAAGAAAAAATGGGAAACGTATAACCAGTCAAAAGGGCAAAAGAACAGCAAGGTAACTCCTCCTGAATACAACCTTCGTTTGCAGACATTGGCGGACATTCTGGATGGAGAAATCATCATCCACTGTCACTCCTATCGGGCAGATGAAATTTACATGCTCATCAATGTCTGTAGGGATTTTGGGGTCGATAAACTGGTATTTACCCATGTGAATGAAGGATTCAAAGTAGCTCCTGAGCTTGCCAAATATACCATGGGAGCTTCTGTTTTCAGTGATTGGTGGGCGTATAAGTTTGAAGTGTATTATTCCACCGCTTACAATGCAGCAATCCTCACTGAAAATGATGTAATCACTTCAATTAATTCTGATTCAGATGAATTGATCCGTCACTTGTACCATGAAGCTGCCAAGACCCAGCGCTATGGTGGATTATCGGATGAGCAGGCTTTGGCGCTGATCACCATCAATCCTGCCAAACAACTTGGCATCGATGAATACGTGGGGTCTATCGAAGAAGGAAAGCAAGCTGATTTGGTGATTTTTGACCAACATCCGCTATCCGTCTATGCTATCCCACAGATGACATTTGTGGATGGAATAAAATATTTTGATATCAATGAAGATAAAGATGACCAAAGGTTAAAAATAAGCCCTACCCAAATGGTAGAGCCAGTTTATCTTCAAGTAGAGGAAGAGAGTTGTATGCATGGTGTAGAGCTCTTTACTGAAGGAACCACTTTTCATCACTCACATTAATGTAATTCATTGATTATTAAAAAAATTAAATGAAATATGAAGAAATTTAATTTAACGATATACTTGCTATCACTTCTACTTTTGCCCGTTTTGGGTTATGGGCAAATAGAAGGAGAAGTGCTAAAACCAAGAAATGGCAAGTTTCTCCTCCAAGGCGGGACAGTGGTCACCGTTACCAATGGCATACTGGAAAACACCAGTGTCTTACTGGAACACGGAAAGATCGAGGCCATTGGTGCAGGATTGGAAGCTGGAGATGCCACCGTCATTGACTGTAATGGCCAATATATATATCCGGGCATGATCGACAGTGGAACACGTTTGGGGCTGGTGGAAGTGGGTTCGTTGGCTGAAACACAAGACTACGCTGAAATAGGCAACGTGACTCCCAATATGCAAGCATTGACAGCCATCAACCCCAATTCTGTGGCCATTCCCGTGACCAGGGTAAGTGGTGTCACTACGGCTCTATCGGTTCCGTCGGGAGGTTTATTCCCAGGTACTGCCGCACTGATCAACTTAAACGGTTATACTCCAGACCAGATGTACACGGGGTTTAAAGGTATTCCAATGAATTTCCCTACTTCTGCCAGAAGGGGCCGATGGGACCGAAGGTCAGATGAAGAAATCGAGAAAGATGCCAAAGAGTCCCTGAAAAACATCAATGATATTTGGGAAAGGGCTTCCACGTATATGAAATTGGAAGATGCCGAAGCATCCTTGACCTATTATCCAGAAATGGAACAATTGGCCAAAGCCGTAAGAGGGGATTTGCCTTTATTGATAGAGGTCAACAAAGCAGAGGACATCCTTAAAGCCCTCGAATGGATCAAAGAAAAAGAAGTGAAAAAAGCCGTCCTGACAGGTGTATCTGAAGGTTTTAGAGTGGCAGAAAAAATAGCAGCAGCAGGTATTCCTGTCATTACCGGTCCTGTTTTGGCACTACCTTCAAGATCTTCAGATCGCTATGATGCGGCCTATAGCAACCCCGGTAAAATGCAACAAGCCGGCGTAAAAGTAGCCATCAGGACATCCGATACCGAGAATGTCAGGAATCTTCCCTTCAATGCTGGCTTTGCAGCTGCTTACGGTATGGGTAAGGAAGAAGCACTAAGGGCCATTACCATCGTACCGGCCGAGATATTTGGTGTGGATGATCATCTTGGAAGCATTGAAGAAGGAAAAAGTGCAACGGTCTTCGTTTCGGATGGAGATCCTTTCGAAACCAAGACGCAGATCAAACATGTATTTATCGATGGATATAAAATACCAATGACCAGCAGGCACATTCGCCTCTATCAGGAATTCTTGGAGCGAAGCCCAGGATTGGAAGAATAATTAAAATCCCCGATGAACTTTTCGGGGATTTGCTTTATTTAGTAATAAGAACATCAACGCTTACCTATGATGAAAAATACTACGCTAACCTGGGGAATCACACTCCTACTGGCCTTGGTCCTACTCGGGAGTTGTCAGCCCGAAAGTAAAGAAACCTCTTCCGTAGCACCGCTAATAGATCAAGTAAAGGAAAGCTATGCACCTGACAAACGCGTGGCAATTTTTGACATCGCGTTCGAAAACGATTCGCTAAAGGGCCAAACAAATTTGCCACAGGCCTTGGAAGAATTGACGAAAAAGCTAGACAGTGCGGGCGTCTCCTTTACCAATCAAGTGGATTTACTTCCTGATAAGGCACTGGCAGGCAAAACCCACGGTGTGGTGACCATTTCAGTTGCCAATATCCGAAGTGCTCCCAAACACTCCGCAGAGCTTGCCACCCAAGCGACAATGGGCACACCGGTCAATGTCCTCAAGAAAGATGGGAGTTGGTACCTTGTCCAAACGCCAGACAACTATATTTCATGGGTGGACGCAGCCGGGATAGAACTAATGGATCAGTCTGCATATGACCAATGGGAAGGCAGTCCCAAATTGGTATTTACCGGACTTTTGGGGTATGTTTATGAAAGTGAAGATGAATCCATGATGGTCACCGATCTCACTGCTGGAAACCTACTGAAACTGGTGGCAGAAAATAAAAGCCACTATCAAGTCGCTTTGCCGGATGGCCGTCAAGGTTTTTTGCAAAAGGACATGGCCATGCCATTTGAGGAATGGATTACTACCCGTTCATTAAGTGACCATAACCTGATCAGTACAGCCAAAAACATGATGGGCGTTCCCTATCTCTGGGGTGGTACATCGATCAAGGGGGTTGATTGCAGTGGATTTACCAAAACCATTTACTTTCTAAACGGTCAAGTGATCCCGAGGGATGCTTCACAACAGGTGCATGAAGGAGAATTAGTGGATACGGAGAAAAACTGGGACAAATTGGAAGTTGGTGACTTGCTGTTTTTTGGGAGAAAGGCGACAGAGGATCGTCCTGAAAGGATCGTACATGTAGGCATGTGGATCGGAAATAATTCGTTTATCCATTCCAGGGGAAGGGTCCGCATCAGCAGTTTTGATCCCAACAGCCCCAATTACGATGAATACGAGCTGGGGAGGTACTTGAGAACAAAGAGAATCCGTCAAATCCCTAGTGAGCATGTTATAGAAGTAGCTAAGGTAATGAACTGATAAAAAGACAATAATGATTTCGTTGCCAGCGTTATAATAATAGTCGGTAAAAAAATCGTTGCTTATCTTGTCCAATTAAAATATTGGATAGATTTTGCCCTCTTTCATAACTGGAAGAGGGCTTTTTCATGTTTATGACTAATGGCCGTTCGGGGATCAAGCTTTATTTCCGGGGGCTTCACTGGAAGGAGGCATGACAAATGCCATGCTCAACAGTTCGCATTTCAAATACGGAACTAGAGAAGTAATGCAAAATTAGAAAAGTAATGCTGAACTAGAGATGTAATTGGGATAAATACAGATTTATAATTCCACAGTTGTTCCGACAGCTGGGCACACTTTCTAAAAACTTCTTTCCCAACTTAGTCAATAAATTCAGCGCAGGTCTTAATCATCTGGCGATCGGTGTTCTATCAAAACTAACCACTATCCCCCATTTTTCTACTTGATCCATTACTTGTCCTTCTTACCGCCACTGTACAATTCAAATTTTAGGAGACGACAATCTATTGTCCCATTAAAAAACTCGATTTTTCTACTGGGGCGAAGACCAATCCTCTTTCCCAACTTAAGGTTTCCGGTAAAGATATAGCCCAAATAGCCAGGGCAACGCTGTTTCATGAAATCACCTATACGCTTGTACGTATTGATCAGCTCTTCTTCCTCTCCGAGCCTTTCGCCGTATTCCGGGTTGAAGAAAACTACTCCTTTTTCAAGTTCTGGAACAGTAGTCTCTGCAAAATCCACCACTTCGAATGAAATGTGATCGATTACATTAGCTACTTTGGCATTTTCCTCGGCAGCGTAGATCGCCCTTTCGGATATGTCAGAAGCCACGAATTGCCCAGAGATGTTATCGTTGATCTTGGACCTGAGCTGTTCATTCAGCAGATCATAAACCTCTTTTTTGTAACCTTTGATGTGCATAAAGGAATAATGATCCCTAAATAGCCCCGGATAGCGATTGGTGGCCATCAAAGCAGCTTCGATGACCAAAGTCCCAGCACCACACATAGGGTTAATGAAAGGGCCTTCCCTGTCCCAATCACTGGCCATAATGGTAGCAGCGGCAAGGTTTTCGACCATCGGTGCCATCCAAGGAAGCTTACGGTAGCCCCTCTTGGAAAGGGTATCTCCAGAGGTATTGATAAACATGGAGGCTTGTGTTTCTCTCCAGTATAACTGAAAGACTGCGCCATCAAAATCAGCTCCAGTGTCTGGTCTTTTACCAGTGTTTTCGCGAAAACGATCGACGATGGCATCTTTAACTTTTACATTGACGATAAGCGGATTGTTCACACTTTCATTTTCCACATGGCTCACTACTGAAAAATACGTGTCATTATCAATATACTCTTCCCAAGGAATATTTTTGACGCGACGGTAAATATCGCGGGCATGGTGCAGGTAAAAAGTTTTTATTTCGAAAAGTACATGACTGGCCACTCTCAAATGCATATTAAGGTAAATGCATTCATTCATGCTCGCACTAAGCTCTATACTGGTACGTTCTACCTTTAGCGGCTTAAAGCCATGTGCGATCAACTCTTCTTCCAGATAAGGGGCAAACCGATCCTTGCAGGTCACGACTACCCGCCCTTTTTCGTCAAAATTATTCATGGGACAAAAGTAAGTTTTTTGCAGGAGTTTTTAGTCAATATTTTTGGATATCACTGCATAGTACACCTTATCTACCTTTTGCTAGGGCTACCGTCATTTTTTATGGCTCTATATGGATTATAGAGGGTAAAGATATTATTCCGGTTAAATTAATGTTGATTCATGTTCCTTTTCAGTGGGCAATTTTCTATTCTGCCTTGAGGTATTTGACGTTAAGAAATCAAAGAAGTGGGCTGGAAAAAGCGCAGGCTTGTTTGACGTGAATCAGTACAAAAAATTGGTATGCTGCACAAATAGAGGAGTTTGCCTGCGTGAGTGCTGGCTTTGATTTTAGTCATATAGCTCACCGCAGCGGGTTTTTTTGGTTACGTTTTTCACCTGAAGGAAAAAAGTAACAAGGCAACAAGATGAAAGGCAAGCTAGAATTTGACATGCAAAGTAATAGTTACCCATAGTAAATCATATAGAACCTTTTTTATAATAACTTTTCAACGGAATTTGCACATTAAAAGAGCTTCCATCCTTTTTTTCATTAAGTGGATTTAGCGAACAAGCAGCATAAAGTACTTTGGGCAAGCCATCTTCACCAATAAGAAACTGCGGCCTTTCCAGCCTGTTTACTTTTACCGTCTGGCCGGTTTTCAACTCGAGAGATAAGGGCATAAACATTGCATTTTCTGGCTTTTCCCAATGAATTCCGTCTGAGGATTTCATCAGTGCTAATCCTGGCTCATCGCCTGTGATCTTACCTGTAAAATCTTTAAAAACAGTATAATACAAATCGCTTTCTTCATGGTACCAAACATAGGGATCCTCTGCTGATGCCAATTTGCCATCCTCATCTCTCACATCAAAAACAAATTCATCCCGAGGCTTGAATGGGCCTGACGGTGAATCACTGATCGCCACTCCGTGTATTCCCCGCCAAGAGGGAACATATTGGTTCCCTTTGAAGTAGAGTAAATACTTGCCGTCTGATTTTCTCCTTACGACCGAAGGATTTACCACGATTAAGTTATCCGGTTTGGTTTTGGTTCCTTCGGGCGATGGGTGAAGGACGTCTCCATCCTTTACACGTGTCCTTGGACTTAACAAGGGAGCATTGGATCGATTGATATTTCCTTGAAGTAGATCTTCCATGCTATTGAAAGTGACCAAACCAATTTGCTGGCTTTGCTGGATGAGATTTCGCCTGCTCAGGTTGGCACCTGGGCTTCCCTCAGGCTGTTTTCCAGGATAGGTACTGCCAGTATGATAAAGGTAATAGGTGCCATTGAACCGCTGAATGTGGGGGTTGTGAACGGATTGGCCGTCCCAAGCTGATGACCTCCCCTCCTTTCCTTGCCCTTGAAGCACGACTTTGACAAATGTAAACCCGTGATCAGCATGATCTGAGACAGCATAGGCTATTTCTGACCCCGTCAACCAGCCGTCACCAAAATTGTCCTTATCCGGTCCAGAGGGCCAACGACTATAAAACATATGGTATCGGCCATCTTCTCCTCTAATAACACTTCCTCCCCAAACAAAATAGCCCTCATTACCTAATATAGCCGAACCCTCCAAAATGGGGCTCGAACCATTTTCTACCAATACAGCATCAACAGACTGAGGCTCAATGATAAGCTGGGCTTTTGATAAGAAGATTGCAGCTGAAAATGTGACTACACTAAGTAGATATTTCTTGAACATAGGAAGTGGTTTTGTATCTATTCGATAAAACTATAAAAAAATAGCACATAAGACCTAATCAATATACCTAGGTTAAATTCATAATAGATATAGTTTTAAAAATCAGTATCGGACGCCTGTATCTCAAGTGACTGGATCCAAATATTGCGATAGAGTACATCGTGTCCCTCAGCTTGTAATTTCAGTCCACCAGGTCGATCGGTAATACCTTTTCCTCCCTCATTGCCACCATCAAGTCCGGAGTTTGGCCCTCCCCAGACTTGTTGGATGTATTCGTTGGTATGCACTTTCACTCCATTGAAATACATCGTCATCAGGGCTTTTTCCAGAAGGTTTCCCTCCTGATCGAATCTAGCGGCTCGAAAAACAATATCATAGGCATTCCATTTCCCCAATCCAGCATAAACTTCATAAGGGGCGGCCTTCTCATTGATAATAGCAGCCATTCCATGGGTGGTGGAATCCCCATCAAGTACTTGGATTTCATACCGGTTTTGAAGGTAAACGCCGCTGTTTCCTCCTTTATGTTCAATCAAAAATTCTATATGCAATCTAAAATCCTCGAACTTTTCCTTGGTCACAATATCCGCCGCTCCATATTTTCCATTGGCCGCTGCGGGGTCGTTGGTGTTTAGCGTGGTCCCGGTATCTACGGGATCATCGACGATTTTCCATTTGATAGGCGGAACTGCTGATAACCTTGGTCCCTCCCAATATTCCCATTTATCTTCAAGCATTTCCCTACTTCCATCAAAGAGCCATTGGGCGGTATTAGGCTTTTCGGTTCCTACGCCAACATTTTGACCAAAAGTCAACGAATAGTAACCTTGAAGCGACAAGCAAATAATAAGAGAGAAAAAAACACGGTAGTTCATGGAAAATGGTTTATAGGTTTAATGATAATTAAGGTATTAATAATTATTGATGATCCACCTTCTTCACAGGTAATTTAATCAATTCAAAATCAATTAATGCCTCAAAAGCCCTGTTCCAAGGCAATTCAAATTTCAAATGTTTCACTTCAAACCGATCCTGAAAATTATAATGAACAATATCCTCCAAAGATGAATTTATAGTATCAAATGCCATATTTTCAGCCACTTCAAGCCGATCGCTGGACAAAACAGTGGCATTCGTATATTCCATACCAAAAGCCTCCTTCAATGCCTCTCTCACGGTGTTATTATAAACATAATCATTTACCATTCGATGGATCGTAAACCAATGTTGGGACGAGGGATTACCAATAGCCTCTTTTTCCTGCTCAGTGGTGGATCTGTAAGCGTGATAGAGAAAACCCTGAGGCAATGCTGTACCCAAGGTATTTCCAGCAGTATTCCAGGAGGCATAACCGTACAGTTTGGGTAATATGCCGCTTTTTATCATGGCTTCTGAAAATGTAGCTGCACCTCCTTGTACATCTCCTATCGGATCTATATCCGAAAGGATTACCTTTTCGCCTTTTTCCACAGCTTGGACAATGGCCTCTATAAATCGTTTTGTTTCTTCTTCACTGTACCGTGAGGTGTAAATGTACCAGTGAAGTTCGGGGTTTTCCCCTTGTTCCACCACCACTCCTCCTGCGCTAGTCACCATTTTATGAACCGTTTCATCAAGCGGATCATCTTCAAAAGGCATCATTTCATATCGCATGGTTTCGGAAGAATAGTAAACGCTAACCCTTGGCTTAAGGTGGTTTTGTTGATTGACTAAACGGCTAAGGAGCAACATGGCTACTTCATCGGTACCGGTCTGGATGGCCACCTTATCCTTTAATTTGGATCGCTGGGCTAGTCGAAGAACCTGTTCCTTTTCTGCAACATGGAGCCCAGTAGGTTTGGCATCATCCTGCGAAAGTACAAGGTAATCGATCAGGCCTTCGTTTGCCCATTCGATCAATTGACGATTCACTTGGTGATTTCGGTTTCTTGCATCCAAATAATCGGATATTACAGCTTTTGGCAATTGACGCTCCAATGCTAATTTTTCTGTTGGATCTACCGTGGATGCCCATTTAGCCAGCTTTACCCGATACGCTTCATTCGTACCGTCTGCTGTGGGCGCCAAGCGCATGATGACACTTTGGACCAATACCGGCAGGTGGGGATGCTTCTCTTTTATAGATTTAATCAACTCTAATCTACGCAATGCTGTATCCACCTTTACCCCATATTTCCTACTGGCCACCAACCCTCCATATGCCAACATATCTGCTGCAAGTATAAGCCCATCCAGATCTTCAATGGGCTGTCGCTTGATCCAACGAGCCAATGCATCCGTATTTCCTGCCTCATGCAAGTTGCCCAATAGTTCCTTGGGAGGTGTGATAATTTCCACACCGACAATATCTCCGAGTTTTACAGGAAACTGTAAACAGGGTGGTCGATCATCCAGTGGAATGAGCAGTAATTTTTCTTTTATTGGACTGGCAAAAACATTCGTACTTATGGAAAGTAGCCATATAAGAACTGTTAAAATTGATTTCATATGGGCAGATTAATCAAATAGCTTTACCAATTATAAGGAAAAGCCACAAATAAAAAAATTGCGGCTTTTCCCTTTTGGTTGAATCAAGCGAGGGACTTAGTGGTGATGTCCTCCTTCACTTTTCTTGGATTCTGCCACCAGGTAATACGCGTTGTTCATGACATATTTTTTCCCAGCATCTTCCGAGCGCATGAATTTAATGGAAACCCATCCCGCATCCTGGCCATCTACGATAATTTCAGTTTTTTCGAATATCCATTCTTCTCCCTGCTGCATTACGGAAAAGAGGAAATTGCGATCGTCTTCGTTAACAATCGCTGCTTCGGGTACTGCGGGCTGCTTGGTTTTATCAGTAATGACTTGTCCCTTGACGTACATCCCAGGAATCAGGAGCCCTTTTTTATTCTCTATTTCCGCATGAATATGAACGGCCTTTGGTTTTGATTCAAAAGATTTTCCCACTGAATATACCTCAGCAATCAACTCCTCACCAGGCAGGGTCTCTACGGTAAATCGCACCTTTTGCCCTTCTTTTACCTTGCTCACATCTTTCTCAAACACCATTAAATCAGCATGAATATGATGGATATTGACCACTTCAAACATCTCATATTCGGGCCCAACATACTGTCCCGTCTTAATATGAACTTCCTTGATATAGCCTGATATGGGGCTTTTAATAGGGATTCGTTCGGTAATGACCCCATCGCGGATGGCTGCTGGATCTAAGCCCAACAATCTCAGTTGGCTTTCCTGTCCACTAATCGACGCACGTAGGGTCGCTAATTCCGCGGCGATTTTTTCCTTGTCCCGTCCAGAGCCGACTTCTTCCTCATAAAGAGTATTTTGGCGCTTAAACTCCTTCTGGAGATAGTTAAGTTTATGCCAGCTTTGGCTATAGTCCGACTGAATTTGGATCATTTCGGGATGGGAAAGGTAGGCCAAGGCTTGCCCCTTTTGTACTTTATCCCCTTCAATGACCTTAATATCCATGACATTGGCACCGATATAAGCCGTGACAGCAGCTTCGTTTTGAGGGGGTACTTCCAGTATGCCATTTACTTCCACCAAGTGTGCCATTGCCCGCGAGCTTACCGTATCTATGTTAAGCTGAAGGGCTTTTACTTGTTGGTTGGGCAGGTGGACTCCTTCCTCGTGTTTCTCCTCTTTATCGCTATGGACAGTTACGTTCTGCTGATCATTACATCCGGCAATGGAGAGCAAAGCGATCATCGCAACGCTGCCGATTATCTTGTGGAATATGGGCACTGTGGGAGTGCATATGGTTTGTAATCTATGGGTATTATTCATATTGATTGCTGATTGAACGATTAAAATATTCCAGTTCTATTTTACTAATGAGGTAGGATTTAAGTGTTTCCTGTGCATTTTGCTCAATGGTTAATGCATCATTGATATTCTGTAGGAATGTCACATAGTCTATGGCACCCTCTTGGTAGGCCAATAACGCACCACGCTCCTGCTCTTTAGCCAATGGAAGGGCCTCTGATTCATAATATTCTAAGGCATTTTTCCATTTTAGGTATTGCTGCTTTGCCGTTTGGTGGGCCACGTCAAATTCCATTTTTGTTTGGTCCAGGACACTGCTTGCTTGTCTTGCAGCCAACCTTGCTTCACGGACATCTGCCTGGTTTTGATGGAAGGCCAAAGGGATACTAATGCCCAACTGAAATGTGGAAAAGCCTGATACACCTTGGACTTCTTGGATGCCGTATTGTGCATAAACCTTCGGTAAATAGCCAGCTTTGGCCGTTTTAATTCCTTGATTTGCCAGTTCTTGCTGTTGATTTGCCATTAATATCTGCGGATGGGCATCTATGGCACTGGTGTCCTGACCAAGAGTCAAAAACTTCTCCCGATCATTTACCTGAACGGTAAATAGCGTATCACTGACCAACCATAGGTTAAGTTTGTTAAGGTTAATCTGGTAATCTCGAAAGCCTTGTTCCTTCTGAATGGTCATCTGCTTTGATTTGTTCTGGGCACTAAGCCACTCCAATTTACTCGTAGCCTCTGTCTCATACCGGATGCGGGCCGCACGTTCAAAATGGGCATACAAGGAATCCATCTTTTCCAAAAGCTTATACCGTTGCTTGGCGCTATATGCTTGTGCATAAGCCAGGCTTACTTCTTTGGCCAGTTCAGCTGCTGACAGGTCCAGGGAAGCTTTAGCAAGTCCAATTCTCTCCTGCTGATATTTGGTTTTGGAGGGAATCCCAAAAACATCCATCTGCTGCTGTTGGATGCCAATGGTGGTGTAAACGCCAAGCTTGTCTTTCAGCTCTTCTCCACCGGTATAGACCTGGGTATTTCCGATGTCCCAGGCTTTCTTTTTGAGCACTGTCTGCTTATCGATCTCCAATTGGGCATTTTGGATCATGGGATACCGCTCATTGGCACGGGCAATCGCCTCATCTAAGGTGATGGGCTGACTCACTTGTGCATTTTGCGCCATAACATTGGTGGCACCCAATAGCCCCAACGTAAGCAGTGCTAGCATCATACCCGTTTTAGTTGTCTTCATATTGGTTTTGGTATTTTCCATCCATTGATAAAGTATGGGTAAAAGGAATAGGGTAAGCAATGTAGAAGTGATCAGCCCCCCAATGACCACAGTAGCCAATGGCCGCTGTACTTCTGCGCCTGAGGAAGCAGAAATTGACATGGGTAAAAAGCCCAAAATATCTGTAAGCGCGGTCAGAAGAATCGGTCTGATTCGCCTTTTGGTACCGGTTTTAATCCGTTCCGTGAGCGACAGGTTGCTTTCAGTTTTAAGCTCATTGAGGCCATTAATGAGTACTAGACCATTCAGAACCGCTACGCCAAAAAGGACAATAAAGCCTACTCCTGCAGAAATGCTGAAAGGCATTCCCCTTAACCAAAGCGAAAAAACACCTCCTATGGTCGCCAGAGGTATGGCCATGTAGATCATGAGCGTTTGTTTTACAGATTTCAGCGCAAAGAAAATCAACATAAATATACTTGCCAGAGCCACAGGAACCACTAATTGAAGACGCTTTGAGGCCCTTTCCAAATTCTCAAAAGCTCCCCCATAGCGAATGTAATATCCCGGTGGAAGATCAAGGGAATTGGTTAACTTATCCTTGATTTCTGCTACCAATGATTCGATGTCCCGGCCACGAACATTGATACCGACATACGTTCTTCGGTTGGTATTGTCACGACTGATCTGCATGGGGCCGGATTTATAGTTGATCTCGGCTACTTCCTTAAGGGGAATCTGATGGTCATCAGAGATATTGACGTACAGATTTCGGATATCGTTAATGCTTTTTCGATTCGCAGAGTCCAACCTTATGACCAAATCGAACCGTCTTTCTCCTTCAAAAATAACCCCTGCACGCTTGCCGGCGAACGCCGTCTGGACCACGGTGTTTAACGTGGAAATGTCCAAATCATATTGGGCGAGTTTTTCACGGTTATAGTGGACGGTCATTTGCGGCAGTCCTGTGGTCGCTTCTACCCTTAGATCAGCCACCCCGTCTATTCCACTGATCAACTGCCCCATTTCATTCGCCTTATCAGCCAATACGTCTAAGTCTTCTCCAAACAATTTTACAGCAATGTCTTCCCTTACGCCTGTCAGCAGCTCGTTGAACCGCATCTCGATAGGCTGTGTAAACTCGTAATTGACACCGGGAAGCACACTGATTTTGGCTTTTATTTTTTCAATGAGTGCTTCTTTGGATGTGGCCGAGACCCATTGGTCTTTGGGTTTTAAGATCACTATACAATCGCCAAGATCCATGGGCATGGGATCGGTGGGCACATCAGATACGCCAAAACGAGTCATCACCTGTTCTACCTCTGGAAAATTGTTGAGAATGATCTGCTCTACCTGGGTGGAAGTGGCCACTGACTCGGATAGTGAGCTTCCAGGAGAAAGAATGATGTGAAAAGCAATATCCCCTTCATCCAATTGCGGGATAAATTCTCCTCCCATATCCTTGAAAATAAATAGCGCAGCGCCAAAAAACGCTATGGCCATACCTGCTATCCATTTGCCACGTTTCAGTGCGCGTTCAAGCAGCGGAACATACCTGTTCTCCAACCAAATGATCGCCCGGTCACCCCAACTATTACGGGTGTCTTTGCGCACACGAATGAAAAGAGCAGACATCATGGGCACATAAGTGAGGCAGAGCAGCATGGCGCCAAGCATGGCAAAAATAAACGTCAATGCCATCGGCTGAAACATCTTACCTTCTACTCCTTCAAGCGCTAAAATGGGCAAAAAGACTATTAAAATGATCAACTGACCGAAAAAAGCAGAGTTCATCATTTTCTTTGATGCATCCGCCGCTTGTTGATCCCGGTCTTTTTGTTGGATGGCTTTGGTCTTCTGAGCTTTTTGGTGTAAATAAAATACCGTACTTTCCACGATAATGACTGCTCCGTCCACAATAATCCCAAAATCTATAGCCCCTAAACTCATGAGGTTTGCCCAGACATCGAAGGCATTCATAAGAATAAATGTAAACAACAAGCTCAATGGAATCGTCGAGGCCACGATCAAACCTCCCCGCCAATTGCCAAGCAGCAGTACCAATACGAAAATAACGATCAGCCCGCCTTCCAATAAATTCGATGTGACGGTAGAGGTGGTTTCTTGGACCAGATCACTCCTGTCCAGAAATGGCTTTATGCTGACTCCATCCGGAAGACTAAGCTGGATCTGCTCGATCCGCTCTTTCACCGATTCGATGACCTTATCGGAGTTTGCTCCTTTCAGCATCAGGATCATTCCTCCGACCGCTTCACCGGTGCCGTTTTTGGTAAATGCTCCGTATCGGACGGCATGTCCGTACCTTACATCTGCCACATCATTTACTGTGATTGGGATGCCATTCTGGTTGGCAATGGTGATATTTCGGATGTCATCCAAACTCCTGGCCAGGCCTTCTCCACGGATAAAATTGGCTTGATGGTTCCGTTCGATATAAGCACCACCAGTGTTTTGGTTATTCTGCTCCAATGCGGTATAGATATCACTTATGCTGAGACCAATAGCCCTCAGATCTTCCGGGTTTACGGCTACTTCATATTGCTTTATTTTACCACCAAAGGCATTCACTTCTACCACACCGGGTACCATGGCCATCTGGCGTTTGATGATCCAATCCTGTATAGTACGGAGCTGGGTGATGGTATATTGGTCACGATAGGCACTGTCCACTTCCAAGGTGTATTGATAAATTTCCCCCAGACCAGTGCTTATAGGCCCCATGCTAGGTTTCCCAAAGCCTTCTGGAATTTCGTCGCGGACTTCAATTAGTTTTTCGGATACCAGCTGCCTGGGCAGATAGGTTCCCTTATCATCATCAAAGACGATCGTCACCACAGACAGTCCAAACCGCGAAACGGACCTGACCTCCTTCACCCCCGGTAGGTTGGCCATTGCCAATTCCACAGGGTAAGTGACAAATTGCTCGATATCTTCTGTTCCTAAATTCGGCGCTTGGGTGATGACTTGTACCTGATTATTGGTTATGTCAGGCACCGCATCGATGGGTACTTGCAGCATACTCCAGGTACCAAGTCCTACCAAGGCCAAGGTAAACAGTCCGATAATGAGCTTATTTTTGATAGAAAATGTAATAAGCTGATTGATCATTTTACTGATATTTTATAGTTGAAAAAGGCAAATATGAAGTCAAATTGCTCCATGGTCCTTTTGCAGATCTTAATTGGGTAAAGGGGATTTTGCACGCTGCTGGCGCGCACACTAGCTGATGTCAATACGGTAAAAGGCTATTACAATCAACTTTTGGTAGCTATGGAGATAGCATCACCAAAACAAAAATAGCCTATTAAACAGTCCATACGGAACCGCTCCCCACTGATCATCTCAAAAGGGAAAACACACACTATTGCCAACAGCTTATCCGAAGTAAGTAAAGGGAGAAAAACCTTTGGGCGGTTTCAAAAAATCAAAAGAATGGATTCCTTTGAAATTATTAAAAAGTGAAGGATGTATGGATGTAAATTGCCTGACAAAATTCACTTGCGGCTTATCACTTAGCACATAATGAATATGACAGCAATGGCACACACATAGCGGGGAACAGTGGTCCTCATCGGAGTCATGGGAATGACCTTGATTCTCCAATGCCACCACAGTATCCTGATTTTCAGAAACCATCGTCTGATGTTCATCAGCACATGGAAGTACGACCAACACCAGCAAGTAATATCTCAATATGACCTGCATGACTTTCATCTGAAACAAAGTTACCAAATTTAGCCATGCAATAGGTTTGCAAGTCCAATATTTAATGTAATTAACTGGAGTTCTATCTTTGATTTTCGGGAGAAATCAAAATTTCATCGACTTTCTTGACCAAATCTTTTGCTTTGAAGGGCTTGGTCAAAATGGTAGAGTTAGCGATTTCACTGATGTCCTTCTCAAAATGTACCTGAGAATACACATCGGAAATAAACATTACTGGAATTTGATGACACTCACGCATTATATTCACAGCCGCCGGTCCGGAGGCTTTACGCTCCAAAAAGGCTCCAATAATGAACAAATCTGGCTCAAATAGATTTATAGTATCCTTCAAGTCACTCACGTCATCTATTTCCAAGAGCTTATGGCCTTCCATTTGAAGGATTTCCCGGATATTATCAGATAGACTGTTATCTATCTCAAGGATCAGTATTTTGGACATACCTTACTAATTACGGTGATTAAGTGTCAATCTTTATCTGATCGGATTCGGCGAATCAAGGAGCACAAGTAAAGGATATTCTTGTGGATGGGTGATTTGTATCCAATACTTAATTGCTTTAGGGATATCATCCCAAATCACAATCAAACTTTTTAAACTTACGAAACAAAATGCATTTTAAGATCATTGAATAGATAAAAAACGCCTTTGAACATGACAAGGTAACGGATTTTTAATTTAATGTTAATAAGCTTCAAGGAATATGACACCTAAAAGTAAGCTTGCTAGAGTAGATTATTTTTATATTAATTATTTCCTGGAATAATTAATAACTTCTGTTTTTAGTTAGATTTACTTGGAATTATTTTAATATTAGAACTATCATCATTCATGAAAACGTTAATTACTACTGTTTTTCTTTTCACATTACTTTTGTCCTGTACATCAAAAATGGATTTTCATCACAATAAGATAATTGCACACCGTGGTGCTTGGAAAAATTTAGACCTTCCCCAAAATTCGCTGGCTTCCCTTGAAAGGGCCGTGGAGTTGGGTTGTGAAGGTTCTGAGTTTGACGTGTGGATGACAGCTGATAGTGTGTTGGTGGTAAACCATGACGCCGATTTTGAAGGCTTAATTATTGAGGAATCTACTTATGAACAACTCCTTAGCAAGAAGCATAATAATGGCGAAAGCATTGCAACGGTAGAAGAGTACCTGAAAAAGGGCATGGAACAAACTACTACCAAGTTGATTTTTGAGATAAAGCCTTCAAAAATAAGCACTGAAAGAAGTGAATACATTGCTGAGAAGTCCGTTAGGACCGTACAAGATCTAAATGCCGAAAAGTGGGTCGATTATATCACCTTCAGCTATGAGGGTGGGCTACGTGCCATAGCGCTTGATCCTACAGCTAACGTTGCATATCTAAGTGGAGATAAATCCCCGGCAGCACTAAAAGATGCTGGATTCTTTGGCTTTGATTACAATATTAAACTGCTCCGTCAAAAACCAGAGTGGATTAAAGAAGCACAAGCGCTGGGATTGACAGTAAATGCCTGGACGGTAAATAACAAAGAAGATATGCAGTGGCTATTACAACAAAATGTGGACTTCATCACTACTGATGAGCCAGAAATGCTCTTTAACCTGATCAATGAATAAGCGCGGATCCTCCTTCTGAAAAATTTTCCTTAACCATACATCATTGCATGGAGCATTAAAAAGCCTCACCAATATAAATGTAAAAACCGTGGCCCTCTTGGGTAAAAGCAGCATCAATTCGCGTATAAATATCCTTGGAAGGGAACAACAAAAACCGAAGTCCAGCACCTGCCGACCACACTATTTTATCGAGCGACAGGTTACTGAAGTCATCAAATACAGTTCCTGCTCCACCGAAAACGGCTGCGCCTATCCGTTTGGAAAATCCTAAAGGCAAAGGTAGGAAACGCATTTCCACCTGTGTGGTCAGGTAGTTGTTGTCCCGGTAACGACCATAGTAATATCCCCGCATCATACTTTCTCCGCCCAGAGCACTCATCATATTGAATGGAACATTTCCTGTATTGAATTGACCAAACAGCTGAGCGGCCAGGACATTGTTTTTGCTGACTGGGCGGTAGATTCTATTGTCCGTGATGATCGTGGCAAATTCATATTTACCGGCCCAAAAAGGGGCATATTTGATATAGGCCAATTCCGAAAACAGTCCGTCACGGACATTGAGCACGTTATGCCTATTATCATAAACCAGCCCGACCCCCAGTCCTAGATTTGTAGAACCTTCTGCCCCCACTGGATAGTCGATATCTCCACCTTCCTCTTTGGGATTGAATTCAACAGATCCGAAGTTATTCAGGTCGAGTTCCATACCCAAATAGAAGTCCTTCCTCAGTTTACGTAAGACCCGTTCCTTGATCAATACTTGACGGGAATCGACCACTGCCATATACTCCTTCGGTGTATCGGGACCGATTCCATAATAGTACATGGGAAATCGCTGAAAGCGGAGTTTGCCAAGAAAAAACCAATCCTCCTTGTCACTATAGATCGCATGATCAAACCATAATCCATATTGGCCTTCCAAAGTAAAAAATGTAAATCCATTGATCTCACTTAGCCGATTGGAGGTGTCCCTTTTTGCATAAAACACATATAAAGAGCTCAGCCCAATCTCCCAACTCGTCTCAGGAGCATAAGCCAGTGTGGGATAAAATAAAAACCTAGGTTCGGCGACATCACTGGTATCATTGATCAGCCCATTAATATATCGATAAATAAGTCCTCTTTTTTCAAGTTTGTTAGAGGATTTTCGAGGATCATTTTCTTGAGCTTCTGCCATTTCAATACTAAAACAGCCTACTAAAAAGAAAATTAGAATGTTTATTTTCATCCAATTATCATAAAAGGTTGGGTTAATAACGCACCTTCAGCCCTTATGGTTTATAATAGTGTTGAAATAATTTCGAAAAATAGTTCATCTTCCTCCCGGGGAATCCGCTTTTAAACTAATAGTAGAGAGACATCAGCCTGAGCTGAGTCGAAGGCTAGACATTGGACCTTGACTTTATTTGGCGAAAGAGACAGGTCCGCTCGGTCTGACTATTTTTGCCTGGATTAAATAACTTCATGGGGTTAAAAGTGATTTCCCTGATCTTCCTCCGCTGAATGACCAAGATCAAAAGCAATGCATCACTTAAAATCCCCAAGCAATCATCCTGATGATCTCCTCAGTAGTAATTGGAGATTTAATCAATTCTTTTTTGTCCGACAGGGCCTGCCTAAGCCAATGGATGGTGGGACGTATCCAAGAAGCACTTTCGCGGTCTTCTTGATTAATAAGCATTCCTAATTGGATATAACGAGTGATCTTTTCAAAAACCTCCTTTGAGTTGTATTCCGCGGTTTCCCTATCGACCACTTCTAAGGTGTCTAGCTGGCCCAAAACATAATTTAAGTTTGCTAGTTCCTTTTCCATGCCGGACTTTCTGTTGAGGGCATCCTTGGTTTGGTTGACAAGTCTTTCGAGCCCCTCTCCTTTTGCATATGCCCTTAAAGTGTCCAAGACCATCATATTACTGGTTCCCTCCCAAATAGGCAGCACCAGACTATCACGCATAAACTTTGGCACCACCCCTTCTTCCATATATCCCAATCCACCCATCAGCTCCATGCATTCGCGAATGCCATACACGCTTGTTTCTGCAGTTTGCTTCTTTACCATAGGAATGAGCACACGGAGCATGCTCCTATATTCTTCCTCTCCACCTTCTAACTTATCCAACATTCCGATCGTCTTCCAAGTAAGGTAAAAATCAGCTACATAGCGAGAAGCCAATTCATATAATTTATTCCTTACCAGCGCATGTTCCAGTGCCTTTTTTCCAAATGTTTGTCGATAGCATAAAAATTGGTAAGCTTCGATCATGCATCTTCGGAATCCAGCGATCGAAATGACCGCATTCCAAAGCCGGGAGAGATTGATCATTTCGGTCATGATCTTAAAACCTTCACCTTCATTTCCTATGATGGTCGCTTTGGTATCCTTAAAAATTATTTCTGCCGTCGCCATTGATTTCACCCCCATTTTGTCCTTAAGCCGGACATAATCCATCCTTCCGACTTCCTTATCAAAAGGTGTGTTTTCTACCAAGAAAAGTGATAATCCCTGGGTTCCTTTTATAGCAGCATCCGTTCTAGCCAGTACCAGTTTAATCTCTGCCGATGCATTGCTGCAAAACCACTTTTCCCCGTTGAGAAGGTAAGTAGCGTCATCGACTTTTTTTGCCAGCACTTGGTTAGCGCCAACATCTGATCCCCCCGATTTTTCGGTCAGGAACATGGCTCCTGTATAGAAATCATCAAAATCGGCGGTATAAATATGCTCGATCAATCGCTTACTGTCCTGCGGCGGCAGGTGCTTATCGAGGATTGTAGCAGCACCATCGGTCATGCATAGAGGACAAGATACACCACTCTCTCCCATTCCGTAAATAAAAGCCAAGCTAAACCCCATGCGGTGTAGTTGATTTTTATACTCCATCCGATATTTGGGATGCCACTTTATGCTAAGAATGCCCTCGTTTACAGCGATTTTTAGTAATTTGTTATAAGCGGGATGATAGACGATTTTCTGAATGTCCCTGCCAAAAAGATCCCTTCTGATTAGCTTTGGAGGATTTTTATCAGCGGCTAAGGAAAGTTCATCCATATCCATTGCAGCAGATTTACCCAGTCTGCTTAGACGTGCCTGGATAAATGACCAGACATCTGATGAAAATTCCTTTTGTAAAAAATGAACGAGGATCTTATCGCTCACAAAATAATTTTTACTCGACGTGAAGTCATCCTCTACCACTTTGGTTGTAGAAAATACATTGTCTCTGGAAAAGCTCAGTACATCTTTCATAATTCAAAAATCAGGGATTCACATAATGACCTAATAAGCCTAAAGATAAGTTATGGACGGGTATATAATTGGTGGTAGCAATCGAAATGGACTACAGTAGTATTCAACGATATTGAAATACTAACGTTTTAATTGCAAGTACTAAATGACATCTGTGGTAACAATAAAAATCCCAATCATCCAAGGCCTTTCTTCGTGGTACCCCTATCGTTTGAATGAAAACTTAATCAAATTAAAATAGGCTATTTGCACGAAAACTACTTAAATATAGCAATTTCATGCGCAATTAGGTACTATACCATATATTTTTGGTGCGTTTAACCATGTCATTTGGAAAGTACATGTTGGGGGTCATGTCGCTAATGACTAGAAATCCCCGTGCTAAGCAGAAAGTGCACAAAAACAGTTGGTTTGAAGCTATTGGCGGATATAGTCAAATGCATATTTCGGTCTTGATTCCGGGATGATACACCGGCTATAAAAAAAACCATTTGACTCTTCAATGAATTGAAAAGCCAAATGGTTGTATGATTTCTATTATCAGTTTTTGTAAACTAAAAAAGGATATTATAATCCAAAAAGGCTTGGTAACCAAAGGGTCATTTGTGGCCAAATGGTAATGATCGCCAAACCAATAATCATGGCTATAAAGAAGGGAAGTAATGGCCTGACCACTTGGGCAATGGAAGTTTTGGCCACTCCCACCCCGATAAAGAGTACCGATCCCACAGGTGGTGTACACAGTCCAATACATAAGTTCAGCACCATAATGATACCGAAATGTACGGGGTCTATCCCCAGTTCTGTAACCACAGGCAAGAAAATTGGCGTAAAGATCAGTACCGCCGGTGTCATATCCATAAATATTCCAACAAAAAGAAGGATTAAGTTGATGATAATAAGGATCACAAACTTATTATCACTCAATGACAAAAGCACTGCACTAATCGATTGGGGGATATCCTCACTGGACATTACCCATGACATCGCCATGGATGTAGCGATCAACATCGCCACTACTGCTGTGGTGGCAGAAGATTTTAGCAAAATAGCAGGTAAATCTTTCACCTTTAGTTCTCCATAAAAAAAGGAAAGTCCAAGGCAATATAACACCGCAATCGCAGAAGCTTCTGTCGCAGTGAATACTCCCATCACAATACCACCGATCACAATCACCAGTAAAGTCAAACTAGGTGCCGCTGAAAAGAAAACCCTACCGAGTTCTTTAAAAGAAGTACGTTCACCTGCTGGTAATTTATGCTTCCTGATGAAATATGCCGCAGTCAACATCAAAAGTAGCCCCATAAAAAGCCCTGGAATATATCCTGCTATAAAAAGCGCCGCAATAGAAACGCCACCACTGGCCAGCGAGTACACAATCAAGACATTTGAAGGTGGAATTACCAATCCCGTGGTAGAAGAAGTTACGTTTACTGCTACCCCGAGTTCTTTGGGATACCCCTCGTCCTCCATTCTTTTTCCCAAAATCCCTCCAAGGGCAGACGCTGCCGCGACCGCAGATCCGGCGATCGCACCAAAAAGCATGGCTGCAATAACATTTACATAGAGTAGTCCGCCGGGAAGCCTTCCTGTAAGCGCTTTGGCCAGATTAATGAGTCTATTGGCAATACCTCCCTTGTTCATTATCTCCCCTGCCAAAATGAAGAAGGGAATCGCCAATAGCGAAAAACTGTTCAGTCCTGCCCCCATTCGTTGGGCGATGGTCGTCATAGAAGGCACCGCTGCCACCGTCACCATCAGCGTCAACAAGCTGGAAAATCCTAAGCTCCATGCCACCGGAACCCCCAATCCCATCAGGGTGATAAAACTAAGTACTAATATGATTATAGTGATGTATTCCATGATTATGATTTTGGGTTTTGGTGAAGAAGGAGTTTGATATCAGACAATTGATAAATCAGGATCAAGACGCCACTAATCGGTATAATGGTATAAACATATGCCAAGGGTATTTGTAAGGTAGTGGATTTTTGCCCCAGCATATACGTGATGTACACCAGGTTACTGCCACCAAATATCATGACCGGAACGGAAAAGGCAATAATGATAATATGAATAAAGATCATCAGATTATTCTTGGCCTTGCCCGTAAGCTTGGAGGGCAATATATCGATGGCCAAATGTTCGTTATGTCCTGCCACATATGCCGCACCCAGCATCCCCAGCCAGATCAATAAAAACCTGGCCAATTCATCCGTAAAAGAACTTGGTGATTGGAAAACATATCGGGATAGCACCTGCCAGGTCACATTAATGACCATTAGTGTCATGATAGACATCAGTACGTAACCCACATTATGGTTTATACGATTCTTGAGTGAATTACTTTGGTTATTCATGGTTCCTTATCTTTTCTATGATCTCGTACATTTCTGGCTGTGTTTGCTTGATCTGCTCATACATGGGCTCTACCGCCTTCCTGAAGGGTTCCTTATCCGGACGGGTAATGGTAACTCCTTCCTCTTCCAAGATCCTCATGCTCTCCTCCTCTGCTTCCGCCCAAATTTTATACTGGAATTTGGAAGATTCATCCGCAGCTTCCTGAAGCCATTGCTGTTCTTCCTTGGTAAGCCGGTCCCACACCTTGGTGCTGACGATCAGCATATCCGGCACTGCCGTATGTTCGTCCAGTGAATAGTACTTACAGATTTCATAGTGTCTGGAACTGATGACACTGGGAGGATTGTTCTCGGCCCCATCGACAATTCCCTGCTGAAGTGCCGTATATAGCTCTCCCCAAGAAACCGGCGTAGGTGACCCACCAAAGCTATTGACCATGTTAATGGCCGTATTACTTTCCATCACCCTGATTTTTTTTCCAACTAAGTCCTCAGGGCTTTTCACTGGCTTGTCTTTGGTATAAAAACTTCTGGAACCAGCATCGTAAAAGCAAAGGCCTTTAAGCCAGAATTGGGTACCTTCATTTAGCAACATCTTGCCAATTTCACCACTGAGCACTCGCTCACGATGCGCATTGTCCCTGAAAAGATAAGGCTGGCTAAGTACTTGAATCTTAGGAGCAAAACTTTCCATAACGGCAGAAGAAACCTTGGTCATACCGAGGCTTCCGATTTGCAACAATTCCACCAATTCTCTTTCATTGCCCAATTGGGCATTTGGATATACCTTCATGGTCAATTGACCGTTAGATTTCTCTTCCAGGCGGTCTGCCATGTAAAGCATCGCCTCATGTACCGGGTGCTTGGTGTCAAGCCCATGTCCAAGTTTGATCACCTTTTTTTCACCTGGACCACCACATGAGATGAAAGACAATAAAAAACTGGATAACAGTACACTAACAAGAAAATTGGGTCTATGGTAATTGATTAACTTCTTCATGTACTATTGGGTATTTCTAATCACTTGAATAGTATTCAGCGCATCCGAAATCTGTTTTTCGAGTGCATCAAATTTCTTTTGGCGAATCCAGTCCTTCTTAAACAACTGAGATCCCATTCCCACACAGGTAACCCCTGCTTTAAACCATTGGCTCAGGTTTTCTTCAGTGGGCTCTACCCCACCCGTAGGCATGATTTTAAGGGAAGGAAGCACAGCTTTTACCGCAGCAATAAACGATGGACCAAGTACATTGCCAGGGAATGCTTTGATGACCTGTGCGCCCATCTCTTGCGCATTAAAAATCTCCGTAACGGTACCACAGCCAGGAATCCAGAGGATGTTGTTCCGGGTAGAAGTTACGGCTACATTCGGTATAAGGGCTGGAGAAACAATAAAATCTGCACCTGCCTCGATAAAGTCTTCTACCTCCTTCGGGGTAAAAATGGTGCCGATACCTAAAATAAGCCCCTTGTGCCTACTTGAATAGGATTTTAACTCACGGAAAACCTCCAGCGCATTCTCACCCCTATTGGTGAATTCAAATACGCGAACACCTCCATTGTACGAGGCATCCATTACATTCTTGGCTACTTCCAGATCACTGTGGTTGAAAACGGGGATCATCCCTGTTTTTTCCATTGCTTCAATGATCTCATTATTGCTAAATTTCATATGATATTTACTGATTAACTACCTTAATAATTTTCCTACATTTTCCCCTTTTACCAACTGAGCTACTTCGTCAACAGATACAAAATTGGCATCTCCTGGAATGGAATGTTTCAAGACAGAAGCCGCTACGGCAAACTCCAATGCCTCTTGGTCATCCCCAGTCAGCAATCCATAGATCAGCCCTGCCATATATGCATCGCCTCCTCCTACTCGGTCCACAATGTGCGTCATGTCATAGCTTTTGCTCTCTAATAGTTCCTGACCATTCCAGAGTACACCAGAAAGCCCATTATGGCTGGCACTAATGCTTTTTCGATGAGTGGTTGAGACATATTCAATTGACGGACATGTCTCTTGCGCTTTTTTACAAGCTGCTACATAATCACTCTCGTGAATGTCCATGCAATTTTCAAAATCCGTCAGTCCGGCAATGATCAAATTGGTCTTGCCGATCAGACCGGGCATAATATCCAGTGGCTGTTTGCCATACTGCCATAGGTTCCTACGGTAATTGATGTCGCCACTTATTTTGACTCCAAGTTCACTGGCCGCATCGACTGCTGCTTCACAAATCTTCGCTGCAGAGGCCGATATTGCAGGCGTGATCCCTGTCCAGTGAAACCAATCCGCTCCCTCAAAGACTTTTTTCCAATCAATGGAAGCACCATCAAAATTGGCAAATACGGAATCAAAACGGTCATAGATAATTTTGGATGAACGCTGCATCGCCCCATTCTCCACAAAATATAGCCCCATTCTCCCTTCCTCAAAAAACACATACTGTGTATCCAAACCTGCATAGCGCAAATACTGTAGGGCGGCTTTTCCGATATCGTTATTGGGAAACGCTGTTACATGTGCGGTGGATACTCCCCAATTGGCAAGCGAAATTCCGACATTGGCCTCAGCTCCGCCATAAACAATATTATACTGATTACTACTGACAAATCTTTCATGGCCCGGAGTAGAGAGTCTCATCATGATTTCTCCGAGCGTGATTACTCGCTTATTCATCTATCGGTTATTGGTTACTGGTTATTTAAGTCATTTAATTTATTAATTGTAATAATGGTCGATTTTCCAAGAGCCTAAAATCCTCTCCCCGACCAGCTGCTGTACCTTGAAAATCAACATTCTTATTGCACTGAACACGGTAGAAACAACACCTCCATGAAGCACGTAGCGGTATGCAGCCCCGTTTTCATCTACCGAATTAAGCCCAAATAAATTTCCAAAAAAAATTTTATGGATCATTTTCAGAGATCCCATTAAATTTTTCTTTCTATTAGATCACTCAACTGGTGTTTCATTTAGACAAAGGACTCCAAAACCGATTAAAATATTTTCCAAGAAGAAAAAAACCGGAATTTTCATTTGCATTAGCATTTTTTTGCCTAAATTGTGCAATCGATTGCGCAATATAATAAATTTTAATTCACATGTTACATAAAATCTTAAAGATTCACCCAAAAGATAATGTGTTGGTGGCATTGACTGACCTTAAGGCTGGTGAGAAAATTGAGTTTGAGGGAAACGATATCACACTTACACATGATGTTAAGGCAAAGCATAAATTTGCAGAAGGTGAATTTGCCACTGATGAAGATATCTATATGTATGGAATCATCTGTGGCAAAGCCATGCACCATATCGCAAAGGGTGAAGTATTGACAACCCAAAATGTAGCCCACAAAACCTCAGAATTTACCGGAGTTCGGGATTTCAAACCTTGGAGTGCCCCCGATGTCAGCAAATGGGCTGATCGTACCTTCATGGGCTACCATCGCCAAGATGGCCAAGTAGGAACTGCCAATTACTGGCTAGTAATACCGTTGGTGTTCTGTGAAAACAGAAACATCGAAATCATGAAAAATGCTTTTGTTGAGGAATTGGGATTTGCCAAGCCCAATAAATACAAAAGCTTTGTAAAGCAAATGAAGGACCTTTATACCCAAGGGAAAAAATCGGAAATCGAAGCCCTAAATGTGGAAACGGCGGAAACTGAAGGTGAATCACGCATTTTCAAAAACATTGACGGCATCAAATTCCTTACACACCAAGCGGGCTGCGGTGGAATCAGGCAGGATTCAGAAATGCTATGTGGCCTAATTGCCGGCTACATCAACAATCCCAACGTAGCAGGGGCCACTATTCTTAGTTTGGGATGTCAAAATGCACAACCTTCTATCCTGAGGGAAAAATTGGACAATATCAATCCAGAACTTGAAAAACCAGTGCTCATTTTGGAACAGCAGCAAGAAGGCACTGAAAACAATCTGCTGACCAATGCCATTCAAAAGACCTTCCTCGCCCTTACCGATGCAGACCAATTGGAACGCAAGCCGGCGCCATTGAGCAAGCTTACCGTTGGTTTGGAATGCGGCGGATCAGATGGTTTTTCGGGCATCTCTGCCAATCCATCCGTGGGACACGCCTCCGACCTGGTGGTGGCCTTGGGCGGAAAAACGATCTTATCGGAATTCCCAGAACTCTGTGGTGTGGAGCAAGAGCTGATCAATCGTTGTACGACCGACAAATCAGCAGATAAATTCGTATCCCTCATGCGTGCTTATGCGGCTTCAGCGGAAGCGGTGGGATCGGGTTTTGATATGAATCCAAGTCCAGGAAATATCAAGGATGGACTGATCACCGATGCCATGAAATCTGCTGGTGCTGCCAAAAAAGGAGGGACCTCCCCTATTGTGGATGTGCTGGATTATGCAGAATACGCCCAAAAGCCTGGCCTGAACTTATTATGTACCCCAGGAAATGATGTGGAAAGTACTACTGCCATGGCCGGTTCTGGCGCTAATGTCATTCTCTTCACTACAGGATTGGGAACGCCAACCGGTAACCCGGTAACTCCGGTGCTGAAAGTAAGCTCCAACCACATTTTGGCTGAAAAGATGGACGATATCATCGACATCAATACGGGGGGCGTCATCTCTGGAGACAAAACCATCGATCAGATGGGGGAAGAAATCCTGGAACACATCATCGAGGTCGCCAGCGGCAATAAAAAAGCCAAAGCACAATTGCTAAACCAGGACGACTTTATCCCTTGGAAAAGAGGAGTGTCGCTTTAATAACCTAGATGAAAGACTCCAAATAAGAGACTTTTGGATTAACATTATAAAAAACGCCTTCGGGCGTTTTTTTTTTTGCATTGAACCCGATTTTAATGCCGTTTAGTTTATTATGTATTTGGAAATATGTGTGCGATCTTTTTTCCTTGGGCAGTTATTTTTCTAGCTAAATTCCTAGGTGTTTTCATCCCTTTACCTTTGTTACTTTTTTGCTTCAGGTCAAATAAGTAACCCCCAAAAAAAAACGCCGCTACGCCACGGCGCACAGGTGTGCATCTATCGGTCTAAAATTAAAACCTTCCCTCGTGCAGGCAAACTCCTTCTTTTTAGCAGCCAACATTCTTTTTGGTCAGCATTTCGTCAAACAAGCCTGCCTTTTTGCCCGCCCGCATTTTAAATTTCTTAACGCCCAATACCTGCAAGGCGGATTCAGTTAATAAGTCCCATAAAGGTATCGCTTCCATTTGACGGCCCTTGAATAGCCTAATTACGGATCAAACTGAAAAATGGCGTTCATTCTGTTTAATGGTGAAATCCGGAGAAATTTTATTAATGGGAAGAAAGAGGGAAAGCATATAATCACATCCCAACCTCACCCCCTGCTTCTCGGAATCGATTTCGTAATTAAACTACTTACAATATTTGACAAGCAGGGATTAAATCCTCATTTTTAACATGCTAAAATTAATAAAACCAAGATAAACATGTTTAAGAAATTATCTTTCCCACTTACCCTTGTTTTAAGTGGAATAATTTGTTTTTCCTGCGAGCAGAAAAAAGAAAGCACTGCCACTGCAGACGGATGGACCTCACTTTTTGATGGTGAATCACTAGAAGGTTGGAAAGCCCTGGGTGGCGAAGCAGAATTTGTTATTGAAGACGACGCCATCGTGGGTATTTCTAAAGTAAATACACCCAATACCTTTCTTTCTACGGAAAAGGTCTTTAGTGATTACATTTTGGAACTTGATCTAAAGATAGAGGATGAGACAAGCAATTCCGGTGTAATGACGAGAGGACAGTACAATGCTGAGAAAAACCGTGTTTTTGGCTATCAAGTAGAAGCAGACCCCAAAGAAAGAGCTTGGTCAGGAGGCATTTATGACGAAGCCCGACGAGGTTGGTTGTATCCACTGAGCTTAAATCCAGAAGCCAGAAAGGCCTTCAAACTCGGCGAATACAATCATTACCGTATTGAGGCGATTGGCAATGAAATCAAGACATGGGTAAATGGCCAGCCGGTTGCCTATGTGATGGATGATATGGACAGTCAAGGTTTTATCGGCCTGCAAGTACACAGCATCGGAAGCAACCCTGACCATGCTGGAAGAAAGACCTATTTCAAAAACATAAAGATCCAAACAGAAAACCTTCAACCGAAGGCCTTTGAAAAAGGACATTATGTGGTAAGTACCGTGGACAATAAGCTTACTGAATACGAAAAAGAAGATGGTTGGAAATTACTATTCAACGGTAGCAGTAACGAAGGCTGGAGGTCTGCAAATGGAGAAGAATTTCCCTCAAAAGGATGGTCGATCAGTGATGGTGTCCTGTCGATTGCAGAATCTGACGGTAGTGAATCCCAATCCTATGGAGACATCGTGACAAAAGACACATACAGTGCTTTCGACCTTTCTTTCCAGTTCAAATTGACCGAAGGAGCGAATAGTGGTGTGAAGTACTTTGTTACATTGGATGAGAAGACCTCTGGTTCGGCCATCGGCCTGGAATACCAAATCCTGGATGACGAAAGACACCCGGATGCGAAAAAAGGAAAAGATGGTAACAGAACCCTTTCATCACTCTATGACCTGATCACAGCGGACAAACAACCCCGGTTTACCAAAAAAATCGGCGAATGGAATCAAGGAAGAGTGGTCGTTTATCCAAACAACCATGTAGAGCATTATTTAAATGGCATCAAGGTGCTGGAATATGAAAGAGGATCCAAAGAGTATCGTGACCTGGTAGCAGGTAGTAAATACGCTAAATGGGAGGATTTTGGTGAGGCTGAGGAAGGACACATCCTTCTCCAGGATCATGGAAACCTCGTAAGCTTTAAAAGCATCAAAATAAAAGAATTAAAATAAACCACTAGCAACCAATGCTATAAGCTAACTTTCAAATGACCCTGACGCAAATTTGCGTATGCAGGGTCATTTGATTTTAGCAAGCCCCTACCCAAATTAATCTATTGAAAATCTAAAAACCTTATGAAAAAGAACAACAATAGGAGAGCATTTATAAAGAAATCAGCCCTTGCCACGGCAGGAATTTCGAGCTTAGGAGCAATGGGTTTCAGTGCAAAAAGCTACGGCAAGATCATGGGTGCAAATGATCGGCTGAATGTTGCCATCTGTGGCTTGGGCAGACGATTAGGAGCCTACTATGATCCCATTTCAATCCCCCAATCCAATGTTAACCTGGTCTATCTCTGTGATGTCATGAAATCACAACGTGAAAAAGCGGCAAAGAATTTCTCCAAGCGCATAGACCATACCCCAAAGCTGGAAAACAGTATCTTTAAAGTGATCGAAGACCCTGAGGTGGACGCTATCATAAACGCTACGCCCGATCACTGGCATGCACCGGGTACTTGGATGGCTGTAGAAGCTGGAAAGCACGTTTATGTAGAAAAGCCTTGTAGCCACAATCCCCGTGAAGGTGAATTGCTGGTAGAGTACCAAAAGAAATACAACAAAGTGATCCAAATGGGTAACCAACAGCGATCTTCGTCCCCATCACAAGAAATCATCAATGCCATACATAATGGTGAAATTGGGAATCCTTACAAAGCCACCGCTTTTTATTCCAACGCAAGAGGTGAAGTCATCAATCCAAGCCCTGCTCCCGTACCGGAAGGCCTGGACTGGGACCTCTTCCAAGGCCCTTCACCACGAAAAGCGTACATGCACGATACATGGAATTACAACTGGCACTGGTACGGTTGGGATTTTGGAACGGCAGAAACGGGTAATAATGCCACACATGAACTGGATATTGCCAGATGGGCACTCCAAGTAGAATTCCCTAACCGTGTCATGGTAGATTCTGGAAAATACCACTGGCCAGAGGATGGCTGGACCATGTACGATACCATGGATGCGGTCTTCAAATTTGAGGGCAATAAAACCATCCAATGGGATGGTAAGAGCCGGAATAGCTTGAATACCTACGGCGGTGGCAGAGGAACCATCATCTATGGTACGGAAGGCTCTGCATTCATCGACAGAAGCGGCTATAAGCAGTACGACAGAGGAGGTAAATTGGTGAAAGAAAACTATGGAACTGGATCGGAAGCCGGTACTGCCCTGGGTGGTGGCGGTGATGTATCCACCACACACGTTTACAATTTCTTCCAAGCCATCAGAGGAAAAGAAAAGCAAAATTCCCCAATTGATGAAGGAGCTAAAAGCACCTTGTTGTGCCACTTGGCAAATATCGCTTCCCGTACAGGTGAAGTCCTAGAGTGTGATACCAAAAATGGCCATATCACCAATAGCAAAGCTGCCAAAAAGCTATGGTCTAGGGATTATGAAAAAGGTTACGAGCCTACTATTTAAATAGTATTTGGCACATAGTTTTGGATCATGCCATGGCGCTATAGGGTCATGGCATGATCTTTTTATTTGCTATGGATTGAAGTATTGATTTACTGCCTACGGGCAATTTTTCCATCGTCCACTTATGATCAGTTGTCCTCGTGATCCCTCCAGTTATGCTAAGGGACTAATAAACTTGGGCCTGTGGCTCACTAAATTTATTAGTCCGCAACCACCCTTCCTAAAAAAACAATCCGGTTTATACATTAAATTATTCTATCCGATATCAATTTGCTTATCCTTTTATGCGAATAACCGTATAAGCGGCTTAAGATTTTTAGCGATAAAAGAAATCCCGGACAAAATGAATCATCCGGGATTAAACCTGATATTGTGTACTTACTTAGGGCGAAATCAAACCACTTTGGTTTGTCCTGGTATGGCATGAGGATAGATACCATTGTCATCCGGCAATACTTTTGGCATTGCATCCCAGGTAAATTTTTCCGGCATCAAGTCAATCTTGGAGTTAAATGCTTCATCCCATGAAATCTCCTTACCAGAATAAGTCGCATTCCTTCCTAAAATAGAGGTCATGGTACTCATTGCCGAACGCGTAGCATCCTCATAAAGGTATTCGCCCTTCACAATTGCTGCAAAGAGCTTATTGTGTTCCTGCTGATAAGGGTTGATATTGCCTTTTCCATCATGATCATACAGAGAGCTCCCGTCAAGGGCTGTCAGTTTCCCTACATTTCCTGCATTCATATACGCCCGTCCTTTGGTACCTGTAAAGGATTCATCGACTTTATTGAAAGCACCAGGGAAATGACGGCATTCACTGTCGATCACTGTACCATCAGCATAGGTAAATCGCACTGTGTGATGGTCAAAAATTTCACCGGTGTCCAATCCGGTACGAACCATTCTGCCACCAGTACCTTCTGCTTTTACAGGATACCCGCCTTTTATCCAGTTGGCGATATCAATATTGTGCACATGCTGCTCGGTAATATGGTCACCACAGAGCCAATTGAAATAATACCAATTACGCATTTGGTATTCCATTTCGGTTTGCTCAGGTGTCCTCGCCCTTGTCCATACTCCTCCTCCATTCCAGTAAACATGTCCTCCGACAATATCCCCAATCGCTCCATCTTCTATCCGCTTGATGGTTTCGATATAATTATCTTGGTACCGACGCTGGAGCCCTACCACTACATTGAGTCTATTTGCTTTGGCCTGCTCGGCAGCGGCAATCACCCTTCGGATACCGTTCGCATCTGTTGCTACGGGTTTTTCCATAAAGACATGTTTTCCTTGACGGATCGCTTCTTCAAAGTGAATGGGACGAAAACCTGGAGGAGTGGCCAATAGTACCACGTCAGCCTCTGCTATTGCATCCTTATAGGCATCGAAGCCTACAAATTTTTTATCTTCTGTCACAACTACTTTATCAGTGCCTATTTTTGAAGATAAGGCTTTATAGCTGTCGTCCAGCCGGTCTCTAAAAGCGTCGGCCATGGCCACCAGTTTAATATTCTGATCTGTACCGAAAGCTTGGAATGCGGCTCCAGTTCCTCTACCACCACACCCGATCAAGGCGATTTTTATTTCATCACTCCCTGAGGCATATGCGCCGGGGATGGAAAAGGGACTAAGCATCATTCCTCCTGTTACTAAAGCGGAGGTCTTGAGGAAATCCCTCCGAGGGTTTTTATTTTTTAGGTCCATTGTATATGAATAGGTTTTATGTGATTAATAGTCATCAATTGGCGCTTGGTCATAATAAGCCATAATTTCCTCCTCAGTGGGCCGTACCAATGGTCTTACCACCCGCAGGCCCAAAAAAGGAGCTTCTGGAAACCACCAGCGGCTTTTGGGAATTTGTGGATCGATCTGCTTCCATGCTGGATTTGATGCAAAACGACGGCTGCTCCTAAGATCAAGGGCCTCACTTACATAACTTCCCCCTCTGATGACCCTCGGGTACAATTCCTCTGAAGTCTGTTGTGGGTTCTCGTCCACATCTGTCATTTCCGGGTATTGGGGAACATACGCATCGTTGGTCCATTCCATGACATTGCCATAAATGTCGTATAATCCCCACGGGTTCGGCTTTTTCTCGCCTATTTTGTGTGTGGTCTCTTCACTATTTTCAGCAAACCAAGCATAATCTGCTAATGCAGTTTGGTCTTCGCCAAAGAAATAAGCAGTACTCGCGCCAGCCCTGGCGGCGTACTCCCATTCTGCTTCGGTGGGCAATCGGTAAAATTTCCCTGTTTTGGTATATAACCATTTACAAAACTGAATAGCTCCATATTGGGTCATGCCAATAGCGGGCTTGTCTTCCTTACCCATACCAAAAGTCATGTCCAAATAAGGTGTGGTGGGCCTGGTCAAGCCATCTACTTCCGGTGAAAGGGCTTTTTGACTCACGGAGGCCTCGTAGTTTTTATTTAAGAATAATTCAAAAATATCCCAAGTCATTTCATGCGTCCCCATCCAAAAGGCGTCCACGGCTACTTTCCGCTGCGGGCCTTCATCTACTTTTCTTCCCTCTTCTTCACTGGAGCTTCCCATAATGAATTCTCCTGCAGCAATCGGAGTCATCCCAAAAACCAAATCGGTATTTGGAATCTCTTCTGTATATGGGTCAAATGGTTCCGAATAAACACTGCTGTTAGTGTTAAAAAACAAAATACTACCTGCTACTATAGCAGAAACTACAAACTTATGAAGTAACATATAGGGTTAATGGGTTATAAATATTGGTCTCCAATATAGCAACTTTTTTAAAAAGCGACTTCCCACTCATATAAAAAATGAAAGGAAATGTTTCTCGGAATGTTTTCCAATTGAAACAAAAAAATTAAACCCATTGAATTCGAAAGAAAAATCCTGGGTAAGGAAAGTAGGAAGCCTTATGTGAATGGTTTAAACCCAAAATCAATGCCGTTTAGTTAGTATGTACCTGGAAATGTGGGTTCTATTGTTTTTCTGCTAAATTCCAAGATGGTTTTCATCTCTTTACCTTTGTCACTTTTTTGCTGCAGGTCAAAAAGTGACCAAAAACCCCCGCCGCTGTGCAGCTATTACCCTAAAATTAAAAGGTTCTATATGATTTACTATGGGTAACTATTACTTTGCATGTCAAATTCTAGCTTGCCTTTCATCTTGTTGCCTTGTTACTTTTTTCCTTCAGGTGAAAAACGTAACCAAAAAAACCCGCTGCGGTGAGCTATATGACTAAAATCAAAGCCAGCACTCACGCAGGCAAACTCCTCTATTTGTGCAGCATACCAATTTTTTGTACTGATTCACGTCAAACAAGCCTGCGCTTTTTCCAGCCCACTTCTTTGATTTCTTAACGTCAAATACCTCAAGGCAGAATAGAAAATTGCCCACTGAAAAGGAACATGAATCAACATTAATTTAACCGGAATAATATCTTTACCCTCTATAATCCATATAGAGCCAATTAAAGCCTTCCCTCATGCAGGCAAACTCCTCCTTTTCTAGCAGCCAACATTCTTTTTGGCTAGTATTTCGTCAAACAAGCCTGACTTCTTGCCTGCCCGTTTTAAATTACTTAAGGCCCAATACCTGCAAGGCGGATCCATTTTGTACATATTTTAAAAGGCCATGGATTAAAATAATAACGCTCTCAATAGACCTTCCGTATTGGAAAATATACTTAACTAAACGGCATTAAACCCAAAAAATCTACGCTACAGCGCACAAGTATTCCGGCCTAAAACTGCTTTATAAATCAGTCGCTTCGGTGCTGTTTTCGATTCTACCTAGCATGAGACAGGTTCACCATCCGCAGCGGTGGATGCCTCAGTCTCCAAACAGCTTGGGTCTCTTACAGTTTTAGCCCTCATTACGAATACTATTGCAAAATCCAAGATTAACGGTGCCCTCATAAGTCCTGCCTCTCAGCAAGTAAACCTAAAAAACAGCACTCGCCACTTTATGAACCGTACTGGCCTTGCTCATGGTGTAATAATGCAGGCAAGGCACCCCAAAATCAATCAGTTCCTTGCTTTGCTGTATGGCCCATTCGATACCTACCTGTCGAACCGCGGCGTTATCTTTGCATTTTTCCAATTCATCCATCAATTGGTCCGGCAAATCCAAGAAAAAGATACTCGGCAACACCGTGATTTGTCGTAAAGTCGTAATCGGCTTAAGACCAGGGATGATCGGAATGGTGATGCCTGCGTCTCTTACTTGCTTGACAAAATCAAAATACTTCTTATTGTCAAAAAACATTTGTGTCACGATGTACTCAGCACCTGCATCTACCTTGGCCTTAAGGTATTTTAAGTCAAACTTGAAGCTGGGAGCCTCAAAGTGCTTTTCAGGATAGCCAGCAACACCAACACAGAAATCAGTTTGGAATCCTGTTTCTGTTTCCTCATGCAAGTATTTACCATGGTTCATCCCGACAATCTGCTGCACCAATTCATTGGAATAGCTGTGACCACCTTCCTCTGGGATAAACCTTCCTTCCGATTTTGGAGCATCACCACGTAGGGCAAGCACATTTTCCACACCAATGAAGTTTAGGTCAATCAGCACATTCTCGGTTTCCTCCTTGTCAAACCCACCGCACAGGATATGAGGGACAGCATCCACCTTAAACCGATTCATTAGCGCTGCACAGATTCCTACCGTACCAGGACGCTTGCGGGTGCTTACCTTTTCCAACAATCCGTTGGCATGTTTTTTATAAACATACTCTTCACGGTGGTAGGTAACATCTATAAATGGTGGATTAAAATCCATCAAGGGAGATATCCCATCCAACATTTCATTTAAACTTTGCCCCTTCAGTGGTGGAAGGATCTCGAAAGAAAAAAGTGTCTTTTTTGCTTGGTTGAGGTGTTCTGTTACTTTCATCGGTTAAGTAAGGTTGATATCGTATAACGCAGCACCGCTTTCAGAAAAACAGTGCTGCAATGGTTAATCGATTTGAATTCGTAATTATTCCAATACAGGATTTAAACGGGGATTGTAAGCTAAATTAGGCGAGAGCCATTTTTCTGCTTGTTCCTTGGATACTCCCTTTCGTTTTGCATAACTCTCCACTTGGTCTTCTCCTATTTTGCCCAACCCAAAATACTTGCTTTCTGGGTGACCAAAGTAAAAACCACTGACAGAAGAGGTCGGAAGCATAGCAAAGCTATCGGTCAATTCCACACCAATGCTGTTTTGGGCATCAAGTAATTCAAAAAGGGTCACTTTTTCTGAATGTTCAGGACAGGCAGGATAGCCTGGCGCAGGCCGGATGCCGGCATAGGCTTCTTTGATCAAGGCGTCATTGTCAAATTCCTCGTTGGTGGCATAGCCCCAAAGATCTTTCCGGACCACTTCATGCATGTACTCTGCAGCTGCTTCGGCCAGTCGGTCACCGATGGCTTTGAACATGATTTCATTATAGTCATCGCCTTCTGCTTTAAACGCGTCCACTTTTTTGTCCATATTCAATCCCGCGGTAACCGCAAACCCACCAAAATAATCCACTTGTTCAGGATGAAGGTAATCCGCCAATGAACGATTTGGTACTCCTTTGCCTTTTTTGCCTTGCTGACGAAGGAAATGGAAAGTGGTGCCGGTTTCGTGCAACTGCTCATCCAAGATCGACAAGTCATCCCCGCTTCTCCTGACGGGATAGAGGCCTACGACAGCCTTGGCTTGCAGCCAATCTTCAGCGATGGCCTTATCCAACATGGCATTGGCTTCATCAAAGAGCTTTTGGGCCTGTTCGCCGACCACATCGTCTTTAAGGATCTTGGGGTACTTTCCAGAAAGCATCCATGTACTGAAGAACGGCGTCCAGTCGATGTATTTTCTTAACACATTGAGGTCCAGATCACGTATAGTTTTCCCCAGTTTGACAGGCTTCGCAGGAGCATAATCCTTCCAGTCAATTACGACCGGATTTGCCTTCGCCTCTTCATAAGTGGCCAATTTTTTGGCCTCTTGCTTGGCTTGGTGACTTTCCCTAAGCTCTGCATAGGTAGCCTTTATCTTTTGGTGATAGGCTTCCTTGGTCTCTTCACTGATCGCTTCCCCTGCCACTGGAACAGACTTGGATGCATCCAATACGTGAACCACCGTGCCACTATAAACAGGGTCAATTTTTACAGCAGTGTGAATCCTACTCGTAGTGGCACCACCGATCAGCAAAGGCAGCTTCAATCCCTGTCTTTCCAGCTCGGATGCCACATTCACCATCTCATCCAATGACGGCGTTATAAGCCCACTCAGACCGATAATATCCACATCATTCTTAATGGCTTCATCGATGATCGTCTGTGCATCTACCATGACCCCTAGATCGATGATCTGGTAGCTGTTACACGCCAAGACCACTCCTACGATATTCTTGCCAATGTCATGGACATCACCTTTTACAGTAGCCAGCAGGACTTTTTTGATCGAACTCTTCTCCTCGTTGAAATCGGCATCACCGGCCTTGGGCATAAAGGGCTCCAGATAGGCCACTGCCTTTTTCATCACCCGAGCAGATTTCACCACTTGTGGCAAAAACATCTTACCTGATCCAAAAAGGTCACCCACGACGTTCATCCCGTCCATAAGAGGGCCTTCGATAACTTTTAGCGGACTCCTTAGGTTTTGGCGGGCTTCTTCAGCATCACTTTCGATATGATCTATAATTCCTTTTACAAGGGAATGCTCAATTCTCTTTTCAACAGGCTCAGCACGCCAAGCTTCGCTGGCCACTTCTTTTTTTCCACTGGATTTTACCGTTTCAGCAAAGTCCAAAAGACGCTCTGTAGCATCATCTCTTCTGTCCCAAAGCACATCTTCCACATGCTCCAATAGGTCTTTCGGAATATCATCATAAACTTCCAGCATGGCGGGGTTGACAATTCCCATGTCCATTCCATGCTGGATAGCATGGTACAAAAACGCCGCATGCATGGCTTCACGGACCGGGTTGTTTCCCCTGAAAGAGAAACTCACATTGCTGACACCGCCACTTACCTTGGCACCTGGCAGATTTTCTTTTATCCATTTTGTGGCCTTGAAAAAGTCGATTGCATTGCTTCGGTGCTCTTCCATTCCGGTGGCCACGGGAAAAATATTAGGATCAAAAATGATGTCCTGGCAATTAAATTTTACGACATCCACCAATATATCATAGCTACGCTTGCAGATATCTATACGACGCTGGTAAGTGTCTGCCTGGCCATCTTCATCAAAGGCCATGACCACCACAGCGGCACCAAACTTCTTGATGGTTTTGGCTTGATGGATAAATTCCTCTTCGCCGTTTTTCAAGCTGATGGAGTTGACAATGCCTTTGCCCTGGATACATTTTAGGCCAGCCAAAATAATGTTCCATTTCGAGCTGTCCACCACAATGGGGATCCTGCTGATCTCAGGTTCTGAAGCGATTAAGTTAAGGTACTTCACCATGGCTGCTTCACCATCCAGCATTCCTTCGTCCATACAGACGTCGAGGACCTGTGCCCCACCCCTTACTTGGTCAAGGGCTACCTCCAAGGCCTCATCAAATTGTCCATTGAGGATCAAACGGGCGAATTTCTTTGATCCGGTAACATTGGTTCGCTCACCTATATTGACAAAATTCAATTCAGGTGTAAACACCAATGGCTCCAACCCTGATAATTTGAGCTGGCTATTTCTAATATTCTTATCCATTCCCACTATTCTTCTTCTAATATAAACGCTAGTTTCCTGGGTTTGTACTTTTTACTTACTTCCGATATCACACGGATGTGTTCTGGGGTAGTGCCACAACAGCCCCCCAAGATATTGATCAATCCATCCTTGAGAAACTCTTCTACTTGTTCGGCCATTTCCGTAGCGGTTTGGTCATATTGACCAAACTCATTGGGAAGTCCGGCATTGGGATAGGCACTAACATAAAACGGTGCTTTTTCAGCCAATACTTTTAAATATGGCCTTAGTTCCTTTGCCCCCAAAGCACAATTCAGCCCAATACTCATCAAAGGTACATGCGAAACCGAAATCAAAAAAGCTTCGGTCGTCTGTCCACTCAATGTCCTCCCGGAAGCATCCGTGATAGTTCCGGAAATCATAACAGGGATCCCTCCTTCTTCTGGCAAAAGCGGCATATCCTTTTCCTCAAAGACCTCTTGGATGGCAAATAATGCTGCTTTTGCATTTAATGTATCAAATATGGTTTCCACCAAAATGATATCGACACCACCATCCAAAAGCCCCCTCACCTGCTCTGCATATGCTTCCGCGAGTTGATCAAAATTAATGGCTCTGTAGCCGGGATCATTGACATCTGGGGAGATAGAGGCTGTCCTATTGGTAGGCCCCACTGCCCCAGCCACAAAACGAGGCTGATCTGGTGTCTTCTGACTATAGACCAAGGCTGCTTCCTTGGCAATTTTTGCCGATTCTACATTGAGTTCATATGCCAAATGCGAAAGGTCATAATCTTCTTGAGCAATAGAGGTACTGCTGAATGTATTGGTCTCGATGATGTCAGCACCGGCTTCCAGGTACGTATCGTGAATATCCCGGATAATCTTGGGCCTGCTCAATGACAATAAATCATTATTGCCTTTAAGTGCTTTGGGGTGACCGGCCAGAGCAGGCGTCCTGAAATCATCCTCCTCCAAGGTGTACCGCTGGATCATAGTGCCCATGGCACCGTCCAAAATAAGGATTCTCTTTTCAACTTGCTGAAGTAATATGTCGGTTCGTGTATTCATGCGCTCATTAATAGTAAGAAAAGCTGTACCGAGCAAAGAACCGATAGAAAAACAATAATCTACCGCTCATCTTTTCCTGACAAGCTCAGGATGGGAGTTAGCACCTTGTCTGATCAGGTTGCTAAGACGTCATAGGGCCCTTCCCTCGGTCTTTCTCGATAAGCAATTCCAAAGTTAACATGAATTGGTGGAAAAAAATTGCAAACCCACAATTTTATTTAGGAAAACATGTACTCCCACAAGAATTCGAGAAATCCGTGGGAAACTTTTTAACAGTTAAGAAAGTGGATAATCCTTTAGGAAAAGATACAAGGGCGGGAGATTTTCAATCTAGTTACTTTTTGGGACAATTGGAGGATGAACTTGCCACCCTTTCTGGATTATGCTCAAGGCTGTTAAGGCCGGATTCCTATGCCTAATTGCAAATAGGGATTTGACATAAACTGGGACATGCTTACAGTACCGAGTTTATAGCTCCCAAGAGGAATTTCCATCCCTCCAAATACCGACCCCACCAGGGCCAGTTTGTTTTTTTTCGAAAGTGGAAATACACGGCTTAAGTAGATTTCTGGCTTGGCCATTAATCCGCCATTGCGCAACTCCCCGTCATAATCAGGCAGGTCAATCAAGTCAGGAAAAGCTAATTTTCGCTGATGTAACAAACTATATCGAACGTTTCCATATCCCAGGCCTCCCACGGCCCCCACTTCCCAGTTATAAATATCAATAAGTTTAGCACCAAAATTCCCATAAATCCGTAAGCTGCTCAGGCTTTGGTCGTAATCCTGATCAGCAGTTCCTTCCATGTTCAGGTTATACAAATCAATACCGTAAAGAAATCCTCTGTTTTCGCCCAAAATCTTAAGCCCAAGGTTCTTCGGAATCCCTTCAAAAGGCTCAAATCCATTTTCCTTCAAATGACTGTTTAGCTTGTTGGGTCTGGTGAAGTGCGCCCCATACAGCAAGTGTAGCCCGAGCGAAGCATCCCTGTAAAAATAGTTTTTTTCGGGAAGGCTTATCCCTGCTCCCAATCGCACAAAAGCGCCGCTTTGCAGGTTGTCAAAGTTTATCCCGTTAATCTTCCAGGATTCCTCAAATGGGTTAAAGGAATAACCAACTTTTGCGATCATGGTGACCACTTCTTCACTTGGCAGGAGGTTAAGGTCATAGCCCACTTCAAAGCCAATTTCTGTCAAAAACCCTCCCATAAACTGGCTTCCCTTATTAATGTCATTTTTCCTTAGGATAAAACCATGTGCCGGATTGGCCAAAAACTGGTCCAAGGTCTCCCCTTCCCTTTCTTGGAGCATTTCCACATTTAGATAGCCCATACCAATGGACATATAGTGGATCAGGTGAAACTTCCCTTCCTCAGTAAAGCTGTAGCCAAAGTTAATAAATGCCCGGGTCGTGCGGTAATCCAATTCATAATCATTAAATGGTGTTGCTACACCATTGTTTTGATACAACTCAGCCCCTACGATAAAATCATTAAACCTAGTTTGGTAACTCAGGCCATAGGACCTGTAATTATTGGGCATAGGTGCCTGTCCATGGCTCTCAAGGAGCTCATTCAATCCTTGAAGATTTGCTCCCGAGGTACCATAGTAAACGTTAAAGGAGGTTCGCTGATAGCCCCTGGCAACTTGGGCCAAGGCCCCTTCAGCAAAGCTTAGCAGGATAAAAATTAAAACAATAGTCCTCATCAGGTGAATTTTCAGCTCAAAAATATCATTTTAATATTAAAAGACGATAACTTTTCATCATGTTTATAGGTCACCTGTCACTGGTAAACCTTTAGTGTCAATATGTGATTTTTACAATTTAACTGGTATTTTATTAATTAAACCACCCCTGCTTAATTCCTTGTTAGGTGTACTCGGCACCAATACTTCTTTAAACATACCTTTATTCCGTTCTTTTTTAAGCCACTTACCTACCACAGATATTGCGCCAAAATGAATACATTATATTTGATTTTGTAGTATATTGACTTTCCTGTTTAAGTTTTTAACTCTTTAATAATTAAAAAACCTATAGTATGATTACAACAACTACTCCTTCAGTGGAAGGATATGATATCAAAAAATATTGTGGAATTGTCACAGGAGAAACGATTATCGGAGCAAATGTTTTCAGGGATTTTTTTGCCAGTATTACCGATATTGTGGGTGGCCGATCCGGCACATATGAGAAAGTACTGAAAGAAGCAAAATCTACTTCCTTGATGGAAATGGAAATGCAGGCCAAAGCGATGGGAGGAAATGCCGTGGTAGGTGTAGATTTGGATTATGAAACGATCCGGGATGGCATGCTCATGGTGACCGCCAGCGGCACAGCAGTCTTTGTCGAACCCAAATAATTTCCATTGGGTTTTCCACATCGACTGTCATCCGTGTCCTGAGCAGTAGTGAAGGATACGGATGATTTAATCCAGGGTATTTTTTCCTTCCAAGATTTGATGAATCTTTTCCCTGGTTCCCTTTTTGATCACTTCATTGTTGATTACGACCATGGGACCAGTTTTGCAAAAATCCATGCATTTGGTCTTGACAATTTTATATTTTCCTTTATGAGTATCCAGTTTGGTCAGCTCATGGATATCCTTTAATAGTCCCTTACAGCCATTTTTTTTACAATCAGATCCAGCACAAACGAATATAAATTTCCTGAACTTTCCCATGTTTTATTAAAGGTTAGACACCATTTGTAACAACAGTCCGCACAAATAAGCTCCATAAGTACCCGCAGCGTACCCAAAAACGGCCAACAGAACCCCAACAGGAGCCAATGATGGGTGAAATGCAGAGGCTACGATCGGTGCAGAAGCAGCCCCCCCAACGTTAGCTTGTGACCCAACAGCAACATAAAAAAACGGTGCCTTGATCAGATAGGCCACTACCAGCATGATCGTGATATGAAAAATCATCCACAGCCCTCCTACTACAAATAGCGTAGGATTGTCCAGTATCGCAAACAAATCCATCTGCATCCCAACGGTAGTGATAAGCACATAAAGCAGCACACTTCCCAATCTACTCGCCCCGACTCCTTCCAGGTTTCTGGCTTTTGTAAAAGACAAGATCAGACCACCGGTCGTAGCGATAATCACAATCCAAAAGAAAGGCGAATCCAAAGAATATTTTTCCAGCTGAGGGTAATTAGTTCCTATCCAAGGTGCGATAAAATCAGCCAGCCAATGCGCCAATCCAGTAATACCAAACCCAACGCCCAGCACCATTAAAGTATCCGCCATACTTGGAATTTTCATAATGCTTCCCCGATAAGCTTCCACTTTTTTCTGAAGGGCATCAATGGCCGAACTATCTGCTTTGAACAACTTGTCGATGCGTCCGGGGTTGGCAGCCCAATATAGCAGAAATGCCAGCCACAGGTTTGCCATTACCACATCTACAGCAATGACCTGGCTAAACAGCTCACCGCTAGGCTCAAAAGTCCTGTACATTGCTGTTTGGTTGGCACCACCGCCAATCCAGCTACCGGCGATGGTCGATAGTCCTCTCCATACTTCATCAGGCCCTACACCGCCGACCACGCTTGGGTCAAACAGCGAAACCAGCAACAAAGCCAAGGGGCCACCCAGGATGATGCCCACAGTTCCGGCCAAGAACATGGTAAGTGCCTTGGGCCCCAGTTTTAGTATTGACTTAAAATCAATGCTTAACGTAAGCAAAACTAATGAGGCGGGCAATAGATAGCGGGAAGCAATTCTGTACAATTGAGAGCTTTCCCCTGAAATAACCCCCAGTGTATTCAAAATAGAAGGCAAAAAATAGCATAATAGGACAGTAGGAACCACCCTATAAAACTTTTGCCAAAGGGCATTTTTACTGGCTGCAGTACCAAATACAATGGCCAGAATGCCGACAAGGATGCCTAATACTACAGCATCATTGGTGATCAAAGGAGTGCTTTCCTGCATGGAGTATCAAATTCAATAGAACATTAAGTAGTACAAAAGAAACAAAACCTACCTTAAAAAAAAATCATCTGACACATATCGAAGCTCCTACCCCCTGAAGTATAGGCATTGATAATTGACCGAAAAGTGATAACAAACCGGCTTTTCACTTTTCCCAAATCACCATCAGCTCACTTAGGATCATGGCCGTGGCACCCCAGACCACTTCCGCATCAATATCAAAATAAGGCGCATGGATTTTTGTATTGTTTCTTGCCTGGATGGTGGTTTCTTTGCGGGCGTTATGATCCAGCAACGTTTTGAAATCACACTGGATCACCCTGGACACTTCACGCGGATCAGGAATAAACGTAGGCATCTGCTCCACAAAACCAATATAAGGCGTGACCAAGAAATTACTTGGCGGAATGTACAATTGGGACAGTTTTCCTATTACCTGCACATCTTGCGCCGGCACCCCTATTTCTTCTTCTGTTTCCCTAAGAGCTGTTTCTTGGAGATTGGTATCGGCTTCTTCTTTCTTCCCTCCAGGAAGAGAGATTTGACCTCCGTGAGCACCATCATACTCTGGTCTTTTGATGAAAGGAATCCAGCAGTCATTTCCATTTGGATATAGTAGGATCAAAACCGCCCCTTCCCGAGCGTACGTTAGGTCATGCTGGGCAAATCGCGCATTGTCCAGTGGCTGGGGTGCCATCTTTACCTGGCCTTCCTTCCCGGGCAGTGGACGCTTGACCTTCTCTTCTAACTTATGAATTACCTCTTCCAATTTCATAACCTTAAAACTATTCAAGTTTTTTATTTAGAACAAGTGCCAAATTCCGGATCAAGCCATATTCTGGGGGCTACACTGCAATGAGGCACAAATGCCTTTCTCAGCAGTTCGTGCTTCAAATGCAGAACTAGAAAAGCAATAAAGATGAACAAAGATTGACAATTGCACAGTGTTTCCGACAGTTGGGCTGCAGAACCATGCAAATTTGAATGGTTAACCCAACACCATGTCAAAGATGGAATGATTGAGGAAAAAGTAAAATGATTACGCTTAATATCATCAGAAACAAACTGCTCACCAAGACCTTTGTTAAACAAATTGGCTTTTCCTGTTTAAAAAAAATCAGCCCATTACATTTCCGCTTGATCGCCAATTACTCCTCTAATCAGCTTGCCAAATGGGCAAAAAAAAAGGTCTGCACAGTGTACCGACCTTTTTTTACTATCAAACCTATTAAACCTATTGTTGAATTATTCAAAAAGATTGAATAATGTTATGGAAAGGTAAAAAATAATTCCCAATAAGCAAACAAACGATTGCAATAGCCATTAAACAAGTATTATTTACCAAATACGGTAGCCAATCAAATACAGTATTTCCATATTAATTATATGTTAATTTGCCAAAAAATATACGGTTTTTGTTAAAATACCTTACAAGAATATTGTCCCGCAAAACATAAAAAAATCTTTATCCAAATCCGTACTTAAGGACTTCATTCTGCTGTAAATCACTAGACTTTTATTTATATTCGAAATTAAGTTTTGAATGCTAAATAATCTTTCATGCGTACAGCCACCCAACCGCTCGTAGTTCAGGAAATTATAAAGGCTTACAATAAGTACATCACTGCCTTTCATGAGCATACCAAACGAGCTCCAATCTACTTTAGGGAACGGGACTGGGATGGCGTACAGCTGAACCACCGACAGCGCCTTCGCCTTTATAAGGATTGTGTAAATGAAGTAGTTGCCTCTTGCAGGGAATGTTACGGGGATTATTTGAAGGACAGGCAGTTTTGGATGGAGGTAAAAACAGCTTTCTCCATAAATATCAACCAGCGTAAAGACAAAGAACTTGCAGAGTCCTTTTATAATTCAGTCATTCGAAAGGCGGTCTCTGATCTTTCCATAGATGAGGAGCTGATGTTTGTGGTGGAAGGATATGATTCCTGTGAAATCCATCCCCAAGAACCTCTTTTCCATAATTACCCCTCACAGTGGGGCGTACAAAAGATCATCAGGAAAATCCTGGAGGATTTTGACTTCAAAGCTCCCTATTACCAACGTGAAAAGGATGTACAGTTTTTGGTAAGGAGTATTAGGGAGGTAATCCTGACCCGCTACCAAGTGGACGATAACACCACCACACAGGTTTTGAAGCAGGTCTTTTACCGTAATAAAGCTGCCTATTTAATAGGAAGGACTTTTCTGGGAGGAAAATGGATGCCTTTTATCATTCCTTTTCTCAATGGCCCTAAGGGAATCTATGTGGACACCTTGATCTTTGATCCCAATCTCATGAGTGCTATTTTCAGTTATACACGTTCTTATTTTATGGTAGAAACTGAAATCCCCTCCCAGATTGTCGCTTTCCTCAATTCGGTGATCCGCCACAAAAAGGTCTATGAGCTCTATAATGCCATTGGTTTTAATAAGCACGGCAAGACTGAATTTTACAGGGATTTTCTAAACCACCTCCATACCAGTGATGACCTGTTCACCATAGCACCAGGGATCAAGGGGATGGTGATGACGGTGTTTACACTACCCTCCTACAACATCGTTTTCAAAGTCATCAAGGATCATTTTGACCCTCCCAAAAACATGACCCGGCAAGAAGTAAAAGAGAAATACCGCTTGGTTTCCCTGCATGATCGGGTAGGAAGAATGGCTGACACCCATGAATTTGAATACTTCCAGATCCCACTGAACAGGGTGCACCCGGAATTGTTAAAAGAACTTAGAAACACCGTAAACTCCTTGATAGAAATAAAAGGTGACACGCTGTATATCAAACATTTATATACAGAAAGGAGGCTCACTCCGCTAAACATGTACTTGGAAACCTGTAACCTGGAAGATGCTAAAATTGCCGTAGAAGAATATGGCAATGCCATTCTTCAGCTGGCTAAAGCAAATATCTTCCCTGGCGACATGATGACCAAAAATTTTGGTGTCACCCGGCAAAAAAGAGTAATTTTTTATGATTACGACGAAATTGAGTTTTTGACCAAGATGAATTTCCGTATAAAGCCCAAGCCTGTGACTTTTGATCAGATCTATGCTTCGAGGCCTTGGTATGAAATCGCCAAAAACGATGTTTTTCCAGAAGATTTTAGGCGATTTATGATTGGGCGGGCCGATGTAAAGCCCCACTTTTTTGATTTTCACGAGTTACTCTTTGATCCAAAACATTGGCAAGCCATTCAGGAACGTATCGAACATGGTGAACTATTGCACGCATTTCCCTATCCTGAGTACATGCGCTTCCGTCCTGAAGAAGAAGTATAGCCAATACGGCCACTTTCCGAATGGTGAAAAGTCGTAAAGCCAGCATTTTTTCATACTGGCACTTTATATTAGGTTATATGCAAAAAATAATTGACATTTTTTAATATAATAAGCATCTTAAGGGATTTTTAATTTTGATTTAAGCCTGTAATTCACTAATATTCAGCAAGTATGAGGGTGATATTAGAAATATCGGATTTTACGTTTTCACCTTGATCGAATTACCATTTTTTTGACAACAAAACGAAACCAGAAACTAAAATTGTTCAGAGTACTTATGGTTTAAATTAAAACGAAAATTATTACAAAATGAAAAAAGCTAACTTATGCATCGCCCTGACGCTATTTCTATTTACGGCTTGCTTTTCATCCAAGGATTTTGTGGCCGAATACGACTATGACTATCGCGGTAACTTCAAGAAGTACAAGACTTTTGCATTTATGGAAGATACTGGGACTGATTCGATCAAACATATCCCTGTCATCAACAAAACCATCGTTTCACGGTTAAATTCACAAGGTTTTAGTCAGCAAATAGAAAAGCCTGATATTCTTATCTATTACAAACTCTTTATCAATCAGATCCGCTATAGAGGATACATCCAGCCAGATTTTGACAATTGGCTGTCTGTGAGAGGAATGGAAATATTGAAAGAAGAGAAACTGCGTGAAGAAGAGGAAGAGGAAGACGAAGAAGAGGATGAAGAAGACCGTAAAAAGGGCGAAGACTATGAAAACATAAAATACTATGAAAACGAAGGCATGCTGATCATCTATGTCATCGATTATAAAAAGAACAAAACCATCTGGCAAGGATATACAGCTGCTAATTTTGATGTAAATTCTCCCAGCATTAATCTTGACCTGACCCGGGCTACGTATAAAGTAATGAACCAGTTTAGACTAGTCACCAATAACTATGGTTATTATTAGTGTCAAGTTATATTCCTGCGGGGAGGACTTTACTGCTAGGTGGCATTATAAATGCCCTTTCTACCATGCCGATCTCCTATTCGCTTCCTTGCTTTAACTTGATTCAATTGATTTGACCATTATTCACCACGTGGGTTAAAAGCAGGTTTTGGAGCTTCAATGCTAGAAAAAAGGACTTCAAACCATACTTAAGCTAATGCTTTTTTAATAGGTAAAAAAAGTGCTTATTGAATGGAGAAAAATGAACATATCTTCTTCCTTCAATGCAATTTAAAGCGTCCTTACAGATACCTCTCTTTTTTTCCGATGATTCACTTAAGAAATGGCTAGAGATGGCCAGGCTTACCTCCAATAGTCATGCGGTGGCCTTGGAGATATATGACGGAAGTAAATATAGGCTCATTAGTTCCATTGGATTAAAAGAAGATCAAAAGGATAGATATGAGGTCATTGTCGCAGATCGAATAAACAAAAAAGCAACGCAACCAGAAGATCGGCCTATTCCTATCAGATCCATGCCTGATGGACAATATTACTACCGATTGAATGCAATAGCGGTACATAAAAAAATCGAGGCCTATTTGCTCCTATTCTTTTCTGAAGAGGTAAAACTTAAGCCAAAACAGCAAAACTCCCTGCTATTCATCGCCAACACAATAGGTGGATTGCTGGATGATATCATAGAGAAACCCAGTCCAACAGGAGCAGTCCTCCCTAAAAGGAATCTTGAAGCAATATATCACAAGACAAATGAAGTGGCGCGTGTTGGTGGATGGGAAATGGATTGTACCACCAATGCACTTTTTTGGACAGACATCACTCGTGAAATCCATGAGGTGGAAAATGATTTCATACCGACATTGGAGAATGCGTTTGATTTTTTCGATACGGAAGAATCCCAACACGTGATAGAGGAGGCGGTTACCCTTGCCCGAAAGGAGAATAAACCGTATGACCTGGAATTAAAGCTGATAACAGCTAAAGGAAACCGAATATGGGTAAGAACCATTGGCGAACCAAAATTTGAAGACGGAAAATGTATCCGGATATTCGGTACGATACAAGATATCACAATGGCCAAAATCGCCGAAGAGAATATCATCAATACTAAAAAACTCCTAGAGGATGTCCTGAATACCTCTACAGATGTGGCCATTATTTCTACAGACGCCAAAGGCATCATTAGACTTTTTAACAAAGGAGCGGAAAAGATGCTAGGCTATACTGCTGCTGAGATGATCGGCATAGGTACGCCCGAAGTATTCCATTGTAAAGAAGAAATCCGAAAACAAGTCCATCAGCTAAAAGAAAAATACGATAAGGAAATTGACGAAAGATTGGCCTTTGTCTATGAAGCAAGGATCGCAGGATCGGAATCCAAAGAGTGGACATACATCCATAAAGACAAGCGCCGTATCTCGGTAAAACTCACATTGACTCCCATGAAGGACGATCATGGAGAGATCAATGGCTATTTGGGTGTGGCCACTGATATTACGGAGGAGAAAAATGCTGCCAAGAAACTCTTGATCGAACGGGCAAGGCTAAAATCTTTTGTCAAGCATGTTCCCGCCTCAGTCGCCATGCTTGACAATGAATTGAAATTTGTGGCCTACAGTGACAGGTGGTTGGAAATGTATGGACTGGAAGGACAGGATATTATAGGAAAATGTTACTATGACATCTTCACAAACACCTCTGATCGATGGAAAGAAATCCATAAACGAGGCCTAAGCGGGAAAGTTATCTGCTGTGACGAAGATGTCTGGCGGCCAGACGGTTGGTCATATGACCAGTACGTAAGATGGGAGATAAGACCTTGGTATTATTCAAAAGATGATATTGGAGGGATATTAATGCTCACTGAAGACGTCACCGAAGCTCGTCTTCAGCGAGGTGATCTCGAAAAATCAAAGCTTCATGCCGAACAAGCGAACAGGGCAAAATCAGAATTCCTTGCCAATATGAGCCATGAAATCCGTACCCCTCTCAATGGGATCATTGGATTTAGTGATTTGGTCTTAAAAACAGAGCTCCATGAAAGGCAAGAACAATACCTAACGATTGTCAACCAGTCTGCCAACTCGCTCCTAAACATCATTAACGATATATTGGATTTTTCCAAAATCGAAGCAGGCAAACTCGACTTGGACTTGGAACGGAATGACCTGTACGAACTGGCAGAACAAGCCAGCGATATCATCACCTATGTCATCCATCAGAAGGGCTTGGAAATGTTGCTCAACATTTCTCCCAATATTCCTCGATATGCTTGGATTGACAGTGTGCGGTTAAAGCAGATATTGGTGAATTTACTTAGCAATGCCTCTAAATTTACCGATACGGGAGAGGTAGAACTCAAAATCACCCCGCTAACAAAAATAAATCACAATGGGGAAATGGGCATCCGGTTTTCCGTCCGTGATACGGGCGTAGGCATCAAGGCCGATAAGCAGGACAAAATATTCGAGGCGTTTACCCAAGAGGATGTCAGCACCACCAAAAAGTACGGGGGAACAGGACTTGGGCTTACCATTTCCAATCGTTTGTTGGAATTAATGGGAAGCAAGCTACAGCTGACCAGTCAGTCAGGAAAAGGAAGTACGTTTTATTTTGACCTTAACGTCAAATGTGAAGATGGACTCCCTACCCCTCAGGCCTATGACCTTAATTTACAGCGGGTCTTGATTGTGGATGATAATGCCAACAACCGCATGATCATAGAGCGGATGCTGGCCCTAAAAAGCATTCAAACAGATCAGGCCAAAAATGGTTTTGAAGCGATCCAGAAATTAGTGGATGGGGAACGCTATGATGTCATCCTTTTAGATTTTCAAATGCCCTATCTCAATGGAATCGATACCGCAAGAAAAATACGGGGAAATTTTGAAAAGCAGCCTATCGTGTTTCTTCACAGCTCTTCTGAGGATAAGAAAATCAGTGAAGCATCCAAAGAGCTGAACATTCCGCTGCGATTGATCAAGCCGATCAAAATGCAGGAAATGTATGACACGCTTCTCAAAGTACAACAAAACAGCCATGGTAATACCAGACCATCTAAAAATAAAAATGACTATGAAAGTCTACTGCTCAACGGGAAAAACACCATTTTAATTGTCGAAGACAATGCCATCAACCTGCTATTAGGAAAAACCGTCATTCATAATATCTCCCCTGATACCACTGTAATGGAAGCAAACAACGGTAAGCAAGCCTTGGAACGGATGGAAGAACGCCTGCCAAATTTGATTTTGATGGATGTACAAATGCCTGAAATGAACGGTTATGAAGCCACAAAGGTAATCAGGGAAACTTATAAAAATGAGAACATATTGATCTTTGCCCTTACTGCGGGAAACTTAAAAGGAGAACGAGAAAGGTGCCTCGAAGCGGGAATGGATGATTTTATTGCAAAGCCATTTGTAGAGGCAGACCTTATCCGTCTCTTGGAAAAATGGAATTTTTCCACAGCTTCCACTGAGCAAAACGAACACCCCATTACTTCTTCAGCCCCTGCGCTATTTGACATCCAAAAGTTACAGCAAGTGATGGGATTCAAAGACATGAAAGACCCTATATTCAGGCAATTGCTAACCATAAGTAAGAAAGAACTTTTAAAAACAAAAGACAAATTGGAAATGCTTCCTGGATCAGAAAACCCTGATCTTTCCAAAATTGCCCATAAGCTTTACAGTTCGGCCAATTCACTGTGCATGGAGCAGCTGGCCAGCATTTCTGCAAAATTGGAGCGGGAAGCGATTTCACAAGCATCAACACAGCTCCTCGATGAGCTTAATTCAGAAGCAATTACCGAAATCAATAACCGACTGGCTGATCTGGAAATGTACCTTAACCATCAATAGTATATTCCTATTGATTTTACCCTGAGAAGCCCCAGGGCAATCCACCATTATAGTGCAGATGAACTTTATTTTTGTAGTCGAAATTTTGGTCATTAGTTATTGCCCGCCTAGGATAAAGCGTATTTTTGCATGAAATGATCGGAAGTATGGTTCTAAGGGTGACATAACTTGCTTGATTGAAAAAAACAAAGAACTGATTTATGAAGCAGGAATAAAGAACATTAATTTGGCAAATCCATGAAACCCATTCACTATTTACTGCTGGTCGTGATGGCCTTGACCGGTTGTCAAGCTGGGAATAACGAAAAAGTCACCATTGCCACAGCGGCCAATATGCAATTTGCCATGGAAGCACTGATAAAAGCCTTCGAAGCCGAATCGGGTATTGCCTGTCAAATGGTAGTCAGCAGTTCCGGTAAATTGACCGCGCAGATCAAAGGGGGTGCACCTTACGATATATTTGTTGCGGCCAATGTAAAATACCCCAAAGCCATCCATGACGCTGGACTGGCAAGCGCTCCTCCAAAAATATATGCCCATGGGGCACTGGTCCTGTGGACGCTGGACGATGAGCTCAGCCCCAGCCTAGAAATGCTGTCTGATCCGAACATTAGCCATATTGCTATCGCCAATCCCAAAACAGCACCATATGGTTTGGCAGCGATGGAGGTGCTGAAAAAGAACAAGCTGGCGGAAGTGCTCAACGATAAACTGGTATTTGGGGAAAGTATCTCACAGACCAACCAGTATATATTGTCCAAATCCGCTGAAATGGGGTTCACGTCACTTTCCGTGGTCAAATCTCCAAGGATGATCGGAAAGGGAAAGTGGTTTTTTTTGAATGAGGGTGATTACAGCCCCATCAAGCAAGCTGCGGTGATCATCAAACGAAATGAAAGTGAAAATAGTGGAGCAATACACTTTTATGAATACCTATTTACGGAGGAAGCCCAAAAAATATTAAAGGAATATGGCTATCAAATGCCACGCTGATCATAATATTTCTTCCGTCCATTCTTTGTAAATTGGCGGTGTCATCCATGAATCAACTTACAGGACATATCAAGGAAATCATCAGTAGTGGACAAATGTCCATTGTGACGATACAGTTAGCGGGACAAGTTGAAATGCAGTCTTTGGTCATCGACACCCCTGCTTCTGCTCCTTACCTTAAAGAAGGTACACCTATTCAAGTACTTTTTAAAGAAACGGAAACCATTATTGGAACTGCAGGACATTCAGGTTTGAGCATTGAGAACAGGATATCAGGAAAAATCCTGGAGATCAAAAAAGGGAAATTACTTAGCAGGTTATCCATCAACACGTCTTGCGGCAATCTTGTGGCCCTTATCAGCAGCACATCTGCTGTTTTGGAAGCATTGACACCGGGCATGACGATCACCGCTATGGTAAAATCCAATGAAGTTATTCTAGCTCCGCTTGCATGAATTGGTTTCCCATTATATTGACCCTAAGGTTAGCCTTGATCACCACTTTAGTGCTCTTTATCGTTGCATTGCCACTGGCATATTGGCTATCGGAAACGCGTATCAAGGCCAAACCTGTCGTGGAAGCCCTTGTCAGCATGCCTTTGGTATTGCCCCCAACGGTCTTGGGATTTTATTTGCTGGTGGCCTTCAGTCCTCAAAATACCTTTGGAAGCTGGCTGGACGATGTTTTTGGGCTTAAACTTGTATTTACCTTTTCAGGATTAGTGGTTGCTTCCTGCATTTATAGTCTGCCATTTATGGTGCAGCCGCTACAATCTGGTTTGTCGAGCATTTCGCCCAGTATGAAAGAAGCTGCGGTTATACTGGGTAAAAGTAGATGGACCATCCTCAGAAGGGTACTGCTGCCCAATATAAAACCCGCTGTCCTTAGCGCATGTATTCTTACTTTTGCCCATACCATGGGTGAATTCGGGGTAGTTTTGATGATCGGAGGTAACATTCCTGAAAGGACAAAAGTAGCTTCCATTGCGGTTTATGACGAGGTGGAAAGCCTAAATTATGCTGCTGCAAACCACTATTCCATCATTTTAGTGTTATTGTCTTTTGTTACACTTCTCTGCGTTTACCTGTACAACGGCGGCTATTTCAAACAATTCACCAAATGATCGATTTAAACCTCCGAAAAACATTGGCATCTGATGGTGCAGCCATGGTACTGGACATCCAGCTTGCTATAGCCAAAGGACAGTTTATCACCTTGTTTGGTCCTTCTGGATCAGGAAAAACCTCTACCTTAAGGTTGATCAGTGGTCTAATGAAACCAGATGATGGATACATGACGGTAGCAGGTGAGTGTTGGGTTGATTCCGCAAAGAATCTCCATGTCCCTCCCGGAAAACGTAAACTGGGGTACTTGTTCCAAGATTATGCCCTTTTCCCAAACATGACCGTAAAGGAAAATATCGTCTTTGCCCTTGCTGATCCAAAGGACACGGACTTTTTGATGGAGCTGCTGGAGAGCATGGACCTCGTACCATTCGCGGACTTTCGTCCATCACAACTATCAGGAGGACAACAGCAGCGTGCGGCATTGGCCAGGGCACTGGCAGTAAAGCCTGATATTCTATTGTTGGATGAGCCCCTATCCGCCCTGGACCACGCCATGAGAAAAAAACTCCAGGGATATATTCTCTCCATTCACCAAAAGTATGCCCTTACTACTATTTTGGTAAGTCATGATGTGGGTGAAATCCTTAAATTATCGGATAGTGTCATCGAAATGAACAATGGTAAAATACAGCGTAAATGCACACCGAAGGAGCTGTTTGGTAACGGTCTCACCAGTGCCAAGTTCCAGTTTCATGGAGAAGTCATCGCCATTCACAAGGAAGATGTTGTGTATATTATTCATATCAAAATAGGAAGTGAATTGGTAAAAGTAGTATGTGATATGGATGAAGGCAAAAGCCTAAATTTAGGCGATAAAGTAATGGTTGGCTCCAAGGCATTCAATCCATTGATCAAAAAGATATAACTGTTATTTTAACTTAATAAGGTCCCCTATTCATTTTTCTTTTCTTTAGGCATCGCTGCCTTTTTGAGTTTTTCGTAAGTAAAAGGCCTTGACAAAATACAAACGTCACTTCCATCCGGCAAATTGTTCACAATATTGCTGTTGAATTCTGTATCTGTGATGAGGATAGTAGGTATTCCAGTTGAATTATACCCACCGTATATCTCCATAAACTCCTCATAAGGAATTTCTTCATCTACCATATCCACAACCAAATCTAATTTTTCTTGGGCACCGGTGTCTTGGTTCTTTTCCGAATTAGAAGACACCACGTCAAATCCCATCATGGATAATAGCTCCCTGATATTGTCTGTCAGCGGACGATATCCTTTCTTTATTAAAGCTTTATACAACATATTAAAAATTGTTGGCGTATAAGAAAACGGCAATTAGAGAAAAAACTAAAATTTGTGGTTCTAGTTTATAATTCATGAACTTAGATCAATTTCATTACTTTTCCTAAAATAAGCATAAATATGTCATTAAAAGCACAATTCGGGGCATCATTACGCAAAAAAGACTTAGAAAAATTCAAAAACTCCCCTGCTTGGAAGGATAAAAAATTCCATAACCTCTCTCCCACCCTTATGGGTTTTAGCCTTGGGAGCCTCCCGGAAGTACTCAAGGACAACTTTTCCAAAAGAAAATCAAAAATGCCCCAAGAGGTATTACCCGTTAAAAAATTTGATAAAGCGAAGTTCGAAAAAAGTGACCTAAATCCAAAATTCGTATGGTACGGGCACTCCGTTCTGTTGCTCCAACTTGCAGGAAAGAACATTTTAATTGATCCCATGTTTGGTGATGATGCCTCTCCCATCGCGCCGATAAGAACAAAACGCTTCAGCAACGGCACCTTGGAGCTGATCGATACATTACCGCCTATTGATGCTATTCTAATTACCCATGATCATTACGATCACTTAGATCTGGTAAGCATAAAAAAACTTATTCCGCGCGTAAAAAACTGGTTTGTAGCCTTGGGTGTATCCAGGCACTTGGTAAAGTGGGGATTGGATGAAAACTTGATTACGGAGTTGGATTGGTGGGATCGTGTCAAATTGGGTGACATCGACATTACCTATACCCCAAGCCGGCATTTTTCGGGTAGAGGAGCATTTGACCGAGCCCAATCACTTTGGGGAGGATTTATCTTCAAAACTGCCCATCATTCCATTTATCACAGTGGTGATGGAGGCTATGATACCCATTTTAAATCCATAGGAGAACAGTTTGGTCCATTCGACCTGATGTTTGTGGAGTGTGGACAATATTACAAACATTGGGCACAGATACACATGTTTCCAGAGCAGAGTGTGCAGGCAGGAATAGATGCCAAGGCCAAAATCTTAGTACCGATCCATTGGGGTGGATTTGGCCTCGCTCCCCACGATTGGAAAGAACCGATCGAACGCTTTGTAAACGCTGCAAAAGAAAAGTCCCAACCAGTCATTACACCGGAATTGGGAGAAATTTGGACATTAGAGGATAAACTAAAAATCAATCCATGGTGGGAAAACTATGATTAGCTACCCTATTCATATAGCATTTGGTAGGGAAGATTGGCTAAAAACGGCTAGGACATGCGTGTTTATTGCATCTGCTATGTGCCAAGAACATCCTTTCAATTCAATTATTTTTAGAATTTCGGTAAGGGTAATTTCTTTTTCATGTGTCCTACCTATACAAAAGGAAGAAAACGATTAAATTTAGCTAAACTTTTAATCAATTGACCAGGTGGAATATTCTTCGGAAAATACGATATGTGCACCGATAGATGAGGAACTGTTTGAATCGACGTTCAAAAGTCATTTTCAGGCATTGTACGCGTATGCCTGCATGCTGGTGAAAGATGAAGATGAAGCAGAGGAGATCGTCCAGACGGTATTTCTGAAAATATGGGAAAAAAGGGAAAATATCGCTATTACATCTTCGCTCAAGGCCTATCTCTACCAAATGGTCTATAGGGATAGCATGAATCATCTTAGGCATCAAAAAGTGAAACAAAAGCACCAGAATATCACCCTGCACGAAGCCAATGACAATGGCATCCAACTGGATGAAGGCCATGAAGGTGAACTAATGGAAGTCCTCAAAAAAGCCCTGCAAGACTTGCCCGAAAAGTGTCGAAAGGTGTTTTTATTGAGCAGGTATGAATCCTTAAAATACCAGGAAATCGCTGATCGGCTAGGCATATCCGTAAAAACCGTGGAAACCCATATGAGCAAAGCATTAAAGCACCTCAGGATAGAACTGGCAGACTTCCTTCCTATCCTATTTATCTTGTTTACCAATAGTTGATCTTATGGAAGATAGTAAGTTGATAAAACATATCATTGAGGAGACTGATCAAGTGGAGAATCAGGAGATCCAGGAATGGATCCAGGCACATCCCGATCATAGGAAGCGGTATCAGCGTGTCCAATACATTTGGGAAAAAAGCCTCAGCCTGAAGCCCTCCAAGCATATCAGTACAGAAGATGCTTGGAAGACTTTCCAGAAAAGAAAATCCCATAAGCCAAAGGAAGTTAGCTTCTCTTCGTGGTACCGAATAGCCGCGACGGTAAGCGTTTTCTTGGTAGCAGCATTTGCTTACGTGCGCTTTATGGAACCTGACAACGCACTACTATCCAATCTCCACTTGGCTGCCAGCCAAAAGCCTGTTACCGATACCCTTTATGACGGCAGCGTCATCACGTTAAATAAGTCCAGTAAATTATCATTTAATCAGTCCATCCTAAAGAAGTCTAGAAATGCCGAATTGATCGACGGCGAGGCTTTTTTTCAAATCGCCAGAAACGAACGTAAACCTTTCCAAGTACAGGTAGGAAAAGCTACCGTTACTGTCTTGGGCACGAAGTTCAATATCAAAAAACAAGAGGAACAGATCGAAGTCATCCTTCAGTCCGGATCCGTGCAAGTGAATTATGAGGACGAAGTCCGTATCCTAAAACCTGGCGACCGTCTGCTGATCAATCAGGTAAAAGGGGTTTTGACCAGCAGTGCTGTCGAGGACAAATTATACAACTATTATGTAGGAGATTATTTTGAAGCTCACCAGACTCCGCTCTGGCGTGTGATAGAGGTATTGAATGAGGCATATGGAGCCAATATTGTCCTTTTGGATGAACGCTTGCGTAATTTACCATTAACGACTACCTTCAAAAACGATTCGTTGGAAAACAACCTCGAAGTGCTCAAAGCTACTTTTGGCCTAACGGTAATCAGAAAACCTGACAGAATCATTATTAAATAATCTATGATCAATAAATATGGCTGTATTTAGGCTATCGAAATGTAGTTTAGGACTTTTTTTGGTGCTATTTGGCTGCATTCATACACTTTTAGCACAAAGTAACTTGGACACGGAGGTTTCCTTAAAAGACCGGAAAGAAGTCACCATTGGCCAAGCACTTAAGGACGTCTCTCAGGACCAGGACTTCTTTTTTTCCTACAATAGTAACATCCTTCCCGAGGATAGCCTGGTACAGGTGGGAAACTATGCAGGAACAGTCAGAAAGCTCTTATACCAAATGCTTGGAGACGGGTATGAATTTATTGAGACACCTGGGTATATCGTCATTCGCTATGCACCAAACCGACTGTATCTAGAAGAAGGTGATGACCAACAGGTCGGCAACAACTGGATCTTAAAGGGCCGTATCAAAGATTTGGATAGTGATGAATTGATCGCCTATGCCAGTGTCTATGAGCAAAGCATGCTTACTTCTTCCATAACCGACAAAAATGGCTATTTTGAGCTAAAGCTGAAGGATCCTAACTCCTCGGTGATGGTCACAGTGAGCAAGGAAGACTACCGGGACACCACTTTTATGCTGCTGCCGCCTCATGACATTGAGGCTTCCCCGAAAAAAGGAAAATTGCGCTATTATCCTAATGGTACTAGAGAAGAAAACCTTCAGGACACGTTTTTTGGTAGAATGATGATCGGTGTAAGGCAGCGCATGCAGGGATTGAATATCGGAAACTTCTTTGCAGAAATGCCTGCTCAGGTGTCGTTGGTTCCGCGGCTGAGTACCCACGGCATGATGAATAGCCAAACCATCAACCATGCCTCTTTCAATATTATCGGTGGATATACTGCTGGTACCAACGGCGTGGAATTAGGGGGGATTTTTAACATTAACCGTAAAGATGCCAACTACTTGCAGGTAGCAGGTGTATTTAACCTTGTGGGAGGCGATGTTTCCGGAGTGCAGCTGGCCGGAATTTCCAACCGGGCATTGGGAAAAGCCGCTGGTTTTCAGGCTGCAGGACTTTATAACCATACAGGGGCCTTTACCGGCTTCCAGCTAGCCGGCCTCTACAATGAGGCGAGCTCCGCAACAGGCCTTCAAATGGCCGGCTTAATGAACATCAGCGAAGGACATACCGACAATCAGATTTCGGGATTGATCAATATAGGTAAGGATGTCACAGGCTTCCAGCTTACCTCCCTCCTGAATATAGCGGATTCCAGCGCCTACCCCATTGGACTTATCAATATTATCAAAACGGGTGAAAAGAGCTTTACACTTGGCTTTGATGAGTCGAAGTATTCCATGTTTACCTTTAGGACTGGCGGAACCTATAGTTATGGGATTCTTGGCCTCGCCCATGCGATGGAAGACCGCACCTATAATTGGGCAATTGACGCCGGTTTAGGGCTCCATTTTGTGAATACCAAATGGTTTGATTTGGACGGGGAATTGGTATCGAGAACCTCGTTTGGGCCTCCAGAAACCACCTTAAACCTTGCTTCCATGAAGTTGCTCCCTGCTTTTTCGCCGCACAAAAATATCAAATTATTTTGTGGCCCTTCCTTGAATTTTTTGATGCGGGAAAACCCCGAGGAAAACCACATCCCCGGCTGGGTAATCGAAGATAATTCCAACAGCACTCGTGTCCAGGCTTGGTATATGGGGTTGAGTGTAGGACTTCAATTCGTCATCATCTAGCAGCCAATCACTTGGCGCCAGTTGTCCCGACAGCTGTGCTGCTGAACCACGAACATTGAGTTTTTAACGCAATACCACTTACTTTTACGATTTTAGATTCACCTCATAGACAAAATAGGGGGCGTTCACCGGATCAGCTTAGTGGTATCTTCACTGTTTTCGTCTGCTATTAAAGCTTGGCCACAAAGGCTCCAAGGCACGAAGGTTTTTTGCAATAAGGGTACCGAATGCATCACACTTCCCAACACCCCTCTTGGTGATTTAGTGTCTTCGTCGCAATAAAGCAAGCCACAAAGGCTCCAAGGCACGAAGGTTTTTTGCAATAAGGGCACCGAATGCATCACACTTCCCAACACCCCTCTTGGTGATTTAGTGTCTTCGTCGCAATAAAGCAAGCCACAAAGGCTCCAAGGCACGAAGGTTTTTTGCAATAAGGGCGCCGAATGCACCACACCTCCCAACTCCCCCTCTTGGTGACTTCGTGTCTTCGTCGCAATAAAGCAAGCCACAAAGGCTCCAAGCACGAAGGTTTTTTGAAATAAGGGCGCCGAATGCATGATACCTCCCAACTCCCTCTCTTGGTGACTTCCTGTCTTTGTGGCAATAAAGCAAGCCACAAAGGCTCCAAGGCACGAAGTTCTTTTGCAATAAGGGCTCCGAATGCACCACACCTCCCAACTCCCCTCTTGGTGACTTCGTGTCTTCGTCGCTATAAAGCAAGCCACAAAGGCTCCAAGGCACGAAGGTTTTTTTGAAATAAGGGCGCCGAATGCACCACACCTCCCAACTCCCCTCTTGGTGACTTCGTGTCTTCATCGCAATAAAGCAAGCCACAAAGGCTCCAAGGCACGAAGGTTTTTTTGAAATAAGGGCGCCGAATGCATCACACCTCCCAACTCCCTCTCTTGGTGACTTCGTGTCTTCGTGACAATAAAGCAAGCCACAAAGGCTCCAAGGCACTAAGGTTTTTTTGCAATAAGGGCTCCGAATGCATCACACCTCCCAACTCCCTCTCTTGGTGACTTCCTGTCTTTGTGGCAATAAAGCAAGCCACAAAGGCTCCAAGGCACGAAGGTTTTTTGAAATAAGGGCGCCGAATGCATGATACCTCCCAACTCCCCTCTTGGTGACTTCGTGTCCTCGTGGCAATAAAGCAAGCCATCAAGCCGTCAAAATAACCTCTACGCCAAGAAGGCTGCTTTTTTTCCTTCTTGATACTTTTTTTCAAAACCTCTCAGGGTAATGTCGTCTTGGCGTGTCTTAGATACAAAGCAATAAAAATCAATATTCATGAAAACTATTCGAATCATATTAGCAGCAGTATCGGTACTGATCAGTCAGTGGACATTTGGGCAAAACGACTCCGTTCCTATTTATACCATAATGTACAATCAAGCTCCGGAAGGCTTTGATTATCCATTGATCGGTTTTGTGAATAATGGGCATGGTAACCATAAAGGCGCCCAAATTGGTTTTATCAACACCAATCTGAAGGCTTTTACTGGTGCTCAGATTGGATTTGTCAATTCCATTGGTGATTACCAAAATGGTTTACAACTCGGATTTGTCAACACTACCAATGGCCCTGTAAACGGCATGCAGGCAGGCTTTGTCAACACCAGTACTGATACCGTCAACGGCACTCAGTTGGGATTTATCAATACGCAGGCAAATACCTCTACTGGGTTGCAAGCTGGCTTTATCAATACTTCCACCGGAAAGCTGAATGGTGCCCAGCTGGGCTTCGTGAACACTAATCCAGTAGAGGTTACTGGAGCGCAAATTGGTTTTGTAAACACTACTGGAAACCTCAGTACCTTGCAGTTGGGTTTTGTAAATGTGGCTGATTCACTCAAAAAAGGAGGACTTCCAATCGGCTTTTTATCCATCGTTAGGCACGGAGGATACCAGGCCATTGAGATGGGTTATAATGAACTCTTTCCTTATAACCTGTCCGTAAAAATAGGCATACCGGCTTTTTATACTACTGTCAATGGATCTTTTAATCCTGATTTTGAAGATGAATTTGCTGTGGGGGCTGGACTGGGAAGCAATATTGCTCTGGGATCTATATTCTTCTTAAACCCAGAAGCTTATTACCTCTTCCAATTCAACGCTGAAAACAGCATTACCAGGGCGAGCTTTAACCTGGGGGCTAACCTCAGTTCTCATGTACAGTTTGTGGTCGGGCCAAGTGTTTCTTGGATCTGGTATGCAAAAGATTATGATGTGATCGATCCAGCCTTTTCATTTTACAGGGAACGGTTTGATGAAAACGACGAGCTTATCGTAGGACTAAATGCTGCACTTAGGATAAAATTGTCCAAATAGAAGAAGCCTAACCTTGGATCAAGCTGGATTTATGAGTGATAAAAAGTTCTCTATTTATCGGAACAATAATATGCCAACAAGCGATTTAAAATTCCTATCTGTGGAGGTTACAACATACATTTGGTGAATTTGGGACCTAGTGGCAATTATTTATCCTTGATTTTACCATTAAGAAAACTCGCAGTCCCTAACATTTACGCTTAATCCATGATGGTGGGAAGGAGTCGCGGCAACTCGCCGCGCCCTTTTACTACACACCATTCATAACAAAGGGCTCACAATGAATTGATATCGTTTTATGATAGAACTCAGGCTTGTAATAAACCAATTAGTATGGGAATATTGGGATAGACCTTTACATCCCCAATATCCGCTGGATGAAAATAACGCAAAGCTTCACACTCTGTCGATGGCCTAAAATGGTGATGTGAGATTCTTGCCCGGTAAATGATATTGGCTGCGGGAAGTCCTTTTGGATTGGAAAAGGAAAAGAAGAAGCTCGGATGTGGTGCAATAAATGAGGGCTTTATCCCCATTTCTTCTAGCATTTCACGCTCGATACCTTGTTCAGCTGATTCCTCATGATCAAGCCCGCCACCGGGCAGGTCCCACATTCCATTGTCTTCTCTTATCAATAAAAATCGGCCTTGCTCGTCAAAGATCAATGCCTTAACACTGATTCTATAAAAACATTCAGGGATAGCTGTCATCGGGAAACATTATTCATTGGTTTTTGATATGAAAGATAATGGATAATGGTAAAGTTTAAAATTCCACTTGGACAATTATTCCTGAAATCGGAAACCTTTTCTGCCTACAAATAAAGTCTTTGGGGCTGTGGAAGAAGTCCTTGATCTAAGCCAATCGGTAGTTTTTTGCACAAAACCTTTATTTTGCTCTTTCTTTCTCGCATCCAATAACGCAGCAAAAAAGTCACTAACCGTGTTCACCTGTTCTATGGAAAGTGGATCCCGAGTGATCGCAGCACTATCGGTTTCAGCACCCATTGTACCACCAAATCCCAAATACGCCGTGTCCGATCTATAGAGAAATTGCTGCCCTAGTAGTCTATCTGTCAAATGTTTTGGAAAAAGTTGATCAGGAGACACCTTGATATGAAAGGCATATTGCTCGTTTAACCGCTGATCAACTATCCAGAATCCTTCCTCTACCACCGATAAACGTGAATATGATGAGTAAGCTACTGAATCATAGGGAACATCTTTGGAGGTAATAAAGCCTTCCAACGCTGATAATTCAAATTCTAAAGGATAATATAGGCTATAGTAAAATGTCTCAGAATGGGCTTTATAGCTATAAACAAGTTCTATTGACTCTTGGTCAATATTAAAATAATCTATTATTTTGACCGTATCAAGGTACATTTCAGGATCAAAATCCTTGGCACTTACGGTCACCGTATCAAACTTGTCTGGGATGACCCCATTCCCTTCCCAATCCCTGAGCATGGTGTTATACATTTTTAAATATTGAAGTGGATGCTCAATCCAATAGCCCAACCTCTCCGTGGAATCCCTTTGGATAAATTTCATTTCCTGGTGATCAAAAGCCACCTGATATCGCAATGTTTGGATCAATTGTTCTTCCTGTTTGTCGATCAAACTGTCTTGCGCTATATCAGATGACAGTTTGGATAGAAAACCAAAATTATGCCTTCCATCCTGATAGGGATATTGACCGAGGTCATGGAGGGCATGCTGTACTATCTGGCGGTGTTCATTTGCAAAACCCTTATTTACGGACTGGTTTTGGACAGTACGGTTTAAGGAATCTATGGTGCCGATTTCTAATTCCAATAGAGAGTCCAACATGTAAGCTTCAGCATAGCTAATCCATTCATCTTTCGCCGCTTCCCTCGCAAAAGTCGTAAATGGGCTGCTATGAAAGATTACCTGATTGATTTCCTTATCCGTCAAAAGGCTAAAGAAATTTTTCAAGGTTTCTTGGCCTTGGTCATGGGCATTTTTAAGGATACTGGCCTGGTAAGCCTGTACCGTTAATTTATCAATACAATATTGCTTGACCCTCTTGGCATCATGAAAATTTACTGGACCCCGTTCGTCCAAAATCTGAAAACCGGGAATCCCCTTTTCGGGAATAAACCAAGGATTGATATCGGCATTAAGGATTTTGGGAGCAATCCCGATCAGGTGAACAATGCCGCTTTCCTCGTAATAGACGACAGATTCAGGGCCCAGATCACTAAAATCAAAACCAGCCTTTACCCATCCTCTTCCGATCATAGTCAATTTTTTTCTTGACTCCCTCCGGCTGATGGACTCCTGAAGATGGAAATAATAGTCTTCCATAAACTCGTCCAGTTCACGTGTAGCCATGCTGCGGATAGGTGGATTTCGATAAATGGCGTATAAGGTTGCTTCCTCATCACGGTCATTGGGCAGCTCTCCTTTTTCTTGGTTATAGATCGTTCTCCACAGAAATCCCATCAGAGGCCGAAAATAGGGATCGGATTGAGTTTCTACCATAAGCTCCAAATACTCCAATTTATCAAGGATATTGCGGCTGTCAACCTCATGCTTCACTTTCCTTCTCCAATTGCTAGTCTTCTCCCCTTCCCTGTATTCGTCCACACGTTGGCTTTTGGGAATATCTTGGTAATCCTTTAGGTGTTGGAGGGCCGCCAGCAAGTCATCGTATAGTAATCGTACATCATTTCTGATTTTGTCCTCCGCTAAAGGATTTAACCTTGCTTCTTCGATAGAGGTGATCACTTCACCGTAATATTCAGCAGTGACCAATTCCTGTATTTGATTTACTTCGGTGACCAAATTAGCCGTTTCTTCAAGCTTAAGTCCCCCTCCAAAAATCTTCATGGGATTCCACCAAAAAAGCAAAACCACCAATCCGATGACCAATAAGACATCGATAATGAATCGCCAGTTTTTTAATAGTAGCCCGATCATGGTGAAACGATTTGATCTTGATCTACCAATAAGTTTACTTGCGGGATGATCAATTCATCACTCTTAAAAGCGATGTAAATCTCTCGGTACCCCAATGACTTTAGCAGCATTTCAAACATTTTCCTGGTATGCTGCTGAGAGGTTTTTACGATCCCCATATACTGTAAATTGGACCGAATGTCCAATTCGGCCAGCCTGAAAAACTCCTCTTGATCCCTCACCTTAATGGTATTTAAAAATGCCTTGGTATCTGAAATAAGCGAATCTTCATGAAAAGATGCCGGAGGATAGGAAAAGTTCACTACTTCTATGGGCGGAAGCTTTAGTGATATCATTTCGCCTTTGATGGTAATGTCTTCGGGCCTGAGGTTGCCAAGGTCCACGCCGGTTTTTACGGTGGCTTTGGAATAGGCCAAAAAGCGGGATTCGCTGATGTTGATAAAAAGCAATTTTTTTGTTTTTGTACCAAAAACCACTTTATCGATCAAAAACTCCGTAGTGGCAAGGTCCTTGGCTTGCTGTATTTTTCCGACAACCATGGCACGATGGTCTTCCTTACACCCGACCAATAGCCACGCCATCGCCAAAAGGCATCTTACAAGACAATATTTTCGGAGGATCGTCATAACCCTTGAGACTTGAATTTATGATAGGCGGCTGCCAATTTCTCATCGTACTTATTCAGCTTATAGCCGCGGCCATTATAGCCATATGCAAAAGAGGACCAGTCATAGTTTCCTTTATTTTCTTCTGAAATAAAACTGGCCAAGGGTCTGCCGTTAAGCTTTTTGGTTTGGATAAAGGTCAGAAAGTCCAAGAAATGAAACAGTTCAGCTTCATGTTGTTTTTGCTCAAAATCCTTCCAATCCTTATAATTTCTGGCTTTGATAAAATGATCAAGGTTTTCGCCCAAAATCTGAAATAAGCCCCAAGAAGTCGCATACACAGCAGCCTTATCGTTAATGCCTTGACAGATTTCTTTTGCTTTTTCCAATCTATCGTATTCATCAGTGCCCAAGCGGTAATGTTCCCGTGTCCAATTAGGATAGACTATATCAGGATATTGCCGCTGTAGCTCTTCCAATTCATCCTTTGTTTTACCGACCTTGGAAAGCCAGTACCAAAATTTATGTCCTTCAAAAAGGATTTTTGCCCTGCCGTCCTGGAGGTGTCCCCTTCCGGATGACTCTACGGAGACAACTGCTTTGATGACAGGAAAAGCCAGTTTGAGTTGCTTATCTTGCCATAAACCTTCCAAGGCATCTCTTATTTCCTCGTCAGCAAGGACCTTCTGAGTGGTATTGTCCCTGATCTGGACATAGGCCGACCCCATGGATTCCATCATTTCGGTTCCCTTCTGCAAGGCTTTTTTTAAGCCTGTCAACGGTTTGGAAACACTTTGTGGCTGGTTTATTTCCTTGAAAACCAAATCCTCCTCTCGAAAGGCCTGGTCATCAAGGCCAACAGGATCGGAAGAAGGAAAATCAAAGGCCTGTACACTGGAAGCAGTCATCGGTGCATTTGATTTTGCTGTAGTGTCGCGTTCGTCCTGCTTATCTGCTTTGGATGGCGCATTCCATCTATCACGCAAATATTTAAGGGAACGATCACCAAAATAAAAGGCGATCATCATCAAGAAAGCGGTCTCAAAAAATTCAAATTGTTTTGCCCTTAGCGCCATTTCTGCATTAGAGACGTAATCCATTCCATAGCTACTGATTAGCAGCGACATCCCGCCGATCAAAAGCGTAAATGCAATCATCCCCCTAACCGTGCCCGGGGGAAGCCCAAACGTCTGGCTTCGGTAGGGATTATACAAGGGCTCAGCAATCCCCGCTTCTACTTCCTGAAGACCATACGCACTCATTTCTTTGGCCTTGGCTATTTTTTCCCACTCCTCGTCTGTTAGACCATAGTTGATATTGTAAAAATAGACTGACCAAACGAAGTAGATCATGAAAACTGCTATCCAGATTACCGTGATCAGCAAACCTACAATTCGGTAGGGGTTTCCTCCCTCCAAATAGGAGATAAAGCCATAAACAACCCCCAATACTGCCAGCAAAATGGCGAAAATCACCGTTCCTTTAAAGAAGACATCGTGGTATTTATTCCGATAGATCCTTCGCTTTTCATCCGGAGATCTAAAGTACCGTACAATGACCCCATAGATCATCCCCATCCCTATGACAATGATCATCCCAATAGCCAAAGACATAAACCCTTTAAAAATGGGAGCTACAAATATACCCAAGAGCAAGATCATCACAATGATGGCTATGATCTGAATGATTGGAAGACGGTGTTTGGAAATAAACTGTATCATATGGCGGCAATTTTACTTTTCTCGATCCAGTCCTCGTCGTGAACCTGGATGGTTACTTGCTCATTGGACTGCAACAAGCCGTGGATTATTTTATAAAACTTCTCATAGGCCAAGGTCGATTGGACGATTGACCTTGGCAACCCTGCACTGACCCCATCGGCAATCAAAATGCACCCGCTCGTGTCGGAATGCGTATTGCCAATATGTATGTAAATCTGACTGAAATCAGGCACTTCCTTGATCTCCAAATGGAAATCAAACCATGGCATTCGATTTCGATACCGCTCAGTCATCGGCGTAAGCTGCCGGTTAAAATCCAGCAGGTACTTTCCCGCTGGTATCCTAGTCTCGTGCTTTACCTTTTCCATTCTGAAGGTATCTTCTAAGGTATAGGCAAAGAATTTATTACGGAGAAATAGCAATCCCAGCGTTGTCTCGCCATCATCCATATAGCGCAATACCGTCACTGTACCTCCTGCCAGGGATTGCCCTTCAATATTTGCTGAATCCATTTTGGCCTCTAGCTGCTGGATTTTTTGCTCCAAGTGTGCCACTTCGGGTAAAGGATCTATGGGCGCCAGCGAGGTGGATGTAACGGTTTTCTGTGTTGGCTCCTCTTTTGTCTTTTCTACATTCTTAAAGGTTTTTTTTATGGACTGAAATCCTTTTTCCGCTAAGGCAACAATGTACCCGATAAAACCTACCAAGTACAGCCAGATTTTGGAAATCAATTCAGGATTGGTAATAAAGACCAGAATCAACACCAATACCATAGCAATGACCAAAAGTCCTATAAAACGTTTCATAGTAATCGTTCATTGAAAGATGCTGAAGAAAAATAGTTGGAAAAGTCCCTAGACCGTGCGCTAACATGAGTTCGATCATAAAATCGATTTTTATTCCACCTTTTACGCTCAACGCAAGTGGAGTGAAACCTGCCTGTCTCTCATATAAAACCGAGAAGGCTGCTACCTACCCACTTGTAAGGACGTTAAACTGCCCTCCAAAGCTTGTCTGGTGTCCAACAAGCTCCTTTTTTGATGTAGTGAACGAAGAGAAAGAGCATGCCAGCTCTCCGTGGCAAACTGCCGAGAATAACATCCAACACCCTACTTGGATTCAAACAGGCTTGCGTGATGTTTTTTAATCGAACTCCTAATTGCAAGAAAATTTAATCAATAATTACCATAGATCAAATAAATAAAACCATTAAACATCAATATTTTACCAAATAAATAAAGCCTATTCCTACAATGATACAACTGGTATTTTTTTGGTTCTATAGGATTTACTATGGGTAACTATTACTTTGCATGTCAAATTCTAGCTTGCCTTTCATCTTGTTGCCTTGTTACTTTTTTCCTTCAGGTGAAAAACGTAACCAAAAAAACCCGCTGCGGTGAGCTATATGACTAAAATCAAAGCCAGCACTCACGCAGGCAAACTCCTCTATTTGTGCAGCATACCAATTTTTTGTACTGATTCACGTCAAACAAGCCTGCGCTTTTTCCAGCCCATTTCTTTGATTTCTTAACGTCAAATACCTCAAGGCAGAATAGAAAATTGCCCACTGAAAAGGAACATGAATCAACATTAATTTAACCGGAATAATATCTTTACCCACTATAATCCATATAGAGCCATTTTTTTGCTTATACTAAAACCAACGCTGATTACGCATCCTTGTATTTTTTGGCGTGATATAATAGCCAATGGATATTTCGTGGGAATTGTTTCTGTAGGAATCCAAGACATTTAGGTTATGGTCATAAGCATATCCAATGCGTAAGTTATTGGTCGCAAAAAACTCAATGATCATGGCGAGAGAATTTCTATTACTTAGATTTTCAGGAAGATTATCTTTTCCAAGCTTCATATTGGAGCGATAGGAACCACCAAGCCATACCCGTTCGAAAAACAGGAACATGGCATTCAGGTCATAATTGGTAGGAGAACCTTTGACTTCTTTGATCAGGAATGAAGGTTTTATCTGGACCTTTTCCGACAGCGGAAGGATCACTCCAGCTGTCAAATAATAATGAAAGTCATGGTAGGCCAAAGCAACGTCTTCCCTTTCGAGGGATTTTTTGCCCACCAAATTATACATGCTCAATCCCGCATAAAACCGTGGTGTATTAAAGAAAATTCCCGTATTCAGATTAGGGGTAAACAGGTTGACCCTGCCTTCTGGGAGATCGATATCCGGATGGTCATTGGGATCGAGCATGGAGCCGTCGATGGCATATTCTGATACTCCAGCGCTTACGCCCAATCCTAAAAACGAGCGCATGCCTGTCTGAATACGGTAGGCATACGTAAGCAACACCCCATTGGTGGTTACTGGCCCCAGCCGGTCACTCAAAACCGAAAAGCCAAATCCCATCCTGCCCTCGTTTGCACTAAAATCTCCCGTCACCGTAAAGGTCTTGGGAGCTCCGGGAAAATTAACCCATTGGCTCCTATACGTGGACTGGATGTAGGACTCTCCCTTGTAGCCTGCATACCCTGGATTAATATGCAGGCCATTGAACATATATTGGCTAAACTGCGGCAACTGCTGGCAAAAAACAGGAGTTGCCGACATGATGACCCCACAAAACACCACTATTTTTAAAATATTTTTCATCGCTTAATCTTTTATAACCTGAATCCAGCCTTTAAACTCATGCTCGGTACCATCCTCATCATAGCATAAAAGGATATAATAATAAGTACCTGCTACTTGCCCTGGGGCATCCCAGTCGTTTTGATAGTTCTCTGTTTCCAAAACATGGTCCCCGTACCGATTGAAAATCGTAATCCTGTTGGTATCAAATTTGCCAAGACCAAGGACTTCAAAAGTGTCGTTGTCCCCATCATTATTTGGCGTAATCACATTTGGTATCCTGAACGGATTGATCTCATTGATGTCCGTGGCAGTATTATCCTCTGGATTAACATCATCTTCGAAGGAGGTAACTTCAGCTGTATTGGTAATGGTCGCTGGATTCCCCGCTTCCACTTGTATCGTAATGGTCACCACGCCACCCATAGGAAGGACTGGCATAGCCCAGGCCAATTGCTGGCCATTCACATTCGTATTGACGACAACATCAGCACTGCTTGTGGTGATTTCAGAACCTAAATAGGTCAATTCATCTGGAAGCACATCGCTGATGATCACATTGGTAGCGTCGGTATCATGGTTATTGGTCACTACCAGTTCATATTCAAATTCATCGCCTTCATAAATTTCGGCATCAAAGGACGTTTTGGTGATGGTCAAGTCCACTTCATCGTTCACCAAGGTGAAAATAATGATCGCCGAATCGAAGTTCTCTTCATCACCAGTTTCCAAGAGATCGTAAGCCAATTCATAGCTTCTTGGCTCATTGACACCAGGCACCACCGTAAGGTTTCCGTTAGCGGCCACATTGAGCCCCAAAAGTCCGTCATTATCGGTGACCACTATTGTGACATCTTCTGGCCTCGCAGACTCACCATTAAACAAGTCATTGTCCAGCACATCGCCCAATACGCCATCATAACTAAGGACAAATTCTCCAAAGTCATCATCATTGGCAATAATCTCTTCTTCCTCCAATCGGCAGCTCAAACCATAATCAAAATCCGGAACGTCACTTGGTGTTACCATTTTAGCCAGTACCTGCTCTGTGGTAAATTCACAGATCAAATTTTCCTGGACCGCAGAGAGTCTTGCCCCGCTATTAGGCAGCATTGTCACCAGTCCTGTGGCAGCTAGCCCTATGCCGTTTCGGGCAAAAGTACTGTCAGGAACCAAGGTAATGGTGTATTCACCGAAAGGATCAGCATTCTCCAAGGCATGTTGCCAAAAACCATAGGCATTTATAGTAGCCTTACGGTAATAACCATTTGGCCCTTCTATCTCGATATTGGCTCCTTGAGGATTACCAAAGCCTGCTTTGTTCAGTTCTCCTTCATTCTCTGGACCCTCATAGCTGCCGTCCCCATTAAAGTCAAACCACTCCCAATCGCTGATATTGACAACACTTCCAGGCACAAGTGTATTCTGTGTGACTTCACCGTCCCCGTTGGCATCGAACCATTCATTTTGTATCTCGTCACTGTTCAGGTCATACCAAACGTAACCATTGATTACTGGAATGCCTGTTGCTGCGTATGGGAAGTCAAACGTTAGGTAAGAACAGACTTGCACAGAAATGTTTCTGGAATTACCATTGACAGGATAGAGGTTTTGGGTTTTATTAATGTTCCTATCAAAGACCATTAACGTATAGCGACCTGATCCCACTCCTTCAAAGTTATATTGCCCCGAATCATCGGTCAGCACCATCAAACCTTCACCTGGAGCATTGTTTTCAGGAACCAGAATAACCGGTACATTGATCAGGGGAGCATCCGTCTGCTCATTAAAGATGCGTCCGGTCACCAAGGTATTGTCAACACATCCGATTTGGACTTCTGCCTGATCAGTGTCTTCCACCATTTGACCATTAATGCCTTCACCCGTTGCAGTAGCTGTATTGATCAATGTTGTAGACGATGCAAGATCGTTAATGGTCACCGTATATTGTGCCGTTAAGGTGACGGTTTCTCCAACGGCCAAATTGCCCACTACTTCTTCTAAATTGAGCATTGGATCACTGACCGTTACTGCTGTAAGCGCAATATTTCCAGCATTGCTAACGACCAAGGTATAGGTAATCACCTCACCAGCTTCGGAGACTTCCTGCTTATCCACAGATTTTTCAATGATAATTTGTGGCAATTGTCTAGCGGTCACAAGAGCACTATCCTCAGCTTGGACATCATCACCTGATGGGGCTGTACCTTTTACATTCGCCACGTTATTGACACTACCTGTATTGAGGTCCTGCTGCGTCACTGTGTAAGTGGTTTCAGTAATGGCCGATTCACCGGGTTCCAAACTGCCTATATCTTCCACGAAGAAAGTTTTGGGATCCTCAATGGTCACTCCAGTAAGACTTACCGTGCCCGTATTGGTAGCGGTCAAGGTATAGGTGATCACCTCTCCCACCTCATCATAGGTTGTTGGAGTGGCCGTTTTGCTCAGTGAAATAGCAGCTTGCTGAGCCGTAATTACCTGATACGAATCCTCATCAGCAACCGTAATGCCTGCAGAGGACGAGCCCGAAGCCACTGCAGTATTGTCAATACTGCCTGTGTCCATATCCGTCTGCGTTACGGTATAACTGCTTTGTACATTTGTGGTTTGACCAGGAGTCAATACTCCGATCATTTCATTTAAACCTGTCAAAGGATCATTTACGGTGACATCCTCCAAGCTTACATTACCGGTATTGGTAATGTTTAGAGAATATTGGATGGTTTCACCCGCTTCCAAAACGGTATCCTTATCAGCTGTTTTGACAATGGATATAGCTGGTACTTGGCTGACCTGCACCCAAGCAGTATCCTGAGATGCCACACGGATTTCATCAGGACCAAAACCTTCCACGAAAGCGATATTTTGAATTATGCCAGCATCGAGATCGGCTTGGTTTACCTCATAGGATGTTTCCAAGGTCACGCTAAGTCCAGGCGCCATCAATGCTCCGGTTTCAGAGAAATTGGTCATGGAATCGATCAATGAAAGCTCGTGCAGTGATACATTTCCGGTATTGGTTACGGTAAAGGTATAGCTGATCCTTTCTCCCACCTGAGCCACCGTATCCTTATTGGCGATTTTGGTAAGGCTGATGGCCGGAAGTTGGACAGCCGTTACTTCAGCATTGGCCGTATCCCTGACTGTATTTCCAGCTGGTGTATTGCCAGCAGTAGTAGCGGTGTTGGTGATCTGTCCATTGTCTAAATCACTTTGTTTGACCGTGTAAGCACTTTCGAGGACCGCAGATTGACCCGGAGTTAACCTGCCTATTCCTTGGTTTAGCCCCGTCAGTGGATCCGCTATGCTTACGCTGTTCAATGTCACATTTCCTGTATTGGTCGCTTCCAACGTATAGGTAATGACATCACCAACTTGGTCATAATCCGGTACATCTGATGTTTTGGATAGGGATATGGCACCCATTTCCACGGCAGGTACCACAGCATCATCACTAACTTCTATTTTCCTTCCTATCGGTGACAATCCTATAGCCGTGGCGGTGTTGGCCACTTCACCTCGGTCTAGGTCATTTTGGGTGACGGTATAGGCAGTATTGAAGGAAATACTTTCCCCTGGATTCAGTTGCGGAATAATTTCTGCCATTCCCGTCAATGGATCGGTCACATTCACAGAGATAAGCGTAGCGTTTCCTGTGTTTAAGACGGTGACAGTATAATCGATCACATCATTTGGTGCAGAGTAATTTGGCGTATTGCTTACTTTTTCCACATCCAATCTGCCAAGCCTCAAGGCTAATACCCGTGCATCATCTTCACTGGAAATCCTTACCTGAGCCGGATCAAAGGCCGTGACATTCGCTGTATTGACTACCCTTCCTGCATCAATATCTGCTTGCGTAATAGTATAAGTCGTCCTGTAAACTGCCGAATCTCCAGGGGCTAGGCTTTCTTCGGTAGCTGTAAATCCGGTCAATGGATCCGTTATTTCCACATCTGCCAACGTAGTGTTACCAGTATTTTGGGCGATCAAAGAATAAGTAATCACATCGCCTGGCAAATGGTAAATTTTAGGGCTGGCTGTTTTTACCAGTTCTATTGCAGAAGCCTGCAAACCTCGAACAATAGCGTCATCAATAGCTTCTACTACCCTTCCGTTTGGTGTTGTTCCGTCGGCATGGACCGTGTTGGTCACTTCTCCGACATCCATATCCTCTTGGAGAATGGTGTAGCTTGTGGTATAAACAAGGGAGTCATTGGGCGCCAAGGTAGGAATGGTTTCCTCCATTCCCGTCAGCGGATCTGTGACATGGATATCGGTAAGGGTGACAATTCCGGAGTTGACAACGATGACTTCATATTCGATCACATTACCCGCTTCATCATAGGTCTTTTGGGCCGCCTCTTTACTTACCAGGATCTGTCCAGAGTCCAGGGACCTAAAGGACTCCGTAAATGCCCAATCCTCACTTTGCACCAACCTTCCCGAAGGAGTAGTACCTACTGTGTTGGCTGTATTGAGAACCCTGCCATTGTCGATGTCCTGCTGGGTAATGGTATATTCTTCTGTAATGGTCACCACCTCACCAGGTGCCAAGGTACCCAGACGCTCTTCAAGGTCAGTCAAAGGATCTACCACCGATACATCCGATAAACTTACATTTCCAATATTTTCTACCTCAATGGTATATGTAATGATTTGTCCAGGAGAATAATAAACTTTTACCGACGAGGTTTTGGTCAGCTCTATTGCTCCTTCTCCTCTGGCGACCACCGTAGCTTGATCACTATCCTCCACTTCCACATCATCGGGGGTCACGGCCGTTACCGAAGCGGTGTTTACCATTACCAATCCATCGACATCGGCTTGGGTAAGACTATAGTCCACTGCATAGCTTTGGGACTGACCAGGAGCTAGCACTGGAAGCGCATCGCTAAATCCAATTTTCTCATCAGTCACGACAATATCGCTTAAGGTCAAGTTACCGGAATTGGTAACGGTGACAGTGTAAGTAACTACGTCGCCTGCAGCATCAAATATTTTTGGACTAGCGGTTTTATCTATTTCTATAACTCCTGCTCTAAGGGCATATACCCGCACCGTATCCGTATCGTAAACTCTTTCTCCATCTGGTGCTTTGCCGTCCGCAGTGGCTGTATTTTCTACGATTCCTCCATCGATATCTGCTTGATCGACCGTATAGCTGGTCGTGAATGTCCTTGATTCCCCAGGTGCCAATGCCACCACAAAACGGTTGAAATCGGTAAGGGGATCATTTACATTCACTCCCTGCAAGGTGACATTACCATCATTGGTCACTACCAAGGTGTATGAAATGACCTCTCCAGGGGCAATATAACTTCTAGGCTCAGCGGATTTTTGGATCTCAATACTTGGGGATTGCTTCGCAACAATGGTCGCCATATCGGAATCATCTACCCTACTGCCATCAGGAGCAGTTCCTTCAGCGGTAGCCTCATTGTCAACACGTCCACGGTCCAAGTCGGACTGGGTAATGAGATACGGCACTATAAATGTCGCGGTATCTCCCGGAGCCAATTTTGGAGTCACTTGACTAAAGCCGGTCCTGGGGTCATCCGTAAGCACATTGCTCAGGGTAACATTCCCTTCATTGACAATCGTCAAGGTATATGTTATCTCTTGATCTACAGAGGAATATGTTTTTGGAGTAACAGTTTTGTCAATATCCAATGCTAACACCTGATCGGCAGGAATGACAACAGTCGCTTCATCGCTGACGGCTTGCCCGAATGGATCTTCTCCATTTGCCCTGGCCAAATTTGTGATGCTTCCATTGTCCAAATCTTCCTGAACCACCACATAAGTACTGGTCAGGGTAGTGTCTTGACCTGGCAACAACGTACCGACATTCTGCTCGAAATCATTATGTGGATCACTTATGATAACATTGTCAAGGGTTACGTTTCCACTATTGGTAGCGGTCAAGGTATAGGAAATGACTTGCTCTGTCGCGTCATAGCTTACCACATTGGCAGTTTTTTCCAGTTGAATAGAAGGCTGGACAATGGCCGGTACATTTACCGAATCCATATCAGAAACAGGATCTCCCAATTGGCTTTCACCCATTACCATTGCGGTGTTCATCACAGCACCTGCATCAAGGTCATCTTGGGTAATCGTATAAGTTGCGGACACAGACGTGGATTCCCCAGGAGCCAAATCGTCCATTGGCTGATCGATGTCCACAAGTGGATCCTCTAATTGGACAGCAGTCAACGAAACATTTCCGGTATTTTCTATGGTTAGGGAATAATTGATCACATCTCCTACTGCATCGTAATTATTGACAGCTGAGGTTTTGGTCAGGTCGATCGCCGGTGATTGTACACCAGTTACCGTCACGGTAGCACTGTCCGTCACTGATTCATCACTCGGTGCCAAACCAATAACAAGGGCCTCATTCACTACCTGTCCGCCATCCAAGTCTTCCTGGGTAATGGTGTATCGTGTAACGAGGCTTTTCCGCTCATTTGGTTCCAGTGAACCTATTGGTTCCTCCAAGCCTGTCAAAGGATCCGTTATGGTTACTTCATAGAGTGTCACATTACCTGTATTGCTTGCGGTGAGCACATACCGAATGACATCTCCTACTTGATCGAATGTGTCTATGTCACTTGCTTTAGTCAGGTCAATAGCAGCATCCTGTACGCCATTGAGCACTAATGTATCCTCATCCGACACGCGTTCACCAGAAGGGGCATTGCCCATGACAATGGCCGTATTGGTGATAGTGCCCCTGTTTAGGTCTTCTTGGGTAACCGTATAGGAAGCCTTAAAATCTTTGGTTTCACCAGGAGCCAGTTCCCCTCCATTGAGGTTTACTCCTGTCAGTGGATCGGTCAGGCTTCCGTTGGTCAAGGAAACATTGCCTGTATTGGTCACCGTCAAGGTATAGTTAATCACTTCACCTACGGTAACATACTGTGCTTTATCAGCAGTTTTTACCAAAGTAACATCTGCTGTTTGCTCACCTGGTACATTCGCTGTATCCCTATCTATCAAAAGGTAACTGTTGGGGGTTCTGCCTTGGGCAGTGGCCACATTGGTCACCACACCATTGTCCAAATCTGCCTGGGTACTTAAGTATTCGGTTTCGTAGGTAAGACTGGTACCGGGGGCCATTGTACCCACTGTTTGGTTAAGGCCTGTTAAAGGGTCGGTTACGATGACATCCGTAAGGGTTATATTTCCATTATTGCTTACAGTGATTTCATAAGGGATAGTGGTTCCTGCCAAAGCAAAGGACGGAATCTGGGGAAGTTTCTCTATTGTAATTTCCCCAGACCGTTTTGCGAGTACTTTTTCCTCATCTTCATCGCTTACTTCTTGGTTATAAGAGGTGGTTCCGGTGGCCATGGCGATATTGGATATTTCACCTGCATCCATATCGTCTTGGGTAACGGTATAGGTCGTGTTAAACTGTTCGCTTTGTGATGGGGCCAAGCTAGGGATGGTTTCAGTAAGGCCTGTAAGCGGATCGGTTACTTCCACATCCAAAAGGGTGACATTACCAATATTGGTCACCTCAATAGCATAATTGATCACTTCTCCAGCAGCATTGACGGTACCAATGTCGGCAGTCTTGGTCACTTGGATATCCCCAGATCGCCGTACCAAGACAATGGCACGGTCCTCTACGGTTCCACTTTGGCCGTTTGGAGCCACTGCAGTGGCTATGGCCACATTGGTGATTCTTCCATTATCGATCTGCTCTTGAGTGGCCTGATAAGTGACCGTATAAGTCTGGGACGCTCCTGGTGCCATGGTACCTACCAATTGTTCCGCACCAATCAATGAATCAGCTATCCTAACTTCTGAAAGCGTAACATTACCGGTATTGGTAAGCACAAAGGTATAGGTGATTTCGTCCCCAGCCTGACGGATCAAAATCGGGTCAGCTGTTTTCTGAAGATCCAGACTGGCAGACCACAGCGGTACCACCACTGCGCGGTCCTCATCGGAAACTGCATCCCCATTTGGTGCAGTTCCTGTTGCAGTAGCCGTATTGATCAATTCCCGCCTATCCACATCTGCTTGGGTGGTAACATAGTTGGTGCTGAAAGTTTCCACCTGCCCAGGCTCCATGGTATCGATATCTTGGCCAAAGCCTGTCAAAGGATCCGTCACTTCTACATCGGTGAGCGTCTGGTTGCCTACATTTTCTATGATCAAGGTATATTCGATGATATCCCCTGCAGCTGTAAACGTGTTGACATTCGCCTCTTTGGTGATTTCTATGGCCGGCGCACTGTAGGCATACACGCGGAATTCATCAAAATCGCTGACCTCATCGCCATCTGGCATTTCACCTGTGGCCGTGGCCGTATTTAGCATTGAGGTATTATCGACATCCGCTTGGCTTACGGAATATAGGGTATTGAACGTTTCATATTCCCCAGGCGCCAAACTTGGAATGGTCTCATTCAATCCGGTAATGGGATCAGTGACTTGAACATTGGTTAAGGTGACATTACCTTGGTTGATCACATTAACGGTATAGGTGATCTGATCACCGGCCTTGGTAAAATACCTTGGTGTTCCGAATTTTTCTATCCCGATCACCCCAGCTTGTAATGCATCAGCTTTGAAGAAGTCCTCATCACTGAGTTCTTCTCCATCCGGAGCCTCTCCAGTGGCCGTAGTAGTATTCAAGAAGCTGCCATTATCCAAATCAGCTTGTGTAATCTCATATTCCAACGCCCTGTATGTTTTGGTCTGCCCAGGCGCTAATTCCCCTAGGTTTTGCTCAAAATCAAGTTGTGGATCTGTAAAGGTGACATTGAATAGGGTAACGTTTCCGGTATTTGTAACGGTCAACTCATAATGAATCACCTGTCCCACCTCATCATACGTAAATCGATCTCCCGCTTTGGTCACCTCAATGGCTTTGACCTGATCGGCCATTACTAAGAAATCATCGGAATCATTGACAAGTGTACCGTTGGCGGCTGTACCACTGACAGTGGCTGTGTTCGGAATCTGACCATTGTCCAAATCCGTTTGGGTCACCACATGGCTATCATTAAAAGTTAAAGTTTGACCTGGATTTAAGCTCGCCACATTTTCACTTAAACCCGTAAGCGGATCGGTTAGTACCACATCGGCAAGGGTCAGGTTACCGTTATTGGTAATCGTAAACGTATAGTTGATTCGTTCACCTACTTCGAAAACAGTCGATCTATCGCCTTCCTTGGTCAGCACAATGGACGGAGACTGGATCGCTGTAACCACCTCATCATCACTGTCACTTACTTCATCCCCGTTTGGATCAATGCCAGTGGTAGAAGCCGTATTGGTAATTTCCCCAGTATCAATATCCTCCTGGGTTATGATGATGGAAGTGGAATAAGTTTTGGTCTCTCCAGGAGCAAAACTTACAATGGATTGGTCCAAGTCAGTAAGTGGATCGACAGTAGTCACATTGCTTAAGGTCACATTTCCGGTGTTGGCAACGACTATCGTGTAATCTACTTCATCTCCTACCGTTTCATAATTTTTTGGATCAGCTGTTTTGGTAATACTAATCTCTGGTGACTGAATGGCCGTTACCGTCACCTCATTTGAAGTGTTGGTGATTTGCTCATCATTGACATCCCATCCTGAGGCAGTGGCCTGGTTGGTATAGCTGCCCGCATCCAAGTCCGCCTGTGTAATGGTGTGCTCTGCAGTAAGCTTAGCGATTTTTCCTGGCCCTAAGGTGACAATAGGACTTCCACTGGTTATTTCGGCATTTGGATCATTGACCACTATATTATGAAGCGTTACATTACCGGTGTTTTCCACTTCAAGTTCATACAGGATCACATCGTTTATTGCATCATAAGTAGGCGTAGTGGTGGCTTTACGAATAATGAAGGAAGCAGTTTGAATGGCAGTCAGCGTGACTTCATTGGACACCACCGATAAGGTATTGTTTTTTGGGTCTTTTCCTGTAGCAGTGGATTGGTTAATGTATATTCCTTGGTCAAGGTCGGCTTGTACCACCACATGCTGGGCAATGATTTCAGCAGAAGCACCTGGTGCCAAGCTGGAAATAGGACTACCAGACATAATTTCAGCCTTCGGATCGGTCACTTCTATATCATGCATGGTGACATTCCCGGTATTGGTGACCACGATGGTGTAAGGGATAATTTCCCCAACAGCACTGTAAGTAGTTTGCGTGGATGATTTCACCACTTCCATTGCTGGTTGCTGGATGGCAGGAACGATGACTTGGTTGGAATTATCCGTGACATCTTTATTGTTTGGATCTTTACCAGTGGCTTTACTGGTATTTGCATACTCACCGGCATCCAGGTCGGCTTGCGTCACGACATGTTCAGCATTTAGGGTAATGGATTCTCCCGGTGACAACTGGCCAATGGTCGTTTCACTCAAGAACGTGGCGTTAGGATCGGTGACATTAATATTGGTTATGGTGACATTCCCTGTGTTCTCTATGGAAATGGTATAATCAATTTCATCCCCTATTTCGTCATAATTTGCAGTAGTCGTAGCTTTGGTAACCGTCAATTGCGGCGATTGTATAGCGGGCACCGTAACCCTATTGGTAGTGGCGCTGATCGGGTTGTCAAAAGGATCGTCACCTATTGCGGTGGCTTGATTGGTATATTTCCCGGCATCCAAGTCCGCCTGAGTGACAATATGCTCCCCTTCCAATACGACCTGATCTCCTGGGCCAATTGATGAAATAGGATTTGTACTGGTAACTTCTGCATTTGGGTCATCCACCAAAACATCGGAGAGTGTGACATTCCCAGTATTGGAAACCGTAAATGTATAGTGAATGGTATCTCCGACTGCATCATAGTTTGGGGTAGAACTGGCCTTAGCAGCTGACATGCCAGGCAATGGTGTTCCTATAAGCAGTTCCGAATCTGAATCCGTCAATTCATTGCCGTTGATATCGGTACCTGTTATCGTGGCCGTATTGGCGATTTCCCCCCTGTCCACATCTTCCTGGGTAATGGTATAAGGCTCCTCGAAACGTTGTCTTTCTCCCGGATCCAGTTGTCCAATTTCAATATTCTGGTTGATCAAGGTATCTACGATGGTGACATCAAACAAAGTGACATTGCCTGTATTCTGCGTCACCAAGGTATAGTGGACCACCTCTCCAGCGTTGATGTATCCATTTTCAGAAACTCCCTTGATTAGGTCCAGAGCAGGTGATTGGGACCCATTGATCACTTCGGTATCCTCACTGGATATCTGACTTCCATCGGGAACAGTTCCCGTTGCTGTGGCTGTATTTTCGATGGTACCTACGTCCAAGTCATTTTGGGTCACTGTATATAGCTCATTATAAGTGAAGCTATCTCCAGGTGCCATGGCCGGAATGTTTTCTTCCAAGCCTGTCAAAGGATCTACTACCTGAACTTCGGAAATGGTCTGGTTTCCTGAATTGGTGATGGTTATCGTGTAATTGAGCACTTCACCTGGTGCGGTAAACCCTCTTTCCTCTACGGATTTATCAATGGTCAATTGGGGGTTGATCACCGCTGGAACGGTAGCCTCACCGACAGCATCCTCTAAGGTACCTGCATTAACGGACCCTGTTGCTGTGGCGACATTGACAAACTCACCATTGTCCACATCGGCTTGTATGGTCCAGTATTTGGCGGAATAATTCCAAATCTCGCCCACATCCAGCTGATCGTCTTGATCGGTATCGCCACCTCGATAAACCGGCCCTTCACTTACTTGATCATCCATCAATTGGACATTGCTGATCGTCACATTACCGGTATTTTCCAGTTGCAGGGTAAAATTCAGCAAGTCATCTGGACCATTGAAAGAATTTGGCTGGGTGGTGCTGACTTTTGTCAAGGTCCATGCAGGATCTAAAGTAGCCGGCACCGTTTCATCATCACTGATGTCTGGCAAGCTGCCGCCTGCCGGATTTCCGGACGCAGTGGCCGTGTTGGTATAGCTACCGGCATCCAAATCGGCTTGCGTCACGGTGTGGGCAGCTTCAAAAATCCATGTTTCGCCCACGTCGAGTTCCATATCCCCATCATCATCTCCCCCTTCCAAAACAGGACTATTATCGGCACCAGGATCGGAAATAGTAATATTTCCGATCGAAACATTACCAGTATTTTGCACGGTAATTTCATACGTCAGCTGATCACCAAGAGTACTGTAGGTATTAGGTGAAGTAGTACTGGATTTGTCGATGGTCCATGAAGGGCTTTGTACGGCCGGCACTGTAGCGGACGCCGTTCCGTTATTGAGATTTCCGCCTGCGGGTGTTCCCGTAGCAGTCACTGTATTGGTAAATCCGCCATTATCCACATCTTCCTGAACCGTGGTATAATCTGCCGTATAGCTCCAGGTTTCTCCCACTTCCATGATGCCATCATCATTAATATCACCTGATTGGTAATCCGGCCCGTTGGATGCTTGGGGGTCAGTGACGTTGATATTACTGATGGTAATGTTACCACTATTGGTAACTGTAATGTCATAATTGATCAATTGACCAGGCTGGTCAAATGATTCGATATCAGGAGTTTTGGTAACGGTTAATTGAGGATTTTGTACTGCGGGCACGACCACCGTACTGGTTTCATTTACTGGATTATCATCATAATCCACCCCATCCACTGCTGCTGAATTGGTCACATTCCCATTGTCCAAATCCGCTTGCGTCACAGTATAAGTAGCCGTCAACTGCTCCTCATCCCCTGGTGCCAAAGTACCAATATTGGTGTCTAAATCGGTCAAAGGATCCGTAACCACCAAATCAAAGAAAGAAGTATTTCCGGTGTTGCTAACGGTTATGGTATAATTGATTTCATCGCCTACAGCCGCATATGAAGTTTGCGCAGCGGATTTCTCAAAGCTCAATTGTGCGTTTTGGGCAGCAAATACCCTGACTGTATCCACATCTGTCAAGATTTCTCCCATGGGAGCGGTAGAGGTAACGTTGGCTATGTTTTCTACATATCCCCTGTCCAAATCTTCCTGCACGACCGTATAGGTGAAGTCAATCCTTTCTAGTTCGTCAGGAGCCAAAGTGGTAAAAGTCTGGTCAATCCCCATGAACGGATCCGTCACTTCTACATTGCTGAGGGTCACGTTGCCTTCATTTCTTACAAGGATGGCATAGTTCAATACATCTCCGACCGACTTATACCCTTTTTCTCGCACCCCTTTTCTAAGTTCAATATCAGGTGTCTGCGTACCATATATGATCTTGGTGTCACTGTCTGCCAGCACGACTGGAGTGTCGGTTTCGGCTGAGGCGGTATTGGATATGACCGCATCATCGACATCCTCCTGTGTGACCGTATAGGTCACGTCATACTCCTCACTTTGACCAGGGGCCAAGGTGGCTATCGTTTGATTCAGTCCTGTCAACGGATCCGTAACTGTTATGTCTGAAAGGGGAACATTTCCGGAATTCGTTACCGTAATGGTATAATGTAGGATTTGTCCGTCATCACTGTATCCGTATTCTTCAAGTTCTTTGGTGATGGTCAATTCAGGCCTATCTTCACCAGAAGGATGAATGGTATGGCTATTATCATCGATCACATCATCGCCGTCAGGGTCTTGGCCTTCTGCAGTGGCCGTATTGGTAATGAATCCATTGGTCACATCCGCTTCGGTCACCGTATATTCCTCGGTAAAGGTCATCGTTTCCCCCGGAGCGAGTGTTGGGATCGTTTCATTCATTCCAGTCAACGGATCCGTTACCACGACATCTGTCACCGTAACATTACCCGTATTGGTCACTGTGATGGTATAGGTAATAACCTCACCAGCGCTGGTAAAGTCATCAGGATTTGCAGACTTGTTTACGGTCAGTTCTGGATTTTTGGCACCATTGGTAGTCGTTTCATCTGTATCCTCCACATCATTCCCATCTGGATCGGTACCATCAAAATCTACTGTATTGACCACTGAACCTGCATCTACCTCTTCTTGGGTGACGATATGCGCTGTTGTAAACTGAAGTGTATCTCCCACCTCAAGGAGCGGAATATCTTGAGTAAATCCAGTCAATGGATCAGTCACCGTGGCATCGGTAATGTCCACATTACCCGTATTGATCACAGCTATATTATAATGCAGGGTATCACCAGCTTGATAGAAAGCGCTTTCATCAGCGGTTTTGATGATGTTCACTTGGCCAGTCTTCCCGCCATTAATGGTCACTTCATCGTCATCGACCTGCTGTCCTGTAGGGTCATCAGCCGTCACTTCAGCAGTGTTGGTCACAGAGCCATTGTTCACATCCGCTTGAGTCACAATATAGGTCACGGGAATTTCTACCGTCTCCCCTGGAGCCAACTCAGGGATGGTCTGATTTAAGCCTGTAAGGGGGTCCGTTACCACCACATTGGTCAAGGTGACATTTCCGGTATTGGTAACCGAGAGGGTATAGTTTAGTTCATCCCCCACACCAGTGTACCCTTGGTCTACAAGTGACTTTTCAATAGAAACGGCTGGATTTTGATCTGCATTTGCGGTAGCATCATCCGAATCATCCACGGGGTTTCCATCCAGGTCATCCCCATTGGTAGTGGCAGTGTTGGTAATACTACCATTATCAATATCATCCTGTGTAATGGTATAAGGAATGGTAATGGTCCTGTTCTCACCTGGCTCAAGGGTACCGATAGATTCATCTATACCTAAAAGCGGATCTGTAACCACCACATTGTCTATTGGCAAATTTCCGGTATTGGATACCACGATGGTAAATTGGATTTCTTCACCAGGGGTATCATACGTGGCAGGTGATACCGACTTGTCAATGTTCACCTCGGAAACTTGTACCGCATCGATGGTTTCCTCATCCGTGGCATCATCCAATGTTCCATTGCTCGGATCTCCTGACGCAGTGGCTGTATTGGTCACACTGCCATTATTGATATCCTCTTGGGTAATCTGATAAGTCACCTGATATGTCCAGGTTTCGTCTGGATCGATTTGTCCGTCACCATCCGAATCACCCGATTGGTAAGTAGGGCCGGAAGTAGCCATTGGATCCGTTATTACGGGATTAAGGATAGAGGTATTTCCGGTATTTTCTACCGCTATGGTAAAGGTGACGTTTTCCCCTACGGTCTGGTAAGTAGGCTGTCCGGCTGTTTTGGTGACCGTCCAGCTAGGTAATATTTCGGCAGGTACGGTTTCATCATCAGAAATATCCGGCAATGTACCACCGATACTGTTTCCACTGGCAGAAGCAGTATTGGTATAACTACCATTATCAACGTCTTTTTGAGTAACCGTATAAGTGACTGAATAAGTCCATGATTCACCTACATCCAAGACATCTGGATTGGTATCATCCCCTGATACATAGGTAGGGCCGGAAGTAGCTTTGGGGTCAAAAACACTCACATTGTTGATGGAGACATTCCCGGTATTTTCTATCACAATATCATAGGTCAACTCATCACCGGGCTGTGCGTAGGAATTGGAGGGATTTGTATTGGTCTTATCGATGGTCCAATTCGGTAACTGCTCCGCATCCACTGTTTCATTGGCGGTTTCTTCTGGAAGTGTACCTGCAGCCGGGTCACCATTTGCCGTAACGGCATTGGTAAAGCTTCCTGCGTCGATATCTTCTTGAGTGACTTCATGGGTGGCGGTGTATATCCAAGATTCTCCTACATCAAGGGTTCCATCCCCATCATCATCTCCGGAGACGTACGTTGGTCCAGTAGTTGCCTGTGGATCATCGACTACTGGATCTTCAATGGTGATATTTCCGGTATTGGCTACTACAATTTCATAGGTAATCACCTCTCCTACCGTACTATAGCTTGTTTGGCTGGTATTTTTGCTTAATGAAATTTTAGGCGTTTGGGATGCATTAATGACTTCACTGTCTTCACTTGGGAGTTCATTTCCATCAGGGTCCGTAGCGATGACTTCTGCAGTATTGGTTAAGCTTCCATTATCAATGTCCTCTTGAGTGACGGTATAGGTGGTGGTGAATTCTATGGTTTCTCCAGAATTGATCACCTCAATATTATCGGAATAATTCGTAAGTGGATCAGTCACGGTGACATCAGAAAGGGAAACATTTCCGCTGTTTTGCACATAAATGGTATAGGTGATTTCTTCTCCCACTTGGCTATAACCACTTTTATCGGCCACTTTAAGCACTCGGATGGCGGGATCTTTTACAGCTGGTACCGTCACTTCATCACTGACCTCGTCGAGTTCACCTCCTGCGGGTGTTCCTGCTGCAGTGACGGTATTGGTAAAGGAACCATTGTTAAGGTCTTCCTGGCTTACCTCATGGGTAGCTGAAAACTGCCATGTCTCTCCTGGAGCCATGACACCATCCGATCCATCATCACCGGATAAATAGCTTGGCCCGCTGCTGGCTTGCGGATCGGTTACGTCAATGCCTGAAATGGAAACATTACCGGTATTGGTCACTTCAATGGTATAATTCAATACCTGCCCCACTTGGGTATAGTTGATTTCTTCAGTGCTTTTTTCAATGGTCCAGGCCGGCTCTTGATTGGCAGGGACAGTTTCATCATCTGAAATATCATTCAAATCCCCTCCCGCAGGTTCCCCGGAAGCAGAAGCCGTGTTCGTATAGCTTCCATTGTCTATATCTGCCTGAGTCACCGTATAGCTAGCAGAGAAAATCCAAACTTCATCTACATCAAGTACCTGGTCATTGTCACTGTCCCCAGAACTGTACGTTGGCCCATTGGAAGCTTGTGCATCGAGGACTGCTACATCATCAATAGAGACATTACCGGTATTGGTAACGGTGATCTCATAATTCACGACATCACCGGGATTGGTATAGCCTGTGGTCGTTGTAGCATCTTTGCTGATCGTCCATGATGGTGTCTGAACCGCAGGAATGGTTTCATTATCATTGATGTCATCCAGACTTCCTCCTGCGGGCGTACCTGAAGCAGTGGCGGTATTGGTATATGCACCTGCATCAATGTCTGCCTGCGTAACCGTATAGCCAACTTCATACGTCCAAGATTCCCCCACATCCAATACGCCGTTTCCATTATCATCACCAGTAATTAAATCCGGTCCACTGGTAGCAGAAGGATCATTTACCTCTACATTGTCAATGGAGACATTCCCCGTATTTTCCAAGGATACCTGGTAGGTAAGTTGGTCGCCAGGGCTAGTGTATTCATTGGGGCTCGTGGAGCTGGTTTTGGAGAGCGTCCAGGAAGGAGTTTGTACACCCGAGATGGTTTCACTGTCAGTAGCTGGATCCAACACACCTCCTGCGGGGTCTCCAGTGGCAGTAGCGGTATTGGTAAAACCTCCTGCATCAATATCACTTTGGCTTACATCATAGGTGGCCGAATAGGTCCAAGACTCCCCTACATCCAGTACATTATTCCCGTTTTCATCACCCGCAACGAATGTGGGGCCACCGGTTACGGAAGGATCATTTACCTGCACATTACTGATGGATACGTTTCCGGTATTTTCGACCGTTATTTCATAGGTCAAGTCATCGCCAGGAGTGGTATATTCATTTGGAATGGTACTACTTGTCTTGGTCAAGGTCCAACTTGGGTCTTGTTCCGCATCCACCGTGACTTCATCTGAAGTATCGCTAAGATCGCCTCGAAGAGGATTTCCAGAGGCACTTACAGCATTGGTTATGCTTCCATTGTCGATATCGGATTGGGTAACGGTATAAGCTGCTTCGTACGTCCAGGACTCATCCGGGTTCAATACCCCATCATCATTATCATCTCCGCTGACAAGCACCGGTGGCCCATCCACCAAGCCATCCATCAACTGAATCTCCTCAATATTTACATTTCCGGTATTCGCTAGACTTATGTCAAAGCGGACCTCATCTCCTACTGCAGCATAAGAAGGATCTGTTGCCGACTTGGTAATTGACCATGATGGACTTGCTACTGGGGATATGCTGAGTGAAGCACTGTTATCATCAGAAATCGGATCCTCTTCATTCTGTGAAGAAATGGTAGCGTCAAGTTGGTAGGTAAAGTCCTCGCTGACGGGCTGCAGCACCAGGGCCACTATATTCAGCACCGCTTGGTTTCCTGCCGCCAGATCGTTCACCGTCCAGCTTGCCTCCCCGAGATCAAAACTGCCGGAACTTGAATTGCTCGACACATACTCCAGCCCATTGCTCAATACACCCTCCATCACCACACCTGTTGCGGTGGAAGGACCATCATTTCGTAACGTGATCGTAAAGGTAACCTCATCCCCAAACTGCGGTGAATCATCGGACACTGTCTGAATTAGCGTAGTAGAAGCCACTGCTATTGGAGATAGTGTAACACTCGATGTATTATTACCTGGGAAATTATCATTCTGGTTAGCACTTACCGAGGCTGATGTGGTATAGTTTCCCGCAGGATTCACTTCAGCTGTGATCTCCAGGGACTCACTTGCACCGGATTCCATGATACCCAGCCCCCAATTCCCTGATGAAGGATCGTAATCTCCAGCACCATTATCACTTACATAAGTGAGTCCATTAGGTAACGTACTGTTCACAATTACCCCAGATGCCGGTAAATTACCATCATTTTGGACTGTTAAAGTGAAAACGACCCTTTCGCCGACATTGGGAGTTACATTATCGACGACCATGCTGACTTGCATGTCCGTAGTAATGACCTGGGCATTAGCAGAAGGAATGCTTACCAAGCCAAAAAGTACCGTGAAAAGTATTAACGTATGGCGTACCACATTCATAAGCGTAAATAGTTTTTGTAAAAAAGTGAGACTAGGCTCCTTTTTTATGATCTCATTATCCTTGTAAATTAATTCTGTATCTAGAACCTGTAGTTTTTATTTCACAACTTTTCTTTTATGGATGATTCATCTCTCCATTTTTCAGAAAATAACTTGTAGTAAATGAAAAAGAAGCAACCAAAGAAAGCTGTATAACAATTTTTCTTTATTATTTGAATTTCAAAAATTAGTTCTTCGCGGGTTTGGAACAATTCGTTAAATTTTTGCAAAAAACATAGCTTATCGCTCAAAATAGGTAAAAAACAACTGTTTGCTAAAAGACAAAAAAACCAAAAACACCTTTACATATACAAATTTCACCAATTAAACATGAAATTCGGTTCATTCTTTTATTTCATAAATTATTAATAATTTAAATATTTTTTATAACTTAACAGTGTTGTATATTTGCGAAGAAATTTTAGCCGTATAATCAATAACCCGAATAAATTTTCAATAACTAGTATTTATTAATATATTCAAGTATATAAAATTAAAAAAAATGATATTTTTAACTATATAAAAGCATAAAGAGCCGATTACAAATTGTGCTTGAAAGGAAATTAAATATACGTGATCAAGCATATTTAAAATAGATAAAATACAACGCGAAAATTAGTACAAATAGCCAATTTTTCTCTATTATGAGAGATTATATTCGGTGAGAATTGCAATTTATTAATGATACCACTGTTATTATCTAACACTTAGCTTTTTAGAACTTATGAACGTAGAATTTACCCCTATCCTTCTTACCCACTTACTCGCCATTACTGTGGGAGTGATTACCATTATCATCCTTTGGGCTTTTCCCAATAAGCGGAATAAATCACGGAAACTGTTAAGTTGGTCATTTTTCGTTTTGACCTGCAGTCTGGTATATGCTACCCTTATCCAAAGCGAATTTATACTCAATATTACCTCTGCCTACAGCGTAGGCAGTATCATTTGTTTTCTTTTCATGCCAATGGCCTACTTATATGTGAGGGGAGTTTTAAATAAAGAGTATCCCAAAATCAAAGATTCATTGCATTTTGCCCCGTTTTTTCTATTCCTAATCAACAACATCCCCTATTTAATTTTACCTTACGAAAAACAGCTTAACCTACTTCAGGAACAAATACTTCATGGAGGTATTGGAGAATTATCTACCTATTCACTGATCTCGATTCCTAATGAAGCAAATATCCTTATTTATCATATTGCATTTGGTATCTACTGGCTGCTTCAGGTGTGGGTGATTATTTCGTTTATCAAACATGGTGATGAGGACGTAAAGGAGGAAAACAGCCATGCGGTCAATTGGCTGTTTTTCTTCTGCAGCATTCAGTTCCTACTGTTCTATCCCTATTTTATAAATAGCTACAATCCTTTTCAGATGTCCGCATATGCCAATTTTAGTGAAGTAGGCGGTGCCTTGTGTGTAATTTTGTGTGCGGGATATCTATTCTGTAAACCAGAGATTCTTTATGGGTTTTCAGAAGTGCTTTCCCCCATCAAGGAGACCTCAGTACAACCCCTAAAAAGTCCGAAAGCAGAAAAATCCAGTAGTTATTCTTCAAAATTTTTAAGTGAGGCAAGGATCATTGAATTAGATTCAAAACTATCCGACCATATCCAAAACAACACCCCTTATCTTAATCAAGGCTATAATCTTAAAGACCTTTCAGACGACTTGAATGTCCCCCTTTATATTATCAGTTCCTTTATCAATAAAGAAAAGGGCCTGAATTTCAATGATTTTTTAAACAAATACCGCATTGAATATTGTAAAGAAAAAATCAAAAACGGTGAATGGAAAAACATTACTTTGGAAGCTTTGGGTTACGATTGTGGTTTTTCCAATCGCAATTCCTTTACCTCTGCATTTAAAAAATGGGTTGGTAAAACTCCATCTGAGTTTATAAAAGAATATAAATAATCATTGATTTTCACAACATTATAATTCTTTGCATCAATTACTTTTTATTAGTCAACATTAATTTTACATATCCTTAAATTTAGGTAAATGATGTTTTCTGGATCATTCACCAGAGCTAAAGTATAACCTTCCTGGTAAATACATACATGACATCGTTAATTAATACTAGTGTTGTATTAGTTTGTTTAATAGTTAAACATGCCAGAACTCTTAACAATGTACTCCATCGTTTCATTTGTGGTGGCTGTCACTGCCATAATGATAGCGGGTATCCTCTGGTGGTATCCGAATATGGTCGAAGAACAAAGGAATCCCAAAAGGATACTTTCGCTTGCATTTTTGGCACTTTCTATATGGCATGTGTTTCAATTCATTGTTTTCACGTACTTGGAGCCAGGCGACTACTACTTTCTTAATACAGTAATGCTTATCAGCATGGCTTTGTTCATGCCATTGACTTACCTCTATTTTTACACTTTGGCCTTTTCCCATTACGGAAAATCCATTTTGATCCATTTGGTACTACCTATTACGATTGGCATAATCGGCTTACATTATAGCAATAGAAGCAATGCCATTTCATCCGACCTTCCGTTTTTGCTGATCCATTTACAGATGATTATCTACTGGATCATGGAAATAAACCTGGTATTTAAATTACTGTCCATCAGCAAACAAGGTTTGATTCACATTAACAGCCATTGGTTGCGGTGGACCATTCTTTTCTTATCCGTCCAAACATTGCTATTCTTACCCTATCTCTTGGTTAACATAGCCGGAATCCCCTTACCTCCTTTGCTCCAATCAGAAATTATGGCAATGGTAGGCAGCTTTCTTTTATGCCTTTCATTATTCTTCCAGCCTTTACTATTGTTTGGAATCAGGGATATCAAACCCAAGGACTTTTCAGACAAAATGCACCTGAACCTTCTGGCCAAAAACCTAGATAGACCTGGGGTTAACCTAAGCCTTGAAGAGCAACACATCGAACGATACATTTCCAAACACCACCCTTATTTAATGAAGGATATCACCTTCGGAAATATGGCTGAGCAAATTGGAGTGTCAAGGAATTGCCTGAGTAACTATATGAAAAAGAAAGGGGTGAATTTTGAGGAATTTATAAATGTCAAGCGAATACTCTTTAGCCAGAACATCATCAAGGAAAGGGCATACCATGACATGACCCTGGATATGCTAGCCAAACAAAGTGGCTTTATGGACAGAAAGAGTTTCATCTCTTCTTTTAAAAAACACACAGGCTACAATCCCACTGATTATATAAAACACTTCTTCTGACCCCTTCCTAGATTCTGGATGCCAAAATCTATAAAAGTTGGCAGGTGTACATTTTTATGATAAGTCCAGTGGGCAAATAGTTAGTAACTTAATGGTAGATATAGATTATGGCTTGAATTCTCCATCAATGGGCAACTTTTGCCTCATAAAGTATATTTCAAATGAAAAAACTAATATTGGCAATTTACCTCATCCTTCCGCTGAGCAGTTTTGCTCAGGAAAGTGATATTGATTCTGTCGCCGTATTTATTCTGGATCATATGAGCGCGGTGATCGGAGACATGGAATCTTGTCGCTACAAGTTGTCCACCTCTAGCGACATCCCTAGTGCTAAAGTAAAATATTCGAAGGAATACACGGACAATGAAGTGTTCATGCAGGGACCTGACAAAATGCTCGTCCATCAAAAAGGTCACAAAGGCCATCGTGGCTTTTTTTACAATGGAGAATTCTTCACCCACTATTCTTATAGTGAAAATAATTATACCACGGTTCATGCTCCTGACGATATCATCACCATGATAGACTCCATGAACTATAATTATGGTGTCGAGTTTCCCGCAGCAGATTTTTTCTATCCCACCTTTACCGATGATCTTTTGACACACTTTGATACGCTGGTTTACCTGGGTACCAAGTATGTAAACGGCAAGGATTGTTTTCACATCGCCGCCAGTAATCAAGAACAAAGCGTCCAAATTTGGATTGCTAATGATGCCATGAATTTGCCAGTGAAGTTTCTGATTACAAACAAGGAAAAAGCTTTGGCTCCTCAATATGAGGCGACCTTCAGCGATTGGGAAATCAATCCGGATCTCCCAGCAACGATTTTTGAATTCACGCCACCTCCCGGGGCAAGACTGATCGCAATACTTCCAAAACCTCATTAACTGTTCCACCATGAATTATAAGATGAAAAATTTATCCAAACTGATGTTATTTTGTGGGATCGTTGCCATGCTCTGGATTCCAGACATGGCGGAAGCCCAGCGACTACGACATGGTGGAGGCTCCTCGCGTGGGGGAGCTATGTCCAGACCTGCAGGAAATAGAAGTATCAACGGAGGAGCACATCGCTCCCCCTCACGGCCCTCCAATCTCCAAAACCGGAATTTTTCCAACAACAGAAGCCAAACCAATAATTTTAGAAATCAAAATAACAGAAATAGTAACGTAAGGAATACGAATAACAGAAACAATAATACCCGGGTTTCCAATATCAAAAGCAATAACAGGACTGGCAATAATAATCGCATCAACATTGACAATAGCACCAATATCAATGTCAATAGAAACGTCCGTAGGAATGTAAACAGGCGCAGTACAGTGGTAATCCGCAATCCTAGGCCATACAACAGACCTCCCTATCGATATGGCGGATTCAGCTTTTACTGTTATCGACCCTACTTCTACCATCCTTTCGTCCCTTATTATTGGGGGCCTGTTTGGCATCCGTGGGGATTTTTTATAGCCTCATTGGCAGCTACCGCGATCGTGATATCCATTGAGAATGAAAAATACCATTACGATCAAGGGGTCTTTTACCAAGAAAACAACGGGGGTTATACGGTAGTGGAGGCTCCATCAGGTGCCACTGTAAAAACCATCCCGAGTGGATCTGAACAAGTAGTCATCAATGAAACCACCAATAATTACTATTACGGCGGCACATACTATGAAAAATCAGATGATGGATATACGGTCGTCCCTCCCACATCAGGATCAGTGGTGACCAACCTCCCTGAAGGAGCCGAAGAAGTAAAGGTAGGTGATCAGACATATGTCAAATACGGCGACACCTATTACCAGCCCGTTCAGGTAGATGGTAAAAATAAATACGAGGTAGCTGATGTCCAAGATGCAGATCAATGATGAGCTTAACATCAGCGAACAGGAACGCATCCCAAAGATTTTTAACATAAAAATGGCGTTTTCCAACTAAATGTAAAACAGTATGAAAGGATATTTTCTCGCATTGCTCATCTTTGTTGGCGGTGCAATAAGCCATACCAGCTATTCCCAGACATTTACCATGGGAAAAAAATGCAGGGCCTTGCTCGATGAGGCCAAAACCTTATTGAATAATGAGGCATATGCTGAGGCTTTGGCAAAACTGGATGAATTTAGCGGCAGCTGTAAAACCAAAGATGCCAAGGAACAAGGAGCTATAAACAAAGCCGAAGCGTATAATAACCTAGGGCAATACGAAAGCGCCATCAAAGAAGCTGATTATGCCCTTGATGTCACCAAGGACCGAAGTCTGGAAGGACACTTCCAAAAAGGCATCGCCTTACAAAATCTAGGGGATGTGGAAGGGTCAAAACAGGAGCTTGGCAAAGTAATCCAGCTGACAGAAAAAAACCAAAACACTTCAGAAAGGGCCAATAACTACGCGTTAATGGCGAGGGTATATGCCCGTCAGCTGAACGAGGAGGATTCTGCCATGTATTATTTGGACAAGGCCATGGCCCTGGCACCTGAAAACACCGACATCATCATCCAGAAGGGCGATTTATACCTTTACTACAACGAATACCAAGAAGCATACACCACATACGATCAGGCCTTGGCCCTTGGCCATGAGCCGCTTGATGTCTATCAAAGCCGAACACAAGTAGGTTTAAAAAAGATGGAAAACAAATATGGTACTACCAAGGTGCAAGAATTAAGAAAAAAAATGACTGATGAGGAAAAATCCACCCTCTGCTCAGATATCCAAAAAGGGCTGGACTTAGGCTGGAAGGACATGAGCATGGACATGTTTTCGGCTATGATTTGCCAATGAACTCACAACAAATAAAACACTCATTATGAAAAAGTTAACCATTTACGCAATCATTGTCCTGCTTATGGCGAGCTGTGCCAATTGGAATAGCCAACAAAAAGGAACGGCCATTGGCGCAGCAGGTGGTGCAGCGGTGGGAGCAGCTGTATCCAAGGGAAGTATTTGGGGTGTACTCGCTGGAGCAGCTATCGGCGGCACCGCGGGTAACCTGATCGGAAAAAAAATGGACCAACAAGCCAAAGAGCTCCAACAGGCCATCCCTACTGCTGAGGTAAAAAGGGTAAACGAAGGGATCAACGTCACTTTTGATGCAAGCTTGGTCTTTAACATCAATTCTTCCAACCTTAGTGACAGCTACAAAGAAGACCTTCTAAACGCCATTCCGGTATTCCAGAAATATCCCGACACCAATATCCTGATCGAAGGACATACCGATGATACGGGATCGGATGAATTTAACATGCAGCTTTCGGAAAAAAGGGCAAAAGCCGTTTCAGCTTTTTTGGCACAAAACGGTGTGGACAGGTCCCGGCTTGTGGAAAAGTGGTATGGAGAAACCCAGCCCAAGTATCCCAATGACAGCGAAGAAAACCGTATCAAGAACCGACGGGTAGAGATGGCCATTTTTGCCAATGAAGACATGAAAGAAGATGCAAAAACAGGTGATTTATAGCCCACCTTTAGCTAGAAAATCAGGGGCACAAACCTGTTTCATATTGGCAGGTCATAACTGAAATGAAGCAGGTTATTCAAATAACTAACTAAAACATAACATACTAAATCAACTGGATGGCAGTAGAATATATAAAAAAACTATTTCTTACACTTTTACTATGTCTATTGTTTCAAGTTAGTCATGGCCAAGTACTCATTTCCCTACTCTTTGGTGATAAGCTCAATTCAGACAAAATAGAGTTTGGCCTGGACGGAGGCATTGCATTCACCCAACTCCAAGGCCCTGCCGCTTCGGATATGACCAATGCACTGCATTTAGGGTTTTATTTTGATTTTTACTTGAAAAATCAGCTACAGCTTCATACTGGAGTAATCGTAAAATCCACCATGGGCGCCAAAGGGATCCCCCCCTATGCGCTGGGTAACCAAGATTTGGATAACCTTTTGTCCACGGCCACTGTCCGGCGGAAACTTGGTTATTTTAATGTACCTGTATTGCTCAAATACCGATTTAAAAACAGCAATTTCTACGTAGAAGCTGGTCCCCAACTTGGGTGGCTGCACAAAGCGTATGATGAATTTTCGGACAGTATTTTGGACGAAAATGATTTGCTATATGAACACAAGATCAAAGACAATATCAAAAGGCTGGATTTTGGCATGACAGGAGGAATCGGATACCGCCTTATGAAAGGACATGGAATGAACCTTGGCATCCGGTATTACCTTGGCATGGTAAACATCAATAAATCCATGCCAAATGACCTCTACAACCGCTCTTTATACCTAAGCGTGGGTATTCCCATTGGAGCCGGAAAAGCAGAGAAAGATGCCGTCAAGACAGCCTATTAACTATTAGTAAACTAAACCAATGATCATGAAATGGTGTAAACTTGGAATATTATTTCTCCTCTTCATTTGCGCAGCTAACGCTGTTTCTGCCCAAGGAATCAATAAATCAGAAAATCCGTATTACAAGCCTTATTTTGATAGCTTAAAAAACCTTGAATGGCCATATACATTTCCAATCTTGGGAAAACAAGCTTATAAAAAAGGTTATGATCTCCCTTATGGATACGGAATCAGTGGTATTTATTTCACTCAAACACAGGAAATTGTCATCCAGTCCATTTTGTTGGGCTTCAATGGAAGTGAACAGTTGGACTTTAGCGATTTCATCACCTTTGGCCCCACTACAGCAGCGACCAACGCCTACACGATCCGTCCGGACATTTGGGTTTTGCCTTTCTTAAACCTTTACGGGATGATCGGCGGAGGGACTACCGACACAAATGTCAGTTTACTGGATCCCATCGGTCTAGAGACTAATCAACATTTCAAGGCAACTTCATTTGGGCTGGGGGCTACACTCAGTGGTGCCGTTGGTCCATTTTGGATGGCTTGGGACAATAACTACAACTTCGTCGATGTGGATGTGGTCGTGGAGCCCATCCCGGCTTTTAACAGTAGCTTCCGGTTGGGGCATTCCATTCTGAATCCTTCTGATCCCGAAAAATCACTTTCCGTATGGGCAGGGGTATTTTATCAATCCATTTCCAATGACACCAAAGGAAGCATCAACATTCAGGAAATCTTCCCTGAAATTGGTGAAGGGGGATTGATCAATTATATGCGTGACTGGGCGACTACCTTACCCCCTGGGCAGCGTGTCGTGGCCAATCAGATCATTGACAAAATGGAGGACATCTCCAATGGTATAGATCCCGGAAATGCTGTCATTGATTACACGCTTGACAAGAAAGTGGCCGCCCCTTTTAATCTAATTCTGGGTGCTCAGTACCAGTTCAACAAGAATATTATGTTAAGAAGTGAACTCGGTGTTTTTGGCAAGAGAAGTCAATTCTTGCTCAACCTAAACTACCGCTTCCCGGGATTTAGAAAAAACCCCAATAAATAGCCCTCAGGTACAGTTTGATTACTGTCAATAATTCAATATTACCGATTTAGTAAAATTTAAATACGTATTGCTTTGAAAAAGTTATTTACCCTTCTTATTCTTTTGATAGGTGTTTATCAGACCTCCATCGCCGATATTAGGGATTCGCTGGTATTCAAAAATCAAAATGTCATTGTCGGTGAGATAAAATCACTCGACAAAGGTGTGATCACGATAGAAACAGATTATAGTGACAGCGATTTTCAGATCGAATGGCAAGAAGTACAGGAAGTATATTCCAAGCAAAACTATCTCATCACTTTGATGTCTGGAGAACGGCACAATGGTTCGCTTTGGACCTATGATCCTACACATGTTACCCTTCACCTGACTTCCGGTGATAGTATGAAAGTAAGGATAGAGGAAATCGTTTATTTCAAAACATATGAAAACGATTTTTGGAGCCGATTATCTGCATCTGTGGATTTTAGCTATAGTTTTACCAAAGCCAATAACTTCACGCAAGCGGGCATCAGGAGCGCACTGGGCTATGTGGCCTCCAGCTGGTCGGCCAATGCAAGTTATAACCTTATCCGATCTAATCAGGATGAGGTAGAGCCCACACGAAGGGAAGATGCCAACCTCAATTACAAAAAATTTCTCCCCAAGGATTTTTATGTTCCTGCCAACTACGGCTATCTCTCCAATACCGAACAGTTGATAGATGTCAGGAGTACCTTCTCAGCTGGTCTCGGTAAATATATCGTACACACCAATGACTCGTACTTCGGTGTAGAAACAGGAGTATCGTACCTTAATGAAGTATATACCACTGAGGATCCTAGAAAAAACAGTATGGAAGCTTACTTTGGTGCTGAACTGAACCTCTATGATATTGGTGACTTGACGCTGCTTACCCGTGGCACGGTCTATCCGGGTATTACCGAAGGTGGTAGATGGCGTGTTGACTACAATATTGACACCAAGTATGATCTCCCGTTGGACTTGTACGTTAAAGTAGGATTTTCGCTGAACTTTGATAACCAACCTGTCGAAGGTGCTGGCAAGGCGGATTACGTCCTTCAAACAGGCCTAGGTTGGGAATTGTAATAGGATTGGATAAATCAAGGCTCCCAAATAATCTATAAAAACCAGGCGGTCTTTCGAAATCCATATGCCAAATGAGCCAGCCATTCTTTATGCCGAATGGCTGGCTCATTTTTTTTTGCCCCCTTAATAGGTAAATTACATTTTGCTATTGTTCGGCTTCGGATGTAGCAGGATTATTCACTTTTTCCAACTCCCCTTCGGACCAGTTAGTTAAAAAGCGAGCCGTAAACCTCAATCCGTTAGTAAAAGTAAACTTTTCGATCACCTCTTCTAAAAAACGTGCATCAACCGACCCTTTCCCATTGTATTTCAATGCTTTATAATTTTCATTGAACATATGATACTTATCAGCAAGTGGTAAATATTGCCTAAGGGCTTTATGAATCCCTCCCAACTTGATGATGTCTTCAAATCCATTAATCGGATTGATCAGGCCGTCAAAATCCGAACCAATACAAATATGGTCCCAGGGTGAGGTTCCTTCATGCCAAGGCAGCTTTTCATAGCCCAGTTTTACCGCATGCACGATATGCAGGCACAGTAGCATCATATGACGCTCTTCTTTGCTCGGAACAAGTCCAAACTTCTGGAATATCCCCTCTTCTCCTGCCAGCTTTCCTTCCTTATACAATTTTTTGAACTCATGGTAGGATACCTGTTCCTTCTCATAATACTTGTCTCGCACCGAATCCAATGCCGGATTTGAGGCCCCTAAGATGCGTTGGTCGAGGCTAATCCCCATCATGCCGCCAGCAGCCATGATTTCTATGATCTCCTCATCAAACAGGTTGATCGTCCATGGATTGGCATACAGTCCTTTATTAATTTTGTCGTCGGTCCGGCCAATTTTTCTGTTTTCTGGCGCTATGGACACCTCCCTGCCAGTTGTGCTGTCATGTACATATGACCTATATGATTGGCGGTTTAGGTAATGGTCAATGGACGTAAATGTAAAACCCGTGTGACTGGACAGTATTGGCAAGCGCCTTACCTTTGCATCCTCTTTTGCCAGTTGGTCCTTATACCGATAGTACTCAAGGCGCGTATATAAGCTCATGTGCTTGACATCGATCAGTACTGGGCGCGAAGGATGTACTAAACACTGTCGAATCAGTTTCTTACCTATCTCTGTCAATCCAAGCCCTACGGTAGGAATAAAGTGATCACTCCTGAAAGCTATCTGTGAAAGTTTATTGACCCCTTGGGCAAAGCCTCCGAGCCGTTGTTCTGGAATATCGCTGAGGTGACAAAGGTTAATGGACATAAAATCCATCTCCTTCATCTCCTGAACGGTCTTCATTTGAACATGGGGGGTTTCCGAAAGGATCCCATCCTCATTGCCTGCGGGCACATCGGACAGGTTATGGCCACCTTCTATGGCCAAGGTAAAACATCGCTTGTCCCCTGCATTAAGGAATGCCTCTATTTCATGTATAGACTTCCCCTCAAAATCACTACGTTTCAAAAATTCAATGTTAAAAGGAGCCTTGGATAGCTTATCAAAGCTCTTCTTATGCTGCTCCACTATTTCCAAAAAATCCTTCCAATAAGTGGTCTGGTGATGCTTTACACGATCAAAAATCCGGTCGTTTACGGGAAGGACGAAAGAGAAATCCTTGTCACAAATGTGCAAAATCCGCTCGGCAAATGCATATTCCACGCTGCTGAGTGAAACTACGCCAAGGCGGAGCAAACTGTCCTTGACCTGTGATGGTGACGACTGGCTGTCAAAAGAACCCCCCACAAGATCATTCAGCACTTTTGCTACTCCAGTGGTTTGAAAATTCTTATTGAAATCAAGTTTTAATTTCGGGTCTGCGATATAATGTTTAAACAACAAGTGAAAATGGAAATCATATAGCTTTTGCATGGCTCATTTCTTTATTTCAGATTCAATTTTTTGGTGTACTTTGGAAAACAGCTTTAATAGTTCTCCTTGGGATAAGTCGCCCGATGATTCCAATGAACCGTGTTTGCCGGTCACCAAGGTCCGTTCCAGCATCTTGGAGTAATCGGAAAGTTCAGCTTCATGACTGGAAGCATAAGATTCTTGACCGCCCCTGGCGATACCAAAAGCCCATCCATGGATTTTATTCCAAAGCGTCTTAGCCATTTCTCCATAAGCTTGGGTCACTTCTCCGAGCCTACCTTCATCCATGTTTTCATAAGCATAAATCAGTTTGTCCGGTTTTTCTGGAGTTGTTTTGAGGAGCTTGTCCACATCCAGGATGCCATGGCCAAACCCCACCTTGGGGAGACGGTTCTTCCTTCTGGCCGAAACATCCAGGGCTTTCCGAAAAGCTTCCACCTTCTTCCACCCCCTATAATTGCCATTGTTCAAAATATCCTCATACTTTGCCAGCCAAAGTGCTGCCGCTGCTGCTACATGAGGAGTTGCGTAGCTGGTACCATTTCCATATGAAAATGATTCACCGGCCTTTTGGCCATCTTTCGGTTCCAGAAAAATCGGCACATATACATCTTCGCCAGGTGCCGTAATATCTACGGTACTGCCACGACTAGATCCTTCCCATTCTTCATCCATGGGATTTGATGCCGCCACGGCAATGGTACCAGGATACACAGCCGGTGCCACGACCACCTGCACGACATTGCCAGCAGCGCAGCACCAGATGATCCCAGCATCATAAGCCTTTTTGGCCATTGCTGCAGTGGCCATCGTCGGAGGAAGCCCCAAACTCATCGAAATGATCGGATAGCGCTGTGCAATACATAAATTCAATGCATCAGCAAGCTCCTGCTGTCTTCGTATCAATATGACACTTTTGCATATACGGTAAGGAATCAATTTGAAGTCAAATTGCGCAAGCAAACCGCAATTTCCATTTTCTGCAATCAGCGTGACTTCATTGCCAATGAGCAAACTGCCGGTACGGGTAGCGTGGCCAGGATGTTTTAATATTCCTGAAGTAAAGCTATCTGCTGCATCATCGTCCTGATCGACAAAATCCATATCAAGTTCCTTATCAAAACCACCTGCGACCTTGGCATGATCGGTGAACCCCGTGTCGAATTGTACGATCTTAATGCCCAGCCCCTTTGGAGAAGGTACTTTTTTATCTGCCAGAACGCTATCAAACGAAGTGGCGTACCAATTCCACTTGCGATGATATTGCGGAGTCTTATCCACGACATAGATACTCTGTCGCTCGTCCCGGTATTTTTTTAGAAACTCATCTTCATTGGGTTTGCCATATCCGTCTTCGACTATTCCTTCAAATTTAGACTGCGCAGAATCGCCTTGGTCACTTCCTGTATTGAGCTGAAGGGGGATGTCCGTTTCCGCATTGATAATTCCCGGGATCGTCGATAGATTTCTGGCCTCATCTTCAATATTGCCCATCACGGGGACATTTAGCGTGAATAATTCGACCCTGCCCGCGGCAGCAAAAGCGGGCATAGATAATTTGATAATGGGTTCTTCACCGTATCGCGCACTCAATAGAGTACTGATGGTGGACAATACTTCCGGATTATTTTTTGCGGTAAATATATAATCTTGTCGCTTTCGGTCAGATGGTTTCATAGAAGGTTGAGGCTTTTGTTCTTTCCCTGAATCAGGAACGGGATATTTTTTAAAAGAGGCTTCCTTACGATCCGAATCCGAGGAGATTTCTTCTTGGCTCAAAGTAGTCTTATGCAATAATTTCTTCTTTATCTCATGCATTTCAGGAGGCAGGTCAAGGTTATTTAAGGCATTGATGACCCTGCTGATTTTGATCCCCTCATTTCCTATCCAATCGATTTCTTCGTCCGGTGTACTGGCAGTGGCAACAGCCCCTGACCGGGTGAGGATTCTGTTTTGACTATCTGTCCTGGGAAGTCCGGCATGATGGAGTGCGATAATTTCTCCTGTGCCCAGTGCCACCACCATAGATCCAGAAGAACCCGGCAGCGTATCACTTTCATAGACTATTCTGGTCCTGGTCTCCGAAAAAAACGCGGTGTTTTTGAGGACAATCTTTTTTGGCATCCCCCTTGGATGCTGGATAATCACACAGGATTCCCCTTTTATGATCTTTCCCCTTATTCCGTCGAGGTAAATTGGCTTAACAGTGGATAATGGGATATCCTCTTGACTTTTTTCCGCCAAAGCGATCATCGTAAAATCCAAACCTGAATAGGGTACTTCAGGGTCGGCCATATAAGAAGATGTCAGGAAAAACCGCTCTGCGTCCAGCTTAAACGAAAAGCTCTTTTTTATTTCCTTATTCCTATCCAATTCATAATTGAATTCCGCCAACATCCCCCGTGCACGCTCAGGACTGTCAATGACGTGGTTATTGGTAATGATGACATTATCGGATATCAAGAAGCCAGTGCCTATTGGACGCCCATGCTGGGTGATTCGGCAGACCGCCTTGGACAGGACAGAAAGCATCTCTAGGATATAGCTGTCTTGGAAGTCCACTCCACCGTTTATCCGCTCCATAATAATGGGCATCTCCCCTTCCTCGCGTGCCATACGGAGTTTCACCCTCTCCAGGTCATCTTCAAAACTTAAGAGGGGAATTTCCTTCGCCTTTACTTTTTGTAGCTTTTTGGCTGCTTCTTCAAATACAGGCTGGACTTTTCCATACCGGTCGGCCACGTATTCCATTAAACTCCAACGGGTTACCATATTAACTTGGATTTGGTGAAAACTATACAAAAAGGATACGTCATTGAAAATGGATGACATCCATAAACTTTGAGGGCAGGACACTTCGAAATTATTGAAAAAGCGATCCACCCTGAGCTAAAAGTGCGGTGTTAAACGTGTGGTTATGTTATCTCTAATTTACGTGATTTCATTCTATTAAAAAATACCATATACACGGTATTTAATTCATTAATAGGTTTTTATAAAGCAATTACCCCCTAATAATTTTAATATTTATCTGTTGATATAAAAAACTGGTACAAGCTTTGTATATATTCAGGCAAATGAATATAAACACTAATCTTTAACTATTGAAGCTATGAAAAAGGTATTAGCATTATTCGCAGTAGCAGGAATGCTATCTCTATATTCCTGTGGTAATGACAAAAATGATGACGCAGAAGACAAAATGGAAGAAGCCGGTGACGCCGTAGAAAATACGATGGAAGATGCTGGTGAAGCCGTTGATGACGCTGCTGATGATGTAGAGAAAAAAGCAGAAGAAATCGAAGAAGAAGTCAATAATTAAGCTTAATCAGTACGAATTAAAAAATTATCAAGGTGCCATATAAATGGCACCTTTTTTTTTGCAGGTTTACTTTTGGGATCTAATGTAAATCTTGAGCACGAACTTAGGATCAAGCAATATTTCTAGGGGTACGAATGTTGACATGGTCTTATGAAAGAAAATTTCCTGCTGTTAAAGCGATGGGCCTCTTCCATCCGTACGAAGGGGTTTTAGCGGGAATTTGTGGGGGAATAGGGAGGGAAATACAGCTAAAACTGAAAACATTGGACGGGCAAATTACCACGGGCTTCATCCATGGCTATAAACATGTCGCTCCTTTGGGGCTAGCTTTCGAGTGTAATCTTTCAATGCAGTTCCAACATGCACTTGGTCCCTTTGGTACTTTGGGGCATTTTATATTGTTGGTTTAGCCATTAAGAAAACTGGCGGCTCCCAACTTTTCCGCTTGATCAAAAAAAATCCCTTTCTTAATTAAGAAAGGGACTTTTAGTGCGGACGAAAGGACTCGAACCTTCATGCCCTAAGGCACTGCCGCCTGAAGACAGCGCGTCTACCAATTTCGCCACGTCCGCATGTTTGGGACTATATCCTCGTTTGGGATGACAAATAAATAAACAAAGACGAATTTATGCAACGCTTTTCTGTAAATTATTTTCCACTTTAACAACAACCTGTTGAGCTTCAGCTGTCCCATGTTGGATGATTGCGTTCAGCGGTAGGATTATGCAGAAAAGCACCTGCCAATTATCTTTGCCCAACCATTCCAGGTACAATAGTCACCTGTCATCATGTATCAATACGGATGACAGGCGACTGATGTAGGACAAAAGACTATTTCCACCAAAGTTTTCCTTGAGATACTCCCATGAGATTGGCCATTCTATAAAGCACTCTAGCTCCCACGTTACCATCCCATTGGCTGTCTCCTTCTCCCGGAGCTACTTCCACGAGGTCAAAACCGATGATTTTGCGGCCTGATTTGACAATTAGTTTCATCAAATACAAAACCTGATCAAGCTCCATTCCTCCCGGAACGGGTGTTCCTGTATTGGGGCAAAGTTTGGGATCAAACCCATCAATGTCTATCGAAATATACACCTCCCTGGGGAGAGAAGCGATGACTTGATCGCAGATTGTCCGCCAAGTGATTCCTTCATACAATTGCTCTCTGATATGGTGATCAAAGAAAGTCGTGATTCTTTGATCATCCGCTATTCTATCGGATTCTTCTTCACAATAATCCCTTACTCCTACTTGGATGAGTTTTTCTACTTGAGGAATTTTCAGAAAGTTGTGCGAAATGGAGGCATGCGAATACTTAAATCCTTCATAGTCTTTTCTCAAATCAGCATGGGCATCAATCTGCAAGACACCAAATCCCGCATAGCGCTCGGATAAGGCCTTAATATTACCCAATGGAGTACTGTGGTCCCCTCCTACCAAAGCCAACAACTTGCCCGCATTAAGTTGGTCTTTTGCTGTCTGATACACCCATTGGTTCATGCTTTCACAGGCCTTATCGATCAATGCCGGTACTGCGCCGAAACGCTCCATTTCTTCCTCTGGGGATCCCCTTTCCAACCAATCAATATAATTTCCGGCCAATATCCTATATTTGGTATTATTGCTATATACTTCTTCTGGAATAGGCAGCATATAGATACCCATGGTCCACGCATCCGTGATGTCATCTTGAAAAAGATCTACTTGTGAAGAAGCCTCCAATATGGCATTTGGGCCCTCCGCAGTGCCGGGGGAATAAGAGACAGTCACCTCCCATGGCACAGGTAAAACAACTATTGAGGCAGTTTCCTCATCAAATGGCAATCCAAAAATACTTCCCTCAGAGGCTACTCCGTTAGGGTCAAATCCATCAATTACTGTTTGTTTTTTCGTGGTCATAATTTACTTCAAATTTATAACTGTCAGATATGCTGTCACATACATTTTGAACGACAGTTAATCTTAACTATAATTTACATTAAATTTGGTTTTTGCCCAAACAATAAAACAATATTTACAATTTCTCTTTTCATTAGTATAATCAACCAAAAAATGGTTCGTTTCAATATAGATTTGATTATTGCAAAATTTCTACCAAGTTTCCCATCCCTCTTGTAATGGCAACCTCCCAGGCATCTACATCAAAATCTATCATGGCCATCATGCCCGGCTGCAAGCTCGGTTGGTATTCTCCAGTAAGAAATGAAAGAAAAGCGCTTAACCCTGGATTATGTCCCACTATCATCACTTTACTGCATTCGTTCGGCAAATTTCCGCATAAATCAACGATTGTTTGGACATCTGCCAAATAAAGTGCATCAAGAAACGTGCATTCTTTGACCTGTATAGCCTTGATGACGATCTCGGTAGTTTTACGGGTCCTAGTGGCAGTACTCGAAACCACGGCACTATATTCCAAACTTCGCGTAGCCAAAACATTTGTGAGCCTTTCCAGTTTTAATTTTCCAGTGGATGTTAATTTTCTTGAGAAGTCTTCCTTCTGGCCAAGTCCCACTTCCGATTCGCCGTGTCTCAATAAAGTTAATACCTTAGTCATTTGGGTAAGCATTAAGATTAAAAATTAATACAAAATTACAATAAAATAACCGTGCCAAAAGCAATATGAGATTGATTATTATTTGGAGGAGAATATAATCGCTTCTATTTTTGGATTTTGTTGAGGACAGCACTCGGCACTTACAGTAAAGGAAAACCATTATGCCAAAAAATCTAGTCATTGTCGAATCTCCGGCCAAAGCCAAAACCATAGAAGGCTATCTTGGTAAAGACTATAAAGTAACTTCCAGCTACGGACATGTCAGGGATCTTCCCAAAGGAGACAAGGCTATAGATATAAAAAACCACTTCCAACCTACCTATGAGGTAACTTCGGACAAGAAAGAAGTCATCAAGCAACTAAAGAAAATGGTAAAAGATTCTGATACCATCTACTTGGCGAGTGATGATGACCGTGAAGGAGAGGCTATCTCTTGGCACCTGAAGGAGGTATTAAAGCTCGATGAGGATAAGACCAAACGAATTGTCTTTAGAGAAATCACCAAAAATGCCATTACCAAAGCCATCGAAAACCCCAGAAGCATTGACATTGACCTGGTCAATGCGCAGCAGGCAAGACGGATATTGGACAGGCTGGTAGGGTTTGAACTCTCCCCGGTGCTTTGGAAGAAAGTAAAAGCTGGGCTTTCAGCAGGCAGGGTTCAGTCCGTTGCGGTAAGGTTTATTGTAGAGCGAGAACGGGAAATCGATAAATTTGAATCCAAATCCTCATACAAGGTTACTGCACTATTTAATGTAAAAGGCAAAGAACTCAATGCAGAACTCCCGAGGAAATTCGAAACGCAGGAAGAAGCGGAAGAATTTCTAAAGTCCTGCCTTGAGGCGAGCTTTTCCATTAAAAATCTGGAGAAAAAACCTACTAAAAAAACTCCGGCAGCCCCCTTTACCACCTCTACACTCCAGCAGGAGGCCAGTAGAAAACTGAGCTTTTCGGTGGCCCAGACCATGACCTTGGCTCAGCGGCTGTACGAAGCCGGTAAAATCACCTATATGAGGACAGACAGCGTCAACTTGTCCCAAGATGCCATGGAAAGTGCCAAGAACCAGATACTATCTGCTTTTGGCGCAGAATATCATAAATCCAGAAAGTACACTTCTAAGTCCGAGGGTGCCCAGGAAGCGCACGAAGCCATACGCCCTACCAATTTTGCGAATGAAGAAATATCCGGAGAGAGGAATGAGCAGCGCCTTTACGAATTGATCTGGAAGCGCGCCATCGCCTCCCAGATGGCTGATGCCCAATTGGAGAAAACCCTCGTGACGATCGGTATCAGCAACTCAGACCTCACCCTTAGTGCCAGCGGTGAGGTGATCAAGTTTGAAGGATTTTTGAAAGTCTACCTGGAGAGTACAGATGATGAGGACGAAGAAGAACGTAATGAAAACAAGGGGCTTCTACCTCCACTGACCATTGGACAGGATCTTGACCTTACGGAAATGAAGTCCCGTCAAAGCTTCACCAGGCCTCCAGCCCGATATACGGAAGCCTCTTTAGTGAAAAAACTAGAAGAAATGGGTATTGGCCGTCCTTCTACCTATGCGCCCACCATCTCTACTATCCAAAAGCGAAATTATGTCATTAAGGAATCCCGGGATGGTAAGCCACGGAACTATACCGAAATGGTCATTAAAGATGGTACATTTTCAAAAGCAGAAAAAACAGAAAACTACGGTTCGGATAAAAACAAACTCTTCCCTACCAACATAGCCATGGTGGTGAATGACTTCTTGGTGGATCATTTTCCAAATGTCATTGACTACAAATTCACAGCGAAAGTTGAAAAGGAATTCGATGACATCGCCCATGGTGCCCAGCAATGGGACAACATGATTGAAAACTTTTACAGCAAATTTCATAATACGGTAGAAGAAGCAGAGACAGTAGAGCGGGCCAATGTAAGCTCCTCAAGAGAGCTGGGCAAAGACCCTAAAACAGGTAAGCCCATCATTGCGCGTCTGGGCAAATTTGGTCCACTCGTACAAATAGGAGATCAGGAAGATGAGGAAAAGCAATTTGCCAGCCTGAGAAAAGGGCAATTTATCGAGAATATTACACTCGAAGATGCGCTCGAACTCTTTAAATTACCTAGGGACGTTGGCATGTTTGAAGACAAAAAAATAGTGGCTGCCATCGGTCGTTTTGGCCCCTATGTAAGGCATGATGGCAAATTTGTTTCCCTGGGAAAAGAATATGATCCTTTAAGTGTAACCGAAGAAGAAGCCATTCAGCTCATCAAGGATAAGCGAGAAGCCGATGCAAAAAAACACATCAAGACATTTGATGAAAATCCGGATATCCAAATCCTAAATGGTCGCTGGGGTCCCTATATCAAGTTTGCCAAAAAGAACTTCAAAATCCCCAAGGATAAAGTCGCCGAAGATCTCAGCTATGAAGAAACCATTGAGATCATAGAAAATCAGCCTGAAAAGAAAAAAGGCAGGTATGCTAAAAAGAAAAAGTAGAAAAATCCGGATCGACTTCGATCCGGATTTTTTTGTTGTTTGCTATTTACCAAATCTGTCAACTGCTTATTGGTGCAAATTATGCCCGCTATTTTTTGGTGCTTTAACATCAAAATATGTAATTTATAGAAGCTGGGAGGGTGCTTAGCCTCCGTTTTTAAATAGATACCCAATTCTTAATAACGCCCGATAACCTCATAAATAAGCTAAAAACAAATAATTGTCGTCCGGGTAAAGGTTTTAGGATTGAAAAAAATCATCTAAATCTGCCCCTAGATTCCCTAATGAGGGCTTTCTTATCATCCATTCAAAGAGCGGGTAGTTTTACGAAATCGCGTAAATCTTATCAGTTTTCTTTTAAAGCTACGTTTTCAGCGTAATTGAAATTTAATCCGACGACACTGAAAATAAATTAGCTTATTTTATGGAAAGTAGAAGAAGCATGTAAGACACATTATTTATGGCAAAAAAGAAACTGGTCGTACTAACAGGTGCTGGTATATCAGCAGAAAGCGGGATCAAAACCTTTAGGGACAGCAATGGATTATGGGAGGGCCATGATGTCATGGAAGTGGCCACTCCGGAAGGCTGGCAGAAAAACAAGAAATTGGTCCTCGACTTTTACAACCAACGTAGAAAACAATCCTTAGAAGTCCAACCCAATGGAGCACACTATGGTCTGGCTGAACTGGAGAAGGATTTTGATGTCACCATTGTCACCCAAAACGTAGATAACCTTCATGAAAGGGCTGGCTCTTCCAAGGTCATCCACCTACATGGTGAACTGTGTAAATCGCAAAGCACATTGGATCCTTCATTGGTATATGACCTGAATCATTGGGAAATCAAACTTGGCGATAAATGCGAAAAAGGAAGCCAACTAAGGCCATTTATAGTTTGGTTTGGTGAAATGGTAACCATGATGGAGCCGGCAGCCAGGGCTGCTCAGGAGGCGGATATTTTTGCAGTAATCGGTACGTCCATGCTTGTATATCCTGCTGCTGGTTTGATCCAGTATGCCTCAAAAGAAATCCCCAAGTATATCATTGATGTCAAAATCCCAGATATAGGTCATGTCCAAAAATTAATTCCTATTGAAGATAGTGCGAGTATAGGGGTCAGTAAAATGATGTCAATGATAAAACCATAAGGCAAAAAGGATAAATGGGTAGCGACAAATCACTTCCCTATTGTTAGTGGAATTTGAATGGAAAAATCACGATTTATTTTTTTTATAGAAAAACGCATAATTTTTTCTTATTGAATCACAGAAACTTAAGTGTAATGTGTGGAAAAACATCCAAAACATCCCACTATTTTACATTATGGGGTTTGCTTTAGTGGAAAATTATCCTTTATATTTGCAACGCCTTTAGGGAAAACAGGACGTGTTTCAAGGCAAATAGAGAGTTGGGTGAGTGGCTTAAACCAGCAGTTTGCTAAACTGTCGTACGGGTCAAACCGTACCGGGGGTTCGAATCCCCCACTCTCTACAAAAGGATTCTAAATAGAATCCTTTTTTTAATGCCAATACCATCTTGATCGCGTAGCCCGGTCATCGCGACCCGATTAGGATCGGGAAGGTCAAAGGATCGAATTAGCGTGGAGAAATAGTTGTTCCAAAAGAGGAACAAAAAAATATCGGGGTGTAGCGTAGCCCGGTCATCGCGCCTGCTTTGGGAGCAGGAGGTCGCAGGTTCGAATCCTGCCACCCCGACGAAAACGGGTACATTTACCACCAAAACCCTTCAAATCGTATGATTTGAAGGGTTTTTTGTTTTTTATACAGCAAAAACCACATAAAATTTCAAAGAAAATGAGACCTATTCGGTGACCCAAAATAATTTTCTATTTTGAGGAATCAAGCGGAAAAGTTGGCGAGCTGCCAGTTTTCTTAATGGAAAAAACCGATACATAAAAATGACACAAAGGTACAAAGGGCATAATGCGGGTTTAAGGTTATGATGGGTTAAAAACCATACTAAGTTGAACTTACCTACGTAATTCCCTACCCAAAAACTCAAGCTTTCCCCAACAGAAATCAGCAAGACCAACTATTCTTCGGATGGGCGATAATTTAACTAGCCTTCCTTTGTATATTGCCCACTATAATCAACCGGGAACAATAATGCAACAACACATCTTATTGGCACTATTATTTTCCATTCCCTTTCTTGCCTTTTCCCAAACGGATGATAAGCATTCTTCATTTGTTGAGCATTTTGAGGATTCAGTTTCCAACTACTTTAGGTATGGCTCCACGGGAACCGAAGCGAGTTTTAAATACAAGCTGGGTGTAAACTCCCCATCAGAGCCGGGGACTCGTATTCTTTCTTTTAAAATAGACCCTGAGGATGAGGCCGGGGCAGGTCGGGGTCCTGAGATTATCTCCAAAGACTTCACGCATTTTGGAAGCTATTCAGCACGGTTGAAAATTCCAAAAGTAAGTGATACTCAGCCGAACATCGGAGCAGTCGTGGGGTATTTCACCTACCATGATGACAGTTTGGCCGGGCTGAGTGAAATTGATTTCGAGTGGCTCCCTGCTGATCCAACGGTAATTTATATTGGTACGTGGACAGGAGGCCATAAAGGAAAGTTAAAACGAATTGGGAGAACCATTAATCTAACCAAAGGAATAATCTATGAAACCACCTATCGAGAAGGCCATACAGGTACACGTAAGGCTTTAACCGGCAAACAAAACCAACCTGAAACCATTATGGCCATTCCTGACTTTGATGCCTCATCTGCTTTTTATACCTATGGTTTTGACTGGTTTGAGGACCGCATCCGCTGGTGGATAATTCATCCCGATAGTGGTAACAAGGTAATATTGTGGGACTATCAAGGATCCAAAGTGGGCATACCCCAGCACCGAACACATTACCGAATGAATTTTTGGCATACCGCCACTTGGCCTGTGGAAACCAATCCGCTGTCTATCGAAAAACCCCTACAACCTTATGAAATGGAGGTGGACTGGATGTCTTATGATCCTTGGGCAAAGTAGTGAACACCAATAAAAACAAAGCCCTCTAAAAAAACCATTTAGGGGCTTTGTGTTCTCATAAAACTGGATTCAATGCCGGTTAGTTAAGGTACTCATTGAGTGTCACCATGGGTGGAGTCGAAGGATAAAACACATACCCTCTCCTCGCTTAAATTAAACAACATTAATTTGGGGATCAATGGGAACAGACGTATCCATCCCATTCCTCGGTTACCTTCACATCGGCCCTGGCTGATGCTTAATCTATAAGTCCAAACCGTTCTTCTTACTTGCTTATCAATATCCAGGGTTCTGACGCAATCCTGGGTTTACTTTTAGACTACTCTCAGGAAATGGCCATTGGTATTGATGGTTAGAAAAGGTCCTGTCCTCTATTTTGAGACTGGTCACTTGTCCATTTTCTATCCGGGTATGACCTAAAGCCGACTGGTTCAGCACCTCTTCGGCTATTCTCCACCGGAGGATGTCTGCGTAGCGCAAGCCTTCTCCTGCAAACTCAATCCTTCTTTCATTCCGTACCAAGTCTATCCATTCCTCTTGGCCAAAGCTACTGAACGTAGGAAGGGTCACATCGGCCACACTCATATCCAGTCCAGCTCGCTCCCTGACCTGATTGATGCATTCTTTGGTCAATGCATCCACCTCACCCAACATGATCTTGGCTTCTGCATAAGTCAACAGGACTTCCGCATACCGCAATAAACCGTATTCCATGTTACCATTTCGGAAAGCATCATTTTCTGACACAAATTTCTTAAACCAATAACCGGATTTACTTGCTCTTTGGTTTTCATAAAACATCGGATTATTGGAATTGTAGATATCGATGGTTTCCCCGTAGAATTCATCCCCATGTCCCATGATAGAGGCTTGATACCGGGGATCCCTGTTCAGGTTAGGATCCAGCTCATATTCTTCCTTGGTATGAAGAGGGCAGTTTTCGATAGGTCGGCCCTGCTTGGTCCAGTAGCTGTCCACTAAGGATTTTAACGGCACGCAATAGGACTGGCCATTACCTGTACGGAAGTGCGGTCCCAAATCCCTAAAGGAATAAGAAGTGCTACCGCTGTGGCTTTCCTCATCCAAGTGCACGATAAATTCATTGTTGTTGGAGGCTGCTTCATACTGGAAAAGATCCCCGTAATTTGGGTGCAAGCTATAGTTTCCGCTGTCCATAATTTCTTTGGCCAGTCTCGCAGCCAACTCGTACCGACCATGGTAAAGGGCGTAACGCATGATCACTGCTTTCAGGGACAATTGGTTAAACATGTATTTGTTGGAGGTGTATTCATCCATGGGAAGCTGATTGGCTATTTCCTCTGCCATTGGAAAGATGGTTTCCAAAATCTCCTCCTTGGGCATCGCAGGCTGCCTGGCCTCATCAAGGTCAGCCGGCTCCAGCGTAAAGGGAACATCTCCCCAATAGAACGTGAGCCTAAAGTAATGCCACATCCTCAGACCTTTCAGGATATTTTCATATCGGGTCCTGATGCTTTCATCTTCTACATAGGGTTCGCTGATATTATCGATATAAGTATTGAGCCGGCCCACATGCTTCATATAGGTCGCATAATAATACTCCATCCCAACGTTACTGGCATTCAGGGTTCCATTGGCGATGGCCTGGTGGTGGTCGCTAAAATCCCTGGCGTATGCATTGTCAGATCGGCCATCCAGCATATACAGTAAGCTCCTTCTATTGCTGTGATGGGTAAAGACGTCATAAAAACTACTATAGGTAACCCTTCTTAGGTCGTCTTCATCATTGAAGAATTCCGTAAAAGAGGTAGCCGTTGGATCGGTCTTGTCCAGAAAGGTTTCACACCCTGATAGAATGAAAACGGAAACGATGATATAAATTACTTTTTTCATAGTCTTTTCTTGATTAGAGAATTGTGAATTTTACGCCCAAACTGTAACTGGCCATTCTTGGGTAATTGCCAGTGCCTCCGTTTCTTTCTGGCTCCAGTCCTTCCCAGTTGGTAAAGGTGAAGGCATCTTGGGCATTGATATACACTCGCATGTTCTTGACTCCCTTAGTGATCCGAGGGAAGGTATATCCTAGCTGCAAGGTCTTGATCCTGAAAAAGGAAGCATCACCAAGCCAGACATCGCTGAGTTCGGAATTAGGAGTGGTTCCGGTCCACACCCGTGGAAAACGGCTGTTGGGATTGTCCGGCGTCCATCTATTGTCCATATAGTATTGGCGGGGAGCACCAAGGTCATTGTTTTCTCCATCCATAAAGATTGGAAATCCTTCTTGTCCTCCAAGCCTACCGGTCCTTCTCCCTACACCATGGCCGAGGAAGCTAAAATCCCAGCGCTTGTACCGCAGATCCAGGGTGATCGAATAGTTCATATGGGGAAAGGGATCACCGAGGTTTACACGGTCCTTATCATTAATGACACCATCGCCATTTTGATCCACGTAACGGATATCGCCTGGGCGGGTGTTAGGAAGCTTAGCAGAAGTTTCTTCCACCTCTTGCTCGTTTTGGAAATACCCATCGCTTTCGAAGCCATAGTAATTGTCCAAGGCAATTCCGCGATACCAGATTTTTTCGTTATTGTCCTTAAAGATCAAGGTATCCGATTCATTGTACCCTGCCTTGAGCACTTTATTGTTGTTTTCAAACAGCATCCCGCCCACGGTATAGGACAGTTCACCGATATTATCACTCCAAGATCCCGATAGTTCCCAGCCTTTGTTCTCTACCTCTCCAACATTGACGGCTGATTCCAAACTATGTGATCCCGTCAAAGGTGGTACAGGAAACTCAGAATAGATCAGGTCAAAGGAATGCTTCTGATATACTTCTGCAGTAAAGCGGAAACGGTTATCAAACATCGCCAAATCCACTCCGATGTTGCCCTGACGTTGCTTTTCCCAGCTAAAGCTCGGATTGGGTACCCTCATCGTCCATCCCCAGTTATTGACTACCTCCTGCCACAGGTATGGATCCACATTTTCATTTCCGATTAGCCCATAGGAAAGCCGGATTTTCAGGTTACTGATCAGCCCATTCTGAGTGACCCCGGACAGAAACCTTTCGTTGTGGGCATTCCATGCCAAAGCCCCTGATGGAAAAAATCCCCAGCGATGGTCTGGAGCAAACTTACTGCTACCATCACCCCGGGCAGTTACTTCCAAAAGGTAACGGTCATCAAAGGAATAATTGAGTTTTGAATAGAAGGAAGCTTTTGCAATTTCCCTGTAATCGGTATAGTTATAGTTCATGATTTCTGTACCGGCTACGAGATAGAGCTTATCCTGCTCCTTTCTCAGGTCCCGCTCATAATTGATATTGGCCCTTGCGGTGAGTTGGCTGACACTCACGCCCTGATCCGAATCCACATCATTCGCCCAAGTGGTCACGGGGATACCGTCTCCATCAAAAAATTTGAAAGTCTCCCGCTTATACTTGTTGGCGGATTTATTGATCATATAGGAAATGTTGCCATTGATGTGCAGGTTATCGTTAATATGGTAGCGTGGCCGTAAGTTGATGGTACTTCTATCGTATAGATTGTTTCGCTCACCGCCGTGGTTAATGGATGCCACAGGGTTCATCTCATTGTGGAGAATATAATGGTCGGGAAGATCAGAATCATAAAACACAGGCTGGGTGGGGTTCATCCTCCAGGCGATTTTATAAAGTCCGTGCCCATCGGAATTGGCATGCAGCCTATTTACCTGTAATCTCCGCGCATAAAAATCCGCAAGAAGTACAAATTTATAATCAATGTGGATATCAGTATTGAACCGTGCACTGAACCTTTCAGATCCTTCATATGTATTGAGACCGTTTTCTTTCAAGTACCCCAGCATCAGGTTAAAGGTACCTACTCCACCACCACCGGAGATATTGGCGGACATGTTATAGGAATGCGCCCTTCTTTCCATTACCTCATCGAGCCAGTCGGTGTTCGTAGAATTCCCATTGACCGCATTGGCAATATCCTCCTCAGTAAACTGCGGTGTCTGCCCTTGATATCCTCGTGCTTCGTTATTCAGGCGCATATAATCAGCAGAATTTACGAAAGTTGGCAAATCAATGGGATCATTTACGGCAGCCCAAGAATGCAAGTCCACCTTAAACTGCCCGGTCGTGCCCCTGTTGGTAGTAATGATGATGACCCCATTCGCCCCTCTGGATCCATACATCGAAGCAGAAGCAGCATCTTTAAGCACACTGATGCTCTTGATTTCATTGGGGTCTATGTCCGTAAGGGACTGCTCCATACCATCCACGATTACCAATGGATCGGCATTTTGGAGGGTACTGATCCCACGGATGTTTATCGTCCCGGGTACACTTCCTGGAAGATTGCTTCCTTGGAGCATCGTCACGCCGGGTAGCGTACCGCTAAAAGCTTCCTGCAACTTAAAAATAGGACGCATTTTAGCCCTCTTCATGTCCATTTCGGCTATGGACGAAGCCACATGCTGCTTCTCGATGGTATTGTAGCCCATGACCACCACCTCGTCCAAGTCGGTACTTTCTTCCCGAAGGACCGCATTGACTTCACTTCGCCCATCAATGGTCACTTCGAGATTTTTATATCCGAGCATATTGAATATCAACACCCCCGCTTCCTCGGCTTGGATACGGTAGTAACCATCTATATCCGTAACGGTTCCTACATTGGAACCTTTAATAAGAATGGTCGCTCCAGGGAGAGGCTCTCCGTTTTCGTTGGTCACCCTGCCCGTAATTTCCTTTTTGGCATACCTGTCGGCCATCGATTTTACGGAAATATTATCACCGTCCTTCCTAAATTCAAGGCCTCTACGCTCCAGCATCCCCAGCAGTTCTGCCAGGCTAATATGGTCACGGTGAAGGCTAAACCGGTCATCGCTCTCGGCAATTTGTTTATCGTAGAGAAAAACCAAGTCTGTTTTGAGCTCTACCTGATGAAATACATCCGTAAATGCCGCCTCATTGGCATATAGGGAAAAGGTGATTTGCTCCGGCTCCTGGCCATTGGATGAACTGGCCACAAGCACCTGCATCACAAATAACTGAACCATAAAGGCATAAAATAGTCGTTTCGATATCAAAATCGATTGTTTTAAGATAATGGAATACATAAATTTGTAATTGTTAACTGATGTTAATGAAATCGATCTGGCCCGTACCTGCTGCAATCAGGTATGGGCTTTTTTGGATGTGAGGTTAGACAACGTGTTACATAGGCATGTTAGTTACAGGGGTTTCCGTTAAATACTATTTTGTTCTCTGCTGTTATTTGCCAATCTATTTCCTTTATAAACTTGATTTGATTGAGCAAAACTTCGAGCTCTCCCATTTTTAGTTTGCCTGAAAATGCACAGTCTCCCAGAGCCTTTGGCACAAAATGAACCTTGTAACCATACCACCTATCGATGAGCGTAGCCAGTTCATTAAGTGATGTGCCATCAAGATAGCTTATCTGCTTTCTCCAAGCACCGACCATTTTCAGGTTTACGGGATGCTTTAAGAGCTCCCCATTATTGCCAATGGATACCGCCTGGTTTACCCTTAGGAGTTCTGACTGATCCCGATCATTGGCAGCATGAACTTTTACACTTCCTTCAAACACACTGACCTGAGATGTCCCAGAAGGATAGGCATTGATATTAAACTGTGTACCCAACACTTCTGTAGAGACCTTTTCAGTCACCACCCTAAAAGGTCTATCTGGATCTGAGACGACATCAAAAAAAGCTTCTCCGGACAGCACTATTTCCCTGCTGCTATCTCCAAATTCCTCAGGATAGCGGATACTTGAAGCCACATTGATCATGACATGGGAACCGTCAGGAAGGGTGATGCTAGTTTGTTCACCATTTCCTGTCGATTGGGTGAGCCATTTTTCGTTGGGTGAATGGACCGTATAAATCCAGTATCCGCCAGCGAGCATAACAAGAATGGCTGCAGTAGCCTTCCACCATAGAGAAAGTTGGTTTATGTAAAACTGCTTTCCAGTGCTCACCTTATCCTTATTCGCTTTGATTCGGTCCAATATCTCCTCTTTAATGATCAAAAGGTCCTGATCAGATTCCGTGGCCTCCTCTGAAAAGGTCTTTTCAAACCACCGGTCCACCAGCATGTTTTCTTCATCACTGGTCTTACCGCTCAGGTAGCGTGTCAATAATTCATTGAGTTGTTTTTTATCCACCATTCATGTTGTCCTTTGACCTGATAGTGGTGTTTAATGAGGACTGCACCTATAAAAAAATGGTCATTTAGACGGATTTAACGATTAAATAACAATGGTAAAAATAGGTTAACACTAGTGTCAAGTCAACACTTAAATGATGGGGAAGGCGGTGGTGGGTTTTGGACAAGATCATGGCACAAAATGACTTCCTTAACCGTAGCCAAGCAAGTATTTTTATAACACAGATATCGGCCAATAGACGCACTGGATTACACGTAGGTTTAGGTTTGACTTGACACTATACCGCTACAGACAATGATGCTGCAATGATAAAGGCCATTTTCACTTCAGGGGAGTTTCTGAGATGGTTCAGTGCTTTGTTGATATGGTTTTCTACGGTACTTTTTGATATTTTCAACTGCTGGGCTATCTCCTGATTGGATAGCTGATCGTATCGGCTGAGGTAAAAAATCATCTTGCACTTTGGGGACAGTACTTCAAGGCAATCCTTGATATGCTCATCCAGTTCTTTGTAATGCAAATAGTCCTCAATGGGGCTATGAGCAAGCATTTGGTTAAATTCATCTAAAAAAATTTCCTCTTGCTCTAGTCGGCGAATATGGGCAATCAATCTATATTTTGAGGCTTGGTAAAGGTAGGCATACACGTTTTTTATCTCCAGCTGGCTTCTCCTTTTCCAAAGGTCCAAAAAGATCTCCTGGACGAAATCTTTACTTAATTCCTCATCCCTGGTAACGGACCTACTGACAGCATAGATTTTTTGCCAGTACTTTTGATACAATCCTTCAAAAGCCTCCCATGATCCCTGCTTTAAGCCTTTTAGTAATTCAATATCTGTGTGCTGACAGCTGTCCATTTTTTATTTAGTTTCACTTTTAGCATCCAACTGCCCAGGATAATCCGATCAGCTGTAATGGCTAATCTTCTTCTACCCAATTTCAAAACCACGAAATTATATAAGCAAGCCTCAAATTCCATCAATAGTAAAAGAAGTTATTGTTAAGCTTTGCCCCAAAAGGAGTTTATGCGTGCCAAGCCCCCCTCATAAATCTCCACAACTACATTTTTTATCCTATGTCATATAGGGATTGCGCTTCATCCATCTTACAATTATGGATACGGAAAACCCCTGCACCTTTTCCCATAATCATCCGTCAAATCATAAATTACAGCCTTACTTTATCAATGTTTACCAATAAACTTCAGTAAAGAAAACAATTTTTTTAGACTAAAATACATTTAGATAATTCACTTAATTTTGGTAAATTGTTATAAAATAAACTAGGAAAATCGCTTTTTATCTTATGAAGTTATTTAATTCAGGTAAAAAGCGTCAGTCCGAGCGGAGTCGAGGTCCAACGTCTAGCCTTCGACTCCGCCCAGGCTGACATCTCTCTATTAACCTCAGTTCGATTATAAAACCGTCACTGCGAGGCTTAGAGGTAGGCCTGAGCGGGTGGAGGCAGTGGCAGCTCGCCGCGGCGAGTTGCCACACCCTTTTCCAACCCACATCCACCTAAAAATGGGTCGCAAAGACGCTTTTTATACTAAAAATAAGTCGAGCTCAGGTTATTAATAGTTTAAAAGTGATTTCCCTGATAAAATCAACAATTTACTGTCCTATGAAATATCTTTTAGTTTATTCGATTTTGTTTCTTTTGGCATTAAATGTCCATGGTCAAGAAAAAGGCTGGACCAAATTGGGAGAGAAAACCGTCTCGTTTAAAAATGAAACAGACCGAGTCACGTTAATTGGCGAAGAGAAAAACGTCGATAAGATCAAGCTCAAATGCATTCAAGGCACATTACAGCTTAAAAAAATCACCATTGTCATGAAAGGTGGCGAAAAAAAAGAATACGACGCCAAAGCCTCGGGCGTAATGACCAAGGGCATGTCTTCATTACCCTATTCCGTACCTGATAAAGATGCCAAAATCAACTATATCGAGTTGGAATATGACACCAAAGGAAAAGTAGCCCTCACCAAAATGGCAAAGGTCGAAATCTTGGGAAAATGAGAAAATAGGTAATGGCTTTTGCCATGATGATTTAGACCCAATTTACCCAAATCGACTTCATTCCATATTGGGCAGCATCTTCGGCCATTTACTTCGAGCTTAGTATCTTTTGGATCTTGTCCCATGGCTCCACTTGGTTTGCTGCAGCCCATTCTTGCCAAAGCGCAGCCATTTCTTCTACTTTATCGGGCATTTCTCCAGACAGATCATGAAGTTCTGTCCTGTCCTTTTCCATATCGTAGAGCTCCCAATGCTGCTCTGCCTCATTGTCCCATTTCATGACCAGTTTGAGATTATCCTCCCGAACACCCTTATTCCCTTCATGTTCCCAAAATATCGGTTTATCTCTGTCCATCTCACCATTCCCGGCGATCAAAGGCAGTAGGCTTTCACCTTCTAGCTTGGGAAGTGCCTTGCCATTTTTAGTAGCGGGGTATTCGGACATCGATAAGTCAATAAAGGTGGCCATGATATCCGGAAGATGGCCATAAGCATCTACTCGGGTGCCCTTCCGGGTGTCTTTGATCCCCTCCGGCCAATGGACAATAAAAGGGGTGGCGATCCCGCCTTCATGAATCCAATGCTTGTATTCCCTGAAGGGTGTATTGGAGGCATTTGCCCAAGATCGGCCATAGGTCAGAAAATACCCTTTCTTCGTTTCAAGTTGCTCCGCAGGCCCGCCGCCCAAAGGCCCACCTTCAGCACAGGCGCCATTGTCATTCATGAACATGATCACGGTATTGTCCAGCTCACCGCGAGATTCCAGATAGTCCATAAGCTTTCCGATATTCTGATCCATCCGGTCCACCATGGCTGCATAAATGGCCATCCTCAAGGCCATTTCATCTTTCTTTGCACCATCAAGTGAATCCCAGCCATTGGAATCTTGGGGAGATAGCGGCCAATCCTCACGGATCAATCCCATCTTCTTCATGCGCTTATATCGTTCCTCCCGTAATTGCCCCCAGCCATTCCTATACCTTTCCCGGTACTTGTCCACATCTTCTTTCGGTGCTTGGATAGGCCAATGGGGAGCATTATACGCCAAGTAAAGAAAGAAAGGTTCTTTTTGTTGGCCCTTGTCAATGAACTCGATAGCCTTATCCGTAAAAGCATCTGTCGTGTAGTAGTCCGGATCATGGATAGCAGTGGTATCATTTTGCTCGGTAATACCCCTTGGAAAAGTCGGCGAATAGAAATTAGCCGCTCCTGCCAAAATACCATAAAATTTATCAAAGCCTCTCTGCAGCGGCCACATCCTTTCTTCTTCCATTCCCAAGTGCCACTTGCCTGTCATCATGGTCTGATACCCCGCCCCCTTCAATTGCTCCGCAAGGGTAATCGTATGCTGACTCAAAGCACCCCTATAACCTGGAAGCTCGTAGTCGTGATGATCACTTTGAGGCGGATTGGTCATGTGGCCGATCCCTGTCTGATGGGGATAAAGCCCCGTCATCAGGCTTGCACGTGTTGGGCAACACCGCGCTGTATTATAAAACTGGGTAAATTGGAGCCCGTTCGCTGCTAGTTTATCGAGGTTTGGCGTATTGATCTCACCGCCATAACACCCCAAGTCTGAATATCCCATGTCATCTGACATGATCAATATAATATTTGGCCGCTTTGGTTCCTCCTGCTCATCTTTGATCGCTTTTTGGCAACTACTGAAGGATAAAACCGGAGTCAAAACGGCTACTGATAAGCTCAAAAATCGGTGTTTAGCATTCATGTTTTGTTCAGATTATAATGGGTTATTCTTGGCATTTTAGTAAAGCGAAATGCTAGTGCTATATTACTGAATTCAAAAGATCCAAAATATGACAAATCCATCATAAAATCTTACATATGCTTCAATGATAGGAATGGTGCTTGGTCATCACCAAATTTAAAGTACTATAACATGTTATAATTCAGTTTGCCAAATACTCCAAAACATCACTGCCCCGCTAAAAGTCATCAACATTCCATTCTTTGGGTGCTTTAAATCCTTTTCTTCCGACATGATATGCAGGTACCTCCATAGGCGGATTGATGGACTCATATTCCTCAATCCATGAATTTAAAGTTTGATATACTTCTCCCATTTCATTGCTTTTATTCTTCGCTTCAGCAGGATCACTCCATAGGTCAAATATTGCATCACTCTTTAAATCCATGTTTGGATTTCCCCCATTTTTTAGGACCAATTTCCATCGATCTCCCACTGCAGCACCGCATCCCAGATAGAAATTCCGTTCAATTGTTTCCCGTTGTCCACTCCAAATAGTGAGCATACTCCTCCCATCTAGTGCATTCGGAAATCCTCCATCAAAGCCTGCAATATCCGCCAGGGTAGGTAATAGATCAATATAGCCCATGACCTGCTCACTTTTTTGACCTGCATTGATGTGATTTTTCCAATAGACCACAGCAGGCACTCTTACGCCCCCTTCCCATTCTTGAAATTTGTGACCTCTCAGGCCACCTGAACTTCCTGCGTAGCCTGGTGCGGGACCATTGTCACTATGAAAAATCACTAGGGTATTATCAGCGATCCCTTCATCTTCCAATGCTTCCATGACCTTTCCTATCCCCCGGTCCAACGCCATCACCATAGCATGATACGTTTGCTCTTTTGTGTTTCCCCTGCCTTCTTTTCCATAGGCTTCCTGATGGGGGAATCTTGGCTGATCAGGATCAAATCCGCAAGCAATCAAATCTTCTTCCTTGGCTTGTAGCGGACTATGTGGCGCATTGAACGCGAGATAGATAAAAAATGGGGCATCGCTTTTGTATTTTCGAATGCAAGACACCGCCTCCTTTGCCAACAAATCGGTAGCGTATCCTTCCTCATAGCTACTCTCGTAATCATCATGCCAATCCAGTTCTCCTTCTCGCTCATGTGTAAAGTAATCGATAGCACCATTAAAATGGCCATAAAAATGGGTAAATCCACGACTGAGGGGATGATATTCTTTTCTGGAATGACCCAAATGCCATTTTCCCAACATTGCGCGATGACGGTATCCTGACTTACCAAGCACTTCAGGCAAAAACACCTCTGAAGTATCCACCCCAAAATCCCTCCAAGGAGGAATGACCGTTTCCCTCAATCCAAAACGATCCGGATAACGCCCCGTCATCAGTCCCGCCCGAGTAGGTGAGCAAACCGGTGTTACATAGAACCTGTTCAAAATCATGCCCTTATTGGCCAGATCATCAATATGGGGCGTCGCAAATGCACTCCCATTAAATCCCACATCCCCAAATCCAAGATCATCCGCTACGATCAATATGATATTCGGACGGTCTTGGCCTTTGGCAAATAGTGGTAACCATAGCAGGAACGCCAAATTGGAAAGCATTACAAGGTATCCTTTCAATGTTTTTGGAACCATAATATTAACTATGAATTTAGTGATGATTGATCGTTTATAAATGCATATAAGTCTCCGAGCCTATTTTCATTTGGCTCATTCTCTTCTTTGTATTCTGATGGGGGAATACCGTATTTCTCTTTAAATGCCCTACTAAAGTAGTTGGGATCATTAAAGCCTACTTTGTAGGCCACCTCAGAGACATTGTTTCCTGCTATCAATAAATTGGTGGATTTCTTCAACCGGATTGCCTTCACAAATTCTGTAGCACTGAGATTGACCAATTTTTTAAGTTTCATGTGCAAGAGGGTTCTACTGACACCCGCTACCCTACTGAATTCAGCGATATTAAAAGCCGGATCTTCTAAGTGCTGATGCACAATCTCAATCAGTTTGGTAAGGAATTCGTGGTCTTTATTGTTTACAGGATGATCATAATTGTCCACACTTCCAAATTTCAGAAAATGCTGCTTCAAGCTGTTACGGGACTCCAGCGTATTCTTAATCATAAGTCTTAGCTCTTGCAAATTGAAGGGTTTTGGCAAATAGGCATCTGCCCCGACCTCCAGCCCTTCGATCCTATTTTCCACCGTAGATTTTGCCGTGAGCAATATAAACGGAATATGACTGGTATCAATATTATTTTTAATGGTAGTACAAAGTTGATCTCCACCCATTTTGGGCATGACCACATCCGAAATAATCACATCTGGGACGCGCTTCCCTATTATTTCCAAGGCTGTAACCCCGTCATTTGCTGTTGTTACTTTATAAAATCGTGAAAAATAGGAACACAAAAATTTCCGCATCTCTTCGTTATCCTCCACAATCATCAATTCATATGTCACTTCCCCTTCAGTATTTTGAACTTGTGCATTATCTGTTTGTACTTCCAAGTAATAATAATCTTCATCGATCAGGAGCCCTTTATTCCCTTCAACCTTAGTGTACGCTTGCTGTTTATCCGAAGTCGTCTGAAATGGAAGATTTACGGTAATGCGCATCCCTTGGTCTTCAGTGCTTTCTGCACTAATGGTTCCCCCAAGGTATTTGGTGAGGCTTTTCACCAAGGCCAGACCAATCCCTGAGCCTGTTTCAGCTTGGGCAGGATTATTCCCTTTATAGAAAGGCATGAAAATTTTATCCAGCTCCTCTTTTGTCAAGCCCCTGCCATTATCTACCACATGGATACTAAATAAGGCCTGACCTGGAATATCCGATGGTGACATTTCCACTTCCATGGTAATTTCACCAAACCTCGGAGTACTTTTGACGGCATTTGATACTAGGTTAGTAATGATCTTTTCAAGCTTATCGGCATCAAAAAGCACCTCAATTCCCTGGCAATTTGTCCTGAAATGATGGGTAATATCCTTTTTATGGTAAAGCGGTAAAAAAGCCAAAAAGGTATCTTGTAAAAATAAAATCACATCTCCCCACTTCGGACTTAGATCGGTATGATCAGATTCTGTCTTTCGAAATTCCATCAACTGGTCGATGAGGAAATGTAAACGTGAAGCATTACGTTTGATCAATCTAAAATCCTCCTGTTGATGACTGGAATGCACTTGGTGATCCAGAAATTTATCGATTACTGCTATGATCAATGTCAATGGAGTCTTGAACTCATGAGAGATATAAGTAAAAAAATTGAGTTTGTGCTGGTTAAGCTCCTGTATCTTTTCCTTTTCTACCCTTTCCAATTGGTAGGTCATTTTTTCCTGGTGCCTGAGATAAAGATATCTTCGATAGCCAAAAAATGCGGTAATGACCAATAATCCGTAAATGACCTTAGCCCAAGGTGTCCACCAAAATGGCGGTGCCACAGTAAGTAATAACGTCCTTTCCCCGGACCACACACCATCAGGGTTCGCAGCCTTGACGTGGAAGGTATAGGTACCGGGAGACAGGTTGGTGTAGGTAGCCGAGTGCTTTTCATTTGGCTTGTTCCAATCTTTTTCAAACCCCTCCAAGTAATAAGAATACACATTTTTTCCTGGCGAAAAATAATTGGTGGCCACAAAATCAAAGGTAATTACATTTTGGCTGTACTTTAATGTTATGGACTGTGCCTCATCAATCTGCGAAGAAAGAATCCCGTCAACCCCTCCCACTTCCAATGGCTTGTTAAACAGCTTAAGTTCAGTAAAATGGATGTTGGGTGGAGTATCTATGGCATTAATACTGTCTGGATGAAAATGATACATTCCATTTACAGTACCAAAGTACATCCTACCGTCTCCATCCTTATAGCTTGACTTAAAGTTAAATTGCGTATCCTGTAAGCCATTGGATTTATCGTAGATTTTCGTTTTACCAGTTACCGGATCCATGACTGTTAGGCCATTATTTGTACTGAGCCAAAGATTACCTTTCTGGTCTTGCTGAATACCGTACACATTATTATTTGACAGGCCATCGCTCTTGGTAAATGCGCTAAAATGCTGGGCATCACTGTCCCATTGCAGCAAGCCTTCATTAAGTGTCCCAAACCAAACCCTATTTTGGGAATCTTGAAAGACATGGATGACCTTATTTGCTGTGAGCCCATGGTTATCAAAATGATTCTTATTAAACCAGTCCAATTGGTCGGTGACCGGGTCATACCTAAAAATCCCATCATTCCTGGTACATATCCAAACCTTTCCCGAATGATCCTCCAACATATCATAAATGAACCGCTCTCCTATCTGCTGTGGTTTGAATTTTCTAAAGCGCTCCTTCTTTTTATCATAAATATTGATTCCCTTCCATGTTCCGATCCATAAATTGTCCTTAGAATCAGACATTAGCGAAAATACATTGTTATGCGAAATGGTGGTACTGTCTGCTGGATCGTGCCTATAGTTTGTGAATTTACCTGTATCGGGGTCATACCTGTCCACCCCTTCCAGAAAAGTCCCCAGCCAGATATTTCCTTCATGATCTTGCTGTATGGCGTGAATATTATTTCCACTGATGCTATTGCCCATTTTACGATAAAGAAAATAAGTGAATTTTTGGCGATCCTTGCTCCACTGTGTGACGCCAGCATCTTCAGAACCTATCCATAATCTTCCTTTTCTGTCTTCTGTAAGCTGGCTGACTGCTTTTCCACTAAGACCTTTTTCTCCCCCGTCAGGAACCACTTTGACAAAACCCGATTCCCGCAATTTCACGTAATTTACCCCGCCAAAATACGTCCCTATCCACATGATATTTTCGCGGCTTTTAAGGACACAATACACCGACTGATCACTTAAGTCGTAGGGAGACTGATCAAAAGATTGTGAATGATGTTCGAGGCTTCTTTTTGCTTTATCATAGACGAAGACTCCTTTCTCAGTACCAATCCAAATCCCATTGCGGTCATCTTCATTAATTGCTCGTACCAACGTAACCTCAGAGATTCCTTCAGCTGCTTTTACCTGCTCGAACTTGTCCTTTTCAGGTACATACCAAAAAGCCCCTTCCTGGGTACCCACCCACATGGTTCCCTTGCTATCTTTAAAAAGACAATAAAAGTTACTCCTTGCTCCTAGGTTTGGCTTAAGATCGGTGTACTCCTTAATGATCTCTCCAAACTTATTTACCAAATAGACGCCCTTACTTGTCATCAGCCAAAATACACCTGTCTTATATTCGGCAATGGCCAGGGTATTCCTTTCCTCACTTAATCGAGTTGCTTTGTTTTGTTGGTTAATAAGATAAAGTCCACTTTGGGCACAGACATAAACCAAAGAATCACTCGATTCGAAAATGCATTTTATATAGCCAAGGGGTTTTCCTTGATAATGAATCTTTTCAATCCTGTCAGTTCCATAATCATACCGATCCAAGCCTGCTGAGGTTCCTATAAGAAGACGCTGTTGACTTGCAGGCTGAAGACATAGAATTCTATCAGCGCTCAATCCTCCTATAGGCTCTTGGCCACTATAATAGGTCTTTAACCCATAACTATTGTACCTGTTGAGCCCTTCACGGGTACCAATCCATATATACCCTTTATGGTCTTGGGCTATGGTATATACCGTACTATGTGAAAGGCCATCTTGAGTGGTGATCTTATGAAAAACCGGCTTTTCAGTTGCTATAATTTCCTTGGTTACGGCAAACGTAAAAACCACTATGAACAATATAATCCGTCGCATGGTATTTTGGGTTATGGGCAATCAAGCATCAACGTTATCCCTAGGGTAAATCCCGCTTCCATCGAAGCAATTTGGCCGAAAGTTTCTCCACCAGCTCAGGATGGTTATTGGCTATATTTTGGGTTTCTGCAATATCTTTAGAAACATCGTACAGCTCTACTTGGGTGCTGTCATCATTTAACAGTAATTTATAAGATCCTTGTAATATGGCTAAGCGGGGACTCCTAAACCGCGGATTTCCCGGAGAAATATCATGTGGACTGCCATATTCCCAATAGATCGGTTCAGATCGATCAGATTCCGTCCCCAAAAGCACTTGACTTCTGTCTTCTCCATCCAGTGACGTCTCAGGCCTGCTCAAGTTTAGTAGATTAACCAAAGTGGGCAACAAATCTGTAGCATGAACGGTGGATTCCATTACTTTTCCAGACGAAATATGTTCTGGCCACCTGGCCATAAAAGGCACCCGGATCCCCCCTTCATAGAGGCTCCATTTCCTTCCACGGAAAGGACCAGCGTCTCCCGGTGGCTGATAGTTCTCTTTATAATAATAACCCCAATCTGTTGGGCCATTGTCACTGGTGAGGATAATCAGCGTGTTGTCCAGTTCCTCCATTTCCTCCAAGCCTTTCAGCAACCTTCCGATTTCCTGGTCAAGTTGGTAAATCACAGCTAAGTACTCCTGAATATAATGATTGTTGGCGTAATTAGGAAATAAGCTCAAATGGTCTTCTTTGGGATGAAATGGATCATGAACATCGTTCGGCCAAAGATTGATATAAAATGGCTTATCCTTATTTCTCTCTATAAATTCCAATGTTCGATCGACGTAAATCGGTGTTTTTTCATGCTTTTCTACCCATCTGATCTCTCCTCTGCCCAGTTCGGCACTTTGCTTGGAAAGCCCATGATCCTTATCGAGTAATCGATCACCCAATCCTTCAAATGAAACCAAGGATTCATCAAACCCATAAGCAGCTGGCAAAGGTGCTTCCCCTACATCACGACCTCCTCCCATGTGCCATTTCCCAAAATGTGCTGTCGAATAGCCCTCAGCCTTAAAATGATCTGCGATCGTAAGCACTTTATCGTCCAAATAATTCGCCATTCCTCTCTTTTCATTACTTTCCCTACTGGCCAAAAAGGAGGTAATGTTAAATCTTGAGGGATATTGCCCCGTCATCAAGGTGACCCGAGAAGGAGAACAAATGGGCGAGCCAACATAAAACCTTCTAAGGGTCACTCCTTCTTGCCCAATTCTGTCCATATTTGGAGTGGCTATATCACAATTTCCATACGCGCTGAGATCTCCATACCCCATATCATCGATAAAGACCATGATGACATTTGGCTTATCGTTTTTGGAACTCTCCATTTGTCCATGGCTGAATAATGGCGCCAAACACATCACCAGGGTTAACAGGTACGGCCAAGAAAAGAGACCTCTGCTAAATGTACTGTAGATAATATTATAACGTTTCATGGTTAGGATCAGTTTATGGTATATCACACAAGAATAAAAAGCAAATCACATCAGTAAATTTTCACTGCCCAATAATGTCGGTGCTGTATAGCCCCATATCAAAAGCGCCTTCTCCGGGATTTGCTGCTACTTTTACAGCTATTATATTTCTCCCTGGTTTCAGGTATTTCGCAGCTCTATCCATAAAAACATGGGTATAATGCCTTTTCCTTCCTCCTCCATCCTCGAGTATGCGTACCAATTCCCCATTGATGTATAGCATAGCCCTAGATTTGGGAGCATAGTATTTGAGATAGAGTTTTTTGGGAGCCCCTTGGATATAAAATTCCTTCCTTAGGTACAATTCCTTCCCTTTCCAAGCGGATGCAGGGGGCAAAAAAGGATTATCACTTCCACTAAAAGGAGCCGCTTTCATTTCCCAGTTTTCATCCTCAAAATCAGCATTTTGCCAGCCCTGTTTTGGCTCTTGTCCGACTACTTTCCATTCAGAAGGGTGATGTTCGGAATCCATCAAAAGGTCATGTTTTTTCCACCATGGCCGATAAAGGGGAGCAATCCATTCCTTCACTTTTGAAGGATCCAGCTTGACTACTTCCCTATCATAGGTCATTAGTCCATTTACCTCACCTTCCACATCAGTGGTTTGGGTGTAAATAGCCGCAGACAATCCCCAACTGATCAGCCCTTCCAGGTTTTTGATGATTCCTTGAAATTCTTTCTCATACACCGCCTTATCTTCATAGGTCAGATAACCCCAGTTGCGCTTGTTCCACCAAAGGTGCTCCTCTACAGGCAATCCCAATCCGCCAAATTCTCCCAGCACAGAAGCCCTGTTTTCTTCTGACATTTCCATTCCTGGCCCCGGATACAGGTGCACATCGATCATATCCCCAACTTTTCGGTCTGCCCAACCACTGGGCGCATCCACCAGTCTGGTGGGATCATATTGTTTTGTCCAAGTGGCTAGTTTTTCGGTTTCATATTGGCCCCAGCCTTCATTGAGCGGGACCCAGACCAATATTGAGAGGAAATTATATAAATTGTCGATCATAGCCTTTAATTCCTTCTCAAATTGGACAGCAGATTCCAACGGCCGTTGCCAATCCAGCTGGGCATCGTGTTTCACATGCTGGGTTTCTTTTTCTGCCTGGATAAAGCCTGATGGCATGTCTTGCCAGACCAGCATTCCCATTTGGTCACAATGGTAATAGAATCTTGCGGGCTCTACTTTTACGTGCTTTCGAAGCATATTGAAGCCCATTTCCTTGGTCATTTTGATATCATTCACCATCGCTTCTTCGGTAGGAGCCGTATAAAGACCATCCGGCCACCAGCCTTGATCCAAAAGCCCAAACTGGAAAAGCGGTTCATTGTTCAGCAAAATGCGCGTGTAACCGTTCCCATCCTTGCCAAGGGATACTTTCCGCATCCCAAAGTAGCTTTTCACCTCATCAGTAGTGGTACCATTTGCAGCACTAAGGGATATTTGTAAGTCGTAAAGATGTGGACGATCTGGAGACCATAACACCATGTCTTCCAACCGGATGGAGGTGGAAAAATGTACCGACTTCTCGGCAATAGCAACCGATCTTTGGGCTACTTCATTGCCTCCTGAAAAAGCCTTTATTTCTATTACATGGTCATTGGAAAGTGCCGAAAGATCTGCCGCTATTTTCACGGTATTATGATCAATATCCGGGGTGATATAAAGGGATTTGATATAATCCTCCGGTACCTGCTCCAACCAGACGGTCTGCCAAATTCCCGTCACAGGAGTGTACCAAATGCCTTTTGGATCCGAAACTTGCTTCCCCCGTGCCTGCATCCCTTCGTCCGTAGGATCCCATACACGCACCAACAACTCGTTTTCACCATCATGGATATAGGCTGAAATGTCAAAGGAAAAGGCATCATAACCACCACGGTGCTCCCCTACTTTCTCGCCGTTGATATAGACTACTGTCTCCCAGTCCACTGCACCAAAATGAAGCAATGTACGCTGTGCCGTTTCTGACAGGTCAATTGATAAATTCCTCCGGTACCATAAGTAGTTTGCACTTCCGACAGTTTTTTTCACCCCACTCAGGGTAGATTCTATTGGAAAGGGCACCAATACTTTTCCTTTAAATTGATCAGGTTGGACGGATTCACGGGGATGGATCGCATACTCCCAAGATCCGTTAAGGTTGGTCCATTTGTCGCGTTGGAGTTGTGGCCTGGGGTAGCCCGACCAGGTATTATCCTCATCCACTTGGTCAGTCCAACGGGTTTTCATTTTATACGACAAAACTTCTTCATCTTGCGCCTGGCTGTTTGATACCGGCCAAGCCAAAAACAATAGACAGGCACAAAAACAACCCGCGATGCGATAAGCATTTTTCATTGATCAATAGTTAATTTATAAGTTTGTAAAAGCTATTTATATACCTGATTTGGATCATAAAACCGAGACCAATTAGTCCTTGCATCCTTAGCGTCAGCAAAATGAAGTCTGTCAGTATGGAAAACCATCCCCGGCAGCTCGCAGGAACGGTATTTGTTTTGGGCTCAGGTTACATCATATTGTACTGGTCATGCCCCTTAAAAAGGAGCCAGTCAATGCTCCTCCATAAAAGAAAACCGCATCAACTGACTGACCTTAACCCTCAATATCCTTCATTCTGAACTAGATTTTCATTAGCATTGATTTCACTTTGGGGAAATGGAAACAAGACATGATAAGGCTCCGCGTTTTTGCCCCTTGCCAATGCCCGTTCGATGAATTTCCCATGGCGAAGCAGATCACTTCTCCTCTTGATTTCGGAAAAAAATTCCCATCCACGTTCATCAAGGATATGATCCCTCAATCCGGCTTGGTCAAAGTTTCCTAGAGATAGCATCATCATATTCTGCCCTGCTCTCAACCTCACTCGATTGATCAGATCAATACTTTCCTGATTAGGACCTTGTAGTTCATTTAAAGCCTCTGCTTTGGAAAGTAAAATATCCGCATATCTCACAACGGGAAAATCATTTTCCTGATCTGCTCCTATTCTGGCTGGATCCCGAAACTTAAAACTCCTTGAGTTGTCATTGCCCAACAATTCCACTTCCTGACCATCATTGCGAACATAGTGGGTAAGAATGAGGTCTTTTCGCAAATCATTGGCATCGAAGGAATTGACAAAAGCATCATAATATCGAAATTGTGCTGCAAAGTTTGGCCCATCTTCAGGATATGCAGGGGGTAAAGAAAGGGACAGCCACTCAGTGCCCATACCGGATGCATCCCTGGTCTGCGGCATGACAAAAACAAACTCCGAATTTCCTTCATTTTCGGGCGCAAACATCCCCTTATAATCCGGATAAAGTGCGTAAACTTCCAACGCAATCACCTCATCCGCTGCGCCCACACATTTTTGCCATTGTTTGGTGTTTAATAAAAACTTGGTAAGCACTGCCAATGCCGCCCCTTTCGTAATCCTGTTTTCTTCCGCCTGTGCCACGGGAAGCACATCTGCAACCGCCCTTAGCTCATTTTCAATAAACTGGTTCATCTCACTTGCAGGGGTCTTTTCCGGGTACAATTCTGGCGTACTGCTCAAAATCAACGGAACTTCACCAAACCATTTGACCAAAAGGTAATAATTGAATACCCGGATAAAGCGTGCTTCCGCTATGCGAATATCCTTGTCTGCCTGGGTATAGGTCACGTCCTGTACATTATCCAAAAACAAGTTCACATCTCTAATGGCATTCCAGAGCCCATTATAAGCTCCTCCAATCCAAGGATGTTCTGCATCGAAGGTAAAATCCTGGATAAAAGCGGCATTCCTACCCTGTCCACCTCCAGTTTCAAAAAACAAATCAGAAGGTCCTTCCTCCAGATAATGCCACTGGATAAGCCCAAACCGGTGTACTTGCATGTTTCCATAGGCTGAGTTCAATAAAGACTCCAATCCTACCTCATTATTTAGGATATTGTCAGGAATGAGCTGATCATAGGGCTCCTCTACCAACTGTTCTTCGCAGGAATTCAATGTGGACAATAGTAAAAGCCCAGCGATATATATATTAATTGTTTTCATCTTCTTCAATTTTTGATTCACAGAAAATCCTAAAAGGTAAGTCTAAAACCTAAACTATACGTGCGTGCATTGGGGTAGGAATTATAATCCGCCCTGGCCGAATTGGCTCCATTGTTCAGGGAGTTGACTTCTGGGTCAAATCCCATGTAATCGGTGATAAGCAAGAGATTACTTCCCTGGAGGTAAATATTGGCTCCCCTGATAAACGCATGGTTGCTGACATTAAAATCGTAACTCAACCTCAGGTTCCTCAATCGCACAAACGTGGCATCCTCTACCGATAGACTGTTCACCGTACTACCACCATACGAGGTCGGATTTACTCCTGACGGCCAAACAGTAGAAGGATTTTCCGGTGTCCACCTGTTCAACAGAGGCACTGCCATCCGATTCCGCCTCACCTCAATAGGATAAAGTGAACTTAATAGGTTTTGATTAAGCAGCTGTTGGCCAAAATCCCCCGCAAAAAACACATCCAAGCTTAACCTATCATACCGGAAGGTATTTCGGAATCCCAACGAAAAATCAGGAAAGGGACTTCCTATGACCGTTTTATCAGCATCAGTAATGGTACCATCGGGCACGCCCTCGGGACCACTGATGTCTCTAAACTTTGGATAACCCGGCTGAGCATTCGGTTGGGCTGAATTGGCGATGTCTTCCCCTTCCTGCCATATTCCTTCCACAACATGACCATAGTAGCTGTTGAGCGGTTGACCTTCGGTTACGATCGTAATATCCGAGGTAAACGGAAGTCCGCCCTGCAAGATTTGTTCACTACTGGCCAGATCGGTGACTTCATTTTTTACACTGGTAAAATTGAAGCTGGTGGTCCAAGTAAACTTTTGACGGTCAATGTTAAAGGTCTCTATACCCAGTTCCACTCCCTTATTTTCCACCGCCCCTACGTTATCCAAAATGGAGTTAAATCCAGATGATTTGGGTAAGGGTAAATTGAGCAATAAGTCATCGGTTTTACGAATAAAATAATCTGCTACTAGATTTACCCGCCCATGCCAAAGTTCCAGGTCTATGCCCACATCAGTCTGGGTGGTTGTTTCCCACTTGAGGTTGGGATTGGGAATCCTCGTAGCGGTAATGCCCTGCTGCTGTAGGCCATTGATCAGTGCCAATCCTCCTGCTCCCAACGTAGAGAGGGATTGGAAATTACCGATACTCTGGTTTCCGGTCTGCCCCCAGCTGGTTCTCAACTTTAAACTGGAAATCACCTCTGAATTCCTCAAAAAAGGCTCTTCTGACAATTTCCAGGACAACGCCATACTTGGGAAATAGCCGTATTTATTGTTTTCACCAAATTTAGAAGAGCCATCAGCCCTCATCGAGAAAGTGAAATAGTACTTGCCATTATAGATATAATTGATTCTGGAAAGATAAGAAATCAACTTGCTGCTGTTTTTATAACTGTTCAGGTCGTCCCTTTCTGTATCTCCCAAACCAAAATTATTGGTCAGCAAAGCATCTGAAGGAAACCCGTCAATACTCCCACTGAATCCCTTGTTCATAAAATCCTGAAAGGTATATCCCGCCAAAAAATTAACCTGATGGGAAGACCAACTTTTATTATAATTTACCGTGGCCTCGACCATTCTATTTGATTTTTCACCGGTAATGATCGTGCCGATACCGCTGCCATTGGCTATTCCGGTCTTCGTGGTGGACTGAACATAAGTGTCCTTTCGCGCATCCAATTTGTCAAAACCCACTGTCAACTTAACATTGAGGTCAGGAATAATGGAGTATTCGCCAAATACACTTCCCAGCAGCCGTGTATTTTCATCCACTGTAAACACATCGGCAATGATCAAAGGATTGTCCATATCGATGCTGAAATCCTGATATGGAGATCCATCTGGGTTAAATTTATCAACAGTAGGGTCGATTTCCATAGCCGAATTGACCACCCCCGCGCTGGCATTAAAACCTGTACCAAAAGGAACATTGTCATTTTTTACGTAAGAATTGGTCAGGTTAATACCGTATTTAAATTTGTCACTTGGCTTGAATTCGGCATTTACCCGAGCAGAAAGCCGCTCCATGCCAGAACTGATCACAATACCATCTTGATCATAATAGCTCACAGAAGAGTAAAAGGAATTTTTATCGTTTCCACCACTTACCGAAAGGTTATGGTTTTGGATATAACCGGTTCTGGTGATCTCGTCGAGCCAGTCTGTTTGCTCAGCCACTTCATCCATGTTGTAAAGGGGAGACTGGCCACTGTCCTCTTCGATATCGTTTACCACTTGTGCAAATTCCCGTGAACTCAAAAGATCCACCTTATTGGCCATGTGCTGGATACTTCCAGAAAAATCATACGTAATTCGTGTGCCACTTTCGGAGCCTCTTTTGGTAGTGATCATAATGACTCCATTGGCCCCTCTGGAACCATAGATCGCCGTTGCCGATGCATCTTTGAGCACTTCTATGGAAGCGATATCATTGGGATTGATCAGGTTGAGGGGGTTTTTGGGGTTCCTGTTGTCACTGATCCCCGAGCCTGATCCAGAAATGGATGGGCTATTATCGATTGGCATTCCATCAATGACATATAACGGTTCGTTTCCGGCATTGATAGAGCCTACTCCACGGATCCTGACATTTACGGATCCTCCTGGCTCTGCACTGTTTTGGTTGATCTGAACACCTGGCATCCTGCCCGTCATCATTTGATCGATGTTCTGCAAGGATCCCAAATTGAGCTCATCAGGCTTCACGGAAGCTACGGATCCTGTTAGATCGCTCTTTTTTACAGTACCGTAGCCTACCACCACGATTTCGTCCAGATCCGAAAGATCTTCTTCCAGTGTGACATTTAAAAATTCCTGATTACCGACAAGGACTTCTTTAGACGTAAATCCCAAATAGGAAAACACCAATGTTTGTTGGCTCGATGCACTAATGCTAAATTTACCCTCTAGGTCGGTCACTGTTCCGTTTGTGGTACCTTTTATCAATATGTTCACTCCAGGTAGGCTTTCTCCTTGCCTATCTACCACAAGTCCACTGATCTGTGACTGTTGGGAAAAACCGACGGATACCATCAAACACAATAGGCTTAATAGCCACCAGCCCTTCTTCATGGGGTTTCGTAGTTGTAGAATTTTTCTTTTCATATGTTGGATTTATTGTAATGGGAAATGGTTTCGATACCTCTTTATCAACTCTTATAAACCTGAGATCGACTTAATTTTAGTATTAAAAGCGTCATAGCGAACTCTTTTTAGGAGGATGTGGGTTGGAAAAGGGTGTGGCAACTCGCCGCGGCGAGCTACCACGGCTTCCACCCCTCATATTTCCCTCTAAGCCTCGCAGTGACGATTTTATAATCGAATTGAGGTTATAAGCTGTCCAGATAGCACCTAGGTTATAAGTAAATGGATCAGTACAAAAGACAATTGTAAACGTCTATTTGTCCTATATCAATTGTTCAATAAAGTTACCATGGACCATTTCCTATCATTAGCACACATGTACAAAAAATCTGTAAAAATGTTTAAACACAACAATTTCAATTCATTACATATGTAAATGGACATAAAAATATTTCAACTTTAATTTCTCACCAAAACATATTTTTCCGCAAAAAGCTATTACCATTGGTACAGTTTTCCCCTTCCGTTACTTTTATCAAACTGGAAGGGCTACTCAGGCATCAACTGCTCTCGGCAAGATTTTTATTCTGATTGGGAGCCATCACCTGCTTCACTTATTTGTTTGTTCTAATAATAGAGTGGAAAAATAGTTGACGCCGGCCTTGATACTTCCTTCATCTACCCTAAACCCTAAGGAATGGGGCATGGCTATGATTCCCTTTTTAAAATTTGAGCCGCCAAGCAAAAAATATACACCTGGTATTTTATCTTGAAAATATGCAAAGTCATCTCCTCTCCCATCAGGAATGACACCGTAAAGGGGAATAGCGTGGTCATCGCCATAAATTTCCGACATGGTTCTGATGGCATTTTTGGCAAGGGTTGGGTCATTTTGGATATTTGCTCGTTGGGTAGAATATAACAATCCTTTCTCAGCAAACTTAATATGCTTCAATAGCGCCTTATAACTGGATTCGTTGATCTTGTCACGCAATTTTATAGGAATTGAATCCATTATGGCCTTACTACTGGCACTCACCATACTAGTGACCTGAATATCACCATCTTTATGGATTACCTCAAAATCACTCCGCACAGTTATGTAATCATGGAAAATAGTCTTTGGGTTCCCAATGCCGATTTCAGGATCCATAAGATTCCGTGTATCCCAAAAGCTACTCTCATCCTTTCTATTCTGAAGATCAACAAACAACTCTTTGGTATATGCCTCTAAACCTGTTTCCTGGGCTGGTTCACGAAAAGTAATCGTAATTTTCTTATAATCAGCAAATAAAAACCCTGGCTTGGACGCCACCAATCCTACAGGCATCGGTGAAATATGGGTCCCGTAAATTTCATCTGGATCAATTAAGTCCAACAGGCCGTCGTTGATCATTGCTTTTGCTCCTTGGTAATTTTCCTCAGAGGGTTGAAATATAAAAAATACGGTTCCCTTAATGTCTTCTTTATGATGAACGAGATTATTGGCTATCCCCAGTGCTATGGTCATATGAACATCATGCCCGCAAAAATGATGAATATCATTATGAATAGAGCTAAACAATTGGTCATCATTCACCTCCATGGATAGGGCATCCATATCGGCACGCCAGGCTATTTTTTTACCTGTTCCATCCCCCCTCAATACCCCCACTACTCCATGACCGCCAATACCTTTGTAAACTTCCAACCCCAGTTCCTTCAGGTAGTTCGTAATTACAGCAGCCGTCCGCCCTTCTTCACCAGAAAGCTCTGGATGCCTGTGAAAGTCACGCCTCAATCGTACCAGACTGTCAAATATCACATCTGTACGGTGTTGGATAGATTGGTGAATGGTCATTGAGGATCCCTGACCTAGTACAGGACAAAAACTTCCAAATAAAAGGAATACACCCAAAGTGATGCCATGGAATTGCTGGATAAACCACGCTGCAATTATTTCTATTTTTTTCATATTCCAAAGATCGCACTCTTCAGCATTGAATTTCTGACACTTAAGTGACAAAGTCATTTGGAAGCTATTCTTTTCCTGATCCTACTGAGCGATTGCCTTTCAATACCCAAAAATGACGCTAAATGGGTCAGGCTTATGCGGTTTATTAGCTCTTCATTGGTGGCCATAAAATTCAGATATCGCTCTTCAGCTGTTAAAAACAAAAAACTTTCTACACGATCGCTCAAAATGGTCAGGACAGATTCAGCGATCAATCTTCCTTGCATTTCGCTTTTCTTAAATTTTGCATAACTCTCCTGAATCACCTCATAAGGTAAATTTACAACGGTAGATGGTTCCAGGCTCTGCAAATAATATTTAGTGGGGCGTTGCCGAATAAATGAGGGATAATCGGTCACATATTGGTTTTCTTTGATAAATCCCGTGGTAATATCATTGCCCTTTTCGTTAGTAAAAAACCTCCTGAACAACCCTTTACTAACAAATCCCATATGGGTCTGGACGTCTCCATTTTTAAGGAAAAAACTTGCTTTGGGGACGCGCTGTACCTTTACGTGTGGCTGAAGAAATGACACCACTTCCTCACCTAGGGGGCTAAATTGCTCTAAATATTCATTGATGTATTTTTGTTCTTCTATATTCATAAAATGAATCTATCCAAAGTAAACTACCTCTCCTCGTACCCCACTAGCAAAATAAAGGATCCCTCCTTACTATCACCATTCCTTGCTTCTTTTCTCACTTCCCAATATAAATATTTCTGCAAGTAATCACACATCGAAAATATCTAAACCATTTATGATAGACATGCAGTCCCTTCCAATTGGATTTGAGAATACCACGAAATATGGTTTACTTGTGTAAGAAAAGAACAAAAATCCATGTCAAAAAAAGCAAAGAAAAAAACTGCTAGGAAAACCATTGATTCAAAAGAACTGTCCTCACCCGTTTGTTACCAAAACTCACCGGAGATTAGGCCGGAATATAACCTTACAGATGACCATCAGCAGGAAGACAACAAAAAAAGCTGCCCATGACCCAAGCAGCTTTTCATATGAAATAATGTTTTCCGCGGTGTCGGGATCAAAATGACAATTTTCGTGACAGGTTTCCACTTTCCACGACCACATTGACATCGCTGGCCTCTTTCTTTATTTTAATATAGGCCTTCAGCCGTCCTTTATATGTTTTTCTTTGGGATGCCTGATAATCCTCATGGCTCCTCAAATCCCCGCTTTCAAGCCCCAATAGCTCCGCATCCCCTTCCAAACCAATACGGACATTTTGGTCGGAATTGGGAACCAAATTCCCATTCCTATCTGATAACGATATATCTAGCATCACTATACTGTCTCCTGAATAGGCATCGGCTTCTCCCTTTTCAGAGCTTATCTCCAGATGATCTACGCTCCCTGGCGTATTAAGGGAAAATGTGGCCACTTCTTTACCATCTTCATATCCTACGGCTTTCAGTTCACCAGGGACATATTCCACTTTCCACCCAGGCATTCCTTTCGAATCATAGATTATTTCTTTAGTACCAAGGGATTTTCCATTGAGCCAGAGCTCCACTTCTTCGACATTTGCGTAGCAAGCCACCCATTTGGTATCACCCGGATTTCCCTGCCAGAAGGCATCCAACATTCTCCTTCTATGCACATTTTCTTCCTTATCCGCAATGGCCAAATACACCATAGGTTCCTCATTCCACAGACTCTTTCGGAAGTAAAAATCTGATTTTGGGTATCCCGCCAGATCAATGATTCCAGCACCACTGCTCCTTGCCGGCCAGGGACGCGCCTCTCCTAAAAAGTCAAAGGCAGTCCAGAGAAATTGAGAAGAGATAAAGCTATTTTCCGTTACCGCCAGCCACGCTTCCAATGCATCTCCATTTTCACTCCCGTATATGACCCTGTTGGGATAATTACCGTGGTCTTCTTCATAGCGGTATTCCTGGTAATTATAACCCACAATATCCAAGGCATCCGGATACCCAGTATGATTGGACATGGTCACTCCGGCCAATGCGGCAGTTACCGGTCGTGAAGTATCCACCGCCTTGACCGCACTTACCAATTCGCCGGCAATTTCTCCTAATCGGGAGGCTGACGGATTATCTTTTTGGTATCCTTTTCCGTAGATCTGTGGATTACGGCCTTCATCCAGTACGGGATGGCTATATGGGTCATTCGGATAATCAATCTCGTTGCCTACGCTCCACATAATGATAGATGGATGGTTCCTAGCCCGAAGAACCATATCCCTTACATCTTGCTCTCCCCATTCCTTAAAGGCATCATAAGAACCGTCATTTCCGGGAGTGCCCACATTCCAACCTTCAATCCATTTGTTTTTTCCCACTTCCCATTCATCAAAGGCTTCATCCTGTACCAAAAAACCCATTTCGTCACACAGGTCATACAAATAATCTTGGTGCGGATAATGGCTCATGCGAATGGCATTGCAGCCAAGCTCCTTTAGCGTCGTCAGACGCTGCTTCCACACGGCCTTGGGAACAGCAGCTCCTAAAGCACCGGCATCATGATGGATACAAACTCCCTTTAGCAACATATTTTCCCCGTTCAGGAAAAAACCCTCTTGGGCATCAAATCGAAAACTTCTAAGACCAACTTTATCTTCCCAATAATCGATAGACTCCCCATCTTTGAAAACCTCTATTTTCAATTCATAAAGATAAGGGGCTTCAGTTGACCATAATTGGGGTTGAGGCACACTAAATGACAAGGTTTCCTGATTATAGTTACTGGCAGGCAAGAAACTCTCCATTCGGCGCTCCCCTACTACATTTCCTTTGGCATCTTGAAGGCTGACATTAAGGTCAACAGGAACCGTCTGAGGCGCATCATTTTGAATGGCCACTTGCACATTGATTTTTGCCCGGTTTGCAGTGATTTCCGGTGTAGTGAAAAACACACCCCAAGGTTGGATGCGTTGTTTTTCCTGCGTAATCAGGTACACATTTCGATAAATGCCCGATCCGGTATAATAGCGGGAATCGGCATATTCACGGTGATCTGCTTTTACATAAAGTTCATTTCCGCTGGCTTTGAGGTATGGGCTAAGGTCATAATGGAAGGCCAAAAATCCATTCGGCCGTTTTCCCAAATGGTGACCATTTATCCATACCTCACTGTTTTTGTACACGCCATCAAAATAAATCGTATAACTTTTGTCAGGATCATAATCAGCAATTGAAAAAGTCTTTTTATACCAGCCTATTCCCCCCGGCAAAAATCCTGTGCCACTGGCCCATTCACTGCTAAAAGGCCCTTCGACCGACCAGTCATGGGGTAAAGTGACTTCTCGCCATGAACGGATAGAGGATGCGGCTTCATCATAGGTTGTGATCTTATCTTCTTGGGCAAATTGCCAATAGTCATTGAATAAAGTCTTTCCCTTTTCTTGAGCAAAAAGCCCCTGGCTACTGGAAATATATAACGCACAAAATAAAATAGCTATAACATTTTTTAGTATCATGGTCATTTGGGTCATTGGTTTACAATAATAGTGGCGATCGTCCGCTCAGGAATTGTCACCACCTGATTTTCAATATCTACAGGAGCCAGATCCAGTGTATCCGAAGTCATGTATGTCTTTGATGGAGAAACACTTTCTCCATCAACGGATAAGGAAACAGCTACTGGGGCAATTCCCGAGTTTACGATCACATAAACCAGTTCATTTTCCTCTGGATCCATAAAAGCAGAAACCAAGAAATCGGCAGATTGAGCTTTGGCACCATCGATGGACACGCCTTTTCGTTGATAACCTGGGCGGATAAAACGACTGTAATTGCCAAGGCTCCAAAGCATTTTGCTCTCGTAATATTCTCCATCATGTTTATCACTGTCTATGTATATCAAACCATCTTTATAATCATACGGAGAAATGGCCAGCCACCAATGCCAGGCACTTGCATTTGACACTGTCAGATCATTATGGACTACTCTTGCCATATATAATGCCGCATTAATGCCCAAATCCCTGCCACTGCCATTGATCTCCCCGCCATTGTCACCAAGAATACAATATTCACTCATCCAGTATTCCAGTCCATCCATGGTCTTCATCTCAGTTGCAAGATTTTGCCGCTGTTGGATGGCGGCAGTATAGGGTGATGTGGTAAAATAGCTGTGACCGGATATCGCATTCCCTACATGTGAAAGATTGCCAATGTAATTTTCTGACCCTTGGTCAAAAAACTGCTTAATTTGTCGGCCTCGGGCTGGTTTGTCAGCATCTTCATAGAGGTAATTGATCTTTCCCGCTTCTGCAATGTCGATTTTGGTGGTGAGTCCCTTTTCGCTTAAGGAGGCATCTAAACTCCTGACAATGCCTGCAATGTCTGTATTAAGAAATGGTGTGCCTTCCTGACCGCCATCAGACCAGTCCCATTGGGGTTCATTCACAGGACTGATATAATCCACGTGTAAGCCCTTACGCTCCATACCTTTGATGACATCTGCCATGTAATTACCAAAATCATCAAACCGACTGCTTGCTAAATTCGCTTCTCCATTATTGGCATATGCTTTTCCGTTTTTGGTCATATGAACTGGCGGACTGTTTGGAAAAACCAATAAATTGGGAACTCCAAACTCCTGTGCAGCGTGGGCAAACCAAACTTGACCCGCCTGCTTGCTCCAATCATAACTCCCATCACCTTTCATAAACGATTCAGCTCTACGCCACTCATCCCTTATTCCACTTTCTTCACCTTGCTCGGCACTGCCAGCGCCGATATTAAACCGCCAAAGCGACAATCCTATACCTTTTGGATGTCCTCCTGAATCAGCCTCCCTACTGAAAAGCAATTCAGCCATGGCATTTTTCTTTTGGTCTGGCCACAACCCTACAAACTGGCACGACCAGGCATCTGATGCCCCAAAATGAGCAACTGTCTGAAAAGTCTTGTTCATTTGGAGATCAACCTGTACTACCTTCGGTTCCAGCCTATTGGTGCGACTCCCTTTACTTTCCGACTGGCAAGAACAAATCATTGGAATCATTGCCGACCATATTAATTGACTACTCCACCATTTTGTTAGCATGTCTTTTCTATCATTATGAAATAAATATATGATTAATAGGACCTCAACGATCCCACTACGCCTTAACCCAAATTTATGTACTCCCCAATTTATCTTTTGATGCATGCGTACGGTAGCCTGAAACTACTTTAAAATCAGTCGCTATGCTACCTTTTCCGATGTTTCTTAGTCAGTAGATAACAGTGCTAAGCCACAACCTTCTGCCAACTTTATTTTCTTACAGTTTCAAACCTTCCCGACATCCGCCATGACAAGCTATAAATCGACTTTAAACATGGCCACGGGTAAATTCAGCTTTAGGTGCAAAAACCTTAAGCCTACATATTACCTGTGGCTGTTATAGCGTGATTAATTATATCCGGGGTTCTGGGGAAGTTGATTATCGGAAGCAAGAATTTCTGACCGTGGGATAGGTAACCAGTAATGCCGTTCTAAAAACTGTTTACCTTCCAAGGCTACTTTTCGCTCATAATTGAACCTCCCATCTTCATCCTTAGTAATGGTAATACCATATGCTGGGGTATTTTCCACCTCATCGGCAATCATCCATCTGCGAACATCATAATAGCGATGCTCTTCAAAAGCCAACTCTATTCGTCGTTCATGACGGATGCGTTCACGCATTTGATCCTGTGTCAGGCCTGCAGGTAATGGCGGCATTTCCACGCCAGTACGGCCTCGGATGGCATTCACAGCATCATAAACACTGGCATCCGGTCCCACCGCTTCATTCTGGGCTTCTGCATAATTGAGCAAGATCTCAGCATACCGGAAATAAATCCAGTTCTGGGTACCGGCCACCTCCCAAGGATTACGGATTGGCAATTCTTCATTGATGAATTTCTTGAGATAATATCCACTTTTAGTGGTATTCCAATTGGATGGACCGTCTTGACTATCCCTTCCTCCCGGCACGAAAGTTTCTACTTCGCGATCACGGTAGGGAGCTCCATTATACAGAATTGTTTCATAGAATCGGGGATCCCTGTTTTTATAGGGCTGGTCTGAATGGTTATCATTTTCCCAATCAAAACGGGTTCCATCCATCATTTCATAATCATCCACTAGGTTTTGGAGCGGCACATTTCCCCCCCAACCGTCATATCCGTTTGGACCGTTTGCAATCTCCAAAGCGGTGTGGCGTGAATTGATGTTATAATACCGGGCAAAGATGATTTCCACATTACTTTGAGGCGTTAGGAACAATTCTCCGTAGCCTCCTTGGTAAAGACTATATTGCTGGAGATCCATGACGGCTCGGGCAGCATCTGCAGCACGTTGCCACTTCTGGACATCCCGCTCTCCATCAGTAAATAATGGACTCGCTCCGTAAAGCAGCAGCCTGGCCTTCAATGCCAATGCCGCCCCACGGGTAGCCCGGCCTTCCTGCCAATTACCATTATTGGACACGGGCAAATTAGTAGCTGCAGCATCCAATTCTTCAAGCACATATGCTATTGCTGCTTCCTTGTCCGTCTTTTCGAAAAAGCTGGGATCTGTAAAGTCCTCTCCTAATTCAGTTACCCTGTCCCCCATCAAAACAACATCTCCATAATTACGGATCAGGTCATGGTAACGAAATGCACGGATAAACTTGAGTTCTGCGATGAGCAGGTCTTTTCCGGATTGGCTCATTTCGAGCTCCCCGATATTGGCCAGAGCATAGTTACACTCCCTAATGCTACGATAAGAACGTCCCCAGAATGTTCCGGCTATGCCGGTGTTTTCGGGAGAAAGCTGCCCTTGCTGGATAAACCATGTGTTATCGTCATTATTATAAATCGACTCATCGGTCAATGAACTCCACATGGCATATTCGAATCCCCTGCCAAAACCGGGAAGATTACCGTCCCCTTCTTTATTAGTAAGCCTAATACCCAAGTAACGGTTGATCACATAAGCTTCGAACAAAGTAGAATCTGACAATATGGAGGCATCAGAAACCCTATCGGTAGGGACAATGTCCAGAAAATTGTCTTTACAGCCAACCAGCAGTGAACTGATCAGCATAATGCCAAGTAATGGCTTGATGATAGTTTGATTTTTCATGTTGGTTGGAATTTAAAATTGAATGTTCAGTCCGAGATTAATGATTTTTTGCTGCGGATAAAACTGCCCGCTCTCACTGGATCCCTCTGGATCATAATCCTGGACTTTGGTCACCGTTAGGAGGTTAAAGGCATTTGCATAGACCCTTAGACTTCCAATAGAAAACCTGTCCAAAAAGCTTTGGGGAAGGTTATAACCGATTTGTACATTTTTCAACCTACCAAAAGCGGCATTATTCAGCCAGAAATTGTTTCGGTAGAGGCCTCCGCTGACGGCCGAAGAAGCCCGTTCACTCACCCTCGGGTAAGTACCATCGGTATTGTCGGGAGTCCAGCGGTTATCGGCCCAACTGCTGTAAAAGTTTCCTACCGTACCAGACTCAGGAAGGACATATTGCCTTACCTGTCCCTGTCCGGAAATTACTGCCGAGAAGTCCCAGTTTTTCCAAGCGGCATGGAGATTCAGGCCAAAGGTAACCTGTGGAATATTACCATACTGGGTCCTGACCATATCATCGGCCGTTATTTGGCCATCATCATTAAAATCCTCATAAATCAGATCCCCTAGCTGCGCACCGGGCACATGAGGATAGTTGTCCAAATCTTCTTCTGTACGATAAATGCCAATCGCATTATACAGCAAGTAAGTATTTAATGAACGGCCTGTTTCCCGCTGATAATCCAGCACTCCTGGAGCTTCATCCTTGAATACGAGTTCATTTTTGGCATAAGTGAAATTACCAGAAATACCATAACTGAAATCTCCTATATGCTCATATCCCAAAGTAGCTTCAAAACCATGGCTTTTTACTTCCCCAATATTTTCAGACGGCACCAATGGATCCACATCATATGGGTTCACGATGCCAGAAGTACCCGGTATGGAAGCATTTCTGGTAGTGAGGATCTTACTCCTGTCTTGTTGGAAATAAATAAACTCTGTGGTGAATTTCTTTAGCCATACCGCATTGAACCCAATATCGGTTTTGGTGGCCACCTCCCAGGTGATATTGGGATTGCCCAGCCTCGTCAGGTCAATACCGGTCACTACCTCGTCACCAATGACGTAGCGGTTGTTAAAGGAATAATTGTCATAATATTGAAACTGTCCCACATTGTCATTTCCCAGCTGGCCATAGGATGCCCTGAACTTAAGGTCATCAAAGAAGCCTACATTGTCCCGAAACCAGGTTTCTTCGGAAACCCTATACCCTGCCGAAATGGACGGGAAAAAGCCATATCGCTCTCCCGAAGGGAAGTTTGATGAGCCATCCACCCTCATCTGTACTTCAGCCAAGTATTTCTCTTGAAAGTTATAGGCAATTCGCCCGATATAACTTTTCCGGGTATAATTATAGCTGCTTCCCCAGTTGTCATAATCAGAAGCAGCTGCACCGCCCTGGCTAAGCTCGGGCGTTTCGGTGGTCGGAAAGTGCAGGCGCGAGGCTCCCATAGTATGGGTACGGTTTTCACTTTGCTCATATCCCACAAAAGCATCGACAAAGTGGTTTCCAAAATACTGCTTAAAATTCAGTTTGATATTGGACACGATCATGGATTGGCTATAATGCTCTTCGGAAAGTGTGGCCTGTTGGTCTGCACCACCGCCCACCACGACGGGATTATAGGCTTCTGTGGCCGGATCATAATTGTACAAGGTATATGGTGTGCTAAAATTTCGGCTTCGATTTGAACTTTCATCCACAGAATAGAAGCCATCGACCGAAAGTCCCTCTAAGAAAGGAAGTTCATAGCTTGCCCTTAAAATCCCATTGAAAACGAATCTTGGGTTATCGTTTATCCCCCCTTGGTCAGTAGCCATTACCACAGGGTTGTTGTTTTCGATTCCTGTGGATGGCAATCCATTGGGATAGACTGCTACCACCGTGGGATAGGCCCTATAGATAGAGCGGAAGATGTCGTTGGCCCCGGTAGTAGGGAATTGTCGCGCTTCTTTCCTACCGGCAAGTGAAAGTCCTACTTTTAACCTTTCAGTGATCTGCGCATCTACATTGGACCTGAAGCTGTACTGATCATAGCGGGTCGCACCATCCTTATATAATCCATCCTGTCCGGTTTTGCCCAAGGACAAAAAGTAATTCACCTTTTCAGATCCACCACGTATGCTAAGATTGTGCTGGCTTTGAAGGGCTACATTGTTTAAGGTGGCAGCTGCCCAATCGGTATTGGGATAATTTATCGGATCACTGCCATCACGAAACTGACCGAGCTGATCTTGGGAATAAACTTGGTTCATTCCTCCTTGCGGATTATTATAATAGGCTATTTCATTTCTGATCGTAGCGTAAGTTTCCGCATCAGCCATTTCTGGCAATCTGGTGGGTGAAGAAAATCCCTGGTTAAAGCTGTAAGAAATGACAGGCTTTCCTTCCTTACCGCGCTTAGTGGTCACTAAGATCACGCCATTGGCGGCACGGGAGCCGTAGATGGCTGCGGAGGCATCTTTTAGGACAGAAACACTCTCTATGTCATTTGGGTTAAGCCGCTCTAGGCCTCCTATCTGCCCGGGTACACCATCGATCACGACCAGTACATCGTTGTTTCCTGTGGTGGCCAGTCCCCTAATGGTAAAACTCGATCCATCATATCCCGGTTCCCCACCGCGGTTATTGGCGATGATTCCTGAGAACCTCCCAGCGAGGGAGTTGGAAACGTTTGGCTGAGGGCTGTTTTGCAAATCCCTGCCCTCTACTTGGGAAACGGATCCTGTAAGGGTAGCTTTTTTCTGTTCACCATACCCTACCACTACCACTTCATTAAGCGATTGTAAGTCTGGTTGTAGCTGCACTTCTAAACTTGCTCTTCCATCCAATGCTATTTCCTGTGATTGATAGCCTATAAAAGACACCTTAAGGGTAATGGCATCTTGTGATGAAACGGCAAGCTGAAAATGACCGTCAAGATCGGTGACGGTACCATTGGAAGTACCTACCACCAAAACGGAAGCTCCGGGAAGCCCTGCTCCCTTTTCATCCAAAACATGGCCTTCGATCTGCTCTTGGCCAAATACTTTCGACATGGTACAAGTCATTATCAAGGTGAATGACAAGCAAAAAAACCATGCCCTTACTTGTAAATGTGTCGGCATGTTACTTTTAGGTTTATTGTGAATAGTTTATTTCATGAAACCCTGTCAGCATATAACTGTGACAAAAGCTTCAGTTACAATTTTCAGAATATGAGAAGAATAAGAGGGGGCACAAATCAACATTACAAAGGGTATAAATCGACCAACACTGGTTTATTTGTATTTTTATTGGGAAATTAGCTATCAATTAGTGTGATTGTTTAGCGATGAAATTACCCGTAATAACCCTACTGCTTTCTTTTATTCTTGCCAGTCTTGCAGATGGTCAGGAAAAAGATTTTCAAGTCTTTCCGAAGCAAAACCAACTGAACTTTTATCTCTTGGATGTAGAGTCTGGCCTATCTCACAATTATGTCAACAGCATCGAACAGGACTCCCTGGGGTTTATTTGGGTAGCGACCATGGAGGGATTGAGCAGATACGATGGACAGACGTTTACAGTGTATCGAAAAAACAACCGTGTTCAACATACCGGTCCACTAAACAATTATATTCAACACATCTACCTTGACCACAAACAACAGCTTATCCTATCCACGTTTGGAGGGCTCAGTATTTATCGCCCCAAAACAGACGAATTTATCCATAAAACCAAAGTGGACGGTCTGCTAAAAAGTGATGTCACCTATGCCACCGGTAGCCCTTCCGGCAAAATTGCCCTAGCCATTTATAATGGAGGCGTTCAGCTAATGGACGCAAAAGGAAAAATTCAGACCATCCCTTCAATGACCAGCAAAAACTCTCCTAACGCGGACAAAACAACCTCCCTCTCCTTTCAAGGAGATACCGTCCTGTGGGTAGGTACTTTTGACAAGGGATTATCCAAAATCGACCTGTTACACCATACGGTCACTACTGCTGGTCCAGCAATATCCAAAAACATCAATTGCCTCTATGGAGATGACAACGGGAACCTTTGGATAGGTACCGGGGAAGGAATCCAAGTTATTACCACCAAAGGAGACACGCTAAATATGAAAGCCACCACAACACCTAACGTAGGCCTTAGCGATGCCAATGTGTTGTGCTTTGAAAAAGGTCCATACGGTAATGTTTGGGCAGGAACCCGTAATGGAGGATTGACGATAATCCCTGCCTCAAATTTCCTGCGTACCCAACATTTGGACACCAAATGGTATTTGCCCAAAAGCGATGGATCCAGTGTATTTAATAGGACAGTGGCATCCCTCAAATTGGCCCAAGATGGTAAAATGTGGATCGGCACGAGCACCGGTGTCAATGTGGTAAACCCTAAAGGTGATCCGATTTACCTCATCCAACGAAACCTTTCCCTTAAACACACTATTGCTCATGATCGAATAGGTGCCTTCGAAGAAAGCCGTAACGGGAAAATATGGATAGGCACAGATGGTGGAGGCTTGGACCTTTATGAGCCTTCCAGCGGAAGGATTAAGCATTTTGAATACCATTCTGGTGATCCACATAGCCTTAGCAACAATTATATATTGTCACTACTGGAGAATGAAGACCATAATATCTGGGTAGGGACTTACCAAGGCGGATTAAACCTACTGAATCCACGAACGGGTTATTGCAAACATTACCTACAAGGCAGCCAAGAAAACGGAAATGACGTTCGGGTGATCTTTAGGGACTCCCAAAACCAGATATGGGCAGGTACAAACAGGGGTGGGCTTTATCGTTACCATCCACCCCTTGATGATTTTGACTATGTAAAACAATTGGGAAAAATTGATATCAGGGATATCGTCGAAGACCAGCAAGGCAACTTATGGCTCGCAACTTATGGAAATGGGATTATTCGGTATAATTACCTGACTGGTGAACGAGAAAATTATAACGAGTCCACGGTCTTTGGCTTTCCCGGCAATATTATTTTCAACCTGTGTATTTTGGATAATGGTGATATCCTCGCCGGGACCCGGTACGAAGGACTCATCCGGTTTAACCCATCCGAAAAGACCGTAGCCCAATTTAAACAAGAAAATGGCCTAGGAAACAACACCATTAACAGCATAGTCAAGGATAATTCCGGCAAGATATGGCTGGGAACTTCAAATGGCATCAGTTACTTCGACCAGGCGACGAACAAAGTCGGCAACTTAAACGGGTACAACAATATCCAGCGAAGTGAATTTAATATTGGGGCTTCACTAGTCAGCAAATCAGGAAACGTTTACCTTGGCGGAAACAAGGGAATCAATGTATTTGATCCCCAATCCATTAAGCAACATCGTGGCGATTACCCGCTCCTCTTTACAGATTTGAGATTAATGAACAAAAAGGTAAATGCAAAGGATTTCGTAAGTGCTACATCACCTGCTACTAATATCCCGTACTTAGACAAGATCAAACTAAACTACAATCAAAGCTTATTTTCACTGGACTTTGTGGCATTAAAATATCCACAGGCCACAGACATTTCTTATGCCTACAAACTGGAACCTTATCATGACCACTGGATAGAAACCCAACAATCCGGAACTGCCAACCTCAGCAACATTCCTCCCGGCGATTATATACTTAAGATAAGGGCTAGTGACAACAGCGATCACTTCGCCCAAAACCAAATGGCAGTCATCATCACACCACCTTTTTGGCAAACCTGGCCTGCCTACCTAATATATCTTATCGTACTGGCAGCCTTGACCTGGGGTGGTGTCAATTATTATGCTGATCGACTCAAACTGAAAAATTCGCTCTTATTTGAAAAGAAGCAACGTCACCTTGAACATGAACTAAATGAGGAACGGGTTCGGTTTTTTACGGGCTTTTCACACGAGCTCAAAACACCACTGACGCTTATCATGGCTCCTGTAAATGACCTTCTTCTGGAAACCAAAAACGGACATCATATCAAAGGGCTTAAGTTGATCCAAAAAAATGCAAAGTACTTGATGGAAATGATCAACAAGCTCCTGGAATATAGAAAAACTGCGCTTAATGGACATCAGCTAAATAGAGAAAAACACCGGATCGTAAAACCGATTAAACAATGGGTGGACCAATATCACCATCTGGCCAAGCATAAAAACATCAAGTTGCAAGTCAGCTTTCCCAAAAGGGAATTTATAGCTACAGTGGACTTGGAAAAACTCCACATTATCATAAACAACCTACTTTCCAATGCCATAAAATTCTGCAACCCCAAAGACCAAGTCTTCTTTCAGCTTTATGAAGAAGATACCTCTTTTGTCATTACCGTGAAGGATTCCGGCCCGGGCATACCTGCCCATGAGCATGGAAAAATCTTTAATTGGTACTATCAGTCTAGCAATCCTGCAAAACATCAGGGGGCGGGCATTGGATTGGCCATGACCAAAAGGCTCATAACTGATCATCAAGGCAAAATAGCACTCAAAAGTGAGGAAGGAAAGGGAAGTGAATTTACAGTAACAATTCCCAAAAACGAAGCTCCTTCAAACATAAAGAATTATCCATCGACCCACCAACCAAATGATTGGCATCTTAATCTGCCCAAAGCTCCAGTGGAAGCACCAACATCCAATCTCCATCTAAAAACAGCGAAAACACTGGTACTGCTTATCGATGACAATGCCGATATCCTGCATTACCTCAATGGCCTTTTGGAGAGCTGCTACGATCTTATTTATGCCGAGAATGGACAAGAAGGCTTGGAAAAAGCAATAAAATACATTCCCGATATCATCATTTCTGATATAATGATGCCGAAAAAAAATGGAATTGATCTTTGCATGTTGCTAAAAAAACAGCCTGCAACTACCCACATCCCCATCATTTTACTCTCTGCCAAAGATAGTGTAGAAAGCATCACATCAGGATTTGGTGAAGGTGCCGATGCCTATATCACCAAACCATTCAATGGACAAATATTGAAGTCTAGAATTGAAAATTTGTTAACCACTAGATACCAGCTGAGACAGTATTATTTAGGGCAAAAACATCAAGACAAGAGCTTGACAGTTGGTCAACGAAAAGCTGTCACCCAAGAAAAGGCTTTCTTAAAACAACTCGAAGAGCATATTGTGAATCAGCTTGGAGAGCAAGCCACAGAGGTAGAAACGCTATGCAGGTTGATGGGCATGAGCCGAACTTCACTTTTCCGCAAACTCAAAGCCCTCACCGGCCAAAATATCAACCAATACACCAGAACCGTAAAGATCAACCGCGCCGCCTATTTGATCAAAAACGAAAACCTGGGCGTGGCACAAGCCGCTTATGAAGTAGGTTTTAACAGTCCTAAATATTTTAGAAAGCTCTTTAAAGAACAGTTTGGCCACCTTCCGTCAGAGAAGATTAATATTGAATAGCGAGTGCATATCCTACTTTAGTGTTGTATCACGATGTAAAAGAGAATATTTTCGCTATACAGAACTGATTATCCCCCATCAACCTTACATCCCATCCCTCACACTGACCCAAAATTCTGGCAGATCGGTTTGAACCATATTGGCTCCCCTTTCCACCCATTCTATGGAACCTTTTACATCCTGATGCCCCCTTAAGGCATGATCACGATCGCCAAGCGAGTTAATCCAGATCCTAACCCCATGTTTTTTGGCCAACTTCACCGTCCTTCTATCATAAAAACTGGGGTCAATATGGATTGCCACTGGATCAAGCTTCTTCACGGCTTTTTTAATTTCCCCCCTCTTGTAAGTCCTGGGCATCAAATAGGCTCCACTGAGCTTTTTCCGAATCTCTCCCAAGACGCCCCAATCAGCATCAAAAAAAATCAACTGATCGGCTGTACCCGATTCTGCCACTACTTGAAGTACGGCATCGATTTGGTCCGTCTTCATGTCCATATCGACCATTACCTTGTCTTTGCAGGCAAATAGGGCAGCTTTTAGTGTAGGGATGGTTTGATCCGTGGCCTTACCATTATGGAGCAATTTTAAGGAATGAATCGCTTCAAAGTCCAACAACTCAATATTCCCTGATCCCGTCGTGGTCCTGTCGATGGTTTGGTCATGCATGATCACGGGTACGCCGTCCTTCGTCACCCTTATATCAAGCTCGATGATATCCACACCAATCTCAATGGCCTGGTGAATTGCCTCAATACTATTTTCGGGAAAATCCTCATGCGCAGCCCGATGAGCAGCTATCATCAACTCATCGGAATGTAAAAACCGCTCCCGGATATCAGCTACCTGTGCGCAGCATACCGACCCAAAAAACAGGCTGGCCAGTACCAGCGATAGACATAAACGTTGCACTTTTGGCCTTCTCATAAAATTCAGGAATTACTGTTCTCCTACGCGTTCTTCGGTGGAGGGGATTTTATTGATCAATTTATTTTTACCTGCGCCATCTTTCTGTAAGATAAACGCATCATACAACTCGCCAGTAGCCGTAAGTGCCTTGTATTCCAGCTGATCCCCATCGATATTGATCCATTGGAAAAGCTGGGTCATATAGGCCCTTCTGTCCATCCACGGATCATCTCCAATGTCGTACATTTTTGGGCCACTTACCGATACCACGTACATCGGGCCTTCGCCCAAAACTTCCTGGTTGTTCTTTGTGGTCACACGGCCTCGGGCATAAGCATGGTCATGGCCTTGGAGCACCATGTCCACTTCGTATTCCTCAAGTACTGGCTTGATATACTCCAGCATATCTTCATTGATGCGGTTGGGTTTGGTAGAGTAAATTGGATAATGAAACGTAACAATCGTCCACTTTTTGGGATTATTTTCAAGGATTTCCCTTAACCACTTTACTTGGGCCATCTTCTGAGCAGGAATCTCATCTATTTGCTCCCCATCCAGTGAAACCACCTTCAAATCCGGATAATTTATTTCATACGCCATTTCTTCCAAACCTTCCGGTCCATTTTCGGGCAAATTAAACTGCGGTTTCCAGTGTTTGGAGAGCACCACGCCTTTGGCATATTCGTGATTCCCGGGCGTCATCATGACCGGCACGGAAGCGTGGACAAAGCCTCCAGCTTCAAACCATCCTCCCCACTCAAAATCAGCGTCTTCATGATTGATCAGATCCCCTGCATATAGCATAAAATCTACCCGCGGGAATTGGAAACTGGCTTCTCGGATAACCCGGCTCCAGTGGGAAGACACATCATTTTGGGCATCTCCAAAATAAAACAAGCTAACGGGTCCTTTTTTCTTGGGCATTTTAAATTGAAACCATTCACTCCAAGCCTTTTCTGAGCCCACCCGGTACACGTAGGTTTGCCCTGGAACCAAGCCTTTCAAGTCCACTTCATGGTAATGGGCCCTGATCACAGGCTCATCGTCCTGTTGGGTTTCCAAATATGTGGTCTTCGCTGTGACATCCTGAGTTTCCTCCCTGAATTCTGGGCCTGCCGTAGCCACGGCAAATTGGAGGTAAGAGGTGGCTTCGGACGTAGCCGTCCGCCAGTTAATACCTACCTCCTCCAATGGATTGGCCGACAAATTGAGGATTATTCGATCTGGCTTTGCTGAAGGCAACAGATGCGCTTTGTCAGGAAAGCTTATGGTATCTCTATCCAAAATGACCCTACCGAATGCCGCTTGTTGGAATCCACTTAAAACACACAACAATAAAGCACTCAAAACCAGCACTTTTGAGTTAATCATATTTCTGTTTTTCACTTGTCGTTTATAATTTTTTAAGTAATTTTAATCGTCTTTCCCTTTTTTAAATATGTTATACCCATTAAACTCTGGACCGCCCCTTATGGGCTATTGTTAGTTGTTAATTTTATATGAAGATGCATCACTTACGACATGGCTTACTAGTTTTGTTAATGGTTGGAACGTTTGTTTTAGCTTCCTTCGCGCAGGAAAAAAACAAAGCCATTACCAATTTTCTTTCATCTCCATCATCGGAATTTACGGTGGAGTTAGTGGATAAAATCAAATCTCATGACCAAACACAGTACGAACTGCTGCTCACTTCCCAAAAGTGGAAAGGTTATACCTGGAAACACCGTTTGGTGATCTTGGTCCCTGACGAAGTTATGCATGATCAAGCCATGCTATATATCGGTGGAGGACGATTGGAAAATAATCTCCCGAAGCAACGTGACCGTGATGATGCCGTCGTTAAGGGACTTGAAAATTTGTCAATAGATAACAAAGCCATCGTAGCAGCCATCTTCCAAGTGCCCAATCAACCCATTTTTGATGGAAAAGTAGAAGATGAAATCATCTCTTACACCCTTCACCAGTACCAAGAAACGGGAGATGAAACGTGGCCCCTGCTCTTTCCCATGGTAAAATCCGTCCAACGTGCCATGGATGCGGTTACGGCATTTTCGAGAGATGAAACCGGCCATACCCTTACTCATTTTCTATTGACAGGCTTATCCAAAAGGGGATGGACCACATGGCTGACCGCGAGTCAGGATGATCGTGTCAATGCCATCGCACCCATGGTGATCGATGTCCTGAACATGCCCGTCAGCTTACAATATCAAATAGCAATGTGGCAAGATTATAGTCCTGAAATCCAAGACTACGTGGATCTTGGCATCCCCCAGACCGCAAGCACTCCTCAAGGAGCAGCCACCATTTCCATGGTAGATCCTTATGCCTATCGTGACCAATTGGACATGCCCAAGCTCGTATTTATGGGCACTAACGACCCTTATTGGCCTATCGATGCAGCCAAGAATTATTGGGCAGAAATTCCCGGAGATAATGACTTGGTGTACATACCAAATGTGGAGCATGGATTGGGAAATGGGAAAATAGCCCTGCAAAACCTGAATGCATTTTTTGAATACCAATGCCTCCAACAAGCCCTGCCACAGGTAAACATGGATGTAGAAAAATCAGGGAATAAGCATTTGTCTGTCTCCTATCATTTCAATGACCAAAAGCCCGACAAAGTGCTGCTGTGGGAAGCTTCATCTCTAGAAGACATGGATTTCAGGGATGAAAAATGGAAATCAACGACCGTAAAGCAAAACCAGGCAAAGGTGCACCTGCCGAAACATGGGCAGAAAACCATCTACCTTGCTTATCATTTTACCAGTCCGGGTGGAAAACCTTATTACATCTCAAGCCCGATCGTCCGTTGTAATGCCGATGGTGTGGTCAAGTAAAAGTAGGTAGCGTAAAGTCAAGCGTGATTCGTCATTAATACGAGGTCTCGACTCTGCACGACCAGACATACTTAAGTGTCACCTTGGGCGGAGTCGAAAGGTTATTTTATGATTAACTTTACAACTGTATTTTCAGCAATCCCTAAAGTGCGCTACAAAAACAACTTATAACACTTTTGGGGCTTTGTGACCAAACGGCTACATTTAGCCATGGATTTATTTAGTCAAGATCACCTGTCAAACATTTTGCCCTTTGATGGCACGGTGCATTATTATGGAAAAATCTTTAGCACTGAACAATCCTCTTCCTATTTTGAAACGTTATTTCATAACATCCAATGGAAGCATGATGAGGCCCTGCTGTATGGGAAGCATTATGTGACCAAACGCAAAGTGGCTTGGTATGGAGATGAGGCTTTTGAATACCGCTATTCCGGTACTATAAAACAAGCACTCCCCTGGACCAAAGAATTAACAATACTCAAAGCCATTGTGGAGGAGAAATCGGGAGTTTCATTTAATTCTTGCCTGCTAAACCTCTACCATGATGGCGACGAAGGCATGGCCTGGCACAGTGATGGTGAAAAAATGCTCGGCGATGATCCCATCGTCACCTCCCTCTCTTTTGGCGCAGAGCGCAAATTCTCCTTCAAGCACAAAGCCACCAAACAAACCGTCAGTTTGGTACTCGAAAATGGCAGCCTGCTCGTCATGCGGGAGGGTTCCCAAAAATACTGGCTACACCGTCTCCCTCCCACCAAGAAAGTCACCCGACCAAGGATCAGTCTCACTTTCCGTCGGATTTTTCGGTAGGTTGGGAAATTTGATTTTGGGAAAATTGTAAAATTGGAAGATTGAAAGATTCCGCTGTTCCGGATTTATAATCCTTGACAACTGATACTGGGGTTTTGTAATCCCCCATAAAAAAAAGTGGAGACCTCAACAATACCCCCTAGCCCCCTAAATGGGGGAACAAATTGTGTGTGTTTACTAACTATAGATCCGGTACGATCCAGTATTATCTATTCGATCTTAATCAATAGCTGTACCCCTGGCTTGGTTTGGGTTACTCCATAAAAAAAAGTGGAGCCAATAGCTCCACCTTTTCTGCGAAAACATATGTCAAATCAAGTTACCTTTAGAAAGTCTTTGTTCCGTTTGGCTGGAGTAGGTATCTGAATGTATAGTGGTACATATCCCTGAGTTCATATTCTTCTGCGGATGGGTTTCCTTTGAAGAAACTTAAAATTTCCATTTTCACAGAGTTCCCTGAGTTTGTCTGAAAAACAAGCACAATTGCTGCTTTTGGAGTCACAAAATGGGTACTCCTATCGTAATTCCACCAACCATTTTGCATGTCATTAGGAATAGCATTCATTTCTTCCGTATCTACTGATAATTCCATATCGTCAGGTAAACCTTCAAGTTCCTCGAATACAGTTCCCGACAATAACGCTCCCTGTACGTTTCCGTCACCATTAACACCACCATTTACGATTATCTCTGTTGATTTGAAAGCGATGGCCCAATCTTCATCCTCAGAATCTACCACCATATTTTTTTCAAAACTATAATACACATAATCATATTCTTGACCATCGTCAGACCCTGGATTACTATTGGGGGCATACAAATCCTCGACCAAAACCGCCTCCAATTCTTCTACCACTTCAGGATCGGTGTCATCATCATTGGTACAGGAGACCAAAAAAGGCAATGCCAGCAGCGCCAGCGCGATAAAGTTTACTTTTTTCATGTTTATAAATTGTTTAAATGTTACAAGTTTTGAAGGTTTTAATGTTGGAAGTCCTCAAAGTTGTAGGCTACCTTGATCATTCTCAATTCCTAATTCTTAATTTTACATTCCTAATTCCCAAACAACTGGTCCAGCGAGACATTGGCACGGACAAAGAAAGTCCGGCCAGGATTGGTGCTATCATATTCATTGATAGCGTCTGCGATATTCCTTACGCCCGTCTCCAGCATCACTCCATTGTCAAACTGCTTGTTCAGGGTCAAGTGAACTTGCATGATCCCCTCGGCATATTCTGAAGGATCATCCAAGATCTGGTTGCCGTTGATATCGCCAAAACCGTATTTTCCACGGTAGATTCCGCGCAGGGCCACATTTACCCCAGTATGCCTTTCCCAATAATTGACTTTCACATTTCCACTGTGCCTGCTGCGATTGAACAATCCACCGTAATCTGAGCGTTCTACCCTTCTGGTACGGTTTTGACTGTCCCTTTTGAAGTACTCCCCACGTTCGATCCCTTCGATCACTTCTTCATCACGACTGTCCAGGTTCACGTATCCGAGGGAAAACCTCCAATGCTGGCCCAACCTGTAATTGACTTCCACCTCTGCTCCTTGGGTAATCACCTCATTGAGGTTTATATAACTATAGACATTTCTACCGTTCGTCAAGCGCGCTACAGCGGCCGTTTCGATCAAATTGGAAATCTGGTTTCGGAAGAAATTGGTGCTTAACAGCAGATCATCAGTGGCTTTCCACCGAAACCCCGTATTGACCGCCCAGCTGTTTTCTGGATCCAGGTTACCAAAAGTACTTGTATCCATCAGCAACTGCTGCAATTGCCCTTGGGCTTCCAATTGTCGGACACCTTCTTCCACAAGCATGGAACCATACACGTAATAGCCCACCACGGCATTATTGAAGTTCAGGAGCAGCTGACGGAAATCAGGCGACTTGAAGCCTGCGCCAATGGAGCCTTGCCAGCTAAAGCGGTCGGAAAACTTGTGCATGGCAGAAATTTTCGGACTTATCCTCCCTCCATATTCACTGTGCAGGTCTCCCCTTGCTCCTGTCACCACATTCCATTTTTCTGATGGTGTCCATTGGTGCTGCAAATACAGGTACCCGGAATTGAACTTATTATTTTCGTCATATCGCGTGGCTTCCACCGTTTCCAACTGGTGGCCTACACCCACTGTAAGCAACTGCTCTTTATCCAATCGGTAGTCGGTCTGCACCTCTGTCCGGTGATAGCGTTGGCTAAAGTCCTCTTCATCCACGACTTCCCCTGTCTCGGTAAAGACCGTGCTGGAATGGGTGTCATACAGCGTGGTCATGTTCCGAAGGGTAAACGTCCAATCAGTGTTAGGCTTAAAACTAATGGATGGGTTGATGTTGATATCCCTACTGTCTCCCGCCATATCAGCAGCCAATGTTTCCTCTCCAGAACTCACACCGACTACATCCTTGTACTCATCTTGGTAAAATCTACCATTTATCTTGACCTTCCATTTATCACCTATCGCCTTTCCCAACTTTACTTGAGCTGTCTCCGCTTCATGGGGAGCCTTGGTGTTGCCAAGGGACTCGGTATTCAGGTCATACCCATCGGTACTATAGTGATCATAGTACCCGTAGATATTCCAGCCTTTGGTATTCAATCCTACTTCGGCGCCCAAATCAAACGAATTGAACGATCCGTATTGGGCAATAAGATTGGCACTTACCCCATCCGTTTGTACTTTGGTAATGATATTGATCACCCCCGCCATCGCTTCACTGCCGTATATTGCGCTGGAAGGGCCACGGAGAATTTCTATTCGGTCGATGTTACTGACGCTTATCCTGTCCAGGTCAAAGGTCCCTGCCGTTCTTCCGATCAAGGGCTCTCCATCTAACAAAATCAAGATATACTCCGAATCAAGCCCTTGCATCTGAAGCCCTGTCCCATGGTCTGCCACCAACTGGAGTCCCGTTTGTTCGGCCAATACATCCGACAACCGAAAGGCACCTGTTTCGCATATTTTTTCCTCTGTCAGCACCGTCACCGGCATGGGTAAATCTTCCACGCTACGGTCAGTCCTCGTGGCGGAAAGTACATATTCATCCAACTCCCCCAAAGACTCACGAAGGATGATGCGCGGATTGCTCATCAGCTCTCCCACCGTCATTTTCTGCTTTTCGAAGCCTATCGCATAAACCTCCAATTCCACGGATGCCCCATAGGCTGCAAGGTCAATCTCCACCTGTCCCCTGCTATCTACAGCCAGTATCTTTCCATTGTCCAGCTTGACTATACCATGGACTATTGGACTGCCTTTGGTGTCTTGGATCTGGATTTCCACCGGTTCTTTGGCCGCCAGCGAACCCCAGCTGATCAAGCATAACAGTAGTATATGTAGTATCTTTTTATTCATAATTAAGTTTCCAAAATCTTAAGGTTTTTGAGCCCCGGGCCGTCTGCCCGGGGTTATCAAAACAACTCAAAAAGTAAAGAGACAATCACAAAAAATGCTTACAAACTAAATTCTTTCTAGAGAATCCACGAGTTTCTTCCACGCGACATTTTGTGGGATTCCCGGCTTCCGGAGGCCAAAATATTGTGCTACCAATTCGCCTGATGGGTCAAATAGCTCGATGGAAGAGACTAAGCCATCATCGGTATTCTTATGCACCACCCAAGCTTCATCAATCGTATCTTCGTTTAAGTGCATTACAAAATCAGGATCCATGACATTAAACCAATTATCGATTTGGCGGAGGTTTTTTACTTTTCCTTGGTGAATCTGGATATTACCTCGGTTACCGGCAAAAACCATAATGGGCAGTTCTTGTTCAACGGCTTTTTGCAATAGCTCCCTTATCACCAATCTATCTACACGATAAGCCCATTTATCGCCAATCTTCCGCAGCGCTTCCTGACGATGGAGCTTGTACCGCTTGAGCATTCCGAAGAAGGCATGTGTATCGTTCATTTCTTCCCATTCCTTCCTGAAGCCAGCTTCATCTATATCGGTATTATATTCAGGAGCTGGGATCACGGCAATGTCAAGACCGGCCATCTGATCGATCGCTTTATATTCATTTTTGAGTTGCTCAAAAACGTCCTCATTGCTTTCTTTTTGGAGGTAGATTTTCATGATTGCATCTCCTGACTGGTCAAAAAACTGGAAGCTCTTCATCATACCTCTGGCCCCTTGGATCTCAGCGGCAAAGCCAAACTTCCAATTGCTAAAGAAAATACGCTGCTCAATCGGGCCAATCACCGTGGCCACTTGATTTGGAGCAGAGCCATGAATACTTATTTTCTGAAAAGTTCCTTTGTGCTCAAGTACGCATCCTTCTGATCTCGTGAGTGCCATCACCCGTCCCAAATCGCGACAGTGAAGAATAAAGTCGGCCCAATTTCCCTCCAGCCTCACGACACCCTCGCCGATCGAAGTGGCCAATAATTCTGCTTCAGAGACACCTAGAAGTTTGGCTGCCTCACGAATCCTTGTTTTAGGCTGTTCTTCTTTGAGAGATTTATATTGTTCCTTTAGGTTTGGTAGAGTATTGATGATCGTAGTCATTGTTTATGCTGTTTGGATTGATGCTAATGTTGCGTATTCAGTACGTTCTGAGGTAATGATGATCTGTCCATCGTCCAAGGGATGAGTCATCACGGTAATCGGATGGCCATATACCATCGACAAGTTTTCGGCCGTCATAATGGTCCTGACAGCACCAAAAGCTTTTACCGAACCGTTTTTCATCAGCATGACCTTATCGGAATATTGTACTGCCAGGTTTAAATCATGTAAAATGGCGAAAACACCTATATTTTTCTTTCTTAAATGCCTTACCAGTCGTAACACTTGGTGCTGCTGGGCAATGTCCATGCTGGAGGTAGGCTCATCCAGAAATAGATACCTCGCATAAGGCTTATCTTCCCAAATCTGCAACAATACCCTGCCTAGCTGTACCCGTTGTTTTTCTCCTCCAGATAGGCCATCTATCATCCGCTCCCTCAAGTGCGCGATCCCTGTAAGCTCCATCACTTCTTCCATTAATGTCCCGGAAGGTGCATGGGGATCATGGGACAACATTCCCAATGCCACGATTTCTTCTACCGAATAAGGAAAATTAACAGTAGAGTGCTGTGGCATCACGGCCCTGTATTTTGCCAATTGCTGCGGTTTGATGGATGTCAGCGGTACCTCGTTAATGGAAACCATACCTTTTTCACAGCTTTTTTCGCCACTCAGTATTTTTAGCAAAGTGGACTTTCCTGCTCCATTCGGCCCCAAAACGCTCACCACTTCCCCCGGTAAAAGATCAATGCTTACCTGGTCCAAGATTGGTTTTTTCCTGATACAGAAATGGATATTTGTGGCGCGGATTCTCATAGGATTCGTTGACGTTTAAAATTCATGAGTATCGATATAAAGAACGGGGCTCCAATCAGTGCAGTGATAATTCCTATGGACAGCTCAGCTGGTGCGACGACCCAACGGGAAATAATATCCGCAACCAACATCAATATGGCGCCAAGGAGAAAGGCCACGGGCAAAAGCGTGCGATGATCCGAACCTATCACCATTCTTACCAAATGTGGCACTACCAATCCCACAAAACCAATGGCTCCAGTCACTGAAACTCCGGCACCTACTGCCAATGCACTAAAAAAGAGCACTAAGTATTTTACTTTTTGCACATGGATTCCCATATGAAAGGCTTCTGATTCACCCACTGCCAATGCATTCAGGGATCGGGGAAAAGACATCATAACGATGGTAGCAATGATGATAAAGCTCCCTACGATATACAGCTTGTCCCAGCTGGCACCTCCCAAACTACCAAGGCTCCAGAAGGTAAAATTCCGTATGGCATTATCATCTCCATAATAGATCACTAACCCGATCAGTGCCGCGGATAGCGCATTGATCGCTACCCCGGCAAGGATCAGGATGGAGATATCGGTTTTGCCGGCTTTGCTGGCAAGCCTGTAAGCCAAAAAGGTATTTAACAGGCCACCAAAAAACGCCGCCAAAGGCAATGCAAATGCACCAAAAAGTGATCGTAATTGCCAACCGATGGAACTAGAAAACACAATAACAATAACGGCAAATAAGGCACTCCCGGAGCTGACGCCGATAATGGCGGGCTCTACCAATGGATTTCTGAACAAACCCTGAAGACATGCCCCAGCCACGGCCAAGCTCCCTCCCACCATCACGCCCAGTAATACGCGCGGAAATCTAATGGCCCATAAAACGGCCGTTTTTTCTACAGCGACATCCTGCACCGGCAGGCCGATTTTGGCTGCAAAGATGCGTAATACTTCTGGGACCGATATCGCATAGGCACCGGTCACCAAGGAAAGCAGCACACATACCACCAATAATGTCCCCGTACTGGATATTATCATTGGACGATGAGCACTTGCCGTTTTATAGCTGATCGATAATTGCATGATGATTGGTTCTTCTCAGTGCTCAGGGATGGGTCTTTTGGAATAGGTCGATGGCGGCCTGTCCCATACGGGGACCGAAACTAGACAGGTAATGGCCATCCATCGCAATGAGCTGATCCTTTTTCCACGCAGTAGTCGCCGTAATCCCTTGGATCGACCGGAGACCTTCCTTGCCTCCTGATGCTTGAAATCCGGATTCGAATAAAAGGATATAGTCAGGATTAAGCGCTGGCAAGGCCTCGGGTGTAAGGGGTTTTAACCCCTCGAATTCTACAGCCACTGGCTGTGCGCCCGACAAGGCTATCATCGCCTCTGCAAAAGTGTCCTTTCCTGCCAAAAAGACCATTTCTGGCCCTCTGGACATGATAAAGGCTACTTTTGGTTGTTCTTTATTCTGCTCCTTAAATACACTCAGGGCTTCCAAATCTTTATTGAGCTGTTCGATTAGCACATCCGCCTTTTCTTTTTCTTCGAAAATCTCTCCTATTTTGGTTATAAGTGCCACAGCGGTTTCTTCTGATTGAGGCTTTTCGAGTACAAATACCTTCTTACCGCTATTTTTGAGCTGTGTCAACACGTCGTTGTTGAGGTAATTTTCTTCCACTAATATCCAATCTGGTTTCAAGGATAGAATACCCTCTGCCTGGATTTGATTTCTATAACCAATGGATGGCAATTCCTGCATTTTCGCAGGATATGTACTGGTCCGGTCTGTTGCCACTATGGCATCCCCATGGCCTAACGCATGTACTATTTCGGTAATGGTTCCTCCCGCTGTGATGATAGCAGGAGTAGTTTCTGCTTGGGACTTCTCTTCTTGCTCTTGGTTGTGCTTAGTGCCACATGACACTACCAAAATGATGGCGAAAAGGAGGATTATATTCTTTTTCATTATTTAGATTAATTATAGATAACATTACAAAAGTATAGCTATTTAGACTTAATCCAAATAAATAGTGATTGATTATATTTATGAAATTTCAAAAGCCATACACACCCTATTGTTTTAAAATAGTGATAGATATATCCTATCAATCAATTTGGATACACCATTGACAAACAAGGAAATAGAAGCAATTCAGTAGGTTTTCGGTTAAAGACCAGAGGCGCAGATCAGATGGGTGAAGATTATGGATCAAAACAACATGGCTTGGAAGAGATAGATTTCCATATGCATTGGAACAGTGATAGGCCACTAAGGTACAAAGCAATTACATATTCCTTAGCGTGCAGGTTAGCTATGCACTGGGTGCTTTTGGAACGTTGTCGCATTTTTATTGATCCTAGCTTTTACCCTTGATTAAACTGCCAGACCCAGACTTATACGCTTGCTACTTTTTTATATCAATCCTCCAATTCTTCGCAAAAATAACCTTTTGATAATAGAACAAGAGCTATTTCATTAACATCATGATGATCCGTCACGACGCGCAAAATATTGTCACAATCTTCAAGATCTACATTCCAGGAACCGTTATTCCCCAAAAGGTGGTCCAATGAAGGCGCTATTTTGTCCACTTCAGACTCGTCCTCAATTGAGGTTTTAAAAACCAAAATCATACGTTGAATTTTTAGGATCAAAATGAATAGTCAGTCAAATTAAGGCATCCATAGTGACAACCCTATGTCAGCAGTGCGGAGTTTTTTTTAAGCCTCTCCCACTTTTGTTGGAGTTTATCGTTGACTTTTACCTTAAGGTGGTCTGGTGAAATGATATCTGCATACTCAGCAAACATAAAAAACCACCGGATAAAATCATCTTCATAGGGAAGCATAAAGATCATTTCAGTTTTATTGCCCTTATCTACCTGGTACACTAGTCCATAGTCATATTTATCTCCGCTTAGATATGGAACAACACCATTATCCACATGCACCACAATTTTGGTCAACTCCTTTTTGCTTTCCAATTCCTTAAGGTACACGTGTAAGGTGGGATGCTTGTCCTCAAAATGTTCATCACATTCCTTCAATCCAAGAACCCGATCGATGCGAAAAGTCCTATAGGCCGCGCGGAGCCTGCAAAAAGCTATCATATACCAATGGTCAAAGAAATAATAAATGCCTACTGGCTCGATGTCCCTTGTAGAGGCTTCTTCGCTTCCGGGCGCGCGGTATTCCATACGCAACACGTTCTTATTTACTACACCCGAGAGGATAGTCGGAATCGTTTTTGGACGATGATGATCCAACAGGCTGTTGGGCCGTTTTCGAATAGCGATATGGGACGCTGCCAATTCATAAATATCCTTTTGTGCACTTTTTAGAACCGACCTTATCTTGTACATGGCCTCTTTAAAATGCACTGCACTTTCCTTATCGGTGAGTTTTTCCACCATCTTTTCTGCCATTACAAAGGACATGGCCTCCTCTTGGGTAAACATCACCGGGGGCAATCGGTAACCTTCCAGAAGGGAATAGCCCGTTCCTGCCTCTCCAATGATCGGAACACCTGCTTCTTCAAGCGCTCGTACATCCCGATACACTGTCCGAAGGCTTATTTCAAACCGATCAGCCAGTTGCTGTGCCTTAACCAGCCTTTTGGACTGTAGATGTGTCAATATAGCGGTCAAACGGTCAATTCTGTTCATCGCTTCTTTTATGATTAGTTGGGTATTAAATTTACCACTTTTTCTCACTCAACACAGGCATCCCAATTGGTGAATTGATCAACAGGACACCAATTGTCCCAAATAATCCTCCCAAAAACCATCCTATCTTATATATTCCATATTAGTTTTTAATTGATTTCCTGAGGCTGTGGTACAATGGAGGCCAATTGATCAACGAAATGGCTGCTTTAGAAACACCTGATCCTATTCCACCCATTATCATAATATTTTGAAAGTCATCAACGATTACGGCTCGGTAGGTGCACGATATATACCTTTATATAAAAAGAAGGCTCTATATGGATTATAGTGGGTAAAGATATTATTCCGGTTAAATTAATGTTGATTCATGTTCCTTTTCAGTGGGCAATTTTCTATTCTGCCTTGAGGTATTTGACGTTAAGAAATCAAAGAAGTGGGCTGGAAAAAGCGCAGGCTTGTTTGACGTGAATCAGTACAAAAAATTGGTATGCTGCACAAATAGAGGAGTTTGCCTGCGTGAGTGCTGGCTTTGATTTTAGTCATATAGCTCACCGCAGCGGGTTTTTTTGGTTACGTTTTTCACCTGAAGGAAAAAAGTAACAAGGCAACAAGATGAAAGGCAAGCTAGAATTTGACATGCAAAGTAATAGTTACCCATAGTAAATCATATAGAACCAAAAAGAAACAAGCATCTCCGGCACCATTAATAAAAAATTATTTGTCAACACCTGCATCATACCTTATATTAGATTGCTTTAAAAAAACCTAAAATACAATAACCAAAGATGAAAAACCACCGAAACCCTAGAAGAACTTTTTTGAAAAATGCAGCACTGGGCAGTGCTTTGGCCACCTTTACCAGTGGCGTTTCTCTCGCCAATACCCGTACGGAAAAACCTATTCGACAACATTTCAATTTAAATTATGCCCCTCATTTTGGCATGTTTAAAAACCATGCGGGCAATGACCTGGTGGATCAAATTAACTTTATGGCTGAGCAGGGCTTTCCGGCCTTGGAAGACAATGGCCTGATGAAGCGCTCACCGGAAGACCAAAAGCGCATCGGAGCAGCCCTTGAGAAACACGGCATGACCATGGGAGTTTTTGTGATCGATCCTGGGTTCAACTGGGAAGTGGCCCTCACTACGGGAAAAGAAACGTATAAGGAGGCGTTTGTGAAAGAATGTGAGAAAGCCGTAGAAGTCGCCAAAATCGTCAATGCCAAATGGATGACCGTAGTGCCCGGCTATTTTGAAAGAAACCTGCCAATGGATCAGCAGACCGCAAATATTATCGACGCATATAGAATGGGAGCCGAAGTATTTGAGCCACATGGTTTGACCATGGTAATGGAGCCACTTAGCGATAATCCGCATCTCTACCTCAGGCATTCCAACCAAGCGTATATGATCTGTAAGGCCGTGGACAGCCCTGCTGTCAAAATTCTCTATGACATTTACCACATGCAGCGAAATGAAGGCAATCTAATCCCGAACATGGAGCTTTGCTGGGAGGAAATTGCCTATATACAAATCGGTGATAATCCCGGAAGAAAAGAGCCCGGAACTGGAGAAATCAATTACCAAAACGTCTTTAAATGGATTGACCATAAAGGATTCAAGGGAATTTGTGGGATGGAACATGGGAATGCCTCACCAGGAAAAGAAGGAGAACAAGCCCTGATTGATGCCTACCATAAAGCTGATGCATTTAAATAAATCCTTATCTTCACTTGGATGGATTAAATCAGGTTCAAACTATTAAACCCACACTCAATGCCGTTTAGTTAAGGACATTTCCCTGTTTTCACCTGCTAGGAGTTTCTATTCTATTTGACTTTAACTGTATGGCTTTGGCCATTTTGGTGGATTTTATCCTTTTCCTTTTTTCCATTGATGAAAAAAGAAAGAAAAAAATCTAGGCCAGTGGTCTGCCCTTTAAAATGGGACATGGATTTCCCCTGCGACCGAGATCCGTCACCCATTTTAATTTCCACCCGATGGCTACGGCCTAAAAGTGAGTGGGTCTCGCTGTTCCACGACGCGAGCCAACTCACTTTCTTAACGGCCTCCACCATCGGCTGGAAAACAGGCATACCAAGGGCCGTCATAAGGAAGCGATACCTTTTTGGGACTTATTAACCTCAGTTCGATTTTAAAATCGTCACTGCGAGGCTTAGAGGGAGATATGAGGAGTGGAAGCCGTGGCAGCCTCAGTATTTCGGGATTGCCACACCCTTTTCCAACCCACATCCTCCTTAAAAGGGTTCGCTATGACGATTTTAATACAAAAATTAAGTCGAGCTCAGGTTATTAACTGAATCCGCCTTGCAGGTATTGGGCGTTAAGAAATTAAATAGCGGGTGGGCAAAAAGGCAGGCTTGTTTGACGAAAGGCTGACCAAAAAGAATGTTGGCGGCTAAAGAAGGTTTACCTGGCTTTAGACAGGAGGAGTTTGCCTGCATGAGGGGAGGTTTTAATTTTAGGCCAATAGCTGCACACCTGTGCGCCGTGGCGTAGCGGCGGTTTTTTTTGGTTACTTTTTTGCTTCAGGTCAAAAAAGTAACAAAGGTAAAGGGATGAAAACCACCTAGAAATTTAGCTAGAAAAATAACTGCCCAAGGAAAAAATATAGACCCCATATTTTCCAGATACACACTAACTAATCGGCATTAAACCAGCATTCTACCCAAAGAAATAGCAGTAAAAACCAAACACAGGTCCATATTGGAATTACCCTCGAGGCATCACCCAATCCTTGGAACGAGGAGGTGAATAATCAGCAACGCGATCAAATAAGACGCCGAAGCCATCATAAAGATGGGAAAATAGCCCCAATTCACCAGAATGATTCCTGCAAAAGCGGCAAAGATCGTCCCTCCGATCCCTCCGACCATCCCCGCCAATCCGACTACAGACCCGACCACTCGTTTGGGGAAAATATCGGAAGAAAGGGTAAACAAATTAGCAGACCAGCCTTGGTGGGCTGCCGCAGCGATCGCCACCAATACCATTGCCAGGTGAACATTGGCTACCTTAGCGGCAAAAATCAAGGGTACTACCAACAGGGCACAAAGCAACAGTGTCACTTTCCGGCTTTTATTCACCGTCCACCCCATACTGATAAATTTTCCCGAAAGCCAACCAAAAAAAACACTTCCCAAATCAGAAGTAAAATAGATCACGATAAAGGGAAGTGCCAATCCTGTTAAATCCAATTTGGTTTCGAGTGCTTCATTGCTATTAAAAAAATCAGGTAGCCAGGTAAGATAAAACCACCAAATGGGATCTGTGAAAAACTTTCCCAATGCAATTGCCCACGCCCCCCTTGTCTTCAGGAGATTTTTCCACGGCACCTTGGTATTATTGGAAGCTGGTGCATGATCAGATTCGATATATTGTTGCTCCTCTGCACTTACTTGTGGATGCGAGGCAAGAGGTCTATAAATCAGCCGCCAACAAACTAGCAACATCACCCCTAAAACACCAGTACACAAAAACGACCACCGCCATCCCAAATGGATAATCAAAGCAGGTACGATGAGCGCAGTGGCCATGATCCCTACATTGGCACCAGCATTATAGATTCCAGTGGCAAAGGAACGTTCTTTTTTCGGAAACCACTCTGCTATGGTTTTTATGGCTGCGGGAAAATTGGCCGATTCCCCAAATCCAAAAACAAACCGGGTAATGCTAAGCCCTCTAAAACTGCTCACAAAAGCCGTAGCAATACCCGCAAAGCTCCAAATGGCTATGGCAATACTATAGCCTTTTTTGACCAATACCCGGTCGATAAAATAACCCATCAGCACAAATCCAATGGCATAAGCAAATTTAAAACTGGCATCCACATAGCCCATCAGGACCTTAAATCTCCCAATCAGATCGGCAGTAAGCGGTGATGACTCAGGAACATTTAACATCTCCCTTCTGAATCCCTCATCGATCATGGTAAATGAAAGCACATTTCTGTCAATATATTTGATTGCGGTAGCCATAAAAAGCAAGGCGACCATGCGCCACCTATATCCCCTAATAATACTATTCCACTTGATTTTACTCATCATACAGAATTATCACCAAAATACTCACCATTTATTTATAACGATATTTTCCCAATTATATCAATTTTATACCGACCACAACTGATTACATAAAACAATAAATACGAAATCGATTCCGTAAATAAATTAATATTTGAAATTGAATTGATCCATAACATTGTCTAATTTGATTGTCATAATAACCTAAAAATTCATTTTTGGAATTTTTCTTAGCCACTTGAAACCCTTTTAATGATTAACAATAAACCAAATAATTATGCAAAGCAAAAATTACCTATCATTAGGAATAGTACTGTTCCTATTGCTGTTTTCTGGTCCATTGCTCGGGCAAAATACCCAGGTCACAGGCACCATCACGGATGAAAATGACATGCCCATCCCTGGAGCTGCAGTCCTTATCAAAGGATCCAGTACAGGGACCGCCGCTGACATCGATGGCAACTACACCATCATGGCCAGTGAAGGCCAGGTCCTACAATTTTCCTTTATTGGATATAAGACTACCGAGATTACCCTTGGCACCCAAACGACCATCGATGTGAAGTTGGATCCGGACGTTTCTGACCTTGAGGAAGTGGTAGTCGTGGGCTATGGTTCGGTAAAAAAGAGCCAACTCACTGGAGCCATCTCCTCGGTAGGTGCCAAAGAAATCACTGACCAACCCATTACCGATGCCCGCCAAGCCCTTCAAGGCCGTTCTTCGGGGGTGGATGTGACTTCCCCAGGCAGTAAGCCTGGCGCAGCACCACAAGTACGGATCCGTGGTAGGAGATCGTTCAATGCAAGTAACGAACCTTTATACGTAGTAGATGGAATTCCCATCGCTGGAGGAATCAATGACATTAACCCTAACGACATTACCTCCATGGAAATCCTCAAGGACGCTTCCGCTACGGCCATCTACGGATCCAGAGGTGCCAACGGCGTGGTATTAGTCACCACCAAACGGGGTACCACGGGCAAAACGGTCGTTTCTTTGGACTCATACTATGGATTCAACAAATCATTGGGAAACATTGAGGTTTTCAATGGACCTGAATTTGCCGAATACAAAAGAGAATCCAGAAGGACAACTGGCGATTATCCTGAAGGCCCTTCCACTGCGGAAGCGGACGAAGCATTATTTGAACCAGTAGAACTGGAGGGAATCGCAGCTGGGAGAACGACCGATTATGTCGGTGCCCTTACCCGCACTGGGGCCATCCAAAGCCACCAGGTATCCGTATCAGGAGGAAGTGAAAAAACTCAGTTTTTCGTCTCCGGAGGTTTTTTCCAAGACAAAGGTGTCGTGATCAACCAAGATTATACACGATATAACTTCCGTGCCAACATAGATCACAAGATCAATGATAAGATCCGTTTTGGGACGTCCACACTGGTCTCCTACAGCGAACGAAATGGAGAGAATTTTAACCCTATCGGTGGTGCCATGCAGGAAAATCCACTCGGTAAACCGTATGACGAAGACGGAAATCTTATTTTCCTTCCCACTTCAGATGGGCTCAGGACCAATCCTTTGGCTGAGATTGTTCCAGGGGCTAATATTGACCTGACCAAAAGGTACAGAATTTTTAACAGCATCTACGCAGAATGGAAAATCATCGACGGGCTGACCTACCGGGTTAATTTCGGTCCGGACATCACCATTGACAGAAACGGACGTTTCACTGGCTCCCAGACCAATTCCAGAAGAGGCGGAGATCCTACAGGAAGTGTAAACGAAGATTTCAGGTTCAACTATACCTTGGAAAATATCATTACTTATGACCGTACTTTTGGAGAAGACCATGAATTTAAATTTACCGGACTACAATCCTTCCAAAAGGACAACCTTGAAGAGACGTCTTTGAACGTTCAGGGCATTCCGGCAGAATCCCAAAGCTACAACAGACTGGGAGATGCCAGTCAAATCACTGGAGCCAATACCAATTTGGTGCAGTGGACCTTGCTCTCCTTTATGGGCAGGTTAAACTACAATTATAAAGGAAAATACCTGGTGACCGGTACTTTAAGGGCCGATGGTTCTTCCAAGTTTGGAGAGAACAATAAATTTGCCTATTTCCCCTCTGTGGCATTGGGGTGGAATGTCAGTGATGAGCCATTCTTCAAGGCTAACAACACCTTTGACCAGCTGAAGCTAAGGGTTAGTTATGGTTCTATCGGTAATCAGGCCATTGATCCTTATCAGACTCAAGCCCTACTGGGCAGAAGCACCTATGCCTATGATAACAATCCGGCTTTTGGATATGGGCCAAACACCATTGGCAATCCCAACCTACGCTGGGAAACGTCCACCACGCTAAACGCCGGGTTGGACTTTTCGCTGATTGCCGGAAGGATCGGTGGTAGTTTTGAATATTACGTTACCACCACAAAGGATCTCCTCGCCCCACAGCCTCTACCCTATTCCATTGGCTTTAGCGGCTATACCACCAATGTAGGCAAGACCCAAAACCGTGGAATCGAACTGACCGTAAACAGCGTCAACATAGACAACACCAATTTCACTTGGACCACGGACCTGATTTTTAATAGAAACAGGGAAGAAATCCTGGAACTTCCAAATGGAGACGATATCTCGGCAGGTCGTTTTGTAGGAGAAGCCCTGACCGTCTTTTATGATTATAAAAAAATAGGTATATGGCAGACGGACCAAGCCGACCTCGCGGAATCCTATGAGGACAATGTGGGCGAAATTAGGGTAGAAGACATCAACAACGATGGCCAAATCAATGCGGATGACCGTCAAATCCTCGGTTCCGCAGTACCTGATTTCGTTTTGGGCATGACCAATAGGTTCTCTTACAAAAACTTTGACCTATCGTTTTTTATCTATGGAAGGTTTGGATCTATGATCAGAAGCCGATTCCATGATCAGTTTAACAGCCTGTTTGGGAGATACAACAACTTAGCGGTAAATTACTGGACACCCGATAATCCGACAAACGATTTCCCAAGACCAAACCAAAACCAGGAAAGCCCCAAATATGCCAGTTCGATGTCATACTTTGATGGCTCCTTTATCAAAATCAGAAACATTAATTTAGGTTACAATTTCTCTGATAAAATTGCTTCCAAATTGGGCATGACCAGCCTAAGGATCTATTCCAGCATCCAGCAGCCGTTTATTTTTGCCAAGTATAGGAGCAAATACAAAGGAATTGATCCAGAGGTGTACCTAGATGGCGACCAGGGAGTCGGTGCAGGAGAGGTAAATGCCAACATCTCACCGGCGGTTACGTCGTTCACTTTTGGCATCAATGCTAAATTTTAATGTAGGATTTAAAAACAAGAACTCATGCGAATCAATAGATATAAAAACAAACTGTCCCAAGTTCTTCTGGCATGCACTTTAGGATTTGGAATTACCGCACTGCCTGCTTGCGATGGAGTCCTCGATGAGGAGGTAATTTCCAACATCGGCGATGACTATTTGAACACTCCAAGTGGTCTCCGTGATGGAATCAATGCCGCCTATAGCACCTTCCGGTCATTTTATGGTACCGAAAGAGGTAACAACTTCACCATATTCGGAACAGATACCTATACCAATGGAGCCGATGGCAGTTGGAAATTCATGAACCAATACACTTCTCAATTTGACTCCAGAACCGGACATGTTCGAGAAGTTTGGAGTCTTTTTTACGAAGGTATCAATACCTGTAACGCGGTGATCGCCCGTGCACCAGAAGTGACCGGAATAGATGAAGCGTTAATGGCTCAGTACATCGCAGAAGCCAAGTTTATACGTGCCCATCATTATTTCCTCTTGACGCAGCACTTTGGTGGCGTGGACCTGCAGCTGTCAGAAACCGTCCTGCCCACCAATGAGGTAAACAGGTCCACGGTAGCCGAAATGTACGCAGCCATCATCGCAGATTTGGAAGCTGCTATGCCCGACTTGGAGAGCACTATGCGAGCCTCCGATTACGGAAGGGCTACCCGAGCAGCTGCGGAGCATTTATTGGGATTGGTCTATTTGACCAAAGGCTACTCGGAGGCAGCTGAAGGAAGTGATTTTGCCAATGCGGAGTCCTATTTTCAGAACGTAATCGACGATTATGGTTTTCGATTGCTCCCTGATTTTGGTGACGTTTATGCGTTTGGCAATGAAATCAATGATGAGGTCATCTTCAGCATACAATACACCCGTGATCCACTTACCAATGGGGGCGGAAACAATACACACCTTTATTTCTTAATGGAATATGATGTCCAACCAGGAATGCAAAGGGACGTCGCCAACGGCAGGCCATGGAAACGGTATCGTCCTACGGATTACACCCTGAATGAAGTCTTTGTAAACCGAGATGTGGATGCCCGGTATCAAAAATCCTTCAAAGATGTTTTTTACAGCAATAGTCCAGGAGACTACAATACGACTTTTGACCTCAGCAAAAATACGGTTTCATTTGCGGAGGGTGATACAGCGATCTATATACCGGGTTATGAAATCCCGGAAACTGAAAGAGCATCCAAACCCTATCAAATACTGACCCCTAGCATGTACACGGATAAGCTATATCCGACCCTTAACAAGCACTTGGATCCGGGCAGACAGGATAAGACCCAAGCAGCCGGTGGCAGGGATTATATCGCTTTCAGGCTGGCAGATACTTACCTGATGCTAGCAGAAGCGCAATTTCAGCAAGGCAACATCGATAATGCCGTTGAAAACATAAACGCCATCAGAAGAAGGGCCGCTTGGCCGGGAATGGAAGCTGATATGGAAATCACTGCTGCTGAACTGGACCTTGAATTCATCATGGACGAACGTGCAAGAGAACTTTTGGGCGAGCAAAAAAGATGGATGGACTTGGTAAGGTGGGGCGTGTTAGTGGAAAGGGTCAAGCTACACAATACCGCTGGTGCTCCAAACATTAAAGACACCCATATCTTAAGGCCGATTCCTCAGGATCAAATAGACAGAGTCGCCGGAGGCAATGATGCCTTCCCGCAAAATCCAGGGTACTAATATTACGATAAACCACCAATTTTTAAAACGCCAGCTGAATGCTATTCAGTTGGCGTTTTTTTACAGTAACCGAGATGATTTTCTGATGTGCAGCGTGGAAGGCAAAGTAATCACCGTATCCTCAAAATCCGGAGCATTTTTTTTGGTCAGCTTATTCATCAGTAAGCTAGCTGCCTGTCTCCCAAACTCATGCGTGGGCTGTGCTACCGTGGTAAGGCTTGGATTTAAGAGATCAGCTATTTTCATGTTCGAAAAACAAGCGACTTTCAGCTCATTGGGAATATCCAACTTCAAATCATGGGCCACATAGTAAGTGCTAATGGCCAATTTTTCCACTGCTGCCAAAACCCCATCCGGCTTAGCTTCGCTGCACAAGAAATTCTTAATGATACGGTGGTTTTCCTCATCAGAATTCTCACACTTCAGGACCAGTGCCTCGTCCTCTCCTATGCCATGGTCTTTTAAGGCATCCAAATATCCCCTTAGGCGCTGCTGGCTAATGGAGATCTCCCTTGACAGCAATAAAAAGGCGATCCGCTTACAGCCCTCATTTATCATATGGCTGGTCAGTTCATAGCCACTTTCATATCCATTGGTCACGAACTTAGTGGTCGGGATCGTTTCACAAATTCGATCAAAGAAGATAATAGGAATACGTTTTTCATAAACATTGAGCAAATGTTCTGTTTCTTTGGTCTGGTGCGAGACCGACATCATAATGCCATCTACTCGTCCATTGAGCAAATGCGTGACGATTTCTTTTTCTTTTTCCAGGTTTTCATGCGTATGGTACACCAATAAGTGATAGCCAAACTGCTGGGTGATTTCTTCTACCCCTTCGATCACCTGCGCAAAAAAATTATTGACCAGGTCCGGTATGATCATGGCGATGGTCTTGCTCCTGTGCTCTCTCAGACTACGTGCAAATGGATTTGGCTGATAATTCATTTGCTTGGCCACTTCCTGCACCCTTTTCTTCGTTTTTTCGCTTATTTCATAGCTGTCATTAAGTGCCCTGGATACCGTAGAAGGTGCCAAGTTCAATACTTCAGCCAGTTTTTTTATATTAACACCACTCATAAAAACATACCGCTTGGGGTTATTGCACATCAAATTTAAGGTATTTCGCCAATCTCTCCCTACTTCCTTCACAATAAAACACCAACTGGTATGAACTCACCTGAAATAAACGAAAACGATTCCGTGATTAAAGTGAGCTCATTTCTTAAAAAAACAGCAAACATTGGCTATTATTACTTGATCTTAAGACAAGATTTTGGCTTGAAATATAACCAAACGGGGCATTTCAAGCCCACTAATCAAATTTTATTTTACAGAAGAAAAAGTTTAACACTGAAACCTATCATAATTGGGCTAAACGCACTTTTGCAGAACACTATTCTTACTTCGATCATCAGTGCTTTAGCGAAAAAAATAAGGCGATATGAGTACTCCTGAACCCAAAATAAAATCCACTTTTATCCAAGAGGATTTTTTACTAAAAACGGAAATGGCAAACATCCTTTATCACGATTATGCTAAAAGGATGCCGATAATTGACTACCATTGTCACCTATCTCCCAAAGACCTAGCAGAAAACCGAAAATTTGAGAACATCTCCCAAATATGGCTCGCAGGAGACCATTACAAATGGAGGGCAATGAGAACTTTTGGGATTCAGGAAAAATACATCACTGGAAATGCCACCGATCAGGAGAAATTTCAGCAATGGGCGCATACCGTTCCATATACGATGAGAAATCCACTGTACCACTGGACGCACTTGGAACTACTTCGGTATTTTGATATCGGTGATTTACTTTCTGCTGACAACGCCGACGCGGTTTACCAAGAAACGACGGCGCAGCTCCAACAAGATTCCCATAATACCCAATCCTTACTGGCAGGAATGAAGGTGGAAACGGTCTGCACCACCGACGATCCTACCGACAATCTGCAATACCACAAAATGGCAGCTGATAATGGTATGCCCATTGGACTCTTCCCTACCTTCCGTCCGGACAAATCCTTTGCAGTAGAACAACCAAACGAGTATCATGCATATCTCGAAAAATTGGCTGCTGCAAGCAATATGCCCATCGAAAGTCACGAACAGCTAATGGCTGCGCTGGAAAACCGCATTGCTTTCTTCCATGAAAATGGCGGACGTCTGGCAGACCATGGATTGGAACAGCTCTATTACTTTCCGATCGGCACCTTTGATATAGAAATACTATTCAAAAAAGTTACCGCAGGAAAACCACTGGATCAGGAAGAAACTGCCTATTATAAATTTGTCACCCTATTGGAACTATGCCGCCTCTACCATGCCAAAGGCTGGACCCAGCAGTTCCACTTGGGAGCACTTCGAAATACAAACGAACGAATGCTCGATACCCTTGGGCCTGATACAGGTTTTGATAGCATTGGTGACTTCAGTCAGGCAAAATCCCTTTCCCAATTTCTTAATGCACTGGATAAAACTGACCAGCTCTGCAAAACCATTCTCTATAACCTCAACCCTCGCGACAATGAGGTAATGGCCACCATGACGGGCAATTTTAATGATGGATCCATTCGCGGTAAGGTGCAATTTGGATCCGGATGGTGGTTTTTAGATCAAAAGGACGGCATGGAAAAACAGATGAACGCCCTCTCCAACATGGGACTTCTCAGCTGTTTTGTGGGAATGTTGACCGACTCCAGAAGCTTTCTCTCTTTTCCCCGACATGAATATTTCCGCAGGACACTCTGTAACCTCATCGGCAATGACGTGGAAAATGGAGAATTGCCTGCAGATGAAAAATGGCTGGGAAAAATGATCCAGGACATCTGCTATTACAACGCCAAGAATTATTTTAACTTCCAATAAAAACCACAACACGAATCATGTCTGCACTATTTTCTATCAAAGACAAAATTATCCTCATCAGTGGAGCTACCGGTGTTTTGGGAAGCAAAATCACCCAGCACCTGGCTACTGAAGGGGCTCAAGTCATCATTTTGGGGAGAAATCCCAATAAAGTAAAAGACTTGGTAACCTCAATCACCAACAAGGGAGGAAAAGCCTCTGCCCTGATCGCTGATGTAACCAATAAAGAAGCACTGGAATCTGCGGCTCAACAGGTAGAAAAAGAATTTGGCGGGATTGATGTTTTGATCAATGCCGCTGGTGGAAACATGCCCGGTGCCATCGTCACTCCAGATCAAAAAATCACAGACCTGGATATAGAGGAGGTCAAAAAGGTCATGGAGCTCAACTATCTGGGAACCCTGCTTCCCATTCAAGTATTTACCCCGCTCCTACTCCATAATCCTGCGGTTAGCATCATCAATATTTCATCGATGGCCGCCTCCAGACCACTCACCAGGGTAATGGGCTATGCTTCAGCCAAAGCCGCTATAGATAACCTCACCAAATGGCTGTCCGTAGAATTCTGTCAAAAATATGGAAAGCAGTACCGGGTCAATGCCATAGCACCGGGATTTTTCCTTACGGAACAAAACAGGGCATTACTCACCGAGGATGATGGCAGCCTGACCGCTCGTGGCAACCAAATTATCAGCCACACCCCAATGGATCGATTTGGAGATCCTGAAGACCTCTTTGGTGCAGTGAGCTTCTTGTGTAGCAATGCCTCCAAATTCGTAACTGGAACGATCATTCCTGTGGATGGCGGATTCAGTGCTTTTGGTGGTGTTTAGTTAGGCACCGCTAGAAAAAAAATCAATAGTCAATAATTAAAATATTGTTTTTCAATTACTTATGAGTGAATTGATAAAAATGGAGCAAACCATGCGCTGGTATGGTCCACAGGACCCTGTAACCTTGGCAGACATACGACAGGCAGGCGCCACTGGCATCGTATCTGCCCTACATCACTTGCCCAATGGGGTAATTTGGTCGCGTGAAGAAATCAAAAAACGAAAGGATACTATCGAAGCGGCTGGGCTTACTTGGTCGGTAGTCGAAAGTATTCCTGTCCATGAACACATTAAAACAAGAAGCGGTGATTATCAGAAATACATTGCCAATTATATAACTTCTATTGAAAATCTAGCTGCTGAAGGCATCCATACGGTTTGTTATAACTTCATGCCCGTGCTGGATTGGACACGGACAGACTTGGCTTACGAACTCCCCAACGGAGCAAAAGCCCTTCGTTTTGAATTACAGGCTTTAGCTGCTTTCGACCTGTTTATCCTCAAGCGGCCACATGCTGCAGATTCATACAGCAAAAATGTCATCAAACGTGCGGAAGCTTATTTTAAGCAAATCTCTGATGACAACAAGCAATTGCTCACCAACAATATCATTGCTGGGTTACCGGGGGCTGAGGAAGGTTATTCTTTGAAGGATTTTCAAAAAGTACTGGATACCTATAAGGATATCGACGCCGGTAAACTTGCCGATAACTTAAAACTGTTTTTGGATGAAATCATTCCTGTCGCAGAAAAAAACCGTGTCTTCATGGCCATCCATCCGGATGACCCACCCTTTCCGATGTTTGGACTTCCTAGGGTTATGAGCACGATCGACGATGTAAAACGGTTGGTCACGGAGACCCCCAGTGAATACAATGGGATCACCTTTTGTACCGGATCCTTTGGAGTACGGGCAGATAATGACCTTCCGCAGATTATCAGGGAACACGGAGACCATATCCACTTCATCCACCTGCGCAGTACGCAGCGGGATGCCGAAGGAAATTTCCATGAAGCCAATCACTTGGAAGGAGATGTCCCGATCGTAGAAGTAATCAAGGAACTCATCAAGGTACAGGCAAAGAGAGGCAAATCACTCCCTATGCGTCCTGACCATGGCCACCAAATGTTAGATGACCTTAAGAAAACCACCAACCCTGGCTATACAGGAATCGGAAGGCTTAAAGGATTGGCCGAGCTGAGGGGACTGGAAATGGGATTGATCCATGGTTTAAAATAACAGATTAACCGCCTGCCCTGCTCCTTGCATCTTTTCAAGTCGGAGGAAGCGAATTCGCTTCCTCCGACTTTTACGTCAGTTATGTTTCCACTTTTTTCAATGGATCTAACCGAAGTTCTCAGCCAATAAGGGAACGCATTAGCAGACTGACAATAAGCTGGTTATATTTTTTTTGACACCTTTTGGGATTGAGTCTTTTGAAAAAAGGGAAAAAGGAATGTTTTTTGCCCTCGCAACTAAAACAACTAACTACTCTCTACTATGAAGAAGCTACTTATCGTCTTGCCTTTTTTTACGCTCCTTTCATGCGCTGCGTTTCGCATCACTGCAGATATTGGAATGACCAAAGAAGAATTTGAAAAGGCAAATATAAATGAGGAAATCATCGAAATGGATGAAACCTATACAATTTATACCATTCCTACTTCTGAATATGACGAAAAATACTTCTACTTTAAAAATGACCAACTCATCCGCATGGACCAAGGCTATTACCTTCGACAGGTGCTTTACCTCATGGATGCTGAATAGCCGTCATTTATTTTGAAATACTACGACTTCCGCAGTTCCTGCCTATAAATCATATCCGCGGTCGTGCAGAGACGATTATTAGGTTTAAGAAATGGTCAGAATGAAATTTCTTTTCCGGTAGTTGAGCTTTGGTAAATAGCTAAAATTACTTCAAGTGATTTCTTAGCTATTTGACCTGTTACCAATGGGTGTTTGTCCTCCCGAACAGCCATCACCATATCCTCGATTTGCATTAAATGTAGGGCATGACCAATGGCCATAGGATCAGCAGCACCACTGGCATGTTGGTCAGCAGAAATTGCTTTAGAGTCTTGATCCAGGATATTCCAAGCGACAATCTTGCCGCCTTCCAAAATAACACTGCCTGCCGTACCGTAAATTTCCAGTCGCTCCGGATAACCTGGGTAAAGAGATGTCCCGGCTGTAATATTACCCAAAGCACCATTTTGAAAGGTAACCAAAGCCGTTCCCGTATCTTCTCCCTCAATATCGTAAATTGCTGTTTTAACCTTTCCGAATACAGTTGCCACACTTCCCATGATATCAAGTAATAAATCGATGGTGTGAATTCCCTGATTAATAAAAGCACCTCCTCCGTCACCGTCAAAGGTTCCTTTCCAGTGACTACTTTCGTAATACTCCCGGTTCCGGAACCACTTTATATATGCATTTCCCATCAACAATTGGCCCAGTTGTCCACTTTTGACGGCTGACCTGAGCAGGACATATCCTTCGTTAAATCGATTTTGGAAAATCACGCCAAGCTTGACTTTATACTGCTCACAAGCCTGGATCATGGCATCAGCCCTTTCCACGCTGATTTCAATGGGCTTCTCCACCAATACATGCTTTCCCGCTTGGGCTGCCTTTAGTGTAGGCTCAAGATGCTGGCCACTTGCTGTGCAGATACACACTACCTCCAGATCGGGATGGGCCAGAAAATCCTCTAAATTATCATATCCCTTTACCTTGAACTGCCCTTCAGCTTGTTTGGCCCTTTCGGCCGACGAACTGCATACTGCCACCAACTCGGCACATTTCAATTCATTGATGGCTGCAGCATGTTTTTGGGCGATGGCACCTGTCCCGATGATTCCAAATTTAAGTGGTTTGGGCATAAAAGAGTTAGCTATGTACGACGTCAGGTTTGATTATCTAATATAGTCAAGTTCCACCATTTGGACAACATACTATCCACGGCCTTAGGAAATGGATGGTAATATCCAGTATTCCATTGTTCATTTTTCAGGAGATAAATACTTAAACACCCATCCCGCCAAGATCGCCCCCACTATCGGAGCCACCCAAAACAACCATAGCTGCCCCAAAGCCCAATCACCAACAAAAATCGCTTGGCTGGTGCTCCTGGCAGGGTTTACAGAGGTATTGGTAACAGGGATGCTAATCAGGTGAATCAGCGTCAGGCATAAGCCAATGGCCACCCCAGCCCATCCTTGCGGAGCCTTGGTGTGCGTTGCTCCTAGGATCACAAATAAGAAGGCAAAAGTCATGACCACTTCTGTCACCAATGCAGCGGTCATGCCATATCCACCGGGAGAATGCTCCCCATAACCGTTTGCTGCAAAGCCCCCCAATACAAACGCAGGATTGTCCGAAGCAATTACGTAAAGAACCGAAGCTGCTACCATGCCTCCCAGCACCTGTGCCACGATATAGGGAAGCAATTCCTTGGCTTCGAACCTTCCCCCTGCCCATAACCCAATGGATACGGCTGGATTCAAGTGACAACCTGAAACATGCCCAATGGCATAGGCCATCGTCAAGACAGTAAGACCAAACGCTAAAGCTACGCCAGCAAATCCAATCCCTAATTCCGGGAAAGCCGCAGCAAGTACTGCACTACCGCAGCCACCCAATACTAACCAAAAAGTCCCAATAAATTCTGCAATTAGCTTTTTCATGATATGTGTGGTTTATGTGTTGCACTATTCAAATGAAACAGGAACACATTTCACCCCATCTACCACAGGTCAATTCTTTAAAAACTGACACTTAATTATTGGGTTCACTGTTTTACTCACCCCAAATCGAAATTTTAAATTTTAGGGAATTCAATTGGTGGAATTAATTCAACTTAAATACCAATCCCCCACCCAGACTAAATTGGTAAATGGAAGAATAGCTATTTACTCCTGCGCCAGCACCTCCGGTTCCGAAATAAAATCCACCGCCGACGGACTGCACCGCAGAAAGCAACTGGGCTTGTATCTTAAGCCCCATACGCTCAGATCCCCACAAGATGCCTCCACCTTTTACCCCCCATGCCATTTTGGTGGCGTTGTTATCATTTCCATTATCGGGGTTGTGTAGGTTTGCCACTACCACTCCGGCCATTACTCCAAAAAAGCCTTCCAGATTGCCACTTGGAGCTTGAAAATAACGAGAGGGAGCCACCAAGATATAGTTGATGCCGAGATCAAAATTGGTGCGACGATCCACAAATCCTGAATAACTGTACCGCGTAGGACTATTGGTGTCCTGTCTCAGATACAAGACTTCTACCCCCACCATATCATTGACCACGTATTCGAGGCCACCGCCCCATTGGAAACCATCTTCGATCTTCCCGTCATAGTAATAGTTGTTTCCTACATCCCAATAAGAGTCAAACCTGTCGGCAAAAGCATAAGCGCCGTAAACATTTAACCGCACATCTTGGGAATAACCCTCCAGGGAAAACAGACATAACATCACGAGTGCACAAAAGAGCTTTTTCATATCCACTTTAATTTTTTTTTCTATTCTATAAATCCTGAAAGTTCATTTCACATTAACAGGACACACTCCTGTCAATAGAATTTCACTATCCATGCTACATAGTTACTCAAATCAAAGCCGATCCCTGCAACAAATACATTGCTATCGGTAAAAGATTATAATTTTGTGCACAAAAAACCATAAAAAAAGGGCTCTATATGGATTATAGTGGGTAAAGATATTATTCCGGTTAAATTAATGTTGATTCATGTTCCTTTTCAGTGGGCAATTTTCTATTCTGCCTTGAGGTATTTGACGTTAAGAAATCAAAGAAGTGGGCTGGAAAAAGCGCAGGCTTGTTTGACGTGAATCAGTACAAAAAATTGGTATGCTGCACAAATAGAGGAGTTTGCCTGCGTGAGTGCTGGCTTTGATTTTAGTCATATAGCTCACCGCAGCGGGTTTTTTTGGTTACGTTTTTCACCTGAAGGAAAAAAGTAACAAGGCAACAAGATGAAAGGCAAGCTAGAATTTGACATGCAAAGTAATAGTTACCCATAGTAAATCATATAGAACCAAAAAAATCCCCTGTCAAGTAATCACTGACAGGGGATAAATACCTTGGTCTCACTTTTCATTATTGAGTTGGTACGACCACCTCATCTTTATATTGGGTCACCAGCTCATCCAGTTTTTTATGCATTTGCTCCTTCACCTCTGCATAAGCTGGATCTTCATAGACGTTGTTCATCTCATGAGGATCTTTTTCAAGATCATATAGCTCCCATTCATCCACATCATAATAGAAATGTATCAACTTATAACGGTCGGTCCTAACACCATTATGACGTTTTACGGCATGGATACCAGGGTATTCATAGTAGTGGTAATACAGGGCATCCCTCCACTCCACTTTCTCGCCCTTGAGCAGGGGAAGCATGCTTTTGCCTTGCATTTCCTTGGGTATCGACACTCCTGCCGCATCGAGGAAAGTCTCTGCAAAGTCCAGGTTTTGGACCAGATCGGTATTTCTACTGCCTTCCTTGATCACTCCGGGCCACTTGATCATCAGGGGTGTTCTAAATGATTCTTCATACATAAAGCGCTTGTCAAACCAACCGTGTTCCCCTAAGTAAAACCCTTGGTCAGAAGTATAAACGATGATGGTATTTTCATCCAGATCATTTTCTTCAAGATAATCCAATAACCTTCCGACATTCTCATCCACCGACTCAATACTGGCCAAATAATCCTGCATGTACCGTTTGTATTTCCATTTGGTCAGTTCGTCACCATGAAGATTTGCCTTTTCAAATTCCTCATTGATCGGGCCATACACTTCCTCCCAAGCAGCACGCTCTGACGGACTCATGCGGTCGAGGTTATTATGGTAAGCATTTGGATACCAAGTCAGGAAATTCTCATATCCCATTTTTTTGGCAATATCAGGATGGATCTTATTGTCACTGGTCACCCCCATGTGGGTAGCTATGCGCATTTCGGCTTCTTTCGCTGCCTTTCCCCTACCACTGTAATCATCAAACAAACTCTCAGGCTCGGGAAATTCCTTTTTGGTGTATTTACGGAAATTATCTTCCGTAGGAAGCCACTCACGATGAGGCGCCTTGTGCTGGTACATCAGCATAAAAGGCTCATCACTCTCCTTCGCTTTATCCAACCAATCGATCGCAAAGTCAGTAATCAAATCCGTTACATATCCAGAGTCAAGTACTACTCCCTCTTTAGTGCGAAACTCAGGATTATAATAATGGCCTTGGCCAGGGAGGACTTTCCAATAATCAAAACCCGTAGGTTCTGTTTTCAAATGCCACTTCCCTATCATGGCGGTTTGGTAACCATTTTTTCTTAGGATTTTCGGAAAAGTCACCTGTGCACTGTCAAACTTCACCGCATTGTCCACAAGTCCATTTATATGGCTGTGCTTTCCGGTCAATATCACGGCCCTACTTGGAGCACAAATAGAATTGCTGACAAAAGCCTTTTCGAAAAGCATTCCCTCACTGGCTATTCTGTCAATATTGGGGGTATTGATCAGCTTATCGCTATAGGCGCTTATCGCCTGATAAGCGTGGTCATCGGACATGATGAAGATAATATTGGGACGCTTGCTGGTAGCCTCCCCTTCTTCCTTTTGGGCATTGCAGGAAAACAGTGTGGCAAAAATGCCTATGGCAAGCCAAGACCACTGATTAGTTTTTCCAGCTCCATTAGTTTTAGGGTACATGAATTTTAATCGTTATTGGGTTATCAAAATGTAAACTTAGGGAAAAAGACCTACTATATCAATACTGCTTTTAGGATTACTTTGGCAAAGCCTCATTACTTTTATAAAATTCCTTATATCCTACGGAAATAGCTTAAACCTTTGCTGATGGATCTGTTGGTTCCCTTCTTCTAATATGCCAATCCTACAAAACTGCCCAGCAATATGGCAATACCGAAACTGATAAGGGTACCGGTCAATACATATTCAGCTTTTATGATATCGTCATTTTTGAACCTCAATATTGACTTGGCAGCAATCAAAAAACCTACGGCCTGAAACTCACCCATCAAGATAAAGGTAAGTACTAATACACGCTCCATGACCCCGATCAATTTTCCTGCATTGGGGAGGTCATTAGTACCGGGCACGCTGATTTCATAGGCACGAAGTACTTCTTTGATAAAGATGTTTGAAGGTTTCAGGCAAGTAATATAAGCAAATATAGCCATGAGCAATGTGGAAGACCATTTCACTTCCCAATAGGGATCCAAGCCCAAGTATAGCACGTACGCCACAGTTACCGCAATGATCACCCCCAAATGCAAAACCTGATCGATAAAAAAAGCATATTTTCCTAACCATTTGCTCCTGTTGAGGTAAACTTTCAAGCCGTCAATGATATAATGGGTCAAGGCGATCACCAAGGCTCCGTAAACGAAAGAAAGCTGAAATGACAATCCCCAAGACAATACAAACACTATCAGGATATGCCATTTTAAAAATGGACTTCTAAACCCATGTGTATTTTTCTGCTCGGCCAAGCGGTCATTCTGGAAATAAAAATCTGCCAACATATGGGCAATCAGCTGTAAGATAAAAAACTGGGTTGCATTCATGGTTGATCTCGCTTTACGGTACGATTATAATAGGATACGGTTTCTTCTATGGCATTCCATCCCACACTGGTGCTGTGCTGATTGATTACGGATTGGCTAACGCCAAATTTTTCCGCTATTTCATCCTCATTTAATCCCATCAACTTCCAGTACAGTACCTCCGACTGACGGGCTGTTGCCTTGCTGATCAGCACGTCCAAGAGCCCCATCACAGGATCAAATTGCTCTTTTAGCGGCCCTTCTTGTGATTCAAAAAACAACGTTTGCTTGATCACCACCCTTTTTTTCTTGCGACCGGACTGCTCGTTGATCTTTCTTCCTGCCAAGTAAATCGCCTCCCCGTCTATCACGCCATTTTCCACATCCAAGGTAGTGAGCTCACCATAGCCTATAGCCAAGCGGATACCATGTGTCTTAAATAATTTAATGCGGTTCTTGTCGCTGCTTTTTGCTCCAGCATTTACTTCAATGGCTTTCACATAGCTCTTTATCGCCAAGGCCACCGCAAGGGACTCATGGGGATTACTGCACACGCATTCTACATAGTCTCCTTTCAGCACCCTTCCATACGTATCGAATTTTAAAGAAAGGTCAGTGATAAGATCTTTCAAACGATCGTGTAGCATCAACCGGTCTTCTGGAATCAAACTGGTGGATGATACGATATCTCCGGATATGACTGCTACTCTCCCCATAACGCGTAGTTTAAACTCACCTTAAATATAGTGCTTTAAACTTATAAAAACAATTTATAAGTGAATTCACATATAAAATATACTTATAAGTGTTTAAGCTTATAAATTAAGAATACAGGTATTTATACTTATATCCATTCATTTCCAAATAATCTCTTCCATGATGCGGTTGGTCCGGCTCCCTGACAAACCATCAGATGGACTTAAAGCCTTTCCTAATACATCACCCACTACCAGTTGAATCAAAGGCATTTGGATATGATTAGGTAAATGAAATTCAAACAACTCTTTTCCTTCATCATCAGTTTCAAGCGATACATTCCCACCACCAAAGGTTTCATAACTGATTTTACCTTTACTGCCAATTATGACAGTATTGTCCATTTCAGCCGTTTTGCTAGAAGAAAAACACCAACTGCCACTCCCCAACACCCCCGACTCAAATTCGAAAGCAGCCACTACCATATCTTCAGCCTCATACAATCCAGCTTGATTGGTACATATGCCTTTTGCCGTTTTTATCGGTCCCAAGGCAAAATCCAAAAAGTCCAGTTGATGGGAAGCAAGATCATAGAAATAACCTCCACCAGCGATATCCGGATCAACCCGCCAATTGTGAGCAAGATTCCTCACCACTCCGGGCTTGGGAACTTGGTTCATCTGAATGGACACCTGGCGTACCTCTCCGATCGTCCCGCCTTCTATCAATGATTTGATCTTTAGAAAATGGGGCAATGCTCTCCGGTAATAGGCCACATAGAGCGGCACTCCCGCTTTATCACAAGCAGCAATCATGTCTTGACATTCCGCATAGGTTCTGGCCATGGGTTTCTCCACATACACCGGCTTTCCAGCAGCCGCTGCTTTTAATGTCAGCTCCTTGTGCGCATATGGAGGAGTTGCAATGTATATTGCATTGACCTCAGGGTCATTTATGAGCGCGTCAGCATCGGTGTACCATTTTGGGACTTGGTGCCGCCTCGCGTAATCCTTTACCTTTTGCTCATTTCTCCGCATCACTGCTACCAATCGACTGTCATCCACCAAATTCATGGCTGGGGCACTCTTCACCTCACATACGTCCCCTACTCCCAAAATCCCCCACCGCACTTCATTATCATTGATTTTTTTCATGCAAGTATATTTTTGATCTCGCTCCAGATGTCTTCATCCACCGGAACTCCGCGTTTCATATTCTCTGCCCTTACGTGTAGCGTGTGTTCACCAGGGTAGCGAAGGGCAGTACCTTCCTTAAAAACTCCACTTTTCTTAAAGTCATTAATTACCTCGTCCAGCCTTTCATCCATCCAAGCATCCAATCCAAAATCCTTGGGGTTCAATGCTAAAAAAAACTGGGACAGTCCACTTTCACTATCCTGCTTACCCACTTCAAAGGTAGCCTGTCCACCTGAAAGCAGCATTGCCAGCATGTCCAACACCAGCGACAGGCCAGCACCTTTCCACAAACCGATGGGCAGCGCCAATTCCCTTTGGATGATCTCCGCGGGGGACCTGCTCAGGTTTCCTTCCCCGTCAAATCCAGCATCATAAGGCATTTCTTTGCCCGCTTTGGCATAAATGGCCATCTTTCCGTAGGCAAACTGCGACATCGCTGTGTCCAGTACCACTGGTCCGTTTTGGCGAGGGATCGCCACCACCAAGGGATTGTTTCCCAATTTTGGCTCCTTTCCTCCCCAACCGGGCATATTAGGCTTGGTATTGGTGAAGCAAATCCCGATACATCCGGCTTCTACGGCCTGCCAGCCATAATTGCCCGCTCTCATCCAATGGTTGGTATTTTGGAGTGCCACGCAACCAATCCCCGTAGATTTGGCCATGGAAATAGCCCTTTTCATCGCTACATGGGCATTGAGGTTGCCTGGACCTGCATGACCATTCCATCGCTCAAAACTACCAAACTTGGCCAAAACCTCCGGTTGGGCGGATGGGGTGATCAGACCTTTTTTGATATAGGACAAATAACTCAAAAATCGATTCAAACCATGGGATGGCACCCCGTCCAAGCTGGCTTGCGCAAACAAACGCGCACTCAATGACGCGCGCTCTGATGAAAATTCATGCTGCAATAGCACCTGCTCCAAGACTTCTTGAAGTTCCGAAAAGTCAACTCTTTTTTCCATAGCATATATTCCAGTTCAATTTACCGATTATATGCCCTCCTGCAAAAAGTGAAGCTCAATTTTGAATAGGTGACCTACCATTAATCATACGCCACCAAACTGTTCAGATATACCTCGATGTTTGTGTAGAACTCGTGCAGGTCATTTCCCGCAGCATCAGTAGCGTCATGGATATCCAAGCCCATTTTCTCTTCCCAATGATCAGGCATGCCGTCCCGATCCTGATCCTTTATAGCTTTTTTGGACTTTAACATGGGCCAGCCGCCCACATCCTGCTGGCTATCAATAATTCCATTTTGCCCTTTACCAGCAGTACTCTTTCCTTTTTTTAGCTCCTTCAGCAATCGCTTATCAACTTGATCCCGATGGTGGCTTGCACCGGCGTGGTGAAGGACTCGCAAATAAGCCACAGACGCTTTTTCTGTTTCTTCCATCACAAATGGAAAAGGTTTATCCACAAGTACCGTATTTACATCCTGCACCCCATCCACTCCTCGGCGATTGTCCTGCGACACTTTACAGTCTTGGGAATTGACATTCCCAGCAAGATAAAATTGCCCATAGGGCTCATAGGGCTCTATGATCCGGTCTTCATTGGAGGTGGTCGCTGGTCCTGGCTGGTAATAATTACCTACCATGTTATAATGACCCTGCTCACCACCATAGGCATTGTTGTTTTTCCAATTATAGATCACATTATTTCTAAAATCTACTACCTCCTTTTGGGGATCTTTGCTCGTTCTCGCACCATTGAAGCGGGGCAATCTACTGGCATGGCTTGCGATAAGATTGTGGTGAAAAGTGGCTTTATTCCCCCCCCATATGCCTCCATAACCGTGGTTGCCCTTTTCATGGACAGAAGCATTGAGGCTTTCTGAGATGATGCACCACTGGAGTGTAAAATTCTCATTGTCATAAAATGAACCACACTCATCCGTGGCCCAGCTCAAAGAACAATGGTCGATGATTATATCCTTATTGCGTAGGCAGCTCATGGCATCATCCTGAACATCTTCCTTGTCTCCCAACCTGCTTCTGATGTACCTGATGATGATATTGTCTCCCTTGATTTTCAAGGGAAAATCCTGCAGGGTGATCCCACCACCAAGAGCACTTTGGCCTGCAATGGTAAGGTCACCATGGTTTATGTCCAAACTTGATTTTAACTTGATATTGCCGGAAACAGCAAATACGATGAGGCGAGGTTCTTTTTTCCGAATTGCCTCACGCAAACTCCCCGGACCTTCATCATGTAGATTGGTGACTACATAGACTTTTCCTCCACGTCCGCCTGTGGTATATTTGCCAAAACCATCTGCACCAGGAAATGCCAATATCTTCTCACTGGACGCCTGTCCAAAGGAAAAAACAGAAAGGTGTATGCAAATTAATATTAGGCAGTATCGAAACACCTTAATCTTGATCATAACTTACCGGTTTACCATTGATCATGACATTTTCGAAATGCACATTTTTCACATTAGAGAACTTATAATCCTCTGTTACCTGCTTGACCGTCAAATTTTCTAGCTTTATATTCTCCACCGGAGAGTTTTTATAGCCTTCCAATAGCACACCGACTTTACCACCATTTTCTACGGTCATATTCTCCACATGGATATTCCTTACTGTAGGGACATATGCGCCGCTATCTTCATAAAACATATTTACACGAATCACTTGCTGCGCAATCTGGCCAACGTCAATATTTCTCAAATAAATATCTTCGATCACACCACCTCTCATAGAACTGGTTTTGATACGGAGTGCCCTGTCCAAGTGGGGACTGTTCATCTCACAATCTTCCGCAAAAACATTCCGTACACCGCCGGAAATTTCACTGCCAATAACCACGCCTCCATGCCCATCGGCCATTTTGCAATTTTGGATAATGATATTCTCACTGGGCACATTAATCCTTCTTCCGTCGGCATTTCGACCTGACTTGATGGCTATACAATCATCCCCAGTGTTAAAATAACAGTCTTTTATGAGCACGTTTTTACTCGATTCCGGATCACAGCCATCCGAATTGGGCCCGTGGCTTTCTACTGTTACTCCTTGGATGGTCACATTTTCGCATAGCACTGGATTCAATATCCACATGGGTGAATGGACGATCTTTACTCCCTCTACCAACACATTCTTGCACCGATAGGGCTGCACAAACTGCGGACGAAGGTAAAAGCCCTCTCCAAACTTCCTTTCCTCCACGGGCACCCCGTCCTCTGCCATTTGGAAAAGTGCGTGTCGCTTGTCAGGATCTTCTTGCTGTGGGTCTCCCGCTTTATAACCGTATTGCGTTTTACCTTTCCACGGCCACCAATTGGTTTCATTGGCCTGTCCGTCCAATACCCCCTCACCGGTAATGGCGATGTTTTCCTCTTCAAATGCATAGATCAACGGAGAATAATTCATCAACTCTACCCCTTCCCATCGGGTATATACTAGTGGTAAATAGTCTTTGGGATCAGTGGAAAACAACAACCTAGCACCCTTTTCCAAATGCAGGTTTATATTGCTTTCCAAATAAATAGGCCCTGTGGCATAATCACCTTCAGGAACGAGTACCCTACCTCCACCAGCTTCTACACATGACTTAATGGCCTCCGCAATGGCCGTACTGGCATCTGACTTCCCGTCTCCCACGGCGCCATAGTCGGTAATCGAAAAAGTCCGGTCCGGAAATTCAGGTGTCTGGATGGTTTCCAAAATACCGGACACCTGATCCCAAGCATCAGGTGCTTTACTTCCCTCCTTTTTTTGCTCCTGCTTACATGCTGCCACTAGGACAAAACCCAACAGTATCATGACAATGGAATGATATCGAAATCGGCTAATCATAGGTAGTTTATCGTTATAAATCAATTATTTACTTTTATTCAATATTTTTAACTGAAATTCAATTCACAGCAATAGCTATTTCACAGTGATGATCTCAAGAACCTGTTAAGCCTACTTCAGCATGGGTTTTGCACGTTTGCAAAGCTGCAGTGCCAGCCCCCAAGGATCCTTTAACATGACCAAATGCGAACCATCACCAAGAATATCATCGCTGATCACCTCTGCTCCTGCAGCCACTAGTCTATCACGGTCAGCATCCGGATCTTCAGAAACCAAGGCCAAATGGAGCACTAAGGGATGTTGGCTATTAAAGTCTAGCACAGGAGCTTTTGGATTATTATAAATCTCCAACATAATGGTATCACTGTCGTCAGCCAAAAAGGTCATATAGGGACTGGAATCTTGTTTGCTCACGACACTGAGGCCAACATGCTTTTCATACCAATCGGACATCGCTCGTGGCTTGGCTACATTGATCGCAAAATGTTCAAATTTCATATTCGATAGTTTTTAAAAGATGATCGTATTAAGTTCTGTTATTTGTACAAACTAAATAATAGTGTTGATACGCCAATATAGCACAATTAGAAAAGTTTTCAGCCCAACATTATTCACAGCGCTATTTCTTTATTTCGACACTAGCTACTCCAATGGAAAATCCTTGATCAGACTATTGAGATAAACTTCCAAGAAAGTGTAGGGGGTACCGGATTTAAGCTGATTGCGATCATCAGGGTCATTGGGATCGAGTTCATTGGCCGTCTCCCAATTGTCAGGCATTCCATCTTCGTCCGAATCGGTGACAGGTAATCCCGCTTCCAGCATCGGCCATCCTCCCACATCACTCTGGGTATCAATGATACCATTTGTACTTCCATTTGAGCCTTCGGCGTCAAAATCACCTTGCTGAACACTGGCTATTATGCGGGCATCCACCTCATCTCTATTTAAATTGGCTCCAGCATAGTCTAGGACCAAGTCGTATGCTTCTTCTGCACTATGGGTCGTTACGGTATATCCTTCCATTTCATGCGGTTGATCCATTTTCATTTTGGCCTTATCTGCTTCGCTCACTGTACCATAACTACCATGAAATTGGTTGTACACACCATAGGTCCAGTTATCATCAGCAGTCTGGCTACTACCGTCCACCACATTTCCATCGATATAAAACTTGCCCCAGATATCATACACTTCCGTACCTTCGTTTTTATTTTTGTCGATGGACATAATACGATTTCGCTTACTGCCAGAGGGCGTGGCTGGTCCGGGCTTGTAATAACAGTTCACGATATTTACATTCATCGCTTCACCGCCATAAGCAGCATTATTGCCCCAATTATAAATGACATTGTTTCTAAGATCCACCAAATCCGTTAAGGCAAATGCCTTTCCGGCCTCTTCTCCCAACCGCGGATTTCTGCTGTCGTGGTGAGCCAGGAGATTGTGGTGAAAAGAAACATATTTTCCTCCCCAAATACCACCATAGCCATGATTTCCTTTTTCGTGCACCGAATTTTTTAAACTCTCCGCAATGATACACCACTGCAGGGTGAAATTTTCATTGGCATAAAACGAAACGCATTCATCGGTGGACCAGCTCATCGAGCAATGGTCAATAATGATATCTTTATGGAATCGTCCTCCCAATGCATCTCCCTCTTGCTGGGCAGTGTCTCCCATCCGGAAACGCAAATAACGGATGATGACATTGTCAGCGTCAATGGTCACTGGATAATTTCGAAGCGTAATCCCACCACCCGGTGCAGTCTGTCCTGCCACGGTGACGTTTCCCCGCGAAATATTCAATCGGGATTTTAACTCGATCGTACCACCTACATTAAAAATTATCGTTCGTTTTCCGCTTTGGTTTAGGGCATACCGAAGGGTTCCCTGGGAATTGTCATCAGCTAATTTGGTTACATAATACACCTTGCCGCCACGGCCTCCAGTAGTAAACTGTCCATAGCCCTCCGCTCCAGGAAAAGCATATTCCGGCCCCTCATAGGGTTCCTCATCTTCCTCTTCATCCACAAGATCAGGATTCGGCTCGGAGTCGCTGCAGCTCACATTAACCATCAGCAGTAACATCGCAAAAAACGCACGGAAAACATAATAATTGAAATTCATAAAGGTTAAGGTTTATGGAAAAGGGCCGTCCTCAAAGTCAAGGGTCATGACCTGTTGACTCATGGAAGACGGCCCTCTCTGTTATACACTTATAAGGGAAAGATCAATAATTTTACAATTGTACCCTCCATCGTGGATCTCCGCTGTCGTAACGACCAGCAAATCCTCTGTCTTGGAAATTGAAATCGTTATTCGCCGGATCTACCCAAAGATCTGATTGGGCACCATTATAATTCCCCACTGGGAATCCAGGAATTTCACCACTGCTAAAGCCGAAATCATTGGTACTATAGACATTTACAATGTCAAAATTAGTATCCTCCAATCCATCATAAATTCCCCGGATGGCATAATTATCTTCCATGGCCTCATCCCAACCATGACCAAAGATACTATTGTGAATCACGATTCCTTGGGCCACATTATTATTGCCATCTCCCCCTCTGTATCGGAAGAAACCGGATCCACCACTTACGAAATTGGCAAAGGTACAACTCTCAATAACGAATGACTCTGAGTTACTACGGGAGGTCACTCCGAATTGGATCTTATTGAACGTGGAGTTTTCAAAACGAATATTCTTGATCATGGCCGTAGCTTCAGTATCTACCGTAAACAATCCATACCCCCCAATGCTGTCCACTACCGAATTCCTAATGATATAATTATCAATAACCGTACTGGTACGCGCCCTGACAATGCCCCGGAAAGTACCAATCTCACAATTCTCAAAACTCAGTTCACCTACATGGACATTTTCCCGGTTCGGATTAAAGACATAATCTCCACCGTAGTCTTCCCCTCTCAGCTCCAAGTCGATGAAACGGATGTGATCGATATCAGAATTATCATCAATGTCCCAATTGCCAGTCGTGTAGAGTTTGGCTTTTTGCTCACCAAAACCATATGCAGCGCGAATGGTGATGGATTTGTTCAGGTTATCCTCTGGGAAATCATAGGTCACTCCGCGCTGTACCAAAATAATGGCACCATCAGGAGCCATGGCCACGGCGTCAGACACTGCTGAAGGGCTGGTATTCTCTCTTATGTCAATTACACCAGGTGCATTGGGGTCAATATCCTGAGGCAATGTGGAATAATTTACCCAACCTCGAAGGACATCCTCACTGTAAATGGCCACTTGATATTCCATTTCTGGCTCTAGACCGTTGAGGATCATGTCGCCAGCTTCTTGCTCATCAGTAGATACTTCTTGCTCGATCAAGGGCGTTTCCAAATACAGGTCCTCTGCGCTAAAGGCCTTCACTTCTGTCACTGCAGCTCCTATGGTCTGCCAAGTAACATGTGCCGCCACATCAATCACATCATAGCTCTCCGGATCGTTCAGGATCGTCGGAAACCGCTGGGTACGCACTGACCCAAGATCGGAAACCTTACTATCATAATCAGGATCATCGGCATGTGCCGTAGCCCTCACTTGATAGAGCATGTCCCAAAACAGTGATTGCCCAAGGAGCTCTTGGTTAAGTTCCACATAATTGGTGTCGGTATCGATCACATACTCAGGAGCAGTAGCAAAAGAGTCCCTGCTCACTTCCAAGGTATAGGATACCGCTTCCTTCATTTTGCCCATGTTGATGATGATGGTATTTTCTTCCGAATAAAGGTCCTCGATCAACACCGGCCTGAACAGCCTTGTCCTTTCAAACATTTCATCATCTTCCTTACAGCCATTGATCACGATCAGGCCTAGCACAAGGATACAGATGCTTTGGTATATATTGTTTTTGATAAAATTCATTGGTTCCATTTTTAGCATTAAAGGTCAATCCTTAAAATCCATAACCGTCATTGGTCAACGTCCCTTGGCTATTGGCGATAGCCTCCGTAGGGATTGGGAATATATACCGTACCACGCCCGGTTGTGGACCGTTGATATAGTTTGCCCAATCTCTGGTTACCCATTCCTGATAGCCAAATTCATCACTATGCAGTGCCAGCAAGAAAGATTGCTGTGTCCAGGTATCATCAGGCGGCGCCACTACGCGCTTATTGGGGTTCAAAATGGTGAAATTTCCACTTTCATTCACTTTCCAATACATGTAATCCGGATACTGAGTGGTACCGTTAAAGGCATCATCAGCCAATTCCTTCAATCCTTCCACCGTTTCGGCTACCTTTTCGGAATAAATCCCCCATCGGATCAATTCATATTTACGGATCATTTCACCACCAAACTCCCAGGCACGCTCGTCCACAATGGCTTCGAAAAAGGTATCCTTTCCGCCAGAGACTTGTCCGACATAGGCATCTACTTTTTCTCCCCAATGTGCCGCATCAAAGGCTCTCCGCCTTACACGCTTCAATGCCTCTTGGGCATCAGCCGTAGGACCATTCAGCTCATTCTCGGCCTCCGCAAACATCAGCAATACATCTGAATAGCGCATCATTGGCCAGTTAATTCCAGTTCCCTTAGCGGTGGATTTACCGGGAGGTGTAGGCAGGAAGTGGCGGCTCCATTTTCCTTGGCCGATATCCAGCCCACCATTTACAAATTCATAGGTAAATTCAGTCGTCACCTTATAAAGTGAGCAGGTCACATCCCTTCTGGTATCCAAGGTATCAAAGGAAAGGTAATAGGTAGGCGGAATCGCCATATAGTTATTTCCAGAACCATAATCATGAGAAGCAGTATTGCCTCCTTCTACCCTTACACCTATATTCCACCCTACATCACCATTGCCAAGGGCAAAGGGCACTTCGAATAGCATATCGTTATTAACTGGGGTCTGGAAAGTACACTGATTCATGAAAACCTGGCGGAAGCTAGGGTTTAGCTCTCGGTCTTTTAGACTGATCAGCTTTTGCGAATAGTCCTTGGCTATTTGATAATAGTCCAGATAGTCACTTTCCCGAGTCATCGTCAAGTCTGGATTCAAGAAATATCCCCCTCTTTGCAGTGAAAGACGGGCGATCATTCCCAAGGTATATTCTCTATTTACCTGCTCAATGCCATTGGGTACCTGATCTGCCCAGAGCATTTTTTCCTCGACATTTATCAGGTTGTTGATCTCTTCGGTCAGGATCTCATTCCTGTCCTTTTTGGGCAGGTTAAAATCAAGCCCAGCCTTGGGAGCTTCGATCATATAAGGTACGTCTCCAAAATAGTATGTCAACATGCTGTACCAATATGCCCGAAGCGTATAAGCCTCTCCCAAAAGTTGGTTCATCGTCTGGGCGGTCGCTGCATCGGTGGACTCCAGCATACCACTGGCTTCCAAACCTTCTATCGCGATATTGGCATCACGGATGGCACGGTATGCATAGGTCCAAACGATCTGCAGGTCCCTATTGCTTTCCAAGGCTTCCAAATCCCATATTTGATACCGGTCACCATTGCTACCCCAACCACTGGAGTGTTCTATATCCGTATTGCCGGTCATGTTATTGGATAACCTGGACCGGAAGGCATCCTGTCCAAAATGGGAATAAATGGCATTGACACCTTTTCTGGCATCATCCACATTCGAATAGATATAGTTCAAATCAAATGTAGAAAGCGATTCTGGCTCCAGGAAGTCCTGACAAGAACTCATCATGGTCGCCGTAGCCGCTGCTATAATTATATGTTTAATTTTCATGATACGTTTCGTGTTTAGAATGTCACATTAACACCTACTGTATAGGATCGGCTCCTTGGGAAAGAAGAATAATCTACCCCTGGAGTCAACGCAGAATAACTGCTGCTTCTGCTGGTACTTACCTCTGGATCGTAGCCAGTGTAATCCGTCCACAACTTCAAGTTGTTTCCTGTCGCGTAAACCCTAAACTGGGACAGTCCAATCCGAGAAATCAACTCAGTAGGTAAAGAATAGCCTACCGTTAGGTTGTTCAACCTGATAAATGAACCATCCTCAATGGCCCAAGAATGGATCACGGCTCCAGCAATGCCATAACTGTTGTGCGACCAGATATTCTTACCGGCGTTCATTTCCTCTAGCTGCCCAAGATCGGTAACAATTTCACCAGGTGTCCCGGTGTAAGTTCCGTCCACATCCAAATAGGTATAGCGGTTTTCTGATGACATGGTGGTCAGCATATTTCCGTATGTCACCCTTCTAAATTGGTTATACTGGATCTTACCAGTATTGTAAACATCATTTCCAAACTGGTAATTGAAGAAGATAGCTGCATCAAAACCTTTCCATCTGGCATTCACCCCAAAACCACCTTGATTTTTAGGCAAAGTGTTGCCGATCACCTTTCTGTCATCCGCATCGATCTGCCCATCTTCATTGAGGTCCTTGAGCTTCAGGAATCCCGGTCTGATATTCGTATTGCCGACCACAGAAGTGGAATTTGGCACATCTGCTTTCAGGATATATTCCCCCGCAGTAGCATCATAGCCTTCAAAATCATCCTCGGTATAGTATCCGTCCGTCACATAGCCATACACATCACCGATCTTGCCTCCTACACGCAGGTAAAAATCATTGATATTATTCAAGTCCGTACTGGCCCAGTTGGACTGGAAGAACCGTTCATTGGTGCCGTCCAGCTCTTCTACCCGCGCTTGGTTAATCCCTGTATTAAAGTTTACCGAAAGCGAGAAGTCAGGCTTGTCGATGATAAAGGCGTTGATGCCCAGTTCGACCCCTTGGTTTGAGGTGCTTCCGACATTGTTCCATTGGGTAGAAAACCCCGTGTTTGGCGGGATGGCAGATTGAAGCAACAAATCCCTAGTGACATTTCTATAAAAATCCAAACTACCTTCCACTTTGGCTTTGAACAAGGTGAAATCCAAGCCGATATTTTTGGTAATGGTGGTTTCCCATTTCAAGTCTGGGTTATACAGCGTGCTGCTGGATGGTTGGTAAAATACATTATCGGTATTTCCAAAGCCTGGCCCCCTGTTTGTGGAAGCGCTAAACAGGAACTGTGTGGCAGTGGATTCGATCCTGTCATTCCCTGTTTCACCCCAGCTTAAGCGCAACTTCAGCTCATCAACCCAAGAGGAAGCCTTTAAGAAATCCTCTTCGGAGATTTTCCACCCCAAGGCCACGGCCGGGAAGATACCCACCCGATTTTCCTCAGAAAATTTGCTTGATGCATCGGATCTTACGGTGGCTGTAAAGAGATATTTACCCTTAAATTGATAATTGGCCCTACCAAACAATGAAAAACGATTTGAGTTGGTATAATCCTCGGTTTCATGACGGTCTGCACGGCCAAAAGTCATATTGGCAAACAATTCCTCCGGCGTAATGGACAGCCTAAAGTCTTCTGCTCGAAGGAAACTCCTTTTTCCACCACTAGAATACACTTCCTGCCCCACAAGAAAATCAAGGTCGTGATCAGTACCCAAGTTGTCAAACTTATAGGAAACACTGTTTAACCAACGGTAGGAAAAGGTGGATCGGTCATCCCTTTGGCCCAGCGGCATATTGTTACCATTATTGAAGGATTCGCCGGTCAAGGGACCATAGAACCTTAAATCTTCCCTAAAGTCCCGGGAGCCGTTAAAAGTTGATTTAAAATTAAGGTCATCTATGATTTCCCAGGTCAATCCTGCATTAAAGACATAATCATATTCTGACCTTTTGCGCCAATCTTGTTTAGCCAATTCTACAGGACTTACAAGGCTTAATAAAAAAGACTGGAAATCATCCTCGGAATTGATTTGGTTCAAATCGATATCAAGCTCATCCGCAATACCATTAGTGGGCCGCGTTTGGACGGCATCTTTAATGCTTATTTGTGCATTCCCTGAGGTACCAGCACCGTCGATCACCGTGTGGGTCACCCTTGCTCCTACGTCCATGGTCAGGCGGTCTGCCAACTGATGGTTCAATTTGAAATTGATCACATTTCGCTTGTAACCCGAATTCAGCATCAACCCTTCATCGGTATTGTTGGTAAGGCTGAGCATAAATTTGGTTTTCTCGGTACCACCGCTGATGCTGAGGTTATGGTATTGGCTGAGTTTTGGATCGCCAAAAAGCTCATCTTGCCAGTCTGTGGTTGGCTTTTGTTGATAAAGCTCCAAGTCATCATACACCCCATAAAACTTCTCGAAATTCCTCACTGCTGCATCTGACTGCAACTTGGCATATTCATAATTGGCCAGTGTAAATTCATAAGCATCGAGGACGTTGTACCGTCTATCCTTGGGAAGGCTCTTCCATTGGAAGAAATTGTTATAGGAAATGGATGTCTTGCCTGCCTTAGGGGTTTTGGTGGTTACTACGATAACACCATTAGCGGCTTGGGCTCCATATATGGCCGTTGCTGCCGCATCCTTTAGTACGGTAATCGACTCGATATCTGTTGGTGGAATGTCGCGAATACTTCCCACGATAAAACCATCCACAACGTAAAGGGGGGAGTTGTCCTGGGTAACTGATCCACCGCCCCGCACACGGATGACTACATCGGCTCCAGGCGAACCATCGGTGGTCAAGACCCTTACACCGGGAAGCCGGCCTGTAATGGCCTGAGCTGCACTGGCCACGGGAATCTTGGCCAATTCTTTACCGGACATCGACGCCACGGATCCGGTCATATCGGTCTTTTTTACCGTTCCATAACCGTAGTCCACTACCTCTACCATGTCCAGCTGAGCCACGTCCATTTCCATGGTCACATCTATGGACGAACGGCCATTGATCGGAATTTCCTGTTTGATCATGCCAATGGACGAAAACATTAAGGTTCCATTGGGGTCGTTAACAGTCAGTTTATAGGCTCCATCCATGTCGGTGCTGGTTCCTGTACCTGATCCTTTTAGCATAACGGTGACACCGGGTATGGTCTCACCTTCTGAGCTTTTGACAACTCCGGTAATCTCCAATGTCTGGGCCTGCAGGTCCATGACACCAATTACCATCAGTATCAATAGCAATGAGATGCATCGGGTAAAACCCGAAAGATTTTGGGTAAACATCATTTCGATATTGATTGGGTTTTGTTAATAAATATGTATGATTTCCAGTAAACGATGGCCTACTGGCAATAAGTAATTCCTAAATAGAAAATGGGACGTACAGCGCGTTGATCTTACCTCGGGGAAGGGGAATACATGAGGATTTGTCATGGTTATTTTAATTAAGGGTTTATTAATTCAATTGACTTTACATGCGTGTTCTTACACAACATATGCGCAATCGATTGCATATTAATTAATAATTTTCACAGTTACAAATAAATTTTACTAGGATCTATTATTTCCATATAAAAAATTATATTCAACAGTTTATGTAACATTTACTACCATCGATGATATCAACAACAACTTTAACCTCACTAAATCGATTCAATAATGTGCAATCGATTACCTTTTACGGAATCGATTCCGTAAAACCAGCAAAAAAATGGCTTTACCAAACTTTCTGTAAAAAGGAATCCACATAATTTATCGTATCACCAAACCAAGGCCTAAACAACCAAAACGGATGGGGACAAGCTTCGAATCCATGGACTTCAGCATATACCCCAAATTCGTCCAGCTTTTTTATCATATCATCCTGACCGGCATGAAAACGGGGATACTGGCTATTAATAAATAATGAAGGAACGCCCCCATCTCCTACTTGGTGCAAGGCTGATGCTTCATCCCAAATTTCAGGGACTTCTTCATATGTCCCGCCCAACCACTGAGCGGCCACAGCCCCTTCGGAAGATTCGGGATGGTGAAATGCCAAGACACCATCCATATCGATCAGCGCATGTACGCTAGCAGAAGCCTCTTGGTCAGAAGAAGGAGATTCATATTCCTGTCTTCCATTGGTCATGGCGACCAAGGCGGCAAGCTGCCCTCCTGCGGATCCACCCATTATGGCCACTCTATTGGTGTCCAAACCATAATTTTCAGCATGGGCCTTCATCCATTTAATGGCGTCCTTAACGTCATGCACTCCAGCAGGATAGGGAGCCTCCAGGGACAAACGATAATCCATCACGGCTGTCACATAACCTCTTTTGGCCAAAGCCTTGGCCATGGGGGCTTGAAGAGAACGGTCTCCCGACCGCCAACCGCCTCCGTGCACCAGTAGGATAGTGGGAAGCTTTTTGGTCCGGTTTCCTTCTGGAAAAAAAACATCCATTTTCAGGCTCCTGTATCCCAAATCCTTATAGGCGATCGTGTTATCAGAGACTCCTTCTATTGGAGTATTATAAACTGGCTCGATTCCAGGAAAATCCTTTTTGTATTTATAATAGCTATCTTCCAGATTAAAGGAACTGTCTATTTCATAACCGTACCAAGGAAAGTCATAAGCACTTTTTTGAGCAGTATTTCCAGCAAAAATATTCGCTTTGGTATATAATTTTTCTTCTTCACCCGTAAGCTGATGTGCCCAACTCACCCGTCCTGAATCGTCTCCTCCTAGACCTGTGGAGCCGTATTCTCCATAAAAGGTCGTTTGCTCTTTCTGTTTGCTTCCCCAATTGTGCCATCCTTCAGGCACAATATGCGCTCCCATTTCGCAATTGATAAATACCGTCTTGGCAAAATCCCGCCAAGGCCTCCCCAAATACACTCTATTCACCTCTCCTGCAGCAGTAAGCTTACAGTCCTTAAATACATACCCGTACTTGACCCATTCCGGAGTAGAGGCTGCCGTAATGTATGAATTGGACTTGCTATGGATCTCGCAGTCCTCAAATAATGCGGTGGCCGAACCAAAAATAAAATCCGTGGTCCCCTCGATATAGCAATCTTTATAGTATTGACGACTATTTTCTCCTGAGGCAAACATCGTGTCCTGGTCTCCCTTGAAGTGACAATTCTCAAATACCAATCGATCCCCCTCAGCATGCAAGGCTACGGCTTGGCCCACTGACCCGGCGGTATTCTGAATGGTCAGGTCCTTAAAGGTCAAACTATTGCCCCACACCAGCATGGTATAGCTATCAAAGGTATCCATATAATCCTTTCCGGTATGGTCATCATAGGTAATGATGGTTTTGTCAGGGCCATCCCCTTTGAAGGTCACATTGGTAATGGTACCGGGAATTTCCAGTTTTTCCTTATAAACACCCTCTTTGATGTAAACGGTAATGGGTTTAGGCAAGTAAACCCTAATGGCTTCCAGTGCATCAGCGATATACAAAAAATCACCAGTACCGTCCTTAGCGACCACAATGTCCTCTTGGACTTTCCCCTTGAGGTCACGTACTTTACCATCTTTGGGATACGAGTTGACGTGCTGGGCCGGTACAGAAGAGGCGATCCAACACAAACAACATATAACCCAAACCGATTTTAAATTGAACATCATTATTTTTTTATGGTGGTAAACGCAATTCGATAAGTCAAGACTCAAGACTCATATCTCAAGACTCACTACTTCTTTCCTGCCCCTTGCTCAATTCTTACTACCTAATCCTTCAGAAACATCACCAATTCGGGCAGCTCCCTTTTTAGTTCAGCTACTGCAAGGTCACATACCTTGAACGCTCCCGTTGGGCTAAGGTGGGTATTATCTTCTTGTCCCTTTTTGAACCGCTCATAATCACCCGGCTTATAATGCAGGAATAATTCCTTTGATTTTTCTTCCCCAAACTGCTCGATCACTTCAACGGTCTTTTTATGCAAATCAAAAAGTGGAATACTGTATTCTTCTGCCACTTCTCTTACCACTTCGGAGTATCGACCATGGGTATCCACTAAAGTCCCGTTTTCATAGCTCCTTCTGGAGATTGGTGTGGCCAATACAGGTTTACCGCCTTTTTCATAGGTTTCTTTAATATATCGGATCAAATTATCCCTATAATCTGTATCTGGGGCGGCATAACGTTCAGGAGACTTGGATTTTTGGTCATTATGACCAAATTCTATAATGACATAGTCACCAGGTTCAATTGCTTTATAGACCTTTTCCCAATGTCCCTCGTCACGAAAACTCTTGGTGCTTCTTCCATTAAGGGCATGATTATCCACACGCACACCTTCCTTAAAATACAAACCAAAAACCTGCCCCCAACCCTTTTCTGGATTACTACCGGCATATGGCTTATTGGCCATGGTGCTATCGCCAATCATGAAAATCGTGATTTCATCATCTTTTGGAATGAATGAAAGCAGAAAACCTACACTTAGGATCAAGGGAATGATCAATCCGAGTTTTTTCATCACTTTTTATTTTAGTTTTAGTGCATTGGCAGGTAATCCTTTCCCTGTGGACACCTGATCTTTAGCATTTGAAAAATCAGCTTTGTTTAGTTGTATGGATGAGGACAGCTCCCCTAATACACGAACGGGGCTTTTACCATTCTCGGAAAAGGAAAATCCGGCAACTTGAACATTCTTGCTGTTGTAAATGGTCAGAGCAGAGGTATGCGCAGCTTTTACTTCCACATTCTCAAGCACCAAACCATCGGTATCAATCACTGTAATACCCTTTTCGGCTTCCAATATGGCATTTTCAAGACGGACATTCTCCAAGCTTTTCTCAGGCAGTCCCATAAAAAACGCGGCAGTATTAGAACCTATCACGGTAATATTTTTCATGAAAATGTCCCTAAAGACCGGTGTTTCTTCCGTTACGGGTACGATCGTTTCATCCCTAGCTTCATCTTCTGCATCTTGGTCTTCCTCTAGGACAGGTGAGTTGCCTCCATAAAACATGTTAAAGCGGATCGCGTCGGTAGGGATATTGATCATATCAATATCAGAAATATGGATATTTTCCACTACTCCTCCCCTTCCACGGGTACTTTTGAACCTCAGCCCCACGTCTGTGCCGATAAAGGTACAATGGGAAACATGAACGTTTTTCACACCACCAGACATCTCGCTGCCTACCACAAAGCCTCCATGGGCATGGTAAACGGTATTGTTTTTCACAATAACATTTTCCGTGGGCATTCCTCTGTCCCGCCCGTCTTTGTTTTTACCGGATTTAAAGCAGATGGCATCATCTCCCACATCAAAGGTATTATTATAAATTAAGGCGTTTTTACAGGATTCAAGGTCCAATCCATCACCGTTTTGGCTGTACCAAGGATTACGGACATTAAGGTTACGAATAATCACATTTTCACTCATCAAAGGATGAATATTCCAAGCAGGTGAATTTTGGAATGTCGGGCCGTCCAAAAGGACTTTATTGCACTTTACCAAACTTACCATAACTGGACGTAAAAAGTCCTTCACAGAGGCCAGCTCGTCATCACTGATCAAATCAGGGACATTAAAATTACTGCTGCTGGTGTAGCCTTTTTTTGACTTGACAGTCGGAAACCACATCTTTTCATCATCGGATAGTACTCCTCCGGACTTCACTAGCTTGTCCCACTGACCGGCAGTCATTTTGCCTTTTTTCACAGGCCGCCAAGCATTACCATTTCCATCGATTACCCCTGCACCGGTAATCGCGATATTTTCTGCTTCAAGGGCATTGATAGGTGAAGTACACCGAACAGTGTTCAATCCTTCAAAGCTGGTATTGATCAGTGGATAATCATCAAAATCCCTACTGAAGAGCACCAATGCTCCATCTTCAAGGTGCAGATTGGTGTTACTCTTAAGGGTGATGGGACCAGTAAGCCAAATCCCTCTGGGAACGACTACCTTTCCGCCACCAGCCTGTGCTATTTCGTCGATGGCCTTGGCAAAAGCATCGGTATTTTTCACTATACCATCTCCCTTCGCTCCAAAATCCGTGATATTAACTGTTCGGTCTGGAAACGATGGAAGCTGCACTTTAGGCATGTTTATTTCCACTCCTTCATAGATATCTGCCGAAACCGGTACTATTTGCCTGGCCTTCGTCCATCCAGCAAATACTGTCAGAACCACGATAAGAAATATATTTTTAAACGGTTTTTTCATAGTTTTTGAGTTCAATGGTTTTGGTTAAGAGCAACTAATACCTCTTTCTTCCTTTGATATAGCGTTTTATTGAATTCCAGTCAAGAACAGGTATTGTGTTGATAACAGCTGCCGATTGCCCTTAAATCAAATAATCTGTAGATGCTGATATCACTTCGTAAACCTGAACCAGTCCACATCTGCATAGCCGGAATCGTTGATCTTGTCCTCACGTACTGCAAACAAGCCTACTTTAGCACCGATCCATTTTCCAGGTACCGCCGTAAAACTGTCATCGATGGATGTAAACCGCTTGCCATCTTCGCTATAGGCAAACTGGCAGACCCCTCCTTCTTCCACGGTCACCCGTAATTGTACCGTATTGTCCGTCAGTTTTGTGATCACCGTTTCCGTCTCCGGCTGCCCATGCTCTGCATCATCGCACTCCACATATTTTAGATAGATCCCGTCTTCCGCACTTTCCACCGCCAGATAGGCATAGCTCATCCCCATCACTATAAACCCTACCTTTTCATTTTCCAACTTTTCGTTAGGGTAAAAGGTCAATTCGGTGGTAGTGGTGAATTCGTCGGCAGGAAACTTCTGCAAAAGTAAGTTTGATGCTGCCCACAGGTTTTCGGCATCTTCAGGAAGCTGGTCTGTGTACAGCCGGAGCATCCCTTTCGACGGATTGGCAAACGCCCAGGTAGCTTTTGGATTTGCATGCCACTGCCACTGAACACCGATTTCGTTCCCGTCAAATTCATCCGAATCATCCACGGTGGCCACTGGATAAGTCTTGCCTACATCGGGTTTCTTATAGCGCATCACTGGTTCTCCGGTACCATCCCCATCTTCGTCTTTCCCCATGGTGGGCCAGTCATTTTCCCAGGTCATTGGCTGCATGTGCACGATACGGCCATAAGCTTCCTTGTCCTGGAAGTGTACAAACCAATCCTCACCACTTTCGAGGCTGACCCAACCACCTTGGTGGGGACCATTGATATCCGTAGCGCCTTGTTCCAATGAGATATGCTCTTCATAAGGCCCATAGGGATTTTTGGAACGGAGAATCAATTGCCAGCCCGTGGATACCCCGCCTGCCGGGGCAAAAATGTAATAGTAGTCGTTTCGTTTATAAAACTTCGTGCCCTCAACCGTTGGCTGGTCCTCATGGCCATCGAAGACAATTTTACCTGTTCCGGTGGTGGTAGTACCGTCAGCACTCAGCGGTTTTACGACCAAGATACTCTTGATCCCGGCACGGCTTCCCGCAAAAGCGTGCGACAAGTAGGCCTTGCCATCCTCGTCCCAAAGGGGACAAGGGTCGATCAATCCTTTACCGGCTTCCACTAGTACAGGGTCTTCCCACTCACCTGTAGGGTCATCGGTTTTCACCATATAGATACCAAAATCAGGATCGCCCCAATAAATGTAGTATTCCCCCTCATGGTACCGGATTGCCGGTGCCCAAACACCATCGCCATGCTGCGGGCTGCTAAAGTGGTCCAAGGGCACCTGCCTGTCCAGTGCATGCCCCACAAGCTCCCAATTCACCAAATCCTTGGAATGCAGAATCGGCAGCCCCGGAGCCACATTAAAACTCGAAGCGGTCATATAAAAATCATCGCCGACCCGACAGAGGTCCGGATCCGAATAATCTGCATGAATGATGGGATTGATATAAGTACCATCTCCTTGGTCTGCTACCCAAACGGATGAGGGACTGTTATCTTGGGCAACTACCGGCACAGTCGTTCCCATGCCGAAAGCTAATCCGGCCAATAATGGTCTTAATAGTTTCATGAAGGGTTATTTTTGGTTATAAGTGAATTTATTATTGAAATTGGTAAGGAGCCCCGAAAACGCCTATTTTTATCCTATTCATTCTGAAGTAAATGCTGTTGGATTCCAATTGTCTTCGCCTCCCAGTACATTGGCTACAGTATAGGCTTTTCCAATATCTGGAGTAAGCTGCCAAGACCACATGACCCTGTCATCCGGGGCAGCACCAGGGCCATATGAGCGGAACTCTGCATAGAAACAATTTTCTTCAGCAGAGGGCTTTCCCCAATTGTGCCATCCTTCTGGTTTTATGTGTGCTCCCATTTCACAGCTGATAAATACCGTCTGGGCATAATCCCGCCATGGCCTTCCGAGATAGACACTTTTCTCAGGAGCATCACCGGTCAGTTTGCATTTGATGAATACAAATCCATGCAGGGTTTCCTTTTCTGTAGAGGCTGCGGTAATATAACTTCCTCCGTCCTTAGAGTATATTTCGCACTCGTCAAACACCGCCGTGGACCAGCCGAAAATAAAGTCCGTTGTGCCTTCGATATAGCAATTTTTATAATACTGCCTACTGCTTTTTCCATGGGGGTAGAGCGTATCCTGATACCCCAAAAACCGACAGTTTTCAAAAATCACCTTATCACCATCAACCCTCACTGCCACCGCCTGACCTACAGGACCAGAAGAATTTTCGAAAGTAATGTTTCTGGCCAAAAAACCATCCCCAAACACAAAAAAAGAACTGGAGCCAGTAGTGCCCATTTCCTCACCGAATTTATTTTCCTTGGAGGCATAATCATCGTACGTAACAATGGTTTCCGAGGGATCTTTGCCGACCAAATGCACATTTGTCTTAGTAGATGGCAAGGTCAACTTTTCTTTGTATTTACCTGGTTTTAGGTAAATTTGGGTCACAGATTTCCTGAAATCTGGAATGCTGTTAAATGCTTCTTGGATCGTGGTAAAATCGCCCGAACCATCCTTGGCTACGGTAATGTCGTACTGCTGTGCCATAAGCACTGAAGACACCAAAACAAAGAACAGGACGAAAGGGTACTTAAAGTAGGCTATTGCATTTCTTGACATAGGGCAAAGGTTGCGGTCTATTGTATGTTGATTTTAAGCGTGTATGGAAAATAATGATTTTTAAGCAGTATTGCCTACTACAACGCTTCATTTTGTAAAGATGCCAGAATAAAAGGTCCTACCCCTTTAGGGTCATTGTCTCTTTGGGGCTCGCTGATATAATATTCGTAAGATCCATCACGGTACGGATCCCCTCCCAATCCGGCCACGGCACAGACATTGGTAATGCTGATTCCTCCATCGGCATCTTCCCTAATAAATTCATTTAATAATCCCTTGTATGCCTTTTTACCGTGTTCAAGGTATTTTTGGTCCAAGTAACCCTTCCTAACTCCTTTCAGCAAAAAATACGTAAACATACTGGAACAAGATGACTCCAAATAATTCCCTTCACGGTCTCCTTGATCCACCACCTGGTACCACACACCGGTCTCATCTTGATAGCGAATGATGCCTGCAGCGATTTTCTGGGCTACTCCAATGATCATTTCCCTTTTAGGATGATCTTCTGGTAGGTAATCCAGTACATCTACCACGGCCATGCTAAACCACCCTATACTTCTTCCCCAGTAGTTCGTAGAAAGGCCTGTCTCTGGATCAGCCCACTTTTGTTCTTTGCTTTCGTCCCAAGCATGGTGGTACAATCCTGTTTCCTCACTGTAACCATACTTGTCCATTAGGAAAATTTGGTTCGCCACATCGTCGAATAGTGCCGGCTCATCAAATGCTGCTGCATAACGTGCCAGAAATGGAGAGCCCATGTAGAGACCATCCAGCCACATTTGGTGCGGATAGCGCTTTTTATGCCAAAATCCTCCTTCAGAAGTCCTGGGATGCTCACGCATCTGATCACGAAGCTCGTCGATGGCCAGTTTATATTTTTCCACTTTCGTCTCCTCGTACAATCCAATCAGAAACCTACCTCCATTTACCCGGTCAATGTTATAGTCACTTTTTTTATAAGTCTTGATTGCACCATCGTTTTCGACCATAAAGTCTGCGAAGTTCACAATGTAATCGAGGTATTTTTGATCATTTGTCTCATCATACACTTCCTCCATAGCCGTCATGACCAACCCATGGGTATATTCCCATTTGGGTTTTTCATTGAAATCCAAGGTCCAGCCTTCAGGATTTCACTTGATTTCTGAATCTGCCATCCAAGTGGAGTATGGCTGTTGTTCATTTTTTACCTGGACCGTCTCATCAGTATCGGAAGATTTATTGGATGAACAGGAAATAAGGGTAAAGACTGCCACTATTACAAGTATGTTCAGTAGCTTTTGGTTGTTAAGCTTTAACATAAGACAAAAGGTTAAATTATCAGCTTTGGTAGTAAAACAACGTTTTCCCAAGGGACACTTTCCATTGGATCAAGAAAAATAATGAGTGTGCTCACTTCTTACAGGTACGGGCTTACATGTCATCTTATGACGATGCAACAGGTTAAAAATTTGCAATGCCCAGGCGTTCATTCTATCGATAAGGTAATTCATCATTATTGGGTTTTATTGGTTAATTGGTCTATGCCAATGCTTTCGTTTTGGATCGGTTGAAAAGTCCCCCTCAAGCGAAGGGGACATTTCACATCATTAACCCTAAACTAATTACATTCAAAACAAATTCAAGGTTGCCGTCTAACATCTCCGGCTGTAAAGTTCTATTACCGCACATTTCAAACTGTTAGATTGAGCAATCGATTGCATATTTAATTATTTTTTTTCACACATTAAAATTTTATCCTTAATATTCCCTAAAATAATTTCAAAAAGTAAGGATTGAAGGTTATAAACCATCATTATACTTCAAATCAAGCATTATCCCATAAAAAAATATTCTGGACATTACTTGGCTAGAATTCAAATAAAAAACTATATTGCGCAAACGATTACATTATATTTTAGGACAAATACGGACTAAAGCTACAACCCTTAATAACCGAAAAAAGCCAAAACAAGCATTTAGCGCCCAAATAAGACATTTACCATAATTTGAAAGAATTGTCTTACATTTGAGGTTTTGGCAACCTGTTTAGAAAAAATGAATAAGAGAAAGAAGGCAACGATTCATGATATAGCTTCTAAGTTAGGCATTACTGCCAGTACCGTTTCTCGTGCACTGAATAACCACCCGAGGATAAGTGATGCCACCAAAAAGCTGGTCAATAAAACTGCGAAGGATATTAATTATCAACCGAACAATATTGCCGCAGCCCTCAGAAATGGCAGAAGCAGGCTGATCGGGATAATCGTCCCCACAGCCAATAGGAATTTCTTCTCTTCAGTAGTCAGGGGCATTGAAGAAATAGCCAATCAGCTTAACTATAAAGTGATCATCAGCCAATCGTACGAAAACTTCGAGCAGGAAGTTCAGATTGTGGACACACTTCTCAGCGCCCGTGTAGATGGCATCATCATGTCGATCGGTAAAAACACGGAAGATTTCGAACACCTGGAGCGTATAGTAGAAAAAAGCATTCCTTTGGTATTGTTTGATAGAATCACTGACGATGTAGAAGTTAACCAAGTAGTCATTGATGATTATTTGGGAGCGTACAAAACCGTAGAACATCTCATCGAGAATGGCTACAAGAAAATTGCCCACTTCACCAACCCCCGAAAAATCAACATCTACAGTGAAAGGCTTAGAGGTTATACAGATGCCTTACGAGACAATGGTATTCCGTTTGACAAAAACCTGGTAATAGAAAGCAACATGCAATTGGAAGACGGGCAGAAGTCCGTACTGAAGATGCTCGACGAGCGGTTGGAGTTTGATGCAATTTTTTCTTCAAGTGACTATGCCGCGATGGGAGCTTTGCAAATGCTCAAAGAGAAGGAGATCAGCGTACCTGAAGAAGTTGGATTGGCTGGGTTTGGAAATGAACCTTTTACCTCCTTCACTACTCCTTCCCTCACCACCGTGGATCAGGTAAGTATTCCGATGGGAAATGTGGCGGCAGAATTGTTTTTCGAACTTCTCAAAGCCGATCCAAAGAAGTACGTTCCGCAAAAAACCGTGCTCAAGCCAGACCTGATCATTCGGGAATCCTCTACCCGGAAGGTAAGTCAACCTATAGAAAAATAATATTAGACCTTTTGAAAATACATAAAACACACAAAAGCACATGTTGGACGAAGTGAGCAATCGATTGCGCAAAACTAAAAAAACCTTCTTATCAGAAGATTTTCTATTGCAAAGTGAATTTGCACAGGTTCTTTACCATGACTATGCAAAAGAACTTCCTATCATAGACTACCACTGTCACCTGTCTCCACAGGACATCGCCGAAAACAGGACATTCAAAAACCTTACAGAGATCTGGCTCGCCGGAGACCATTACAAGTGGCGCGCCATGAGAACCTTGGGTATTGACGAAAAATACATTACAGGAAAAGGATCAACTGACCAGGAAAAATTCCAAAAGTGGGCCGAAACGGTTCCTTATACCTTGAGAAATCCACTTTACCACTGGACTCATTTAGAACTAAAACGCTATTTTGGTATCGATGAACTGCTGGGGCCGGATACGGCAAATGACATTTACCAAAAAGCAACGGACATGCTCCAACAATCCTCCCACAACACCAGAGGGCTTTTGGGCCAAATGAACGTCGAAACGGTTTGTTCTACAGATGATCCTACCGATAGCTTGGAATACCATGTGAAAGCAAAAAAAGATGGAATACAGCCAAACCTTTTTCCAGCCTTCAGACCGGACAAAGCCTATGCGGTGGAAAATCCAGCCGATTACATGGCCTATTTGGAAAAGCTCCAAGAAGCCAGCGGCGTGACCATCAGCAAATATGGAGACCTCTTGGCAGCATTGGAAAATCGGATTGCGTTCTTCCACGAACACGGCGGAAGGCTCTCCGACCACGGCCTAGAACAGCTTTACTTCTTCAAAATGGGCCAACACAGTGCTGAAGACCTCTTCCAAAAACTATCTGAGCAAAAACCATTAACCGTAGAAGAAACCCAGTATTTCAAGTTTGAGACTTTGCTGCACCTCAGCCACATGTACCACGCCAAAGGCTGGACACAACAGTATCACTTGGGAGCCCTTAGAAATACCAATGAACGGATGCTCAGCATCTTGGGACCCGATACAGGATTTGATTCCATTGGCGACTTCAGCCAAGCCGAAGCCATCGCCAAATTTCTCAACCAACTGGACAGCACGGACCAGCTGACCAAAACGATCCTTTATAACCTGAACCCGCGAGACAATGAAGTCCTTGCCACTATGATCGGCAACTTCAATGATGGCTCCATAAGGGGAAAAGTACAATTTGGCTCGGGCTGGTGGTTCTTGGACCAAAAGGACGGCATGGAAAAGCAAATGAATGCCCTATCCAATATGGGACTGCTGAGTTGCTTTGTAGGCATGCTTACTGACTCCAGAAGCTTCCTTTCCTTCCCCAGACACGAGTATTTCCGCAGGACACTTTGTAACTTGATCGGCAAAGATGTGGAAAACGGCGAATTGCCTGCTGATGAGAAATGGCTGGGTAAGATTGTCAGTGACATTTGCTATTACAATGCCAAAAATTATTTTGAATTTGAACAATAGAAATTCTCGATAAACCATGAAAACACTGAACAGACAAATTGTCGATGGAATTACCGAAAGACCTATAAAAGTCCTCCAATTTGGAGAGGGCAACTTCCTAAGGGGCTTTGTGGACTGGATCATCGATACCATGAACGAAAAAACTGACTTTAACGGCGACGTGCAGTTGGTACAGCCCATCCAACATGGATTGGGTAAAATGATCAATGACCAAGAAGGCCTGTACCATGTGCAGCTCAGCGGCATCCAAAAAGGCGAGGCCAAAGAGGAAACCCGCCTGATCACCTGCGTTAGAGGAGTGGTCAATCCTTATGAGAGCTATGAAGCTTACCTGAAACTGGCCGAAAACCCAGATCTCCGTTTTGTGGTATCCAATACCACGGAAGCAGGTATTTCGTACAATCCAGCAGATGATGATCGAGAAAAACTACCCAGTTCATTTCCGGGTAAATTGACCGCTCTCCTTTATAAAAGATTTGACACCTTTAATGGAGACAAGGCCAAAGGGCTTCACATCATCCCCTGTGAACTGATCGATAAAAATGGCGCCAAGCTAAAAGAGATCATCCTTCAATATGCAGCCCTATGGCAGCTACCCAATGGCTTTATCCAATGGATCAATGAGGCCAACACCTTCTCCAACACCCTAGTGGACCGTATCGTCCCTGGATTTCCAAAGGAGACCATTAAAGAAATTCAAGAAAACATTGGGTACGAAGATAATTTGGTGGTAAAAGCCGAACCTTTTCACCTGTGGGTGATCGAAGGACCAGATGCAGTCAAAGCAGAATTTCCTGCTGAGGAAGCTGGACTCGACGTGAAATTTGTCAAAGACCAATCCCCATACAGGACCAGAAAGGTAAGAATCCTCAATGGCGCCCATACTTCGTTGGTGCCCGTAGCTTACCTGCATGGGCTGAGAACAGTAAGGGAATCAGTAGAAGACCCAGTGATCGGGCCATTCCTGAACGAAACCATCCAAGGTGAAATCATCCCCACGCTGGACCTTCCCAAAGAAGAGCTGGAGCAGTTTGCCAATGACGTGATGGATCGGTTCAAGAACCCATTTGTAAAGCACCTTTTGAGTAGCATCGCCTTGAATTCCATCTCTAAGTTTAAGGTAAGGGTATTGCCTTCTCTTTTGGAATATGTGGACCGAAAAGGCCAGTTGCCACCCAATTTGGTCCGCTCGCTGGCTGCCCTGATGGTTTTCTATAAAGGAAGCTATAATGGCGAAGCCACCCCAGTACAGGATGATGAAGAAATCGTCAATTACTTCAAGACGATCTGGGAAAGTGATGATGTCGACCAAGTGGCAAACGAAGTCCTTAAAAACATCAATTTCTGGGATACCGACCTCACCAAAGTCGAAGGCCTCCAAGCTGCCATAGCGGAGCAGTTAAGCCAACTGGTGGACAAGGAAAAAGTATAATTGATAAACCTCTAATATTAGATTTAGAAAGAAAAAGGAAGCCGAATTGGCTTCCTTTTTCTTTAATATGCCCTAATCTTGCCTGTTAGAAAACAACAGTTTCTATTCCGTCTTCAAGCTCCTTCTTGATTGTGGATGCATCCCGATAAAAATTAATAAACGGGATATAACCCTGGGGCTGTACCAAGAGGGAAGTACCGTCTTCGAATTTTAACAGGATATTGTTCTCATACACCTTACCCACACTCTCTTCCACAAAATGATATAGTGAAAGATGCTTGACAGTAAGGTCGCTTTCAAACTGTAAATGAAAACCAAACGGGTTTATGGATCCAACTTTTGACTCACTCAAATAGTCTCTTTTTAATGGCAGTCTCTTGACAATTAAATCATAGGTGTCATCTACTCCTAGTTCTTTACAGTTATACAATAAAGAAAGATGAAGAGGTTCCATATCTTGCTTCCATAAACGCCACTCCATTTTGCCTTCCAGACAAAATCTTCCACTCTCATATAACGTACCTGCCAGTGCACTAATACCATTAATCCTTCTGCCCTTTATTTTCTTTAACGGCTTAATGTCTACCATAATATTTTCAATCCAATAATCTGTATTTTGCTATATTTTTTCCATTCTTGTAAATATCCACAGTCGCTCCAGCAAATTTTGAAAAGGGTCTTCTCGTGTATTTAAGCCCATTATAGTGTAGATTGAATATTTCAGGATGTGAGAAGGCTTTCCATGTTGTCCCTGTAGCTTTTTCCATTTTGGCCATAAACTCAGTCCTTTTCAATCCCAATCTGAATTCGATCAGTTTTTTACGGGTGGAAATGGTCTCAAAGGTTACCTGGGTAATTTTAGGTACCTTTATACTTTTTATGGCATTGAAGAGATCAGTCCCCCATTTTGAAGTTAAAACTGCAGACAGCCCTTTAAGCGCAATATCTGAAACAGAATTGAACAGTGCCAATTCTATGAAGGGCTTGGCTGTTCTAGCAACTACTCCCAATGTTGCATTAAAATACTCATTTATAAGATTAGTATAAGTATCACTAACAAGTTTATTGATCTCATCTACATCCCCAACAGTAAGCCCTGGGGTTTTTAGCAGCTCCTCCACCACCTCAGCAAAATCCCTGCCTCCATGGGTCTTGAGGTAATCCAACTGGGCTTTCCGTTTTGCCTCTGGATCCTTAATACTTTCGATATAACGCTGTAAATTCTCTTCAGGAGATGTTGGTTTATACACAGCCCCTGGCTGATGGTAACACTGGGAACCATAATACTCCGATCATAGAGCCCATAAAATGAATAAACAACACTATCGATATTGGCCATGTTACAATTCAAAGATAAATCGTCCGAAAGATCCTGAACGGTTGTAGGTTGTGCTTTGCAGCTAAATAAACTAAAACAAGCCAAAAGAATTGCTAAATAGATCTTCATTTCTTCAGCCTGTTATCATTCCTGTTAAGTTATGGAAACAAAGACAGTAGATAACTTTTCCCATTTATTATTGTGTTTTACGAAAATATAAATGTAGGAAGCTCCATTCATCCGCTTCAGGGTACTCCAGCTGTAAAACAAAAAAGCATATAAATTTCCTTTTGAATCTTGTTGGAAGATAGGAAAAGTAATTCTTTCTAATCTCCCAGTGCCAGTGTGTTCATACCTTAGTTTACTTATTTTCAACTGTTTCCTATCAAGGTGGACATTTTTTAAGTTTTTCAATTTATGATCCAGCTCCATACGTTGCGATGCATTGAATATCGTATCAAAATCCAAATACCTGTCCATCTCTGTGATTACACTTTCCTTGCGGTTATTTTCATTTATCATATTATAATCCATCATCCCATAAATACTAGGGTGATCAGCTTTCAATGTCTTATAAAACAATCCATTGTCAGAAAGTGAAAGTAATTTGATCACTTCGTACTCTAGGTCATTCTTCGTTTCATTTTTCATTAACAAAGGGGAAGTGGCACACGCTGTCATTAATACTATCAAAAGGAATAAATTAATTACATTTATCACCTTTTGCTTTCCGGTTTCCAGTTGCTTCATTTTCTAAAATTTCTAATATTTTATTTCTTTCCCAAGAATTGGGGAAATTGGCTTTAAACGCTTCGGTCATTGGACCATCTTTTCCATGATGTGTTAACCCTCCCCATGCCATTGCTTCAAAATAGTCCCATGATAAACCACCACCGCCTTCTGAACTATCCCACCTACTTAGAGATGTAGCCACAGCATGAATATACGCAGGCATAAATTCATGATGAAGCACATCTGAATCTGTAATACCATGATTCATTCCATATTGTCTGATAGCTGCAAAAGGATCCTCAAATGTATTGGTATATTGTTCATAAGATAAATAAGCATGAATTGACTCATGGATCATTGTTCGAACTATAGAAAGCTTAGTTGCCCTTTCAAGATAATTATCACTTAATGTTGTAGTTATCTCATACTTACCTGTATCCTTATTCTTCACCGCAAAACTTGTAGAATTACCTTCAACATCTTTATTCGTTATTGTATATTTAAATTTATTTGAATATTCAAATAAATCAAGAATTGCTTGTGCAAAATCATCAGCTTCATCCGGTACAGATGGCAACTGTGGTAAATTATTTTTAAGATAGTTAAAAAGCCCAAAAGCGCATGGATCGGTTAATTTATTGTCTAATTCATATCTCTCCCCCGGCTGTGGAAAACAAATATCATGAAAAGAATTCATGCATGGGTTCTTCAACTGATCTTCTATTTGCGAAATATTATCGTAGGATGGAGTTTGTCCCGAAGTACCCCCACCGTTTGGTGGGGGGCCGGGTGCTGGAGCTGTTGCTGGAAACCAACACGATTGCACATACGTAGATTGTGGGCCAGTAGCCAAACCGCCATATAAAACCCCTCGGTCATAATATAGTTGTGATTGATATGGATAATCAATCCAGTAACCTGTACAACTACTCCATGAAGATTCCGATTCGTTTGCGTTATCCTTTATTATCTGGTATTCGGACTTTTGTAAGACCTTTCCATCTTCTATTTTGAAACCATTCGCATGCTCTTCACCATACCCATATACATCCACCGTTCCGCTCCAGCCATCTGCCAGCATACCGTAGTTGATTTCGTCAAAGGCCTTTACGTCGGCTTCCTTGGCCGGGTAATAGCGGGCGATAAGGATATCATAGCCCCCGCCCTGCCGCTCGATGAACAGCATGTTCTGGAGTACCTTCTTATCAATGTCCTCTTCTCCAAGCGCCTCCTTTACCGGTCGGGGGATGACATACTGCCGATTTTTCAGGGACACCTCATAGACCTGTCTCCCGTCAGGAAACCGAAAGCTGTGCATGTCCCCCCCAATCCGGCAACTTCTCTATAAACGGAGCAAAGAAAGCATCCGAATTTTCTTCCCGGGCATTGGCATTTCCCTTTTTACTTTGCCGGTTCAGTTCAGCTTCATGCTGCTCAAACCAGTCCTTTACCTGTACGGCTTGCTGCGTCGGGATTTCTTGGGCCGTGCCCACGGACTGTGGGGCCATTTCTTCCTCATTGACCGTCTGGCATCCCGCCATATAGACCAATACAATCAATACACTGAGTAATAGGTGCTTTTTCATTGTAAAATTAGTTTAAGGTCAAACAATGATGGGTTCTATGAGCTGCATTCCATCAATTTCTTATTCAAGAAAAAAATAGAAACAAAACAATAAAAGATAAATTTAATAAATATTAAAATTTACTATTGAAAAATACATAATTACGTAATTTAAACGTGAAAAAAGATATTTTTACTAGTAAAAAAACAAAGCCACTGATAAAGGGAGTCAAATGAATGATCGTCTCTTTATCAGTGGCTTTTTTATAAAACTTGCTTTGCAAAGTCGAAGTATCCGGACGGGGATTACAAATCCCTACTATCTGGGCTCGGGACTGTAACTCCGGAACAGCTAAAGAAAAAGGAAGCTGAATTGGCTTCCTTTTTTCATTTCAATCTCTAACTTCTTCCCGTGCTCTTGCTAATATTTTGGAATAATTACTACTAAATGTCTCAGTAACTTCTTTTTCCAAACACGCTTCTATATCCCACAGAATTCGCTTTTCGGATTGGTCTTGAAACGAATCACTTCTATCATCTTGATTAAACCGCGATACCCGTTCGAGGAAAACAATCGCTTCATCTTTAGATAACTCTAATATTACTTTTTCATATTTTTTTGCAGATTCCATAACTATAACTCTCCATGTTTTAAAACATTATGTATTTGTGTTGAATTTAGCTTCCAGCCACTGATGAATGGGCCAAAATTCTGCTTTTATGGCACTTTTATAGCTAAAGGCGCTCCTTTAATTCATTTTCCAACTCTATCTTTCTCCTGAAGTATAGTTTTAATGCACTTTCTTCTCGATCAACTATTTTTTGATAGTGGTTCTTGTCAAACACCAACTCATAATAGCCCCAAATGGCTTGCACATACGGATACATTTTATCAATTTTTGAATACGGCTTAAAATACCACTCCTTAGACAATTGATTGTCAGTAATATCAAATAGTTCTTTGGGATAAAACCCTGGCATCCCATTTTCATCTATAAAATAATACAACTTTTCGACATTGATCATAATGCCCATAACTAAATATTTCTTTTGTAGTTCTAAGCCATAATCAAAGTCTGAAGGTGCACCTTCAGGAAGGTCATCAGGATCATTATATTTACATAGTACTTTCATTATTGTCCAATAAATTTAAAGTCGTCAACATTGATAATTTTACCGTTTTTGAACTGAGCATTAAAATGTATCTCTACTCCATGAGCATTTTTATTTGACATTTTAATCCACCCTTTCCAACGAGGATCACTTAACGGTTTCAAATTTGGTATTGCTTTTCCAAGTGCCGAGGGGTTAGACATAACTTCCTTCATGGCGAATTTCTCGGTAACATTCTTTGCTATAGTCCTACCAGTTGAACCCAATCCCAAAGGTATCAATAAATCCGATCCTGTCTTGGTTGCCAGCTTTGAAGTCAAGCTAAAAACTCTATTTCTAACAGTCGAGGAAATATCCGCTGAAGCGAGGAACAATATCTGAGAAAGGTTTGCCGGACTGAAGATCGCCATTATGAACTTGCCCTTCTGCTGCTGGTAAATCTGCTCGACAAGCTTATTGATCTCCGAGACATCCCCAGTTGTCAGCCCTGGGGTTTTTAGCAGCTCCTCCACCATCTCAGCAAAATCCCTGCCTCCATGGGTCTTGAGGTAATCCAGCTGGGCTTTCCGTTTTGCCTCTGGATCCTTAATACTTTGGATATAACGCTGTAAATTCTCTTCAGGAGATGTTGGTTTATACACAGCCCCCGGCTGATGGTAACACTGGGAACCATAATACTCCGGACATGTGGGGTCAGGCATTGCCGGATCCGAGCCCCATGTGGATCCTGGGCCTCCGCTGTATCCTGTCTGTCCAGGCGTAGGATTCCAAATTGTATGCAAACCCTCGTTATTCGAATGGAAATAGTCATCACATACAGTAACATATTGGGATTGGCTACTTCCTACACCACCAGGTATCGGATAGTACGGAAAATCCACCCATTGACCTGTGCAAAGCACAGTACTGGCACTGGCCATTTCTGATTCACTGCGTACAGGACGCATACGGGCCGCATTCACCACTTGTCCATCCACTATCATAAACCGTTTCGCATGCCCCTCGTCATACCCATATACATCCACCGTTCCGCTCCAGCCTTCTGCCAGCATGCCGTAGTTGATCTCGTCAAAGCCCCTGACATCGGCCTCACTGGCAGGGTAATAGCGGGCGATAAGGATATCATAGCCCCCGCCCTGCCGCTCGATGAACAGCATGTTCTGGAGTACCTTCTTATCGATACCCTCCTCTCCAAGTGCCTCCTTTACCGGTCGGGGGATGACATACTGCCGATTTTTCAGGGACACCTCATAGACCTGTCTCCGTCAGGAAACCGAAAGCTGTGCATGTCCCCCCCAATCCGGCAACTTCTCTATAAACGGAGCAAAGAAAGCATCCGAATTTTCTTCCCGGGCATTGGCATTTCCCTTTTTACTTTGCCGGTTCAGTTCAGCTTCATGCTGCTCAAACCAGTCCTTTACCTGTACTGCTTGCTGCGTCGGGATTTCTTTGGCCGTGCCCACGGACTGTGGGGCCATTTCTTCCTCATTGACCGTCTGGCATCCCGCCAGATAGACCAATACAATCAATACACTGAGTAATAGGTGCTTTTTCATTGTAAAAATAGTTTAAGGTCAAACAATGATGGGTTCTATGAGCTGCATTCCACCAATTTCTTATTCAAGAAAAAAAACAAAAACGAAATAATAAAATATAAATTGAATAAATATTAAAATTTATTATTGTAAAAACTAAAATAACGTAATTTTAATGTAAAAAAGGTGTTTTTACTAGTAAAAAAACAAAGCCACTGATAAGGGGATTCAAATGAATGATCGTCTCTTTATCAGTGGCTTTTTTATAAAACTTGCATTGCAAAGTCGAAGTATCCGGACGGGGATTACAAATCCCCACTATCTGGGCTCGGGATTAGAAATCCCGAACAGCAATAAATTGCGTTTTATTCTGACAGCTCATATTTCAGTGTCCTACCTTTTTCCACAGCGGGCAGCCCTTCTGTCATCCACAGCGGTGCTGGTGCTCCTTTTAGGTAATGGTCAAAAAACTGGCTTAGACGGATGGACAAGTCCTTTCTATTTTTCCTTTTGCGTAGGTTGTGGTCTTCACCATTATAAACCAACAACCAGGCAGGTGTCCTGTTCCGCTTCAGGGACATGAAAAACTCTATGCCCTGGTACCAAGGCACGGCTCCATCCTTGTCATTGTGCATGATCAGCACGGGAGTATTGACCTGATCGGCATAGAACAACGGGGAGTTTTCGATGTATTCCATCGGCTTTTCCCAGAGCGTCCCTCCTATCCTGGACTGGGTCTGTTCGTACTGAAACATCCTGCTCATGCCAGATCCCCATCGAATCCCTCCATATGCTGAAGTCATATTGGCCACTGGAGCACCGGCACCTGCTGCCTTGAACATGTCCGTCTGCGTGATAAGGTAAGCCACTTGGTAGCCTCCCCAGCTTTGTCCTTGGATGGCCATAATGTCGGTATCCACATAGCCTTTTTCCACTACGGACATTACTCCTGGCACCACACAGTCATAGGCACTCTTCCCGGGATGGCCGATATCGTATTTGATGTCCGGCACGAAAACCACGTAGCCATTGCTTACGAAGTAGGAAATATTAATGATCGAAGCACTTGGGGCCGGACTGATATAATTGTGAAAACTGTCAGACCTTCGTTCATAAAAATATACCATCAAAGGATATTTCTTATTTGGGTCAAAGTCCTCCGGTTTGTAAATCATTCCCTGCAAGCTGTCGCCTTTCAGCGTCATGTACTCTGTCAGCTCTACGGTTCCCCAGTTGATGTCCTTTTGTTGAGGATTGGCATGAGAAAGCTGCGTTAAGTTGCCCATATTTAAGTCCGAAGCATAAACGTCCGGATATTCCTGAAAGGTGGATCTTCTCACGATGATTTCATCAGCCTCCTTGGCCTTCTCCAAGCCATAATAGCGATGATCGGTAAACACCATTTCTTCAGGAATTTTGTCCCCGTTAATGTCTCCTTTATAATACCCGCTCTTCTTGTTCCGCTCATTGAACGCATACAAGATCAAAGGAGCTTTTGGATCAATAAATTCCTCTTCCCTATCCAGCACTTCTCTTCGGAAGCTGGTCTGTTGTGTTCTACCGGATCCTTTGGTGATGTTTACGGGAGCTTTTTTGCCACTGGGGTCTGTTTTCCAAATATCGTAGCGGGAGTAAACGATAAACGACTTGTCATCCTCAGTCCATCCGGCCGCTCCATAGGATCGTGGCATGCTGGGACTGTCGTGTAGCTGATCATAGAAATCATCTTCAATACCTGCCGTAAGGTTAATGGTTTTCTCTTGTGCAATGTCATACGCCAACCAAGCACTATCTGGATAACTGTACCAATTTACATACTTCGCGGCAGGAGAAAGGCTCGGATAGCCTTTGGCATTTTTGACAATCATCTTTCTATCGCCGGTCTCCACATCGATCAAGTAGATATCCATGCCGATCTGGATGTCCCAACTGTAGTTGATCCGATAAGGGCTATCGTCTGTAGCGATGACCACATCATATTTGGCGTCTTTATCAAGATTGACCTTGTCCACCGCTCGATCACCAAGCTGCACGACTGTATTGTCCTTTAAGTCATATACCGCCAGAAACGATTTGTTGGCTTCTTTTTCCTTATCTTCCAATTGCATCGGCTGGATTTCATCATCCTTCCAGCTCCAGATATCAAGGGATACACGCTCCTCATCGAGAATGGTCGTATCATCTTCATAAGCGTAGGTCTTGTAATCTTCATTCACACCGAAAAACAACCTGTTACCATTTTCAGAAAATTTCAGGTTACCGTTCTTGGCTAATTTGCCATTTTCCAACAAGCCTTCAGTATCTTTATCCACAATGTTAATTTTTCCTTCCTTGCCAATGGCATGCAAATAAAGCTGATAATAAGGCTTCTCTGCTTTGGCAGAATCCCCTGTGGCCAAGTAGGCAAAGTGCTTTAGAGCTTTGGAAAAAACCGCATCCGAATAATCCGTCATCCCTGAATCAACCACAGTGCGTTCGCCACTTTCCAGTGCCAGAAGTCCAATAGCGGCATTGTTAAGGGTGTCTTCTGCTGCTTGTATAAAATAGAGGAATTCGCCTTTTTCTGAAAAGCCATACCGCTCCACTCGCTGGATTTCATAGGTGGTAGAACCATCAAAATTTCGCACTTTCAATAAAGTGCCATCGGTTTTGGGCTCCTTTTTATTTGGTGTGGAATCATTTGCCGTGCTGTCTTTTGGCGACTTTCTCTCATCTTTTTCCGCTTTATCAAAATGAACGGCCAGCCAATTTCCTTCCTTCTCCGGAACGCTGTACGATTTTACTCGCGAAAACTTCTCCATTTTGCCAGTTTCCAAGGAAAGAATAAACAGGCTGTCCTTGGGCATGTCCTTGTCCTTCTTATCGGCCAACTTCAGCATCCGGACGGTATCCTCTTCCGGAAGGATCTTTCCTACGACCCAGTGGCTGTCATGGGAAAAAGCATAGTGATCGCCCCTTGCTATCGAATAATTGGTTTCCCCACCATCATGACGAACGACCTTTAAACGTCCATCGCCATCTTGAGGGTTAATTTCAAACCCTACCCAATTACCATCAGGGCTAAGATTGGTAGATGATACAGACTCCCATCCGTCATAATCATCATGTTTAAGGGATCTTTTATCCTGGCCATAAGCACACCAGCTTACCAGCATCAATAGTAAAATAACGTTTAATCTGTTCATTTATAAAAGGGCTTTTTAGAAAATTATAGTATCCATAAAATGAAGGTGAAAATTTAAGGATATATCCACAAACTATTTATCAATTGTTGGATCAGTGGTAGGATTTGGATGTGGCTAGCATAAAACAAAAAAGTCTTGCCAGTAGCAAGACCCTTTTCAGAATATAAACCCAAATATAACTTTAGAGATTAAAAGTTTCAATATAAAAACCATTGTTTTTGCAAGTATTTCATTTGAAAACGATAAATTATTCTAATTTAATCGATTGCTTTCCAAATAATTACCCTTTCAAACAATGTAATCCCAAAGTAAATACATTTTTTGTAATTTTGCAAATCAAAAAAAATGTTCGCGTAAATTTTGACAATTCAACAATTTGAATGCATCTTTATTCAAATTAAGGTAACCAAATAATTAAATAATGGATAAAAATTTAGATATTGACAATGTTGATTTAAAGATCATCTCATTACTTAATGAAGACGCAAAAACCCCCTATACGGAGATTGCAAAGAAGGTTTACGTTTCTTCTGGTACTGTTCATGTGAGGATGCGTAAGTTGGAAGATATGGGAATTGTCAAAAGCGCCACCCTTAACATCGATTTTTCAAAATTGGGTTACGACATTTCAGCATATCTAGGGATTTACCTTGAAAAAAGCTCACTTTATGACAATGTAATCGAAAAGCTCAAGGAAATTTCTGAGGTAGTAAATGCGTATTATACTACCGGAAATTACAGCATCTTTGCTAAAATCATATGCAAGGACACCAACCATCTGCGGGATGTCCTTAACAAAATCCAAAAAGTAGATGGTATCGATAGAACAGAAACCTTGATAGTATTAGAGGAAAGCATAAATCGACCCATACAGCTTTTTGAGCAAGACGCTAAGTAATTTTCCTTAGAAAAGTGATTATTTAGATTAAATCTAATTTAAAAAATTAGATAAAAATTTGGAGTTTTATTTGTCTTTTTCCCACATAACCAAAAGTATGAAATTCATGCTTTTGGTTATGAAAACTTTTGTTTTTTAAGCCAGCGCATAGTTTTTTTCTATTCCCCATAAAGAATTTTCATTGTCATTGAACATATAAATTTAGATTAATGTTATATCTTTGCGGTACAAAATGTAATTAGTCTAAATAACTCGATTTATGAGCAAAGACAACGAAATTTTAGAGGAATTCACCTCAAAAGAATATGAACACGGCTGGTCTGTTGATTTTGAAGCGGATGAAGCTCCTGCCGGTTTGAACGAAGAAATTATCCGTTGGATTTCTGCCAAGAAAGAGGAGCCCACTTGGCTGCTCGAATGGAGGCTCAAGGCTTTCCGTACATGGCAAAATATGACTGAGCCTGAATGGGCAAATGTCCATTACCCCAAAGTAGATTTCCAAGCCTTAAAGTACTATTCTGCACCCAAGCAGAAAAGCAAGCCCAAGAGCTTGGATGAGGTTGACCCTGAATTGCTGCAAATTTATGAAAGACTCGGTATCAGCCTCAATGAGCAAAAGAAGCTGCAAGGCATAGCAGTAGATGCCGTACTGGATTCAGTATCAGTCGGTACTACCTTTAAAGATACATTAAGTAAACTTGGTATCATTTTCTGTTCTTTCAGTGAAGCTGTTCATGAACATCCTGAACTGGTAAAGCAGTACCTCGGTTCGGTGGTACCAATGACTGATAACTATTACGCAGCACTAAATTCAGCTGTATTCTCAGATGGCTCTTTTTGCTATATTCCAAAAGGCGTCAGATGCCCAATGGAGCTTTCCACATACTTTAGGATCAACGCTGCCAACACAGGTCAGTTCGAAAGAACCTTGATCGTGGCCGAAGATGAATCCTATGTTTCCTACTTGGAGGGATGTACAGCTCCTCAGCGGGATGAAAACCAACTGCACGCTGCAGTGGTAGAAATTTATGCTGCCAAAGATGCTGAAGTTAAATATTCTACCGTCCAAAACTGGTTCCCTGGGGACAAGGATGGCAAAGGCGGTATCTATAACTTTGTCACCAAAAGAGGTATTTGCGCTGGCGACAATTCCAAGATTTCCTGGACGCAGGTAGAGACCGGTTCGGCTGTGACTTGGAAGTATCCATCGTGTATCCTTAAAGGAGATAATTCTGTTGGTGAATTTTATTCCGTAGCGGTAACTAACAATTATCAGCAAGCTGATACGGGCACCAAAATGATCCATATTGGAAAAAACACCAAATCTAGGATCGTGTCTAAGGGTATCTCAGCAGGGCATAGCCAAAACTCATATAGAGGTCAGGTCCAAGTGATGAAAAGGGCAAAAAATTCCCGAAACTTTTCACAGTGCGACTCCCTCCTAATGGGTGATCGATGCGGAGCGCATACGTTCCCATACATTGACATCCAAAACCCTACTGCCAAAGTAGAGCACGAAGCCACTACTTCCAAGATCGGTGAAGACCAGATTTTCTACTGTAACCAACGTGGAATCGACAGTGAAGATGCAGTAGCCCTTATCGTAAATGGCTACGCCAAAGAGGTATTGAACCAACTTCCGATGGAATTTGCAGTGGAAGCCCAAAAGCTCCTGGCTTTGACCTTGGAAGGCAGCGTGGGATAATCCACCATACATTATTATGTAAAAAGCTTGGGAGCCACATAGGTTTCCCAAAGCTTTCTTATTACCAATTATCAGAAAGAAATCAGTTCAAATCATGTTATCCATAAAAAATCTACACGCATCTATCGAAGGGACGCCAATCCTGAAAGGAATCAACCTCGAAATTAAAGCAGGTGAAGTCCATGCCATCATGGGACCCAATGGTTCTGGAAAATCAACATTGGCATCAGTATTGGCAGGAAGAGAAGAATATGAAGTGACCGATGGTGAAGTGACTTTCAATGGCAAGGATTTGCTTGACATGAATCCTGAAGACAGGGCCAGAGAAGGCGTCTTTTTGGCATTTCAATATCCGGTAGAAATCCCAGGTGTGAGCACCACTAATTTTCTTCGTACTGCGGTAAACCAAGTGCGGGAATACCGAGGCAAAGAAGCTTTGGATGCTGTAAAGTTCCTTTCACTGATGAAGGAAAAAATGAAGTTGGTCGAAATCGATCAAAAATTAATGAGCCGTGCCCTGAACGAAGGCTTTTCAGGTGGCGAGAAGAAAAGAAACGAAATCTTCCAAATGGCCATGTTAGAGCCCACCCTTTCTATTTTGGACGAAACCGATTCAGGCTTGGACATTGATGCCCTCAAAATCGTTTCCAATGGCGTCAATGAACTCAAGTCACCAGACAATGCCACCATCGTCGTAACGCACTATCAACGACTGTTGGACTACATCGTTCCTGATTATGTCCATGTACTTTATAACGGTAGAATCGTAAAATCCGGTTCTAAGGAGCTGGCATTGGATCTTGAAGAAAATGGATATGACTGGATCAAAGCGGATGTGGACGGAGCTTCTGTCTAATCATCAACTTGTCCAATTGTCAAACCACACATTTCTTGAATATTCATGACTACAATAGCTAAAAATAAACTAACGGATTCCTTCTTGGAAATCGCCCGAAATGCTTCGGCCGGCACTTTGCCCGAGCTTAGGCAAACTGCTGCGAATATCCTGGAAAAACAAGGATTGCCTGCCCCCAAAGCTGAGGAGTACAAATTCACTCCTATCAGTAAAAAGATAGAAAGCGGAATATCCAATCTTCAAACAGCTAAAAGCCTTTCTCTGACTCCTGAGCAGGTGCAAGAAGCCTTGATCCCCGAACTGGATGCTGATGTATTGGTATTTAACAATGGGCAGTTTGATGCCTCTCGCTCTATCTACACTGAAGAAAATTACACCATCTCTTCATTTTCTGACCTCTCCGCTGATACCGCTGGTCAAGTCGGAACCATTGCAAAATCCGAAAAGGAACCGTTCAATGCCTTAAATACTGTGCTATTTGAAGATGGTCTTCATATCCACATCGCTAAAAACAAGGTGGTGGAGAAGCCTATCTTACTACTTCACTTCTGCCAGGCAAATGACGGTCAGGTCATCGCTCCAAGGGTCTTTATCCATGGAGAGGCCAATGCCCAAGCCACCTTTATTGAGAGGATCATCAGCGTGGACAGTGAAGCCTATTTTCTAAATAGCTTGACAGAGGTAATGGTCCATGAAAATGCGCACCTATATTACAACAAAATCCAAAACGAAAGTGATGCGGCAATAGAAGTCAATAACTTCGAAGCAGACATCCATCGTGATGCCACCCTTTCGACAGTAACGCTCTCGCTTAAAGGGGACTTGATACGCAATAACTTGACCCTCAACCTCAGAGACAGCGGTTGTGAGGGCAATATGTACGGGCTCTATTTGCTCAACGGCAACACACATGTGGACCACCACACCAATGTAGATCACACCAAGCCGCATGCAGATTCCAACGAGCTCTACAAGGGCGTTCTTGCAGATAAGTCAAGAGGTGTATTTAACGGAAAGATCTTCGTGCGTCAAGATGCACAGAAAACAAACGCTTTCCAGCAAAACAATAACATTCTCCTATCTGAGGATGCCATCATCAACACCAAGCCGCAATTGGAAATATGGGCAGACGATGTGAAGTGCTCCCATGGCTGTACCACTGGTCAGCTAGATGATGAAGCCCTGTTTTATCTCCAAGCGAGAGGAATCGGCAAAGCAGAAGCCAAAAACTTATTACTATATGCTTTTGCAGGAGAGATTCTAGACCATATCAAAATCGAGCCATTGCGGGAATTCTGCATAGCCCTCGTACAAGAACGATTGGGGAACCTGTAAGCCCCTAAAGAAATGATGGATGGAGATGGGGCTTTTTGGCCCCATCCTCTTTTATCCCGATGATGAAAACCTGTTTCCTACTTTCAGAACACCGGGGCTTAGATACGGACGAAATATGAATCTTCGTCAAGAGTGCAAAAAAACCTGATGCTCAAGCCTTTTGGGACCATCACTGCTATCGGGTAAAACCATCGAACAACCAATAAACGCCATCCATGACGCTGAATATCCAACATATCCGAGAAGAATTTCCTGTACTTGACCAAGAAGTAAACGGAAGACCGCTCATTTATATGGACAATGCGGCCACTACCCAAAAACCAAAAAAGGTGCTGGAAGCTTTGTCTGCTTATTACACCCATGACAATTCCAATATCCACCGTGGTGCCCATACCTTAGCAGACCGTGCGACCAGGTCATTTGAGAAAACCCGAACCTATTGCAAGGAATTCCTCCATTCGGCTGAGGAAGAGGAAATCATTTTCACCAAAGGGACCACAGAAGGCATCAACCTAGTGGCCGCTACCTATGGAAGAAAATTCATTGGCAAGGGAGATGAAATCATCATCAGTACATTAGAGCACCATTCCAATATCGTCCCTTGGCAAATGCTATGCGAAGAAACGGGTGCAACACTAAAGATCATCCCAATCAATGATAAGGGAGAACTGATCATGGAGGAATTTGACAAGCTGCTGAGTGAAAAGACCAAAATGGTCGCAGTGGTCCATGCTTCCAATGCACTCGGCACCATCAACCCTGTCAAAGAGATCATCGACAAATCCCATAAAGTCGGCGCAAAAGTGCTCATAGACGGTGCCCAATCTTCTGCACACTTAGATATAGACGTACAAGCACTAGACTGTGACTTTTTTGTCATGTCTGCCCACAAAATCTACGGCCCCACTGGTCTGGGCGTGCTTTATGGAAAAAGAGAAGTTCTGGAAGCCATGCCTCCCTACCAAGGTGGTGGAGAAATGATAAAGGAAGTAACCTTCGAAAAGACCACTTTTAATGAAATCCCCTTTAAATTTGAAGCAGGAACTCCTAATATTGGAGATGTGATTGCTTTCCAAATGGCCTTGGAGTTTGTCAATAAACTGGGCAAAACTAATATCAGAAAGCATGAGGAAGACTTGCTCCACCATGCAGAACATCAATTAAAAGACATTAAAGGCTTCATTCCAGTAGGAACCGCAGATCAAAAATTAAGTGTTCTTTCCTTTTTGATAAAGGACATGCACCCGTTTGATGTGGGGATGATGCTAGATGCAGCAGGAATTGCGGTAAGGACGGGACACCACTGCACACAACCTCTTATGAACCGATTTAATATTGAGGGAACTGTTAGGGCTTCCTTTTCTGTTTATAACACCAAAGAAGAAGTGGACAAGCTCTGTGAAAGTGTCCGCAAAATTGCCAAACTGAAGAATAAATGAGTGACATCAAGCAAGTTCAGGAAGAAATCATAGACGAATTTTCTATTCTGGAAGGAGACAGAGAGTCAACCATATTTTACATCATGGAATTGGGGAACCAATTGGATGAGTTTCCCGAGGAAGCCAGGCTGGACGAAAACCTGATTAAAGGCTGTCAGTCAAAAGTATGGCTAACCACTGAAGTGAAAGACCAAAAAGTCATTTTCAAAGCAGATTCCAATACGGACATTACCAAAGGTCTGATCAGTCTGCTAATCAGGGTACTCTCCGGTAGATCTCCTAAGGAAATCATCGATGAGGACCTTTATTTTATCGAAAAAATAGGCATGGGCAATATCATTGGTTCCCAGCGATCCAATGGTCTGGCCTCCATGATCAAACGAATGAAGTTATACGCATTAGCTTACCAATCAAAACTAAACGTGTAGATTTATGGCTGAAGAAAATCAAACTGCACAACCTGCCAATATTCCTGATCTAAGGGACAAGGTGGTCCAAGCGATCAAATTGGTATATGACCCAGAAATCCCTGTGGACGTTTATGAGCTGGGACTGATCTATGAAATCAGTGTTTTCCCTGTGAATAACGTATATGTATTAATGACATTGACCTCTCCCAATTGCCCTTCTGCAGAGTCAATTCCTGCTGAAGTAAAAGACCGGATCCAGCAGATCCAAGGCATCAATGATGTGGAAGTAGAACTTACCTTCGATCCCCCCTACTCCCAGGACATGATGTCAGAAGCGGCAAAATTGGAACTAGGATTTATGTAAGTGCATTAAATTAAAATAGAAGATATTATGTATCCTGAAGAATTAGTAGCACCAATGCGTGCTGAATTGACAGAAGTGGGTTTTAAAGAATTTAAAACCGCTGAAGATGTAGAGAATCATTTAAAAAATGACAAAGGAACTACCTTTATCGTCATCAACTCTGTATGTGGCTGCGCAGCAGGTGCTGCAAGACCTGGTGTAAAGTATGCCCTTGACAAAACCGATGCAAGGCCGACAACCCTATCTACGGTATTTGCTGGTAATGACACCGAAGCTGTAAACAAGGTTAGGGAGATGTGCCTTCCTTATCCTCCTTCCTCTCCGGCCATGGCATTGTTTAAGGACGGTGAACTGGTACACTTTATCGAGAGACATCACATCGAAGGAAGGAATGCCCAAATTATTGGAGAGCATTTAGTAGAAGTTTTTGAGCATTTCTGCAAGTAAACATTAAAATAGTCCGCCACGGTGGACTATTTTTTTTTTTGCTTATTCCCAAAACACCCATTATATCGAACACAAGATTTTATTCTGAGTTTTCGAGCATATGCCCCATAAGACATTAACCCAACCAGATCTGTTTTTCTGATTATTGCGCAAAACAAATGCAATAAATAACCTTAATAAAAAAATAAGTAAAATTACTTATTTTTATTCGTGTAATATATACTGTTTATTGTGAAAATAAGGCGGTTTTTTATTAACTTAAGGCCGCCAAATACGGTTTCACGATTGAACAAAACCATAAATAGATAAACGTAAAACTTATGTCTGAAATAGCTAAGTTATCCTTCAATGGTACCGAATATGAATTACCAGTAACAGAAGGAACTGAAAATGAGAAGGCAATAGAAATTGCCAAATTAAGAGGCCAATCTGGATTGATAACCTTAGACCCAGGATTCAAAAACACAGGATCTACCAAAAGTGCCATCACCTTCTTGGATGGAGAAAAAGGGATCCTTCGATATCGAGGATATAATATCGAAGACTTGGCTGAAAAGTCTAATTTTTTGGAAGTTTCTTATCTTTTAATTTATGGTGAGCTTCCTACTCAAGAGCAATATGACCAGTTTGCAAATGAAATCACCTATCATACATTAGTTCATGAAGACATCAAAAAGATCTTAGACGGATTCCCTTCTGTGGCACACCCGATGGGCGTATTGTCTTCTTTGATCTGTTCCTTGACTGCCTTTTACCCAACCTCTCTGGATCCAAACAGGACAGAAGAGGAAATCAAATTGAGCATTGTAAGATTAATGGCCAAGCTACCTACGTTTGCAGCTTGGGCATATAAAAACAAAATGGGGCATCCGGCAAATTACCCTGATAATAACCTTGACTATTGCTCCAACTTCATGAAAATGATGTTTGCGCTTCCTGCAGAAAAATACGAAGTGGATCCAATTATCGCAAAAGCATTGGACAAACTGCTTATCCTTCACGCTGATCATGAGCAAAACTGCTCTACTTCTACCGTGAGGATCGTAGGATCTTCCCAAGCCAGCATCTACGCTTCTATTTCCGCAGGTATCAATGCCCTTTGGGGTCCTCTTCATGGCGGGGCGAACCAATCTGTGATCGAAATGTTAGAAGCGATCAAAGAAGATGGCGGAGATACTAAAAAGTATTTGGATAAAGCTAAGGACAAAAATGATCCTTTCAGACTGATGGGCTTTGGACACAGGGTATATAAAAATTTCGACCCAAGAGCCAAGATCATCAAAAAAGCAGCTGATGATGTATTGGGTAAATTGGGCGTAAATGATCCAGTGTTGGAGATCGCCAAAGAACTGGAAGAAGCAGCACTTAACGACCAGTATTTTGTGGACAGAAAGCTGTATCCAAATGTGGACTTCTATTCTGGTATCATCTACAGAGCACTTGGCATCCCTACGGACATGTTTACCGTGATGTTTGCTTTGGGCCGTCTTCCTGGCTGGATTGCACAGTGGAAAGAAATGAGAGAAAACAACGAACCTATTGGCCGACCAAGACAGGTATATACTGGTGCCAATGAGCGTTCTTATGTCAACATGGGTGACAGATAAAATCTTAATTCAATTAGTAACTGTAACTAATATCCAAAAGCGGGGCTCAATGGCCCCGCTTTTTTTCTTAAGGTAAAATACCCCAAGGCAGTATAAAAATTTCCCCATTGAAAATAATCGTGTATCAAGGATAAGGTAACTGGCCTCATCTATTTCCCCACAGGTGCCCTCTTACAACCGAAGAAATACCCCATTGAGATGATACAAAACCTTCATGACGGCAATTGAACACCACAGTCCCACCAAATATTTTTTTTCTTCCAAACCATTTGATTCACAAAAACCTAATTATAATTTGTATAAACCAATAATTACACATACCTTTGCATTTCAATTAAGAAAAGAACTTTTCTGAGTCATGAGGTTCCTTACTCGGTAGTGTTGGGTTATTTCAAGGAAAATCAAGGCGCAGGAGTAAGGAAAAATTCATGGAAAACGAAATTTTATTCGCAGACCTGGGAATTTCAGAAGAAATTCTACAGGCAGTGGAAGGTATGGGCTATACCCAACCTTCAGAAATTCAAGCTCAATCAATTCCTTTAATGCTGGAAGGCCGTGATGTCATAGGCCAAGCGCAAACTGGAACAGGAAAAACCGCTTCATTCGGGATTCCTATTGTAGATCGCGTGGACAGTAGCAGTAAGCATCCACAGGCACTAATACTATGCCCTACTCGGGAACTAGCAGTACAGGTAGAAGGTGAAATCACCAAACTTGCCAAACACAAAAAAGGGATTTTCAGTACGGCCATTTATGGTGGTGAGGCAATTGACCGACAAATCCGAACCCTAAAAAGAGGTGTTCAGATCGTTGTAGGTACTCCAGGAAGAATAATGGACCACATGAACCGCGGTACCTTAAAGTTGGATACTGTCAAGACCATCGTACTGGATGAAGCTGATGAGATGCTCGACATGGGCTTCCGAGAAGACATCGAAACGGTTCTTAGCCAAATGCCTGAGGACCGTCAGACCATCTTTTTCTCTGCCACTATGGCCAAGCCCATCATGGACTTGACCAGAAAATACCAGACCGATCCTGAGATTGTCAAAATCCTTAGGAAAGAGCTGACCGTAGAGAACATTTCCCAGGTTTATTATGAAGTCAAGCCTCCATTAAAAATGGAACTGATCACGCGATTGATCAATATCCATCAGTTTAACCTTGGCGTAGTATTCTGTAATACCAAAAGGGCTACAGACGAGGTAACTGAAGGTTTGATCGCCAGGGGAATCATGGCCGAAGCACTACACGGAGACCTTTCGCAGGCTCAGCGTGACAAGGTGATGAACAAATTCCGAAAAGGTCACTGCACCGTATTAGTGGCTACGGATGTAGCAGCTAGGGGGATTGATGTGGATAATGTGGAAGTGGTATTTAATTATGACCTTCCACTTGACGAAGAATATTATGTTCACCGAATCGGTAGAACAGGTAGAGCGGGTCGTTCAGGAATGGCCATTTCTTTCATCACTGGAAGAAAAGACATTTTCAGGCTGAAAGACTTGGAAAGATATATCAAAACATCCTTGACCAAAATGAATCCTCCTTCTGTGTCCGAGATGATCGACCAGAAAAAGGACCAATTGGGAAAAGAGGTTACCGAAACACTATCCAAAGAGGAAGACAACCAAGTTTTTGAAGCAGCATTGGGTCAAATGCTTGCCGGTGGTTTGAGCATGGATCAGATCGCTCTTGGGTTGGTGAAGATGCAAATGGGTAAATCTATCCAAGAACTTTCCGACATGAACTTTGACCTTAATCTGGGTCGAGACAGAGACCGTGGAGAAAGAGGAGGTCGTGGAAGGGATCGCTTTGATAGAGGTGGCAGGAAAGGCCGTGGAGACCGTTCAAGAGACCGTAAAGGTGGAAAAGACCGAGGAAGAAGAGAAGCGAACATGTCCAGACTGTTCTTAAACTTAGGTAAGAAAGATCGAATCAGGCCAAACGATATCGTGGGTGCTATCGCCGGTGAAGCAGGCATTTCTGGTCGTCAAATCGGTGGAATTGACATCTTTGATAATTTCTCATTTGTAGATGTACCATCTAAAGATGCCAGTCATGTTATCAATGTCATGAAAAGGAATACCATCAAGGGTAAGCCAGTAAACATGGAACTTTCTAAGGATTAAATTATATAAAGGTTAATTAAGGTTAGGAAAAGCGCAAATCAGATGATTTGCGCTTTTTTTATTGGTATAGGCCTCCCAAGCTTTATATCTTTGTCCAAAACTCACCGATTCATGCAATTATTCTATCAGAAAGACGTCCCCCATTCCGGTAACATCACCCTCACCCCAGACGAATCAAAGCATTTGGTGAAGGTATTGAGGAAATCCATTGGGGATGAAGTGTCCCTGACTGATGGCAAAGGTCACCTATTTACCTGCAAGATCACCAAATGCGACCTACGAAAAGCTGAGTTAAGCATTATAGAGCAAAAAGAGACTCCCCCGCCCGACCATCACATCCACTTGGCCATCGCACCGACCAAAAATACGGACAGAATGGAATGGATGCTGGAAAAAATCACAGAAATAGGTTTCAGTGAATTGACATTTATTAAAACAGCCAATTCAGAACGGAGCTTTTTGAAGCCTGACAGGCTGGAAAAAAAAATGATATCAGCATGCAAGCAAAGCATAAAAACTCATTTCCCCATCATCAACCCACTTACCTCCTTTGAGGAATTGCTGGATATACGTGACCATGATGAAACGCAGCAAAAGTTCATCGCTTATGTCGATGAAAACCATAGCCACCATTTATTTGATTTGGCAAAAAAGAAAGGAGCTTATCTGGTTCTAATTGGCCCGGAAGGAGATTTTTCCCCTGAAGAAATTAATAAGGCCATAGCCAAAGGCTTTATTCCAGTCAGCTTAGGTAAGAGCCGATTACGCACGGAGACCGCTGGCCTTTCGGCTGTCCATACCTTAAGTTTATTGAACAATTGACATGGGTCTAACAGATTTTTTATCCCTACAATACGGTCTTTCTGATCAGGCCATCGACAAACTCGTGAAATCTGGAAGGGTCGTATCGTTAGGTCCACATAGCAACATCATCCAAGAAGGAAAAACGGAAAGATCAAGCTATCTTATCATCAATGGCTGTGTGAAGGCCCACCTTAACCATGACGGAAAAGAGGTTACGTTTTGGTTTGGATTTGAAGGTGACTTATTGTTTTCCTACAACAGCAAAATCCTAAATAGCCCCGGATATGAAAGCATCACTACTTTGGAAAAATGTCAACTTTGGGAAATAAAAAACGAAAAATTAGACCAGTGCTGTCAGGAAAGTCTTGAAATTGCCAATTGGTGGCGAAAATTAATCGAATTGGAGCTTCTTAAAACCGAAAGGCGATTGATAGACCGGCAAATCAAAACAGCCACACAACGCTACCATGAATTGGTTTGTGAGCACCCTCAGATACTTCAACGAATTTCCCTAGGCCATATCGCATCATACCTAGGGATTAGCCAAGTATCCCTGAGTAGGATAAGACGGAAATGATATGACCATGTTGATTTTAGCCCAATAGCTGCATTTCGGTATTTTTTTGGGGCTTCATTTTTTACCTATAGAAAAAAAGCAGCAACAGTAAAAGGGGAAAAGTAGGCTGTATGAGAGCAAAAGGCCAAATCAGTTACCCAAAGTAAATCTTAAAGAACCTGATTTTTTTAACCTATGTTAAATTTCTTCCCTCCACTTAGTGCTACCTTTGTAAAAAACATCATTATGGCTTGGTTACTATTGATTTTGGCGGGACTTTTTGAAGTCGCCTTTACCACATCCCTTAAACTGGCAAACAACTTCACCAATTTCAAGTGGTCTGTAGCATTTTTCATCAGCATTAGTTTAAGTTTCTATCTGCTCAATCAAGCCATCAAGACCATTCCCATGGGTACAGCCTATGCAGTATGGACCGGTATTGGTGCGGCAGGAACAGTTCTGGTAGGGATTTTCTTTTTCCAAGAGCCCTCTAATTGGCTTAGAATAGGATTTCTGATGTTGCTAATAGGTTCTATCATTGGCCTAAAGGCCGTTGCATAACTGCATCTACAAGGAGCTATTGGGAATAACGCTGGTAGAATGCAATGGCCCTATCCAAGTCCAATTTGGTATCTATGGCAACGGCCTCATGTGTAGTCTCTACCATCTTAATGCGAATACCATTTTCCAATAATCGTAGCTGTTCAAGCATCTCTGCCTTTTCCAGCATGGTCTTTTCCCAATTAGTATAGGCCAGCAGAAGCTGTTTGGTATAAGCATATACACCGATATGTCTATAATAATTCGGTTGGTACTTATCCCTGACAAAAGGAATGGGGCTGCGACTAAAATAAAGGGCAAAATTTTGCTTGTCCACCACTACCTTGACCGAATTGGGATTGATGACATCTACATCATCTTCAATTTTTCGCATTAGGGAGGCTACCTTTACTGATTTATCTTCGAACGCTTTTACCAATCCAGACAATGATTCCTTATCTTGAAAGGGCTCATCTCCCTGTACATTCACCACCACATCGGCTTCTACATCCGCTACTGCTTCAGCTATACGATCCGATCCACTCTCATGTGCTTTCTGACTGAAAAAAACCGTTCCACCTTCCTGTTCTATTTGTTTGGCAATCTGCTCGTGATCAGTCACCACAATCACCTTATCAAATAATCCTGTGGCCACAGTACTTAGGTACGTTCTGACGATAACGGGCTTACCACACAAGTCTGATGTCAGCTTACCTGGAAAACGTGTAGCACCGTAGCGTGCTGGAATCATTGCAACTATTTTCATACGACAATTTTAAAAAAAAATGATGAAAGTAAGGCATTGAAGGAATTTTTAACCTGATAAATCAACCAATAAACCGTGTCAACACCCTTCATTTCAGCACATAGTACATTTACAGATTTTATTTATATTTAATTCAAATTAACATTAACCAAATTTAATTCTTTAGAATTTTAATTATACCAATTCTAAATTCTGCAAACAGTTATAAAACAATGAACTATCCTCTAAATATTTGGTTATGTTTGTACAAGAACTTAAAAAAAGGTGATTATGAAGACGAAAGAAAAAGAAATCGTAACGCTACAACGTTCGTTACTACACGATACAGAAAAGATGTTGAACAAGCAGATTGAAATGGAAGGCAAATCATCTGCTTCCTACCTGAGCATGGCATCTTGGTGTGATATGATGGGCTATAACAATGCCGCCAAATTGCTTTACGAACATGCGGAAGAAGAAAGACAACATATGTTGAAGCTTTTCCATTACATCAATGAAGCAGGTGGTTTAGCGGTACAGCCAGAAATTACCGGCATAAAGCATCATTTCAATTCCCTTAAGGAAATTTTCCAACTCACCTTGGAGCATGAAATTCAAGTGACAAAATCCATAAACATCATTGTGGATCATTGTTTTGGGGTGAAGGATTTTGCCACTTTCAGCTTTATGCAATGGTACGTGACCGAACAACGTGAAGAGGAAACACTTGCTCGTAGAGCACTGGAGCTGTTTGACATTATTGGTGAAGAAGGCATTGGACTATGGACCATTGACCAAGAATTAGGGAAGCTTCACGACAATACCAGTGATGCATAAAATACTCCCCAGCGGAAAATAGAAAGCGACCTGTTTCTTCAGGTCGCTTTTTTTATTTCCCAATATTTCATAGCTTAACCATAGTAACCAATTATTCTGTTTATATCATAAACTCAACACATAACCCAAGGTAAAAATCAACAGCTATGGTCAATCAACTACTTCAAATCGAAAAAATAAGCCAAATGGCCCTCAGAATTGGTATGGCAGCTTTTTGGATTGCCGTTTGCGGTTATGCTGTTTTTGGTGAAGAAGCGACTTATTTGGTGTTTTCAGGGAAGCTGTCTTGGTCTGTTCCAGCCATTATCACTGCTGTCCTACTATTAGCCCATTTTAAATCGCCTCAGCTGGGGATCGCTGGAGGTGGGTTTAGCGCCTTGATATTTATTGCCGTTACCATCTATTGCATCAAAGCCCTTCCTTTTAACTTGACCATCATCCTAAATTACCTTTTATTGGTGATTTCTTCCGTAGTACTGCTAGGAGAATCAGTCAAGGAATTGGTGAGGCAACGCATCACCCAGCCTTTTCCTAAAACTTAGCAGATGCAGTTCGCCATGAAAATAGAAGCTAAAGATCCAGACGATTACCTCTCAAAGGTTCCCAATGATCGCAGAAATGCACTTTCTACACTCAGGAAAACCCTCCTCAATAATCTTCCAAGAGGATTTGAGGAAACCATGAGCTATGGAATGATCGGTTATGTCGTGCCTCACTCCATTTACCCCAGAGGATATCATTGTGATCCTAGGTTACCGCTTCCCTTTATGTCCATTGCCAATCAAAAAAACTTTATCGCACTTTACCATTGTGGTATTTATGCAGACGATCAGGTCATGAAATGGTTTATTAACGAATTTCCCAAATACAGCAAGCACAAATTGGACATGGGAAAAAGCTGCATTAGGTTTAAAAAGCCGGATGCTATTCCCTTTGAGCTTATTGGCAAACTGGTAAAGAAGATTAGCGTTGATCATTTCATCGAGCTGTATGAAAGTAGGATTAAAAATCCATGAACCGTCACTCTTTAACAAGTTATTTCTTTAGCCTTTGCCTGTCACCTAACTTATCATTCGTTGACGATTTTTGTCACCAATAAGCCACTCATAAGCGCAAAACGGCATCAAACTGCAAATAATTGCCTATTTTGGTGCAATCTTTACACGATCTACTTTTCATTTAAAAATCAAGCACATAACTTGTCCACTAAACCTAAACTAGTTACTTAGCGATAAAACTAACCATTATGAATATACCTATCTATAGAAAATCCTTTAGCGGCACTTTGCTCCTAGCTGTAACAGCCGGATTGCTTTGGGCCTGTAGTGAAGGAAAAAGTACAGCAGAGGCCACTTCTGAAAATAATTCCAAGCCAGTAGAACAAGCTACTCATCAAGGTAAATCCGAGCAAGAAGGTATGGTGTGGATCCCTGGAGGAGACTTCATGATGGGAACCGATGAAAAAGAAGCCTATCCCGTGGAAAGGCCGGCTGTCAAGCGCCATGTAAATGGATTCTATATGGATGAAACAGAAGTGACCAATGCTGAATTTAAACAGTTTGTCGACGAAACAGGTTATGTGACCATCGCTGAGAAGAAGCCTGATTGGGAGGAAATGAAAAAACAACTACCACCCAACACTCCCAAGCCAGATGAATCCCTGCTCCAAGCAGGGTCATTGGTCTTCGTGGCTCCTTCCCAACCCGTGGATACGAGGGATATCTCCAATTGGTGGAAATGGACACCTGGCGCCAGCTGGAAACATCCAGAGGGTCCAGGATCAGACCTTCAAGGCAGAATGGATCACCCCGTAGTTCATATCGCCTACGACGACGCCTTGGCTTATGCAGAGTGGGCTGGTAAGAGGTTGCCGACTGAAGCAGAATGGGAATTTGCTGCCAGAGGAGGCTTGACTGAAAAAAGGTATTCCTGGGGTGATGAGCTAAGACCACAGGGCAAGTTTATGGCCAATACTTTTCAAGGTCGATTCCCAAATGGAAATCAAGGAAAGGATGGCTTTATGGGCACCGCACCGGTAAAGAATTTTCCTGCAAACGACTATGGACTTTATGACATCATCGGTAATGTATGGGAACTGACCGATGACTGGTTTGACGCGATCAAATTCCAGCGGCTTACTGGAAATGCCCCTAAACTGGATGCCAATATGAACCAATGCTACAATCCTACCAATCCTTACGCAAAAGAAAGGGTCATAAAAGGTGGCTCATACTTATGCTCTGACAACTACTGCATCAACTACAGGCCCAGTGCCCGTCAAGGTCATGCTTATGACAGCGGCTCCTCCAATGTAGGCTTCAGATGCGTAAAAGATGCTCCTGCCAAAACACTAGGAATGAATTAAACCCGCTAATGTTTTCGCTTATCTATGCCCTGCTCAACAAATATTGCGATTCCAAATACTAAAGCCGGTTAGAAAAAATAAGAATGAAAAAATCCACCATTTTGTGATTGTAAATTCAATGGGCGAAAACCTGTGCCTACGTGGACTACCAAGACATTTTAATAAGCAGCTACTTACGGATCAAGCTATATTTCTGGGGTCTCACAGCATGGAGGCATTACAAATGCTTTTCTCAGCAGGTCGCAATTCAAATGCGAAACTAGGGAAACAATAAGGATGAACACATGTAATCGACCACCATAACCATAGTCAAGACCGGAATCGACAGAGCGCTTTTCCGGTTTTTTTAAATAAAGTTCCTATCCTCAAGCAGCTTTAATATCTGTTCTACACATTTCGTTTCGTTTGGAACTTTCGTAGAAATTTTCAAATCCGGTGTCAATGGCTCCTCATAGGGTGAATTGATTCCAGTAAAGCATTTGATCAATCCTTTTCTTGCAAGATTATATAAACCTACTGAACCTAAAAATATTTGGGTCATCTTTAAAAAAAACAAAGCCGTAACAAGAAATCTTGTTACGGCTATTTTATATTTTGATTATGGATATAATCCTAATAACCTCAGTTCGATTATAAAATCGTCACTGTGAGGCTTAGAGGTAGGCCTGAGCGGGTGGAAGCCGTAGCAGCTCGCCGCGGCGAGTTGCCACACCCTTTTCCAACCCACATCCTCCTTAAAGGGTTCCTAATGTGACGCTTTTAGTACTAAAATTGAGTCGAGCTCAGGTTAATAGTACCTCACTTCACACTCAGGATTGGACTCTTTAAATCTATCGATCTGCCTGCTGTTGATTCGTGTATTAAAGCAGCTTAGCTTTTTGAGTCCGCGAAGGTCTTCTATATCCCTTATGCTGCGAACATCAGTACTGGCTATATCCAGCTCTTCGAGCTTATGCAAAGTATCCAGTCCTCTTAATCTCCTTACGCTAGTCCCTGACAAAATCAATGTTTCCAAATTCGTCAACCCTTCCAAGGGTCGAAGGTCTTCCACACCAGTATTGGAAAGGTTAAGATGTTTTAGGGTTTTCAAACCTGCCAATGGCTCCACAGTAGTGATTGGAGCTTGGGTTATGCTTAGATTTTTAATCAATTCAAAACTGGACAGGTCCGTAATATCTCTTAATGGTACATCATGGATTTGCAAGGTCTGTAAATTGATAAAATCCACCAGAGGTCTCAAATTCTGAATACTCTTTCGCTGAATTTTCAGTTCCCTGCTGGAGGTAAGCTTGTGCAGTTCACGGGAGTTTGGTTCGGTAGAAATATTGAACTCTTCTACAAAGAGCGTTTGCCAATCACCATCCAAGCTGTTCCACCAACCTTTGAGCTCCTCAGATCTGAAAATAATATTGGCATTGGGCACCACTTGCAGCAATGTCTGCACCTCCCATTTGGGCACCTCTGTACCATCCACATCAAGGTATTCCAGACTGTGGAGTTTTTGCAACGGTTCTATGCTCGACACCAAAGTTTCCTTTAGGGAAATTTTTTCCAAGCCCACTACAGCACCTACATCCTCCAAATTGGCAATCGGTGCATAATTGGCAGAAAGCTGTTTTAGCGTCTGCAGCTCCCTGACAGGACTTAGCTCATGGATTTTGGTGTCATCAAACTTTAGAGAAATCAGCTTTTTAAATTTAATTACAGGTCGCAGGTTAGTGATGTCACTGCCTGAAAGGTCCAAGGAGTCCACTCCTACGATTCTACTGATTTCTTCCACTGACGGCATGCTGCCACTTTTGCCCGGGATATACTTTCTCAGGACTTCCTCCCATCCTTCTGGCAATGTTGTCCACCATGTTTGTAAGTTTTCGACATTATGGATCAATAAAACTTTTCGATTACTTACTGCAAAGGCATTTGCTTGTTCCTCCGCTATCTCTGTCCTATCAGCATATACCGTCATTAGGCTCTTCTTTTGCTCCAACGGCGTAAGATTGTTCACAGAAGTTTCATTGATTCTTACGACGGCCAGGTGCTCAAGGTCTCTCAATGGATCCAAACTTCCAATATTTGTTCTTGACAGGTTAATCTCTTCGAGATTTTTAAGGTCTGCTAGAAACTCAAAATTGATCAGGTAATTTCCACTTATATTCAATCGCTTTAGGTTTGTTAGCTGATTGATATTTTCTACGTTATTGAGACCACTTTTTTCCAGATTAAGCTCTTCTAGTCCATTAAACGAATTCAAGCCCGCAAAGCTCATCAGAGGGGTGTTTTCAGCTATCAACACCTTAAGGTTTGCCAATGAAGTAAGGTCATCAATATTCTCGATGAGCGTATTGGAAATATTCAGGTACTGTAAATTATCGGAATATTTCACAAATTGGATATCTGCCGTAGGCGTATTGGAAACATCCAAATAGGCTAAATATGTCACATTACTAATCGGTCCCAGCTCACGAATCATCGTATTGCTGATATCGATGTACTTAAGGTCTCTTAGTGATGCCAAAGGCTTCAGGTCTTGAATGAGCTTATTGTCTGACAAGTCCAAGCTGTCTATGGCACTTATTCGGTTTAGATGTTCCATCGTAATGGAATCCTCTATGAGGTTGAATTTCTCCCTAAAATAGGTTTCCCACTCCAAGGAAATATTGCTCCACCACTCTGTCAATTCCTCATCACGGCTCAACTTGGTGGTATAAATACTCGCTATTTTCAATTCACTGGATTGTGGATCCAGATTGACTTCCACGAAACGGGGCTTGGTATTTTCAATCTCCTCATCGTCCAAACCGATGGCTTTAAGGGTTCTATCCATGGATACCAAAAAGGACAACTCGTCATTGTCCCTGAGAAAGGGCTTTACATCCCTTACTTTAAACTTAAAACTGGCATCTTTGAAGAAAAATTCTACGTCTTTTAAGTAAGCAGGCACATCCTTATTGGTGATCACTTGGCGGTCTAGCAGCAGGTCATCTTCTACCTGAACCTTGCCATCCCTGAAAATCTTCTTGTAGCTTTCCGTAATGATCACATCCTTGTCCCTCGCCGATGTTTCGGCGCTTCCTACAGTATTGAGAAAATACTCCAGAAACTGGATCTGGTCTTCTACTTTCTGGGAGAAATCCTTCACTTCCTGCTTGGAGTAATCTCCCATATCTTGGGCGGACACCATTCTTGGCAAAAGCACCAATCCCAATAAGACGATATATAGCCTACTTCTGATCATAGATATAATTTAAAATAGCCTCTTTTTCTTCTTCATTGACCACCTTAGCAAGGTTACTAATAAGCCAACCGGTATTGAATCCTGGACGGTTAAACTGAGAAACTTCAAAATACCAATTTCCAATTTGGAAAAAATGAAATTTCACTCCATTTACCGTTTCAAATTTCATATTGCCACTCTTGATCTCGTAAAGGAAAAGCGTTAGATAGTCGGGTTTATAATCATCTGATGTGTATGATTCTGGGGTATCATTTTCCTGAAGGGCCTTTCGGAGGTTCATAAAACCCAGTTCATGGCTCAGTGGATGAAGGAAAGGTTTTTCCTTGCCCTCTTTTTTATCAAAATAAGGTTTGAATCCATCAAAAGCTACTTTCTTAATGACCCACTCAAAACCAAGCCCTTCCTGCTGAATTTCCATAAACAATGTCACATTGGTCCTTTTACCTTTAAAGGTAAACACAGAAGACACTTCGGCAAACCAGTCTTCTCGGTGAAAATTCAGGTATTGCGGGTAATTTTCAGCAGTAACATAGTCTATAAATTCCTGTTTGAGACTTTTGGTTATATTGGCAGTCTCATTATCAAAAAGTAAGTTGACGTATTTTATTCTGAGGTCGCGATTATGGTACAACTCATCACCATTGTGATATCGCGTCATCCCGTCTTCACTTTCTTCAGCATTAAATCGTCGAAAGAATTGGTTTAGTTGTTTGGTAGAGGCAGCGAATCTGCCGTCATCCTTAATTTGCCCGGGGCCGCCTAAGCCCTGCCCCGAGACAAATTGTATGGATGAAATTATGATAATTGCTAATAAGCTTAATTTCTTCATGCGGAAGTTTCAGTCACTCTAATATCACCCAGCATCACATCCCAAAACTCGATAGTTCTTCCGGCTACCTGAGTTTGTTTTTTCTCTACATAAATAGTGATGTCTTTCTTGGTGGTATCTTTATAATTTAGGCCTGTTTCTACAGAAGTACCCTCAAATCGCTGATAAATCGTCACCACGCCTACGTATCGGCCGTCAGGTTGTCTTTCCAGATCAGAGATATAGTGGATATCATACCAGCTAATGGTCACATTATCATAGTTAAGGGCCATCAGACGCTCAAAATATCTTCTTACTGGATAATACGCTACATCCTGAGAGCTCAAGGAAGAAACGCCCATTTCAGATCCTGGTGCAAAGAGTTCTTCTGCACGGTCCATTACCCTGTTTGCTTCAGAGAATTGGGTTTCCTTACTCCCGATGATGCTGATATATTTACTAAGGTCTTTTACCTTTTCCAGTGCCAATGAATCAATGGCCTGCTTCCTCTGAGGGCTGATGTTATCAGATTGCGCCGTGGCGATTAGACCCGTCGCAAAAAACAGTAAAATGAATGCTTGAATATGTTTTTTCATGGTTATTTTATTCTTTGTTCCTTATTTTATCTACGACGAAGTTCCAGTTCCGTGATTTTTCCACTTCCATCCAATCTCACATCACTGATGAAATTTAGGTTCTTCTTGGTATCCTTTAGGTAATTGAGGTATTTGGCGATGGTCGTTGGCTCATCATAATCCTTGATACCATTTTCTTCATGAATAACGATCAAAACGGGTGTGTTTTGATTCGAAAACATACTCAAAGCTTCTTGAATAGAGCTATTCGCACTTTGTACGCTACTGGCAGTCGCGATGTTGGAGAAATATCCCTCCAACTTACCTACAGCTACTTCTTCGGCTGTGGGCTCTGGATCGGGAGCGGGAGCAGGCGCTGGCTCTTCCACTGGTGCTGGTTCTGGAGCAGCCTCTACTACTTTCTTCTTACTCTTACAAGCACCCATGGCTAACAACCCAAAAAGAACTAGGGTGACTAACCTGCTTAGTGGTGATTTAAAACTACTTTTTTTCATGTTAGATAGATTAATAATTAAGTACGATGGTTATTTAAAATTCCAGCTAGTGCTTTTAAACAAAAAGCATTCCACTATTCGAAAATTTCCTTTAATTTATTTTCCAACGCCGGCCCTCTTAAGTCCTTTGCTATTATTTTACCCTCAGGATCAATCATGTAGGTAGCAGGTATAGCATTAATTTTATAGGTTGCTGCCGCTTCAGAATTGAAGTATTTTAAATCCGATACGTGGGTCCAGGTAAGATTATCCTCTTCGATGGCCTTCACCCAGGCATCTTTGCTTCTATCCAAAGACACTCCGAATACTTCGAACCCTTCGGCATTGTACTCATTGTACAAACGGACCACATTGGGATTTTCCTCCCGGCAAGGCTTACACCAGGCCGCCCAAAAGTCTATTAAGACGTATTTTCCTTTAAAATCGGATAGCTTTACTTCCTCTCCCTCTGGATTGGGAAGTGTTATCTCAGGAGCTGGCTGTCCAATGCTGAGTGCTCTCATTTCATCAAGCTGCTGCTTCAACGCTACGATCATTTTGGTCTCGGGATATTTCTGATCAAGTTCCGTCACTAGGCTATCGATATAGGAAAAGTCATTTCTGGGATTAAGCATTCCCACTGCTGCCAATGCCGCAAAACTTCCATTCATTCCATCAATAGTACTTTTAACCTTTGCCGAATGGTCTGATTCCAAGGTCAATGCTTTCTCTTGGATGCTTTTTACGGCCGCTTCGTCCTTCGCTGAAAGTGCTTCGTAATAATCACTGTTTAATTGGTTGATCTGCTCTTGATAATCATCGGCCAGTTGATCCACTTTACTGACCTGCTCGGTGTCAAAAGAACCGGATACAGCGAGGCTTTCTTCATCATCAAAATCATAATTTACCGTCACATCCTCATTATAAAGCGCCAACCTTACCTGCTTTACCCCAAAAAGATCAAGTTCATAAAAGGTCGGCCCTTCGAGGCTAAGGTTGTATTCAAACTTGCCATTATCCTGTAAGGACAAGGTATCGATGGGCTCCACGCTATTATCAGTGTACCTTGAAAGGATCAACACACCTTCTGGTGTATTTTTGAGCTTTCCACTGATGATCACTTCACCATCAAAAACGGCCTCTTCCTTCACTTCATTGGAGCAGGCTGCCACCAATAAAAGGGCAGCAAGCAAAAACACATAATTGAACTTCGTCATAAAATTAGTCTTCTAAGAGTTCTGTTAAAATTTTATTGGCCACTTTAGGGTCTGCCTTTCCTTTAGATTTTTTCATCACCTGTCCCATAAACATGCCAAGAAGGCCTTTTTTTCCTGACCTATACTCTGCTACTTTTGCTTCATTTTCTGCGAGCACACTCTCTACGATCGGTTTTAGCGAACCCTCATCGCTTTCTTGGATCAGGTTGAGCTTCTGGGCGATCTCCAACGGTGTCTTAGATGGATCCTTAATCATCTCAGGATAGATCTTTTGCGAAGCCACGGAGAAGTTTACCTTTCCTTCATCAATCAAAGCAATCAAACTAGCCAAATGTTTTGGCCGAACAGCAAAATCCTCAATATGTAGGGTGAGCTCATTCAAATAAGACTTTACGGGCCCCATCATCCAGTTGGAGGCGGCTTTGTAATTCTTCGTTTCACCACAAAGTTCCTCAAAATAAAGGGCTATTTCTTTGCTGTCCGTCAGCACATTGGCATCGTATTCGGGAAGCCCAAAATCATTCACAAACCGGTCATGCAATTCACGCGGAAGAGAAGGCATGGATTCGCTGATACGCTCCAGCCAATCCTCTGAAATCACCACAGGGCTTAGGTCTGGCTCCGGAAAATAACGGTAATCGTTCAGATCTTCCTTGGTCCGCATACCCGCCGTAAGTCCGGTAGTGGCATCAAAAGTCCGGGTTTCGGAAATGATTGTTTCTCCTTTCTCCATCAATTCGATCTGACGCTCAAACTCGTGCTCGATGGCCCGAGCCACGTTCCGGAAGGAGTTCATGTTTTTTACTTCCACCTTTTTGCCCAATGCTGTTTCGCCTTTTAATCGGATCGAGATATTGGCATCACACCGCATGGAACCTTCTTCCATATTACCGTCACAGATATCCAAATAACGTACCAGCTTTCTGATCTCTGCCATAAACTGATAAGCCTCTTCAGATGCCCGGATACACGGCTCTGTCACGATCTCCAATAAAGGCACCCCTGCCCTATTATAATCCACCAAGGTATCCACCTCACCCGCAAGGTGCATGGATTTACCTGCATCCTCTTCCATATGGATCCGGGTAAGCTCGATTTCACGTTTTACCCCTGATTTTTCCAGTGTAATGGGCACGATTCCACCCACGCATACAGGGTTCTTGTCTTGGGTAAGCTGGTATCCTTTAGGAAGGTCAGGATAGAAATAGTTTTTACGGGCAAAAATATTGGTTCGGGTAATTTCAGAATTACAGGCCAAACCTAGCTTCATCGCAAATTCCACCGCTCGCTTGTTCACTTTGGGAAGTGTTCCCGGGTGCCCCAATGTGATGACCGAAATATTGGTGTTCGGCAAGTTTCCGAATTCCGTGGAATCCGAGGCGTACATTTTACTTTTGGTCAGCAATTGGACGTGGACTTCCAGTCCCACTACCAACTCGTACTTATCTTTGATCTCCTGTGAAGGCATTTTACTTAATGAATAATTTGTTCTATAGTTAAATTAACCAAAAATGGCAGAGTTTTACCCCAAAACCAAATTCATAACAGGCTATTACACGATTAGATGGTAGAAAACATCTCATTGGCCTTGATTACGACCTGATCGAGTCCTTCTAGATGCTTTCCACCAGCTGTAGCGAAGAAAGGCTGTCCACCTCCCCCACCTTGGATTTCTTTGGCAAGCTGGCGGACGGCATTACCTGCATTTAGTGATTTTTCACCGACCAACGATTCGGCTATCACTACGGCAATCTGAGGCTTGCCGCTGATATCTGCCGCGATGACGGCAAGCACTTGATCCACCTCATTCTTCAATTCAAAGGCCAGTTTCTTGAGGGCATCTGCGGAAGGAAGGCTTACCTTGGCAATGATTTGATTTGTACCATTCACCCGCTGAACAGCTTGGATTAGCTCATCCTTCAGTGCACCTGCCTGCTTTAAGTGCAGGGACTCTATTTCCTTCTTCAACTCATTTCGCTCTTGTACCAGTGTTTCCACAGCTTTGGTGATATCTTTGGGGCTTTTTAGCAATTCTTGGAGGGACTTCACGGCTTTCACCTGCTCATCGATATATTGCTCAGCGGCATCCGCTGTAATCGCCTCTATTCTCCTCACCCCAGAAGAAATCGATCCTTCCGAAACAATCTTGAAAAGACCGATTTGGCCGGTGTACTTGACGTGCGTTCCTCCGCATAGCTCTACAGAATAGTCCTTGTCAAAAGTGATCACTCGCACAAATTCTCCGTATTTCTCACCAAATAATGCCGTAGCCCCCATCTTCTTAGCTTCTTCTATAGGCACGTTTCTCTGCTCCAGCAATGGGATGTTTTCCCGTACTTTTTTATTGACGATGCGCTCCACCTGCAAAATTTCCTCATCACTCAATTTGCTAAAATGTGAAAAGTCAAAGCGCAATAATTGGTCATTTACCAATGATCCTTTTTGTTGCACATGATCTCCCAGCACTTCCTTAAGTGCAGCATGAAGCAAATGGGTCGCAGTGTGGTTATTCATCGTCAATGCCCTCTTTGCACCATCCACTTTAGCGGCAAAAGTAGCCTCGGGATACTGGGGAAGTTTTTCCACAAAATGCACAATAAGGTCATTCTCTTTTTTGGTATCAAGGACTTTGATGGTCTCATCATTTCCTACCAATATGCCCTTGTCACCTACTTGTCCGCCACTTTCTGCATAGAAGGGTGTTTCATCCAGCACCAATTGATATTTCGTGCCCTTTTTCTCCTTGATTTCCCTGTACTTGATGATATTGCTGGTAGTCTCCAGGCTATCATATCCCACAAATTCCACCCCCGCATCTTCTCCGACTTGCACCCAGTCACCAGTTTCATGTTCTGCCGCAGCTCTTGAGCGGTCTTTCTGCTTGGACATCTCTACATCGAATCCTTTTTCATCAACCGAAATACCACTCTCCCGTGCAATCAAGGAAGTCAGGTCCAGCGGAAAACCAAAAGTATCGTACAGCTCAAAGGCCACCTTACCGGAAATCACCTGCTCGCCCTTGTCAGCCAAGTCTGCTTTGATCTGTTCAAGTCGCTTCAAGCCATTATCCAAGGTGCGCAAGAAAGCGGCCTCCTCTTCATAAATGACCTTGGCAATAAAATCTTGCTGTGAAGAAATCTCGGGAAACATTTCCCCAAAATGCTCAGAGAGCAATGGCAATAAGTCATACAAGAACGGCTCATGAAAGCCCAAAAATGTATATCCATACCGCACTGCCCTTCTCAAGATCCTCCTGATCACATAGCCTGCTTTATTATTGGAAGGTAACTGCCCGTCTGCAATGGTAAATGATATGGCTCGGATGTGATCCACGATCACCCGGATGGCTATATCGATCTTCTCGTCTTCTCCATAATGCTTACCCGCCTTCTTTTCCACTGCTGCAATAAACGGCGTAAACACGTCTGTATCGTAATTGGAGGTCTTCTTCTGGATGGCCCTTACCAATCGCTCAAAGCCCATTCCTGTGTCGATGTGCTTGGCTGGAAGCTCGGAAAGGCTTCCATTGGCTTGTCTGTTAAATTGTATAAATACCAGGTTCCAGACTTCAATGACTTGTGGATGGTCAGCATTTACCAGTTCTTCTCCCGGCTTGGCCTTGATTTCCTCCTCTGGACGCAGGTCAATGTGGATTTCGGAACACGGACCGCAGGGACCTACATCCCCCATCTCCCAGAAATTATCCGTTTTGTCCCCAAAGAGAATCCTATCCTTGGCCACATGCTCTGTCCACATGTCAAATGCTTCCATGTCCCGCTCCAATCCATCTCCTTCATCCCCCTCGAATACCGTCACATAAAGCCTGTCAACGGGCAACTTGTAAACTTCTGTCAACAACTCCCAAGACCAAGCAATGGCTTCTTTCTTAAAATAGTCACCAAAAGACCAGTTTCCCAGCATCTCAAACATTGTATGATGATAGGTGTCCACGCCTACTTCTTCCAGGTCATTATGCTTTCCAGAAACTCTCAGGCACTTTTGACTGTTAGTGGCACGAGTGCTCGCAGGGGTCTCATTCCCAAGGAAATAATCCTTAAATTGATTCATTCCTGCGTTGGTAAACATAAGTGTCGGGTCATTCTTGACCACGATTGGTGCTGAAGGTACAAACTGATGTTGCTTGGATTGGAAATACTCGATAAAAGTACTTCTGATTCTTTTAGCGTCCATGTAAGATGTTATATGCTTAAATAATTCGGATTATACAACTGATATGCCTATATTGGCATGTTTCAAGCGAGATATTCCACAAGAAACCCACTCATAGGGGTACAAAAATAGGAGAAATACCATTTAATTAATAATGAGTAGAATAAAATATTACTACGATCCCAAAACCTGTAAATACGAACGATACACAAAAAGCAAATGGGACATTTTATTGGGCGTTCTTGGCTTCCTGTCCTTATCTTCGATTTTTGCAGTTGGGATCCTTATGGTCTTTAGCTATTACTTCGACAGCCCAAAGGAGCTGATGCTTAAACAAGAAAATGAAGAGCTGAAGTTATACTATGAAATGATGGAAAAAGAGGTATCCCACCTCAATGAGATGATGACCGACTTAAAGGATCGCGATGACAACCTCTATCGGGTCATCTTCGAATCAGAGCCCATCCCCTCCTCCATTAGGGACGCCGGCTATGGTGGATCTGACCGATTCAGGGAGCTTAAAGAAAAGGGCCTACAGCAAGAGGACCTGATCATGGACGTCATGAACAAGGTGGGCAAGCTCAAAAAACAAATGTACATCCAGTCACTTTCCTATGATGAACTGGCCGAAAAAGCCCTCAATAAAGAAGAATACTGGGCTTCAATCCCCGCTATTCAACCCATCCATAATGAAGACCTCAAAAGACTTGCCTCTGGGTATGGCATGCGTATCCACCCTATCCTAAAGGTAAGAAAAATGCATACCGGGATTGATTTCTCCGCCCCCAAAGGCACGCCTATTTATGCAACCGGCGACGGAGTGGTCGAAGAGGTCAAAACAGAATTTGGTGGTTATGGTAAATCTGTCACGATAGACCATGGCTTTGGTTTTGAAACCAGGTATGGACACATGAATGAATTCAATGTACGTAGGGGCCAAAACGTAAAAAGGGGCGACCAAATCGGCACGGTGGGCAACACCGGTTCCTCTACGGCTCCTCACGTGCACTACGAGGTCATCAAAGATGGCCGTACCATTAATCCTGTCCACTATTTCTTCAAAGACCTAGAACCTACCGAATTTGATAAAATTCTGGAACTTGCCTCCAAAGAAAACCAATCACTCTCCTAATACCCATACACCGACATTAATTGGAGCATGCAATAATATTGGGGCACTTTACTCAATAATATAATCAGGGCATCAGAAACAAAATAGCGAAAGCAACAAGATAGCCGGCCAGAAAACTGAAAAACATCGGCTCAGCTAGCCTGAATTTCTTGTATTCAGGGATTTGCTTATGGGAATACTTGTAACTGAACTTTCGCAAGTATTTTTCCGGATAAAATGAAAGAAAACACAGCCCATAGGCTAGTGTAAACATTAAGAAAGTAAGGGCCGTCTCCATCGCGTGTGTAATTTGCCCAAAGTTAATTTTATTTTAACACACACCCAATATTTTTCTTCCAAAATTACCCTAACATTAAGCTATTGCCTCCTCATTGTTAACAGTCTCTTGTCAAACGATTTCGGATCGAGTAGAAAAGCTTGGGGCTGATGGAGTGTTGATAGGGCAGATGATTATGATTTGCGCTGATTTTTTTCTTAAAAGGGAAAAGCCAAGTAGCATAAAAAGCCCTGAAAGAGCGTAACATGTTGAGCCATGGGCAACGCCCTTTCTAAATCTCATTGTTTTAGCAGTAATTTTCTTCCTAGCACTTATAAATTCACGCTTAAACCCAATGGACACCAATAGCGCTTTATACTGAAAATCAAGTTGGGCAAAACTCCAAGAAAGTTTGTCGAAATTCATTCCCCAAGAAATATTGCTTGTCCAGTGCTCACCTTACTGACTCCCTGACGATCAGGTCAGCATCCAATACCACGAGTTCATTAGGGCTTTCCAGTCCATTATTGATTTTGTCAAGCAATAAGGCAGTTGCTTTTTCCCCCAATTCAAAGCCTGGCTGATGTACGGTACTAAGTGTGGGGCTGATGATTTCTCCCAGCTGCCAATTACTAAACCCGATCACGCCTACTTGATCAGGGACATGGATATCAGATTCCTTTAAGTATCGCATGACCCCCAATGCGACCAAATCAGTCACACAAAAGATTGCATCGGGAGGATTCTCACCTTCCATCAGGGACCTGGCAAATTCATACCCTTCTTCTTGGTTAAGATAATCACATACCTTGATGTAGTCATCTCGATATACCATTCCGTTTTCGGCCAATGCTTCTGCATAGCCCCTAAAGCGCTCATTTGAATGATGGACATTTAGTCTTCCACGGATATGGGCAATTTTTTGATAGCCTTTATGGATCAATTCAGTCACGGCTTGATGTGCTCCACTAAAATCATTAACAATGACCTTTGGTGTATCAAAAGTTTCGATGATCTTGTCCACTTGTACCACTGGGATCTCCGCTGCCAAGAATTCCTCCAAATGGCCCACCTCGGTGGTCTCATTGGAAAGTGAAATGATGACCCCATCCACCCTACTGTTCAGCAGTGCCTTGGCCACTTTCTTTTCATCATCCACCTGCTCATTGGATTGGCAGATCATGACATTGTAGCCTTGGTCATTGGATGCACTAAGCACACCACTGATGATGGAAGAAAAAAATTGGTGTACCAATTCCGGAATGATCAGGCCTATGTTAAATGTTTTGCTCTTTCTGAAATTAACCGCCAAGAGGTTGGGCACATAATGATGCTTTTCGGCATAATCCTTTACCATTTTAATGGTTTCTTCACTGATGTCAGGATGTGATTTCAGTGCTCTCGAAACGGTCGATACGGCCAAGCCCAATTCTTTGGCTATATCTTTTAATGTTAATTGATGCTTTTCGGACATTTTTTGTACTTACTTACGCAATCCAAAATTAAGAACATGAACCTACATAAACTCCATCACAAGCCCAATATTTTAACCCTTTTATTTAGAAACCATATAAATTATTGTTCCGAAATTGATTGCACAACCGTTTGCGGAAATTTTACATTTGGAACAGAATGATATTTTAAATTACTTTAAAGAAGTAAAGAGAACATCCTATCAAAACCTATAGAACCCTAAACTGGTGGCCCTTGTGTCACCTTTTTTTATGGTGAAGTCCACAGCACCGAGCCGGCAAGCCACAGCAGCGGCTTTCGGCTTCAATACTCACTTCCTCCTCCGGTCTTCCACACCAGTCATTAAGTTAACCACTTTTATACACTGATGAACACTGATTTGATGTTGGCCTTTTAGTCAGAAGCGTTTTCCCGAAAACCGGGACAGGTCCTGTGTGTACTTCCCTGATTAGTGTTGAATGGATAATATTATTTTCATTATTAAATATGGTATTAACTGAGAGGGTTACAAATCTGGAACAGCTTAATTGAGTCAGAGACTCAAAACTTGCCCGTGCTGGAGCAGAGACCCAGCACAACCGTTCACATTCCTAATGGCTCATTCCTCATTCTCAATTCATCATTCATTCCCTCACTTCCATCTTCCCTCTTCACCCCATAATCCCCACGATTGGTCACATTTTTTTGGGAACCGATCAGGCAAAAGCTATCATTGCTTCATCATTATTTAGCAAATTTGAACATGAAAGAAAAAGCTCTACAATTTAAACAAATGGAATGGTGGATGGTCGCAGGGGTATTCTTCCTGATCATCCTGACCAATATATTGGGCGGTAAAATAAGTATCGGCTACATTGGGGGAAATTCGGACGAAATGGCCCGGTACTTTTCGACCATTTTTATTCCGGCCATCCTTTTCGCTGCTTTCTACTTTATGCACATGAAAGTGGTCCCTAATTACCAGACTGAACACAAAATATGGAAGCTTATCCTTTTCAGCTTGTTGATATTTATAGTTTCTTGGATAGCTACTGGCGCCTTTTATATGGGTGCCGAATGGGGAGATGACATGTTTATTCCATTTTACTTTGCCGCTGTGGCCCTTTACGTGGGTTATATGTTTGTGGTATCATTCTTGGAAAAGGCCACCATGGCGCAGCGAAACCCTAACTATTTGGCCTATAACATTTCCAGAATTGGGGCATTATATATCTTCTTGCTGATATTCCTCTTTAAGTTTCATCATTTTTACAATATGATTATCTTGATCATTTATGCGATCGTAATTCCATCACTTATTGTCATTTTCATTTACAATTACTTTTTAGTCTATCGCAAAAAACAAAAAGGTCAAACAAAAGCCTCAAAGGTATATTATGGGCTATTGATATGCTTAATGGCCGGCACATTCTTTACCATTGCGGCCGCCTCTGGTGAGGAAGAAATTATCCTGGTCGGTTCAGTGGCGGTTGCCCTTCTGGTACTGGTGATCAATCCCATTTCAAATGCATTATTCCTTAAATACCAAGGATATATCGAAAAGCTGGACAAACTCAATGTACAACTGGAGGAAAAGACCACTGATCTCAAACAACTCCGTAACCAGATCAATCCCCATTTCCTTTTCAATGCCCTGAATACCATTTATGGCATCTCGCTTCAAGAAAATGCAGAAAAAACGGCTGAAAGCATCCAAAAACTAGGCGATATGATGCGCTTTATGCTGCATGAAAACACACAGGAAACCATCCCGCTGGACAGGGAAATTGATTATTTGATCAATTATGTAGATCTGCAGCAATTAAGAATTGAAACTCAGGAAAACATCACCATCGAATTCAATCGAAAAGAAGAGCATTGCAAAGGTAATATCGCACCAATGCTGCTGATTCCCTTTATTGAGAATGCCTTCAAGCACGGCATCAGCCTACAAAAAAAATCATGGGTAAGAATTAACCTTAGGTGCTTGGAGGGCTCGCTACACATGGACATTTATAACAGTATCCATCGTAAAAGCGAAGATGATCCCGAAGGCAAACATTCCGGTATCGGCTTGCCAAACGTCAAACAGCGGCTCCAGCTGCTCTATCCAACGCGCCACGAACTGGTGATACGGGAAAATGACATGGAATTTTTCGTACATTTATCCATACAATTGACCAAACCCTGATCCATGCTGAACGCTATCGCCATCGATGACGAACCTATGGCCTTGGAAGTAATCAAAAGCCATACTTCCAAGGTCCCCTTTGTGACCCTGTTGGACACTTTTACCAATGCCTTTAAGGCCTTGGACTATTTGCAGGATCATGCTGTGGACCTGATCTTTTTGGACATTAAAATGCCGGATATTTCCGGGATGGAATTTGCAGAGCTCCCTCAGCATAATCCCATGATTATTTTTACCACTGCCTATTCAGAACATGCCGTTAAGAGCTTTGAGCTGGACGCAGTCGATTACCTGCTGAAGCCCTTTTCCCTTCCCCGCTTCATCAAGGCCTGTACCAAAGCAAACGAGCTCTGGATGCTAAAAAACCAACACACTTCCGAAAACACTTCTATATTCCTCAAAACAGGCTATGAGCAAGTCAAGGTAAAGCTGGAAGATATTCTTTTCCTGGAAGCATCAGGAAATTATGTCACTTTCCAAACACCCGAAAATAAGATTTTGACAAGAATGACCTTTTCAGATGCTGAAAAGTTATTGCCAAGCTACTTTTGCCGCATCCATCGTTCGTTCATTGCCAATAAGTCAAAAATTGATAAAATAGAAAGACACCAAGTCACCATTGGAAAACATACCGTTCCTATTGGAAGCAGTTATGCCGATAATATTCAAGTAGATAATATACAGTAGGCTGATTTACATCTGCACATCTCGCCTGTCCACTCAACACAAAGTGATCAAAATCCGTTAAAATCTCCTAAGTTTTGCGTTAATTTGAGTATCAAAAATTAGAGACAACATGCAAACAGGAATTCAACACCTTCACTCCGGAATGGCCTACTTGGTTTTGGCCGGTTTGATAGCGGTTTTTATTTATGCACTCGTTGGTGCCTTGGGAAACAGGAATTTTACAGACAAAGACCGTAAATTTGGCCTTATCGGCTTGATTCCACTCCACATCCAGTTATTGGTAGGCATCATCATTTATTTCATCAGTCCATTGGGCTTTAGCAATATGACCAGTGGAAATGCCATGGCGGATTCAGTCAGTCGATTATACGCCCTTGAGCATCCTCTTATGAATATTATTGCGGTCATCCTCGTAACCGTAGGTTATAGCCGTGCCAAGAAGCTGACTCAAGACAGGGCTAGATTCAGAAGCCTGTATATGTTCTATGGAATTGCATTGCTTTTGATTCTTTCAAGGATCCCTTGGAGTGCTTGGATGTAAGCATTGAACAAAAAAAGGAGCTTTAAGGCTCCTTTTTTAGTCTTCCTCGATAATATTTTTCACTCTACCCACTTCGCCAGTATCGAGTTGCACCTTGATTCCATGGGGATGTTGTGGCGATTTGGTCAAAATTCTTTTCACCAAGCCCTCCGTTAATTCTCCAGTTCGCTGGTGATGTTTCTGGACGACCTCTACCAAGTCTCCAATTTGAATATCCTTTCTATTTTTCCCGTCAGGCATAAGTAGCTTGTTTATTAAAACACTTTATATTTAGCTAGGTGAATTCACTCACCCATACAAACTTACCAAAACCTGCTTAAAAACAATCAGAAATACCGGGCACTTAAAGGGCAAACGCATTTAAAAAAAATCCCTATTTACCTCAGTTCGATTATAAAACCGTCACTGCGAGGCTTAGAGGGAGGCCTGAGCGGGTGGAAGCCGTGGAAGTCTCGGCATTTCGGGATTGCCACATCCTCCTTAAAAGGGTTCGTATGACGCTTTTTATACTAAAATTAAGTCGAGCTCAGGTTATTTGCATTTATATCTGCCGTTCCTACGGAACTTACACTTTTGTGTGTAATCATTTTTGGTTGTCACCAGCACCTTCTTTATGACCTTCTGCCAAAGATGGATTAGGCAGGATGCTCAATTGCTAACACAAAGTCGGAGTTTAACCTCAACCAAACCGACTAATCATTCTTTCAGCCATCCCACCATTCGGTAAGATAGGCTGTTGCGGTTTCCTATGTATAAATCGAGGCAAAGTGCCAGCGGCACGATAAAATTTGTAACCTGCGCGGATTCATCTGCAGGAGCTTAAGCGCTCCTCAACCTCCCGAAGGAGTGTCAGCGGCACGGATGATAGCTAGGCCTAAACGAAAATTGTTCCCCTTCAAAACACTTAACGCGTTTGCCCTACGGGCACTTGGTAAACAAGTTTAAAATTATACCGAATGGCTTTGATTGACAGCGCGAACTGCTTTATAATCTCCTTTAAAGGTATCTTTCACCATGACCACCTGCCAAAGTTGGTTTTTACGAGCGCGGAAAGATCCGGCACAGCAGGTAAGATAGTATTCCCACATCCGGTAAAAAGTGTGGCCGTATTCCTTTTTCAAGCCACCCCATGCCATACGAAAACGCTCCAACCAAGCCATCAACGTATAATCGTAATGCAATCCGAAATTATGCCAGTCTTCTAACAAAAGATAGCCTTCCATGGCACTGGTCAATTGAGCAGCTGAAGGTATCAGACTATTGGGAAAGATGTATTTATCGATCCAGGGATCCGTATATTGGTACGAGGCATTGTTGCCAATGGTATGCACCAAGGAAATCCCATCATCCTTCAGGTTTTGGTAAACGGTTTTCATGTACTCACGGTGGTTTTTGGCCCCTACGTGCTCCATCATTCCAATAGACAAAATACGGTCAAACGGCTCCTTCACATCCCGGTAATCCTGCAACCTGATTTCCACTGGGAGTCCTTCACATCGCTGCTTGGCCAGTTTGGCTTGTTCTTTTGAAAGGGTAATGCCTACTACTTCTACATGGTAATTTTTTGCCGCATAAGCGGCAAAACCACCCCAACCGCACCCAATATCCAAAACCCTCAGGCCAGGTGTTAATTTGAGCTTTTGACAGATCAGCTCCAATTTATGTTCTTGCGCCTCGTCCAAGTTATCAGCCGCCTCCCAATAGCCACAACTGTACATCATGTACTGATCCAACATCTTTTCGTAGAGGTCATTCCCTACATTATAATGTTGTACAATGATGTCCTTAGAATGGTGCTTGGTTTGAAGGTTAAAAAGCCTCGCTTTGGCCCCTTGCCAGAGGACTTTTAGGTTTCCCTTTACCTTCTGATCGAGGTTCGCCCGTAAAATCCGGTGAAAAAATTCATCAAGCCGCTCACAATCCCACCAGCCTTCCAAATAAGCCTCTCCAAGGCCGAGCGACCCCTCTCTCATCACCCGCTTGTAAAAATGATCATGGTGTACCTGGGGGTCATGGGGAGCTGACCCGTTCAGCTGAATACCTGCAAATTCCAACAACTCAGTTATGGTCTTTTTATAGGAGTCCATTAGTGTGTCATTTAGGTTGCTACATTCAAAAAACTGTTGTCATTCCAATCATGGGATAACGTTACCTTAATTTATTAAAATGAAATGAAATATTAAACACCTACAATTAGTAATATTTACAACTTCACTATCCCTATATCCTCAATTAGCTTACGAAACGTCAAATAGATCGAAATCCATTGACTTAACAATTAATAAACCACCTAAAATTTGAATCATTCATAACAAAACACTAATTTTGTTTCAAAATAAACAATCACGAAAGTTCTTAGTCACACTAAGGCATTTTCAAGCAATCTATAACACAAGCTAACGTTGGTCAAAATCAAGAATATTATTTGGTTTCTTGGCAAAAACGTTACCTTTGCAGACCAGATGGAAAACAACATTATCATAAAGACCACCCCTACTCCGCCCTGAGGAGATTTTTTTGATATCCTTATTACCATGACGGCTGAAAAATTCAGCTGTGCAGTTTCCTTGTACAATCACATTTCATACTATCTATAAATAGCAAAAGACATGACACAAATGTTCTTTAACCTATTTCGTCCTAAGCAATCCAGCTTAAAGGATGAAGTATTATCTGGCTTTACCGTAGCCTTGGCCTTGGTGCCCGAAGCAGTAGCCTTTTCTTTTATTGCACAGGTTTCCCCATTGGTAGGGCTATATTCGGCCTTTTTCATTGGTCTGATCACTGCTATACTAGGAGGACGGCCCGGAATGATCTCAGGGGCTACCGGTGCTATAGCCGTAGTGGTAGTCGCTTTGGTCGTGACCCACGGTGTAGAATACCTCTTCGCGGCCGTGGTCTTGATGGGAATAATCCAAGTACTCGTCGGGGTATTAAAACTAGGCAAACTGATCCGGCTGGTGCCCCATCCCGTAATGTACGGCTTTGTCAATGGACTTGCAGTGATCATTTTCACTTCACAATTCGAACAGTTTAAGATAGAAACAAGCCCTGGGGTAAAAGAGTGGATCTCAGGTCCTCCGTTATGGATCATGCTGGCCCTTGTGGTCTTGACCATGGTCATCATTAAGTTTTTACCGAAGCTCACCAAAGTAATCCCTTCAGCATTGGCCGCTATCCTGGTGATCTCAGGCATTGTGATTTTTGGAAACATCGATACCAGAACGGTCGGCGATATGGCGTCTATCTCAGGTGGCCTTCCGGAATTTCATTTACCGATGGTACCATTAAACTGGGAGACAATTATGATCATTCTACCATACTCGGCCATCATGGCCGGTGTGGGATTGATTGAGAGCCTTCTGACCCTAACGCTGGTAGATGAGATTACTGAAACAAGGGGAAATGGAAACAAAGAATGCATCGCCCAAGGAGTGGCCAATGTCACTACGGGCTTCTTTGGCGGCATGGGAGGATGTGCCATGATCGGGCAAAGCCTTATCAACGTCAACGCAGGTGGTCGGAACAGGATTTCCGGCATCGTAGCTGCATGTGGTTTACTGACCTTTATCCTATTCTTTTCTTCTTACATCGAAATGATCCCAATGGCTGCTTTGGTGGGGTTGATGTTCATGGTAGCCATAGGGACCTTTGAGTGGGCCTCCTTAAAAATCTTCAAAAAAGTACCCACTTCTGACGTCTTGGTAATGATTGTGGTGATGTTGGTAACGGTATTTTTGCACAACCTGGCATTGGCGGTATTGGTAGGTGTAATTATCGCTGCATTGGTTTTTGCCTGGGAAAACTCCAAAATGATCCGTGCCAGGAAGCGGGTAGATGAAAATGGTGTGAAGCACTATGAAATCTATGGCCCACTCTTCTTTGCGTCAGCACAGGCTTTTGGAGAAAAATTCGATCCTGTAAATGACCCTGAAGAAATTATCATTGATTTTGCTGAAAGCAGAATCGTTGACCATTCCGGCATAGATGCTGTGCACAAAGTGACCGAAAGGTACGATAAAGCCGGAAAAACGGTCTATATCCGACACCTCAGCACCAGTTCCAAAACCTTATTGGAAAAAGCGGAAAAAATCATAAACGTCAATTATGCCGATAATGATCCAAGCTATAAAATAGTAATGGATTAAGTAGGCATCAAAGTTGATCATTTACAGAAGAGGTTGCATCCAAAATCAATGGTGCAACCTCTTTTTTTGTTATTTTTGTTTTGAATTACGTTAGCTATCAAAAAAAAAGGAAACCATGTCCATCACCCAAGAAGCTGAATTACAAGGAATGCAACGCGCCAGTGAAGCCGTAGGAACAACGCTAAAATCAATGCGCCAATATGCCCAACCGGGAATGACTACAAAAGAGCTTGACGAATATGGCGGTGCTATCCTAAAGGAATTCGGTGCAAAGTCAGCTCCTTATGAAACGTATGGCTTCCCAGGATTCACCTGCATCAGCATAAACAAGGAAGCAGCCCATGGGGTACCTTCCACTACCAAGGTGCTAAAAGAAGGGGATTTGATCAATATAGATGTATCTGCAGAACTGGGCGGTTTTTGGTCGGATAATGGGGGATCATTTGTCCTGGGCCGAGACATTTATCATCACCAACCTCTCGTCGATGCTTCCAAGGAGATTCTTAAAAAGGCCATTTCCAATATCAAAGGTGGGGTAAAAATAGCCGATATCGGCTTTTTGATAGAGCGTGAAGCCAAAAAGAGAGGCTATAAGGTGATCAAAAACCTTGCAGGTCATGGCGTGGGAAAAAGTCTCCATGAAAAGCCAGATGACATTCTAAATTTTGGGGTAAAAAGCAACAAGGAACGCTTTAAGAAAAACTCAACTGTAGCGGTAGAAACATTCATTTCCACCAATTCAAACTACGCCGACACCCTCAGTGATGGTTGGACACTGGTAGGAGACAAAGGCGGTTTTGTCACACAGCATGAACATACTATTCTGATAACAGACGGTCATCCGCAGATCCTTACCAAATCAAACGGAATCTGGGACTGACCAATTATATTTCTTTCACTTTACACGGATAGAAAGTCCGTTAGCTTTCCAGCACTGGTTCGTCCTCCCAGGTGGACTTAGATTTTATCGTGGCAGTTGGCTTGATGGGATATCGCTGTGAAATGGGGGGAGATTTTCTGACTTTGGCACGCATCCTTTTCAGTGTTACCACATTGATCAAACTGCCAAAGGCGATGGTCAAGCCCACCACAAAGGGAAACATCAAATGCTCATTTAACCCACTGCACATGATGACCATGCCCAAAAAGAGCAATTTAATAGCCCCTAGGAACATGGCCACTTGATCATGACCATGTCCCATTCTCATTAGAAAATGATGGACATGCGACTTATCCGGTGTAAAGGGTGATTTTCCCCTCCTTATCCTTCTTAAAAACACCCTTAACGTATCGTAGCTACAAATCACCATAAGAGAAAGCCCAGCGGTAATGGGCGCATGAAACTTATACACTGCAGAAGGATGCATTTCCCCATTTTCACGAATAAAGAGTAGTGCAAAAACCGCGATAAAACACCCTATGGGCAACGAACCCGTATCTCCCATAAAAACCTTTGCTGGATGCCAATTATAAATCAAAAAAGCCATCAAACTTCCCAGCATGCCCAAACAGATAATCCCTTCAACAGCATACCCTGCATACATAAACCAGACGCCCAAAAAACCACAGGATATAGCCCCCAATGTCCCCGCTAAACCATCAAGACCATCAATTAAGTTATAAGCATTGGTTAGTCCTACTAGCATAAATATGGACAACGCATAACTAACGGAAATGGGTAATGCATAAATCCCCAAAAATCCATAAAAACTCTCTATTCGAATATCCCCCAATACCACCACCAGAAAGAAAGCAAACAACTGTCCAATTAACTTATGACTGGCCCTCATATCTTTTCTGTCATCCCAAAAACCGATCATTGTCAGAACCAGGACGGCACAAAAAACATAAGTGTATTGGGAATAATCACTAGCAGACAGGCTTCCTAGTATTCCCGCAAAGAAAGCGATCATAATGCCTATCCCTCCCATGGAGGGTACTGAGCGTTTGTGGATCTTTCGTCCACCGGGCAAATCCAGAATATTTTTCTTCTTGATCCATAAAATAACCATGGGGATTACCATCAATCCAACTGTAAAAGATAAAATTAGGGTCAAAACTACTTGCATGTGAAGAGCGTTTAAAAACTACTGTACAACTGTATATAATTGATTTATAAAAACTTACTACCTACTCCCAAAACCATTTCTAAAAGCAGCCTATCAGTACCCCCTGATAAACCTACCATTATACTGCCTTGATATATCGGTTAATTTGGGTGTACCTGTTCTAAAACCTTGAACGATGGAATTCTCATTGTGATAATTGTATTCCCACCTGAATTCTTCTGTCGTCCTTAACTCTAGCTTCTTTCCGCGTAATATCTTTCCTGGGTACAATGGGAATGCAAACTGAAAACCAATGGTATTTCCGGCTTTTGAAAGCGCCCCAAAAACCCCTATATCTACATTTCCAAATTGTTTGATCATGTCCAGCCTTGCACCTCTATCTTTATACAAAAATTGCCCTCCGCTTAGTTTTAGGCTTACGTCCTCTATAGGAGTACGGTATTCCACATCTCCGATGAGCATCCAATCATTTGGATTTTCCATATAAAACTGGCTGGATTGTAGGTAATAAAACCCCGTGTAAGCGACTTCTACCCCCACACTCCACCGACTTTCCAAGGGGGCATATCTATACTGAAAATCTGCTCCATAGCGGTTGGAAAAAAATGTTCCTGCACTCGCCATAAAATAGTGGTCAGCCATAAAGTGTCTAAAATATGTCAACTGGCTTGGAGCCAGCTTTGGCAGCATGTCCTGATTGTCCAGTGAATTTTGGATGGGAAAAAGTACCCCCGTCTGAACACTCAAGCCAGGCAAAAGATAAATTCGGGTATCGATGATGATATTGGTCTTGGCCTGGACCGGCCGTTCGTAATATCCAAAACGGGCTGACACTTCAGGCATAATCCTAAAATGAAAACGGTAGCCACCCATTTTGGTGTTGTTCTTTTTAAAGTAACCCCATTGTTCAACGTCTAATTGTCGAAAGGAACCTTGATTCCCAGCATAAGCTCCCATCGGTTGGTTATGATATGAAGGTATCAGAATCAGTGGTTTGTCCGATCCTGTGTCCTCTATTATTCGTTTCGCAAAAGCCATGCTTTGCTTGGGATTTCGAAAATTCCGATGTTCAAAAAACACCTCCAAACTATCTTCAACCTCCCTGATATGTATTTGCTCAAACCCATATCGGTACAAGGCCTCTTCCAATGTACCCGGATCCATCACACCTTGAGCTCGTAAAATTGTCCCTCCTGCTAAAAACACCAACAGCAGCGTTAAAAAAACATCAGTGATTCTTCTCATAAGCCCTAAGCTCTTTAGGTTTGAAATCCAGCCCAAACTGCAATGCGACATTGAAGGCCCAGGACTTCCCCTCAAAGGTGTAAGCACTAAAGGTCAGCCAATCTTTTACATCTATAAAGGCACCGGCGTTTATGGTGCTGGTATTGTACTCTACCATGACGCCTCCCCATTCCACGGGTTTTACTTCCATTCCTCCAAAAAAACCAACTAGGTAGCGTGAATTATAGAATTTCTCCTTTAGTGCAATCACCCAAGTGGAAGAGTCCTCTCCCCTATTTTTCTTTATGACATAAGGTGATCCATACCCAACACTAAACTGAAAATCCAAAATTCCCGCCTCAATATTCTTGGTAGCCACCAAGTAATCCTGGGACATAAATGGCGCCGCAGATCCCGGAGGTGTTATCCCTAGCACCAGCGAAGGGCGGTATTTTTTTTCTCGTAACAGGTGAAATCGAAAATCCACTTGCCTATCTCCTATACCAATCTGATCAGGGAGCAAAGGCCTGTACGTAACCGTAAAGTTGATCTCCATGAAACGGGTAATCCCCGCCCTTACATTATAAAAATTCAGCGTATTCAAATCAACCGGTGTATTAGCACCAGGATTGATGTCCTTGGAATGGTTTCTGGGAACATACCCGAAGGACAGCCCTAAGCGCCTATCCTCATCCCATGCTGCTGAAGGAGTGGTCATATATCCTGGCTTTCCTATAAAGTTGATTTGGGCTACGGCCTGTTGATAGCCCAATATCAGCACCAAAAACAAACCTAGCAGATGTGTTATAGCCTGTTTCAAAAATATCTCGTCGGAATGAAACAATTGGTTTTAATATTCATCATCAAAGTGGATATGTAGCGAAAAACCTGCTTCCGGGCCTTTTATATCCACCTGATAGACTTCTTCTGTATTCACCCCTTGCTGCTGGTATTTTCCACCATTATAGCGAAGGTCAAATCCCACGGAAATGTAATAAGTAAGAAAGTATTCCATGCCTAATTTGGCGTAATAGCCATACCTTATCGCGGTTTGGGATTGCCCATAGGTGGTTCCCTCTCCATTTCCATAAGTCATTTTGACATCGTTATGAATCAGGTATTGGTTGGCCCCAATCCCTCCAAAAACACGGACATTCCCATAATCAATGTCGTCTTTGACATACATTAAGCCAAGGGATATCGGAATGATTGTCTGCCTGTTTTTTCCAGAAAGTGTCCTCCCATCAGAAAACAGGGTTTCTCCAGAATAATTTCCTCTCCAAAAACCAACCCTACCGTCAAGCGCAAATTTATCAGTAAGGGTCAATTCTCCACTTACACTTGGCATAACAGCACCTTTAGAAAAACCTCCTTCGCCCGGATAATTGGGCAGGAAGCCTCTTTCATCCATTCCACTATAATTTCTATGCCAATAGGTCAAGCCAATTCCCAAATTATTAAACTCTATTTGGGCATATAAGGGGCTTGTCATGCCCCATAACAAGGCAATTAAAAGCGTGGTTTTTCTCATTGATCTAAGACGACAATCGTCATTGCCCTTCTCGTGTAGAAGGAATTACCGTAAATATTTTTTTATTCAAGGGACTATGAACATTCCCCCTTGAGAATCAAACTTAAAATGCAAAAAGAACTAAAACTATCACTACATGGATTGCTCCTTGTAATCAAAAGGATAGGATGTACATGATTCAAAAATTGGTTTTGTTGTGGACATGATATTTGATAAATCCGATAAAAAATTACCGAAGGAGAGCAGAGAGCAATCTCCCCGCACCTCCATCGGCAATACAGCTTTATCCATATCAAAACATCTTATCCACTAGCGGGATGGTGAATTAATTTCCTGCTCCTTGATCATGACAAGCTGCCAAAGCATCTTTCAATACTTCATTGGCCTTATCTACACACTTATCGTACTCAATCAAAATTTCTTCAATGCACTTATCACGCGCTTCCAATGCGGCCAGTTTTTCCTCCGTAAACTTATATTTCAACAACAGCTTACCTTCGTTGTACCAAGCGTCAACTTGTTGCCTTGCATATACACCGTAAATGATGGTAAAGTATTTTAAAACAGCACCAAGCTCTGGACTGAAACTGGAGACCTGATCTGCCACGCCATATAAAGCCAGAACGGTGATTTTTACGGTAGCCAATTTTTCATGGTACTTTTCATCCAACATATCAGATCTGGACTCAAATCTATCCTCAGCCTCATCCAGACGTCTTTCATAATTCTTCTGGGCCTTCTCCATGGCTTTGTCCCGCTGCTTTTTTAGTTTTTCTATTTTCTTGTCATAAGCCTTTAGAGCAGCAGCCGTACAAGGACCATACACATTGTTAGTTCGCTGGGTCGCTTCTTCTGGGACAGTCACCCGAAGCTGACCTTCCTCAGGGAATGCTATTTCAGTATTCATCGCCTCATAATCATCAGTGTAATTGATTTTTGGCAATAAACCTAACAGTTCGGGAGAGACATTTTCCAACGCACTAAGAACTTCACTATAATCATTGGAAAGCTCGTTTGCTGGATCAAAAATCGCATCGATATCCGATTCACTTAAATTTTCGGCTTTTGACTTAAAGTTTGCAGACAAACCATTTGAGAATTCCAGGATATCTTCAAGGTTGCTTTTGGTCTCTGCATCAATATCACTCTCTCCATTGACATTACCCAATTCGTCGATAACAGCAGATGTACCTGGAGAGGTCACCACATCACCGATTTCTGGCTCTACCACTTCAGGCTCTGGATCGGCTACATCGGGAACATCAGGAACCGCTTCAAATTCCTCTTCTTGGAACTGATAAGGATCCGTGGATTCCATTTCTTTGGTTCCACAATTCGTCATGAACAATAGAACAAACAGGAAACAAAGCCCCGTTAGTCCAAGTCTTTGATTTTGCTTCATTTTCATTGTATTAATGGTTTTGATGTTAGAAAAAGGATTATTACTGTCTATATAATTGATCTTGAAGTTTTATTTTAAGTAAGACCTTTTGACTTTTTATTGAATTGATCCGACCGTATAGATACACATACAAAAACATGTCAATGGTTTACGGTAAACACCTATTGAACCTCATTTTAAAATTCATTGCTGATATATAACTATTTCAATAACTACATATTCAGCGAAATCACCTGCAAAAATTCAACTTAATGAATTACGAATGTCAAAACTTTCCTAAAATTAATATTATTATATAGGTTCAACAATATTTAATTGGTATTTAATTAATAAAATATTGAAAATTAAATCAATAAAAGTATTTCATATATGAGAAGTGAGTTTTCCGTAATCATTGCAACCATTCTTTTATCCAATCTGAATAACTCAACATAACATTGTATTTTATTCAATTTATCACATCACCACATGGTCGGAACAAACTCAAAAACTTTATTAAAATAACGGGAATACAAATGGAAATAATTGGTGTATAGCCCATGATCTCTACATGCTTTCAAGTTTTCCCGATTGATGGTCCAATTATTCTTTAGGTATTGGGTACTTACCCCACCCGTACGCATCTTGATCAGATCTACAGGCATATAAGCGTAGGTCAGCCCATATTTGTACAAATAGCGTAATAGCAATTCAAAATCTGCAGCAATCCGATAGTCAGTCCTGTAATACCCCAGTTCATCAAAGTATTTCTTATAGGTAAAAAATGTCGGATGGGCAGGCATTAAGCCCTTTTTAAACAACCCATGATGAAAACGCTTAGAGGAATAATACCTAACCGTTTTTTCCAAATTTTCTGGTGAAACAAATCGGACATCAGCATAAACACAATCCTTACCAGTACGCTCAAAACAATCTACGACCCTGGAAATTGCATCATCTCGATGATAAAAATCATCTGAATTAATAATCCCAACCACATCTCCTGTGGCAGCACGAATCCCTTTATTCATGGCATCATAAAGACCATTATCAGGTTCTGAAATCCAATAGTCTATACAATTGGCATTCCGTTGGATAATCTCCAAGGTACCGTCCGTGGAGCCTCCATCAACAACGATATATTCAATATCATCGTACAACTGGCGACATATGCTGTCAATGGTATCTTGCAAGGTGTCTGCTGAATTATAGCAGGCAGTAACTAAAGAAACTTTCATGGTGTTGTGGTAAAAATGGAAGATGAAATAGTAGTACTCAGATTGCCCCACCTGTCGAATAGGAAGGTAAAATGAGATGGTCGATCGCTTGAAAATCCAGTATGACTGGCCACTTTGAAGGATTAGCCTGCTCTATTTAAACAAACCGTCATCCTTCATGACTGCCTCCATACCAAAACCAGCTTAGATTTCCCCTTTTAAGTAATAGTAAAGCGTTCCAAGCCATTCTTTAAACAAGTATTCCCAAGTAATTAGACTTTGAAGATTGGGAATAAAAGCATGGATGATGGGCTTTGGAGTCCTACTTTCAAGTGGATCCGTGGCAAAGGTCTCCACCTGGAAACCTTGCTTTTCAAAACATTTTCTGGCCCTGTAGAGATGAAAAGCAGAACTCACCAGAACAATGTCCATAGGCCAATCATGCCGCGTGAAAATTTCACGGCAATAACGGGCATTTTGTGCAGTATTAGTTGATGTTGATTCCGCCACAATAGGATTTGGAATCATGTCTTGATTGGTCAAAAATGATTTAATAAAACTAGCCTCCGGCAGCACATCTCGTTTATAGAAAGCACCGCCACTTATAAGGAGCATGTTCTGCTCAGAATGTTGAAGCAACTCCAGTGCTCCGATCAATCGGTCACCACCTTTGAGAAATATAGGCCTGTCCATACCCGGCCATGATTCTGCCATTCCACCCAATAAGACCACTGGCCGCTGACCTAACTCCACTTCCCTGGCTGTCCGAATCTCATGTTCCCAAATCTCCGACACCTGCTTGGACATAAACGGGTTGGAAAAAAAGACCAAAATGGCCAAAGCAGCCCAACAAAACCTGTTTTTAATTTGGCGATTGCGAAAGCCTAAACCAGCCAACAACAACACCATCGCCCATAGCAAAGGATTCAACAAGGCAATAATTAATTTATCGAGCAAAAAAAACATTGAAAAGTGGGAAAAGCGCTTTAAGCCTCCACCAAGCTTTTTTCTGGAGTCAAATTAATCTGATAGTGCTTATCTATATAATCGATGATCAATTTTGGATCATTGCCACACGATTTCTTAATTTCATAAATTCGGGAATCTACCAATGTCCGGTACCACCAGCCTTGGAGAAAATGCCACAGAAACCCTTCCTTTCCTTCCAAAAAACCTCCTTTTAAAAAGTACCGATAGATAAAATAGGCAAATGAACGCCAAAAAAGCGGTTGCTTGGAATATTGTTCTTTTCTGCTCCTTTTAGCGGTGGCCTGACTGTTCAAACTTCCACTAACCTGAGCTCTACCGATCAAGTCCAATTCTATATCCAGTATTTCTATGGCCTCCCTTGTAGCATAATTATTATGCTTGGATGTCCACCAAGCTATATTATGTAAATTGTGATCCACAAAATCATGCTCAAAATTCACCAGATTCCCCTCCAGTAACTGGATATGCTCATCCATCCACCGTTGCTCACAAACAGCCTTTCCCCTCCTGAACAACCGCAATAAGGTGACGGGATAAGTTCCTCTCTTCACCCATTTTCCCATAAAAATGTGTCGTCTCTTAAAAGAGACGCCGGTGATATCATCGGATAGATAGGGAAGTTTTGTGGTGATTTCATCTTGGAGCTCATCCGTAAGGTATTCGTCCGCATCCAATCTCAAGATCCATTCAGTCCTTATCGGCAAATGCTCAAGGGCCCAATTGAACTGGGCTGCTTGGTTGCCCGGCCAACGATGCTGATAAACCTCACCTCCCATCGCTTCCGCAATTTTTACCGTATCGTCTGTCGAAAAACTATCCACCACATATACCTGGGATGCCACAGAAAAGGCCCGCTCAAGACACCGTTTGATGTGCTTGGATTCATTATAGGTCAGGATAACAACACTTACTTCGGAATTCATAGCAAAATTTCCTCCACTGTTTTTTCACCTTCTAATACTCTATCTTTGAGAAACTTGGCGGGGTTACCTCCCACAATGGTCCAAGGTTTTACATCCTTAAAGACAGCTGATCTGGCTCCCACGATCCCTCCTTCACCCACCACTACTCCAGGACCTACAAAGGCATCTGCCGCCACCCAAGCCCTATCCTCTATTCGTATCGGCTTAGTCACCAATGGATTGCTCGGCAAGGTATAGTCATGAGTAGCACTGCATAAGTGCGTCCTTTGGGAAACAGTGACCTTCGACCCTATGCTGATCTTACCAGGATTATAGATCATGGCACCAAAGCCTATGGCGACCAAGTTCCCCATTTCCAAATTCCAAGGAGCCCAGACTTTTATTGTCGCATTGACCTTACAACCTTTACCTATTTTACTGCCAAAGACCCTTAACAAAAATATCCTAAAACCATTAAAGACAGGTAGGTTTAGTGGTCGGAAGAAAAACATCCAGGTAAAACTCCAAAGTAGCCTTCCCAGTTTGTTCCGAAAACTCAGGTTATTTTGATACTTCTGATAATTGCTCATTTGTCAAAGCACTATTCAAATAATTAACTGAACGTTGTATTTTTTTTTCAAGTTTTTCGTTTACGCTTACATAATCAATTTCACGGACTGGATCAGGAAAAGGATCACCTACATATAGAACCCGCTCTTCCAACCCCAAAAACGCCAGCAGATTCAGCTGTCTACTGTTATTGGTTTTCTCTCTTTTAAGAACGGAATAAAAAGGCACTTTGAAATTCAAGGAAAAACAAACACCGTGAAACGAAGTGGTAAGGACAAATGAGGCATTCAAAAAGAGCCCCAAAAACTCTTCCGGCCCACCATCAATCACGTTAATAATCGATTTGTCTGCATCTTCCCTAGAAGCGTTTTTGCATAATCGCACGATTGCCAACCGGCGCTCCTTAGCGATTTTATAGGCCAACGAAGTGATGTACTCGGCATCCGTAAGTGCATAGATCAACACGTACTGCTTACCGATTTCTGGAGAAACGGCGATTTGGCTCCAATCCGTTCTATCGAGTAGAAAGGTAGGATCCAGTACCCAGTCCACTTCCTTTTTGGCCATTTCCCGTATCAGCTGTGTTCCGGCTTCTTCCCTTACGGCCAGGTCATCAAATCCATCGATAAACTGCCGGTAGGTTTCATGATATCCTGTAGGAATGGAATCCACTCCAAAACTGGAAGCGTAACTGATCTTTCGGGTTTCTTTGGGCGCAAAAGTCAAGAAATAAGGTTCAATATTGGATCCTGAATTGGGGTTCCATACCTGATCACTGCCCACCACAAACACATCATAGTCAAAGCCCTCGAAGGAATAAAGCTCATCCATACTCCTAAATTCCCTGGAGAGGCGGTTGTGCCTGTCATGGAATCTGGAGAATTTTTGGTCCCGAGCCACTTTGGCCTTCCAGTAGGGAATGGCTTTGATATCGGCAACTATCGGATACAGCCTTTCCTTTAGCTTTTGTTGGAAGCTTAATTGGACAAATGGACGGGACTTAGAAGTCCTCTTATGACGGGGATGCTTGTAGAAAAGATAATTGATGATTTCGACATCATGCCCCCATGATCTGATCTTTGCCAATAAAGCATACGCCTGGAGTTCAGCCCCATAGTTATTGACGTTCAAAATGGTGATTATTCCTACTTTCATCCTTTATTTATAAGTTTCATTATCCTTATAGAGGCGTAAGTCGTCAGTGATCTAAATAAGGTACTGGTCAACTCTATTTTTCTCAACGTCTTTAGTTTTTTTCCCACCTTATCTGTATAAATGCTATAATTATCTTTTTGCATAGCTTCATAAAAAGTCTCACGAGCTATATCACTAATTTCCATTCTCTTTTTATAGATAACTTTTCGTATCCCTGGAACCTTATATTGATTTGCACTTACTCTTTTGGTAGGAGCCCACTGATTAGACTTTTCTTTCAACGCAAGTCTATATGACAGCCCTTCTCTTCGCTGTCTAAAACCACCCGATTGAGATTTATAGGCCTCATCTGCTGACAATTCATGTAACTCCAACCTACTGTTCTCTGCTGCATGAAACAAAACATTCCTAAGTATTTCATTCCGAACAATCATAAGATTGGTCCCATTGTCATCAGATTCAAAACGGGGCAACCAAGCATCTCCAATAGTCATATCAGCTGTTTCACCAACAACATCATCACAAAAATTGCATGCTGGGAGCATCATAGCTCCTTGATTAAACTTACCCCCGACTACATTTGCAGCATCCTTTTGAATATACTTGTCCTTATTTTTAAATGCTCTAAAAACATACTTTCTAGCAGGAATGCCATCTCCTTTAGTCCTATATTGAAAAGTCTCTAATTCATTGGGATGAATTCCTGCTGCCCAGCCTAGTGATTTTGTCCAGTTTACACTCTTGAAGTGTCCACAGACCAGCGAAATGGTGAATGGTATTCTTTCTTTTAAAGATTGGTCTTCTCGCTGTAGTCTTCTTATGGATTTAACGAGACAAGGAACACCGATAAATAAATATCTCCCAGGGCTCTTCTTCACTTCCCTTAAAACAGAAGATATTTCAACGACATGATATTTTGTTTTTGCACCCTCAAGGGCCTCCGTTTTATTTCTACTAATAGAATACCCGTAATAAGGATCATTTGTGGAGCTTCTAGGTTGCGCTTTTACATGAATTATTCCATCTATTAGTCCCTGCGATAATAACTCAACACCAATCCAAGTCCCCATTCCCCCGGAAGTTCCATTACTTCTAAAACTACCTTCCTTTACATATCCAGCAAATAAAGAATTATAATAACCCAGGCCATTATGATAATGGTCCTTGGCATCCAAAAATTCTTCTCCTAATTTATCTTCATTAAGTTCAGGAGAGAGAAATGGACAAACGCTTGCTGATTTTTCACTTTTCAAGTATTCCTCTGATAATGTGGGTTTATACTCACCATATTTATCCAACTTCATACTCCCCCCACCATGGTATGCACAAGCTCCACATCCCACGCAGTAGTTTCCATCTAAAACATTCTTTATATTCATTTTAGTGCTAATCAAAAGTTATATAACTATGCTTTTTTAATATTTTTAAATAAAAATTGACTCCCTCATAGTACAACTGAGTCAGCGGCCGACCAAAGCTATACTGAACCAAGAAGGTTTTTCAGCTCAATAGATAGAAGTCTTACTTCCAATTTCTAAAAGAAAGGTGTAATCAAATGATAACTCAACGGTATAGACAACTTGGCTTTTCTCCCTTATTTAAAATCCATGAATATACTTCAATCATTTGTGAAGCAGTTTTTTCGATACTATAATGTTCCTGAATTAGTTTTCTGCCTTTTTGCCCCATTTCACACAATTGTCTATTGTCCATTAAAAGTGCATTCTTAAGGCAATTAACAATAGGCTTTACTCCTACATCTATCCACCAGCCGGCTCCATGTTTTTCTAATTCTTCCCAAGGTGCCCCTTTAGTAGTTACCACAGGTACTCCACATGCCAAGGCTTCAGCAACAACAATCCCAAAATTCTCCGAATATGTCGGAAGGATAAATAAATCTGCTCGGTGATAGCTCTTGATCTTTTCCTCACCAAACTGTGGCCCAATGATTTTAATTTCGTCCTGTAATTTTTTCTGAACAATTAGGTTTTTCAACTCACTAATATAAGTTTCTTCTCCATTTCCAGCGATTTCCACCTTCCATTCATACCTTACTTCTAATGGTAATTGCTCCCAAGCTTGGATCAATAACTCAATTCCCTTCTTAGGGTGAATACGAGATAAAAATAAAAGTGTCCTTCTTTCCTTTTTAACCGACCAGTCTTTTTTTGGAAATTCAGCTACATCAATTCCATTAGGGATCACGGCAATTGGATTAGTGAAACCCAATTTTCTAATATTTTCTGCTTCCATTTTGGCTGTAGCATGGATACAAGCAGCATTTGCAAGGTCACTTCTCTGATATAACGCCATAGCTATCTTCTTCTTCCATATACCATTACTATAAGCCCAAGGCTCTAACATGCCTCTTGGTGAAATCACATAGGAAATTTGATTTTTATTTGCTAAAGATGCCATAAAATGGATTGGAGATTGCCATAATCCATGACCGTGAAAAAGAAATTGTCCAGCATTTTCATTTATCAGTGACTTTAATTTTGATTTAATATTATTTGAAAAAACAACCCTTTGGTCTTCTTCAGTTAAATAAAGGTTTTCTGAAGGTTTTGTTACAATTTTAACATCCAAACCTCTTAAGGTTTGAGCTAATAAAAGATCAGAAACACTCTTTGAAGGGCCACCCGAACTTAAGTCAATAGAAGTAACTATATGAAAAAACTTAAACTCAACCATAATAAAACTTTTCTTTTCTTACCTTCAAAATCATAAAGTAAATCGCTATTGCTACTAAAAAATTAATTAACATATAAACGAAATTATTAATTCTCAAACTACTGAAGTTAAAATTGAACAACATATGTAAATAGAAAAATAAAACTATTGGGTTAAAAAAATTCGAATAAGAAATATTATAGGATATTTTATATACTATTCCAAGTAGCAATGAAGCGATTACTAAACCAAGAGTTAATCCATTCGCATAACCAAAACCAAAATTCTCAATAGGCAAACCTACGACGTGCATTACATTTCTGGGTGTTGGAGGCTTATAATAGTGCCCATATCTAGCCAAATTATATATATACACTCCTTCATCTATTGGTGGTCTTGTATAATTCGGTTTTGTTAAATCTAAATTCTTTGGAATTGTAAGCAAAGTTGAAAATTCCCAATTATTATTTGCATTAAAATAGTTTGCTGTAAAAATATCGATGTAGGTATATGATAAATAACCAACAAATCCATTCAAGTCTACTTCATCCATCAGATTTACCTCTCCATTCATTAATTTACTAACTCCATTAGGCTGTCTTGCAGTTGGAATAATAAAAACATAAAAAAAAAGCATCGTGACAAGTGGTATAACAAATCTCATTTTTACTGATGAAAGAGAAATAGGCTTTACAAAATAATGATACGCTACTATGCACATTAATACCAAAAACACAGCATTTTTCCTGCCCCCGAGGCTAGAATAAAGTATAATGGAAATTATCAATAGGATTAAAAAAACAATAACATCCTTCTTTCTCGTGTTTGAATACTTCACGATATAAATACGAAAAAGAATACTAATATCCATCAATTTAAGTAGGATAAGTGAATAACCTCCACTTAATATTTCAGTACGATTACTTAATGAATGAATTAATACGCTCAAACCTCCGATTTTCGAAATAAAAGCCATATAACCTAACAATCCAAATCCAAAAAGGACTATCGATGTTAAACGGACAGCTGAAATATCATTAAAATGCAAAACCCTAAAATACTTAACTCCTGAAGGGACTAAGTTAATCCCTACTATTAGCGCGATAAATGCTACTGACTGAAGAAGTATATATTTCAACAAGCTATCCTCCAAGGTCATCCCAAGACTGGCCAATATATAATCCGGAAAAGATGAAGGATCAAAATATATAACTATAAGGTAGAGAACATTTCTTACAAAATATAAAAGAGAAATAAACTTTACCGGAGAAAAAAGATCCTTGTTTTTCGCTTTAAAAAAAACAAATAAGTATAAAAAAGAAAACCATATAATAGAAAAGAGTAGCATTATATAGTCTTGATTAGTCTGGCAGGGTTTCCTCCTACAATAGTCTTTTCTTCCACATTTTTCGTCACAATCGCACCAGCTGCAACTACTGCTCCCGATCCAATATAACTAACATTTTCTGTTATCAAAGCGTTAGAACCTATCCATACATTTTTTCCAATATAAAGTTCTTTCTTCACAGGTTTGTTATAAGGATTAATACCATGAGAATGAGAGTATATCACTGCATTTCTTGAAACAACCGTCTTATCACCAATATCTACATTTCCAGAAAAATCAATTAAGCAATTTTCATTAATACTGACACCATCTCCAATTTTTAATAGAGAATCTGAAAATTCAGAATATATTCTTACACCCTTTCCAAAGATGCAATTTTTCCCGCAAACTATATTGTTTGGAAACATCATTCTAACATTATAATCTATTCTTATACCTTTTTGATGATTAATCATAATCGACCAAAATAATGTGGATATCCTTCTTTTAATTAGCCTGACTATCTTCAAACCTAATTTACTGATACTCCAAAGAATTCTTTTCATATTTAACCTTAATAACTTGAGAGCAGAGTACAAATAATAATAGACCTATTAATTGAGCCCACACCATTAAAAATGCTCCACTATATATCTGATTAAAAAATTCATGGAACCAATAAAACAGCCCAATTATTATAAAATCCCTAACTAATGATATTTTAAATATTATCCAGTTTTTTCCTAATGACAAGAAGTATTGAGAATACAAATTCGCTAAACTACTCAAAACCGTAATTAAAATCGAATACAATAATAATTCCTTAAGACCATTAAAACTTTCCCCGTAAATAATTGAAAGTTCATTTCGAAAAAGAACAACTAAAATCACAGGTATAATCGTTACTAAAAAATTAAACAATAATAACTTATTAAATAACTTTTTATCATTACCACCAGACAAATAACTCAAAAAAACATTTTGTAAAATACCAGGAATATATAAAATCATAATATTAATTTGCATCGCTGCTGAATATAAACCTAAATCACCAAAGGAAAACCATAATACTATCAATAAATTTCTTCCCCATATGGATATAGCATAAACACCTTCACGCATAGCAACAGGCAACGCACTACTTAAAAATTTAATTAATATTTTTTTTTCATTTAAATTCTTAATAAATAAAATCGAAGCCCTAATTCTATATCCGCTCTTAATCCTATAGCAATAAAATAAAAATACTTGAGACAACAGTAAAGCAAAAAGTGCTCCCAATAATCCAAACAAATAAGTGAAAATTAATGAAGTAAAAAATATAACGCCACCATATAAAGTATTTATACGTGCTATTTCTTTAAATTTTCTTTCTCCGGACAAAATACCTTGCTGAGTTGTTGTTAAAGAATTCAGGATTAAAAGCAGCGGAAACAGGTATAATAACTGCTTCCCTTTGAAGTCTTCAAAAAGAGATGAAAGTATCATTTCGGAAAAAATATAGAAGACAATGGCAAGAAAAACACTAAAATATATAGAAATCCTTATTGCTGTCTTCTGATATATCAAACTAATTTTATATTGTTTTTCGCTAATTAATTTTGATATCTTTGATATAACCACATAACCAACTCCAAAAGTAGAGAACATTGAAAATGAAATAAGGGTATTTCTTACCAAACCATATTGCCCAAAAATATCTTTCCCCAAAAGATTTGCTATTATAACTCCAGCTATAAAGGCAAGTCCCTTACCTAAAATGTTTCCAAAAATTGCCCAAAATGAATCTTTGAGTAACCTATTCTTTTCAATACGAGATTTGAGCAATGTTATGTTAAACATTAATTTATAGTTAAAGTAAATTAACTTAGTTGATCTGCCTACTCCGCCTGCGTCAACACTTTATGCCCACCTTCTTTCAGGTAAAGGTCCCTAAGGAATAGCGCCACATCTGCTTCCATCATATCATTTACCAAATCATTCAGCTCATATTGGGGCGTCCAGCCTAGTTTCCTGAATGCCTTCGTCGCATCTCCTATCAGCAAATCCACTTCCGTAGGTCTGAAATAACGTGGATCCACGCACACGACCACTTCCCCAATACTGGACAATAGTCCAGATGGAACTACATTACCGGTGACGTTAGCATATTTTCCCTGATCGATATCATCAAGAATCCCCACTTCTTCTACCCCTTCACCCTCGAATCGAAGTTCGAAACCGACATAGTCAAATGACATGCGCACAAATTCCCTGACAGTGGTGGTCACTCCAGTAGCAATCACCCAATCCTCTGCTTGCTCCGCTTGCAATATCATCCACATCATCCGCACATAATCCTTGGCATGTCCCCAATCCCGCTTCGAATCCAGGTTTCCCAAATATAGCTTGTCCTGCAATCCAAGTGCTATCTTGGCTGCCGCCCTGGTGATTTTTCTGGTCACGAATGTTTCTCCCCTTAACGGCGACTCGTGGTTAAACAAAATTCCATTGGAAGCAAATATATTGTACGCTTCACGATAGTTTACGGTAATCCAATATGCATACATCTTGGCTACTGCGTAAGGCGAACGCGGATAGAAAGGAGTATCCTCTTTCTGGGGAACAGCCTGAACAAGGCCAAACAACTCAGAGGTGGATGCCTGGTAAATTTTGGTCTTCCTTTCAAGGCCTAAAAACCGGATAGCCTCCAAAATCCTCAGTGTCCCGATCCCATCGGCATTGGCCGTATATTCGGGCGTATCGAAGGAAACCTTCACATGAGACATGGCGGCAAGGTTATAAATCTCATCTGGTTGCGTCTCCTGAATGATCCTGGTAAGGTTCATGGAATCGGTCATATCGCCAAAATGCAGGACCAGCTGAGGATCAGACGCATGTGGATCTTCATATAAATGATCGATACGGTCCGTATTAAATAAAGAGGACCTTCGCTTGATTCCATGAACTTTATATCCCTTGCTTAAAAGCAATTCTGCCAAATAGGCTCCGTCTTGACCGGTAATCCCAGTAATCAGCGCTACTTTCTGGTTTGTATTCATAGTCGTATTGTGGTTATGGTGATTTTAATATCTATATAAAAGGTGTTTTTATCGCACCCATGAAAAATTCGATTATTACCTTAATTGGATTTTGCCTTATCAAAGAAATGGTGGATGAATCTGACCTGGAGACATCAAAAAACAAGCATGTAAATAATTAATTATCATTAACTTATTTTAGATCCCCAACCTCATTAAAACACAAAGGTATCCTCAGTAAAAACAGTCTATGGGGAACAATTCCATCAAGAAATTCTGACCTCCTTCAGCTGATCAATATGATCTTTAAACCACTCATAGGTCTCGGCAATACCATCTTCCAGATCAATGGATGCTTTCCATCCTTCATCCTTTATTTTTGATACGTCCAAAAGTTTCCTCGGTGTGCCATCGGGTTTTTGTACATCCCAAACAAGGTCTCCTTTATGCCCGACAATTTTTTGGATAGTTATGGCCAAATCCTTAATCGTCAAATCCTTTCCGGTACCAACATTATAAAGGCTTTCCTGAAAGTTTCCTTCCATAGCAAACTGGACAGCAGCTGCGAGGTCATCTACATGAAGAAACTCCCTCATGGGCTTACCACTGCCCCAAAGCTTAACTGGCAAATGTCCATTTAGCTTAGCTTCGTGAAATTTTCGGATCATAGCTGGTAGAACATGTGATGTTTTTAGATCAAAATTATCATATGGCCCATATAGGTTAGTTGGCATCAATGCCAGGTAATCTTTTTGGTACTGCTTTTTAATCGCCTCACAGGATTTTACCCCCGCAATCTTCGCAATCGCATACCATTCATTGGTTGATTCCAAAGCGCTTGTCAATAGATATTCCTCCTTTAGGGGCTGTTTAGCTAATTTCGGATAGATGCAGGAAGAGCCTAAAAAGATAAACTTTGAGACATCATGTTTAAAAGCAGCATCTATCAAGTTATTTTGAATTTGGAGGTTTTCCATCAAAAACTGGTAGGGATAATCATTATTGGCCAAAATCCCACCAACCCGAGCCGCTGCGTCCAAAACTATAGCAGGTCTCACTTGCTCAAAAAAATCCATTACGTCGGCTTGGTTTCTCAGGTCCAGTTCACTGCTGCTCATACCTATCAGCTGCTGATATCCTTCCTTTTCCAGCCTTCTCCAAATAGCCGCACCCACCATTCCCCTATGGCCAGCGATATATACTTTGGTATCCTTTAAACCCATTTTAAATCCTCCTTTATGAATAATGAAAGGGAGCGCCTCTCAATAGTTAAGTTAATCAAAAGTAAATTTCCAACTAAAAAACAATGTTTATTTGATAATTCTATACTATAAATTAAAAACTGATTTTACTCAATTTACACCGTTAGAAAACATTTTTTTTATAAATATTATAGGTTTTTTATAATTAAAATATTAAAAACAACTATTTAATACAGCTTCGCCACGTAAGCCCCATTTTTTTTATCAAACATTTTCAAAAAATAGATGTTATGATTAAGTAATGGGCTTACCAAAAGCAACATTCCTATTCCTGACCGGGCATTACCAAATCTGGAAATCTAATTCCGTTGCTTAAATGGAATCAACAGTACAAATATGCCATTTTTTATTCTTTAAAACGTATTTCAAACCAAAATAAACGTCTTTAAAATAAAAAATACTCGAAATGAGTATTTTTTATTTTTTACTATTGACTTCCTTTTTTCTAAACAAATAACCCATAAAGGAAAAATATGAACAGTATAAAATAAGCATCAAACAACGAGTTTATTTATTTATTATAATTTTACATTCATATTATTCAATAAAATGAGGCACTAAATTTTATTTGTTATTACCATATTTTATTATAATTTTTACATTTTAATAAAATTCAGAAAATGTAATACGATACAAAAATCATTTTATTTTTATTTTTTATTTGTTTTATTATATATTAATAAATTGTAGTTTATATATTAAAACACCAGTACAATCCGAAAAAACAGAAAAGTTGAGAAAAAAATATTATTCATTAAGTACCATCATTTATATGTCCAATCTATTTTTTAGTCACAAAAAACCTAATACCTTATGTATGACTAAAAAATCAAATAAACATAGAACTTATGATTGTAGGATGGTGATTTACAGAATTTAAGAAAGGCACTGACTTGATATACATAATTAAAAAATTTAAGCGAATCAATATCATTTGATTATAATCCACAAAAAAAAAGAGAACAATTTATCGTAAAACGTGTATTATCCGTAATCAAACAAGGTTCACTGCTATACCAAAGACAGCATAGACAGTGGCATGCTGTACAGTTGGCAACGACAAACCCATAATGTCCTGTTACCTTTAAAAGCCAACCACCATACATGCACAGAAAAGAGACAGGGTTTATCCGACCACCAAATCTCCCTATGTCGTTTAGTTAAGAAGATTTCCCAATACGGATCGTCCATTGAGAGAATTATGGTTTTAATCCATCGTCTTTTTAAACATGTATAAAATGGAGCCGCCTTGCAGGTATTGGGCGTTAGAATTTAAAAAGCGGGTGGGCAAAAAGGCAGGCTTGTTTGACGAAATGCTGCCCAAAAAGAATATTGGCAGCTAGAAAAGGTTTACCTAGCTTTAGATAGGCCTGCTTGGCTTTAAACAGGAGGAGTTTGCCTGCATGAGGGAAGGTTTTAATTTTAGGCCAATAGCTGCACACCTGTGCGCCGTGGCGTAGCGGCGGGGTTTTTTGGTTACTTTGTGTGTCCTGAAGCAAATAAGTAACAAAGGTAAAGACCTCTGTTCGATTATAAAATCGTCACTGCGAGGCTTAGAGGGAGATATGAGGGGTGGACGCCGTGGCAGCTCGCCGCGGCGAGTTGCCACACCCTTTAGCAACCCACATCCTCCTTGAAAGGGTTCGTATGACGCTTTAAATACTAAAATTAAGTCGAGCTCAGGTTAAAGGGATACAAACTATCTTGGAATTTAGCTAAAAAAAATGGCTCTATATGGATTATAGTGGGTAAAGATATTATTCCGGTTAAATTAATGTTGATTCATGTTCCTTTTCAGTGGGCAATTTTCTATTCTGCCTTGAGGTATTTGACGTTAAGAAATCAAAGAAGTGGGCTGGAAAAAGCGCAGGCTTGTTTGACGTGAATCAGTACAAAAAATTGGTATGCTGCACAAATAGAGGAGTTTGCCTGCGTGAGTGCTGGCTTTGATTTTAGTCATATAGCTCACCGCAGCGGGTTTTTTTGGTTACGTTTTTCACCTGAAGGAAAAAAGTAACAAGGCAACAAGATGAAAGGCAAGCTAGAATTTGACATGCAAAGTAATAGTTACCCATAGTAAATCATATAGAACCAAAAAAATTAACCCAATATTTCCAGACACATACTAACTAAACGACATTACCAAGTCACCCCATTGTGCTTCCCGCACAACCCAACTTTCGGGGAAATAGGCAACTGTAAAAGTCTTCACTGCCTGGCATTGGATGTGATTGGTGGGCAGGCACCTTGGAACCTCACCGCGGCGATTTGTCCAGGTCTTTTCCAATGCGCAACCTACTACAAAAAGACTTAAAATGATTAACCGAAAAACAATCTTATGATCGAAGATGGTTAATTTGATTACCAATGCACAAACCTGGGTAAAGTGCCAAGGTCACATATAATACCTTATCGATAGAAAAAATCTAAACACAAATATTTCCATTATATTACCTACCCCTTCATGACAAACCTCTTCCACCAAGAGACCTGACGATCCTCATGGTATCCATAATTCCCTCCATATCCATACCCATATCCATATCCACCAACTCCATTCAGATGAATATCATTCATCAGGCCATAAAGCTTTTTGACGCCTCCTTTTTCATAAATCTCATTGGCTAATTCCGTACTTTCCCTTCTCGAATACTGCTGTCTAAATACAAACATATTGATATCAGCATACCGAAAAAGCTCTTTGGTCTCTGATACAAGCCCCACTGGTGGACAGTCCATCACCACTACATCGTACCGGTCTTTAATCTCCTTCATGATCTGCTCGAATTTGTCTTGCAAGAGTATTTCTGCCGGGTTTGGCGGAATAGGACCTGATAGAAAAATATCTAAGTTTTCGGTTTGGCTCTTCTGAACCAATTTTTCCCAACTGATATCCGTACTCAAACAAGTACTTATCCCCTGTTCATTTTCCAACCCAAAATCCATCGCAATCTTCGGCTTTCTAAGATCAAGCCCCATCAACAACGTTCGTTTCCCCTTTAGAGCAAAAGCAGACGCCGTATTCACACTACAAAATGTCTTTCCCTCTCCAGACACAGTAGAGGTAAACAATATGGTAAGGTTATCCTTTTTGTGAGGACTTAAATAAGTCATGTCTGCCCTAAGGCTTCGAAAACCTTCTGTCACAGAAGACCTTGGCTCCGAAAGGACTGGAACGGACACCCCATATTTTGCACGGCCAATTTTGGCCACTACTGGCATTTTTATAAGCCGCTCAAGTTCCTTTACATCCTCAATTTTGACATTAAAGAAATCCCTCACCGCCACAAATCCCAGTGGGATAAAAAGACCTAAGAGCATTCCGAGCAAATAATTCACTTTCGTCTTAGGAGCCACAGGCATATTCCCGGCTTTGGCCCAATCCAACACTGTGTTTTTCGGAGAATTGGAAGCCCTGGTAATTTCAGCTTCTGCCCTTTTTTGCAGGAGATAAACATAAATATTTTCATTTATGGTGAATTTCCGCTGGATTCCCAGTAACCTTCTTTCAGTCTCCGGAAGGACATTGATCTGCTGCTCCACCTGCCTAATGTTTCCCTTTAACTCCCCTAACATCGACTGAGTATTCCTTATGGCAGAATTGACATTCTCACGAAGTACATTTCTGGTATTATCTATTTTGCTCTTTATTTCCCTGACTGCAGGAGTTTGTTCAGAAAAATTGGATGATAGCCGTACCTTCTCTGCCTGAAGCTCTCCCAGGTTCAATACCAAAGAATTCAAAAGCGGATCTGAAATTCCCACTACAGAAGGTACCAATAAATCCTCTTCACTATTGGTGTCTAAATAATTTTGAAGGGTCTGGTAGTATTTCAGGTTGATCTCCATTTGGGACCGCTCTGTTTCAAGCTCTTGCATCCGTTGAAATATTTGGTTTCCCTCTTCACTGAGATTAAAAACCTTGTTCTGCGTCCGATACTGTTCCAGCCTGTCCTCAAAAAACGTCAGGGAATCTGTAATATCACTTAGTTGATTTTCAATGAACCTGACGGTATTATCGGAAGTCCTGTTCTTCTCGTTCAACTCCCTCTGAAGATACACATCCATCAAGGTATTGAGGTAATCTTCCCCCAAACGTCTTACGGGTGTCTCCAGCCTCAAACTCAGAATGGACGCCTCCTTATTGATAGGACCTACCATTAAATCATTCTTGTACTTCTTGGCCAGTGATGGTGTATCTTGGAGCTGAAACAAAAACGCTTCGTCAGGACTAGCGGATATGTTCTTTACCCTAAACCTAAAGTTGACGCCCTCGATCCATTCTCCAAATTGATAATTCCCCTCCCTTAAAGTGATGTTCTCTATTTGGGTTTTATAAAATGGGTCTGCTGGATTATATGCTAAAAAATTAGATTCCTCAAACGAAAGGCTAAAATCATTATTTTGGCCTTTAACCAGCTTCATCATACCCCCAACCATCTGGGGATGCTTCCAATCCACCTCCACCAGCATAGACTGGTTCCCGTAAGCAGGAACAGCGCCCAACATCCCTTGCTTGAACACTTGCACATTCAGGTTAAGCTCCTGAATAGCCTCTTCGGCAAGCGTGTAGGATTTTAATATGCCTATCTCATTCTCAATATTATTGGTGGATTTTATGAGACCTGAATTTTCGAACAGATCCATTGACATACCCGAGCTTTCATCTTTAATCAACACGGTAGATTCCACTGACCAAATAGGTGTACTGTACCTGTTGATAAAAAATGCAGCTGCCACTCCTACGATAATAAAAGACAAAATCCAAGGCCAATACCTGAGGTACTTAATTAGGATCGCCCTAAAATCAAAAGTACTATCGCTGTTAAACTGAAAAACTGGTGGCGGGTTTCCTGGGTTATTCTGAATATTATTCATGATATTAATTACTCAAATTAATAATTAATGCAACTGCTGTAATGGCTGAAAAAACCAAAGCCAATGTCTGTGCGGTGTTTTCACCCGTTCCGATCTCCCTGACCTTCATCGGTTCGGCATAAATCTGATCATTGGGCTGGATAAAATAAAAGGGAGATTGAATGATGCTTCGGTCATTCAAATCTATTTTGTGGAGCTTCGTACCTTCAGGATATTGCCTAATCAGCATCACCTCATCCCGCTTCGCCACTACCGTCATATCACCGGCATTGGCTATCGCCTCGTAAATAGTCATCCGATCTTGCAAAACGACATACTTCCCAGGCCGACGAAATTCTCCAAAGGCCGTGTACCTTATCCCTCCTAGTTTCACCCTTACATAAAGCTCTGTATTCACATATTTTCTCAGGGCTTTTTCGATGGCCTTCCTCGCCTCCTCCAATGTCATCTCTTGGACTTGCACCTCTCCTGCTAAAGGCAATCTGATATTCCCTTCTTTATCAATGGTATAACCCGTCATATAATAGATATCTCCTCCATTTTGGCCAAGAGAAGTACGGTTAGCCATCCCCCCTTCTTCTCCAGCATTAAAACCTTTTTCGATCATATCCTCAGCAGTAAGGACTTTAACGTCGATGATGTCATTATACTGAAGCTTATATTCAGGTATCTGGTAATTAAGCAATTTGTCCTCTTCTAGTGCTGCATCATTTTCCTTGTTTTGGAGGTAGGTAACCTTTTTGTTAGAAATACAGGAGTTTAACCCGATCATCAACAACAATACAAAAAACAAAAAATATCTACTCATATGCATTTTTATATATTTAAAATGTATTTCCTGTAAATATATAAAACTTGAAATCAAATAGACAGAGAAAAAGTAATTTTTAGTAAAAAGTCCTCAAAACAAGCATAGTTTGTATGTACATACCCATTAAAAATCTAAGTTTATATATGGTTTATCACACTAATTCATGCACTCAACGTTCTAAAATGTTCGACTATAGAAAAGCAGAAAAACCAGCCACAATATAGCCTTTCAATGGAATTGGTCTGTGACTTCGTCCCAATCCTGTCGTCAAGTCCATGGCCGTCATTTTAAGGCGGTATCAGCGTACCAGTTACCACAATTAGATGAACTTAGCTGTTCGAGATTACAAATCTCGAACCGGAATAATGTGGATCTAAAAGCCCCCCTGGCCATTTGTCAATAGTCCAGACATTAATAACCTCAGTTCGATTATAAAATCGTCACTGCGAGGCATAGAGGGAGATATGAGGGGTGGAAGCCGTGGCAGTCTCAGTATTTCAGAATTGCCACACCCTTTTCCAACCCACATCCTCCTAAAAAGGGTTCGCCATGACGCTTTTAATACAAAAATTAAGTCGAGCTCAGGTTAATAATTACATATTCATGGATTTCTTGGAAACCGGGCTCAATCCCACATCCAATCAGGATGCTCACAATTGGGCATAAAAAAACCCGACAGAGTTTTTCCTGTCGGGTCCTTTTATATGAACTGGTTATGGATTAACCTTTTTTTGCAATGTAAGTAAGTAGGTCAACTACTTTGTTAGAGTAGCCCCACTCATTGTCATACCAAGATACCAACTTCACAAACTTGTCACTCAACTGGATACCTGCACCTGCATCGAAGATAGATGTTCTGGCATCACCAATGAAATCATTGGAAACCACTGCATCTTCAGTATATCCCAATACACCTTTGAGATCACCTTCAGAAGCTTCTTTCATTTTGGCACAGATTTCTTCGTAAGTAGCTGCATTTTTTAATCTTACGGTAAGGTCCACTACAGACACGTCAGGAGTCGGTACACGGAAGGCCATTCCGGTAAGTTTACCGTTAAGTTCTGGAATAACTTTCCCTACTGCCTTGGCTGCACCTGTAGAAGATGGTATGATGTTTTGTCCGGCGCCACGTCCACCTCTCCAGTCTTTCATAGATGGACCATCTACTGTTTTCTGAGTAGCAGTAGTAGCGTGAACAGTCGTCATCAAGCCTTCTTCAATTCCCCAGTTGTCATTTACCACTTTGGCAAGTGGAGCAAGACAGTTGGTCGTACAAGAAGCATTGGATACAAACTGCATATCAGTAGTGTAAGAAGATTCATTCACACCCATTACGATCATTGGTGTATCGTCTTTGGAAGGGGCAGACATGATGACTTTCTTGGCACCAGCTTGAATGTGTCCCTGTGCCGTTTCTTTCGTAAGGAAAAGTCCAGTAGATTCTACAACGTATTCTGCTCCGATATCAGTCCACTTAAGATCAGCAGGATTCTTCTCAGCTGTCACACGAATGGCATTTCCGTTTACAACCAACTGGCCGTCTTTCACTTCTACGTCACCTTTAAATTGACCGTGAGTAGAGTCATATTTCAACATATATGCCATATAGTCCACATCTACCAGGTCATTGATACCTACGATCTGAACGTCATCTCTTTCCTGTGCTGCTCGGAACACCAGTCTTCCTATTCTTCCGAATCCGTTAATTCCTACTTTAATCTTTGTCATTTTTAATTAAGGTTAATAGGTAAAATTATGTTGTTATTTTAAATCTATCTTCTCACTCCCCACTCTCTAAACATTCCAAACAATAAAGTGGTTCGCATGCTAAAAACATCGTACAACCTCGTATAGGATGGTGATTTTTTGCTAGGTCAAATTTATTGAATTAAAATTTAGTAAAGAAATGTAGTCTATATTAATCTGACATATTTCTTCTGATTTTGTCCTTATCTTGGGCATATTTCCACTGAAAACCGAAATTTAGTGCAAAATCCATAAAGCAACTGAGCCCATTATCAAACATCCATTCTCTTTATCGACTTATGATCCACTGGGCAATATCAGCCATTGCTTCTTCGCTAAAGGTCTCTTCAATGGTTCCATATTCACCCATTGCACCAGTGCTGCTGTGCTGGAAGAGGTGGTTGAGATCCGGGTATATTTTCACGGTGAAATTCTCTTTTCCTCCTTCCTTTTTTATCCTCTCCAAGACCTCCCCATTATTGCTGCCATTCACTTGGATATCCTTACCTCCAAAAAGAGCCAAAACAGGAATCTCCGTCTTATGGATATACTCCTGAAGGTTGATTTTAGCAAATGTAAAAAACCATGGGCTAAGGATATTTGCATATTTTGCCACAAATTCCTCAAGCTCTTCCTCGGAATAGTTCTCCCCAGTACTTTTAAGATATTCATCCAACCTGTCAGGAAGTACTATCTCCAAACTATCATAGTCATTGGTCTCCGACAATACGTCATAAATGATCCCCACTACCTCTTCTTCCCTTGCCATTTGCTCATCTGAAGCCTCCACGGATGCTAGAAAATCCCTTGCCTGCTGTCTCATCAACTGCGGCACGGGAACCGTAGGCCCAGCAATAGAAACCGCAAAACTGCCCGCCTTACCTTTAGCTGCCATCATCCAAGCGATCATGCCCCCTTCACTATGCCCTATTACTCCCACCATTAGCTGATTGACAAAGGGGAACTTCCTTAGATGGGACATGGCCGCTTCTGCATCATCAGCAAAATCAAAGGTAGTGGCATCTTTAAATTCTCCCCCGGAGTCCCCTACTCCACGCTCATCGTACCTGAGCACTGCTATTCCATTTCGTGTAAAATAATCGGCCAAAACCAAAAACGGTTTATGGCCAAACATCTCTTCATTTCGATCCTGAGGACCTGAGCCTGAAACCAAAATCACGCCCGGAAATGGCCCCACGCCCTTAGGTTTCGTGATGGTTCCTTTAAGGGTTATTCCGGCAGAAACATTCTTAAAAGAAGTCTCGATCTGCTCATAGTCAAAAGGCCCTTTCGGTTCCTGAGGTCTCTTGCCCATACCCTGATCATCGGCTGGTAGCCTCCACAGTAAAAGGGGAATTTCCATTCCACTTTGCAAAAACATGCCCCGAATGGTGTCTAGCTCCAGCTTTCCACTATAACTGATATTATAGCCGCTAACCCCCAAGGACACCTCCAAAGAATCGACCAAAACCTTATCCAAGGCCATGCCTGTAGCCCCTTGTGCAGGACTGTCCATGGTCCCTTCCCACTTTTCGCCTGCTTTATTCAAATGAAAAACCAGTGGAATCTTTTGCCCCATCACTTCTAAGACACCCTTCCAATCTCCCTCCACACCACTTTGGGCATATAAAGACGATTTCCCCATTACACCAACTAGAAGAATAAAAACACCAATTGCTTTAAATAATCTCATATAATCAAAATTAGACTCCTTATTTATTACTGCTGGTAAAAACGGAAGGAGTATTTCCATTTCTTTTTAAAGTTAAAAGGAATTTAGAATATCTTCGTGCATGCAAAAAGAAATACTTGTAGATCTAGTGACCAAAAGAATGCCTTTTGGGAAGTACAAGGGCAAATTGATCTGTGATATCCCGGAACACTACCTTGTTTGGATGCATGGAAAGGGATTCCCCGAAGGCAAACTCGGCATGTGGCTACACACCATGTATGAAATCCGGATCAATGGACTTGAGTATTTGCTCGTTGAGCTCAAGAAGAGAATAAAGCAAACATAAAGGCCTGATACCTCTAAACCGATCGTAGATCAAACAATTTTTCTGACGGAACAGGGATTTATCTCCTGGATACTCCCTCCCAAAAGTCCCTGATTAAACCCGTTGCGTTGAATACCAGTTTAAGGATGTTAAACCCGTTTTATCAATGCCGTTTAGTTAAGGTCATTTCCCTGTTTTCACCTGCTAGGAGTTTCTTTTCTATTTGACTTTAACTGTATGGCTTTGGCCATTTTTGTGGACTTTATCCTTTTCCTTTTTTCCATTGATGAAAAAAGAAAGAAAAAATCTAGGCCGGTGGTCTGCCCTTTAAAATGGGACATGGATTTCCCACGCGACGTGGTTCCGTCACCCATTTTAATTTCCACCCGATGGCTACGGCCTAAAAGCGAGTGGGGCTCGCTGTTCCACGACGCGAGCCAACTCCCTTTCTTAACGGCCTCCACCATCGGCTGGAAAACAGGCATACCAAGGGCCGTAATAAGGAAGCGATACCTTTTTGGGACTTATTAACTGAATCCGCCTTGCAGGTATTGGGCGTTAAGAAATTAAAAAGCGGGTAGGCAAGAAGGCAGGCTTGTTTGCCGAAAGGCTGACAAAAAGAATGTTGGCGGCTAAAGAAGGTTTACCTGGCTTTAAATAGGCCTGCTTGGCTTTAGACAGGAGGAGTTTGCCTGCATGGGGGGTAGGCTTTAATTTTAGCCCAATAGATGCACACCTGTGCGCCGTGGCGTAGCCGCGGGGTTTTTTGGTTACTTTTTTGGCCTGAAGTAAAAAAAATACAAAGGTAAAGAGGTGAAGACCATCTTGGAATTTAGCAGAAAAATAATAGAACCAATATTTCAAAATTCACACTAACTAAACGACATTGATAATGCGGTTTAAAAAATTGTGCATTGCCTAGTGTCAAGTAAACGCTTTAATGACGTGTATGGCGGTGGGGATCTTGGCCTGTCTTTGGGTATCAACACAAGATGTCCCCAAGCTTTCCGCTTGCCTCCTACCATTTATCGCCAAAATCAAGGGCATTTTCTCACTGCAATGGGGTCACAATCTCCATCGGGATCATTTTTGACCAGACCATCCTTTACCGGGCCTCCCTGAAGAATCAAGGCAGCTACATGAGGTGCAGCGTAGGATGTCCCGCTTCTAAAATTATATTGCCCATTTATCCAGGTGGAAAGCACCCCTACACCAGGTGCACACCAATCAATCGGGGGATTGCCATAATTGGAAAACTCAGCAAACACATCATTTTCATCCATGGCCGAAACCGTAAAGAAATATTTCCCATTTAGCCTCCCCGGGGAGTAATCTTTGGCATGATCACTTTCATTTCCTGCAGCAAAAACAAAATTTATCCCCTTATCTGATGCCTTTTCTATGGATGTTTCCAATACAGGTGTCACTGGCCCGGTTAGACTGACATTGACCACATCACCTTTGCAGCCGTCAATCATGATATGATCCAAGGCTGCTAAAATTCCAGAATAGGTTCCTCTTCCATCTTTATCTACGATTTTGATAGGGATCACCGTCGCTCCTGCCGCGACTCCTACAATTCCCTTACCGTCCATTTTTGCACCTATGATGCCCGCTACGTGGGTACCGTGTCCATTAAAATCCTGCAAGGTACTGCTTTCCTCTCCTGTATAAATGGCGTTAAATCCACGGGATACATTTACATTCAGTTCTTCATTCTGCAGGTCTATGCCACTGTCCACTACATACACCACATTCTTACCCGTGTAGCATAGCGGTCCGCCAACACGCTCCACGCCATAAGGCACCAAGTCTCCTGGTACGCTTCCAGCACGTCCCGCATACGCTGATTGGTTTATTTTAGGTTCAATGTCCCGGAAAGTTATTTCCTGATCTTTTTCAATGCTGGCCACTTCAGGCAATTGGCTTAGTTTTTTGTATTCACCTTCGCTCAAATAGGCTGAAAATCCGATAAAACCACTACTATATATATGGGCTATTCGATCATTTTTCATGGATTGCATACCCAACATTTCACCTATAAGATACCGGAGTTGTTCCTTCATCAACTTGCTGTCCTGTGCTACCTTTAAACCTCCAACACCTTCCTTCAAAACAACAACGTACCTGTTTTCCAAGGTTTTCCTCATCGCTCCACTTTGGTCGGTGATAGCATGGTTGGCAGGCACGGGTAAATCTGACTGACATGCCCCTAGCACACTGAATAAAAAACAACACACTACAAAACGTTTAAATAAAAATAACTGCATTTCAAACCCTTTTAAAATTCTTTAATAATAAAAAACAAACATAGAAATAAAATTTAATCCATAAAACAAATCAACAAAAGTTAATCTTTAAAAAAGCTAAACAGACCTTTTCTACCCTAATATCGACAATAAAAAAACCTTGTAAATACTAAATCTTTCCACAATGCCGTTTAGTTCAGGGGATTTTCTTCTTTTCATATACCTAAAAGTCCTTTTTTTGATTGACTTTGGCTGGGGAAACCTGATCATCTTGGTGGATTTTATCCTTTTCCTTTTTTCCCCCGAAAGCCTTCGGGGCAGGCTATTGATGAAAAAAGAAAGAAAAAAATCTAGGCCGGTGGTCTGCCCTTTAAAATGGGACATGGATTTACCCTGCGACCGAGATCCGGCACCCATTTTAATTTCCACCCGATGGCTACGACCTTAAAGCGAGTGGGGCTCGCTGTTCCACGACGCGAGCCAACTCCCTTTCTTAACGGCCTCCACCATCGGTTGGAAAACAGGCATACCAAGGGCCGTCAAAAGGAAGCGATACCTTTTTTGGCTCAGGGGGGCTTATAGTTCCGGCTCAACTTGGTTACTTAAGAAAATATACCACTACATGGAATAATGATGATAATGTATCCATAAGAAACTTATTAATCGGATCCGCCTTGCAGGTATTGGGCGTTAAGAAATTAAATAGCGGGTGGGCAAAAAGGCAGGCTTGTTTGACGAAATACTAGCCAAAAATAATGTTGGAAGCTAGAAAAGGTTTACCTGGCTTTAGATAGGCCTTCTTGGCTTTAGACAGGAGGAGTTTACCTACATGAGGGAAGGTTTTAATTTTAGGCCAATAGCTGCACACCTGTGCGCCGTGGCGTAGCGGCGGTTTTTTTGGGTTACTTTTTTGACCTGAAGCAAAAAAGTGACAAAGGTAAAGAGATGAAAACCACCTAGGATTTAGAAAGAAAAATAATACTACCAATGTTTCCAGGCACACACTAACTAAACGACATTGGATCTTTACCCCAAAAACCTATCTTGTTTTAGGTAATCGTAATCTCAAATTCACGAGTTACACAACATTTAAAAGAATAAGAGAAAACAGCATCCCGGTATATGGGAATCCGATCGGTATATTCGCTAGTTGTTCCTAATTCGGGGCTTCCTTTGCACCTAAAAAACTAGTACTCTGCATTTTTTCATATAATAGTGGCCAAATTTCCACCATCTATTTACCCCACTCACCTTAAATACGCTCCACTCATACAATAATATGGTCGTAAGGTAAACCTTTACGTAATTTAGCAGTCTAATAAAGAAGAGATCACCAATAAAAAACAATCACAACTAACTCAAAAACAACACTATGCGTAAAATTTATCTACTATTTTTTTTCTGCTTGTTACTATGTGGAGACCTCATTGGGCAAAATATGCTCCGAGGCAAAATAGTGGACAAGGAATCCAAGGAAACACTTCCTGGAGCTTACATTTTTTTAAAAAATGCTGAGGGTGAAAATCTCGCCAATACATACACCGATGAAAACGGTGAATTTAAGATTACCAAACCAAAGGCAAACAGCTTCGTTTTGGAAATCAGTTTTATCGGTTACAAGACTCTGCGTAGAACGATCAAGAAAACCGACATCAGTAATTTTGGTACAATAGCCTTGGAAGAAGATGCCAACCAACTGCAGGAAGTGGAAATCCAGGGACAGGCAATGACAGGTGAGGTAAAAGGGGATACGGTCTCATTTAATGCCACTGCATACAAAACCCGCTCTCAAGCCAGTGCAGGTGAGCTGGTCAGAAAAATGCCCGGTGTCCGTATGAATGGAGGAACGATCGAGGTCCAAGGAGAAACGGTCGGAAGAGTATTGGTGGATGGAGAACCGTTTTTTGGGGATGACCCTGCAATGGCCATGCAAAACCTTCCTGTGGCCGTCATCGATAAGATTGAGTTTCTTGACCAAAAAAGCGATCAGGCCCGGTTGACTGGATTTGACGATGGGGAGACCATTAAGACCATTAATATCATCACAAAAAAGGAAACTCGTGGCGGAAAATTCGGCCAGCTCTTTGCCGGTTACGGTACTGATGACAACTACCTGGTAGGTGGTGCAGTCCATTTCTTTGAAGGTGCCCAGCGCCTTTCCTTATTGGGACTTAGCAATAACATCAACCAACAAAATTTTTCAGCAGATGACCTGACTGGAGCCTTTGGGGCGGGCGATAGCCGTGGATGGGGAAGAAGGGACAGCGATGATATTACGGTACGTGAAAGGCCCGGAATAACAACCACAAATTCATTGGGCACCAATTTTACGGACAAATTTGACGATGGAAAAGCCCGATTTTCAGGAAATTATTTCTTTAATGACAGTCAGAATACCTTGAGACGGAGATCTACCCGTGAATACATTCTGCCAAGCGATAGTTTACAATTTTACGAAGAAGAAAGACAGGAAGAAAACAATAGCCAATTGCACCGGGTCAACATGAAGCTGGAATATGACATCACTGAAAAGCACGCCATCATTTGGAGACCGCGTTTTTCTTATGAGAAAGGGAATTCCACCAATAGGCTTGCCGCCGTCAACCTATTTGACCAATCCACACCGATCAGTGAAACTGTAAATGCCACTGAAAGCACCAATGAAAGGCTGAGATTTGACAATGATTTTACTTATCGGTACAAATTTAACAAACCGGGAAGAACTATCTCTACCAGCATCGAAACGGGCTATCGGGACAACAAAAGTGACTCCCGCCTGATCTCTGTCAACCAAAACTACCAAAGTGGAAACCTTGATAGCCTCATTCAAAGAACCAACAATAAAAATGGGTCTTTTGATTATGAAGTAGAAATCGAATACACCGAACCAATCGGTGAAAATTCCCAATTAAGGGTAGAATATGAAATAGGGGATGACAAGAGCGACAATTTACAAGACGTTTCCCAACGTGAAATGGAGTCCACCGTTTTTGAAAAGGACAGTACCTTGAGCAACGAATTTGAAAATAGCTACAAAAGAAATGAACTCAGTTTGGGCTATCGCTATGCTGGAGAAGTCTGGAGGATTTTTTCTTCGCTAAACTATGAAGTATCTAAGCTCAATAGTGACCGCATCTTCCCAGGATATGAAAATACCAAAAGAACTTTCAAAAACTTCGTACCTCGTCTATATGTGGACTATGAACCGAGCAAATCACTGAGCGTACGTGTAGGCTATCGAACAGATACCGATGCACCATCAGTAAGACAATTGCAAGATGTAATTGACAACAGCAACCCCCTACAAATAAGCATGGGGAATCCTGAACTGGAACAGGAATATGAGCACCGACTCTTTACCCGTATTAGAAAAATCAACTTGGAAAACTCCAAGTCCTTTTTCATGTGGTTCTCTGCTGGTCTCCGCAACAATTTTATGGGAACAAGCACCTACATTGCTACACAGGATACCCTAATCCAAAACGAGGTATTGCTGCGACAAGGCGGGCAACTCAGCATGCCTGTAAATCTCAGCAGAGCTTGGAATGCCAATACGAGCATCTCGTTTGGCTTTCCGCTGAACTTTATGAAAAGTAACCTTAATTTGGACACTAGGATTCGTTACTCCAATACTCCTGGCCTTATCAATGATCAACTTAACAACAATCACAACTTAGGGCTGGGCCAAGGCATAGGGGTCAGCAGTAATGTGGGCGAAAAACTCGACTTTAACCTCAGCACCTCAGGAAACTACAATCTTGTAAAAAGCTCGATACAAGAAAATAGAAACACAGAATACTATTCGCATGAAACCCGATTGGATCTATACTGGAACTTCTGGAAGGGCTTTTTTATCAGTACCAATGTCAATAATCAATTTTATGTTGGCTTAGGAGAAGAATATGATCAATCTGTCTGGCTAATGAATGCTGACTTTGGATACCGATTTCCTCCTACACAAAACCTAGAACTAAAAATGACTGTCTTTGACCTTCTCAACCAAAACACCAGCATTAACAGGAGTGTTACCGACGTGTATATCGAAACCGAACGAACCGATGTCCTGAGACAGTTCTTTATGCTCACCCTTACCTATAACCTAAGGGCATTTGGAGGGAATCAGCCACAGTATGAAAATTAAGCTTCTGCTTTACAAAGTCCTTTGGATACCCCTATATCTACTACGCCGCAATATAGGTGTCCAAAGGGCTACCTTCCTTACTTTTTCCACGTTTCGCATGCCGCTTTCCTTACCCGGACCAAGCAATATTTTAGGAGAGCGATAAATTTCTTTCTTTACAGGTGACAACAAGCACTTGGCACCTATTAATCCTAGGTTTTACAGTTAAGAAAACCGGTAGTCTCAAACTTTCGCGCTTGGACACTTTAACCCGCTTTATCAATATCGTTTAGTTAAAGAGATTTTCCAATACGGATCGTCCACTGAGAAAATTATGGTTTTAATCCATGGCCTTTTTTAAACATGTATAAAATGGATCCGCCTTGCAGGTATTGGGCGTTAAGAAATTAAAAAGCGGGCGGGCAAAAAGGCAGGCTTGTTTGACGAAATGCTGCCCAAAAAGAATGTTGGCAGCTCAAGAAGGTTTAACTGGCTTTAGATAGGCCTGCTTGGCTTTAGACAGGAGGAGTTTGCCTGCATGGGGGAAGGTTTTAATTTTAGGCCAATAGCTGCACACCTGTGCGCCGTGGCGTAGCGGCGGGTTTTTTTGGTTACTTTTTTGACCTGAAGCAAAAAAGTAATAAAGGTAAAGGGATGAAAACCATCTTGGAATTTAACAAGAAAAATAACTGCCCAAGGGGAAAAAAAAGAACCTGTATTTTCCAGACACACACTAACTAAACGGCATTGAATGCGGGTTTAACCTTTTCACTTGGTTTTACGGTCATCGGTCCGCGCCTGTTGGAAGTGGAAATTTTCAATGAAACCAAATTGCATTAAGCAACGTTATTGCGTTATATTTGTGCTCTCATGATCAAAATGCTCAAGCAACAGACTTTCATCTTATTCTTTTTGGTAATCTGCCGCCCTGCTTTTCCGCAGGAAAAGTGTGCTTTTGATTTTAAAGGAAAAGTGGTGGACCAAGAAAGCCAAGAACCTATTGAAGGTGCATATATCTGGATAAAGGAACTGGAAAAGGGCACCATTACCAATCAAAATGGCAACTTCCACCTCCATGACATCTGTGAAGGTCATTACGGCTTAAGTGTAGAATTTTTGGGGTATTCCAGCCAATCGCTCCAGCTTAACGTCCATGATCATGTCAACATGACCATACGAATGGTGTCCAAGGAGTATTTGATCGATGGAGTTGAGATTGTCGGACATAAGGACGCTGTCAATACCCTGAACAGCATCACCCACCTTGGCAAAGATATATTGGATGAAAACCGCGGAGAAAACCTCGGAGAAACGCTGAAGGAACTTCCAGGTGTCACCACATTCACTACAGGTGCCAACATCAGTAAGCCTGTCATTCACGGCATGCACAGCAACCGAATCATGATCCTTAACAATGAGGTTCGGCAGGAAGGCCAACAATGGGGCGTGGAACATGCCCCTGAAGTAGATCCTTTTATGGCCGAAGATATTTCCGTGGTCAAAGGAGCCGAAACGGTACGTTTTGGCCCAGAAGCAATGGGAGGTGTCATATTGGTATCTCCTCCAAAACTTCCCGTGTCTGCAGGCACTTCTGGGTCAGCCACTTTGGTGGGAAGTACAAATGGCTGGAATGGTGCTGCTGCTTTTTCTCTTGAAGGTGGATTAAAAAACTTCCAGGGATTTGGATACCGCCTCCAAGCATCTTCCCGGGCGGGCGGAAACATCAAAACACCTGAATACTATCAAGACAATACCGGTATGCGGGAACTGAACTTCTCCGGTGCAGTGGGCTATAATACTAAGAAATTGGGAATGGAACTTTTTTATAGTCGATTTGCCACCACCATTGGGATTCTGAGTGACTCCCATACGGGCAATTCCTCCGACTTGGAAGAACTGATTGCTAACGGCAGGCCTTTCTCTGACCCTGATTTCACTTATACCGTCGAAAATCCCAGACAGGAAGTTGTCCACCAACTCTTTAAAGCAAAAGGCCATTATCATCTTGACAACAACAGTGTCATCAACCTAAAATATGCTTTTCAACAAAACAACCGACAAGAGTATGACATCAGAAGAGGCGCTTTAAATGATAGGGCAGCACTGGACCTCGAACTGTTTACCAACACCATAGACGTATCCTACGAACACACATCGAACGAAAACTGGAACGGATCTATTGGTGTGAGTGCCCTTCAGCAAGCCAATAACAACATTCCCGGAACAGGCGTAACACCGCTGATCCCAAATTATGACATGCTTAATCTTGGTGCCTTCTTGATTGAAAAATACACCAATGGACCGCTAGAGTTAGAGGGAGGCGTACGCTACGATTACCGCTTTGTGGATGCAGCCCGCTATAATCAGGGAGAACTGAATGAACAGGATTTCACATTCAATAACTTCACGGCCTTCTTAGGTGCCGGATACAGCCTGAACAAAAACTGGCTCGTTACCACTAACCTGGGCTCCGCTTGGCGTCCCCCAAATATCAATGAGCAATTCAGTCAAGGCCTGCATCATGGTGCTGCCGCAGTGGAAATCGGAGATCCCAATCTGGTCAGTGAACAGGCCATTAAATGGGTAAACACGGTAAACTTCAGTAATGATAAATTAAACGCTGAGCTGACAGGCTATTACCATAAAATCAACAACTATATCTACTTAAACCCTACCGGAGAAGAGTACGTATCACTAAGGGGCACATTCAATGTCTATGAATATTTACAGACAGACGCCTTCTTCTGGGGAATGGATTTAAGTGCAGATTATACATTGCTTCCTTCACTGTCCTGGTATATCAAGGGAAGCCTGATCCGGGCAAAAAACCTTACAGAACAAAACTATCTCCCCTTTATTCCTGCCGACAGACTGGAAACCGGCCTGGTTTATCAAGCTGATAAAATCGGGAAAATTGAAATCAGCAACCTGACGGTATTCAAGCAAAGAAGGGAACCAGATTTTGACTTGGCTCCCGCTCCTCCAAGCTACAACCTTTGGAGTGCCAGTATCAATAGGAAGCTATTCCAAAAGGAGAAGTCCAGCCTAAAAGGCAGTCTTGCCGTAAACAATATCTTCAATACAGAATACAAAGATTACATGAACCGTTTTAGGTATTTTACCCATGAAATGGGCCGAAATATCTCCTTACGACTTAAATATGAATTTTAAACAAAATACTATGATCAACATGAAAAAACTTTCAGCATTGGTCCTGCTGGCCATCGCATCAGCAACGTTGCTATCTTGTAGCAAGGATGATCCTGTACCAGAGCTAGATCAAGAAGTGATCACTGACGTCTCCCTTACCTTTACAGAGGTGGACGGAAACGATGGGGTAATTGGAACTGCCATGGAATATAACGCCTCTTCTGACGAAGGTATAGGATTGGGAGGAAATGTAGTCATCGACGACATCGATGGCTTGGAAGCTGGTAAAAGATACTTAGTAGAGATTACTGCCTTTAATGGAATTGCCAATGAAGATGTTACCGAAGAAATCGAAGAAGAAGGAGACCATCACCAGTTTTTCTTCGTGGGGAGTGCTTTCTTAGGCGAAAACGGCTTTCTGGAATATATGTATGACGATGAAGACGAAGATGGAAATCCTATCGGACTTCGAGGCTATATTACCGTTGATGAAAATGCAGGCAGTACTACCGGTATGTTGAACCTCGTATTACGTCATGATTTGGACAAGGATTTTGAAGGCGCGAATAACCCAAGTTGGGAAAATTTTGTGCAGGCTGGAGGAGAAAGCGATCTGGATATTGACTTTGACGTAATCCTATAAAACGCCTTGAACATTTATGCAAAGCCCTGTTTTCCGACTGGAATCCAGGGCTATTTTATGGGCTTTTCAACCCGCATTATCAATGTCGTTTAGTTATGGGGATTTCCTTCTTTTCATATACCTAAAAGTCTTTTTTGATTGACTTTGGCTGGGGAAACCTGATCATCCTGGTGGATTTTATCCTTTTCCTTTTTTCCATTGATGAAAAAAGAAAGAAAAAAATCCAGGCCGGTGGTATGCCTTTTAAAATGGAACATGGATTTCCCCTGCGACGTGGATCCCTCACCCATTTTAACCCGGATTATGCGTTGGGAATCGTAGTGAGAGCTGAAAGTGCAAGAAAATCAGTTAGTTTGGAGGCATTAGCGTAGCACCGCTACGCTAATGCCTCCAAACTAAAGTGAAACGACTGATTTTGAAGCAGTTTCAGGTCGCAACAGATAGGCTAATGCATATTCCGGGTTTAATTTCCACCCGATGGCTACCACCTAAAAGTGAGTGGGGCTCACTGTTCCACGACGCGAGCCAACTCACTTTCTTAACGGCCTCCACCATCGGCTGGAAAACAGGCATACCAAGGACCGTAATAAGGAAGCGATACCTTTTTGGGACTTATTAACCTCAGTTCGATTTTAAAATCGTCACTGCGAGGCTTAGAAGGAGATTTGAGGGGTGGAAGCCGTGGCAGCTCGCCGCGGCGAGTTGCCACCCCCTTTTCCAACCCACATCCTCCTTAAAAGGGTTCGTATGACGATTTTAATACAAAAATTAAGTCGAGCTCAGGTTATTAACTGAATCCGCCTTGCAGGTATTGGGCGTTAAGAAATTAAATAGCGGGTGGGCAAAAAGGCAGGCTTGTTTGACGAAAGGCTGACCAAAAAGAATGTTGGCAGCTAAAGAAGGTTTACCTGGCTTTAGATAGGCCTGCTTGGCTTTAGACATGAGGAGTTTGCCTGCATGAGGGGAGCCTTTAATTTTAGGCCAATAGCTGCACAGCGGCGGGGTTTTTTGGTTACTTTTTTGACCAGAAGCAAAAAAGTAACAAAGGTAAAGGGATGAAAACCACCTAGGGATTTAGCTACAAAAATAACTGCCCAAGGAAAAAAGGTAGAACCCGTATTTTCCAGATACACACTAACCAAACGGCATTGCCCGCTTTATGCATTAGGAATCGTTATGAGAGCTGAAACTACAAGAAAATCAGGCTGTTTGGAGATTGAATCATCCGCCGCGGTGGATGGTGAAATCGAAAACAGCAGGGAAGCGATTGATTTTGTCCGCCGCGGCGGATCAGGTCGCAATAGATAGGCTAATGCATCATGCGGGTTCAAGGATCATGAGCCAGCAGCCTTACCGACATTTCCCGCTACCAAAATAACGTCGTATTCTGGCCCCGAGGTTGCCAAGTGCACTTTGATGTGGAAGTCATCTTCCATTAGATCAGATAGGCTGTGTCCTTCCAGAACTGTCACACTCCGCAGCGACCTGATATCCACGCTGCTCAGCATGTCCGCCATACCGGCATCAGTGCCTGCTTCATAAGCTCCATAATGCAAATGCGCCGGAAAATAATACTCGTCTTCTGAAGCATCCCCGTATAGCTGGATGGTCACCTCGATGCCTGAGCCATTCGAAAATTCCTTAAAGATCGCTTCACCGGTATAACCATACGCTGTACTGACCGTTTGAAGATCATAGGTAAGGACCCTATCCTCATAAAGCGAATCCGTAAGGTCATCGCAAGAGGAAAAAGTGAAAATCAACAATACCAATATGCCTAATTTCATTTTCATAAGTATAGCAGAGCATTAAGTTTGGGTTAAAGATACAGTTTATGGTAGTATGGACGATAAATGGATCATAGTTTTTTAATCTGAAGAATTTCTCGACGCTCTGCGTCGGAATAGTTCATTGTTCGCTGAAGAAGGCTTTCGCCACTACGGACACCACTTATGTATTTTATGCCTCCATCTTCATTATTGGAAAACTTTTCCACATTTAATTGATTATATTTATAAAATAAAGAAACCTATAAACAAACCTATTGAAATGAAAAAACCGATCACAAACATTTTGCTCACCCAACGGCTTGTCATTTTTGTCATGGTTTTAACGGGCAGTGTTTCATGCGCACAGGACAAAAGGCCAGAGGTCATGGAAAATACTCCTCCAATTGGAGATGACCCAAAAAACTACACCACCGAAACAGTGGTAGAAGACATCAACAATCCATGGGGAATGGCTTTTCTTCCAGACGGAGCCATATTGGTTACCGAAAAAGATGGCGAACTGATATACGCCAAAGACGGCCAAAAGAAAATCATTCCCGGCACCCCAGATGTCGTATCCAAAGGGCAAGGTGGTCTTTTGGACATTATACTCCACCCCGATTACAGCACTAACGGATGGATATATCTCACCTATTCGTCTGGGGAAGGAGAGGGTGATGGCGCCCACACAGCTGTTATGAGAGCGAAATTTGACGGAAGTAGCCTTACAGATCAAGAGGTCCTTTATAAAGCAACCCCCAATACAGAAAAGGGACAACACTTTGGTTCCAGAATGGCTTTCGACGACGATGGATACCTCTATTTTTCTGTAGGTGAAAGGGGCGAACGGGATGTAAATCCCCAAGACATCACCCGTGATGGCGGCAAAGTCTATCGGCTACATGACGATGGGGCCATTCCTGAAGACAATCCTTTTTACAATGATGAAAATGCCAAGAAAGCTATCTATTCCTACGGCCACCGGAACCCCCAAGGAATGATCTTCCACCCCGTTTACAATGAAATATGGGTCAATGAGCATGGCCCTCAAGGAGGAGATGAAATCAATATCGTAAAGAAAGGTGCCAATTTCGGGTGGCCAGAAGTGTCCTATGGGATCAATTATGACGATTCAATGTTGACTGAAGAAACCAACCGAGAAGGCATGGAACAGCCGCTTTATTACTGGGTACCTTCCATTGCACCCTGTGGTTTTGCGTTGGTGCCAGAGGAAACCTATCCCGATTGGGCAGGAAACCTGCTCGTAGGATCCCTAAAATTCCAATACTTGGAAATGCTCACCTTAGAAGGTAAGCAGGTAACCAAAAGAACCAAATTGATGGATGGCTCGGGAAGAATGAGAAATGTAAAAATCGGTCCAGACAACCACATCTATGTCGGCATTCAAGGTACAGGCATTGTCAAAATTGTCCCTAACCCATAAATTTGGCATTTATAGGCTTTTTTGGGTGGGAATATTCACTTACCAAACAAAGAGCAGTAATCCCTTTACTGCTCTTTGCTTTTAAATCCCCGCCTCCCTCATCTATGAGGCTTCAAAAAGATAGCTTGCCTGTTTTTTCCATCACAAAAGCTCCTTTGAGGGAAACCAAACCATTATCGGTCAATTCGCACGAAAACGCCCCGCCCCTTTTGCTAAGCTGCAAGGACTTTAGATGCTTCTTCTCCAGTCTTTTGGCCCAAAAGGGCACCAAAATGGCGTGTGAAGATCCCGTGGCATAATCTTCCTTCTGCAAGGTATGCGGTACGAATGTGCGGCTTATAAAGTCCACATCTTCGCCCGGAGCAGTAACGGCATAACCAAAAATGTCACACGCCGATAGGCGCTCAAAGTCAGGATTCATTTTCTTAATATCTCCTCCGTCTTTGGCCAGAATGATGTATTTATTGTCCGTCCGATACATGGCCAACAAAGGGATTCCCAGTCCCTCCACGATGGGTTCTGGAATCTCCTCTAGCGCTTCCAAGACTTCAATCGACTTCGTATTGATGGAGACAGTTTGATCGGCATGTAATATCCCTTCCAGTTTTCCTTCAGGATAAATAAACGTGAATGTCCGGTTACCAGGCTCTTGCTGTCCCAAAAAAGCAGTGGCCGCGGCAGTTCCGTGTCCACAAAGTCCAATCTCTGCATCAGGCGCAAACCACCTGATCGAAAATCGATCATCTCCGGGCTCCTTGACCAAAAAGGTGGTAGCTGGCTGATTGAGCTCTTTGGCTATGGCCTGCATTTCCCTTTCAGCAGGAAGTTTGTCCAACAGGATCACAGCAGCAGGATTTCCGGTAAAGTTGCGGTTTTGATCAGTAAAAACTGAAATGATCTGATAATCTATTTCCATAGAGTGAAAAATACGTTTGGTTAACAAATAGTGTTTATACAAGAAGGATTTTTCTTTAAAACAAGTTCAATTTACTACTAATTTGCCCTCCAAAAATACGGAGTAAACAATACCAGAATAGTAAACAGCTCCAAACGACCAAGCAACATAATAGCGGATAAGAAGACTTTGGTAAATGGATCAAAGAAGGAGAAATTATCCAAAGGGCCCACATTGCCAATCGCGGGGCCTACATTTCCCAGACAAGTTGCTACCGCTCCGAAACTGGTCAACATATCATATCCTACAATAGACAACATCACACTTCCCACGACAAACACCATCAAGTAAATCAATAAAAAAATCATGATGTGCGTGATGATTTTGCCCGTTACGCGTTCATTGTTGATTTTGAGGGTTACAATTGCCCTGGGATGAACGATCCGCTTAAACTCCAAAAGGGTGTTTTTAAAGAACGTAAGGTGGCGGATAAACTTGATCCCTCCTGCGGTCGAACCTGCACAACCACCTACAAAGAGCAACAGGAAGAACAAAATGGTAAGGCCATGGCCAAAGCTTGTATAATCGGCCGTCACAAATCCCGTCGTCGTAATCAGTGACACCACTTGGAATGCTGTATCCCTAAATGCCTTTTCTAGCTCCAATCCTCCAATAAAATACACAGGAATAGTCAAACCGATAATGATCAATGCCACCACCAAAACATACGCCTTGAATTCATCACTTTTCCACACCCGATCAAACTTCCCCATTATCCCAAAATAGATCACGGTAAAGTTGGTCCCTGCCAAAAACATAAAGATAATCGCAACATACTGGATGAAAGGAACATCAAAAAAGGCCATGCTGGCATTCTTGGTCGAAAACCCACCTGTCGCCAACGTCGTAAGCGCATGGTTTACGGCATCATAAAAATCCATGCCTCCCAGGTAATACAACCCAATACAAAGAATCGTCAGTCCCACATAAACATACCAAAGCCGCTTGGCCGTTTCCCGAATCCTGGGATGCAATTTATCTGATGTAGGACCTGGAGATTCAGCGACAAACAGTTCTATACCTCCTATTCCCAAGAGTGGAAAAATCGCTACCGTGAGGACAATGATTCCCAAACCACCTATCCACTGGGTCATGCTTCTCCAAAACAAAATCCCCTTTGGCAATGCCTCGATATCATTCAAAACAGAAGCGCCAGTAGTAGTCAGTCCCGATATTGTCTCAAAAATCGCATCAGATAAATTGATGAGTGTACCACTCACTAGATAAGGCAACATCCCAAATAGGGACATAAAAATCCAACTTAAAGCCACGATAAGGTATCCCTCACGCTTCCGGATATTCTGATCTTCTTTGGAAAATGAAAAAAACAGCAATCCGCCTATAGCCATGGACACGAAGGCCGAATAAATCAGTGGCATCTGGTCGCCGCTTTGATAGTAGAAACTAAAACCGATACCTGGAAGCATCAACAACCCCAACAGCATCAGTAATCCTCCCATAACTTTCGCAATCGCCTTATAATGGATCATATGCTAGTTAAATAATTTCTCCAGACTGGACTTGGCAGATGGAAGGGCCAGTACAATCGCCTTATCATTCAGCTGCATTTTAAAGTCACCATCAGGAATGAACACCTCATCTCCTCGAATCACCCCAGTCACAATAGCCGTTTCTGGAAAATGGAGCTCTCTTAATTTCTTTTTGGTAAGCCGGTTGTTTTTGGAAATGACGTATTGGATAAATTCAGCGTCCACACCATAAATACCTGAAATAGCTTCTACTTTGCCCTTTCTTAGGTGTCGCGCAATTTGATTGGCAGCCACTAATTTTTTATTGATCAATGAATCCACACCGATACTATGCGAAATATGGATATATTCTCGTGTATCCACATGGGCGATGGTCTTATATACCCCATGGTTTTTGGCACTGAGGCTAGTGATAATATTGGTTTCGGAGCTCTCTGTCAATGCCAAAAACGCCTGCATTTCTTCCAAGCCCTCTTCAATCAGCAGTTCGATATTTTTATAATCCCCATTGATGACCAGCGTAGAATGCAACCGCTCTGAGAGCCATTTACAACGCTCCTTGTTGTTATGGATAAGCGTCACTTTATATTCGGGCTCGAGCTTCAAGGCAGAGGTAAAAGCCAAATCATCGCCACCGATGATCATTACGTTTTTAATATCTATCTCACGCTGGGCCGTCAGCTGGGCAATGGATTCACTGGCTTTCTTATTGGACACAAAATAAACGTGGTCATTATTTCTGAGCATGGTATTTCCTCCAGGAATAATGGTCATTTGGTCCCTCACAATAGCTATGATCCGGACATCCTCAAAAATAGACATGGTCCGGGTATCTGCAAGCCTTTTATTGACCAATGAAGAATATTGGTCCAAGATCACGCCCATCACATTGATCTTGCCTTCTTCAAATTCAAAAATATCCGAAAAAGTGGAGTTTTTGACCATACGGTGAATCTCCCCAGAACAAAGCATCGTGGGAGAAATGATATCATCGATGCCTAGGTTATGGAAGTAAGCTACATTATCCTCCAACAAATAATCGTGATTTCTCACCCTTGCAATCACCCGCTTGGCTCCAAGCTGCTTTGCCAGCATCGCTGTTACGATATTGGTTTTCTCGGAAGTAGTGACCGCCATCACCATATTGGCATCCTTCACGTTGGCATTCTTCAGGACATCAATGGATGCCGAATCCCCCATCACTGTCAGCACATCCAGTCTGGAAGCCACATGCTCCAAAATATCCTTGTCTGTGTCGATCAGGGTAATGTCCTTGTTCTCATAGCTGAGTGATTCTGCAAGATGAAATCCCATATCACCAGCCCCCGCAATAACAATATTCATAGCCATGGGCGTAAAGATAAGTTGTTTTGAACCTCAATGACAAAATTGTAAATCAATTTTTCTAGCGCATCCCAAAGGATGCGTACGCTAAAAGTAGCCCTATTTTGCTTATATCATAATGTTTTTGGGTTTTACTTTCTTATCCCAAGCAGTATTTCCCTAAACCTCTTCAATAATTGACTCCCCTTTGGAAAAATCACCAGAAGTCCATTGCCAAACCTCATGAAGCTGAATTTTTCCGTTAGCTAGCTGGGTCGGTCTTGAGGTGCATTTTCCGGTCTTGATCTCCCCTTTGGAATTGATATGGCAGTACCTCATTTGTATGATGCCTTTATCATCGACGGTTCCGATGAGATTGCCTTTTGCTATTCCTCCTCCTGAGTACGTTCCTGATAGCACAGTCTCTTCCTGTTTGTACTTAAAAACAGTTTCTCCTGAAACTTCACCATTATCGGTATTGGATATGGATTTAAAAGTCTTGTTATTATAGTCTATCATGTAACGGAATACTTGTCGGTTTGTCCTAAAATAATCATTAAAGGAGTAAAATCTAAACACAAATATCAAATCAAACGCATTTATTCCCGTTTAACAATGAAAAAAATTATGATCAGTTAACCGCCCGAATGCATATTCCTCGAAAATTCACTCAAAATTTTGTTCACCGATACATCTATATTCTTGTACTTCTGCTTCACATTATTCACTTCACCTACAGCACTGATACGCAAAATCACCTCATCGGCCTTCGGATCTATAAAATCAATCACTACTTCGCCTAAATTATACTTCTCTATTTCCGTGCTGCTAGGCCAGTAGGGTGCTCCATAAGGATTACGGTACATATATGGATTGTACATTCCATAGGGGCCGTATGGAGACATTCCATAATAATCATTACTTCTTACTTCCTTTTCCCCTTCGCTAAGCAATGTATTGTATCGAAGGATTAGGTCTGGGTGCTGCAGGTTTTCTTCATAACCGCGCTCCTGCATGCCCTGAGCCAGCCCATCCCTTAGGTTCTTGTCCAATGTAGGAGAGTTCCAAGCTTCCTTTCCCTGGTACTGGTTGATAACAACAAAGGTCTTATAGCTCCGCTCAGCATTCACCTCTTCTTTCTCTAAGTAAACTTTTACGGGATTACAAGCCGCAGTCGCCATGACCAGCGCTACCAGCCCTATTACTATTTTGGATTTCATAGCTTCTTCCTTTTATCAGAAAAAACGAGTGCTAAACCACAAAGTTGCATGAAGAAATATGAAAATTTCATCAGTTGCCTTCGATTAGCTCTCCAAGAACTTGTCTTTTTCATCTTCTGGCAATGCTTCCACATCTCTTAATCTCCTCTGGATCACACGGGTCCGTGTACCCACTAAAGTATCCAGTTCGTTATTGGCCTCATTGAGTTTCTTCTGTGCCTTTTCGATCAAATCCCCAAACTTGCCAAACTCGGATTTTACCGCTCCAAGTACTTTCCATACTTCACTGCTCCTTTTTTGTATCGCCAAGGTCTTGAAGCCCATTTGCAGGCTATTTAGCATCGCTGCAAAGGTCGTCGGACCAGCTACGACTACTTTATACTGCTGCTGCAACTGCTGAGCCAATCCCCCTTCGCGGATCACCTCGGCATATAAACTTTCCATAGGTAAAAACATCACCGCAAAATCAGTGGTATAGGGTGGGTTGATATACTTTTGACAAATATCCTGGGCGGATTTCTTCACTGCCTTGTGTAGCGCAGCCGTGGCTATTTCCATGCCATTTTTGTCACCTACTTCATAGGCTTCCAAAAGCCGATGGTAGGCTTCCTGGGGAAATTTTGCATCCACAGGAAGATAAACGGGCTCTTCATCATTGCCGGGCAGCTTGACAGCAAACTCCACCCGCTCGGAACTCCCCTTTTTCATGACGGCATTTGCCGTGTACTGATCAGGAGAAAGGATATTTTCCAAAATACTTTGAAGCTGATACTCACCCAAAATCCCCCGGCTTTTTACATTGGTAAGCACCCGCTTAAGGTCTCCTACTCCAGTGGCAAGATGCTGCATTTCGCCCAATCCCTTCTGAACCGCCTGAAGCTGTTTACTCACGGCCTCAAAGGACTGTCCCAAACGCGTCTCCAGGGTTTTCTGAAGCTTTTCATCCACTGTTTCGCGCATCTTTTCAAGACGTGCCTCAGTCGAAACCAGCATCTTTTCCTGTCGCCGTTCAAGTTCGGAAAATTTCTCCCGCTGCAAGTCATTGAATTCACGGACATTCTCCCTGAAAAGCTTGCCAAAATCCCGTAAGGTTTCGTTCTGATCCTTACCTGATTCACGTACCATGTCCATGACCAACTTGAACTGTTGGTTCATTTGCAAGCCAATTTCCTTACGGTTTTCAGCCATTTGGGTATTTAAATCCTGCTTGATAGCACCAAATTTTTCGTCAATCGCTTTGCTATGTGACCGATCATTTCCATATTTCACCAACATCCAACTGCTAAGTAACACATTCACGATAAGTAGCCCAACTAGGATCAATTCCATTTCTTGCTGTTTTTTACTGCAAATTAACAGACACCGATCACTATAACTAAACCTCCACCACAATACTGGGACAATTTACGTCTCAATCCTCACACGAAAGGACAAGACATGTCCATAGTAATAGTATTTCGGGGTTAAATCATCAGATTTAGCTAGATTGCTATTATGCAAATCCCAGAAAATGAATATGACAGATGATTAAAAACTGGCGTAAATATGTAGGGCCTGGGCCCTTGATCGCTGCGGCTTTTATTGGACCAGGTACCGTAACTGTATGCAGTATGGCCGGAGTGAACTTCGGATATGAATTATTATGGGCCCTTTTATTGTCTGTCATCGCGACTATCATCCTACAGGAAATGGCCGCCAGAATCGGTCTGATCACCCAAAAAAGCTTGCCCGAAGTCATGAGAGCTGAAATACAGACCAAAGCCGCCAGGATATTCGCTTTGGGATTGGTCATCGTGGCCATTGTGGCGGGAAATGCGGCCTATGAAGCAGGAAACCTCAGTGGGGCAGTGATGGGACTAGAAGCATTTTTACCCCAAAAGACAACTTCGGCTTTAGGAGGATATTTTCGCCCTTTACCCTTGCTGACGGGACTAGTGGCTTGGGGACTTTTGTTGAGTGGAAATTATAGGCAAATAGAATGGTTCATGATCGGGGTAGTATTGATAATGAGTGGGGTATTTCTGATAACTGCCATGGCAGGAAAGCCTCATTTGCCAACACTGCTGAAGGGGCTCGTTCCCAGTGTCCGAGCAGATAATATTCTCACCATTGTGGCTTTGATCGGGACGACAGTGGTCCCATACAATCTCTTTCTACATTCATCATTGGTTTCACGAAAATGGAAAAGCACAACAACACTACGTTACGTAAGAGCCGATATCTTCATTGCTGTTATTTTAGGCGGATTGGTATCCATGGCTATTTTAGTGACGGGTACCTTGAGTACAGCCAAACAAGTGGAAATCATCACTGATTTGAGCAAAAGCCTTACTCCTATAATTGGATCATTTGCTCCCTATTTCTTGGGAATCGGTCTTTTTTCGGCGGGTATTACCTCCTCCATCACTGCCCCATTGGCAGGTGGCCTAGTTATTTGTAGTTGTTTTGGATGGAGCAACACCCTCTCGTCACCCCCCATGCGGTGGACCTTTAGTGGCATTCTCCTGCTCGGTGTGATTTTTGCTTCTTTAGAAATCAAACCCATCGAATTGATCGCAATGGCGCAACTCGCGAATGGGATTTTATTACCTGTTTTAAGTACCTTTATCCTTTGGATGGTCAATAAGCCTGAGATAATGGGCAAGTACAAAAACCACCTTTTAGCCAATATACTAGGCATTGCCATTTGGGTAATCACCTTGATATTGGGATGTAAGAGCATATTGAGTGTGATACAAAATTGGAGTTTATGACAATAGATATCAATTGCGACTTAGGGGAAGGAATGGCATCCGATGCTGACGTAATGCCTTACATTACGAGTTGCAATATCGCCTGTGGTGGGCATGCAGGAAACAAAAAATCCATGGTGGCGACCATTAAATTGGCACAAAAGCACCAAGTGAAAATCGGTGCTCACCCCTCCTATCCAGATCGTAAGAATTTTGGAAGAAAGCCTATGGATTTGCCAGCAGAAGAATTGTTGGCTACACTTCTATCCCAGCTAAGGGATTTTGAAGAGGCACTTTCCAAAACTGACGCCACCCTGCACCATATCAAGCCCCATGGAGCCTTGTACAACCTGGCGGCCAAAGATTTGGACACGGCCAGTTTGCTCGTAGCGCTCATTAAAACCTACTATCCTGAAGCCATCGTTTATGCACCTTACGGATCCGTCATGGCGAAAACGGCCAAAGAAAATGGCCTAGAGGTCTGGCATGAAGTATTTGCAGACCGAAACTATAATGATGATCTCAGCCTTGTTTCCCGAAGCGACCCCAATGCACTGCTCCACAGGCCTGAGGATGCCGTCACTCATTTAGAAAAAATGGTGAAAGAGGCAAAGGTACAGACCGTATCAGGAATGACGCAGCAAATCTTAGCAGATACCGTCTGTGTCCATGGAGACAATCCTGGAGCTTTAGCCCTGACCAAGGCCATTTATAAGGCCATGAAGAATTAAATCGAACATCATATTAACCACTAATTAAAGCAACCCAATCCATGTCACATCAATTCAAGTACAAACATATCTCCCCAACGATATTGGAACTGTATTGGCCCGCCTCAATCGAGGAGTCCACGCTGATGGAAATGATGTCCATGAAAACTCAAATCCAGCATATCTGGCAAGAGGCATTACTGGAAACAACCATGGGGTATCATTGCTTAAGCCTTCGCTTTGCATCTCCTATAGCCCTTGATGAAGTCCTTAACAAACTGGAGCGCATTGCGGAAAAAAACGGCAGTTCGTCATCAAACTTTTCCAGAAAACAATGGACCATCCCTGTTCAGTACACCGGAAAAGATTTAGAGCGGGTAGCCAAACACACTGGCTTGGCTCAAGATGAGCTCATTGCGCTTCATCAGGCACCTAGCTACCTCTTGTATTTTTACGGCTTTATGCCTGGATTTATGTACCTCGGAGGATTGGACCAGCAGCTCTTCGTACCTCGAAAAGAACAGCCTGATCCAATGATTGAAAAGGGATCAGTCGCAATTGGGGGAAAACAAACGGGCATTTACCCCATGAACAGTCCAGGAGGATGGAATGTGATAGGCAAAACGCCAGTCCAGTTGTTTGACGTCAATATGGATCCTCCGCTAAAACCACAGCCTGGGGATAAAATTAAATTTGAAGCTATCTCTGCAGAAAATTATCAAGACATCATTTCTCAAATGGAAGAAAAAAACTACCAACTGCCTTATGAAAAGATCTGAAGGAACGCTTGAAGTGATCAAGTCGGGATTTTATGGATCCATTCAGGATCTGGGTAGATTCGGCTATGCACATTGGGGAATCCCCGCCGCCGGAGCCATGGATGAACAGTCATACTTATTGGCCAATCACCTACTTCAAAATGCCCCAAACGATGCCTGTCTGGAACTCACCCTGATCGGTGGGGAATTTCAGTTTCACCATCCTACTACCATCGTCATCACAGGCGCACCAGTAAACATCCAAGTGAACGGTCAGACTTATCCCATCAACCATGTCATCGACATCAAAGCAGGTGAGCTCCTTAGGCTCTCTCCAGTAAAAAAAGGGTGTAGGATTTACCTTGGCATCTATGGTGGTTTTCAAACAGAAGAAGTCTTGGGCAGCAAAAGCTGGTATGCAGGAATCACCCAAAACACCAAGCTGGAAAAAGGAATGTCCCTTCCCTACCAATCGGTACCACAGAAGCGAACTGCTCCCCATGCCAAAGTAGCCATGGATGATGCGTTATTTGAGGATGAGGTATTGGAAGTATATCGCGGTGCAGAAGCTGCAGAGATGGATGAACAACGTTTCGAGCAGTTATTGGCAGGTGAGTTTTACTTGTCTGCCAAACAAAACCGCATGGGAATCCAGCTGGAAGAGAAATTTGAAAACAGCCTGAGCGAAATCCTTACCGCTCCGGTCTATCCCGGAACGGTCCAACTGACTCCTGGTGGTAAACTCATGATCCTCATGAAGGATGCCCAAGTGACAGGGGGATATCCACGGATCCTCCAACTTTCCCCACAAGCAATCTCCTGCCTTTCCCAAAAAAAACAAGGTGATAAGGTCAGGTTTACTCTTATCGATGAGTGGTGATTGAACCAAGCTCTACAGACTAACGTAGTATAACGAAAATCAAATATTCTATCTTCATACATGAAAACAACCATTATCAGGATTTTTCTGTCAATCATTTTATTTATCGTTACATTTTTTATTTGCGCCCACATTATATCCTTGTCCAGGGACTATAATCTTTGGGGGTTTGGCGCCTTGCTCGGCTTTATATTGATTTTTTCCATTGACGCACTTTGCATCAAAAAACTCACTAAACTATTCCCTTCAAAATGGGTAATTTACGCCTCTCTCTTTGCGGTCATCTTTTATGCTTTTGCCAACCTGCCCAGCTTAAAATTTGCGATGAAAGTATTCCCTACAATACTCAGTTTGGCATTGGGCGTATTGGCAGCGGCCGTCTTCGCTACGGATCAGATAAAGAACCGCTACCGCTATACCTTCTTACTTTTTCTCTTCCCCTTTGTACTTAACCTTAATCTGTATGATACGTGGGTCCATTATATAGAATTTGGGAATACTTCAGGTCAGGTAACCGATGAGATCTCCGTGGACTTTAAGGTTACCGATCAAGAAGGACGAAGCATCACAAATGGAGACCTAAAGGGAAAAATTGTCCTTATGGACTTTTGGTTTATTGGCTGTGCCCCGTGTTGGAAGAAATTCCCTGAACTACAGCAACTCCATGAGCAATACCAGCATCAACCGGAAGTCGCCATTTACGCTGTAAACCGCCCAATGAGCAGCGACCATCCCGGTCAGGCTTTCGAATCCATTCGGAAAAAAGGCTATGATTTCAAGGTCCTCCAAGGCACACAAAAGGTCATGGATGATTTTGGTGTCTATGTTTACCCAACGGTAGTGGTAATCAATAAGGAAGGAAATATGGTCTTTATGGGACAACTAGACAAAGCCAAAGATGTCGTCGAGGCTTTATTGCAGAAATAGTAAGTCCTCGACAAAACAATTTTATTCAATATCACTTTATAAAACTGGATAAACCTTATATTTATCCAAACCCAATATATCCCGCTATGAAAATAAAGCTCAGCCTGTTTGCTGGATTGGTATCGCTACTGGCTTCTTCCGTTTCTTATGCCCAAAGTGGAAAAGTTTATGATGAACTTACGCTGCAAAGTACCATTTTAGATGGAGAGAGAAAATACGCGATCTACCTTCCTCCTGATTATGAAACCTCAGAACGTAGCTATCCGGTGCTATACCTACTTCACGGAGCTGGAGATGACCAGACTGGATGGGTGCAGTTTGGGGAAGTACTGCATATCACTGACCAAGCCATCAATGCCGGAAAAGCCACTCCTATGATCATTGTTATGCCTGATGCTGATACGGGCAGACGGGGGTATTTTAACCAGATCGATGGCAAATGGAATTATGAAGATTTCTTTTTTGAGGAATTCATGCCGCATATCGAAGAAAAGTATCGCATCAAAGGTGAAAAGCGGTATCGTGCTATATCAGGGCTCTCGATGGGAGGCGGGGGAAGTATGATTTACACGCTACATCATCCGGAATTGTTTTCATCATCAGCTCCGCTAAGTGCCTATGTGGGCCCTTTGTCCTTGGATGAAATGAAAAGGAGAATGGATACAGAACAATATTCCGACCAAGAGCTCCAATCGTATTATGAAAATCACAATGCTCTTTCCTTAATCGAACGTATTCCGGAAGAAGATAAAAATGCCGTAAGATGGTATATTGATTGTGGAGATGATGACTTTCTTTATGAAGGAAACAGTCTGGTCCATATTGCCATGAAAAAGCATGATATTCCGCACGAATTCAGAATAAGAGATGGAGGCCACACTTGGACTTATTGGAGAAAATCTTTACCTTTAGTATTGCAATATGTTACCCAAGCCTTTCACCAATATTAACACTACCAACTGAAACTACCCTCATCTACTTTGAAGTAATTCACGTCAATTTTAGATACAAAAAGCAAAAAAAATTAGTTAAAATACATTTTTTTATATAAAATTGACGTATCATATTGTTTGATAAAATTAATAAATGCTTTTAATTAGTACATAAACCCAATTACTAGGACATAATTACCATTTTAGTTGTAGTTTTTAATTATAAGTAATATAGAAATGATTGAGGAAGTAGTAAAAGAGAAAATCACCTTACAAGGTAAGGATCCCAAGCAGATCGAAAAGCAGATTGTCAACTTTAAAAATGGTTTCCCTTTTTTGGCCATCGATGAGCCAGCGACCATTGGCAATGGGATAGAGGAAATTACAGATGCACAAATTTCCGCTTTTGAGCATAAATATGCCTCCGCCACTGCAGAAAAAGAAATCGTGAAATTTGTACCCGCCAGTGGTGCTGCCACTCGAATGTTCAAAAACCTCTATGCTTATTTGGAAGCTGAAGACCAGAGCTTGGACGCTAATCCTTTCGTGAAGACTTTTGTTTCCCACCTTAAATCTTTTGCTTTTTACAAAGATCTGGAGGCAAAACTCGCTGAAAACGGATTGGATATCAAAGACCTGCTGGACGCAGAAGATTTCCCTACCATTGTGTCTTACTTACTCAATGAACAAGGCCTCGGTTATGGGAAATTGCCAAAGGGGTTACTGAAATTCCATAGCTACAGCGACGTAAACCGTACACCAGTCCATGAACACTTTATTGAAGGACTACAGTATGGGATTGGTAAAGACAACACCGTAAGGCTGCATTTCACCGTATCGCCCGAACACCAGACGCGTTTTGAAGAACACGTGAACCAACTCAAGGAAAAATTAGCAAATCAGACCAAGGTAAATTTTGAGGTGACTTTTTCCCAACAAAAACCTGCAACAGACACCATTGCAGTCAATATGGACAACACCCCCTTCTTGGAAGAAAACGGGGAAATCTTATTTAGGCCTGCCGGACATGGTGCGCTGCTGGAAAACCTAAATGAAATCGATGCAGACCTTATTTTCATCAAAAACATCGACAATGTGGTTCCGGATCGGCTGAAGGAAACAACCAAAAGATACAAAATTGTAATTGCTTCTATCCTTTTGGAAACCCAGGTAGAACTATTTGACTTACTTGAAAAACTGGATGATCATCCATCCGAGGAAACCATCAGTGCTGCAGCGTCACTCTTGGAAAACAAATTGGGATTAAGGCTCTCATCTGGATTTAATGACTTATCTGAGAGTGAAAAAGTGGCCTTCCTTCAATCCAAACTTAACAGACCGCTTAGGGTATGTGGTATGGTGGAAAACACAGGAGAGCCAGGAGGCGGCCCTTTTTGGGTAAAAGACGAAGATGGTGCTTTCTCTTTGCAAATTGGCGAAACGGCACAGCTTGATTTGAATGACAGCAAAGTGGCCAAGATATTCAGAAGCTCCTCCCACTTTAACCCAACGGACTTGGTATGTGGTGTCAAAGATTACAAAGGAAATAAATTCGACCTGCTCAACTACCGTGATCCGGCCACAGGGTTTATCACCCAAAAATCCAAAGACGGCAAAGACCTAAAAGCCCAAGAACTCCCTGGGCTGTGGAATGGATCCATGGCGGATTGGAACTCCATATTTGTGGAAGTTCCATTGGGTACTTTTAATCCTGTCAAGACCATCAATGACCTGCTCAGAGAGCAACATCAATCTTGATATTTGGGTTTTAGCGACAAAGCAGTAAATTTATAAACAGTACTTGCATGGGGCATTGGTCGTTTGCCAATTTTCCATGCAAGTTATTTTGGTTTATAATTTTATGGAACAGTGAATCTATGAGGGCATTGGTAATTTCGGGTGGTGGCAGCAAAGGTGCTTACGCGGGGGGGATCGCAGAATTTTTACTTCGGGAATGCAAACTTCAGTATGACCTGTTTTTGGGAACCTCTACGGGAAGCCTCCTCATCCCCCACCTTTCCATTGACAATGTCGAAAAGATCAAAAATGTCTATACGACGGTTAAGCAAAAGGACATTTTCACGATTTGCCCTTTTATCATTTCCAAAGAGAACGGCAGCTTCAGAAGCCGTATTAACCACTGGGGGATCATCAAGATGTTTATCCAGCAAAAAAAGACCTTTGGTGACACCAGCAGCCTCCGCAAACTCATCCGAAAAAGTATCCTCGAAGACGATTTCAAAAAAATGCAGGCCAATAGCGCAGATGTTGTCATCACGGTATCAAATCTCAGTACAAACCAAGTGGAATATAAATCACTTAAGGAATGTAATTATATTGATTTTTGTGACTGGATATGGGCCTCGGCCAATATGGTACCATTTATGAGTCTCGTAGAAAAAAACAACATGGAGTATGCTGATGGAGGAATGGCGGATCTGGTACCCATTTCAGAATCCATCAGAAGGGGCGCTACAGAAATTGACATCATTGTCCTGAAAACCAATAAACCCACCTCTCCCCAACACCCCGTAAAAAACGCGATGGAGCTCACCACGAGGACATTTGACTTTATGCTCAATCAAATCTCTAATGACGATATCACCATTGGTAAGCTCCAAGGATCCCAGAAAAAAGTCAATCTGAACTTTTACTATCCACCCAAAGAACTCACTGAAAACTCGTTGATTTTTGACCCTAACCAAATGCGGAAATGGTGGCAGGAAGGATATGACTTCGCCAAGCAAACCTCTCCTATTTGCAAGTGCCTGGAACAATCCTAGCCCCCATGGTAATTGATAATTCCTGTATTTTTTTGAAACAATGAAACGCCATCGATGCTCCAAAGTACAGCGAAATTATAAATTCTTTCCAGTGTAGCTTACAGCAGGCACTTGGTGACTTTGGGGCTTTTTGGCATTTTTATTTACTCTTGGTTTATCCATTAGAAAACTGGCAGTGCTCATTTTTTTGCATTAGATCGGTAATTATCGCAAATAGCATTCGATAAAAAGAAAAAAGCAGGGAAAAATCCCCTGCTCTTTACTTTGAAAACTAAACCAACTATTATTTAACTACCACAGTTAAACAAAAATAATAAATTCCGTGAACAAACAAAATATTTATCCAAAAAGGAATGTTATCTACTCTTTTTTGTTACTCACCTTATATAGTAATCCGAGAGCCAATCCTTGGCTATATTGAATACCTGGATCTTGATCATAATCATACAGGTTTATGCTTGTAAAAGTCACGCTGATGATCTCCGTTATTTTGGCAGTAAGCGTTACATCCAGTCGATGATCAATCTTCTGAAAAGACAAAGTTTCATAATTTGCATACATCTGATACCTGGAAAGGATGTTGAAGTTTTCACTGATATCTTTGTCCCACTCCGCAAAAAGCTGCAGGGCCAACCACTCTGTTCTTACTTTTTCCCCTACTGGTACACCATAATTTTCTTCGACATTATCAGCGATGGATAAATCCGTCACAAATGTCCATCTAGGAGAAAATGGCCCGATTCTTAGCACAAAATCATCATTGGGCTTATACTCAAAACCCAAAGAAGTGGTCAAATATGCAGGAGCCATAAACCCAGATATCAAAGTTCTTGGATCTTCATCATAATTATAGCCATTGGCAAATTGCGAAAGGAAGTTTGCAGAAAAATAGGCATCCCAATGCTCTGACACACTATAGCCTACTTTAGAGTCCAAAAATATCCTATCATTGGATTTTCTACCGTCTTCACCTTCATTCTTCACCACCCCATAAAGCAATTCCAACTGATTGTCCCAGCTCCACTTTCCTTTGAGGTAATTTGCCTTTCCTTTAAGGATACCGCCCATTGCGACGGAGTTTACACCACCAGCAGACCAGTTGCTACTAAAAGCACCTTGGTTAAAATTAAGTCCTGCTGAAAATTCTTTTGTCCAATAAGTGGTATCTGTAGCCACCTGGGAAACACTGTCAGATACATCCTGTGCGTACGTTCCTATGGACAGTAAGGAAGCGAAGGACAAAACGGCAACAAATTTCTTCTTCGAAAAAAACATTTTTGATAGATTTATTATGATATTAATATAAATATACGCTCCAAAATTATGGAAAAAGAATCTGAAAATGAATTAATAGTAAGAGATTATCTGGCTCGTCAGCGAACTAAATTGGCCAATAACCGAACACTGCTATCCTATATTCGAACCAGCCTGTATTTTTTGGTCAGTGGTACTGCCTTGGTCAAGGTCGAGGACTTGGAAAATATAAAAGGGCTAGGTTATCTTTCATTTGGAATTAGTGTCGTATTTTTAATCATTGGATTCATTAATTTTTTTACAATCAGAAGAAAAATTAAAAGGGGCCATTATGCTAAAATGTAACTTATGACACCCGAAATCATCACAGTGCTCTCGATCATCGCAGTCGCGATGGCATTGTTTCTCTCTGAAAAATGGTCTATTGACACGGTATCCATCATGGTCATGGTGGCCTTTATGACCACTGGCATTCTTACTTTTGAAGAAGGAGTGGCAGGATTCAGTAACCCGGCTACCATTACCGTTGGTGCCATGTTTGTGATCAGTGCGGCAGTATTCAGGACAGGATCCCTGAACACCATCAACATCCTTTTCCTGAGAATGGGTAGAAAAAACGAATACGCTTTTATGTTGACGCTCATGGTCTTTTCGGGAGTTTTATCAGCTTTCATTAATGACACTGCCGTCGTCGCCCTTCTTATGCCCACAGTGCTGAAAATTGCAAAAGACACTGGCATTACTCCATCTAAGCTCCTTATGCCACTTTCCTTTGGAGCGCTGATGGGTGGGGTCTGTACCTTACTGGGAACCAGCACAAATATCCTCGTCAGTGGTATTGCACAAAGCCATGGCGCCAAACCTTTCGGGATTTTTGAAATGAGCGGGATGGGCCTCATCTTTCTGGCCACTGGGATTGCCTATATGATGATCATAGGACAATGGCTAATTCCAAAACGCCAGCCCTCTCGCAATATTTCTGAGACCTTTGACATGGGGGATTATATCACCGAGATCTTTGTCACCAAGAAATTTGAGGACACCGGCAAATCCATCAAAATGTCCCGATTATTCACTGACTACAACATGGATCCCATCCAGATCATTCGTAAAACCGGGGAAGTGATCAACGCTTATAAATATACTGTCATCCGAGAGGAGGACACCATCAGGGTCCGCTGTGACAAGGAAACACTGACCCAAATCAGAAATATCCAAGGCATTGAGCTCAAAATAGACCTAAAGCTTAAGGATGAAGATTTTCGCTCACAGGGCCACAAACTCTATGAAATGGTAGTCCCTCCAAATTCCAGTTTGATCAACAACACCGTCAAATCAATTGACTTTAGAAGAACCTACCCCGGCCTCACTGTTTTGGCCATCAGGCACCGAAATGACATCCTCCACACAAAACTCAAAAACACCAAAATATCTGCTGGAGACGTCTTGCTCGTCCGTGGTGATGAAGAAATGGTCGATCAGCTCAAAGGAAGTGACAGCCTATTGGTCATCTCGGAGGACACCTCCCCCAGAATGGTATGGAAAAAGATCGCCTTTACGATGTTCATTGTGGTCGCTGTCATTACCACGGCCGCATTTAAGGTGCTGCCGATTCCGATTGCGGCGATTTGTGGGGTGGTCTTACTCATCTTGTTTAAATCCATTTCTGCCGAAGACGCATACCGTTCAGTGGACTGGAAAGTGCTCTTCATGCTGGCAGGCATCTTATCCATGGGGGCTGCTCTGGAAAAAACAGGAGCGGCCAATCTTCTCGCCGATACGCTAGTGGACCAATTGGGTGATTTTGGCCCTAGGACCATCATGAGTGTGGTTTTTTTAGTGACCTTCCTTTCTACCAATATCATGTCCAACAACGCTACTGCCGCCCTCTTGGCTCCTATTGCCATCAGTATTGCATCAGCGCTGGACGTCAGCGACCGCCCCTTTCTGATGGCGGTGACCTTTGCCTCATCATTGAGTTTTATGACCCCCATGGGTTATCAGACAAACACCATGATCTATACACCCGGCAATTACAAATTTGCCGATTATCTGAAAGTAGGCACGCCACTAAACATCTTATTTTGGATCATTGCCACATTTTGTATTCCAATATTTTTTCCTTTTGATAAGTAAGGAAATGCGCATGTGTAAACAAAAAAATCCAGCTACATTTGCAACTCAACCCCTTGTAAATTGTGAAATACATCCAAGAAGAAAGTACCACCTTGATCATTTTTGGAATCCTGATTATTGGACTCCTATTGGTTGACCTTTTTATATTCAACAAAAAGTCGCACAAGGTCACCATCACAGAAGCACTCAAATGGTCCGTGATGTGGATAGGCCTGGGAGTACTATTTGGAGGGTATATCTATTTTGATATGGGAATGGAAAAAGCTTCTCAATACTACACGGCCTTCCTTATCGAAAAAGCCTTGAGTGTTGACAATCTTTTCGTCTTCATCATGGTCTTCAAGTTTTTCAAAGTCCCCGATGCTTATCAACACAAAGTCCTCTTTTACGGTATATTGGGTGCCATATTTATGCGTGCAATATTTATCTTTTTCGGTGTCACGCTAATTGAGCTCAGTTACCTTCCTCCTATTCAAGTGGCCGGCCATACCATAGAAATCAATGCGGTCATGACGCTATTTGGTATTTTCCTCATCTATGCCGGCTGGAAATCATGGCAACCGGACGAAGAAGATTCTGGTGACTATTCCGGTTCAATCGGCACGCAACTCATCCATAAGCTGTTTAAAGTGACCCCTGATTTTCATGGCGATCGCTTCTTTACCGTAATCAATGGTAAGCGCTACGCTACTCAGCTGCTTGTCGTTGTAGCGGTAATTGAATTTACCGACTTGCTGTTTGCAGTGGACAGTATTCCTGCGATTTTTGCTGTATCCAAAGACCCGGTGATTCTATATACCTCCAATATTTTCGCCATATTAGGCCTGAGGGCATTGTATTTTCTATTGGCGGGAGCTTTTGACATGTTCCATTTCCTGAAGCACGGCCTGGCCTTTATTCTGGTTTTTATCGGTATCAAAATGGTCATCGCCCCCATTTATCACTTCCCCAGTATCCTTTCTCTAATCATCGTAGGGGTGATTTTGGCTTTGTGCATCATTCTTTCGCTCTACCGTTATAAACTCCAAAAACATGCCTCTTCATCCAATAATTAATAACATATGATGGTGATTTGGTAAGTTTTTTGTAGCGGATAGGACATCATTAACTTGTTTGGTATGAAATTAATCGGAATAATTCTCATCATCATAGGAATTGCTATGTTTACTTTTACCGGGTTTTCATTCAAAACGGAAGAAACCGTCATTGATGCAGGTCCCATTGCGATCAACAAAACCGAAGACAACAACATCGGATGGCCTCCCTATGCAGGTGGAATAGCCATTGCTAGCGGGATTATACTATTGGCAATATCACGTAAAAAATAACTTCAAATCGAAAATTCGCTATCAATTTCTTTTAAAATTTTTAATTTTACTCCATAAAATTTAACAAAACCACTAACCTAAAGATAGTTTGAAGTTAGCAGCAGTAGATATTGGATCCAATGCCATTAGGCTCCAAATCACACATGTCACCCATCACCAAGCGCAAATTAATTTTAAAAAGCTGGAATATGTTCGTTTTCCGCTTCGTCTCGGCAAAGATGTTTTTCACAGCAAAAAGATTAGTGAAGAAAGTAGGGAAAAATTCATCAAATTGATGAAAGCTTACAAATTACTCATTGACCTCTATGAGGTAGATGATTACATGGTATGTGCCACATCAGCGATGAGGGAATCAGAAAACGGCCGGACAATTGCCCAACAAGTGAAGCAGGATATCGGCCTAAAGATCCAGATCATCGATGGCAACAGAGAAGCTGACCTGATCAATATCGCTCTCTGGAATTACATTGACCATAAGCCTTATTTACACATCGATGTAGGTGGGGGAAGCACAGAACTCAACATCTACCAAAACCGTCAAAAAAAAGCCTCCAGATCATTCAAAATAGGCTCAGTAAGGTCACTTGACCACAGGGAATCTCCCAAAGTATGGAAAGCCATGAAGGCTTTTATCCAAGAAAACATCGATAAAAAACATGCCATTACCTGTATTGGGACTGGTGGAAACATCAATAAGGTTTTTGAGCTATCCAAACCAAGAAAAAACAAGCGTTACCTAGATTTTGAAAAAATAAAAGAGATCCAAGCTTATTTGGATTCATTTACCTTTGAAGAACGTGTAAATGTCCTCAACCTAAACCCTGACCGTGCCGATGTGATTATTCCTGCCACTACCATCTACCTTACTGCTATGGAAGCGGCCCATTCGCGAAGAATGATCGTTCCTGACGTTGGCCTAAAAGACGGGGTCATGAATGTGCTCTACGAGCGTAATAAGGATAAAGCATAAAAAGAAAGCCGGAAAAAATTTCCGGCTTTCTTTTTAAAGTAACGATACATTTTCGACAATGTCAGGTGTAACACGATAAAACTCCTTATGGATGTTAAACTCCTGTTCGCCCTCTTCAGGTGATTTGGCGAGATATGAACCGTCTTCCTGCATAATATAGGCGTTCACATTGTCCTTTAGGTTATACGCCAGTATGTTCATCAACTGTTTCTCCAAAAAAGGATCCTGTACACGGAAAAGTGATTCAAGCCTCTTTTCAAAACTTCTCACCATCATATCGGCACTTCCCACGTACGTACGGGAATCACCGTTGTTATGGAAATGGTATATTCTGCTGTGCTCCAAAAAATCCCCGACGATGGAATATACCTCAATATTCTCACTTAGTCCTTTTCTTCCTGGTCTCAAACAGCAAATACCCCGAACAATTAACTTGACGGGCACACCACTCTGACTGGCACGATAAAGGGCATAGATGATCTCACTATCTTCCAAGCTATTTACCTTGATGACAATTCCGCATGGCAGTCCCCTTTTTGCATTTTCTGCCTCGTGCTCTACAAATTCGATCAGTTGTTTTCGCATCCCTTGAGGTGCAGTGATCAGGTTTTTATAATTGGAAGGCATCGAGTGGCCAGTAATAACATTGAAAAACTCCGACACGTCATTCGCCAATACTTCGTTGGTGGTCAACAAGCCTAAGTCCGTATATAGCTTTGAAGTATCTTCATTGTAATTTCCAGAGCCAAGGTGCACGAACCTGGTTACCTTGTTTTCATCCTTCTTCACGATAAGCAACAGCTTGGTATGGGTTTTAAAATTACTAACCCCATAGATAACGAAGCAGCCTGCTTTCTGAAGCCGCTTGGCTTCCTGCATATTATTCTCCTCATCAAACCGTGCCTTTACTTCAAATAACACCGACACGTGTTTGCCATTTTCCACTGCTCTGAGAAGTGCCTGCGTGATCCCGGAATTCTTGGCCAGTCGGTAAATGGTCATTTTGATCGCCATTACACTTGGATCCTCCGCTGCTCTGTGCAACAAATCCATAATGGGTTCCATGCTGTTATAGGGATGATGCAGCAGCACATCCTTTTGCTTTAGCACTTGGAAAATATCCTGCCCACCAGTAAGGGGGTAGCTCAGCGGCGGCACCTGTGTTGGTGGTTGTGGAATACGGTCCTTGAACCGCTTGTTTCCAATTATCTGCCAAAAACTGGTAAAATCCAGCATGCTCTCCTTTTTGATCTTAAAGACGGAGTCATTTTGAAGATTCCATCGCCCCTTCAGCAAATTCATCATCCACTTGCTATAGCCTTCTTCCACTTCGACCCGAACCACACGACCTGTTTTACGCTCGTTTAGTTTTCGCTTTACTTCCTCCAGGAAATTGGAGTCCATGTCTTCCGTTTCCTCCAAGGTAAAGTCCCCATTTCTGATGACCCTAAAGAGGTTTATACTTTCTATGATAACATTCCTGAACAGGGAAACGATATGTTCGCGGATTACCTCTTCTATGGGAATATACACCATATCGTCCTCACGCTCGATCTCAAAAAACCTTGGGATATTAGAAGGGATTTGTACAAAGGAGAGCTTCCTATTGTCCTTCTTGTCGCCGGGATTGATGGTCACCACCCCGAAGATCAAGAGCTTGTTCATCAGAATCGGGAAGGTATGGTATCCATCAAACACCATTGGTGTCAACATCGGATAAACTGCCTTGTAAAAATATTCCTTGATGATCTCTTGCTCTTCCTCGCTGAGGTTTTGAACATTGCTAAGTTCAAATCCCGACTCCTTGGTTTTTGGCAATATTTCATGTAAAAAATGATCATGCTGGGCAAAATGAAAACCTTGTGCATCATCCATTAGTTTGGCCTTAAACGGGTCTTCCCTCAAACCTGAATAATCAATTCGCTCTTTATCATAATCCAGATAATTATAGAGAGATCCCACCCTAATCATAAAAAACTCATCAAGATTAGACGCTGTAATTGCTAAAAACTTCAACTTCTCAAAAATCGTTCTTGACATCTTCTGAGATTGGTCCAGCACCCGGTAATTAAATTTGATCCAGCTAAGGTCTCTACTGATCAAGTCACTACTCTGGATTTTGATATCCATCTTATCTCTCTCTGAGGTCTCCATTGTATGCTGCTCCATAATTTTTTTTCTCTTTAATATCCAACGCCTTGTCTCTGAGGCCACCTAAAACTTCCTGTTTTAGCCTTGCCATCCTGACGCTATCTGGCGCTGGAAAAATACTGATAAAAATGCAAAAATAATATAAGTAAAAAGGGGCATATAGCCCCTGAAAATTAATTTTATATTAACCTTTCAAATCAGGTGTCAATTTTAGCATATTTAGCGTTCTTTTCGATAAACTCCCTTCTTGGAGCTACCTCATCACCCATCAACATACTGAACAAATGATCTGCTTCTGCAGCAGATTCAATGGTCACTTGCTTCAAAGTACGGCTTTCCGGATCCATGGTAGTGGTCCACAGCTGCTCAGGATTCATCTCTCCGAGCCCTTTGTACCGCTGGATGCCTACATTTTCCGTTTTACCGTCCCCGGCCATTTCCTTGGTGAGCCTGATCCGCTCGTCCTCACTCCAGCAGTAACGTTCATCTTTGCCTTTCTTTAACAGGTATAACGGAGGCAATGCAATGTAAACATAGCCATTTTCGATCAATGATCTCATGTACCTAAAGAAAAGGGTCAAAATCAAGGTCCTAATGTGAGAGCCATCAATATCGGCATCGGTCATAATGACAATTTTATGATACCGCAAATGGGTCAGGTCAAGCTCTTTCTCATCCTCGGCCGTTCCAAACTTAACGCCCAAAGCGGTAAGAATGTTTTTTATTTCGTCATTATCATAAATTTTATGTTCATGAGCCTTCTCCACATTCAGAATTTTACCTTTTAGTGGCAAAATTGCTTGAAAATCACGGTCCCGACCTTGCTTAGCAGACCCACCGGCAGAGTCACCTTCGACCAGGTATAGCTCACAGACCTCAGGATTGGTATTGGCACAGTCGGCCAGTTTACCAGGAAGTCCGCCTCCACCGAGAACGTTCTTTCGCTGCACCATTTCCCTGGCCTTTCTTGCCGCATGCCGCGCCTGTGCTGCCAAGACTACCTTACCAATAATAATTTTGGCTTCCTTGGGATGTTCCTCAAGCCAATATTGGAGCACCTCTGAAACCGCACTGTCCACCGCACTTACCACATCGGAGTTACCAAGCTTGGTCTTTGTTTGGCCTTCAAACTGCGGTTCAGCTACTTTTACTGAAATCACGGCGGTAAGCCCTTCTCTAAAATCGTCTCCTGACACATCAATTTTAACTTTGTCCAGCATGCCAGATTTATCGGCATAGCCTTTCAAAGTCCTCGTCAATGCCCTTCTAAATCCTGAAACGTGCGTTCCGCCTTCATAAGTATTGATGGTATTGACGTAAGAAACCACATTTTCGGAGAAAGATGAATTATAGCTCATGGCCACTTGCACAGGGACTGCGCTTTTCTCTGACTCTATGTAAATGGGCTCTTGGATGATTTTTTCTCTGGTTTCGTCCAAGTACTCTACGAATTCTACCAAGCCTCCCTCAGAGAAAAATTCATCTGACTTAGGATTGCCATCATCATCCAACTCCCGCATGTCTTTCAGGAAAATCCTTACTCCTGCATTCAGGAAGGCCATTTCCCGCAAGCGGTTAGCGATAGTCTCATATTTATATTCAGTGATATTGAATATTTCTCCGTCTGGAACAAAGTGAATAGTCGTACCACGCTTGTCGGTGTCTCCGATTTCTTTCACTTGGGTCTGCGGCACTCCTCTGGAGTATTCCTGCTCATAAATCCTTCCATTCCTATAGACGGTAGCTTTAAGGTGAACGGAAAGGGCATTCACGCAGGAAACCCCCACGCCATGAAGCCCACCTGAAACTTTATAGGTGTCCTTATCAAATTTACCTCCTGCATGCAATACGGTCATCACGACCTCAAGCGCAGAACGCTTTTCCTTTTCGTGCATGTCCGTCGGAATCCCACGGCCATTGTCCTGCACTTGAACTGAATTATCTTCCAGGACAGTGACGTGAATCGTATCACAGTGGCCGGCAAGGGCCTCATCAATGGAGTTATCGACCACTTCCCAGATCAGGTGATGGAGGCCTTTTACCCCTACATCACCAATATACATGGCGGGTCTTTTCCTTACCGCTTCTAATCCTTCTAAAATTTGAATATTCCCTGCGGAATATCCCCCTAAATTCGACGCTTGTTCTTTACTCATAATTGGATTTATAAAAGAATAAAGAGGATTTTAACCCCTTGCTTCATTTTCAGTTTCAGCCTCTAATAATACGACATTTTTGCCACAAAACAGCGATAAAACCCCAAAAAATCACCACTCATTATGTACTGGAATCGTTAAAATTGCCCCGTCCTCAACATCACCAAAGTACAAGCCTCTACCACTGCAATTCCTTTCTGCTCCAAAAATACTTTAAACGACTGATTTTCAGAACCAGGATTGAATATGACGCGCTCCGGCCGTAGCGAAAGGATGTAGTCTTTCCACTCCTCTTGATGGCTGGGGTTGATATACATGGTCACTGTATTCACATCAGGAACGGCCGGTTGTATCTTAAGGTCCAAGATATCCTCACCTAATACCTTCCCACCATGAATACTCAGGGGAACAAAAGGATGTCCATGCTCTTTGAGCATTTTTGCTGCCAAAAAAGCATATCGCTGGGGATTTTCAGTCGCTCCTATAATTGCGGTCTTTTTGTTATTTACGTTTGCCATATTTTTCCATGATTTTTTCTGCACATCGTTCTCCATCCATAGCAGCAGAAACAATGCCACCTGCATATCCCGCCCCTTCTCCACAGGGGTAAAACCTGCTTACCTCGGGATGCTCAAAAGTCTCTCGGTCCCTGGGGATTCGTACTGGCGAAGACGTCCTGCTTTCCACCCCTATAATTTGGGCTTCATTGGTCAAATACCCTTTCATTTTTCGACCAAATCCTTTAAATGCCTGTCGCAATCTGGCTGATATGAATGGCGGCAACACTTCTGTCGCCATATTAACAGCTGCCAAACCCGGCTGGTATGAAGTATCCAGAAGGGATTGGCTAATTTTACCGTTCACAAAATCCTCCAGCCGCTGAGCAGGAGCTACCTGGGTACTACCTGCTGACTTCCACGCTGCTTTTTCAACATCTGCCTGAAACATCATCGCTGCTAACGCTCCATATTGCTGGTATTGGGAGGGGATATCTTCCAGTTCGACGGCCACCACGATGCCTGAGTTGGCATACTTGCTGTCCCGCCTGCTGGGGCTCATGCCATTTACTACCAACTCACCTGGCGATGTGGCTGCTGGAACGATAAATCCGCCCGGACACATGCAAAAAGAAAAGACACCACGTTCCTTGTCGCCAAACGTTGTTTGCTGTACCAACGCATAGGAAGAAGCAGGCAAGTACGCTCCTCTATCGTTGGAGCAATGATACTGAATCTGATCGATCAACTGCTGATCATGCTCCACCCTTACTCCCAGTGCAAACGGTTTTGCTTCCACAAGGATGCCTTTATGGTGAAGCAAATGAAAAATATCCCTCGCGGAATGTCCCGTGGCCAAAATCACCCCGGTACCATGGATACGCTCACCTTCGGCAGTCACCACTCCGGTCATTTCACCATTTTCTAGAATAAAATCCGTAACCTTCGTATCAAAAAGAATTTCTCCCCCTGCCTGCAAAATGCTTTCACGGAGTTTACTTACCAATAGTGGAAGCTTATTGGTACCAATATGGGGATGGGCGTCCACCAAAATGTCCTCACGTGCTCCATGAGCCACCATGATCTCTAAAATTCGACTGACATCGCCGCGCTTTTTGGATCGGGTATAGAGTTTTCCATCGGAATACGTTCCCGCGCCTCCCTCTCCGAAGCAGTAATTGGACTCGGGATTTACGATATGGTCCTTGTTGATCGCTGCCAAGTCTCGCCGTCGCGCCCTTACATCCTTTCCCCTCTCCAAAACGACGGGTCTTCCTCCCAACTCAATCGCGCGCAGCGCTGCAAAAAGACCGGCAGGTCCTGCTCCCACGATTATTACGGCATCCCCCTTACTTACATCGCGATAATCAGTAGTCGCGGTAATCCTGGATGGAGGGGTTTCATTGATAAAAATTTCCGCCCTAACATTAACCTTCACCTTACGCCCCCTAGCATCAATCGAACGTTTTAGTGGCCTTATTCCAATGCTATCTTTAGCAGGATCCAAGCCAGCGGATTGGCAAACTGCAGCTTCAAACCTTCGCTCATCAAAGGCCTCTTCAGGGCTTAGTCTAAGCTGTATTTCTTTTCTCATTTTGTAAGGTTTTTATCCTTAAAATCTGGTTTCAACTTAATAATCCTGCACCACAGCTCCGCTAGGTACCCACCGGCAAATCATCACAATTCTTCCTGACCAAACACCTCTTTGACCACCCATCCTTTGCCCCACTCGTCGATTTCCTTTTCGGTCCACAGTTCAGGGTAAAAGACCACTTTTTGAAAGCGGGGAGGAAGGTATTTCTGCCAATTGGTACCTCCTGTAGCAGCGATATCGGCAGGAGCTCGATGAAGGTAACGTACCGCCGATTTATAATGAGCCAAAGGCCAATAGACATTTGCTTTAATATCTAGTGTCCTCATCAGTTCGGTGAGCTCATCATCGATTTCTGGACAGTGCTGATAGATTTTCCACAGGTTTTTCTTTCTGTGCTTCAGGATGAGTTCCTTAAGCTGTTTACCGTATTTTTCTTCGAATGTCTTCAAGGTAAGGGTTTTTTCACCAGTAGCCAGCTCCTTGGCTCCAAACTGCCAATAAAGGATATCAAAAAGACTGTCCACATTGGTGAGGTTAATATCACTGTAATCTTCCCTTTCCTGAAGATTTACGAGATACTGGATTTCCGTGGACATGATTTCAATAATTCGATACTGGGCACTCTGAAATCCGCTGGACGGCAAAAGCGACATCCTGAATTTTAGAAACTGCTCCTTTTCCATGCCTTTCCACATCACCGAAAAAGAAGATATCAACTGATCAAAATACATGATGATGCGTTCTAAACGCTGCTTTAAGAAAGCGGCATTCGGCTCTTCTTTTTCACTTATTTGTTCCAGTTCCCATATGATCAGGTTAAAGTAAAGCTCCGTGATCTGATGGTAAATGATGAAGATTTTTTCATCCTTAAAAGAAGTCTTGGGCTGTTGTAGGGTCAGCAGTGTATCCAGGTTGATATAGTCCCAATAAGTGAGATAATCAGCATACAATAGTCCTTCTAAGTAGGACAGCATATCCTGACCGGAAGCCTTGTATTTTTCATGTAACGACTGGATTTTTTCGATGATCTCTTCCGAAGGTTGTTCCTTGCTCATGGATTTTATTTTTGCAGCTTAGCTGTCATTTTTTCAAACTTCTTGGCTATATTTTAGATGCTTTAGCGACAATAGTATCAAAATATAAAGTGTAAAATTCCATCTAAAAACCCAATAAACCAAAATTATATGTCGTCATTTCAAACTCAAAATGCTTCATCCAAACAGGATGCCTTTGAAGGTGTGGATTTTTATGGTATCGACGACCTGCTTTCTGATGAACATATATTGATCCGCCAATCGATCAGGGCCTTCGTAAAAAAGGAAATATCCCCATATATCGAAGGCTGGTCCCAAAATGCACACTTCCCGTCAGAACTCATACCGAAGTTTGGCGAAGTTGGTGCTTTAGGTCCCCAAATCCCTCCGGAATTTGGAGGCGGAGGGCTTGACTATATTTCTTATGGGCTGATCATGCAAGAAATCGAGCGGGGCGATTCCGGTATGCGTTCCACCGTTTCGGTACAAGGCTCCCTGGTCATGTACCCCATTTACACACTGGGAAGTGATGAGCAGCGTAAAAAATACTTGCCTAAATTGGCATCCGGTGAATGGCTAGGTTGTTTTGGTCTTACCGAGCCAGACCATGGATCCAATCCCGGAGGGATGAAAACCCATTTTAAGGACAAAGGGGATCACTATTTGCTCAATGGCGCTAAAATGTGGATTTCAAACGCCCCTCAGGCGGATATAGCGGTAGTCTGGGCCAAAGATGAAAATGACAGGATCCATGGCCTTATCGTAGAAAGGGGCATGGAAGGATTTACCACACCAGAAACGCACAATAAGTGGTCCTTAAGGGCCAGCTGTACTGGCGAATTGGTGTTTGACAATGTACAAGTACCTAAGGAAAATCTGCTGCCAGGAAAGTCAGGCCTCAGTGCGCCATTAATGTGCTTGGATGCTGCAAGGTATGGAATATCCTGGGGAGCCATCGGTGCGGCCATGGACTGCTATGAATCTGCCAAAAGATATGCTCTGGAACGTATTCAGTTCGATAAATCTATTGCATCATTTCAATTGGTACAAAAAAAATTGGCAGAAATGCTTACTGAAATCACAAAAGCTCAATTGCTGGTCTGGCGACTAGGAACACTTAAAAACGAAGGCAAAGCCACTTCAGCCCAAATTTCCCTGGCCAAAAGAAACAATGTGTCCATGGCTTTGGACATTGCCCGGGAGGCGAGGCAAATCCACGGAGCAATGGGAATCACCGGGGAATACCCGATTATGCGCCACATGATGAATTTGGAATCCGTCATCACTTATGAAGGTACACATGACATCCACCTATTGATTTTGGGCAATGAGATCACCGGAATCCCAGCCTTTAAATAAAAGACTAATCAATCCTGCTCTTGACCACTATGGTGCGGGTCGGATTTAAGGGATCATTACTGAATATCGACACCATTTTATGGTCTATTCCAAGCCTACCGGATGGATCAAAGATAAGCTTCAAGGTGGTCTTTTCTCCCGGCTCTAGGTCATAAGTGGGCAAGTCAAACTGCATACATTCACAGTTGGTCACGACTTTGCGTATATTTACCGGCTCCGGACTCATGTTGCTAAGGGTAATTTCACGCTCTACCTGTTCATTGCTGGAAATTTTTCCCAGATCCACTTCTACTTCCGAGACCCCAAGTCTAGGCACCTGATTAATTTCACTTTTTGCCACTGGAGCAAAGTACTCCTGTACCGTCGTAAGCAATCTCAGCGAGATTCCTTCATTACCACTGGCTTCTATCTGAAAAGTCACCTTTTCATCAAAGAAGCCCAGATCAGCCTTCTCTGCTCCATCGTACTGAATGGCCAGCAGTCCCCGTGATTTTGCGGGTACGATAGCTGGGATCATATTGATTTTTACATGCGGGGGCAATCCACTGAGGGCATCGTCCAAGGTAATGGGAAGATCTTTAAAATTGTAAAAATCTACATATTTAACCTTCGGTGCATTGGTAAAAACATCCCCCATATTGATAGAGCTGAACCTAAAACCTAGGTTTCCCACTTTGTAATCATAATAAGAAGCGACATTTTCCGGATAAGGAATATTAAAACCTTCCAAGTAGAGCGTATCACCTGCAGGATTGATGTTGGTTTTCACCACCACTTTCTTTTCAAAAGCCCCACCAAAACCAGTAGGCTGGTAATCGACTTTGATGGCTCCAATTTGGTTATGCTGCAATGTATCCTTGATAAAGTCCACTGTGGTACATCCACAGTCGGTATCCACCGCTTCGATGACCACAGGTGAAGTACCATCATTGACCACAAAAAATTCTGTGGTGACTTTTCCATATTCCTCCATGACTGAGCCTAGCGAAGCTTTTTGTCTTTCCCAGATAAGCGGGGAATCCACAACCGACTGAGCATGAACAGGTAAAGAAAAACCAACCAAAGTAAGTACACAAATGGGTATGAACAGGATATTCTTCATGGACACAAATAACGGTAAAATTCAGGCGAATTGTGTCCTATTTTCCTTAATTTGCGTCAAAAATTTAACCGATGGCAAGAGTATTAACAGGAATTCAAAGTTCGGGCAGGCCTCACTTGGGAAATATCTTAGGGGCAATCATCCCGGCCATTGAGCTTACGAAAAAGGAAGATAACGATTCATTTATTTTTATTGCAGACTTTCACTCCCTGACTACCATCAAGGATGGTGATCAGCGAAAAGAAAATGTGCATGCGGTAGCAGCTGCTTGGCTGGCATTTGGATTAGACATCAGCAAGACTACCTTTTATCGTCAGTCAAGAATTCCAGAAATAGCTGAGTTGACATGGTACTTAAGCTGCTTTACTCCCTTCCCTATGCTAGCCAATGCCCACAGCTTCAAAGACAAATCCGATAAGCTTTCTGATATAAATGCAGGTCTTTTCACCTATCCTGTGCTGATGGCTTCGGATATTTTGATTTTTGATGCGGATATTGTGCCTGTCGGGAAGGACCAACTTCAGCATTTGGAAATGACCAGGGATATTGCGAGTGCCTTTAACCACCGAATGGAAGAGGAAATCTTATCAATGCCTGAATCCAGGGTAAACGAAAATGTCATGATCATTCCGGGCACGGATGGCCAAAAAATGAGTAAATCCTATAATAATTATATCGACATTTTCTTACCTGCCAAGCAGCTAAAGAAAAATGTCAACAGCATCGTCACAGACAGCACTCCACTGGAAGAACCAAAGGATCCCGACACCTGTAATGTCTTCAAAATCTATAGTCTGATCGCATCGGCAGAGCAAACAGAATCACTTCGACAAAAATACCTAGGTGGAAACTTTGGGTATGGACATGCAAAAAAAGAGTTGTTGCAGTTGATTACGGAAAAATATGCCAAAGAACGTGAGATCTTTGATTATTACATGAACAACCTGGAAGAGCTGGATGCCAAGCTGGCAGAAGGAGAAAACAAGGCACGTGAAATAGCACAAACTACACTAAACAGGGTAAGGTCAAAGCTAGGATACAGGTAGCCATAGGACATAAAGTGGATCAAAAGGCCAGGTTTTAGACTTGGCCTTTCTTTTTAATAATATTTTAAAATACATTTTTCACATTTTAAAATACTTTTTACTACATTCGTAATAACCGTACTTCACTTTTATAGAAAAAACTAACACAAATATGCTGTTTAACTCCATAGAATTTGCATTCTTCTTGCCTATAGTGTTTTTTGTTTACTGGCTATTACTTAAAAACACCATAAAAGGCCAAAATATCTGGTTGTTAATTGCCAGTTACTTTTTCTATGGATGGTGGGATTGGCGGTTTTTATTTTTAATCCTGTTCAGTTCTATTGTCGATTACACCATCGGACTCAACCTGCACAAGGCCACCAAAGAGTCCAAAAGAAAATTATTGCTGCTCATAAGTGTATTCATCAACATTGGTTTTCTCTGCTATTTTAAATACTTTAATTTCTTCCTTGATAGCCTGGATGAAGCGTTCACCTTACTCGGAAGACCACTAGAATCCAGCAGGCTAAACATCATCCTCCCAGTAGGTATAAGTTTTTATACCTTCCAAACCCTGAGCTATACCATTGACATTTATAAAAGGAAGCTTGAGCCCACCAAGGATATTGTGGCATTTTTCACCTTTGTCAGTTTCTTTCCCCAGTTGGTAGCAGGACCAATTGAACGGGCGAGCCACTTGCTTCCCCAATTTTCCAGAAAACGTAATTTTTCTTACGACCAGATCTCACAGGGAGGCAAACTGATGCTTTGGGGGCTATTTATGAAAGTAGTTGTGGCCGATCGTTTGGCGATTTACGTGGATGATGTCTATGTATTGTTGGAAAGGCACTCGTGGATGACGTTGTTTACCGCCCACGCATTCTTTGCCTTCCAGATCTATTGTGATTTTGCAGGTTACTCGCTGATCGCCATTGGGTGCGCCAAATTATTTGATTTCCATTTGATGGACAATTTCCGTCGCCCCTATTTCGCGACCTCGTTTAAATCTTTTTGGAGCCGTTGGCATATTTCATTGTCCACTTGGTTTAAGGATTACGTCTATATTCCCATGGGTGGAAATAGGCAAGGGAATTTTCGTGCAGGCCTCAACCTCATGGCTACCTTTGTTATCAGTGGTTTTTGGCATGGTGCCAACTGGACGTATATTATCTGGGGGGCACTCCATGGTTTCTACCAAATCATGGAAAAATACGTATTTAAGTTCAAGCTTCCCAAACCAATCAATTGGCTTATCGTATTTTCGTTGACCTGTTTGGCATGGGTATTCTTTAGGGCACCATCCGTCGGAGATGCCATGACCGTGTTAGAAAGGATCATCACCTTCCAAGGTTCTGGTATTTATTTCGGGGACAAGGGAATCTTTCTGTTTGGGCTTCTGGGCCTATCCATCCTGATGCTACATGATTATGTTATGGAGTTCAAACCCGATTACCAATTTCTCTACCACAAGAGCCCTATCGTAAGGTACGCGGCCATTGTGGTTTTGATGATGTTTATCACCACATTTGGTGTATTTGACAATAGTCAGTTTATCTACTTTCAATTTTAAATTTCGCTACGATGAGAAGATTAATCAAAAATATGGCGATTATCATAGCAAGCTTTCTTGTGATGGACTTTTTGATAGGAACGGTCTTGGACGCTACCTTAAAAAACAGTCCCGACGGCAGATTTTATAAAATCCAATATACCTTATCAGACTGTGTAGATGACATCATCATTTATGGCAGTTCAAGGGCAGAAAGCAATTATGTACCTAAGGTCTTTAGGGATTCCTTGGGCCTTTCTTGCTGGAATTCAGGGCGAGGTGGGCAAAGTCTCCCCTTCATGTATGCGATGAACAAGGCAGTGACCGAAAGGCATTCTCCTAAAATCGCCATCATCAATGTAGAAGACATATTCCTGGAATACCGTGAAGAAGAACATTCCTTCTTTGATCGGGCTGCAGGGATTTTGCGGCCATTTTATATTGACCATCCATCTGTAAGAACTATAGTAAATCATAATTCCTATGCAGAACCCTACCTAAATTATTCCAACCTATACGCCTATAATTCATCCTATTACTACCTCCTTCGACCATATGCCATTGAGGGCCTGGACGGAAAAATTGAAGATGCCGGTTGGAAACCCAAACCTGGTAAACTAAAATCCCAAAAGTATGAGCAAAGGGTGGTTCAAGAGGACAATGAGTTAAATCCAGAATATGTAGCACTATTTGATGAATTTATTACGTCCTTGCGTAATCGAGGAACACAGGTTTATGTCATCACCTCTCCCAACTACAAAGAAAAGGTAGTCAGCACCAGAACTTTGGAATACATTAAGAACAGAAAGGATATAGTCTTTTTTGATTTCTCAAATGATACTAGGTTTACCGACAATAAAACCTACTATAATGACCCCAACCATATGAACCGGACCGGAGCTATTGCCTTTTCTGCCGAAATCGCAAAAAAAATTAAATCCCAAACAAACTATCTTAGTGCAACCAGATAAGATGCCTTCACAAATATTATCTACCAATGGCTTTAACCTTAAAACATTACACTCTACTCTTTCTTCTATGCCTGCCCTCCTTTTTCACAACTGCCAGTACCACAAAAGAAGGAGATGTCATATTGGAAAAATACAGGTCAATACTACTCCGAAACACCGTTAAGGACAATAATGTGTCAAATATCGTCGATAGGTTTGACAAAAGTACTGGAAAATGGAAGGACCTCAATTATCAGGATTCAGATAAAACAGGTTGGGATCCGACTACACATATCTATCGCACTTCTTATTTAAGTTATGCATTTTTCGATGAACACTCCGATTACTATAAAGACGATCAACTCGTAAACATTATAAACCTATCGCTCGACCACTGGCTAAACGAAAATTATGAAAACAGGAATTGGTTCCCTATGCAAGTGTCGATTCCGCGATCCCTGCTAAACACAGCCATTCTTTTGGGCGACAAAATTACCCAAGCCAATTATCAAAACATCTTGGATTACGCTTCAAAGGTCAAGATTTATAAAGCGGGTGCCAACTTGATTTGGCTGGCAGACAATGTCCTCCACTATGCCCTCCTTGTGGGTGATGAAAATAAGGCCAAAGAAGCAATAGCGCAAATAGTGAATGAAATCCAAATTGGGGCACCTTCTGGAATTCAAAAAGACTATAGCTTTTACCATCATAAGGAACGCCTACAGCAATTCAGTTATGGCGGTGCCTATCTTAAAATCAGTGCTCGAATAGCGTGGGAGCTTGACGGTACTTCCTTTGCTTTACCACAGGAGAAAGTCGATATTTTACGGAAATTCCTGACAGAAGGTATGTGGTGGATGGCTAGAGGAGAATACACCGTCCCTCCTACCATTGACAGGGCTTGCAGCAGAAAAGATGCATTGAAAGGAACGGTATCGATAGAAACAGTTAATTTTCTAAAAGATCTTGACCCTGAAAACCCTGCTCCGTACGAGTCTATTTTGAAGAGCCTTACCAGCCCTCTACCCATTACGCCCAAAGGGTCCAGGGCATTTTATAAATCAGATATCCTCACCCATCATTCTGAAAACGGGAGTTTTTTCATCAAAATGCTTTCCGACAGAAACCTTCCTGCTGAAAGTATCAATGGAGAAAACAGCAAGGGTAAATTCATGAATTATGGCAATACTTACTTTCTAAAAAACGGAAAGGAATACTATAACCTAATGCCCTTTTGGAACTGGAATTTTCTGCCTGGATTCACCTATGTAAAGGAAACCGAGGCTTATAACCGCCACCCCTTTACAGGAAGCCTTTCGGCAGACGGCATGGGCGTGGCGGTCATGGACTATGAACTGGAAGATAAAGATGGAAACCGTGCGCTTTCTGCTCAAAAATCATGGTTTACGTACAAAAATGTCATGATAGCAATGGTTTCGAATCTCCAATCATCAAAGGGTGAATCCACCACATCTCTTGACCAATCACTATGGGCCGGTTGGGTAAAATCAGGAGAAAAAGTATTTCCTACAAGTGGTGATTACGACATTACCAATGAAGGATGGGTATATCACGATGGCTTTAGCTACGGCTCTACTTCGGCAAAAAAGTTTGGGGTCAATTTATCCAATACCAAAGCTTCTTGGGGAGACATTAACATCAAGTACAAAGGAGAAGCCCCCAGTCAAAAAAAAGTTTTTCTTCCATACATTAAACATGATTCTGACAACTTCGATTATTATGTTGCGAATGTACCTTCCTTAGAAGCTGCAGACAACCTCCACCAACAGCCATTTTGGAAAATACTGAGCAACTCGGCTGACTTACAAGCCATTGAATTTAATGATGGAATTATAGCAGGTGTCATTTGGACCCCAAATAAAGAAATGAAAGTGGGAAAACTGACAGTAACTTCTGATGTGCCGGTATATTTCATTAAATCTTCATCCGGACTTACACTGACTACGCCAAACCCGGCACATAAAAATTTCAATATTACTGTAAATGGCCAGCGCCATCAAATTAAAAACAATTTTCTAAAGGGAACGCTTTTACCTTTTTGAAACCAATAAAAAAGCCGAACAGCGGTTATTCCTGTTCGGCTTTTTATAATTTATCGTGATCGCCACAAGTCCTTCATCGGGACGCCATTTATCTGCATTACGAAGCGAGTAGGATTCGGGATGATGATAATGCGAACATCCTGGCCATCAAACTGCTCCGACTCTATGGGCACGCCCTCTTTTCCTTTTACTTCGTAAGAGACAACGCCCTTCGCATCGGGAAGCATAGGAGTGTATTTATTTGCCAGATAGGCAGATGGAAGCAAAATATCCGTGTCAGAATCCAATTTATCATAAATCTTTGCCAATTCTCCTTCTAGTTCGTCACCATACTCTTCATTGAAGTCATCTTCGAGATCATGCATTTCTTCTTCGATATCATCATAATCTTCATCTGCGTAGGTCAACTTACTAAGCTCGATCCTCTTCTCTACAATAGCGGTTAGGTCCTTATCTAACTTCTCTAAATCCATTATTATTTTACTTGATTTTCAAATGAAACATGAAATTAGAGAATCCACTGAGAGTTTCCAAAAAGAAAGCTTGATTCTTATTTTACTTACTGAAGTATTGCCAATCAATCCATATTTCTGGGGGAAATAGGGCTCTACATAGGGAGCTTATGGCATCCTTTGACAGGCTCGGACGAAAAACAGAGCAAATTAACTTACACTCAGCAGCTAATTCCTTTTTTCGAACAACACATCCACTGTTAAATGCATCTCTAAAAGGTTATATTTGTTTAAAGAGAAAAAGATATAAACCCAAAATACTCCATGATGAATACTGACTTTCTTCCGATAAACGGCACTGACCATGTCGAATTCTACGTGGGAAATGCCAAGCAATCCTCCATATATTATCAAGCAGCATTTGGATTTGAACTTGTGGCATATGCAGGACCCGAAACTGGACTTAGGGATCGTGCATCCTACGTCCTCCAACAAGGTAAAGTAAAATTGGTACTTACTTCCGCGTTGACAGAAGACCACCCTATTGCCCAGCATGCATCGAAACACGGGGATGGCGTGAAGGTACTGGCATTGTGGGTAGATGATGCAGAAAAGGCTTGGCATGAAACCACATCCCGGGGAGCCACCAGTAATGAGCGGCCTTTTAAGATCAGTGACGCCAATGGAACCGTAAGGCTTGCCTCCATCAGTACTTATGGAGACACGATCCACACGTTCGTAGAGCGAAAGGATTTCAATGGTCCTTTTTTGCCCGGCTATCGGTCCCAAAAAGGTATCAGCACCTCTCCAGTAGGCCTTAAGTACATTGATCACTGCGTGGGAAATGTAGGCTGGGGAGAGATGGACAAATGGGTGAAATTTTATGAAAATGTTATGGGGTTTAAACTCTTGGTCACCTTTGATGACAAGGACATTTCTACGGCATATTCTGCACTCATGTCAAAAGTGGTTTCAAATGGCAATGGTTATATCAAATTTCCCATAAACGAACCTGCTCGGGGCAAAAAGAAATCCCAAATCGAAGAATACCTTGATTTTTATAATGGTCCCGGAGTTCAGCACATCGCTATCGCCACGGACGACATTATTTTTACTGTAAGTGAGTTGCGAAAACGGGGAGTTGAGTTCCTGAAAGTCCCCGAAAATTATTACGACAGCTTAACAGACCGTGTAGGCAAAATAGATGAGGCCGTTGAAGCGTTAAAACAATTGAACATTCTAGTGGACCGGGATGAAGAGGGCTACTTGCTACAGATCTTTACAAGGCCCGTACAAGACCGCCCGACCCTGTTCTACGAGATCATTCAGCGAAAAGGAGCGAAATCATTTGGAAAAGGCAACTTCAAAGCACTATTTGAAGCCATTGAGCAAGAACAAGCCCTAAGGGGTAATTTATGAGTTTGCTCATGTAGAATTACTTATGATGTACAAAAAGGAAAAGTTTTTTTACTTTTTCGTTATCTCCCATTCACTGAAGTGGCATTAAACGCAATAATGCTTAAATTAGGATTTCATTTTAAGCTTTTTATTAAACATGACAGACACATCCATTATCAGCAAGGCCCAATCGTGGCTTAACAGCAACATTGACGAAGAAAGTAAGACCAAAATCCAACAGCTATTAGACGCATCAGATTCATCGGAACTTGTCGATTCCTTTTATAAGGACCTGGAGTTCGGAACCGGCGGACTCCGTGGCGTAATGGGAATTGGTTCCAACCGCATGAATGTGTACACTGTAGGAATGGCCACACAAGGATTGGCCAATTACCTGCTGGCCTGTTTTCCTGGGGAAGAAATAAAAGTAGCTATCACCCATGATTCCAGGATAAACAATACGCTTTTTGCCGAAACCACTGCTAATGTCCTTACCGCCAATGGCATTAAGGTAAAGTATTTTGAAGAAATGCGCCCTACTCCCATGCTTTCTTACGCCATCAGGCACTATGGTTGTAAAAGCGGCGTAATGATCACCGCTTCACATAACCCGAAGGAGTATAATGGCTACAAAGCGTACTGGGAAGATGGCGGACAGATCGTGGCACCTCACGACAAAAACATCATTATGGAGGTTCAGAAAATCAAATCCATTGATGATGTTAAATGGGACAAGAATGATGCGCTGATCGAGTATATAGGCCAGGAGATGGACCTCACGTACCTGAACGATATCAAAAAATTCAGCCTTTCCCCTAAAGCCATTCTTAACCAACGGGACATGTGCATCGTGTTTTCTCCCATTCACGGTGCTTCTGGAAAAATGGTCCCAGCTGCCCTGAAAACGTTCGGTTTTGAAAACATACATGTCGTAAAAGAGCAGGAGCAACCTGACGGGACTTTCCCTACTGTGGTATATCCCAATCCTGAAGAAGCTGAAGCCCTAAGCCTATCCCTGAAGCTTGCAAAAGAAGTCAATGCAGAACTTGTCCTTGCCTGTGACCCTGACGGTGACCGCTATGCCGCTGCCATTCCCAATGAAAAAGGCGAGTATGAACTACTCAATGGGAACCACACTGGTAGCATCCTGACCTATTACCTCCTAAACCAGTGGAGAGAACATGGACTCTTTACCGGAGAGCAATTCATGGTAAATACCATTGTTACCACCGAATTGATCGAGGAAATCTGTCGTGGATTTAATATCCCTTGTTACAGGGTATTGACAGGTTTTAAAAATATTGCTGCCATCATTCGTGAACTTGAAGGCAAAAAACAGTTTGTCGGTGGTGGGGAAGAAAGTTATGGATTCTTGGTTGGTGATGCCGTAAGGGACAAAGACGGTGTTTCTGCCTGCGCCATGTTGGCAGAAGTGGTAGCCTATTATAAAGAAAAAGGCATGACCCTCTTTGATGTCCTTGCCGAAATCTACCAGGAATATGGTTTCTACAAAGAATCACTGATATCCGTCACCAAAAAAGGAAAAGACGGCGCAGAGCAAATCCAGCAGCTCATGCACGGCTTTAGGACCAATAGGCCGGAAGCCATCAATGGTACCAAAGTGGTAAAAGTGATCGATGTAAAAGAAAGCAAACTATACAATATCGCTGAGGGTACGGAAGAAGATCTCGACATGGATAAAAGCAATGTCATACAATTCTATTTGGAAGATGGGAGTAAGATTTCTGCTCGACCATCTGGGACTGAGCCAAAAATCAAATACTACATTTCCGTAAACGAGCACCTTCCAAACCGTGACGCCTACCGAAAAGTAGAGGCTTCCTTGACCGAAAAAATCAATGGACTGAAAAAATTCTTTGAATAAAAGCGACTTTTGATTCCAGAGCCCTTTTCTTTTGAAGAGGGCTCTTATTATTTCAGAAAAGCACCTCTTCCAATACCAAACCCCTTGCGGGAGCTTTTTCGCTCAGCGGAAACACCTCTTTTGTACCTTTTAGGGCTTTTTCTAGCTCATCAACAGTGAGCTTTCCCCTTCCCAGATCATAAAGTGCCCCCATCATTAACCGCACTTGGTTCCTCATGAATCCTTTGCCTCTTACGCTAAAGCAGTATATAGCGGTACGAATCTCCCATTCCGGTACTGCCTGCTTAAATGCCGTCACAGATGATGCGACGATTTCCCTCTTAAAAACCGCTTCGGCTTTTGGTTTGGTACAAAAATTCCTAAAATCATTCACCCCTTCAAAAAGCTTGGCAGCTTCCTGGATCAAGGGAATGTCAAGGGCTTCAGGAAATACCACTACATAAGGAGCTGAAAAAGGATGAGGTTTAGCCCCAAAGGAAAAATAATACCGGTATTCCTTCTCTTTGACATCCTGGATAATATTAAAATCCGGACCTATGGGTGCTGCGGATAACAGTCGAATATCATCGGGAAGAAATGCATTCACTCCCTTCACCATCCCCTCTAGCTGCTCCTCGTAGGCAGAAAAAAGCTCGAACGCCCCTTGCATGCAAGACACTCCTGCATCTGTCCTTCCTGCTCCCAAGAGCTTAAATTCTCCATGTCCAAGCCAACCTTTAAAGCTCCTCTCCAGCATTTCTTGGATGGTCTTTACCCCAGGTTGTTTTTGCCAACCGTGATATCGAAAACCAAGATACTGCACATGACATAAATAGGTAAAGGGCTTGCTTTGCATGAGAGGTTTCTTTTTAACGAATCGCGAAGGTAACCATCATGAATACAAGAAGCAATATCCCCTATTGCTTCTGCCAAAGGCTATTGGTAAAATAATGATCTTGATCCTCAAAATCTTGGACCACCAAGAAGCCACTTTTTGCTGCCAATTTCTCCAATTCATGGTGGCTGTATTTTTTTGATACTTCGGTATGGATAGGCTCTGCCTTTTCAAAATAAAAATCCCTCTCCAAGCCTTTAACGCATATCTTTTGGCTTTGTGTGCTCACCAGATAGCTTCGGCATTCTCCAGTGACCGGATCGTACATCGGCCAGTGCTTGAATTTTGTCAGGTCAAAATCTCCTCCGAGCTCTTTATTGATCCGGGCAAGAATATTGAGATTAAAATCTCTCGTCACACCCTCCGCATCATTATAAGCACGCAAGATGATGTCTGGATCCTTTTTCAGATCAAAACCAATCAACAGATGATCTCCTGATTTAAGCGACTCGGCAACATTACGGAGCATACCGACCGCTTGCTCATAATGAAAATTTCCGATATTGCCTCCCAAAAAAAGTAAGAGGGTAGGGTGATCGTTTTCCCATTTCCTTTGCTCCAGTGCACGTTTATAGGTACCTACAATAGGTTCCACATCCAAAGATGTAAAAGACTGCTGAAGGTCTGCTTTGAGCTCATCGAGTACCGTACTTGAGATATCAATTGGAAAATAAGTAAAATCCGCACCCTCCTGCTGCAAATGATTGATCAATATTTTTGTTTTAAGCCCATCACCCGCGCCCATTTCCACGAGGTTAAAACGAGATGATATTGATGGGGCCAGAATAGCTGCTTTATACCTGTCCAGAATGGCGAATTCTTTCTTGGTAAGATAATATTCCGGAAGACGCATTATTTGTTGAAATAGCTTGTCCCCACGTTGGTCATAAAAGTATTTTGAAGAAAGGTATTTTTGTGGAGCGCTGAGCCCTGCCAGGACATCCTTGGCAAACTCGGTTTCTGTTTTAAGGGTATATTCCATAGAAAGTTGGATTTATTTCTTACAAAGTCTTATTCCCGAAAACTGCCATTGATATTGTGGATGGAAAAAATTGCGGTACGTACTTCTCGAATGGCCCGGTGAAGTGGCGACCGAAGCTCCACGAAGCACCATCTGATTGACCATAAACTTGCCGTTATACTCACCTATGGCACCGGGCGCTTTTTGGTAGCGAGGATAAGGGAGATAAGCTGAATTGGTCCATTCCCATCGTTCTCCCCATGAAAATCTTTTGCTGCCTATCTCCCACTCTGCTTCTGTAGGCAATCGACATCCGGCCCATTCTGCATAGGCTGCCGCCTCATAAAAGGACACATGTGCCAAAGGAGCATCCAAGTCCATCTCCTTTTTCCCATCCAAAGTATAATAATACGCAGCTCCATTCTCCAGCATCCAATATAACGGAGTGCCGATTCCCTCCTGCTGTACCCATGCCCATCCGTCAGAATGCCAATATTCTGGATTTTCATACCCTCCTGCATGTACAAACTCCAGGTATTCCCTATTGGACACAAGCTTTGAAGCAATTTGAACATCTTCGAGATACACCTTGTGCCGTGAACACTCATTGTCATAGCAAAACCCTTCCCCTACATGGCCGATTTCATAGATGTCCTCCCGTATGTTAATCCAGCCACTTCCCTCCTGTTTGGGATACTCCTTGATGTTCAGCACGGCGGGTAGCAATGGATTTAGCCATAGATTGTATTTCAGATCGGTCACCAAAAGTTCTTGGTGCTGCTGTTCATGATTGAGGCCAAGCCGAATAGTATCTTCCACTTCAGCTGTCATACCCCCCTCAATGATCAATTTCATCTGTTCATCAATAAACCCGCGATAATCAAATACCTCTTCGGTAGTAGGCCGTGTCATTAGTCCGCGTTGGTTTCTGACGGTCCTGGCTCCGACGGCATTATAATAACTGTTAAAGAAGTAACTGAAATCAGGATGAAATTCCTTATAATCCATAAGATAGGGTTTGAGCACGAATGTTTCAAAAAACCAACTGGTGTGCGCAAGGTGCCATTTTACGGGACTTACATGCTCGGCAGCCTGGATCACAAAATCCTCTGTTTCAAGATGGGAACATAGCTGCTCACTTCTTTCTCGAATCTGAATATAGTCTTTAAAAGTCATCAATTATGGGTCACAAAAATGGTACCTAATATTTTTAAAGTAATTTACGTAATTATCTCCACATCAACCTTTTCCTATGTGGAACAGTGCATCACCGGCATTTACTACTGGTGAATTATTTAGGCCAACCACAAAACCATTGGAACTACTCTTTACAGGAACTTTCACTTGGCCATAAGGATCAGAAATACGAGCCAAAACTTGCCGCTTCTTTACCTCATCACCTATCTGTACGACAGGTGTGAAAATACCGGAAATCTTTGCCCTGGTCCAAGAGCTCTCCTTAATGATAATCGGTTCGTCAATAGGAATATCCTCATCGATCACCCCCAAGTAACTCAACATTCTTTTGGTGCCCCTGATAGCTTCGTCAATCGAAAACTCGTCCAACCTCATGGACTCTCCGCCTTCATAGACCAAAATGTGCTTCTTTCGCTTAAAGGCCTCCTTTCTGAAGGATTTGTCGATATGGGAAGAATTCAACACAAACCGCGCACCAAATGCCTTGGCCATTTCCATCCCTATTTTATCTTTAAAATCCACTCGGATTTGAGGATAATTCCCCAGCATCCTTCCACCGGTGTGAATATCAACACCATAGTCAATGACCGGAATAATTTCATTGGTGAGGATATAAGCAATCTGGGATGCCAGCGATCCCTTGTTATTCCCAGGAAAACTCCTGTTCAGGTCCCTGCCGTCCGGAAATGTCCGGCTATTGCTTAAAAAGCCATATACATTCACAAGGGGAATATAAATGATCGTACCCCGCACCGGTTGAAGCAGTTCTTCTTCGAGCATGCGCTTTACCGCTACGATTCCGTTGATTTCATCCCCATGCACCCCTCCACTGATCAGCACTACTGGACCATCTTCTTTTGCCCTTCGGATAAACACCGGCAAATCAATCAAGGTATGAGTAGGCAATCTGGCAATGGCAATCTCAATGTTGATCGACTGTCCCGGTCTGATTCGAATGCCATTAATAATCATTTCTTTCATGCTAACTATAATCTTTGTTTGGAATCTCGTTTCTTTATTTTTAAAATCTTATTTATTTCGCAAAAGCTTTTGCTGTACCATATCAATATATAACTAAGTTCGTTACACCATTAGCGAGTGACCAGTCCCAATAGACCAAGCAAATATCATTCATGAATATACAAGAAAACATTTCTTTAAAACCATACAACACTTTTCAAATTGACAAAAATGCCAGGTTTTTTGTAGAGGCACATTCAATAGAAGACATAATAGAAGCGCTAAAGGTGGCCCGAGACCAAAGCCTTCCCGTGCTTATTCTTGGAGGAGGCAGCAATGTCCTATTGACGAAAGATATATTTGCGCTGGTGATAAAAATCAATATCAAAGGAATCGAAGTCTTTAGAGAAAATGACACACACGTCTGGGTGAAAGTCGGTGCTGGTGAGGTATGGCATGATTTTGTCCTCCATGCGATCGACCAGCATTGGGCTGGAATTGAGAACCTTTCTCTTATCCCGGGCACCGTGGGGGCATCTCCGATGCAAAACATCGGTGCGTATGGGGCAGAAATCCAAGAAGTCTTTGACCACTTGGAAGCTATCAACAGGACCAGTTTGGAAACCGAAACCATCGGAAAGGAAGCATGTAAGTTTGGATACCGCGAGAGTATTTTCAAAAACGTGGCCCGTGACCAGTACATTATCACTCATGTAACCTATAAGCTCTCCAAAGAACCGACGTTCAATATAAGTTACGGTGCCATCCAATCCACTTTAGATGAGATGGGCCGGAAAGAAAATGCCTATACACTAAGGGATATCAGCGATGCCGTCATCAAAATCAGACAAGAAAAGCTTCCAGATCCTCAAAAACTGGGCAATGCCGGCAGTTTCTTCAAAAACCCCGTGATTTCGGAATCACAATTTGAACAACTGAAGCAACTTTATCCGGAGATCCCCTTCTATCCACAGGAAAAGGGCATAAAAATCCCTGCTGCTTGGCTGCTCGAAAATGCAGGATGGAAAGGCAAAACGTTTGGCAATGTGGGTGTCCATAAAAAGCAACCTCTTGTCCTGGTAAATTATGGTGATGGTGACGGCGCAGCGATCAAGGCCCTGGCAAACAAAATCCAACGGGACATAAAAGAGCGATTTGATATTGACCTCCACCCGGAAGTCAACTTTATTTAAATAAGATGATCTTCGTAAACAATCTCCTTATCGTAACGCTCCACTTCCACTCCGAATTTCTTTAGGAACTCTACGCCTTCATCAAAGGGCAAACCTTTATACTCGGCATAGGAATACATATACACTACCTTGGCCACTCCCATGCTATAAATAATCCTAGCACATGCCAGACAGGGCGCCAAGGTTACATATAACGTAGACCCTTCTACAGAAGCATTGTTTTTAACGGCATACAGAATGGCATTTTGTTCGGCATGGATGGCCAAAGAACAGCTCCCCTTGCTATCTCTGCTACAACCGCTTTCGGGAAATTCCTCATCACAATTATGCGTACCTGAAGGAGGTCCATTGTATCCGATAGAGATAATTCTTGTCTCCTTGGTCAGGACAGCCCCGACATGCTTCTTAATGCAGTGTGATCTTTTGGCCAAGTTAACGGCCAGTTCCATAAAAATATCATCAAAATCAGGTTTGCTCATCGCTTTCTCCCATTTACCGTTCCACAAAAGTACATAAGAATTAAAAATTGCCGAGGAATATTCCCTTTTAAATCCATTTCAGGGCCATTAATACCCATGTTACAAAATGCGAAAAAATTACCTTGAAATGCATCATAAAGCAATCTTCAACTTTTTTATGTATATAAACATCATTTTTTTTAATTTAAAATTGCTTTATCGAATATTTTTTTTTTACCTTTAAGCATTGTTAAGGAACAAAACTTTTACAGATACTATCCAACCAAAATGCAATGAAACAAATAAGAAACTTTACGATTTTCTGCTTGATCAGCCTGTTATCCTTTAGTTGTATATCCAACAAGAAATTGATCTATCTACAAGAACAGGATGCTGATAAAATGGTAGCTACTTCAGGCGACTTGAAGGTGCATAAGTACGAGGATTACAAATTGCAACTCAATGATGTGCTTGATGTAAATATCAGAACCACCAGCCCAGAGCTCAATTTACTTTTCAATGATTCGGACGCCGCATCAAACAGCAATGCCATGCGAGGAGGACTTGCTGATGGTGGAGACGTTTATTTTATGACGGGGTACACGATTGATGATGAGGGCTTCATAGAACTTCCCGTCATCGGAAATCTCAAGGTCGTAGGCCTTACTATAGAAGCGGCTAAAACATTGGTAGAAGAAGAAGTGAAAAATTATGTCAATTCAGACTCTGATTACTTTGTCCGTGTTCGATTAGGAGGAATGAGGTACAGTGCATTGGGGGAATTCAACAATCCTGGCAAATACACCATTCTACAAAACAGGGTGACCATTTTCGAGGCCATTGCCAATGCTGGGGAAATGACCACCGTCGCCAATCGTCATGAGGTCTCCCTCATCCGACAGTATCCCGAAGGATCCAAAGTATATAAAATCAACCTATTGGACGAAAGAATCATGGAGTCCGATTTGTATTTTTTACGCCCAAATGACCTCATATACGCAGAGCCAATGAAAGTAAGGGAACTAGGAACGGGAGCTACTTTCGTCCAAACCTTCCAGTTACTTGTCACCACCCTTACACTTGGCGTGTTGATCTATAATGCCACCAATAACAACTAAATTACCATCACCATGAGCAACAACGAATTCGAATATTATTCTGAGGGAAGCAACGATACTTTTGACTTCAAGGAATTATTCTCAAAATACTTGAGATACTGGCCGATTATCCTATTATCAATGGTCGTATTTGGTGCAGCTGCCTATTTCTTCAATCAAACACAACCATCAGAATATAAGGTCAGTGGGAAATTGCTAATTGAGGAAGACATGCAAAGGGGCAATATCCTCAACCTGACGAACATGCCTCAAGATTATAACAATACCCTTATAAACAAAATGGCCAATGACGGCCACCAACTAAAGTCCTATAACCTTGCCAACGAAGTACTGGACATGATGGATTTTGATGTAGAATACTACGAAGAGGGAACTTTTAAAGACCAAGAAATTTATCAATCTTCCCCCATAAAGGTAGAAGTGGACTGGAATCATCCGCAACTAACTGAAAACAAGTTCAAAATCGAGTGGAAAAGCGCCGACAATTTTGTGCTCAGTTATATCAGTCCTGAATATACCTTGGACACTCCAAGTGACGGAAAACTGACACCAATCGAAATTAATACGACCCCTAAGGCATTCCCCTTCAACAGGTGGATAGAAACGGCTCACGCTAGAATCAAGGTGATCCCTATAGACACCAAAGCACCTGGATCAATCAAAGTAACGCTTAGAAACAGAAAAAGTCTATTAGCTCAATATACCGGAGAAAACCTCACCATAGCACCTATGGACGCCATGAGCTCCATCCTGAATATCTCTTTGATCACTACCGTTCCAGAAAAGGGCGCAGACTATGTCAACAAGTTGCTGGAAACTTTTCTGGACAATTCATTAGAAGAGAAAAACCTCCAAGCCAGAAAGACAGTCGATTTTATAGATAACCAAATCAACGGCGTATCGGATACTTTATCGACCATAGAGAACAAACTACAATCGTTCAGGAGCAAGAACAAAACTTACAATATCGGAACAGAAGGAAGCTCGATTTTCCAAAAAATCACAGAGCTCGAGTCTGAATTGAATCAGGAGACCTTCAAAAACGATTATTATAAAAATCTACAGAGCTACCTTTCTCGAGAAGACTACAGTGATATCATCCTTCCATCTGGGATAGGGATAGAAGATCCCATCTTGAACAAATTAATTCAGGATTTGATCCTTCTTCAGTCAGAACGTTCTCAGTATCTCGCCACCCAAACGGCCTCAGCTCCAAACGTAAAAGAAGTCAGCAAAAAAATAGAAGACCTCAACAAGTCTATTAATGAAGTATTGAAAAACACCATCAATAACTCAGACAGGCTGGTTTCCAGTCTTCAGAATAGGCTATATAAACTGGAAAGTGAGTTTAAAAAACTACCCTCTACTGAGCAAGACCTATTGAGAATTCAGCGGTCATTTACGCTAAATGAAAATATCTATACCTTCCTGATGCAAAGAAGGGCTGAAGCGGCCATATCAATGGTCTCTACTACCGCTCCAGATAAGATCATGGAAAGTGCGAAACCTTCGTATATACCACTTCCGCTTAAACCACTTACGAATTATATTATAGGCATTGCTTTAGGTTTTATTCTTCCTGTATTGATCATCAGCATCATGATCTTCACCAATGTAAAAATTAAGGATAAGAAAGAACTAGAAGCCAAACTCAACAACCCTGTACTAACGTCAGTGGGTCACAACAGCAATAAAAACAACTTAGTCGTACTTAACAAGAACAAGTCTTCCATTGCAGAGGCGTTCAGGTCGCTCCGTACCAATCTGACATTTATCGTCCCGAAAGAAGAAAAGATCACCATCGCGATCACATCATCCATCGCAGGAGAAGGAAAGAGTTTTACGTCCATGAACCTGGCATCTGCCTATTCGATTGCCGAAAAGAAAACCATACTAGTAGGCTGCGACTTGCATAAACCTAAACTATTCAATGACTTTAAGGTCAGCAACGCCGTTGGATTATCTACTTACCTCAGCAAACAGGTAAATGATGTCAATGCCGTCATACAAAAATCCCCTTTCCCAAACCTGGACTTGATGGTAGCGGGCCCTACCCCCCCTAACCCTGCCGAGCTGCTCATAGGAGCCCAGTTTGAGACCATGATAGAGGAACTTAAAGAAAAATACGATGTGATCATTTTTGACACTCCTCCTATAGGCCTCACCAGTGAGACACTTGCGGTACTCAAAATGGTCAATGTCACCTTATGTGTCATCAGGCATAACTATAGCAATCGAAGCTTTATAGAAGATATCAATAACCTAAAGGATAAAAAAGGTTTCAGAAACATCTACACCGTGTTCAATGATGTTCCTTCCAAAGAACTTAATTACGGTGGATATGGCTATGGATATTATTCCGATGACAAGAATAAGTCCGGTATGATCAACAAAATATTCAAAGGAGGAAGAGGAAGGGCTGCTGTTTAGTCTCAGCCTTTCACCTTTCTGGACAGTTCAGCTATTTTCCTAAATATATTCAAGGGGCTGCCTAATGCAACGGGCAGTTCCATCAACACCATTAAAGCTTTTCCCTGCTAGGTTCTACGAGATGGGACTGACGGGGCGAAGCTCTACCTAAGCACCAACACTATTACTTTCATAAATAATCCTATTTAATTCACACACCCCATGTTCAGTGTAGTCATTCCTTTATATAACAAAGAAGAAAACATCACCCGAACCTTAGCGTCAGTACGGGAACAGACCTTTACGGATTTTGAAATAGTAATTGTAAACGATGGTTCTACCGATAAAAGTGTTGAAAAAGTAGCGGAAATTGTAGACGACAGGATAAAGCTGTACCATAAAAAAAACGGCGGAGTTTCGGATGCCAGAAATTATGGAATCAAAAAATCCAATAATCGATATATCGCCTTTATGGATGCCGATGACTTATGGAAGCCAAATTATCTTGAAGAAATGGCAAAACTCATACAGGAGTATCCTGAAGCTGGAATGTACAATTGTGCCCACTCCACTATATATAAGGGAAAAACTTATGACATGAACCATGATATCAATAAAGGTATCATAGAGAATTATTTCGCGACATCGCTTAAATATGTCATTGCGTGGACCAGTGCAACAATTGTCCCGAAAGATGTCTTTGATAAAGTAGGAGGATTTCCAGTGGGAATGATTTCAGGGGAAGATGTATATACCTGGGCAAAGATAGCCATTCAATATCCAGTAGCCTTCCACCCAGCTGCACTCACCATTTATATCAAACAGGACGAGTCTATTATCCACAGAAGCAATAAAAAAGACCACTGTGAAGAAGCATGGCAGGATCTCTATCAAAAAGACAATAATGACGCAAACAAATACATAGCCATGAAAGCAATTCTAAAAGGCACACGCTATGCTTGGGGTGGCTTTTTATCAGAGAGCAGAAAAATAGAAAAGGATTTTAAATACATAATGGACTATCCGGATGTCGAGCACAAATGGAAGAAGCTCTATTTGCTGAACAGAACTCCCAGTTTTGTAAAGAAACTAATTATAGAGTATAAACAAACATTGGCTAAGTCAAAAAAATCATCATCATGATTCTTATACTTTTATCACTAATCCTAATTGGGTATTTCATTTTTGACCAGAAGAATTTCATCTATGCGCTAATGGTGTTCTACTTGGTATTTGATATGTTTGATGGCTTTTATAAGGACTTAAAGGTCTTTGCCGCCATTCGTTACGTGTTGCCATTAGTCATGGTAATAGCATATATCATAGCTAACAAAGCTTTTAGAAAGGGGGATTGGATCTTCATGCTGATAACAGTATATGTTACTGCGCTTTTATTTTTCAATCCAGGAAACTTTATGTTATCAGCCAAAACTGCCTTTGCTCTCATCATTTCTTTGAGTATGGTATTGGTTGGAAATTTCTTTGGATCAAAAAGGGACTTTATCAAGGAATTTGAGCCTTACAACAGGTTTATGCTTATTGCTATCCCTCTTTACCTCATCATGGCCAATGTACTTCATATCGGTGAGGCTGCCTATGGAGGAGGCTTTTCGACAGGATTTCTTGACACATCTAGAATGTACATAGCCCCCATAGTAGTCTTTATGTCTATACACTATGTACTTGAAAACAAAAGGAGCAATCTATTCATTAAATCTGTCGATATCTTTTTCATTACTTTAAGTGTAATACTCCTTGTAGTGATAACCAGACGTACCTCGATAGGAATGCTTGCCCTTGGAATTTTGACCTATGTGCTCTTGAACAGAAAAATTTTCTTTAAGATCATTATTGTATTTACAGTCTTAGCTGGAATAATGGTACTTGCATATCCTCTATACGAAGCGCCCTTAAATGCTCAGCTTGCGGAAAGAGAGAGGATCACTGAAGTAGAGAACTATTCTGAAACCGAACCCAGATTTATGGAAACCATTTACCTTTTCAAACACTTCAAAACCAGTGAAGACCCATCAGAATTATTCTTTGGAATCCAGCTATTTGACACTATTGATTTTGGAATAAAACACTTTGGGTATGGAAGAAGTATTCATAGCGACATCAACATGCTATTTTATAGTACTGGATTAGTCGGGATGGTTTTGTTCCTGATTTTCTTCATCCATTATTTCATCATCGGAAACAATAAGATGAATAAAGAAAACCAACAAGTATTTTACCCATTATTGGTTATGCTATTGATCGTATTGGTACCGGGAAGATTTATAGGGACGTTTACTTTTGCTCCACTTCTCATCTTTTTACTATCAGCCGTAAAAGCAAGCAAACCCAAGAAGCTAAATAGACCAATACCTGTTAAAAAATCTTTAGTCAATCGTCCCACAAAATATCCACTAAGGCCTATCAACGCCTAAAGCTTATATTAGACCCTTTTATTAATGTCGTCTTAACCACCCAATAACCTTTTACATCTAGATCCACCTTATTATTTATACATTATGAAGACAAGAATTCTTATTACCCACATCTCCCAAACACTCAATTACGGAAGTGCAATGATGGCTTTAAATCTTATTAGCCGGATGAAACCATTACTTCCAGATACTGAAATTTATTGTGAATGTGATGACTACAATTTGGACAGGCTTAAGGCAGGTACCGGTGTTCATGACCTGAAAAAATTCGACGCATTGTTCAACACCAAATTAACCCCCATCACCAAAGTAAAACGCTATATTTTCGGCAGCGATGAGTCCATAAAAAAAATCACAGACAATTTCGATATCCTCATCGTGTTGGGAGGGGATGACCTTTCTGAAACTTACAAGAAAGGAGCTTTGCTAAAGGGATCAGTTTACAAGTCTATTAACAAAAAATGTAAGGTAATCCTAGCTGGACAATCATTCGGACCGTTTTTTGGCTCCACAAGAACCATGGTGAAGAACTTCTATAAAGATATCAGCATAATCACCCGAGACGATAACAGCTATGAATTTTCCAAAAGTCTGGGCATAAAGAAACTCGTGAAAAGCAGGGATCTAGCCATGATGACTTTGCCAAATCAAAAGGAATTTGGAAAAATACTTGAAAATTATCCTGACCTACATCCTGACAAGTATATCACCATGGTTCCTTCAGGACTTTGGCATAAATATACGGAGGACAAAGAGGGCTATATAAAAACCTGGAAGAAACTAATTCTAAATCTTACAAAACGATTCCCCGACTTCAAGTTTGTAATCCTGGGACATGTACTGGCACCTGCTAAATCAGATGACCGCTTTGTGATCAAGGAAATCGAGAAAAGCATGGACCAAAAAGAGAAGGAAAACCTCATCTTCATCACAGATGCCATTCAGCCAGCAGAAGCGAGGCAGGTCCTTGGCGGAAGCTTCATGGTCATTACCGGTCGTATGCATGCTGCCGTTTCCACATTCTTTATGAGAAAACCAGCAATTTCTTTGGCATATAGTGAAAAGTATGCGGGCGTTATTGGCAGAGGCTTAGCACTACCTGACCTTATCGTCGAATCCAGAAATCAAACATGGGGTGATCAATCTCCACTACTGGAAGAAGTTGACAAAAAAATAACCTATGTCGAAGAAAATTACGATCAATTGACCACTAAGATTGACAGTAAAATGGAAGAATGTACAGCCTTAGTTGAAGACCAAATCAATTTTATTGTTAAAGAGATTCTTGAATTCCAAAAACTCCCAGCATAACCTAAAGCACATATAGTTTTTGTGAAATCTTGAAACACGACATCTATGCAAACTAAATCTTTTAAAAACCAATTCCCTAAGAACTTAACAATGAACATCTTATCCTTCGTTGTTAACATCATCATAGGGTTATGGCTGGTTCCATACTTAATTAAATATATGGGACCGGCTGCATATGGTTTAGTGCCATTGGCCATGGTTTTCACGGAATACATCAGTGTTATTACCGTTTCGATAAATGGAGCCATCACTAGATTTATAACCATTGATATACAAAAGGAAAATTGGCTGAGTGCCAACAAAACGTTCAACACCGCGTTGTTTGCAATGTTGGCTATTATATTGGTACAAGTTCCGCTTTTGTCTTATGTGACAGCTGACGTAACTTCTATTTTTGAAGTACCAGAGGAGCTTGTTTATGACACTTACTATTTATTTGCATTTACCTTTCTTGGGTACCTGATATCGCTACTCAGCAGTATCTTCAGTACTTCCATGTATGCTTACAACAGACTGGATCTTAGGAAGGTTGTGGATCTAAGTAGAATCGTATTACGTGTTGTAACCATCATCATTTGTTTTACGGTATTCGAGCCATCCTTGAAATTTGTGGGGCTGGCAAACTTAATAGGTGCACTTACTGCTTTCATATACGCCGTATCCAATTGGGCTAAGTTAACACCTCAATTAAGAATATCGATTAAAGACTTCCGGTTTCCTATTCTAAAAAAACTGGTAAGTATGGGGGGATGGCTAATCGTCAATCAAATTGGCTTTTTATTGTTTTTAAAGGTTGATATTTTTGTCGTAAATAAGTTCTTTGGGGCGGAAGCTACTGGTAAATATTCCGCTGTCCTGCAGTGGAATGTACTTATCAGGACCATGGCTGGTGTATTAAGCAACTTGATTGGCCCTATGCTTCTTATCTCCTTTGCCAAGAACAAAATTGACGACGTTATCCGAATTGCCAAAATGGGAGTCAAGTTTCTAGCAATAGGCGTGGGATTGATGACCGGTATTATCTGCGGTTTTTCCGACCAATTGCTATCGCTTTGGCTTGGTCCTGAATATGCTATTTACGCTGGACTAATGATCATAATGCTTTGTCATTTGGTAATCAATTTGGGAGTTCTTCCACTATTCCAGATCAATACATCGCTAAATAAAGTGAAAATACCTGGCCTTTTCACTGGGGGCTTCGGTATATTAAATTTACTTTTGGCGATTGTATTTGTTAAAGTTTTCGGTTTTGGCTTTTGGGGTGTTGCCTTGGCGGGAGCTATTGCTGTAACCGCCAAAAACGGCATATTTACACCTATCTATGCCAGTCATATTTTAAACATCAGTAAAACAACATTTTATAAGCCTCTTATGGAAGGACTGATCCTGTTTTTGTTTACCTACCTTATTTCTTTTATTACCAATAGCTTTGTACCCATCTCCAATTGGTTTATGATGACTATCTCAGGTGCTTTAGTTTTTGTACTGGTCGCAATTTCCACTTGGTTTGTTTTATTAAGCGAAACTGACAAGGACATGATCGGTTCTACTATTGTTCCTAAACTAGAAAAGATCACTAAAAAATTCTCTTAAATTAGAATGCTTTTATGTATGAAATACAATCTGTTAAAGTTTGGGTCATAACAGCTTTTACATCAGCCACACAATTAGCAATAAACCCATTATAGTAGGCAAAAGAATAATCCATAAGCCCAAAATACCTTTTTGTACTACCATTATTTGTTAGAAAAGAAACTAATCTCCACCAGGCCACTGGTCAAGAACTGATTAAAAACGGCAAAAATTACGGGAAAATGCTTTTAAACATATTCAGACTAATTCCCTAAATGCCAAAGAAACTGAGAACCAGCCATCAATCCACTTGCCATTGGCCCAACCAAACTATTTATGCTAGGATACATTTTTAACAAGATGACAACATCAACAATTTCGAAAACATTCATTGGGAATTGCGTTTTTGACATCCTTAAGGATACCGATTTCCAACAAGGATGGGACGAGCTTTACGAAACTACAAGGTGGGCCACGGTCTTTCAGAAAAGGAAGTTTGTAGAGGCTTGGTATATTGCTAACCAAGAAAATATCACTCCTATTCTGCTTACCGTATTTGAAGGAAAGGAATTGATCGGGCTATTAGCCCTGACGACAGGTAAAGCGGACGGGGAACTAAAGAAAAACAGCCCTTTAAAAATTACTGGAGCTGGAAAATTTGACGCAGAATACCAAACCTGGCTAGTAAAAGATGGCTATAACGAGACATTTGTCAAAAATGGTTTTGAAGCACTTTTTAATGAATTCCCCCAATGCAAGCTGAGCCTCAGGTTTATACCTGACGCTTCTATTGTTGGGCCATTAAAATCAGTAACCTCGATCACAGAGAAACATACGGTTTTACATAGCCACCATCGACCTTTGATGGACTTTTCACTGGTCGAAGAACAAAAGCTATTTCGAAAAAGACACCTCAAGGCTAAATACAACCGTATCCATCGCGCCGGAAAAGTAGAATTCATTAAAGTCACTGATCCAAATGAGTTTGTACAAGTATTGAATGAAATTCTTGTGTACTTGGATTTCAGACAGGCCGCTATGTTCAATAAACTTCCTTCAAAATCCAACCCGAACCGAAACAAGTTTTTAATCGATTTGTTCCAAAAGGATCTTCTTCATGTGACAGCCTTAAAACTTGACGGGGAAACCATTTCATCCATCATCGGGATGAAGGGGAAAGGATGGATGCATTTGGCTGGATTGATCAGCTATTCTCCATTTCATTCAAAGCATTCCCCTGGATTGGTCCATTTATACATGCTTGGAAAAATGCTCCAAGACGAAGGTTACCAGAAATTTGACCTTACTCCTGGATACGATGGATACAAAGAACGATTGTCCACCAGTGGAGATGAAGTAATAGAACTGCACTTAAGTAAAAACATCAAATATGGTATTAAAAAATTCCTGAGAAAGAACCTACACCATACCTTGGTCAAGTTTGATATACGGCCGATGACGTTTGAATTAAACGTAAAGAAAAAAATATACCTGATCAAGGAAAAAACGAAAGGAATCACCAAATCGATCTTCTCATCGGACAAATCAAATCCAACCACCTCATTCCCCTCTGAACAATTCAATCTGTCCGTTAACAAAAACTGCATCAGCGATTTACTTAAGTACAATGATAAAAGCGCTGCTCAATCGAGATGGGAATTTTTAGAAAAGGCCTTTATCCTTGTGAGCAAAGGTGCTGAGTTTTACTCTGTTTCTGATGACTCCCGTCTTTTGGCCAGTATCTGGATAGCACCAAGTGATCAACAAACCGACGAGCATAAAACCTCTCTGCTTATTACGGATAGTTATTTTCACACCGCTTATAGGAAGCATAAACCAGCACTTGAAAGCTACGTAATCGAACGTGAATCCAAATCCTCTCCATCAAATAAACCATCCTCAGATCATGAAAATTCTTAAAGGCAAGGAAGTCCTAGCATTAATACAGGACACCAGCTTCATAGGATGTTGGGACCAGTTGGTTAGGGAATGTCCATGGGCAACGGTCTTTCAACAGAAGGAGTTCGTATTGACTTGGTATGAACTGTTCAGCGATCAGACACCAATAATGATAACTGATTGGAATGGGGAAGTTATGACTGGCCTATTTCCCTTGGTAGAAAGTGATCGGCAACTCTCCTATCCAGGCAATAATTTAGCAGAATACCAAGTTTGGTTATCAAACCCAAAAAACAATACTTCATTTATCACAAAAGGGCTGGAATTGATCCGCAAGGAATATACGCTACACCTCAAATACATCCCTTCTAAAACCCCTCTGGACTGGGTCAGTAACAATGGTCCACTCAAAAACTCCATCTTCCTAAAAGAATATCCACAGCCCGTCATGGAGTGCGATGAAGAACACTTGGAAAGAGAGCTTAAAAAGAAGAATAAAAAAGAAAAAATAAACCGGCTGAAACGACAGGGAGAATTGTCCTTCGATCGGGTTACTTCAGTGGATGATTTCAATACTATACTTCCCAATCTCGTCGAACAGAACGAGTTTAGAAAAGGAGCCATCTATGGAAAACTGGCCTTTCTAGAAGATTCCAGAAGGGTTGATTTCCTCTCAAAGACCTTTGAAAAAAACCTGTTACATGCTAGTATCTTAAGGCTCAATGAGGAAATTATCGCTTCCAACGTAGGCTTTATCACAGGAGAAACCGTCCATCTACAAGGGCTCAATACCCATTCCCCATTTTATGCAAAACACAGTCCGGGCATTCTTCATTTTTTAATGCTTGGCATCCATCTTAAAAAGGATCATTTTCGATATTTTGACTTGACGCCGGGAGGAGTGGATGGTTATAAGGCAAAGCTGGCCACCACCTACCACACTTGCTACGAAATTCAAATGGATTCGGTATTTGCCACCAAGAAAAAGCAGGTAAAGGATGTAATAAAAAGCAAAGCCAAAACGCTAATAGGCAAAAAATCAAAAAAGGCCTCTATACTCTCCGATCTATTCAATACACCATCTAAGGGTAATGGATCAGTCAATCACCAAGAGGGACAAATAGAAATCTATTTCAATATAAAAGGCCATCAACTTAATGTAACTGCTGGCAAAAAAGAACTGAAAAATGTAATTAAGGCCATTTCTTATAAAAAAAATGAAATTGCAGACCTTCTCGATTTTCCATTAGACATTAAAAAGACCGAGTTTTTATCTGACGCTATGTACAGAATAGAAAATGGCCAGACCTTCTATGCCATTAAAGGGAGCGATCAGCTTATCGCCACCCTTTGGTTTATACCTATTGGGACAAAGGATCCTGATGGAAATAAGAGGACTCGCGAACAGCTCGAATTTTCGTATCTAGCTCCAAGCCTTGATAAGCCCACATCCACGGTATGCAAAATTATCAAAGACCATGGGTTACCTGAACACTTGATTTCGACCTTGAATATGCCACTTTTTAATACCACCTTATTGGAGTAGAGCCTATCATCTATCGGTAAGAAACCTCTATATCCACTAAGGCCAGACCATTATATCATGAATAAGAAACGCCGGAATATATACGCTCAAAAAATAGCAAAAGCGGTCATTAATCTTGGCTTACTAAAGTTAGCTAAAAACAAGGCACTCAATGGAGATCATATTTTATCCATCTATTTTCACAAACCTACTAAAGAGGAATTTGAAGAAATTATCGTATGGCTAAAGCATAATGGATTCCAATTTATCAGCATGGATATGCTAAAAGCCATCATCTATGATAAAGCTCCATTTCCCAAAGGTGCGGTGTTGATCACCGTTGATGATGGATGGGCTTCCAATGTGGAAAATATGACTAAAGTCGCTAAGTACCATCAGGTTCCCATCACCATATTTCTCGCAACCGAAGCCATTGAAGAGGGGTATTATTGGTTTTCAACAGCAAAGAAGGCCAATAAGCAACGGCTAGGCTTTCCGAATTCTGAGGAAATGAAAAAGTTACCCAACACTCAAAGGGCCAGCATTTTACAGAAACTAAAGCAACAAACGGACTTGGGTGATAGGGAAGCCATGACGATCGATGAGATTAAATCCATTGGTGGTAACACTTATGTAACCTTTGGGGCGCATACCCACTCCCATCCGATATTGCCAAACTGTACGGACGAGGAAGTTACTAATGAAATCAAAATCAGTAAAGAAAAAGTATCCCTCTGGTCTGGTATGGAAGTAGACACCTTTGCCTATCCAAATGGAGATTTTGGTGAAAGGGAAAGTAAAACGCTAAAAGAAAAGGGATTTAAATTGGCCTTTTCGACAAAAGCAGTACCGCTGAAAAAAGGTAATTTAAAAAATCCCTTTGCCCTTCCTAGGTTGGGATTTCTTGAAGGTGCATCTAAAGAAGAAAATTTATGTCGCATAATGGGGGTCTGGTATTCCAAATCGACCTTCAAAAGCTAAAAAGACAACAAGCTACTACTATCCCTACATAAGTACCCAATTAACAAAATATGAAAAAAAGTAATTACATAGATGAAACGTTGATGGAAGACACGGATGATGGCAACTATGCAATTGAATTCAGTAAAAATAAAAATATAACAGCCTATCCTCCTGAAAAAACCATCAATGTACTCTTTGTTTCTTCAGGAAACCTGAAGAATTTCGATCTCGCCCCATTTATAAAGGTCCAAGGTGAATCCCTTGCACAAGTGGGTATCAATGTGACCTATTTCAAGATCAAAGGCAAGGGATCCAAAGGCTACATCAAGAACATCGAGAATCTCAGAAATTTCATAAAGGAAAACGACTTCGACCTCATCCATGCCCACTTTACATTGTCCGGTTGGGTCGCTGCCCTTTCTTTCCCAAAGCAACCCCTCATCCTATCCCTTATGGGAACAGATGCTTTGGGTAGGGTAAAAAGCCAATGGAAAATCGCCAAGGTATTTAATCACCTTACGATACTTACATATCTTATTCAACCCTTCGTAAAAAAAATAATATCTAAGTCCTCTAATATCGACAAACATGTTTGGGTCAAAAGCAAATCCTATATTTTGCCAAACGGGGTTGATTTATCCAAGTTTGATGGAAAAAGAACCGATTATAGTGAGGAATTGAATTTGGATCCTAATAAAAAGTATATCCTTTTTTTAGGCAAAAAAGATGACAAGAATAAGAACTTTCAGTTTCTCAAAGAAATTGAAAAGGACCTTTCAAAGCATAATTTCCACCTCATCGCCCCCTATCCCGTCAGTCATGCTACTATTATTAAATACCTGAGTACAGTCGATATGGTAGTTGTATGTTCATTGCAGGAAGGGTCACCAAATGTTGTCAAAGAAGCTATGGCTTCCAATTGTAAAGGAGTCTTTACGGATGTAGGCGACATAAGGGAGGTAGTGGGCAATACCCCTGGATATGCTATTACAGCATTTAATAAAGAGGATTTGTTGGACAAAATCCTGGATGTAGATACAATGAAAGTTTGTAAAGGAAGAGAAAGGCTTTTAGAAAAGAAATTGGACACTAGGAATATAGCCCAAAAATTAAAGGAAATCTATCTGGACACTCTTAAAATTGAAAAATCATAACATTTTAAACCATCACAAAAAAAATCTGGTCAATGTCCTATAATGGGCGCCATCAAAGATAAGAAAACAATATTAAAACCAGATTTTTAATCAAAATTACAATGTTATTATTATCAAATTCACATATTTCATAATTATTTTTATTATAATTTAAACAAGAAAAAACAGCAGCATGGCAACTAATTTAAGTTCAACCACTTTTGCCACTTCCAATAACAATAAAACAGAGATTGAAACAAAAACAGTCCCTAAAAGTGATATGAAAGTCTTATTTGTTTCTTCTGGTAACCTGAAAAACTTCGATGTGGCCCCCTTTATAAAAGTGCAAGGCGATTCATTGATTAATGAAAATATTGAAGTGGACTATTTTAGGGTTGTTGGAAAAGGTCTTAAAGGCTATTTTTCCAATGTTAAACGTTTGAAAGAACATTTAAAAAGAAATAGCTACGATCTTATTCATGCACATTTTACCCTTTCAGCATGGGTGGCGGTATTAGCAAAACCAAATCTTCCCATAGTCTTGTCACTGATGGGCACTGATGCCTATGGAAGGGTTAATAAATTATCCCAAAACAAACCCAGCCTCAATTACCTCACCATATTGAGCCTTCTGATACAGCCATTTGTAAAAAAAATCATATCAAAATCGCCAAATATTGAACAGGTAGTATGGCAGAAGGGGAAGAGCCATCTCCTGCCAAACGGAGTAAATATGGAAGATTTACTCCCCTATGAAAATGACTTCAAGAAGGAACTAAACCTCTCTCCTGAAAAAAAATATGTTCTATTTCTGGGCAACCCAAAAGACCTTAGAAAAAACTACAAACAATTACAAACCATTAAAGAGCAGCTGGCGGAAAAGAATATAGAGGTAATAGCCCCCTACCCAATAAGCCATAATCTTATCTCAAAATACCTCAATTCTGTAGATGCATTGATCATGTGCTCGTTTCAAGAAGGCTCTCCCAATGTCGTGAAAGAAGCCATGGCCTGCAATTGTAAAGGGGTATTTACAGATGTAGGGGATGTTCGATACCTAGTCAATAACACTAAAGGTTATTTTATATGTGATTTTACCCCGGAAGACCTTTTTGAAAAAATAATAAAAGTAGTATCTTTAGAAGAATGTGCAGGTCGTACACGATTATTTGAATTAGGCCTGTCGCTACCAAAGGTAGCTACTAAACTAAAAAACATTTATTTGTCAGTTTTGCGATAATAATTGGCAATTAAATTTACCAATTACAATTTTTCGGACCACCATATTCAGCACCACTTAAAACGGGTAAACCAACTAGTAAATTTAACTTCGACATCATAAATTTACCCGTATCAAATTATCAATTAAATAAGCCCACTGATAAATACTATTCCTCAAAATGAAAATTTTAATAGACATAAACCATCCGGCCCACGTTCATTATTTTAAAAATTTTTTTAAGATAATGACAGACAGGGGACACCAAATATTGTTTGTTTCCCGCAACAAAGAAATTGAGCACCAACTATTGAAAGCTTATGATATCCCATTCATAAACCGTGGTAAAGGGCAAAATGGACCAATTGGGAAATTTTTATACCTTATTTATGCGGATTTTAAATTATTCACGATAGCTAAAAAATTTAAGCCAGATGTTTTCCTTAATTTTTTGCACCCCTATCCATCCCATATAGCTAAACTGCTAGACAAACCATCTATTGTTTTCAGCGATACCGAACACGCAACACTTCATGCAAAGTTAACGGTTCCATATGCAACATCTATCCATACTCCAGCCTGCTATAGAACAGATTTAGGTGAAAAACATCATCATTTTAGTGGCTATATGGAGTTATCATACTTGCACCCTAACTATTTCACCCCTGATCCTGGAATATTGGACATCATAGGAGTGAAACCCAATGAACGTTTCGTTATCGTACGATTTGTGGCTTGGGGTTCAGTACATGACTTTGGTCATTCTGGTATGTCACTGGACAATAAAAGAAAAGCGATCAAGGAGATATCCAAATACGCAAGGGTACTCATAACATCAGAAAGGGAACTTCCGGAAGACTTAGAAAAATATCGCATCAAAATCCCTATCGATAAAATCCATCATGCCCTATACTACAGTTCATTGCTATTTGGAGAAAGTGCCACCATGGCATCAGAGGCTGCTGTTTTAGGAACACCTGCCATATTTTTAGACAATGATGGTCGGGGCTATACAGATGAACAGGAGAAAAAATACCAATTAGTATTTAATTTCACAGAAACCCCAAAAGATCAAGAAGAAGCGATTAAAAAGGCTATTGATATATTATCAGATGAAAATAATGACCAAGTCTTCAAAGAAAGAAGAAGAAAGCTCTTAAATAATTGTATAGATACCACAGCATATATGATTGAGAAAGTAATGGAATATGCGCCTGTAAGACAGCTTGCTACCCACAAATTACATCGAACTGAAGCTCCTCTGGAAGTATCAAGTGAAAGACACTAAGTTCTCAATAGGGTAATTCTACGGCAAGACATACACTTTCTGCTAATAGGGATTTCCCAAGACGTCTCCCTTAATTATTATATAAGGTAAAATACCACCATATTTTCCCCCATCCGTTTTAAGCATTTCTATAATCAATGGATGTCATCAAAACCAGAAAAGACCTAAACAGGTTTTTAACCATCGAGAAGGCCAAGCTCGACATCAAAAGGCCTTTCATCATGCGGATCACCTACTCCGAAGGATTCAGAGTGTATCGTTTTTTTAAAAACTTGCGATACTTGGAATATTACCTGAACAAAAAGAAGAAACCATGGGATTATGTCCCACTAGCCTGGAGGTATTGGAACCACAGAAGGATGAAGCTCAAATACAGTTTCTACATTCATCCAAATACGTTGGGAGAAGGTTTTCACCTTGTGCATTCTGGATTTGTCCGTATTGCTGTTTTCGCTACACTTGGCAAAAACTGCACCGTACTTCCACGAGTCCTTATCGGCAAAAAGAAACCTGGAATAGAAAACCCTGAAGTAATAATTGGGGATAACTGTTACATAGGAACAGGTGTCACTATTTTAGGCCCGATCAAGATAGGTAATAACGTCACGATCGCTGCCGGCAGTGTGGTAACCCAAGATGTACCGGATAGTTGCATCATCGGAGGAATACCGGCCAAAATTTTAAAAAAGCTATAGAACCAAAACCACCCTCTTCTCATAAAGCAAAAAATTAAACTTCTATAAAAAAATTTATAATCAACCCCCTGATTAGTGTGAAGTTCTGAAAATATAAAAAAGAGCATGGCTTGTGTTAAATAAAAGGCTCAACCCTTAAAAGGATTGAGCCTAATTTTTTTTAATAAAGTTTGAAGGTGGTTGAAAATTTTTCTCCTACGGGAATCAAACCTTTTTCATCCCCATAGCAAGCAACCTCAACTCGATATCTTCCTTCTTCCAAGAAACTATTGCCAAAATAAAAGTTTCCATTACCATTATCTCCAAACATTAGGAATGGAAAACTACTATCCAGTAAAGAATGGATCAATTTGTAGCCATTATTGGTTTCTTGATATAAGTCAAAATGTACACTTTCTACCCTCTTATCTACATCCGCAAACAAACTGAATTTTTTTGTACCAAGTCGTGAATAATAAATAATTTCACCAGGATGTATAGAACCTCCCAAAGTCTCGTTCTCCGCATTAGCTACAAGCAATTTTGGTTCTTCAGGATTCATGATCACTACATCAGCTAAGTTAAGAACACTACCAGTCACAAGATCAGCTAGAGATACATTGTTATCACCATATCGGATATTATCCATATAAAGCGCTCTTACATCCGTATCAGTTTTCTTTTTGTTCCATATTGATTTATAAATCCCTACCTTCCAATGAGGCATCCCCATTCCTTTGTACATGTTCGGACCTTTATAATTCAGCACCTTGTTTCCATCCCTCCAAATCTCGACAGATCCTTCGTCTCCAGAAGAATGGTGAATGCGAAAAGCAAACTCTGTCCACTTATTTTTAATGATGGGACCCAAATTAATCGTTTCCCACTCTTTTTCATTATCCTTTGAAATCACTCGGACATATAATTCATCCTTTGCAGTTCTTAGTGATAACGAAGGCCCTCCTGAATTTTGTCTCCATTGGGATATAGATTCATTAGACTTGTCGTATTCATATAGGTCTTCTGGGAAAATAACAGCAAAACTATACCACATATCTTGATCAGGAGCTTCAGAACTAACCAAAATTTCTGATCTCATGCCGTTTGCAATCATTTTATCAGATGACTTTAGTTGAAAGAACGCCGACTTTTTTCCTTCAAACGCCCTCCAAGAAACGACTCTGAGACTATGATCTTCAGCTCCTTGGGTATGGACACCTCGAAGAGGATCGTCTCCCTCAAAGTCCTCGGAAAACAATAAACCTGATAATTTCGTAGTTAATTCTGCTACTTCAGTACTCTCTTGTACTTCCAGTTGCTGCGATTCATCTAGTTGGCAAGAACTCGCAAAAAAGACCGTAGTAATCCCCGCAAGAAAACTCTTGCAAGTTAAATTGGTGATAGATTTCATTAATAATTAAGTTAGGTGATAATTACTTTTAAGTGTTTTACAGATCAAGATAAAGCGCCAAAAGGCCCTTCTCGTATGTTAGTTTTCATTGGTGTGGTTGTTGGTTAGTAACTCGTTTCAAATCAAGTCAGCAAAATCATTAGGGTGATAAGTCCTGACTTGCCCTAAATTTCCAATATCCATACCACGTAAAACAACTGATTGTAAAGCATTTACAAAAAACAAACAAACGACACAATAGAGTGTATATACGATCAAAAAACGTAAATAAGATAAATAAATTTTTGATTGAAATAAAATATAGTGTTAGGTTTACATTTAATAAAAAAATACAATAATATTTTATATTATAAATTAGTATTATTATATGTTTTTACACTTGATTTTTACCACTTCGACAAAAAACAATTAACATTATTTAAATAATTAAAAATTATATGCATAAAATTGAATTCCTGTGAATATTACCAAAAAAATATTTTAAAATAATTGTAGAAAAAATCCACAAATTGATTACTAATTACACATACTATAATGAAATATTATTTGGTTAACATGTACAAGTGAGCATGAAGTCCAATTAGAAAAATAGAACAATATTATAAATCAGGCATGCAATAAAAATTAAATAATAAAAATATTCTAAAAACGAATTATTTATACAATTCTTAAAAAGACTTGAATAAGCATGGAGAATTTATCATTCCCCATGCCAAGTATTCATTATCAAAAAGCAGTCCCGTGTGTTTTACGTCCAAAAATCGTTAAGTAAATAATTTTAATATCTAGTTTCATGGACCAATTTTTTAAGTACCAAAGATCGTGGGCTATGCGCTGTTCCTTTTGCTCAGCGGTCTCTGTGGGTCCTCTCCAACCATTTACCTGAGCCCATCCCGTAACCCCTGGTTTAAAATAATGCCTGACCATGGCTTTATCAACGCTACGTTGAAATTCCTCATTAAGGTAAGTTCTGTGTGGCCTGGGGCCTACCACACTCATATCCCCCATAAATACATTCGCAAATTGCGGAAGCTCATCTATACTGTACTTTCTTAAAAACTTACCGACTTTAGTGATCCGGGGATCGTTTTCTACTGTCGAAGCCCTTCCCGTACTGTCGTTTTCTCTCATAGTCCTAAACTTAAATACACGGAATGGTTTTCCACCTTTACCGATCCTTTCAGGACAATAAAAAGCGGGCCCTGGGCTATCAAGTTTGATCAATATTACAATCAAGAAAAATAACGGCGACAACATTAAGAGGATCAAACTGGAGAAACACCAATCAAAACACTCCTTAAAAAAGGCAGAAACTTTATCATCAAGCGGCATTTGTCTCACGTTGACCATATCCATCTTGCCTTGCCTGATCACTTTGCAATCTTCGCCAAGCAATTTCTGATAATCCGGTATAAACCTCACTCGGGTACCGTAATAATCCGCAGTGTTAAGAATTTTCTTGATTTCTTCAGAGTATTGGATCGGTAAGGCCACAATCACTTCGTCCACTGGATTATCCTTTAAATAGCTACCCATATTTTCAAGATCACTCACGTATTCATCGCTACCTTCCACAGCCAGTTGCGGTTCTGTCACATTATGGTATTTCACCATGCCTTTGACCTGATAACCATTTTTTGGATTTTCTTTGAAGTAAGAATTTACTTTACTGACCATCTCCCCCTGTCCCGTGACTAACACATTCTTGCTAACTCCCCCACTATTTTTCAAACGGTTAATAATACTCAAGATGACGAAATTGGTCACTATACCGATTAATGGAAAACCGATGGAAAATGATAGCACCACCTTTCTGAAGGTAGGCGGAAACGTAAAAATCAAATATGCTAATCCTAGAAGGACTACTAATATGGCACTGGACTTTAAATAGTTCAGTATCCGATTGGAAAAATCTCCATTGAGATCAAAGAAGTAGAGTTTTCTCCATTTCACTATTACCAGCCATAGAGAGATCAAACCCACAAACAGTGCCCAATCTATCCCCTGCACACCCGTATCCTTAAAGATATAAAGCGAAACAAGGAAAGTAATCCCTAATATGACGGTGTCCCAGATAAAGAAAAAACCCGCGACAAGTTTATTAACATTATTCATAGTATCTCTAATAAAAATTCAAAATCATCGTATTTGATAAATTAAATATCTATAAACCACCCCTAAAAGGCTTAAGAACCGGTGAAGCATCACTACAACATTTTCATTAGCAAATCAGTACAGTAGTCAGTTTTCCATTTATCAACCTTTAATCATATACAAATACAAACTCCCTTTACATGTGATTTAACTGATACCCAGTACCCTATTTCACACCACTAATTTATATTAACCCCAAGAAGAAAACAAACAAAATACATTAAAATTAATTTAAAAAACATTTTTAATGGTTTGAAAAACATTTCAACAAAACGTATTTATGTACAGGTACTAAAAAAAAATGTAAACATATGGACCAGTTTCATCAATGTATGAAAATGATTTACGTAACAATTTCACATCACAGTCAGGGCTATTTTTTTCTTCATATCAATTATTTAATATAAAAACAGAAAATTCAACGATTAAGCAACACAAAGCTATCTGAATTATAAAAAACAAAAACAACAAACCTTTTTTTTATCAAGTAAGTATTTCTCGGTATAAAGCCAGTCCCCTTAAAAAAAACTCAAAATCCCCTATTGAAATAAATTGTTTTTTGTTGTAAATAGCATAAAATCCTGCCTATCAATTTTATTTAAACTTATCACACTATGGCAAGAGGCACAGAACAGTATTACGACGAATTTGACGACTTCCAGGAAGAAGACGAATTCAACACAGGAGATCTCGATGAGGGCATTTACGACCTCGATGATGATGATGATGAAAGGCTCGAAGATAATCTCATCGACTTTGAAGAGGATGATTTTGACCTTTTCGATGATGAATTTGATGAAGAATTGGACTAATTGGTATTAAACTGTGCTGTGCTGAATAAGGACAGCTCAGTTTTTATAATTTAATTTTGTCCAATGAATCTGACCTGTTAAATTGCAGGAAATTTAGGCCATCACTAAAACAGTATTAACATGCTACTGGAAATATTCAATTCCCCACTAGGCTCAGGAGCCCAATTATTTATACTTATTGTTTGCATCCTAATTGGTTTAGGTGCTGGTATTTCTAATATGGACATTAGGAACAGCCTATCTAAAGGAAACAAAAAAGAAAAATAACTATATCCATTATAGTAAATAAAAAGGGAGCGATGATCGCTCCCTTTTTATTTACCTTACATTTCCCATTAATTTTCTGATGGGCTTGGTAATAAGCATTAGAAGCAGTCCTGCCCCTACAGATACCATGACAATCATCATATACTGATCGGGCATTTCTGCAACAGCCTCTTTCGTTTCTCCACTGGCTTCACCGGCGATAATCCCAGCCACAAGATTTCCTAGCGCTACGGACAGGAACCACATTCCCATCATTTGGCCCTGAAACTTCTTAGGCGCCAACTTGGTCGTCAAACTTAATCCTACTGGACTTAAGCTCAACTCACCAAAAGTATGAAAAAGATAGGTGAACATTAGCCAAGCAGGGGCTGCCAAATCCCCAGATACAGCCACTTTAGCGGCAAAATACATCACCATAAAACCAACCCCCAAGAGCAACAGTCCAAACGCAAACTTGATCGGTGAACTCGGCTCCAAATGCCGCTTTGCCAACCAAACCCATAAAGCAGCAAAGACCGGTGCAAAAATCACTATAAACATGGAATTTGCAGACTGGAAATAGCCTGCAGGTATTTCCCATCCCATTAAATGCCGGTCCGTAAACCGCTCAGCAAAGAGATTTAAGGTAGATCCTGCCTGCTCAAAACCTGACCAAAACAGGGCTCCAAAACAAAGTAATATCGCAATAACCACTACCTTCTTCTTTTCATCCTTATTCAACCCTCCAAAAACCAGTATATAAATAAAGAATGCGGCAGCCACTACTCCTATCACTTTATATGATGCTTCAGCTATAGCAGCAGCATTAATGACTATCACTCCTTGAAACATCAAAAAAAGTGTGAAGGCCAATACTATCACCGTAAGGAACGTAAACAACCTTAATCTCCTCCTATGTGCTATCTCCTCCGCAGAATCTGCATCTGCCAATTCTCCCTTGCCTTTTAGAGTTCCTGAAGTCAATTTGTACTGTATCAGCCCCAAGACCATACCAAAGCCTGCTGCACCGAAACCCAAATGCCAATCAATCTCAGCAAAAGTACTGCAGATGATGGGTGCTATAAATCCACCGATATTGATTCCCATATAAAAAATGGAGAAGCCTGCATCTCTCTTGGAACTTCCCTCGTGGTACAGCTGCCCGACAATAGAACTGATATTTGGTTTGAGCAGGCCAGTTCCTACCACAATAAGTATCAATCCAAGAAAAAAAGAGGTGGTATCAAGAGAGTTCAAAGCTGATTTTGTCTCATGAGCTCCATCCATGAGTGAAATAATCCCCGGCAATCCCATAGTAAAATGTCCCAAAGCTATAATGATCCCACCATACCATACGGATTTTTTCAATCCGAGCAGCCTATCCGCTAACCATCCACCGGGTAAAGCCAATAGATAAACACCCATTGTGTAAAGTCCATAAATAGCTCCGGAAGTCTTGTCATCAAACCCCAATCCACCGTCAATTACAGCAGTAGTCATAAAAAGTATAAGCAGGGCCCTCATGCCATAGTAGCTGAAACGCTCCCACATTTCTGTAAAGAAAAGTGTCATTAAACCTTTTGGATGTCCAAACATCGATGGACCATCAAAACCTCTGTCAAGTTGTTGATTATTGGATTCTTCGTTCTGTAACATTTGGGTATATAATTCCTGTGTAATGCTTTACAATTTACAATGATAAGAGATTTTTTTCTAAACAATGAAAAACGTTCCATTTTGTTCTACCACATATTTCATGAATATAGTTATGCTTCTATAAAATTTTCATCATGATTTCCATCATTTCCCGTACATCCTATATGTGCAAAAAGCCCTACGAAATCGTTTGAAAACCGACATTTCTATCCTTTTTTGGAAGTAATCATCTCCAATTCTTATATATTTGTACCAATTCCTTTTAAGTAATACCCAAATAACTTTAGAGATTTATGATCAGTAAAACACACCCTGTTACTGACCTGCTAGCACTCCATGGACAACTGGATAATGGTCAGGTAAAACTTAACCTCACACCTGCTGAGCTCATCGAACATGCCCTTTCTGGACAAGAAGGTTGGCTTGCTGACACCGGTGCCCTAATGGCTTATACTGGTAAATTTACCGGTAGATCCCCTAAAGACCGTTACATCGTAGCAGACAATGCCACCAAAGGAAACATCTGGTGGGGAGAAATCAATATTCCATTTCAGGAAACTCACTTTGATCAGCTTTTGGGAAAAATGATCTCATACCTCAGGCACAGAACTTTATTTGCACGGGATGTTTATGCAGGTGCAGACAGTCGATACCGACTAAACATCAGGGTTTACAACACCTTGGCTTGGCACAATCTCTTTTGTCATAACATGTTCTTAAGACCTGAAAAAGATGAAATTGAAGACCAAAAGACGGATTTCACGATCATCTGCGCGCCAGAATTCGAAGCTGACCCAACCTTGGACGGGACAAGGGGGAAAAACTTCACCATCATTAATCTCACCAAAAAAATCATCTTGATAGGGGGAACAGGCTATACAGGCGAAATCAAAAAGGGAATCTTCTCGGTGTTAAATTACCACTTGCCTTTGAAGGAGAATGTCCTCTCCATGCATTGCTCGGCCAATATCGGTAAGAATGGAGACACAGCATTGTTCTTTGGCCTTTCTGGTACAGGAAAAACCACCCTATCTGCTGATCCGAATAGAAACTTAATAGGAGATGATGAACACGGTTGGACGAATAATGGTGTTTTTAACTTTGAGGGCGGTTGTTATGCAAAAGTAATCGACCTTTCTAAAGAAAAAGAACCTGAAATTTGGAATGCGATCAAATTTGGCGCAGTGGTAGAAAACACGCGCTTTGAGCAACATTCCAGAACCATCAATTACACGGACTGTAGCGTCACGCAAAATACGAGAACAGCCTATCCACTGTACCATATCCAAAAGGCCATTATCCCTCCACTGGGTACGTTGCCGAAGAATATTTTCTTTCTTACGGCAGATGCTTTTGGCGTGATCCCTCCTATTTCCAAATTAGACACCAATCAGGCCATGTATCATTTTATATCGGGATACACCGCAAAGGTCGCTGGCACCGAAATGGGGATATCCGAGCCTCAAAAAACATTTTCCGCATGTTTTGGGGCTGCTTTCTTGCCTCTTCACCCCACCAAGTACGCATCTTTGCTTGGCAAAAAAATGAAAGACCACAATGTGAACGTTTGGCTGATTAATACCGGATGGACAGGAGGCTCTTATGGCACAGGATCAAGAATGAAGCTTCCTTATACCAGAGCCATGATCACTGCGGTCTTGGAAGGAAAGCTGGACAATGTTACCTTTAAAACCCACGAGGTTTTCAATGTGGCCGTTCCCCAAACCTGTCCTAATGTTCCCAGTGAATTGCTCAATCCACGGGATACTTGGGCCAATCCCTTGGAGTATGACCATAAGGCCCACCAACTTGCCCTGGCCTTTGTAGAAAACTTCAAAAAATACGAGGATTTCGCTTCTACTGAACTAATGAATGGAGCACCAAACATATAAAAAAAGCCCTCCAAATAATTTGGAGGGCTTTTTTTATTCTTCTTGTTTGTCCAATCCGTGCTCTTGCTCAAATTTATTTCTTCTGATCTCAAATCGCTCTAACTCTTCAGTAAGCATATCAAGCGATTCGTTATAGCGGGTATATAGATCTCCCATATTTTTTTCCATGTTTGAAAAATTGAACTCCATGGCATCAAGCTGAAGTTGGGAAGCTTTTTCTATCAAAGCCACCTGGCTATGCTTTAGGTCATCCAATAACCTCAAAGCCCGGTCCATCTTCTCTAACTTTTCTCTGTTATTCATGATTAAATAAGTTTGGTTATAGATAATATAATCAAAAAACACACCAAAATAAATTGAATGGTATTTTTTTGGTAAAAAACATACTATTTAAGCTAAACACACCAATATTAATCTGTAATCGTCACAGGAAGATTTACTATATTTGCCTTAAATAATTATTACATGAAAACAGCAGAAATAGTAACTGAAAAAGGAACCATGAAAGTGGAGTTTTACGAAAAAGACGCTCCCAACACGGTTAAGAATTTTATTGACCTATCACAAAAAGGCTTCTATGATGGGCTTACCTTTCATCGGGTAATTCCAAACTTCGTTATCCAAGGGGGCTGTCCCATCGGGAATGGTGCCGGAGGACCTGGATATACCATTGATTGTGAACTAGATGGTGAAAACCAACACCATGAACGAGGCGTGCTGTCCATGGCACATGCAGGTCGAAACACTGGTGGTTCCCAGTTTTTCGTTTGTCACAGTAGGGACAATACAGCCCACTTGGACAGAAACCATACGTGTTTTGGAAAAGTCGTGGAAGGGCTCGATGTAATCGACCAAATCCGACAAGGAGACAAAATCGAAAAAATCCTCATTTCTGAAGATTAATAGGCATGGTCCAAAAAAGCCTGAAGAAATTATTTTTTTCAGGCTTTATTTTAGCTAAACAACATTCCTGCAATCGTCGCAGTCATCATGCAAGCGAGCGTGGCTGCCAATAGTGCATGCATTCCTAACTTTGAAAGATTGCCTTGCTGACCCGGTGCTATACTTCCGATTCCTCCCACCTGTATCGCTATCGAACTAAAATTAGAAAATCCACAAAGTGCATAGGTAGCGATAATGATTGATTTCGGCGAAAGGTCTCCCTCCGCTTTCATGGAAGATAGATCAGAATATGCCACAAACTCATTGATCACGGTCTTCTGTCCCAAAAGTGATCCCACCTGAAGCGTATCCTGCCATTCTACTCCCATCAGCCATGCAAAGACCCTGAAAACTTGACCTAAAATATACTCCAGTGAAAAACCCTCAAACCTCCCATTGGTAGAATTGGTCACAAACTGATTCAGTCCAGTGATATCACCGAAAACGCCAGATAACAAATAATTCAACATGGCAATAACAGCAATAAATGCAAGTAACATCCCCCCTACATTCAATGCCAACTTTAACCCGTCAGCGGCACCTATCGACATAGCGTCAATCAAATTCACGCCCATTCCATCGCTGTTTACTTCCAGCTTGTCGTTCAAGCCCTCCTTATTGGTTTCAGGAATGATCAATTTTGACATGACAATGGCAGCTGGGGCATTCATAATACTTGCTCCCAACAGGTAGGAAGCAAATTTACTTTGCTCAGCGGGATTATCTCCCCCTAAAAATGCCACGTAGGCAGCCAAAACCCCTCCAGCAATAGTAGCCATCCCCCCAGTCATTAAACACATCAATTCAGAACGGGTCATGGTAGCTATAAAAGGCCTTACCAAAAGCGGTGCCTCGGTCTGGCCTAAAAATATATTGCCCGCTGCGGAAAGACTCTCCGCACCAGACAACTTCATGGTACGGGTCATCACCCATGCGATACCGTAAACCACTTTTTGTAATATGCCCAAATAGTAAAGGCCCGCAGACACGGTTGAAAAGAAAATTATTGTAGGCAATACCTGAAATGCAAATATTGTCCCGAATGAATCTGTCGCCAAGTCTCCAAACAGAAATATCGCTCCAGCTTGGGCAAAGCTAAGTAGCTTCACAAAGGCTCCGCTGATGCCCGCAAAAACAGATGCTACAAAAGCTACTTTCGTAATCATAAAACCAAAGATAATTTGTAAGATTACCCCTATTCCTACTAACCTCCAGTCTATTGATTTTCTGCTTGCTGAAAATAGAAACGCTACGCCCAATAGCGCCACTATCCCTATCATTCCTCTTATATAATCCATACACGAAATTTATAGGCCACTTTCATGTCTGACCCTATCAAAAGAAAAGTAAATATAAGGTATTTTGAGGCATGAATGGAAAGAAAAAAACCTGGAACTTAGTCGCCCAGGTTTTTTAATATCGTTAATTTCTCCGGTTTATCTCATCCCTAATGCGAGCAGCCTGCTCGTAATCTTCATTGGTAATCGCCTTATCAAGTAGTTGATTGAGCTTTTCGAGACTATAATCCTTCAGGGGCTCTTGGTTTTTGGATTTGGCAGAGGTAACTTTCTTCTCTTCCGCTTTGGCCTTTCCTCCACTTTTCTCTTCTTCCTCCTCATTGAATTCAATGGCAGCTTCGGACATCACCTTTTTCTCGCAGAATATTGGCGCTTCGAAGCGCACCGCAATCGCAATGGCATCAGAAGGCCTCGCATCAATTTCCACTGTATTCTTGGCACCCTTACAGACAATCTTAGCGTAAAAAACACCCTCTCTCATATCTGATACAAGAATGTGATCCACCGAAAATCCAAAATTACTGGCAAATGACTTAAACAAATCATGGGTCATGGGGCGATTGGGAACAATCTTTTCTATCTCAATGGCGATAGCTTGTGCCTCAAACATCCCTATCACAATAGGAAGCCTTCTCGTCCCAGTGGTTTCTCCCATCACCAGTGTGAATGATCCCGATTGTGAATGATTTGATGATAAACCTAATATTTCTAGTTCAACTGTGTTCTCCACTCGTTTTTATTTTATTGCTTTTAAAGCCTCCGTAAGTTTTGGCAAAATCTCAAAAGCATCCCCTACAATACCGTAATCAGCGGCCTTGAAAAATGGCGCCTCTGGGTCTTTATTAATCACCAAAATGTATTTGGATGCATTTACTCCTGCAAGATGTTGAATAGCACCTGAAATTCCAACTGCCACGTACAAACTTGGCGCTACTTTTACACCTGTCTGTCCTACGTGCTCATGGTGGGGTCTCCATCCGCTGTCAGAAACAGGCTTGGAACATCCTGTGGCCGCTCCCATCGCCTTGGCGAGATCTTCAATTAGGTTCCAGTTTTCTGGCCCCTTCAGACCGCGGCCCCCAGAAACGACGATATCTGCCTCTGGCAATGAAATCTCGTCAGTTGCTTTATCGGTAGAAGTGATCTTGGCAGCAAAATCACCTTCCGCCAATGCGACCTCTAACGTTTCCACAGCTGCATCTGCCCCGTCGGATTTTAAGGCAACTGCATTTTTCTTGACCGCTAAAATCTTATTATCAGTTGTAATCACCGTATCGGTAAAGGCCTTTCCAGTGTATATACTTCTTCTTACTTTATAGCCTCCATCTTCTTCTGGTAAAGCGACTACATTAGAAGCCAATCCAGCCTTTAGCTTTACTGACAGCCGGGCTGCCACAGCATCTCCCAAAGAAGATTTGGCCAGTACCAAAGTATCAGCTCCTGATTGCTCAAACGCCTGGCCCACGGCACTAGCATGCGCTTGAATCACTCCATCATTGAGTTTTTCGTCCGCTACATGCAGTACTTTTTTTGCCCCTGCAGAACCTGCTTTGGCCAAGGCGCTGTCCTCTATTTTTCCCAGTGCCACTGCCACTACTTCCTTTCCTTCTTTTTCACCAAGGGCACTGGCGTAGGATACCGCCTCTAATGATGTTTTCTTAATTGCACCTTCAGTGTGCTCTATATATACTAAAATGGACATATTGTGTTCAAATTTAAAATCAAAGGATTATAATTATAGGACCTTAGCGTCGTTTTGTAGCAAATTCACCAATTCTTCGACATTATCTTTATCGATAAGCTTAACGGACCCTTTTGCAGGTGGAAGCTCATATCCCACTGTTTTTGTAGCAGCTTCATCACTGACTGGATCCACCACATTCAGTGGCTTGCTTCGGGCTGACATGATCCCACGCATATTAGGAATCTTCCATTCTGCTATAGGCTCTTGACAACCTGCCACAAAAGGAAGTTTCACTTCTAAATATTCCTTTCCTCCTTCTATTTCCCTTGCGATACTGGCCACATCACCTTCTAGGTCCAGCTTCATTACGGGAGAGACAGAGGGCATTCCTAGCATTTCAGCTACCATACCATGCACCATACCGCCATTAAAATCAATAGACTCTCTTCCCATGAGGATCAGGTCATATCCTCCTTCCTTGGCATAATGTGCAATTTGGCTCGCCACAAATAGTGAGTCAGAAGGAAATGAATTCACCCTTATTGCTTCGTCTGCACCGATTGCCAAAGCTTTACGCAAAGTGGGTTCAGTCTCTGCCTCTCCTACATTGAGCACCGTGAGGCTTCCACTCGATTGGTCACGGAGTTCTACAGCTCTTGCCAGAGCATAGTCGTCGTATGGGCCTATAATAAATTGGACACCAGTCTTATCAAACTTGGTGTTATCATCTGTAAATTGAATTTTGGATGTGGTATCCGGTACATGTGTAATACAAACCAGAATTTTCATATATTTTATTTTAATAAGTGGTCAATAATGTTTCTTCGCAGAAATTTAATGTAGCTGTTATAATTCACTAAAAACAGCCGATTCCAAATGTCAAAATGATTGCCCTATCATCTCTTCTCAATGATATAACGTGCTTTTTCCAAGTATAATTTCATAGGACGGTAGCATGAAAAGTGGACTAGTCCATAAACCTTGTGTGTAATTACTTTCCTAAAGCCCGGGATCCTTTTTTGGAATGTCCAAAAATAAAAAAAAGGCTGTTCAATACCTATCCCGAATGAATTGATTTTGGCTATCGACCATAATTAATGGTTATACCTCAGCAATGACTACATACTGCCTGACCAATCCCCATACCTTTATTCAGGCCTGAAGGGCTTTCCAAATCAATGGAGCATAAAAAACGTAATCCTCCTAAACGGTAAGATCCTTTCAAAACCTCTATTTTACCTTATATTTGCACGTTACCATCATTGAAGAACATACAGCTTATGGCGAGTGCATCACGAATCGAATTATTGCAGCAATTTATAAAAGATGAACCCGACAATCCATTCAACCTCTATGCCCTGGCACTGGAATATCAAAACAGTGATATGAATAAAGCGGTAAGTTATTTTGATCAACTGTTGGACAAGCACCCAGAATACCTTCCTACCTACTTCCATGCCGCAGCTGCAAATGCAGACATGGAGGAAATAGAAAAGGCACTTTCTATCTACAAATCAGGAATCGAGCTTGCCGAAACCCAAAATGATCAGCACGCACTAAGAGAGCTCAAAAATGCCTTTCAAAATTTCTTGTTCGAAAATGACCTTGATGAATAACTTGCTGAAAAGAAAGGATAAGGGTAAATCCAAGTGACATCAAACGTTACATTTTGACCACAATTTTCCCCGTTTGCTTTCCTGCTGCCATTCGCTCGAAGGCCTCCACAGCATTCGAAAATTCAAAGACCTTGTCCACTACGGGAGAAATCCCTTGCTCAGCGACATACTTCACCATACCTTCAAAATCCCTATCACTTCCCATCGTAGTACCCTGAATGGTCAATTGGTTCCAAAAGACCCGTCTTGCATCCAGCATCGGAGGATTACCGAGCGTGGCTCCATAAAAAACCAATTTGCCACCAGGACGCAATGCTTTGATCAGGTCGGAAAAAGTCTCGCCCATGGCCGAATCGATGATCAATGCAAATCCGTCTGTTTTATCCACCGCTTGCTGAACCCACTCCTCATCGTTATAATTGAATCCTCCTGAAACACCCAGCTCCAATGCTGTTTTTAACTTTTCATCACTCCCGCTGGTCACATAAACTTCCGCACCTGCGGCGATACCATATTGTGCTGCAAACTGGGCCACTCCTCCTCCGAAACCGGTAACCAAGATTTTCATATCAGGCTTTACCGACCCATGATAAAAAACCGCCCGAAATGCTGTCAAGCCTGCCAACGGCAATGCCGCTGCTGCTTCAAATGACAAATGATCGGGCTTTTGGCATAACCTGGAGGCATCTACTTGCACATATTCTGCAAGTGTTCCATTGCTTGGCATTCCGAGGATTTGAAATGCTGAAGACTGTACAGCCTGATCCTCTCCCCAAAAATTGGCCGCATTGATAATGACCTCCTTGCCAAGCCAACTTTTGTCCACCTTTTCACCTACTTCCTCTACTACTCCTGCACCGTCAGATCCCAAAATGATTCCATTTTTGATATTGGGGTACTTCCCTTGACGACACCACTCATCTCGGTGGTTTAAAGCTGCAGCCTTTATTTTCACTTTGACCTCTTCAGGCTTTAAGTGAGGTAATGCCACATCTTTAATAGTGATTCCGGATGCATTCTCCTGATCTAAAACAAGTCCTTTCATAGTCGGTTATTTATTAATTGGTTTTTGGCAAATGGCGCATCCCTGCACTATAATCCGTCCTGTAAATGGGCTCATCAGCACGTCAGCAATGCCATAATTATTACTAAAAGAAACCGAGGTACTTCCGAAGGAAGTCATTGGTATTTTTGATCCAAGCCGAAGGTAATCCTAATCCCAACAGAAGGTGTTCCTGAGCGTAGCCGAAGGACTAGAAAGGAGCAGGCTCATTGCTCCCCATACCTCCGGGGAAGCCATCCTCCTCATCTGGACCATTGGCTTTACTCTGGATCCTGATCATGTTCGAATCGTCAAATCCCTTTCCACCCGCAGCACTTGGAAATTTATTGCCATACATAGCTTCCTGGCCTTGTGGCTGGTAAGGTACATTCAGGTCCAAGTCCGTAAACTTGGTATATTTACCAATAAACCGCAGCTTGACGGTCTCCAAAGAGCCACTCCGGTGCTTGGCAATAATCACCTCTCCTGTCCCCATGGTACTGTTGCCTTCTTCATCCTCGTTGATACCATAGTATTCTGGACGATACAGGAACATGACAATATCCGCATCCTGTTCGATCGCTCCAGATTCCCTCAGATCGGACAACTGTGGCCGCTTGTCTCCTCCTCGTGTTTCCACTGCCCTTGACAGCTGTGAAAGGGCAATCACTGGTACTTCAAGTTCCTTTGCAATTTTCTTAAGTGCTCTAGAAATACTGGAAATCTCCTGCTCACGGTTACCGCTTGCACTGGCCTTGGAATCACCAGACATTAGCTGAAGGTAGTCAATTACGATCATCTGGATATCACTCTGGGCCTTCAGTCGGCGACATTTTGCACGAAGCTCCAAAATGGACAAGGCCGGCGTATCATCCACAAACAAAGGCGCCGAAGAAAGCTTACTTGTCTTATGGATCAGCTGCTCCCATTCATAATCGGCCAAATTTCCTTTTTTGATCTTCTCCGAGTCCAATTCTGCTTCTGAAGAAATCAGACGGTTTACCAACTGGACCGCTGACATCTCCAGGGAAAATATGGCCACTGGTCTGCTATGGTCCACGGAGGCATTCCGAAGTACAGAAAGCACGAAAGCCGTTTTACCCATCGCAGGACGGGCAGCTATAATGACCAAATCTGATTTTTGCCATCCTGAAGTCACCCTATCCAAAGCCGTAAAGCCACTCGGCACACCAGTAAGCCCATCAGCGAGGTCTTTCTTACCTTCCAGCTCCGTAATAGCCTCACGCATAATGGATTTCATGTCAGCGTAATTCTTTCTGATATTGTTCTCGGACACCTCAAACAGCGATTGTTCCATGGTATCCAACAGCTCAAACACGTCCGTCGTCTCCTCATAGGCCTCTTTTTGAATTTCAGAACAGATGCGGATCATATGACGCTTCATCGCCATCTCGGTGATGATCCGAGCATGGTATTCAATATTGGCTGCGGAAGAAATCTTTGAGGTCAGTTCGGTGATGTAGTAAGCCCCTCCTGCCACCTCAAGCTTTCCATTCTTTCGGAGCTTGTTGGTTACGGTAAGCAAATCAATCGGTTCACTTTCGTTAAAAAGTTGTAAGATGGCATCATAGATTTCCCGGTGGGCATCTTTATAAAAACTGTCCGGCTTAAGAATATCCACCACGGCAGTGATCGCTTCTTTTTCCAGCATCAATGCGCCAAGCACGGCCTCTTCCAAATCGATAGCCTGCGGGGGAATCTTTCCTACGCCGCCTACCATATTTTGCTCTAAGTTGTTTTTTCTCCGGAGCGGATTGCGCTCCCTTCCTGCGGTGTTTCTCTCTGCCATAGTAACAAATGTAAGGGCTTTACATCAAACATTTTAAACATTTTATTCACCTCGTTATCAACACTTTTGTAAGCTTCTATTGATCAACAAGTTGCAAATAAAACCTATTGATGCTGGCCGTAACTCCACATATATAACACAAATTAACCTATAAAAGTAAAAAATACCACCTTCACGGTATTCCATAAGTCACTGAATTGCAGTATCTTTATTTTAAATTACAACACACTGTCACGATCATATTAATATTAATTATCAACCACAACAGGTGTAACAAACTGTATTTTTCTATGTTAAAATTCTCGGAACGGGAAATGCTTATGAAAGGGAAAAGTAAATTGAAAATGTTGGCAATTATCCTGTGTGGAATGCTGATGATGGTATTTCCGGGAAGAGTGGATCATGCTTTTAAAAACCTCGGAATTAAAGAACTAAGGCCAGGTACAATTTTAAAGGAAATCGCCATAAGCCGCCTTCCACTGCATGTACCAAGGTCTTTGGCTACTTCCCATACCAAGGTGAACGTCGATTCCAGCAGCACTAAAGAAGAATGTACTTGCCTATTATAGTCCTTATCTTTAGATACCAAAAAAGAAGTACCCAAAACAGCTAATGTAGTTGAACAACATAGACACATAGGGCACAGTAGAATAGGCTGCTAGTTGTAAAACTTAAACCCGCATTCAATGCCGTTTAGTTAAGGGGGTTTCCTTCTTTTCATATACCTAAAAGTCCTTTTTTTGATCGACTTTGGCTGGGGAAACCTGATCATCCTGGTGGATTTTATCCTTTTCCTTTTTTCCATTGATGAAAAAAGAAAGAAAAAAAGCTAGGCCGGTGGTATGCCTTTTAAAATGGAACATGGATTTACCCTGCGACCGAGATCCGTCACCCATTTTAATTTCCACCCGATGGCTACGACCTAAAAGTGAGTGGGTCTCGCTGTTCCACGACGCGAGCCAACTCCCTTTCTTAACGGCCTCCACCATCGGCTGGAAAACAGGCATACCAAGGGCCGTAATAAGGAAGCGATACCTTTTTTGGCTCAGGGGGGCTTATAGTTCCGGCTCAACTTGGTTACTTAAGAAAATATACCACTACTTGGAATAATGATGATAATGTATCCATAAGAAACTTATTAATCGGATCCGCCTTGCAGGTATTGGGCGTTAAGAAATTATAAAGCGAGTGGGCAAAAAGGCAGGCTTGTTTGACGAAATACTAGCCAAAAAGAATGTTGGCAGCTAAAGAAGGTTTACCTGGCTTTAAATAGGCCTGCTTCGCTTTAGACAGGAGGAGTTTGCCTGCATGAGGGAAGGTTTTAATTTTAGCCCAATAGCTGCACACCTGTGCGCCGTGGCGTAGCGTCGGGGTTTTTGGGTTACTTTTTTGACCTGAAGCAAAAAAGTGACAAAGCTAAAGGGATGAAGACCATCTTCGAATTTAGCAGAAAAATAATAGAACCAATATTTCCAAATTCACACTAACTAAACGACATTGATAAAACGGGTTAAAAATATCAGTGAAAATCTGCCTAATCAGCGTTATCGGCGTTCCATCATTATTCAAAAAAGCTATATTTTCTATTTTCCAAAGGGGTGAAATACAATACCTCCTCCAAATCACCAATGGTTTGTAGTCAATATGACGGTTCTTTCGTAATTTCACTCTCCCGTAATATATAAAGGACCCAAATTAGATGAAGAGCATGACCAAAGTCAATGTGGCCATAAATGGCTTCGGGCGGATCGGCCGCTATGTATTTAAGTTACTCCAGCAACATTCCGATATCAATGTAGTCGCCATCAATGACTTGATGGACAACACCAACTTAGCGCACTTGCTCAAGTATGATTCCGTCCATGGAAAATTTCAAGCAGAAATCATCCCCCAAACAAATTCCCTTCTTGTAAACGGCAACAACATTCACATCTATGGAGAGAAATCACCCAAAAAGCTTCCTTGGAAAGAACTGGATGTGGACATTGTCCTCGAATGTACTGGACGATTTGTAGAAAAGGAAAAAGCAGAAGACCACCTTAAGGCCGGTGCCAAACGTGTCATTATCTCCGCCCCGGCGTTGGGAGATGTGCCCACTGTCGTGCTCGGCGTGAACGATGATATCCTTACACAAACCGACCCTATCGTCTCCAATGCCTCCTGCACTACCAACTGCCTGGCACCTATGGTCAAGGTATTAGAGGAGCATTTTGGTATTGAAAAGGGTTTTGTCTCCACAGTCCATTCTTACACGGCCGACCAAAACCTACAAGACGCACCGCACCGAGACCTAAGGAGGGCACGTGCTGCGGCCTGTTCCATCATCCCCACCACCACAAATGCCGCTAAGGCTGTTGAGCTGGTCATCCCCGAAATTAAAGGAAAACTCCACGCCATGGCTTATAGAGTGCCCGTTCCGGATGGATCGCTTACCGAAATGAATGTGCTGCTAAAAAGAGCCACCACCAAGGAAGAAATCAACAAAACCATGTTTGAAGCAGCCAATACGAGCATGAAGGGGTATATTGAATACACAGAAGACCCTTTGGTGTCGGTGGACATCATCGGAAATCCCCATTCCTGTATTTTCGATGCCAGCCTCACCGAGGCCAATGGCGCCCTTATCAAAATCATCGGCTGGTATGATAATGAGTCAGGTTATGCAAACCGAGTAGTAGATCTCATTGGAAAAATCAGTCTTTTTGACCAAAATTAAACACTCATGAAGTCCATCAGTACCACTTTGGAAAAATTCGACTCCAACCTTTGGCAATACCACTTGCCGGTACCTGATGATGTGGCCACTGTTTTTATAGAAGGAGGTGACCGACGGGTAATCTGTGAAATCGCCACTTTCCGTTTTCATGCCGCACTCATGAAAAGTAAGGATTATTGGTTTATTCTGCTCAATTCCTCCCTTAGGGAAAAACTCGGCATCCAAGAGAGGGAAAAAGTGAACATCAATATCGAAAAAGACCGGTCTGAGTTTGGTCATGACATGCCTGAGGAACTGCAAGTTCTCCTTGACCAAGATGAGGAAGGGAACAAGTATTTTCGCTCACTGACCATGGGCAAGCAAAGAAGCTTGGTTTACATCGTCACCAAGGTAAAAAGCAGTAACAGCCGATTGAACAAGGCCCTTGCCATCGTGCAACACCTAAAAGAAGTAAAGGGTGCCTTGGATTTTAAAATGCTCCATGAAAAAATCAAGTATTATAACAACTTGGGCAAATGACGGTTTGCACTTTATTCTTTTACAATTTCCTTTTCTGCAACTGTGTTAATACCATTTCGTGCTAGTTTTGTACAGCACCAATGAAAAGAAACACCGTATGTCGCACCATCACCATCACCATGGACACCAAAACATTAAGCTGGCGTTTTTTCTAAATCTGAGCTTTACCGTTTTGGAATTTTTCGGCGGGTTATACGTCAACAGCGTTGCGATTATCTCGGATGCACTCCACGATTTGGGCGATAGCCTTTCATTAGGACTTTCGTGGTACCTTGCCCGTAAGGCAAATAAAAAAGCAACCCAAACGTTCACCTTTGGATACAAAAGGTTTTCCCTTCTAGGTGCATTGATAAACGGGCTTATCCTGTTTGCAGGATCGCTCTTTATCATCAAAGAAGCAGTCACCCGCATCATCCACCCAGAACCATCGGATGCACAAGGCATGATGATCTTTGCCATCATCGGTGTATTGGTCAATGGATTTGCTGCTTATCGCTTGAGCCATGGAAAGACCTTGAACGAAAAAGTGATTTCGTGGCATCTTTTGGAAGATGTACTGGGTTGGGCGGCTGTGCTGGTGGCTTCTATCGTGATGCTTTTTGTCGATACCCCCTATATTGACCCTGTACTTTCCCTACTGATCACCTTATATATCCTTTGGAATGTCATCAAAAGACTGAAAGAAACCCTAATGATTTTCTTACAGGCCAGCCCCAGTGAAATCAATGAAAAAGAAATCAAAGGAAAGTTACTCCAACTTCACCATGTCCAATCCCTTCACCATGTCCACATCTGGTCACTGGACGGTGAAAAACACGTCTTCACTGCTCATATTAAGCTCAAAGAAGTACAGGGCTTAGATGAAGTACTCGCACTAAAGAAGACCTTAAAAAAAATCCTCAAGGATTACCCCTTTTCCCACCACACCATCGAGGTGGAACTCCCAGGTGAGCAATGTGCCATGGAGCCAATGGAAAAAGACTAACGTGTTCCGGTATAGCTGTAGTTTTTTATATTTAGACTACAGCTTCTTCCTCCACTGCTTCTTCTCTCCTTTTCGTTTTTTATTGTCAAGGCGTTTTTTTACAGCGGCTTTGGTAGGCTTGGTAGGTTTACGCTTTTTCTTTCTGATAAATACCTTGCTGATCAGTTGACCGAACTTATGTAGTGCCAAGGTTTTATTTTGTAGCTGCAACCGGCTTTCCTGCACCACCACTTGGATATGGCCGTCGGCATTGAGTTTTGGTCCTAGCTGCTCCAGCACGCGGTCTTTTTCTTTTTCTGTAAGGATTTTCGAGCCCTTAACGTCAAAAATCAACTGTACCTTGGTGTTGACCTTATTGACATGTTGCCCTCCTGGACCACCGCTCTTGGCAGTCTTGAAAGTTATCTCATTGCTAAAATCCAAACGGGAAATCTGTGATGCCGTCCGCATAATACTATCGGTGTTTTTTGTGTTTTTTGAGGTACTCTGAAGGGGAAATATCCATCACATTTTTGAATTGTCTGTTAAAGTTGGACAAGTTATTGAACCCACATTCATACCCTACTTCTGAAATATTCAACCGCTCTTCAATCAGCAACTTGCAGGCATATCCTACCCTGATCTCATTGAGAAATTTGGAATAGGTCTTTTTGGTGGACTTCTTGAAGTACCGGCAAAATGCCGTGGGGTTAAGGTGTACCAATTCGGCTACTTCTTCCAAGGAAATGCTACGCTTAAAATTATTAAACGTAAAAGAAAAAACCTTATCCACCCGGTCATCACCCGTAATGTGTAGTGGAAATGTAAAGCCATCCGTGCTCAGGATTTCATAGTCCTTTTCCTCCGATAATTGAGCTAAAAATTCCATGAGCTTTACCAGCTTTTGAATGCCTTCCAGCACAGACAGTTCTTTAAATATCTCCAGAGCATAATGGCAAATATCACCCGTAAACTTTATCCCCTGATTGGCCCTATCAAGGAGTGAGCGAATGTCTTTCATCTCAGGCAACATCAAAAAGTCCTTTCCTGCAAAATCCTTTTTAAAATGAATACTATATGCCTCCGCACTTCCTTCTATTTTGGAAGAAAAATATTCCGGGTCGTTTTGCCAAAGGTGGGGGAGATTTTCTCCAATCAGAATCAAATCCCCTTCTTTAAATTGCTCGATGTTGTCCCCGATAAACCTAGTGCCACTGCTCTTAGTAATGTACACCAGCTCCAGTTCACTATGATAATGCCAGACATCCAAAAAGTAGGGATAGGAATGCCGCGCAACCATAAATGAACGACCAAAAGGACTTTTTCTTTCTAATAACTTGGCTTTCATAATTACTGGGTGAGTAGTAAGTTCCAACAATAAAGAACACTCAATTATACAAATATTATCATTCACAAACAATAAAAATAAAACTAACGCAAAAATAGTATTATATATAACCAATTTTAATGTAGCAATAAACAACTCAAACCTCCAACTTGCATACCTATTTTATAGGAACCTTAAACCTATCAACGTTATATAGATGAGCATTAAAATCACCGACTATCAAGTCAAAGACATTCGATTTCCTACAAGCAAAGAAAAACATGGCTCAGACGCCATGAATCCAGATCCGGATTATTCTGCTGCCTATATCATTCTAAAAACCAACCAACCTGACCTGGAAGGACATGGACTCACTTTTACGATTGGCCGTGGCAATGAAATCTGCTGTGCAGCACTGGAAGCGATTGCCCACCATGTGATCGGAAAAGACCTTACCGACCTTACCAAAGACATGGGAGCATTCTGGAGATCCGTCAACAGCGATAGCCAGATCCGTTGGCTAGGCCCTGAAAAAGGCGTAGTCCATCTGGCCACAGGTGCCTTGGTAAACGCGGTTTGGGACCTTTATGCCAAAGAGGAGAAAAAACCGCTTTGGAAACTGTTGGGAGATATGTCCCCCGAAGAACTGCTGTCGTGCATCGACTTCACCTATATCACCGATGTGCTCACCAAGGAAGAAGCCCTCGCTATATTGAAGGATACTGCCGAGGGAAAACAAGAACGAATAAAGTACCTCGAAGAGCACGGCTATCCAGGATACACCACTTCTGCAGGATGGCTAGGGTACACGGATGATAAAATCAGAAGACTGTGTCGCGAAGCCAAACAAGAAGGCTGGAAGCACATTAAAATGAAAGTTGGGGCCAACTTGCAAGACGATATCCGACGGGCTGGGATTATCAGGGAAGAAATCGGCAACGACATGTACCTGATGATGGATGCCAACCAACGATGGGAAGTATCTGAAGCCATTGAAAACATGAAAGAATTGGCTAAATTTAATCCGTTATGGATAGAAGAGCCTACTAGCCCGGACGATATTCTTGGCCATAAAGCCATTGCAGATGCGGTGCATCCGATTTTGGTGGCTACTGGGGAGCATTGCCAAAACAGGGTGATCTTCAAACAGCTAATGAAAGCAAGAGCGCTGCAGATCTGCCAGATCGATAGCTGCCGTGTTGGAGGGGTCAATGAAAACTTGGCCATCATGCTCATTGCCAAGAAATTTGACATCCCAGTCTGCCCTCACGCGGGGGGTGTGGGACTATGTGAATATGTCCAGCATCTGTCAATGGTAGATTATATTTCTATCAGTGGCACTATGGAAGGCCGGGTAATCGAATACGTCGATCACCTACACGAACACTTCATTGACCCAGTAGTCATAAAAAATGGCCGTTACCAAGCTCCCAAATTACCGGGCTACAGCATTGAAATGAAAGCAGATTCGTTAGCGGAATATGATTTTGCCGCGGGACCAGTCTGGAACGAAGCACCCGCAAAGGCCTAAACCCGGAACCAATAATTCCAGATATGCAGAAAATAAACGGTATTGAAACTGGAAAATGCATTTGATAATCTACTACGGGTGCATTAAACGGTAAAGACCGCCAAAAATTTTCAGCATCCCACAGGATAGGTATTCGGGTTAAACTGATTAGTTTTCCAACACAACAATGGAATAAAAACAATTATGAAAGATAAAACTATTTTGATCACCGGCGGTGCCAGTGGCATTGGCTTGGCCATGACCACCCGCTTTGCCGAAGAAGGCGGAAATGTTTACTTTATAGATTACGACCAAAAATCAGGAGAATCGGTCGCCGAAGAATTAAAGGGAAAAGGCTATCAAGTCACTTTTTTGCAAGGGGATGTTTCCAAGACCGCAGAAATGAAAGAGCTTATCTCCCCTATTTCAGGATCTATAGATGTACTGGTCAATAACGCAGGAATCTCCCATGTGGGAAATTTGGAAAATACTGGCGAAGAGGATTTTGACCGGCTCTATCAAGTCAATGTAAAAGGCATTTACAATTGTAGCCTGGCCGCCCTTCCCAAGATGAAAGAAAAAGGAGGCTCCATTATCAACATGGCATCCGTGGCATCCACTATGGGCTTGCCTGACCGCTTTGCCTATTCCATGACCAAAGGCGCTGTCTTTGCCATGACGCTTTCCATGGCGCGCGATTATGTCGAATATAATATCCGTGTAAACAGCATTGCGCCAGGTCGTGTT